>CAWBBY010000006.1:0-228812 GCA_963787145.1 uncultured Acidobacteriaceae bacterium
CCGTGCAGATCTGCTTTTTGCGCCGGCTACAGAATTTCGGCGCGAGGGCGTTTTCCACAGGCACAACGTTTTCTTGGCGTGACGGCATCTCTCTATGAGTGAGAAGGAAGCGTAGCTGCGCGAACATCAGTGCCCGCTTTCACTGCAAACAAATTTTTCGCAGCAAGAGCAGAATTCCACCGTTGGTAACACCCGGTGGCGTTATCCACAACAACAGAATTGTTGACACTTGTGATAGGTGCCACTAGATTACGGGTTGTAGGTACTGCAAGACCAGTGACGGTCGAGGCATGAACCGCCAAACCCGTTGAACAGCCGTTAATCCCCCTAGTGGCGGTCTTCAAGTCTCGACAATGACAACTGGCTTAATGCATTTAGTTTGGTCTCTGTGACTGAGATGGCGAAGCTCTGAAATGGTTACCTGTGGTGACCTTTGGTGCCAAATTGAAGTTACTAAGATTCAGTTTGGTACTGATTTCCGGGTGTCGCAAGTTGGCGCGGCCACGAGCTGCGGATTTTATTGACACTAGCTCGGGTCTATAGGACCATTTGATGGAACGAGCTGCAAGTTTAGAAGGCGAGAATTTGGTCGCGACTGAACTTGAGCATTTAAGTTCTTTCGGGTGAAAGCCTGAATTCAGTACTGTAACCCAGATGGCGGAAGCGCGTTTGGCTGAGTTCAATGACTGGTCTTGGGTTTCAAATCAAAGTTTCGCATCGTCCCCCCTCGAAGCGAAGTGAGATCCCTTAGGGAATTGCGTCACGCAATCTCACTCTTGTAACGGAGATACTCATGTATCGCGATCCAGGGTCAAACGAGTCGAATGAATGGTTTGCCTTCCGCGTCCGGCCGAGACACGAGAAGCAGGTTTCTCTTGCTCTACGGGAGAAGGGGTTTACGGAGTTTTTGCCTCTTTACAAGTCCAAGCGGCAATGGGCGGATCGCACCAAAGTCGTAGAGATGCCGCTCTTCCCCGGTTACATTTTTTGCTCCACGAGCCGGTCGTTGATTGTGCCTGTTCTGATGACCAGTGGCGTAATCGACGTAGTGCGAGCAGGCACCAACCCACTGCCTGCAGACAAAGCCGAGATTGAGGCGCTGCAACAGACCGTCAGCGTCGATGTGCCGCTCGAAGCCTGGCCGTATACGGAAGTCGGGGAAGCGGGTTCGTTCTCCATCTTGCGCGGCCCGCTGGCAGGTTTAACCGGCATCCTGGTTGAGGTCCGGCGTTCGCAGCGGTTGATTCTTTCCGTAAATTTATTACGCCGGTCCGTTCTGGTCGAAGTACATCCTGACTGGGTCTCACCCTATGCTCCAGTGGTTGCGGAGCGGATGATGGCCTAGCGGTAAGCTCGCGAAACCTTGATCAACTTCTGTCTATCCCGTTTTTTGGTTCTCCCGTAGTAACGTACGCCGGTAGTCACGTACGTCCCCCCTGGCCGGCTTTATTGGTTGGCCGCCTGAGCTTTTGGTTGATCCCCGTCTTTTAAAGCGCTCTTTCCGGAGCACGTTCCCGCCGGAGGTATTTCTCGGCGGCATTCCAGCTACTTATGGTGAGTGAATTTATGCACAAATCTCCAGCCAAACTGATTATGTTGTCTCTTTGCTTCCCGAGCATCATGCTGGCTCCGGCTTTAGCCCAGAGCGTAGCAGCAGATGGCCGCTTCGATGCTGCGCCGGCCGCGCCAGCCGTTTCCACCGCGGCTTATATACCAACCGCGCCATCGGCCGCTACCGCTGCAAGCAGCACCAGCTACGTCCTGGGGCCGGAAGATCTGATCACGGTTCGTGTTTTTGCCGCGGACGACATTCCGGACAAGCCGGCGCAGATCGACAACAACGGATCGGTTACCCTGCCCATGATCGGGCTGGTGCATGCCGCCGGGTTGACCGTGGAGCAATTCCAGGCCAACCTGGTCACCGCCTACAAGAAGTATTTCAAGGATCCGCAAGTCACCGTGCAGGTGAATGAATTCCACAGCCAGCCGGTGTCGGTGGCGGGCAATGTCAATACCCCGGGTGTGGTGCAATTGCGGGGCAATCGGAATTTGATGGAAGTGATCAGCATGGCCGGCGGTCTGCGTCCTGAGGCCGGCGACCAGGCGTTGATCACCCGTAATCTGAGCGAGGGCCCGATCCCAGTCGCCGGCGCCTTTACCGACCCCACGGGCAAGTACAGCGTGGCCCACATCGATATACGCGCGGTCATGAGCGGCAAGGATCCCGAGGGCAACATCGTGATGAAGCCACACGATGTGGTCACCGATTCCCCGCGCGCGGATGATCTACGTTCTGGGCAACGTCACCAAGCCCGGCGGTTTTGTGCTGACCGATAACGAGAGTATGTCGATCACCAAGGCGATTGCCTTGGCCGGCGGTTGGGACAAGACAGCATCGCTCTCGGGCGCCAGGGTATTGCGCGCATCGGGCGGGGCAGAGCGGGAACAGATTCCCGCGAATGTGAAGAAGATCATGGAGAACAAAGCGCCCGACATCGAATTACGCCCTGACGACATCCTGTACATCCCCAACAGCACTGGAAAGACGGCTGGAGCGATGGGTTTGGCCTCAGCCATTGGAATCGGGACAGGCATAGCTATCTGGCGGTAAGGCGCCCGAATTCGTTAACAACATCCATCACAAATTCCGAGAATGGCCTCGAGCGAGACCCCCGGCTTGATATGCGGCCGTACTACCCAAGTCAACTGCAGCGTGCATGAGATCGGTTCCGGAAGCGAACCGATCAAAATCCGAAAGGACTACATAAAGATGACTCCGACCCAGCAGATCATTCCAGGACCTCGCTTACCCGAAGGCCGGAACTCCGGACGCGGCACCGCGATAGAGCTGTCGCATCCGATAGCAGGAAACCGGCCCCGGCCTGAAGCCTCGGTCAATTACTCTGCCTTGCTTCGCCGCCATCGTAACGCGGTGGCCGCGATTGTTGGCGGCACGCTTCTGCTCAGCGTGCTGTACACCCTGGTGGCCCCTAAGGTTTACAAGTCGGAAGTAATTCTGGAAGTAATGGGGATCAACCAGGACTTCATGAACAGCAAGGAGGTCGATCCGACTTCCAACCAGGTGACCGGGGATCAATATATCGAGACCCAAACCAAGCTCTTGAAGAGCCCACCAGTCGTGCGCCGGACGGCGGAGGTATTGGGTCCCAAGGTTCCCGGAGCCATCGCCGGCGGCCAAGGCCTGATCGGCACCGTGCGCGAATGGATCGGCGAACCGGCCGCGGTCACGCCGGCCCAGGGCGAAGCTGTGATCTTGCAGATGCTCGACGACGCCAAGGTCAAGGTCGACGGAACTTCAGATCTGATCTCCTTGACGGTTCTGGGTCCGGAGCCGCAGCTGACCGCGGATACGGCGAACACGTTGACGCAACAGTTTATTGAGCAGGCTCAGGACGCCCGCGGCAGCTCCGCCGGGGACACCAACAAGTTCCTCACCGCGCAGCTCACCGACGCGCGCAAGAAATTGCAGGATTCAGAGAACGATCTGCAAAACTACGCGCGCCAGACGGGTATCGTGATTCCCAGCGACTCGCAGGAGAGCGTCGCGGCTGATAAGCTGCGCCAGATTCAAACCGATCTGGCCAAGGCTGAGGCGGACGAGGCGGATACTCAGGCACAGGTGGAGGTTTCGCACAACAATCCGTCCGAAGCCATGCCCCAGGTTCTGGATGATCCGACGCTGCGGGATAACCGGGCCAGGCTGGCCGACCTGCGCCGCCAGCTTTCCGATTTGAGCGTGACGCTCACGCCGGCCAACTACAAGATCCAGCAGCTGAAGGCCCAGATCGCCGACCTGGAACAGCAGTCTGCCCACCAGCGCGCCAACATCATCAAGCGGCTGGGAGTGGCGAACTCGGCCACCGCGCGACGCAAGCAGCTATTGACCCAGGCCTATAACCAGCAGATGGGCGTGGTTTCCGACCAGTCGGTGAAAGAGGTTCGTTACAACATCCTGAAGAAGGAAGTGGATGCGAACCGCGACATTTACCAATCCATGTTGCAAAGAGTGAAAGAGGCCAGCATCGTCGCTGCCCTGCGATCGAGCGACGTGCGCGTAGTCAGTCCTGGATCAGTGCCGACCTCGCCCTACCGCCCGAGTTTTGCTCTGAATCTGTCCTTGGGATTGCTTTTGGGCCTTACTTTCTCGACTTGCTACATCCTGCTGCGCGAGCGCAACGATGCCAGCCTGCGGTCACCGGGGCAGAGTGTCAAGCACCTCAACGTGCCTGAGCTGGCGGTGATTCCGTCGGCGCGCATTGGCAACAGCGAGCGCATCCCGCTCACGCTGCGCAATTTGAGCGGCGATCACCGCGCTTGCCGACGGGAAGAATGGCTTGTCGATTGGCAACTCAGCCCTGGTGGACAAGGATATGGTGCAGTACTGCCACGATGAGACCATGATGGCGGACGCATACCGGTCCGCGATCACCTCGATTCTGCTCAGCCGGGTGAACGGAGTGAGTCCGCGGGTAATCCTCGTGACCAGCCCGCGCCCCAAGGCAGGCAAAACAACCACGGTGGCGAATCTTGGCATCAGCCTGGCGGAAATCGGACGGCGCGTATTGCTGATCGATGGCGACCTGCGGCGGCCGCGACTGGGCAAGCTCTTCGGGCTGCAGTTCGCAACCGGCTTGAGCGATGCGCTTCTGGATGGCGGCAGCGGGGCGATCACGCTGGACTCCGTGGTTCGCTCCAGCCCCGTACCCGGACTGTCGGTGCTGCCCGGTGGATCGGAGCCTGCCAATATCTCCAAGCTGCTTCACTCCACCTATCTGGATAGTCTGATCGAGAAGGCGCGGTCGGAGTATGACTTCGTCCTGATCGATTCTCCGCCGATGATGGGTATGGCGGATGCTCGCCTGCTGAGCCGCAATGCGGATGGTGTGATTCTGATCAGCCGCGCCGGCGAGACCAGCCCGGAGCAGTTGGGAGAAGCCAGAGAGCGTCTGGCGGATGACGGCACTCCGGTCATCGGCACCATTCTCAATGGCTGCGATATGCGCATTGAGGATCCGTCCTACGTCAACGGTTACAACAGCTACGCCGGCGCGGGCCGGGGTTAAACGCAGTTTCATCTAAAGCTTCTCATAGGTGGTCTGTGATTGCGGAATCGCTGTAGCAACTCGAGTTGGCACACGAAGTAGATGGTTTCGTTAGCAGTTCTGGGCGCGGCCCTTCCCCCGCCGCGAAGCACCGGCTGCATAGACCGACAACGAGACAACAAGGGAACAGAGACGCCGGCGAAAGTTCACTTGCGACCGATTTCGAGTCGCAGGAAAGCACAGACTGCATCCAATCAAATTCCTGGGTTGGGTCGGCCTTGCTTCACTGAGTGAGCTTTCGTGATTTTAGATGAGCGTCTTGATGCACCAACGTTCCCTCTCCTAGTGCATTTCTCCTGCGGCGGCGGCTATCCGGCCCCGGTTGGTCTTCTTACACCGCCAGGAGAAAGGCCTGACTGCTTTGGTAAATGGAACGCTTCTCTGGGGCCTCCAGGGAGCGTATGGGGAGAACCGCTCTCATGCACGTCCGGAATCTACGTTTGTATCAGACCATGCAATTCGTTCTGGATCTTCTCGCGGTGTCGCTTGCCTGGACCTGTACGATCCAGATGCGGGTGTTGCTCAACCCCTTAACCACGCAACACGTTGCCTGGACCTATGCTTCGATCTGGGCGCCGTCTTTGATGATGGTCCTTATCCTGTGGATCATCATGGCGTGGCGTCTCAAGTTCTATCGGGTGGAAGGCCGCATCCGGCTTGTGGAGCAGTGTGGTGAATGCAGCGGAAGGCGCGCTGCTGGCCAGTTGCAACATCGTCATCGTCACTTTCTTCTCCCGCCAGCTGGGAGCCGACGTATCCCGCTCGTTCTTCATGATTTTCGCGCCCCTGGCTTTTCTCAGCTTGGGCTTGGCAAGATGCGTCAGCGTGCTCGCGGCCATGGTGGCTGAGCGGCACTGGCCTTCGCCCATTCGGGCGGCTTTGCTGGGGGACGGTTCCCACGCCGGGCGCCTGGTCGCGCTGATGAACTCGGCCAATGTGGCCAACGTCAAAATCAAGGGACTCATCGTCCCCGAGGGCCATACCACCGATGGCCTTTCACTTCCCATGCCGGTGCTGGGAACCACGGCACAGTTGGCCGAGCTGATCAATCGCGAACAGCTCAATCGCATCATTCTTCTCAACGGCTCGATTTCCCGTGGCGAACTGGACGAATGCAACAAGGTGTTCAAGCGCATGGGGGTCATTGTCAATTGCACCGTGGACTTTGCCCCTGAACCGGGCCGAGTCAATGTGGTCAACCAATATGGATTGCCCCTGGTGGAGCTGCGGCCGCTGGCGTTCAGCAGGGGCCAGGAGATCGTGAAGCGGGGCTTTGACATCGTCGCGTCGACGCTGGCGCTTATTTTTCTGGGGCCCACCATGCTGGTCATCGCGGCTTTGGTGAAGTTCACCTCTGCAGGGCCCATCCTGTACAAGGCGCCGCGCGTGGGCAGAGGTGGACGCCATTTCATGTTTCTCAAGTTTCGGTCGATGTATACGGCAATGGATCGCAGCCATGTGGCCCATGCCAACGAAAAGCACGGCCATATTTTCAAGATCAAACAGGATCCGCGGGTAACTCCGATCGGCCGCTTCATTCGTCGCTATAGCCTGGATGAGTTGCCGCAGTTGATCAACGTGCTGCGCGGGGAGATGAGCCTGGTAGGTCCGAGGCCTTTGCCGGCCGGCGATTTGGGACCGGATGGGATGAGCCGCGAATACGCGGACTGGTCTGAGGGACGGTCTGCTGTGTATCCCGGCATTACCGGCTTGTGGCAGGTGAATGGCCGCAGTGAACTTCCGTTTGAAGAGATGGTGCGGCTCGATCTGCAATACATTCGCGAGTGGTCGCTGCTGCTGGATATCAAAATTATTCTGGCCACGCCTGGTTTGGTGGTGAAGGGGGTCGGAGCGTATTGAGTGGTGTGGCGAGTGCGCCGCGGATGGATAACGGATAAATAACAAGGGATGAACAAGGCAGAGCCGGGTCCGCCCGGCCGACGATTGAAAGTAAGCCAGGATAACCAGTCCTGGCAGGACCCACCCAACTACGTGATTTGTCGTACTCAAACTTCTTATGGCTATTACGGAAACTGAAACTATCAGCGGGCTACACCCTATCGAGCTTTTGCCTTTACCGGCGGAGCCACTGGTTTCCATCCTCATTTCGAACTACAACTATGCGCCGTTACATCGGCGAATCGATTCAGAGCGCGCTGCAGCAGACGTATCCCAACATCGAACTGATCATCTGTGACGACGGGTCAACCGATGACTCGGTGGGCGTCATTGAGGAATATCTGCGAAAAGACCCGCGCGTGCAGTTGATCCGCAAGGCGAATGGAGGACAGGCATCGGGGTTCAATGCAGCGTTTGCGGCCAGCCGGGGTGAGATTATTTCCCTGCTCGACTCCGACGATCGCTACCTGCCGAACAAGATCGAGCGGGTTGTGGCCAATTTTCAGGCACACCCCGACTCCGGTTTTGGGGTGCATCGTGTGATCCGAATGACGGCCGACCTGCGCCGCCAGGGCGTGTGGCCGATGACGGACCCGTTGCCCTCTGGATGGTATGGCACGCGCTTGTTGCAAGATGGGGGTATCTTGCCCTTCATGCCACCGACCTCCGGCTTGAGCCTGCATCGGGATGTCGCTGAGCGGCTCTTTCCTCTGCCGCTGGAAGCTCCGCTGGTCAACTGTCCCGATCAATTGATTACTCGCCTGGCTCCGCTGATCACGAATGTAACCCGTGAAAACGAAGCCTTATCGGAATATCGTCTGCACGGCGAAAACAACTATGGGCCAGACCGGGTGTCGGCGGCATCGTTTCAGCGCGAGTTGGAGTACTGTGGGGCGCTATGGGCGGCCCAGAAACGCTTCCTCGGAACCGTGGACGAGCGTCTACCCAAGGTTTTTCAGCCGCTTAGTCTGCATCCGTACATTGCGTATGCGAGTTACATCCATGCCCGGCTTGCCCGCGATCCTGACGTTCGCCGTCATTATGATCGTTACATGGAATGCCTCACCCTACCGGACGCGAGGTATGTATGGTTTTGGAAGATCTCCATTTACTTGCCCCACCGGTCTTTGATTTCGCCGTCAATCTCCTGATTCGGCAAAGTTGGATCAAACAATTGGTTTCCCGTGTAAGGAAACTGGCCTAGACCTGTGACCGTTTGGGGAAGTACATCCCCAGATCTCAAAAGCGAGACCTTGGGGCACACATTGCGTCATAGGGTCATTCACAAATCATGCGGTCGAGATTCAAGAAACAGCCCTCACGAATCATGAGGACGCTGCATTTACTCGTTCTCCGACAGCCCTCCCCCCGCGCTGCTTCGGCGTGCCAGATTGGAGCATGAATCCATGAGCACCAGGCCTCTCCTTAGTATCGGACTATTTCTTTACAATGGAGAACGTTTTCTTGAAGCTGCCATCGAATCCATTCTGAACCAGACGTTCCGCGATTTTGAACTCATCATCTCCGACAATTGCTCTACCGATCGCAGCGGAGAGATCTGCCGGCGGTTTGCCGCGCAGGATTCCCGCATTCGGTATTACCGCGCCGAAAGCAATATGGGCGCCGGTTGGAACCTGAGGAACGTTTACTTCAAGGCCACGGGCAAGTACTTCAAATGGGCGACGCATGACGACCTGATTCAGCCCGACTTTCTGCGCCTTTGTATTGACGCTTTGGAAGCGGATGATTCGCTGGTCGTGGCCCACACACTGACCCGGTGCATCGCCGAGGACGGGCAATTTATCGAGAGCAAGCGAAGAACGGTTACGCACCAGTTCGCTCGATCCGGTAGTGCGCGTACGAGACCTGCTGCTCAAAGGCCACGAGGGCTATCCCTTTTCCGGTCTGATCCGTCTCGATGCGCTGCGCAAGCTTCCGCCGCGGGGCAGCTATGTACACAGCGATCGTGTGCTTCTGCTGCAGCTGGGACTGCTGGGACGTTTCTACGAAGTGCCGGAGTATCTGTCTATTTGCACCCGGCACACGGGCCAGGCCTCCTGGACCATGCCGGAACGAAATCGGGTTGGGGGATTCCGGCTGACCGGGCGCTGGGGTACACTGCCGGCACCCGAGTGGTGGGATCCGGCAAGGGCCCGCAAGCTCGCCTTCCCGGAATGGAATGTGGCGAAAGAATTCACTTGTTCTGTCGCGCGCTCCGCACTGAGCAGAGGGCAACGGCTGAGATGCTACACAGCGATCGCGCGCTGGGCGCTGCACTATCGCGGCCGCTTCGCCAGGGACCTCGTAGTTGCCGCGGACCAGTTATTGTTCAACCTGCAGAACCGGCATGCAACAGCGGCCAACACACTTCTAGTCTCTCTTGATCTCGATCCGCGCGGAGGCGGGGAATCCGTATGAAAGTCGCCATTCTTGCCGGGGCTCCTGGCTCCTGTCTTACGGAGGACGCTGAGCTCAAGCCAAAAACGATGGTCGAGATTGGCGGCAAACCAATTCTCTGGCACATCCTGATGCACTATGCACACTACGGCCACGAAGAGTTCGTGATCGCGCTGGGCCATAAGGGCGAAGTCATCAAGAAGTACATGCTGGACTACTGCTCACTCAACCGGGATCTGAGCGTGTCACTCAAGACGGGCAAGGTCAGGATGAATGGCGGAGCGGTTCCCGACTGGATGGTGGAGTTAGTCGATACCGGCATGAAGACGGAGACGGGCGGCCGGATCAGGAGACTGGCTCCTTATCTTGGCAGCGAGACCTTCATGCTCGCCTGGGGTGATGGAATAGCCGACATCAACCTGGACGATCTGCTGGCGTTCCACCGCTCGCATGGAAAACTGGCGACGCTGACTGCAGTCAGGCCGACGGCGAGATTCGGGCATCTGGAATTGGAAGACGACCGGATTATTGAAGTCTCAAGCAAGCCGCAGACCAAGGAAGGCTGGATCAACGGCGCATTTTTTGTGTTGGAGCCGGAGGTGCTTGAGTTCATTGACGGCGATGACACCCACTTTGAAAAGGAACCGCTGGAGCGGCTGGCCGCGGCCGGCCAGCTCATGGCCTATCGCCACGGCGCCTTCTGGCAGTGTATGGATACCTTGCGCGAGAAACGATACCTGGAGAGTTTATGGGAAAGCGGCAAGGCACCCTGGAAGACCTGGCCCGATGCCATGAAGAGCCCGGGGAGAATCTATCGCAACAGCGCCGTCGGAGTTGGAAGCGGGACATGAAGCCAGCGGGCTCACCGGGCGAGACCTCCTCACTGAACCTGAAATCCAGGAAGCTGCTGCGTAGCGGTGTCGTACACAATGTAATCGCGCTCTATGGCGTGCAGGCATGTACCTACGCGCTCCCTCTGCTTACCTTTCCATATCTGGCGCGCGTGCTCGGCCCTTCAGGTTGGGGGGTGGTGGTTTTTGCGCAGGCGATTGGAGAGGTGATCGCGAGCGTAGTCGAGTATGGTTTTGACATCTCGGCAGCCCGCGATACTTCGCGCCACCGCAATGACCCCAAACATCTTTCAGCGCTGATCTCCGGGGTGTTAGGCGCCAAATTTCTGCTGGCCGTTTTATGTATCGCGGGAGCGATTTTCTCCCGGCGCTTTACCCACCACATCGCTCCATCGCTGGCGCTGTTTTGGGCCAGCACGATATGGGGCGTCTGCCAGGGTATCAATATGCTCTGGTATTTCCAGGGCCTGGAGCGTATGCGCCTGGCCAGCATGCTGGAAATATCAGGCAAGGTTCTTGCCACCCTGAGCATCTTCGTGCTGGTCCACAAGCCCTCCGATGGATGGAAGGTCCTGGCGGCTCAGTGTGTCGGCTGCGTGGTGGCTCATGGAATCACGGTCGTGCTGGCTTATCGAGAAGTAGGTTTTCAGTGGCCTAATCCTGTAATGGTGTGGGATTCACTCCGGCTGGGCAGCTCGATGTTCTTATTTCGCGCGGTGCAGAGTATCTCCGGTTCGGCCAACCGGCTGATCCTGGGTTCGGTCGCGCCGGTAGCTGCGCTGGGTGAGTACGCCGGCGCCGAACGGATCACGCGGGTCTTTCAACAAGGGATGTGGCCGGTGAATCAGGCCCTTTACCCGCGCTTGACCAAGCAGATGCAGGATAGCCCCGGGCAAGCCATGAAGACGGTGAAGTACAGCCTGCTTCTTCTCGGGGGGCTGGGCATGATCTTCGGCCTGGCTATTTATCTGGGAGCTCCGTTGCTGGTGCATTTTGTGCTCGGACCTGCATTCCGGGATTCGGTGCCGGTGTTGCGCGTCTTTTCCCTATGGATCCCCTTAATTGCTCTGACCACCGTGATCATCTTCCAGTTGCTGCTGCCTAACCAGCTGGACACCCAGTTCAACTTTGTAAACTACAGCGCCGCCTTTCTGGGCTTTGGGGTTGCTTTCCTGCTTGTTCCCAGGATGGCGGCGGTTGGCATCGCATGGGCGGCCGTCGCTTCGCAGTCGTATACCTTGGTTGCCTTCATTCTCGTGTTATGGCGAGCCAAGCTGAATCCTTTCGCGCTTACCACCACGGCGCCGGCTCGGGCGCCAAGCATGAGCGATCTGGCTGGGGTCTCGGGGATGGACCATGAGGAAGCGCCGGTGGAATTCCTGTGACTGAGCCGGAGTCCTTGTTACAGAAGGAGTTTGTCGAATAACGAGGAGCCTCGCTCTTCAGCACCATCGCGAAAGGCTGCCTGCAAGAGAGCCGAAGCGAGCAGCAATCGTTTGTGCAATTGCATTAGAGACTGTGCCGCCGCCTGATTTCGTCCGTACCTCGACCACGCCTCTTTGCCACAGCCCACTCATGGAGTGGGGGCGTCGAGATATGCCTTATGACAAGTGGAGGGACCTATCGCAAGAGAAAATGGGCTTGTTTATCCAGGTTGTCTCCCGTTTGATTTCAATCCAGCCTGCCGGCAAGCAGAGGCTTTTAAAGGCAACGTATGTATGATTTCGCAATAATCGGTGGAGGAATTGTTGGTCTCGCGACCGGCGCCGCTCTTGGCCGCCGTTATCCTTTCGCGCGTATCCTTCTGGTGGAAAAAGAAGTGGGTTTTGCCCAGCACCAGACCGGCCGGAATAGCGGCGTGATTCATTCCGGCATTTATTACAAGCCGGGAAGCCTCAAAGCGGAGATGGCGCAGGCGGGGAATCAGTCCCTGCGAGCCTTTTGCTATGAGTATGGCGTTCCGTTCGAGGTGTGCGGCAAGTTGATCGTGGCCACCCGTCCGGAGGAGATTCCTCAACTCGATTTGCTCTTCGATCGCGCGTTAAAGAACGGCGTACCGGCGATGCGGCTTCGTTCGGAAGAAGTAAAAGAAGTGGAACCGCATGTTTCCTGCATTGCTGCGATTCGCGTTCCTACCACGGGCATTGTCGATTATCGGCAGGTATGCCACGCGTTAGTGCACGAGATACAGCAACAGGGAGGGGAACTGAAGGTGGGCACGGAAGTGCTCCAGGTTGTGCCTACTCCGTTGGGTTACCTGCTGGAGACTTCATGGGGCTCGCTGGAGACGCGCTTTCTGATCAACTGCGCCGGACTGCAAAGCGACCGTGTGGCGCGGCTGGGGGGCATGGAACCGAAGGCCATGATCGTTCCCTTCCGGGGCGAGTACTTCGAACTTAAGCCGGAGCGCCGCTATCTGGTGCGTCATCTTATCTACCCGGTGCCGAATCCGGCCTTTCCTTTCCTCGGCGTACACTTCACGCGCGCGATGGATGGAAGCATTCACGCCGGGCCCAACGCCGTGTTGAGCATGAAGCGTGAGGGGTATCGCAAGTCAGACTTTAGCTGGCGCGATCTCTCAGAGATCATGACCTATCCTGGTTTCTGGAAGCTTTCCTCTCGCTATTTCCGCGAGGGAATGGAGGAAATGTATCGCTCCTGGAGCAAGGCCGCGTTTACGCGAAGCCTGCAGCGGCTAGTGCCAGAGGTGCAAGCCGATGACCTGATCCCGAGCAGGAGCGGTGTGCGGGCGCAGGCTCTGCTGCGTGATGGAACCATGGTCGACGACTTTCTGCTGCTGGAAGGGAAGAACTCCCTCCATGTCTGCAATGCTCCTTCACCCGCAGCCACGGCTTCGCTCGAGATCGCCAAGAAGATCGCGGCCAAGGTGCCTCGTCCGGGCCGGCTCTCGTTAGTCAAGATGGCTTGAGAGAGGCCCGCCGCTTTAGATTTTGAGTCCCGCAGGGACGGCTGAGAATGACCCAGGACGTGAGTCCTGGGTGGCTGCCCGCGAATAGCCCATTTCAGAGGTAGAGGTACCCAGGATTGCATCCTGGGGCATTTTCAGCCGTCCCTACGGGACTGGTCTGGAGGAAATGGCACACCCAGGACTGACGTCCTGGGCTATTTTCAGCCAGAGCTGTCCAAATTAGCGTAGGAATGGCCTTCTGGACGACGCAACTTGCTGAATGGGTTGAAGAGAACGCTGGCAAACCGAAACCGGGTTGCTGTTGTGCTGGTTCTGTCCCTCCGCCTCCACCACTGCCAAGGTGGGCCGCCACCCTTTAACTTGTCATCCCGAGCGAAGCCGAGGGAGCTGCAGTTCTCTCTCCTGCCAAGCAACTCCGAAGGGTGAAGGCTTTAAAGGCTACGGAGTTGCTTGATGGAGAGGCGCACCGCAGATCCCTCGGCTTCGCTCGGGATGACAAATTGAAGGGTGGCGGCCCACCTTGGCAGTGGTGGAGGTGGAGGGACAGAGTCAAACAACAAGGTCCCCACACCTACCAAAAAGCTAATTTGGACAAGTATGATTTTCAGCCGTCCCTACGGGACTCAATTTAGAGAGGGTAACTCTCACGCAGACACTGGAGCCCGTACCCTTCATTGATACAGTCTTTCGGCAGCCGAATGAAGAATACGCCCATCGAACAAAATTACGGATCAACCGCCACCAACCGATAGAAGCTGCAGAGGAAACTTAGCTTGCGCATCGCCGTATTCGATTTCAAGATAACGCACAACAATCCGATCGGGAGTTGCCATTTGGCCATGCTTCGTGCGCTTGCTGCGGAGCATGATTTTACCGTTTTTGCCGTCGAGTTCGAAAATCCGTGTCCGGAAAAGATACAGTTTGTGCGCGTGCCGTCACCCAAACGCCCCCTGGCGGCGCTCTTTGTCGTTTATCACTTCATGGCGCCACTCTGCTACCTGCTCTACCGTCTTCGTGGCGGCGCTAAGTTTGATTTGATTCAGGCACTGGAGAGCAACCTCTCTTTCGGCGACCTGCTCTACTCGCACTTTTGCCATCGCATGTACCTCAGGGATCATTGGAGCAAGTCCGGCGCCAAAGGCTTGCGCGGTTGGTTCCGCTGGCTCGACCATAAGCTTCATGCCTGGATGGAAAGCTTTACCTATCCGCGCGCAAAACAGGTGGTGGTTCCATCCCGGGGCCTGGCGAGGGAATTAAGAGCGGAATTTCCCTACATCGAGAACAAGCTGACCGTGCTCCCCAATCCCATTAGCCTGCCGCGCCTGCAAATGCCCGATGAGTTTGACCGCTCCGCATTTCGTCACAACCTCGGCATCGAGGACCAGGATCTGGTGGCTCTGTTTGTGGCTTTGGGACAATTTGAACGCAAGGGACTGCCACTGTTGTTGCAGGCGCTGGGCACGGCAGGGATGGAGCGGGTTAAACTGATCGTCGTGGGCGGCGAAGCGGATCTGATCGCGCGCTTTGTTGGGCAGGCCGCGAGGGACCAACTTGGTGACCGGGTGAAATTCGTCGGCATGCAGTCCGATGTCCGGCCCTACCTGTGGAGCTCGGACGTCTTCGTCTTTCCATCGCTGTACGAGACATTCTCCCTGGTGACGTATGAGGCGGCCGCCTCTGGGCTTCCGATTGTGGTTTCTCAACTCTACGGGGTGGAAGATCTGCTTCAGGACGGCGACAACGGCTTCCTGATTGAAACCACGGTTGCTGGGGTGAGAGAGGGCCTGCAGCGCGTTCTTGCCCTTAGCCCGGCCGATCGCCACGCCATGGGCCAACGAGCCCGCCTGGCGGCTTCTGGCTGCTCTGAGGAAAACTTTGTCGATGCGTGGCGGGCCTTTTATCTGCAGCAACGCCCAGCGTGACGCATCTGAGTAATTGCGGGCATTTGAGAGGATATAGCGGAGAGGGACGACGGGTATGGCACTAGAAACCGCATCACTGGACAGAACGGCGCCGGACGCAGGGATGGGCAAGCTTGTTCCGATGGCTCTTAAGAGTCTTCCCGAGAAGCCTTCGGTCTCCGTTCTGATCACCTGCTTTAACTACGGGGCCTACGTCGGGCAAGCCATTGAGAGCGCTCTCGCGCAGACCTACCCGCCGGCCGAAATCATCGTCAGCGACGACGACTCGCACGACAACTCCTGTGAGGTGGTGGAATCCTATATCAACCGCGGCCTTGGCATACGGTTGCTGCGCAACCCTCATGGCGGCATGGCCGCCAACCTGAATGCCGCCTACCGGAACTGTACCGGAGATGTGATCTGCCTGCTCGATGCGGATGACACCTTCCTGCCGGCTAAGGTGGAAACCGTGGTGAACGCCTTTCGCGCGCATCCCGCGGCCGGCTTTGCCATTCATCTGGCCAGCCTGGTGGACAATCAGAAGCGGCAACGCGGCGTCTATCCGCTCTTGAGCACTTTGCCGTCTGGAGACTGCGCGCAAATCACCTACGAAAATGCGGGAATCCTGATGGGCTTGCCACCCACGACCAACCTGGCGCTCCGCCGCGAAGTGGCTGACCTGATCTTCCCCATACCCGTCGAATACACCGGATATGCAGAACAGATGATTCATCGCCTGGCTCCGCTGATGACCGAACTGTGTGCTGTAAATATGCCACTGGCCCGGTGGCGATTGCATGGACAGAATGACCAGAACTCGACGCGCATCACGGCGCGCCGCCTGGACCGGGAGATCAAGATCATGGACTCCCTCTGGCTGGAGCAGAAGCATTACCTGAAGAGCATTGATGCGTCGCTGGCCGCGTCCTTTCCAGGGATCGACTGCAATCCGCTTTATCTCAAGATGAACTATATTCGCCATCGCCTGAGCAACGATCCGGCGATGCACCAGGCATACAGCGATCTATGCCGTTACGGGCTGCGGGCGAATTCCAAGATGGACCGTTTTTGGCGCTTCTCCAACCATCTGCCCCTGCCGCTGTTCCAGCGGGCGGTCGATCTGTTGCTCACCCAGAGTGTATGGAAGCAGATAGTGCATCGCGCCATTCGCGCCAAGGAGAGTGTTTAGTGAAGATTCTCTCCGTGCACAATTCGTACCAGAAGCCGGGAGGCGAGGATCAGGTCTTCGCCCAGGAGGTCGAACTGCTGCGCTCGCATGGCCATGAGGTGCTGCTGTACCAGGCCAGCAACGACCAGGTGACCGGCGTCAACCCCCTGGTCTTGCTTGGTAACACCGTCTGGAACAAGCAAATTCATCAGGAGCTTTGCGCCCTGATGCGCCGGGAAAGGCCGGACATTGTTCACGTTCACAATACTTTTCCCATGATCTCTCCCGCGGTCTACTACGCGGCCAATGGGGAAGGAATTCCGGTCGTACAAACCCTGCACAATTACCGCTTGCTGTGTCCCCCGTCCACTCTGTTCCGCGATGGCCATGTATGTGAGGATTGCGTGACCAAGCGCATACCCTGGCCAAGCGTGGTGCATGGCTGTTATCGCGGCAGCAGGCTGGCGACAGCGGCGGCCGCCGCGATGCTGGCGACGCACAACTTTAAGCAGACATGGAACAAAGCGGTCTCCGCCTACATTGCCCTCACTGATTTCGCGCGCGACAAATTCATCGAGGGCGGCCTTCCCGCGGCGAAAATCTTCGTCAAGCCTAATTATCTGCAGAACGATCCCGGGCTTGGTAGAGGCCAGGGCAACTACGCCCTTTTTGTGGGACGATTGACGCCAGAGAAGGGAGTCAGCACGCTGCTCGAAGCGTGGCGGCAAATTGGCCATGAGTTGCCCTTGCAAATTGCGGGTGACGGTCCCTTGGCGCCCGAGGTGGAGAAGGCCAGCCGAGAAATGGAAGGTGTGAGCTGGCTGAAATGGCTGCCGCGGGCGGAAATTCTGCAGCGGATGAAGGATGCGTCGGTACTCATACTGCCCTCAACGTGGTATGAAGGCTTCCCTATGATTCTGGCCGAAGCCTTCGCCGTGGGATTGCCGGTGATTGCCAGCAACCTGGGAAGCATGTCGTCCATCGTTGATCATCTGCGCACCGGGCTGCACTTTGAGCCAGGGAATGCAAGCGACTTGGTAGAAAAAGTGCGTTGGCTCCGTGCCCACCCCGCTGAAGTTGATTTGATGCGGGCTCAGGCCCGGAAAGAATATGAGACGAAATATACCGCGGAAGAGAACTACGCGCAGATGATCCACATCTACGAGTCAGTCTTGTCCCCCGGATTTCCTGTGGGGGCCGGCGAGACCAACGAACTTCATGCGGCTTTCCGTTAAAGATAGCCGCACACGCGGCCGCTGGATGGGGCGCCGGTCTATTAACGCGCTCAGAATACCCTCGTTATCGTTCGTTCCCACCCGCGCTCACCCCGTCCCGCGCAGACGAAGTCGAACGACTTCCCGGCTTAGGCTTTCTACCTCTCCGCTCATCCTCTCCATCTGATGGTTCAACGCGCCGAGCGCTTCGCCGGTGGCTTGCAGCGCTTCGTTTGCATGCCAGAGTTGTTCGATCGCCTTTTCCAGTTTTTCATTCGCTAACTCGATAGCCGATGGTGGTTTTTTTTCGAGGCCGGGGTGGTCTTCCGTGGGCAACGGTTGCATGTTTCCGCTCTCCAAACTTGTAACATTCATTTATGGAAACACCAACCGGCGCCCCGAGTTGTTCCTGGGCCGGAACGGTAGCATTGCACCTATGCTGCGGGTCGAAGCAGCGGCTTGAAGGATGGGCAATCCCGACGCGTTCCAATTGCGGTGGATCGCCAGCGATTGCTTGATTTGCTCCTGGAGCGCCTTGATTTGCGCCTCCAACTGCGCGGTGTGCCGCTCCAGGGAACTCATGTTGTCGTGCAGCCGTGCCACAGCCTCATTCCTTCTTTCGCCATTTGCGTCCGGCGTGTCCAGCACGTTCCGGGTGATCCAACAGTCGAGTTCGTCGGTGAACGCGACCACCGCACTTCTGTCTTTCAACGCCGGGCGGTGAACCGGCATTCCCAGAAGAGCCTCCCACCGTTGAGCGGTGCGTACACCGCGCTCAATGTGGTTGGAGATTTCTTTCCAGCCGTTGAGAATTCGTCTACTCATGAAACCTTCCTGCTTTTTATTCCTTCTTAAAGCGAACCGTGATGCACACTAAGAGACGCGAGAGTTGCCGCGCCACTCATCGATTTGGATGCTCGAAAGGGTAGATGGGCTTGATCGAGTTTACGTCCGCCGTGTTGTTGATGTCGGTTCTCGCCGGGCTGCTGGGTGCGTTGACTGGTCTGGGCGGGGGCGTGGTGATCGTGCCTGCGCTGGCACTTCTCTTCCATATCGACATTCGTTACGCCATTGGGGCCTCACTGGTTTCGGTCATCGCCACTTCTTCGGGAGCAGCTGTCTCGTACGTCCGGGAGGGCTTTTCCAATGTGCGCATCGGAATGTTTCTGGAGGTGGCAACCACGTTGGGAGCCCTGGGGGGCGCCTATCTGACTGCGCGCGTTTCCACCCACGCGATCGGTATTATTTTCGGTGATTGTACTGCTGTACTCTGCCTGGAGCTCGTTCCGCGCATCAGCACGCATGAGACGCCGCAGGCGCAGAATTTGCTGGCCGAGAAGCTGAAGCTGAGTGGGGATTATCCGACAGCGCATGGCCGCGAGGCCTACACCGCGCAAAATGTTCCGGCAGGCTTTGGCATCATGTTTGTCGCCGGAATTCTCTCCGGCCTGCTCGGCATCGGCTCCGGGGCGATCAAGGTTCTGGCCATGGATCACGCCATGAAACTGCCCTTCAAAGTTTCCACCACCACCAGCAACTTCATGATCGGCGTAACGGCTGCGGCGAGCGCCGGTGTTTATCTCAGCCGGGGCTATATTGCCCCGGGTCTGGCAGCGCCTGTCATGCTGGGCGTGCTGGCCGGTTCGCTTCTAGGAGCACGCTTGCTGGTCAGGATCGGGGTACCCGTCCTCAGGGTGGTCTTCGCCATAGTCATTGTCGCGCTGGGCGTCGAAATGATCTACAGCGGAGCCACAGGAAGGTTGTGATCCGATGGCATCAGAAGCCGATCTGAAAATGGAACTCGCCATCAGCCGCATGCTGCGCGCAGGCGTCAGCCTGGCTGCCGTTGTGGTGTTTATCGGCGGGCTTCTCTACGTGTTGCAGGCCCATGGAGGGGCGCCGGATTATGTCCATTTTCATGGAATTGCCAGCCCCGCGGACCGAATCCCTCCGCTCCTGGTCGCTCACCACCTGGATAGCCGTAACATTATTCGCCTGGGCATTCTGCTCCTGATCGCGACGCCCATCATGAGGGTCGCGTATTGCGTCTATGGTTTCGCCGCCCAGAAGGACAAGATCTATATCGTGGTCAGCAGCATCGTTCTCACCGTGTTGCTCTACAGCTTCTTTCACGCCTGATATGTATCCACGAATGTTTTATTAAGAGCCGGAGGAGAGGGCTGCCGGAAAGTTGTTAGTTGGGTAGGGCCGGGCTTTAGAGTCTGCTGTTTTTCTTCCAGTTAGTTGTCAGCAGTGTGCGAGGGCGATGCGCATGGCCAGGCTCTTGACGTTCAGCCCATGGGTATAGGTTCTGACCAGCGACCTGCGCACGAAAGGCAGGCGCATCGCGCGGAATCCGCGGGCCGGATTGGCATAGAAAGCCGCTGCCGCCCGCGAAGAAAAGCGTAGCGTCTGACGGTAGGCGGTGAGATGGCCGGCAAATGTCTCCGCAGCGGTACTCTTTCCCCGCAGCTCTGCCAGGATCGCCTTCGCCGCCGCCTGTCCGCTGACCAGCGCGCCGTAGATTCCTTCACCCGTGAGTGGATCGGCGAAGCCGCCGGCGTCTCCCACCAGGAAAACCCGATCACGTAAATCGGGCAGAACATATTCAGCCGGGCTCTCGCCGGCGCCGATCCCCAGATATTGTCCGGTAACACAATCCACCGGATCGGTGCCCACCCTGCTCTTTACGTAGCTCAGAAGCCGGCTCCGTGTCAGGCTGGCCGCAGACGACAGGGAATAAACGCCTACATTCAGATGGTCCCCCTTGGGAAAGATCCATGCGTACCCATGGCTGACGGACGCAAAATCGAAGGTAAGGTCAACTTCCTCCCGCGGTGCCGCAGTTTGGACCTCCAATGCAAAGCCCTGGGAAAACCAGGAGCCGGCCGCACATAGCCGCCGTACCTGGCCACTGGCCCCGTCGGCGCCGACCAGAAAGCGCGCGCGATAGCTTTGGCCGGGGGTAAGTAAATGCACCTGCTCGCCGCAGCGCACAATCTGCCGCACGCCCGCGATCTTTTCCAAGCAGGCCCCCGCCGCGATCGTTTTGCGCAGGCAATATTCATCCAACTCAGCCCGCACCGTCATCACGCAGATGGGCTCGCGGCTCTTCAGTACAACGGCGTCGGCCGGCGAGGAGGACGGGCTCTCACCCTCCAGCCGGACCCGGCCAACCACCTTCCTCACCACCGGTTCAATCGAATATCGGAGAGTCTGGACTGCCTTGCTGGTCAGACCTCCGGCACAGGCCTTGACCCGGGGGAAATCCTTCTTGTCGAGGAGCAGTACGGATTGGCCGGCGGCGGCAAGATCATACGCTGCTGCGCAACCGGCGGGTCCCGCTCCCACCACCATCGCGTCCCAAAGCTGACCGCCAGCATCCACAGCAATTTCCTGCTCAGGTAGGATTTGTCAGCCACTCGTCCGAGTGCTTTTCCAGTGCAATGCGCACCAGTTGGCTGCGCGTGCGCACGCCGGTCTTCTCGAAAAGCTGCTGCAGCACAGCCTTGACCGAGCTCTCGGAGATGGCCAGGCGGGCGCCGATTTCCTTGTTGGTGAGCCCTTCGAATACCCCCTTGAGCACCGCCTGCTCGCGCTCGGTCAAGCCTTGCGCCCGGCGGGGCGCGGCGGCGTTGCCGGTGGCCGCAGCGATGATGGAACGGGTCACCGCGGGGTCGAGCCAGACCTCTCCGGCAAAGACCTTGCGGATCGCCTCCACCAGCCGGCTTGGGGGGCTGTGTTTCAGAAAGACGCCGGAAGAGCCATTCTCCAGCATGCGCAGCATCACCGAATCGCTCATGCCGGCGGTCACCATCAAAATGCGGCCGGAAAACCCGGCACTGTGCGCCCGGTCGAGAAACCGTGTTCCTTGCTCAGGACCTAGATCGTAATCCAGCAGTACCACGTCGATCTCCCCCAGCCGCGGCAACGCTAGCGCCTCACTCGCGGAGGCGCAGGTGGCCACCATGCGGAAGTCAGGCTCGGTCTGGAGCAACCGGCTGAGGCTCTCGCGGAACAGGCTGTGGTCGTCGATCAGCAATATCCGAATTTCGCTGCTCATAACTATCATTCTTGCTTTCTCGTACAGCGGCTGACAACTCCACTACGAAGCTGGAGCCCCCGGTTTCCGGTTCGTAATGCAGGTCGCCTTTGAAGCTGCGCATCAAGGCGCGCGAAAGATAAAGGCCCAGCCCGGTCGATTGGGCATCCTGCTGAAAAGGATGGAAGAGCCGCTCCGGGTGTGCAACCCCCCCGCCGGTATCGCGGAAGCGAATCGCGACTCCCAGGTCCTGGCGCCGGGCACTCACGGTCAATTCCTTCCGCTCTCGTTCCTCCATGGCGCGCTCGCTGTTCTTAGTCAGGTTGAGGAAGACCTGCATCAGGCTCTGACGGTCAGCCCACACCGGAGGCAGATCGTCTTCTATCTCCCAGCGGGTGGTCACTCCAGCTTCACGCAGAGAAGACTCGATGACGATGCGCAGCTCGTCGAGCAGGGGCTGCACCTCGGCCGAGGCGGCATGGCTCGCAGTCTGCCGCAGGTCCATGGCGGCAATGCGTTCGAGCGCCAAAACCAGCGTGCCCAGGGTCTCAAAGTCTTTGTTTTCTTTCAGTTTGCCGCCGCGCGCCAGATTTTCATGGACCAGCGCAATGGCTCCGCATACGTTGCGCACTTCGTGCGAAACAGCGGCCACCATGATGCGCGAACTGGTCAACATCTGATGAAAGGCTGATTCTTCGTGCGTTCTCAGGTCTTCCGATGTGTCCAACACCATGGCCGCCAGGCGTGGACCGGCGCTGGTCACGTAGGTGGAGAACCAGACGTCCGCCTGGAAGACCTCTCCATCCGCTCTGCGCCCGCGGCACTGCATGCCCGTGCGAAAAGCCTGGCGGCTGCTATCCAATGCGGGCACGTTAATCAGCGACGGCAGGTAATTGCGGATGGGCAGGCCGGAAAGCGTGCCGGGTTCCAAGCCGAAAAGGCGGTTCGCCGCCTCGTTGGCGAGCAGGACCGTGCCGTCTGAACTGGTGGTGATGATGGCCGCGGGGCTGCTATCGACGAGCACTTTCAGTTGCTCCTCCGCATCTCTTCGTGCCGTCATCTCGCCTTCGATTTGTCGCATGTGCCGGATGGAAAGCCTGCGGCTGCGCACCACCTCATGCATGAAGAGTCCCATGCAAAAAAAAGCGGAGAAATAGAGCAGGTCGCGGGGCAGCCCGGTGTGGGGTCCCCAGGGAAACTCATCGAACGACTCCGCCAGCCAGGTGCAGACGCCGGCGACAGCGGCTATTTCCCAGCGGGTCAAGGCTCCGCCCACTACCAGCATGGGGGCCAGATACAGAAAGCCGAGCGGGATCTCCGCCGCAGCATGGGCATCGACCGCCGCAATCAACGCGATCATCAGGCCCGCAATAGGCAGCGATGTCCGGCGCGTACCCGACACGAACATGGAAAAGAGCGGCATTTCGTCGGGTTCCTGGATCCCTATCTTCATTCTAAAGGCCGTGTGAGTCCTAATGCTTGGACGATTGCGAAGGTGCATGGGAGCCTGGGTCAAAACTGTAGTGAAAAACAGCTCGCCAGGCAAGGTGCGCGGCCGTCTATTGAGGAGAGGGGAATCTATCTCGGTTACGATCAAGGTGTAAACGGATGTTCGTGTGTATGAATTGCTAACAAAAGTTTTATGTGGTCTTTGCAACTTAACAGGTAGTCTCTAAATCGAAAGATACCTGGAACTGGCTAATCGTGGCCCCTAGGCTCAAGTAACATCGAGTCTGGTGGTGGCGCTTCTGAACGCCTATCCTGGCTCGGAATACGTGGTTTGCGAAGGGCCTCATTTTGCTGAAGGGGGCTTTCCAGGTGCTGGTGGAAAGGGATCCGATGATTCGGATACAGCCCATCCGGCAAGCTAAAAGAGGGATAACGGGCTCCAAAAGCCGCGGAACTGGCCGGTCCGCATTGCCGGCTTCGCTGAATGGTGTGCCCGGCCCTGTTTTCCACTCCGTTCGACCATGCTCAACAGTATGCAAACCGCTCGTACCGGCTAGCCTAGGATTTGCCCCGGGAAAGATAGGAGTTCTGCCTTGGGACGTGAGGTTAATTTTCGCGAGGTCTATGCATGAAGCAAACGGTGCTTATCGCGGCCGCTCTCGGTCTTGGGATGTTGAGTGGTTGCGGCGGCGAGAAGCATGATAAGGCGGCTGAGGCGCCGCCCCCAGTGCAGGTGGTGGATGAGGGCGGCGTCACCCTCATCACCGTCGATCACCCCGACCGCTTTCCCGTAACAACGGCCACGCAATATGCGTCGACCTCTACGCTCAACGTGACCGGTACGGTCAATCCGGACATTTCCCGAACCATCCCGGTCATTTCGATCGCCTCCGGCCGTGTGCTTGCGATTCATACCCAAATCGGCGCCTTCGTCAAGAAGGGCCAGTTGCTCATGGAGGTGCAGAGTACTGACATCTCCAATGCCTTCGATCAATATCTGAAGGCTGTCAATGACGAGAGACTGGCGCACGCGCAAGACGAACGAGCCAAGATCCTCTATGACAAGGGTGCGATCGCCAAGAGTCAGCTGGAAATCGCGGACGACGCCGAGCAGGACGCTAAGACCGATCTGACGGCGGCGGAGCAGCAGTTGCGTTTCCTCGGTGTCGACCCGGCTCATCCTTCGTTAACGGCCAAAATCTATTCCCCGGCAACCGGGGTGGTGATCGCGCAAAATGTTACCAACGCCGCCGCAACCGGCGTGACTTATGCGGGATCGTCGACCGCCTTCACCATAGCCGATCTCTCCGAAGTGTGGATCATCTGCGATGTCTACGAGAACGATCTGCCTATGGTTCACGTCGGACAGACGGCCGATATCAGGCTGAACGCCTATCCAGACCATGTCGTTACCGGCACGATTAGCGAGATCGACGCCGTTCTTGATCCCAGCATCCGCACCGCGAAAGTCCGCATACAGGTGCCTAATCCTGACCACCTGATGCGCATCGGCATGTTTGCCACGGCTACCTTCCACGGCCGCAGGCTTCTGGACCATACGTCGGTACCAGCCTCTGCAATCCTCCACCTGCACGATCGGGACTGGGTCTATGTGCCGGCCGGAGAAGGAAAGTTTAAGCGGGTGGGCGTTGTCGGCGGCGCCATGCTTCCTGGTGGAATGCAGGAGGTCACGTCCGGCCTCGCTGCCGGCCAGCAGGTTGTGACCCGCGCGCTCGAACTGCAAAATACGGTGGACCAGTAATGATTCGTGGTCTGGTTGATTTTGCACTTAACAACCGGTTCATGATCCTGGCGCTTGCCATTCTGCTGTTCGTCTGGGGCGCCATCTCTTTCCATAATCTGCCGGTGGAGGCGTATCCCGACGTAGCCAACAATTACGTCGAGGTCATTACGCAGTGGCCGGGGCGCGCCGCTGAAGAGGTAGAGCAACAGGTCACGGTGCCGATTGAAGTCCAGATGGCCGGCATCCCGCACATGCAGCATCTGCGCTCCTTTTCGCTGGCCGGCCTTTCTGACATCAAGATGATTTTCGACGACGACTCGGTCAACGACTGGAATCGTGAGAAGGTTCTGGAAAGGCTTTCCCAGGTCACGCTGCCGGCGGGTTTGCAGCCGCAGATGGGCACCGACTGGAGCCCGGTTGGCCAGATTTACTGGTACACGCTGCATAGCACCAATCCCGAGTACGACAACATGGAGTTGAAGTCGATCGAGGACTGGACGCTGGAGAAGCAGTTCAAGTCTGTGCCCGGCGTCGTGGATGTCGCGAGTTTCGGAGGCATGACGCGCGAATACCAGGTGCGCGTCGACCCTAACAAGCTCATAGCCTACGGGCTGAGCATCGGCCAGGTGGAGCAGCAGCTGGCCAACAACAATATCAATGCCGGTGGCAGCTTTATCGAGCAGGGGCAGCAGCAAGTCAATGTCCGCGAGGTGGGTCTCTTTCGCAACGTCCAGGACATTGAGCAGACCGTTCTTAAAACGACCAATGGAACCGCGCTGCGGGTGAAGGATATCGCCGAGGTTGTGCAGGGGCCGAAGATACGCCTGGGCCAGATCGGCAAGGCTATTCGTCGCGTTGATGGCAAGGTCATCGACGACGGCGACACGATCGAGGGCATCGTCCTGCTGCAGAAGGGTGACGATTCCGATTCGACCCTGGTGGGCATTCATGCCAAGGTCAACGAGCTGAATAACCTGATTCTGCCCAAGGGAGTCAAGGTCGTTCCTTTCCTTGATCGCAGCGACCTATTGCACTACACCACCCATACGGTTCTACACAATCTGACCGAGGGCATCATCCTGGTGGTGATCATTCTCTTTCTCTTTCTGGGGAATGTTCGCGGCGCCATCATCGTTTCGCTCACCATTCCTTTCTCCCTGCTATTTGCTTCCATTTGCCTCGATCTAGTTCATATCCCGGCTAACCTGCTGTCGCTGGGCGCGCTCGACTTCGGCATGGTGGTCGACGGCGCCGTGGTCATGGTGGAGAACATTGTCCGTCATCTCGGGCGCCGGCGCGCCGATAGTAGCAGCCCCAGCGAGCAGATTCGTGAGGCGGCTCACGAGGTGCAGCGCCCGGTTTTCTACGCCATCGGCATCATCGTGACCGCGTATCTCCCGATCTTTACCTTGCAGGCAGTGGAGGGGCGACTGTTCAAACCCATGGCCTGGACGGTCGCGTTTGCTCTGCTGGGTGCGTTGATCTTCTCCATGTTGATTGCGCCCGTGCTGTCGAGCTTCCTCTTCTATAAGGGCGCGCGCGAATGGCACAACCCGGTGATGAGCTGGCTCACGGATCGCTACCGCCATGCCGCGACCTGGGCCATCGAACATCGCTACGTTACCGTCGGCGTCGCTGTGTGCGCGCTGCTGCTGGCGGGTTTTCTGGGTTTGAGTGGAGTCATCGGTTCGGAATTTCTGCCCCACCTGGATGAAGGCGCGATCTGGGTGCGCGGCACCCTGGCCCCCAGCACCGGCCCTACGACGGGCGTGGCCACCATGGATAAGGCGCGGGTCATGCTGGCCGCATTTCCTGAGGTGACGGACGTGGTTAGCCAGGTCGGACGGCCCGACGACGGTACCGATACGACGGGCTTTTTCAATACGGAATATTTTGTCGACCTGCTTCCCAAAGAAAAGTGGCGGCCCGCGTTCCACCAAAACAAAGACGAATTGATTGGCGCGATGAATCGCGAACTGGAGAAGATGCCGGGAGTGATATGGAACTTTTCCCAGCCGATCTCGGACAACGTGGAGGAGGCGGTCAGCGGCGTCAAGGGTGAACTGGCGGTCAAGCTCTACGGGGATGATCTGAAGTTGCTGGAAGAGAAGAGCGATCAGATCGAAGGCATCATGAGCCAAATCCGAGGCATCCAGGACCTCGGAATCTTCCGCGTCATCGGCCAGCCCAACCTGAACTACGTAGTCGACCGGGAAGCGGCGCGTCGCTACGGTATCAATGTGGCTGACGTGCAGGATGCCATTCAGACCGCGGTGGGCGGAGGCGCGGTCAGCCAGGTGCTGCAGGGCGAGGCGCGCTACGACCTGGTGGTTCGCTACCAGAAACCCTACCGTGATACCCGGGAGGCGATTGAAGACATTCGCCTGCTGGCCCCTTCCGGCGAACGGGTTTCGCTGGCGCAGCTGACCCAGGTCAAAGTGGAAGATGGCGCCGAGGAGATCTATCGCGAAGCCAACCAGCGCTACGTTGCGATCAAGTACAGCGTCCGCGGCCGCGATCTGGGCAGCACCGTGGAGGAAGCGATTGCCAAGGTCAACGCCCAGGTGAAGCTACCTCCGGGCTACCACCTTGATTGGGCAGGCGAATACCAGAGCCAGAAGAGAGCGGACAAGCGCCTGGCGCTGGTCTTGCCCATCACCATCACCATCATTTTCATCATCCTTTACACCATGTTCCGTTCGGCGAAGTGGGCGCTGCTCATTCTGTGCAACGTTGCCATGGCTCCGGTCGGCGGCATGCTGGCGCTGCTGTTCTCGCACACCAACTTCAGCGTTTCTTCCGGTGTCGGCTTTCTTGCCCTTTTCGGCGTCTCGGTTCAGACCGGCGTCATCATGCTCGAATACATCAATCAGCTGCGTGTGCGTGGGCACTCCATTGAGGAGTCCGCGGTCGAAGGCGCGGTGTTGAGACTTCGCCCCATCATGATGACCATGCTGGTGGCCACGCTGGGTCTGTTGCCGGCGGCCACATCGCATGGCATCGGCTCGGATTCGCAGCGTCCCTTTGCCATCGTCATTGTGGGCGGCCTGATCGCCGCGCTGTTGATGAGCGTCTTTCTGCTGCCAACGCTTTACGTATGGATCGCGGGTGACCGGGACGTGCTCCCGACACCGGAAACGGAGTTTGAGAATTGAACTCCAGCAGACGAAGCACGTTCGCGCTGTTGCTCTGCCTGGCTCGGGCAGGCAGGCTACGCGCAGGCCCCGCCGCCAGCTCCGGCGCCGCCTCCACCCACAGCGCCTATCACCATGCAGCAGGCCGTGGATATGGCCTTGGAGCACAATCCGGCGCTGCTGGCAGCACAGCAGAACCTGCTTTCGATGAAAGGGCAGGAGGTCGAGGCGGGGCTGCGCCAGAATCCAGACTTCTCGCTATACGGCACCGATCTCTCGAATCCGGCCACTTCCGCCACTCCCTACGGATATAGTTTGCAACTGTCGCGGCTCTTTGAACGCGGACAAAAGCGGCGCTGGCGCCTGGACAGTGCGCGTGCTCAGACGGCGCAGACGGACGGTCAGTATCATGACCAGATCCGGCAGATCACTTTGCAGGTGAAGCAGGACTTCACTACATTGCTGTTGGCCAAGGCAGCATTGAAATTGGCGCAGGATAACCTGAGCAGCTTCCGTCATGAACTGCAAATCAATCTGGACCGTTACAATGCAGGAGACATTGGCAAGCTGGATTACGAAAGGCTCGATCTGCAACTGGCGCAGTTCGAGTCGGACGAAACCAGCGCTGAAATGAACCTGGTGCAATCCAGCGACCAGCTACAGACTTTAATTGGCTACCAGCAGCCGAGCCGTTCCTTCGATATCGCCGGCGATTTGGTTCCCCCGGCTGTGCCGGCCACCTTGATAGACCTGGAGCAAAAGGCGCTGGCCGCAAGGCCGGATTATCGGGCAGCCCAGGCCGCTGTGCGCGTGGCTGATGCGAATGTGAAACTTGCCTACGCCAATGGAACAACCGACCCCACTCTGGAGGGGGAGTACGACCACAGCGGCACACAGAGCAGTTACGGCTTCTACGTCACCATTCCCATCCGCATCTTCGACCGTAACCAGGGAAACAAAGACACCAGCAAGTACCTTGCGCAATCCAGCCGCTTTAGCCAGGTAGCGGCCCAGAATCAGGTCTACTCCGATGTGGATCAGGCATGGATTGGATACACCACCTCCAAGGTGCTTTCTGACCGCTATAACGGGCACTATCTCGCCGAAGCGAAGGATGTGTTATCGATCGCACAATTTGCTTACGAACATGGCGGAATAGCTTTGCTCGATTATTTGAGTGCCCTGCAGGACGACCGCACCACCAGCCTGAACGCGTTGAACTCCTACGCGCAAACGTGGATGGCGATCCACCAGCTGAGCTTTGCCAGCGCTACCGAGGTGGTGCCGTAGTTGCGCGGCGGAAGAATCGATGTTGTGTAGGTCCGGGCTCTATCCATCCACCGCCACCACTGCCAAAGTGAGCCACCACCCTCCCCTTTGTCATCCGGAGCGAAGCCGAGGGATCTGCAGTTTCACTTTCGGGCACAGCGAAAGCGCCTGGGGCGAATCGCCTCCGGCTTCCGTTTCACCATCAACGCAAACTGCAGATCCCTCGGCTTCCCCGGATTTCCTGTTGATCTTGTTGGCGTTGATGGACTTCATGCGGTTTTCTCCTACGGAAAACCGCACACGCGGCTGTGTCCAGTGCAGCGTGGCAGGAAATCCGGCTTCGCTCCTAATGAACAACCTCCGGTTGAGGTAGGGGGACGAGCTGGAAGCCTAGGGGGCGTGCTTGTTTGTGCAAGCGATGTTGGTTGCGAAGAGCTAATTTTTGTTCTTCTAGGGCGAAGATGCTCTCGTCGTAAGCGGTGCGGGTGGTGATCAGGTGATATACGATGCGGGCCAGTTTGTGGGCGGCAGCGGTGATGGCTTGCGGCGCGCCCAGGCGCGCCCGCATGCGGCGATAATATGCGCCCAGGTAGGAGTGACTCTTGTGTAGCGTCTGCGCGGCCAGTCGCAGGGCAGCGGCGAGACGGCTGTTGGACTTGCGCGTCTTGGAAGAGAGAACCTTGCCCCCACTCTTCTTGCTCCCGGGACACAGCGTCAGCCAACTGGTGAACGCCGCCACATTGGGAAAACGACCGAAATCGGTTCCGATCTCCGTCACCAGCGTATGCACCGTCAGCGCACTCAACCCGGGTACGACCGTTAAGTCGGTGCCGAGAACGCGATACAGTTCCTTGCCCATGTCGAAGTGGAACTGGTTCTTACGCCGTTTGCCCCGCTTATGGCCGCTGGGCCAAGCGGTTGGCCTCCGTTGGGTTGGTTGGCAATTGGCGCATGCGCTGCTCGATCTCCCGATCACAGTCCGGCCAGCATCTTCTGATAATGCCGGTAGGCTTCCAGAGACTGACGCAGCGTGAACAAATGCTCGGAACGGTAGTTACCTACCAGCGATTTGATGACTGTTTCCCTTTCCGCACGCAATGCGGCCGTCGGCCAGACCTGGCCAACTGTTCGCGGATCTCGTTTGCCCGCTAGAATGGCGTCTACGATCGACAGACCGCTCTTACCAGTGATGTCGCTGAGCACATGATGGATCTGCAGATTCATCTGCGTCAGCGCTTTTTGCATGTGCTGCACATGCACCGCAGCCGCTTCCACCAGGTTGGACGCGATGACGGCTCAGCGCACGCAGGGCGCAGATCGCTGCTCTCAGGACGGAAGGAGGCCACGCAGCAGACCCACCGAATGCAGGTACTGCAACCACTGGCAGTCGCTTACGTCAGACTTGCGTCCGGGTACATGCTTGACGTGCCGTGAGTTGACCAGACACACCCGCAGCCCGGCCTCTTCCAGCACCTCGTAGAGCGGTATCCAATACACCCCAGTCGATTCCATCGCTACGCGTGGCCACGCCGCACTGCTTTAACCACGCCGCGATAGCTTGCAGCTCCTCGGTAAAGGTGGAAAAACAACGTACCGGCTCAGGGTCTCGATCCGCGCGCCACAGCCACGTAAATCTCTCTCGCCCCTACATCAATCCCAGCCGCGTTGGGCTCAATACACTCCAAACTCAGCTCCCGGAACTCCTTGCTCTCTTCTCATCCTCCTCTCCCAGACTGCGGCCTAAGGCCAGGCGGCCGAGATCGAGTAATCTCCTAAACGGGATCGCTACCTAAAACAGGCAACCTCACCAATCTCTCCATCACGCAGCCTGGGACCATCCTCGGGATCGGGCTACTACGCTCCAATCGAACGCCGGCCTACTTCCTCCAGCCTCAGTCCCCTCAAGCTTAAACGCACTCACCCTAACACCCGTTCATTGCTCCCTTAACTTGCCCCAGGCAAGTCAGCTCCTCGGGATGACAAAGGGGAGGGTGGTGGCTCACCTTGGCAGTGGTGGGGGTGGATGGACAGAACCGGTACAGCAGCAACCAACCCGCTTTTGTCTGCCCGCGTTCTCTTTAACGAATTCAGCAAGTTGCGCCGTCCAGAAGGCCGCTCGTCCGCTAATTTGGACAGCTCTGACACAAACACCGTGGCAGATAACAAATGCTTACAGGCTCTTGGCTTCGAGTTCGGCCCAGCGTGTGTACAACTCGTCGAGGGTTCGTTGCGCCTGCTCCATGGCGAGCAGCGCTGCTTGCAGCCGCACGGCATCAGTGGCCACCGCAGGGTCTTCGACTACCGCGCGCTCCCGGGCAACGCATTCCTCGGCGGCGGTCACTCGATCTTCGATGCCCGCGAACTCGCGCGCTTCCAGGTAGGAAAGCTTCTTCTTTGCAGCCGGGCTTCGCTTTTCCTGCTGAGCAGGCGGCTTGACCTCCTGCTGCGGCTCAGCCTGCCACGCCTCCCATTGCCCGTAATCGGCAAAGCGCTCTGCATTGCCGCGCCCGTCCAGTCCCAGCACACTGGTGCAGACCCGGTCGAGCATGTAGCGGTCGTGAGTGACCAGCACCAGTGCTCCGCGAAATTCCAGCAGGCTTTCTTCCAGGATCTCGAGGGTTGGGATATCGAGGTCGTTGGTGGGCTCGTCCAGCAGCAGCAGGTCGGCTGGTTCCAGCATCAGTCGCGCGATCAGCACGCGTGCCCGCTCGCCGCCCGACAGCCGCCCCACGGGTTGATTGAGCTGATCGCCGGTGAACAAAAAACGTGCCGCCCAGGAAGCGACATGAATGACCCGATCCTGATAGATCACCGAATCGCTATCGGGAGCTAATGCTCGCCGCAACGTGACCTCCGGTTCCAGAATGCGATTCTGGTCGAAGTAGACAGTGCGCAGCGCAGTCGCTCGTTTGATGGAACCATCGAGCGGTTCGATCTCGCCGCGGAGCAGCTTCAACAGGGTCGTTTTGCCGCTGCCATTGGGACCCACCAGGCCCACCCGCATCCCTGCGGTGAGCACGAAGTTGAGGCCGGCGAAAAGCGTGCGTCCGGCGAAGCCATAACTCAGGTTTTCCAGTTCCACCAGCCGCTTGGTCTGGCGGTCCGTGGCAGAGAATTCGATGGAGGCGGTCGCGGTCCGGTTGCGGCTGGAGACCTCCGCCAACTCGCCGATAAGCTCGTTGGCGCGGTCGATCCTGGCTTTGGATTTTGTGGTGCGCGCTTTCGGTCCACGCCGTAACCACTCGATTTCCGTGCGCACGCGGTTGGCAAGGGCATCCTGCTGCTTGGCCTGGGCCTCGAGGAAGGCTTCCTTCTTGATCAGGAAGGCGCTGTAGTTGCCGTTTACGCGCAGCAGCCCATCAGGATAGGCGCGGTTTAGCTCCACCGTTTCTGTGCACACGTTCTCCAGGAAGTAGCGGTCGTGGCTGACCACGATGCAGGCGAACGACGAGGTATTGAGCAATGCTTCCAGCCATTCGATTCCGCTTAGGTCGAGATGATTGGTGGGCTCGTCCAGGAGCAGCACGTCGGGGTGCTGCACCAGGGCCTCGGCAATGGCCAGGCGCTTGCGCCAGCCCCCGGAGAGGCGGGATGCATCCGCGGCAAGATCATCAAAGCCGGCGCGACCCAGGGTTTCTGCGATGCGTCCTTCCCACTCGGCCGGTGGTACGGCAATGCGCTTAAGCGCGGATTCGAGGACCGTTCGGATGGTCACGCCGGCGGTAAATTCGGATTGCTGCGCCACATAGCTCAGACGGGTACGCTTGCGTGCCGCGACCTCGCCGCTATCGGGTTCGATCTCGCCCGCGAGAATGCCAAGCAAGGTTGATTTACCTGACCCATTGGGTCCGATCAACCCGATGCGGGCGCGCTCTTCGACGGTGAAGGCGACGTTGCGTAAAAGCGGGTCGGCCCCGAACTGTTTCGAGATTCCCTGAGCATTGAGGATTGGGGCCAATGTAAGATGTGTCCTTTCCTCAAGGGTAGCTGAAACTGCAGATCCCTCGGCTTCGCTTCGGGATGACAAAGTTTAAATATGTTCCGACCTGGGCTGTCTGTTACACAGGATGGAAAGTGCTGGAGTGTGGCCGACAATTTTCTCTACTCGGACGCAAAAGGAAAGAAAGTTAAGATCCGTGGTATCCCACATCTCGCGAAAAACGAGCGAGATGTGGGGCACCCAAGATCATTGGCAGGGACAGAGTTACCGTGCTGCGGCGGTCGCGGTCATGTATTCCTCGTACGGTCCCTTGAAGTCGTCGATGGTGCCGTGATCGAAGTGCCAGATCCGGGTCGCCACTTCGTCGATTAAATCGTGGTCGTGCGTGACCAATAACACCGTCCCTTCATAGCGCTGAAGGGCGATATTCAGTGCATTGATCGCCTCCAGATCGAGATGGTTCGTCGGCTCGTCGAGGATGAGGATGTTCGGCTTCAGCAGCATCAAGCGACAGAAGATCAGACGCGCCGCCTCGCCACCGGAGAGCGCCTCGGTCTTCTTTAGCCCTTCCTCCCCGCTGAACAGCATCTGCCCCAGCAGACCGCGGATGTCTTCCTTGGTAACCCGGGGATCGAATTGATGCAGCCAGTCGGAAATTGTAATGCCCTTTTCAATAGAGCCAGTGTGGTCTTGAGGGAAGTACCCGATCTGCGCCTCGTGTCCCCACTTTACCGATCCCTGGTCGAGGGTGAAACCGGGCTCGGCCTGATCCATCTTCACCAGCAGCGACTTGAGCAGCGTCGTCTTGCCCAAACCGTTGCGGCCCATCAGGCAGACCTTTTCGCCGCGCAACACAGCCGCGCTGAAGTCGTTAATGACACGCTGTTCTCCGTACGACTTGCTCAGGTGCTCGAACTCCAGAATGTGCTTGCCCGAAGGACGCAGCAGATCGAAACGAATATAAGGACGCTGGATATTCGAACGCGCCAGCTCGGTGGTCTGCAGCCGCTCCACTTCTTTCTTACGCGACGTCACCTGGCTGGAACGAGTGCCTGCGGAGAAGCGCGCGATGAACTCGTTCAGCTGCGCGATCTTCTTCTCCCGCTGGGCATTTTGCGATTCCAGGCGGGAGCGGACCTGGGTCTTGGCCAGCACCATGTCATCGTAGCCGCCGGTGTAGGTAATGATGGTTTCGTAATCGATGTCGGCGATGTGCGTGCACACGCTGTTGAGAAAATGCCGGTCGTGGGAGATGGTGATGAGCGTGCCTTGGAATTCCAGCAGAAAGTTCTGCAGCCAGTGCACGGAATCAAGATCGAGCGAGTTCGTCGGCTCGTCCAGCAGTAGCCCCTGGGGTTTGCCAAAGAGGGCCTGCGCCAGCAACACGCGCACCTTCTGGCCGCCCTGCAATTCGCTCATCTTACGCTCGTGGAACTCATCGGGAATGTCCAACCCCTGCAGCAGGATGGCGGCATCGCTCTCGGCCGTGTAGCCGTCTTCCTCGCCCACGATGCCTTCCAGCTCGCCCAGCCGCATGCCATCCTCGTCCGTCAGCTCGGCTTTTTCGTAGATGGCATCGCGCTCTTCCAGGGCCTTCCACAGCCCCTTGTTGCCCATGATGACGGTATCGATGACCCGGTAAGCGTCGAAGGCGTACTGGTCCTGGCGCAGTACGCCGAGCTTTTTGGGCCGCACCACGGTGCCCTTCTGCGGCTCCAACTCACCCGACAGGATCTTCATGAAGGTGGATTTGCCCGCGCCATTCGGACCGGTAAGCCCGTACCGGCGCCCGGGAATGAACTGGGTCGAAACCTCTTCGAACAGGAGCTTGGCTCCATAACGCATAGTTACATCGGTGACAGAAATCATGATTCAGTCTCTTGTTTTCTTAGATTCACTTCTATTTTCGCAGATTTAGGCAAAGCAAACGGCGCTGGGAATGCCTTAGAAGATGCGCGACAGGATCTGGTTGGCCGCTAACGCCGCCACGTAGGCAAGTCCCGTCATGTATAAAAACTGGACAGCCGGCCACTTCCAGCTATTGGTCTCGCGCCGCACCACGGCAAGGGTCGAGGTGCATTGCATGGCGAAGGCGAAAAACACCACCAGGGCGATCGCGCCGCCGATGGTCATATCGTGCCGCAGGGCCGTCTGCAGGCCGACGGACTGGGTAGCGGGGTCGGCGCCGTAGAGCGTTCCCAGGGTACCTACGATCACTTCACGCGCGATGATCGAGGAGAGCAGCCCGATGCCGATCTTCCAGTTGAAGCCGAGCGGGTGGAGGACCGGCTCGATGAAATGCCCCAGCTTCCCAATTACACTCTCGGTCAATGGCGCGATACTGCCGTGATGAAAGGGCACAATGCTCAGCAGCCACAGGACAAACGTAACCGCCAGAATTACGGTTCCGGTCTGCTGAACGAAGACCCTTCCGCGATCCAGCAGCCGCAGCCCGATCGAGCGCAGGGTCGGCCACCGGTACTGCGGCAATTCCAGGATGAAGGGCGCCGCATTGGCCTTGAGGATAGATGACTTGAGAATCCGCGCGGTGGCTAGCGCAGCCAGGAAGCCGAGCAGGTAAAGACTCAACATTACCGCTGCTCGCAGGCCAAAAAAGTTGCCCAGGATCGGCCGGTTGGGAATAAACGCGGCAATAATCAGCGTATAGATAGGCAGCCGGGCCGCGCAGGTCATGAAGGGGGCCACCAGAATCGTCGCCAGCCGGTCGCGCTTGTTTTCAATGGTCCGCGTGGCCATAATCGCCGGCACGGCGCAGGCGTAGGCGGAGAGAAGAGGAATGAACGCCTTGCCATTCAATCCAATCGAACGCATCACGCGATCGGCGATCAGCGCAGCGCGCGCCAGGTAGCCGGAGTCTTCAAGCACGCCGATCACCAGGAAGAGCAGCAGGATCTGGGGCAGGAATACCAGCACTGCCTGTACACCATTCCATATCCCGTCGCGTAGCAGAATCTGCAGCCAGGGCACGGGCAGGAAGCTGACCACCGCGGCGCCTGCCTTGGTAAAGATCTCAGTAAGCCAATCGCTCAGCGGAAGGCCGGCGGCGAAGACCACCTGAAAGACTCCGATGACGACGGCTAGAAAGATCAGGGGTCCCCAGATTTTGTGCAGCAGCACAGCATCGAGCCGGCGTGTCCAATTGGACGAGTTCGGAGCCTTGTACTTGGTGCGCGAGCTTACCCCGCTAGCCCACTGATGGCAGGAGGCGGCATTTTGCAAGACCGGCAGCTGCATGGGTTGGAGCCGGAGTTCCAGGGGCTCAGACAGGCGGACCAGAAAGCGGGAGATGGCGTCGAATCCAGTGCCCTTGGTGGCACTGATCATGGCCACCGGGGCACCCAGCTCGCGGGCCAGGGCCAGGGGATCGATCTCACCCCCGCGGGCCGTCATCAGGTCAGACATGTTCAACAGCACCAGTGTCGGCAAACCCATGGCCAGCACCGGAGCTGCCAGCATCAGCTGGCGGTTCAACTGCAATGCATCCAGCACCAGCAGCACTGCGTCCGGAGCCGGAGTGCCGGGCATGTTGCCCTGCAACACATCGACCGCGACCCGGGCGTCTTCAGAATAGGAATGGAGGCTATAGATGCCGGGCAGGTCGATCAGCGTCAACTCGCGATGACCGATACCGCTCATGCGGGCGGAATGCTGCTCCACGGTGACCCCGGGATAATTGGCCACCTTCTGACGGAGTCCGGTCAAGCGATTGAAAAGAGTGGACTTACCGGAGTTTGGCGGCCCGATGAGGGCCACCGTGCTGATCTTGCCCGCGACCCTGGGCTGGGACGACTCGACGGCAACGCCGCCGCCGGGGCTGCAATGGCTCATCGCGCGTCCTTTCGGACAGCCTCGAAGACGCTATGGACGGAAATGAACTTGGCTGTCTCCTTACGCAACGCCACTTCGGCCCCATCGACGCAGTAAACGGTCGGATCGCCGGCCGGCGCGCGGCGCAGCGCCAGCACCCGGCTCTCCGGGACGAAGCCGAGATGCATAAGCTGACCCTGGATTTCCTCGGGGAGCTCGAGCGTTGCTAGGGTCGCACAGGAACCAATGGCGAGATCGCTCAGCGCAGTCGATGCAAGCGTGCGGGGCATAAGAGTAGGGATGATCCTCGCGATCCGGGGGGAAAGTCGCCAAATGCGACCGTTGAGGTCGCATATCTAACTATACGGCGAGGCCGCGCTGCTGACAATCCCTGATTGGGAACGCGAAATGGGTTACTTGCGGTTTCCTCTCGCAGCGCAGCGCCTGCCTGTTCGGCGGCGTAGAATGCGGCCATGACGATTGAGGAATTCCGTGCTTCTCTGCGCGAGGGGGTGCCTCCGGCGGGCCTGTCGCCTCTGCTCCAGGCTCTGTGGTGGGACGCCCGGGGAAATTTCGACCGCGCCCATGACATTGCTCAGGACGACGAATCAGGGCAGGAGGCGGCTTGGGTTCATGCTTATCTCCACCGCAGGGAGGGAGATAAGGAGAACGCGGGATATTGGTACAAGCGGGCGCACCAGCCCCACCCGGAAACCTCGCTGGATGATGAGTGGCGGCAGATCACCACTGTGCTGTTGCACCGCCGCGGGAACTAGCTTTGCGACTGCTATTCAGCCTCACTCTGCGCGGAAAGAAAATAGCGCAGCCGCTCTGACTCCGCTGCGAACGCCTCATGGAACGCTTTCTCTGAAGGTGGCTGCCCGCTGACAAAGCCCGGATTGATGGCGAGCTCGTTGCCGCGGCCCAACACATTCACCCACCCGATCACATCCGCTTTCCATAACAACGGAAGAGCGTAGTATCCGAGCTTGCGTTTCGCCGGTGGCGTATAAGCTTCGAAGCGATAGGGCCAGCCCCAAAAGTGCTCGAATCGCCGCCGATCCCAAACCAATGGATCGAAGGGCGCAAGAAATCGAACCACCTCTTCCGGCTCGCTGCGCTTCAGCCGGCCGCTGGGCCACACATAGCGCACACCGTCTGCCACAGTGCTCTCCAATGCCCCAGACTTCAAGAGAGAGGCAACCGCACCTTTTCTTCCCGCCAGGTCTGGAGCGGAATATCGCAGGTGCTGGACCGCCGCGCGCAGACTGCTCTCCGGCAGCGGCGTCAGGATGCTGGCGATCAACAGCACCAACCGGCGAAGGCGCTCGTCTGGGTCAAGTGGTTCGTGGGTAATGGTTGCGCGCTGATATATCTTGATCCCGTTCACCCGGCCGGCGATGCGCATCAGGCCCATGTAGTGAAGCCTTTCCAGTGTGCGGGTGGTTGATTTTGAAGATCCTCCCCAGGCGTTTATCTCCAGGCTCTTGCCCAGGTGCGCTTCCAGCTCCCGGGGGTGGAGGTGCTTTTGATTGGTAACAATGTCGAGTACCTTCTGCTCAGCGCGGGTAAGCGCCCGCCGTTTTTTTCTGGGATGGAGAAGTTGCCAAGTCCCCATCGGCATGAACCCATAGGCATAGAGGTAGTCCTCCTCGAGCTTGAGCGCGCGATAGTTCCGATCCAGGTCGCCTGCGCGATAGTGCTTGACCCGATGACGCAGAATCAAATCCTGCGCCCGCGCCGGGGATCGAATGGGGTCGGCTTGAATGAACGCGATGCGGGCGATCGCCCGGCGCAGCGTAGTCTCGGGGAAAAGAGAAGATGCAATTGCGTGACGGCGTAGATCGCTAACAGTGACCTTCATCCCGCGAGTCCGTCCGCTTCGCACTTCAATTCCTCCAACCGCCGCTCGAGAAATCGCCGTGTCGGAGCTTGCCGCGCAAGCCTCAGCGACTGCTCGTACCCGGCGCGCGCCTCTGCTGTTCTGCCCAGCCGCCGATTCAGGTCGGCGAGCGCGGAGAACGCCAGGTAGTAGTCTTCGAGATCGCCGCGCTCCAGAATAGCCTCGATAAGCGAGAGTCCCGCCGAAGGACCATCCCGCATCGCCACTGCCACCGCGCGATTGAGCTCAACCACAGAGGATGGATGTGCAGCCAGCAGCACGTCGTACAAGCCGACGATCTGCGCCCAATCGGTGGCGGCGCTGTTGGGGGCCTCGGCATGTACCGCCGCAATGGCCGCTTGTAGCGCATAGGATCCGATTTGCCTCGATGACAAGGCACGCTTCACGAGCGTTGATCCTTCCGCAATCTGCTTCTGGTTCCAGAGTGAGCGATCCTGGTCCTCCAGCAGGACCACCTCGCCTTCCGCCGAAGAACGCGCGGCGCGGCGTGACTCCTGTAACAACATCAAGGCCAACAATCCGAGAGCCTCGGGCTCCGGCAGGAGCTCAACCAGCAGCCGTCCGAGACGGATCGCTTCGATCGAGATATCCGGCCGCGTTAGCGACCCGCCCGATGATGCTGAATATCCTTCGGTGAACAACAGGTAGATGACACTCAGCACCGCATCCAGCCGCTCCGGCAGATCGGTTTCTGAAGGCACTTCGTACGGAATGCGCGCATCGCGGATCTTGCCCTTCGCGCGCACGATGCGCTTGGCAATCGTGGGGGCGGCGGTGAGAAAGGAGCGTGCGATCTCTTCGGTGGTAAGGCCGCACACTTCGCGCAGCGTTAGCGCGATCTGGGCGTCTGGCGGCAGGGCAGGATGGCAACAGGTGAAGATCAGCCGCAGCCGATCGTCTTCGATGCTTTCTGCGTCCCATTCGGCGGGCCATTGCGCAGGGGCGTTGGTTACCCCATCCAACTGGTGCTCCAGTTCGGTCATTGACGTGTCGAACCTGGCACGCCTGCGCAGGGAGTCGATGGCTTTAAATCGTCCTGCGGAGACCAGCCAGGCACGGGGATTCACCGGAACCCCTTGTTGCGGCCATTGTTCCACTGCCGCAACGAAGGCATCGTGCAAAGCCTCTTCGGCCCGATCGAAGTCGCCTAACAGACGGATGAGCGACGCAAGGATACGGCGCGACTCAGAGCGGTAAACCGCATCCACCAGCGCGCGCACACGCGCGGCATCGTCCTCGCCCTTCTGCGGCAGGCCCATCGGCGGCTCCTGATCGACCTCCATCATATCTGGAGCCGCCTGAAGCACGAGCTCGAGTTCATTCCGCGCACTTGCAGGAAGAATCAGCGGCGATGAAGCGGCCGCCCGCATCCACCACGCCTGCCACGTCATACCGGTCATGGTGCCGCACCCAGTCACCCAGGTTGTAATGAGGGCCGGTTTCATTGCGGCCCTTGGGCGTCAGGTCCAGATACATGTAGGTAGTGTCGACCATTTCGTCTCCCCGCCCGTGGGTGGAGTAGGTGTGGAAGATATCACCGTTTTCGTCCTTGTAGAACACACTGAGGCCAGCGGCTTCTTCGCTCACGAAGTCCCGAATTTCGTAGTTGTAATAAACCTTTCCTGTCGCTGCTTCCTCTTTCGAGAAAGACACGTGATAGTCGTAGTTGAAGTCGGTGCCATACGACGAGACCCAGCGGAAGCGCCAGCTCATGCGCTTCTTGAAGGCCTCGATCTCTGCCAGCGGTGCTCGCGAAATGGTCACCAGCGACACATCATGGTGCTCAAGGTGCGCCGATGTACCGTCGACATGATCGGAGCGAAATCCACAGCCCACACAGCCCTCGTTCCAGCCCGGTCCGAACATGAAATGCGACACAATGAGCTGGCTCCGGTCCTCAAAAAGATCGGCCAGGCTCTGTCGTCCGCTTGGGCCATCGAAAATATAGTTTTTCTCGACCTTTACCCAGGGCAACGCGCGGCGCTGCCGGTCAATTTCGTCTCGTTGCCGGGTTAGCTGCTTTTCCTTGATCAATAATGCTTTACGCGCGGATAGCCATTCAGCGCGCGAGACTATGTTTGGGCGCTCGGTGAGAGTCGTCGTCATGATGGATTGTCTCCTTGCAATCAGGTTGTTGTGTTCTTAGTTTCCTTACGATACGAGCGAACCGGCGCACTATAAACGTACTTACCGCGCCAGTCGATGTTGCGCCGGCCACCGTCAGGGCCATGGATGAGATACATAAAGGACACATCGATCTCCTCCTGTTTACGGCTTACTGCTGGTCAATTCCTTGACCGGCCGTACCTCAATAGCTCCCAGGCGGATTGCCGGAACCTTCGCGGCCAATTGGATGGCCTCATTGAGGTCCTGCGCCTCAATCAGAAGGAATCCGCCGACCTGCTCGTTGGTTTCGGCGAAGGGCCCATCGGTGACGGAGACCTTGCCGCCTCGAACCCGCACGATGGTTGCGGTGCTTACGGATTCCAATGCCTGGGCCGCTAACAGGTGACCCTTCTTGCGGAGAGTGTCGTCAAAGGCCAGACTCTCGTCATCCAGCTCTTGCGCCTCTTTCTCCGACATCGCGTTCAGCTTCTTCTCGTCAACCAAAACCATGCACAGGTATTTCATTCTGTTTCCTCCGAAACTCCGACATACGTAACATAGTCGTTCGAGAGAGCGGGAAATGGACAATCGATCCTGGAATTTATTAGCTACTTTTTTGACCAGCCTTGCGCTCTATACTCGTGGGTGAGGAATCTCATGGCCGCATTGATGGACGCGATCAGCGTCAAGCGCAAAAGTGTATTCGAATTTGAAAATACCCCTTACTCCTGTCTCGAAGTGGAAGTGCACTCCCCCACCGCTCGCGGGGGTCAGACCCTGGTGCGCATCAAAATGCGCAACCTGCTTACCAGCGCGGTCTTTGAAAAGACCTTCAAGGCCAGCGACAAGTTCAAGGAGCCGGACCTGCAGTTGGTTCCGGCCTCCTATTTGTACACCGATGGCGAGGGTTCTCATTTTCTGGACCAGGAAAGCTTCGAGACCCTCACTCTTACGGAAGGGTTGGTCGGGAATGCTTTGGAGTTGCTGATCGAAGGCGCCCTGCTGCAGATGCATATCTACAACGGCAACCCCATCGGTCTACAGCTGCCGCTATTCGTTGAGCTGAACGTCGCTTACACCGAACCGGCGGTGAAGGGTGACTCCTCGAGCGGCAGCGTAACCAAGCTTGCCAGGCTGGAGACCGGTCTTGAGATCCGCGTCCCGCTTTTCATTAAAGAAGGGGAGAAGGTGAAGGTGTCGACCGAGAACCGGGAGTTTTCGGGGCGGGCCTGAGTTGGGTGGGGAGGGTTTGCCCTTCCACCAGGGCATCTAAAGAGTCTGCTGAGAACCCGGAAGAGAAACCGCAGGTCCCTCCACTGCGCTGCGCTCCGGTCGGGATGACAATTCTGCGGGACAATTAAAAGCCATTCGTCTGGCCGGTTTTCGGGCCTTTACCATGCAACAGAATTGTCATCCCGACCGGAGCGCAGCGCAGTGGAGGGACCTGCGGTTTCTCTTCCGGCGGCTAATGCGCGGGCCTATCGACAAAATGAATTACTCGGCCGGAATGGTTATACGACCTCGCTTCGGCGGCGAGCGCGAGGCTTGATGACGGCTCTGGTGGGTATTGGGCTAAGTGGTCCAGGGCGCTTTGCATTTCAAGCAGAAGCTCGTCAGCCATGGCTCGCGTAAAGCCGTGGCGGACGAGGATGCGCTGGATGACTAGATCTTCGCGGTTCGGTGGCATGGAATAAGCAGGAACCAGCCAGCCGCGCTCCCGCAATCGATCGGCGTAGTCATAGAGGGTGAAGCTGGAGGATGCAGGGTCTTTCAGTTCCCAGCATAGGCCGGGAATTCCCCCGTGCCCGTCGTAAATAATCTTGAAGGGCCCGAAGTCACCGATCTTTTCTGCGAGATAGCGGCCCAGCTCATAACAACCATTTTGAATCTCGCGGTAGCCCTCTTTGCCGAGACGTAGAAAGTTGTAGTACTGGCAAATGACTTCTCCGCCGGGCCGGGAGAAGTTCAGCGCGAAGGTGGGCATGTTGCCGCCGAGGTAGTTGACCTCAAAGATCAGCTCCTGGGGAAGGTCCTGCTTCTCCCGCCAGAGAGCCCAGCCAACGCCCAGCGGGGCCAGACCAAATTTGTGGCCGGAGGCATTGATGGATTTTACCCGTGGCAGGCGGAAGTCCCACAGAAGGTCCGGCCGCACGAAGGGCGCGAGGAAGGCGCCGCTTGCTCCGTCGACATGGATGGGGATGTCAAGCCCGGTTTCAGCCTGCAGCTTGTCAAGGGCGATGCTGATCTCGTGCACCGGCTCGAATTGCAGAGTGAACGTCACTCCGAGAGTAACGATCACGCCGATGGTGTTTTCGTCACAGCGTTTGATCACTTCTTCCGGCGTAAGCAAAAGCCGTTCGCCTTCCATGGGGACTTCGCGGATTTCGACGTCGAAGTAGCGGCAGAACTTGTGCCAGCAGACCTGCACCGGGCCCATGATGAGGTTCGGAGCATCGGTGGATTTGCCTTTGGCGCGTTGGCGTTTGCGCCATTTCCACTTGAGGGCCAGGCCGCCGAGCATGGCTGCTTCGCTGGAACCGGTGGTGGAGCAGCCGATGGTGCTGGCGGCTTCGGGGGAGTTCCACAGATCCGCCAGCATGTGCACGCAGCGCTCTTCGATGGCTGCGGTCTGCGGATATTCATCCTTGTCGATCATGTTTTTGTCAGCCGACTCGTCCATGAGGTGCATGACTTCGGGTTCGATCCAGGTGGTGCAGAAAGTGGCAAGGTTTTGCCCCGAGTTGCCGTCGAGGATGAGCTGATTGTGGATGGTCTGGTAGACGGTTTGCGGCTCCTGCGGGGCTGCGGGGAACTCGTAGGTCTGGTTCTGATCGTTCAGGACATCGGACTCGAGTTGGCTGGTAGGGCCGGCCTTGAGTTCTTCGGTGTTGTGCAGGGCCATGGGTTCTCCTGTTTGTCTGCATCGGAAGTGTATGGGCTGGAGACCAAGGTGGGGAAGAAAAGATGGTGAATCGGAGGCCGCCAGAGTGCGACAAAGTCCTTTTTATCCGAACGCACATCTTCAGCCGTAAGAAGAGTACGACCTGCACAAGCTGCGGCGAGGAAGCCCGGACCTACCAACAGGTAGATTTGTTAACTTGTAGCCGGAGTCTATGTGCTGGACATCGCGGGCGAAGCAAAGACCCTTCCGGGTATGCCAGTTATAGTAGCGTTCCTTGGATACTCTCGCGGCCGTAGTTGAGGCGCGAATTGGCCTTGCTTTAGGCGCAGAGCCCAACCCTCCCATGTCGTCCTCAAGGGAGGATTGGTCTGTGCGCCCCAGCACAAAAGCAGAGGCCTCTTTCCAGACGCAGGCCAGGGGTATCCTTGGGTCGCCGGTCGGCACCCAGGCGCAGGTCAACGGAGGGGAATTGCGAATCGCGGAAAGGATGATGTTCATGGTTCCTCCTTGTGCGGTTCGTGCAGGCGCCCTTGGTCATCAGCCCGAGGGCACGGACCAGGATGGGCAGCACGAATCATCGGTTCGGGAGGGTGTGAGTCTGGGTTTTGCTAGCCGCCGGCTCACGCGCTCAAATCACAGGTCGTGGGATGAGCGGCAAGGAAGTCGGGCTAAAGTCGGGTTCCAAAGCGCTCATTCCAGCACAATAGAATCTCCGGTACTGGGAGGTTCTTGTGCGGAATCGTTGCTCATAATTTGTGGTGCTTCTTCCCGCGGGGTGAAATCCCCGCCTCTCATTTTGTATCATATCCCCATAGGGTATACGCAAGGGAAAAATGGCAGCCGACAAAGAAAAACAGAAGCTCATCGCCCGCATTAAACGCATCCGTGGCCAGGTGGACTCTATCGAGCGATCGCTCACCAGCGGAGACGATTGCGCCGACGTACTTATGCTGCTGGCAAATGTGCGCGGCGGCATTAATAGCCTGATGGCTGAAGTGCTGGAAGACCATATTCGCTTGCACTTGCTCGCGTCAGAGAAAGATTCCGCTCCGCCCCACGAACTGGCGGAGGATCTCATCGACCTTGTTCGGGCTTATCTGAAATGAGCAGGGCTTACGCGGGAAGCCTCAAGCACTGCGAATTGAGCGGGCGTAGAACAGGGTCATCCAAATAATGACGCGCTTGGCCCCCAGGCGGTCGATGAGCATGCCACTGAGGGCAATCCAAAGCGCCCACGCTATTCTGCAGGGAAAATGCGAAGGACACGGCGGCACGGCTGGCGTGGAAATTCAGTACCAGCGGCTTGAAAAACACGCTGTTTGCTGTGTCCACGGCCCAGGGAAGGCAACTCGGTCTTCTCTTTGTGCGTCTAAACGAGACCGAGGAGAAACTATGTCTCACTGGAAAGCTCTTTCTTTTTCAGCTCTCGCAGCTGTCCTTTCAAGCTGCGCAACCCTGGCGCCAGCCCAGGTTTCCGTCAGTATTGGAGTGGCGCCAGTCTGCCCGTACGGCTACTTCGACTATGCTCCGTATGACTGTGCGCCCTACGGCTACTATGGGCCGGATTGGTTTGTGGGCGGGGTGTTCCTCGGAGCCGGCCCCTGGTTCCACGGCCCTCACGGCTTTTATGGCCACGTCGACAATCGCTATGATCCTCATCACGGGTATCATGGACCGTTGCCGCCGCGCGGAGGCCAGCAGTTCAACCACTTCCAGGCTAACGAGGCGCATGATGCGCAAGGCCACGTAGGCACTGCTCCCCATGACGGCGCCAGCGAACATGCCCTGCCCGGATATCACGGCGGCGGTGCCCCGCACGGCGGCGGTGGCGCGCCTCACGGTGGCGGCGGCGGCGAGGGTCATCACTAGAGCGCGGTCCAACTGAATCAATAAGCGACATAAGACCCATTGGTAACTTAGGTCGCTTCGGCCGGTCCCCATAGCTGCGGGGACCGGCCAAACTTTGGCCAGCATCCAAGCCGCCACACGGCACGCCCCACGGCACGCCGGGGCAGGCGGGGCACGGTCCCGCCCAAGCCTTTGTCATCAAATCTCGCTCGAAACCTGTCTGGCTCAGCCGCCCGCCTGGAAGGAGAGTTAAACTGCTGCCAGAGTCCCCACCAACCCTGAGATGCGATGGGCGGGTCGCTTATGAATTCACTTCGGCGTGCGGTGCTCGTGGTCTTTGCGATCGCTAACTTACCTTGTATAAACGCGCAGGCGCAAATGACTCCGGAAGGCGGCGAACTCGTCGATTTCATCGCTGCTGAACAACAGCGTGGTTCCGTGCTGACGTACGCGCAGTCCTACGTCGACGATGAAAACGAGAAGGTCTCCTATAAGGGCACCCTCTACGCCGGCATACATCACTTCAAGCTAGACGAATGTAAAGTGACGGTTCGGGTCGCTATCCAGGACACATATTCAGGCGCTATCGAGCACAGGAACTTCGGGCGAGTTCGCTTAGAGCAGACAGGCGAGCTGAGAGACGATACTGTCTATGAATATCGCTTTGGCCTTGGTGAGCTCGGCGTGGATGCGGTCCACGCTCTGAGTGCGGTTCCCGCGCAGCTCAATATCCACACCACCGTTCGCTGCGAGGAAGACCACTCGTGCAATCTTTCCTGGATTCAAATCACGGCGCCCAATAGCGGAATTGCCGAAACCAGGACCGTCAACGGCATCCAGGACATTGACTCAAAAGCGAAAGCAATCGTGCTACCGATGGCGTCGCCCGAGACGGCCGCCCAAGCGGCGAAGCTTTTCAGCGTGGCGATTCGTGCCTGTTCCGTAAACGCCAGCGCTCATAAATGACCCTCAAGCTATTCGAAATGCATTGAGTGTGGCCACGCTGTGCCGGCGTCCGCGGTCAGGATCGATCACAAGGTCGAGCTTGGTCACAGATTCCAGTTCGACCGCATAGTCTTCGATCTCCTGCGGTGAACCGTTGGGGCTAAAGGTCCATTGCTGGCGCACGATCTCACGATCTGTCTCCTTAGCGGAAGAGTAGCGCAGCAGAAACTCCTGGGAGCGCTCCATGTTACGCTCGACAAAATGCACGACTATCCGGCGAATGTGTTGCGGTACATCAAACAGGATCGTGATTGTCTGCACTCCAGGACTGATAGCGCGCCAGCCAAGCTCATTGAGCGCCGGGTTCGTGCTCAGCGCGTTTTCGATCGGGAAAGCCGGATCCTCTGATGTGAGCTGTACTCGAGCGATGGAGTCTAGATCGAGCCACTCAGCTGCGGCCTGCGCCTCTGCCGCGGCCGTCTTTTGTCCCACGATTTCTTTTCGCATCGGCCACCTCGCTATTGCAAGTTTAGCTTAACGCGTAGGGGGTTCGCAGGTCGCTATGCTCGATACCCAGGACACGGAAGTCGGGGTTCAACTCGGAGGCCGTGCGTATCGCCCTGTTCGCCGTGACGGCTCCTACATAAAAGCGCTTGGTACGCGGATAGGATGTAGGGTTGATGAAAGAATGGCTGCACAGTATCACACAATATGCGTTCATAAACTCTCCTGTTGGGTTGAGATGCAATTCAGTAAGACACAACACTGTTACAAAAGTACTGTGGCCCAACGGAGGTGCGCGCAGAAAATCCAGGCTACCGAGCGCTCCTGGGTCCGTTTTGGGAAGCATTCACAAACTGGGATTTCTAAAGGAAGGGCGGAGAGACCCAGAAGGATGCGTCTGCCATCGCGCCATTCGTTCTATCGTGTTGCCATTCTCGGCCTAGCTTGCTTCATGCAGCCGAACTCGCTCGCGCAGGGTGCGGAACGTGTCTCGACGACCGCATGGAAGGCCGGACATTTTGCTGTAGATACCGCCGGCCTGTTAGGCCGATCTAACATCGTGTTGGGTCAACCCAACACTAAGCCCGCTGAAGCAATGCCGATGGGCAACGGAAGGCTGGGCATCGCCGTGTGGGCTGCCGACGGCTTTACCGCCCAACTGAACCGCGCAGATACCTTGCCGCATCGAGACTCTCCTGGCCAGATCGTCATTCCCGGTCTTGCCGCACTTACTTCGGCCAAGGATTTCAGCGGCCGTCTCGATTTGTACAACGGATCTCTGGTCGAGCACGGCGGCGGTATCAGCCTCATCGCCTACGTTCAGGTATCGACAGATACGTTTGTGGTCGACGTAACTGGCGCAGATCCGAATACCACCCAGACTGCCATACTTCGCCTGTGGGAGCCCCGCAAGCCGAACGCCACGGCTGCGAACAAGGTGGGCATGCTCGAACAAACCTGGATCGATCACTACGGTCCCGAAGCATCCGGCGAGACGTTCGGAGCCCTCGCCGCCATCACCGCTACGGGTCGCGAAGTGTCGGTCGCGGTAAACAGCCCTCGCTCAGTGACGATCAGCTTCAAGCCCGCGCAGGATGGGCATTTTCGGGTGATGGTCGCGAGTCCTCACTACAACGGCGCGAAAGGCCAGCTGGCCGGTATCAACAGCGCTTTAGCCAACTCTGGTCCTGAGGAACACATTGCCTGGTGGCACTCGTTCTGGCACCGCGCGGGGCTCATCAAGCTCACTTCCGGAGATGGTTCCGGAGAGTACCTGGAGAACCTTCGCAACCTTTATCTCTATACTGCTGCGGCCGAGAGCGGCGACAGGTTCCCTGGTTCCCAGGCCGGCATCGCCGACCTTTTTTCCGCTGTGCAGGATCTCCATCACTGGGATCCAGCTGCCTTCTGGCACTGGAATCTTCGCATGCAGGTCGCTGCGAACATAGATGCAGGCGTCTCGGAACTGAACGAGCCCTACTTCCGCCTGTATCGCGAGAACCTTGCCAATATCAAAGACTGGACATCGAAGCACATGGCAGGCCGTCCGGGTATCTGTGTACCAGAGACGATGCGCTTCAACGGAGCGGGCGTGGAGTATGAGGGCGATTGGAATCCGTCTAAGCCGGCGGTCGTCGGCCTGAACTGCGACGCCGGCTCGCGGCCGTATTACAACGCGCGTACTCTATCCACTGCCGCGGAAGTTTCGCTTTGGATCTGGCGGCAATATCTGGCGACTGGTGATCGCGCATTTCTGGCTTCGAACTACCCCGTCATGGCCGCGAGTGCACAGTTCCTGCTCGCGTATGAAACCCGCGGCGCGGACGGGAAAATGCATACCCACCCGTCGAATGCACACGAACAACAGTGGGACACCATTGACCCAACCACGGATCTGTCCGCGCGCTCTGCCCTCTTTCCCGCCGTTGCCCAGGCAGCAAAACTGCTTCACACCGATAGCCAGTTGGTGCAACAGCTCGACGCGGAGCTAAGCCGGATTCCCCCTCTTCCCCAAGCCGAGAAAGTTACGCCGGCGGAAAGCAAATGGTTATCACCGAGTCCTACGATCCAGCGGCGGTTGCGCATAACGAGGAGAACATCGGTCTCGAGCCCGTATGGCCCTACAACCTGATCGGCGACGACTCACCCATGCTGGCGCTCGCGAAATCCACCTATGCCACCCGCCCCTACCCGGTTCATCAGGACTGGAGCTTCGATCCGGTGCAGGCTGCGCGGCTCGGCCTCAGCGATGAGGTGCGATCGACGTTGATCGCACTGACTGAGAGGTATCAAAAATATATAAACGGCTTCGCTAACTGGGGCGGCCCGGAAGGAGAGTTCTACGTGGAGCAGGAAGGCGTCGTGGCGCTGGCGCTCTCAGAGGCCCTGGTGCAGGACTACGATGGCTTAATTCGTATCGCGCCCGCGACGCCATCACAGTGGGATTTTGAGGGTAGCGTTTGGGTGCGCGATCGCACCCGGGTCGATGTGCAGGTCCGGGGCGGCATGCCCACGACAGTTGCCATCGAAGCTGGAGCAACGTCAACTCTGCATATCCGCAATCCATGGCCGGGTCAGCCGGTGGACGTCATGGATGCGCGGGGGAAGAGCGTTCTGAAGAGTGCAGAGTCCAACCTGGAGGTGCCGGTCCGTAAAGGGGAAGCGTACTTGCTTGCGCGGGCCAATCCAGGAGGGGCGCCTTTGGCATTCGCACCCATCAGCGGCACGCCCGCACTCCGAAGTGAAGAGGCTTGGCGGGGTACAACTCGGAAAGTAGCGGCTACGGGGTTGTGAGCTAGGCCAGTCTGATTCAGAACCTCACCAGGAACGGACGGGTGCCCCACATTCGCCTCAGCGTATTTGGCCGAAAATGATATGTTTCGATTGCTTTCAGTTGGACGGCTCAGCCACATCGAATGGATTCAGCTTGACGCACAGTTTAAAGCATCGGTGGCTATCCCAGTCTTATCTCGCCCACGTAAGCGAGGCGAGACATGGGGCACCCGTCCAGTTCGTAATGGGAATCTGTTGGGCACCGACGGGACTCCTCCGGGCTGAGCTCTCAACTTACCCTGTCAGACGCACTAATTGCTCGGCCTCGATCCTGGTTCCCAGGATCGAAACCTTGGGAATCTGGCCGCGCGCCATCGCTACTTCATCACAGCGGTAGAGCCGGGGGCAGTTCTGGCAGTCTTTGTAGATCTTGTCGGGTAGAGCGGTTCGATCTTCCACCGCGCGAAAGCCATGGCGGAAGAAGAAATCGGGGATGCGGGTAAAGAGACAGACACAGCCCACGCCGTGATCCTCGGCTTCATCCAGCAAGGATTGCAGCAGCATGCTGCCGGTGCCTTTGCTCTTGGCTTCCGGACGTACTACGATCGAACGCACCTCCGCCAGATGCGGACCATAGAGGTGCAAGGCGCCGCAGCCCTGGAAGATGCCCCCGTCTGACTCCGCCACGGTAAAGTCACGCACGTTCTCGCAAATCTCCGCAAAGGCGCGCCGCAGCAGAGTGCCATCCTGCGAAAGGCTGTTCACTAGTTCGTATATGTTGGACGCATCCTGAAGCCGCGCCTTACGTATTTCCATCTGTCTGTCCCATGACTGCAGAAAGTCTTGCCTCCTCCGGACCCACGGCAACATGGCCATGGGCATCCGCCAGCGCACGCACGCGCACCGCCGCGTCAGCTAATGCTTCGCGCACCTGTCTCCGCGCGGTGCCGCCGTACACATCGTGGCAATCGAGAGTCGCTTCCAGCGTGATCGCCGCGAAGAAATCGGATGCAAACTCGGACCCGAATTGCTTTAACTCCTCTAAGGTCAACCCGTCCAACTCGCATCCCTTATCAAGACAATAGCGGATCGCATGACCGATCTTTTCGTGTGCCGTGCGAAAGGGAACACCCTTATGCACTAGATACGTTGCCGCTGCCATCGCGTTCAAGAAACCGCTCTCGCATGCCGTGCGCATGCGGTCCGTGCGAAACTTCAGCGCCTTCGTGAAACCCGTCAGGACGATAAGCATTGTGTGAGCTTGGTGGCCGGCCGCAAAGAGCGGCTCCTGGGTTTCCTGCAGGTCCTTGTTGTAGGCCAACGGCAGCCCCTTGAGCAGCATCGTGACCGTCTGGGCAGCTCCATTGATACGGGACACTTTGGCTCGCACCAACTCCGTCAAATCCGGATTCTTCTTTTGCGGCATGGCGCTCGATCCCGTGGAGAAAGCCTCGGGCAAATCAACAAAGCCAAACTCCGCCGTGGCGAACAGAGTAATCTCCTCGGCAAAGCGGCTGGCGTGCAGCGCAAGCAAGGTCAGCGCCTGCAGGAACTCGAGCACAAAATCGCGGTCGCTGGTGGCGTCGATGCTGTTGGCCGTGGGAGCGGTAAAGTCGAGTTCGTGCGCCGCGATGTGGCGATCCAATGCCAGCGTCGCGCCGGCGACCGCGCCCGATCCGAGTGGGCAATAGTTAAGCCGGGTTGCACAGTCCTCAAGACGCGAGGCATCGCGGAGCAACATCTCGACGTAGGCCAGCAGCCAATGGGCGATCAGCACAGGTTCGGCCCGTTGCAGATGGGTGTAGGCGGGCATAACCGCCTCGCCTGCCTCCTTGGCTCGCTCAACCAGCTGCCCGGCCCAACCTCCAAGATGAGCCAACAAATCGCCGATCCGGTCCCGCACGTGCAACCGGAGGTCGGTTGCGATCTGCTCATTGCGGCTGCGGCCAGTGTGCAGCTTCAGGCCGAGGTTGCCCAGCAACTCCACCAGCTTCAATTCTACGAAGTGGTGAATGTCTTCAGAATCCTTGTATCCCGGCGTATCGCTGGACAGGGACGCATAAGTTTTCGTGATTTCCGAGAGCGCGGCGCAGATCTTCGAACACTCGTCCGCGGTCAGCACGCCGGCAGCCTGCAGCGCGAGAGCGTGCGCCTTGCTGGCGCGCGCCTCGTCTATCAGGATCTGCCGGTCGAAATGAATCGAACGTTGCCAGTGATCGAAGAAGGGGTCCAGTGGCTCGCGAAAGCGGCCAGACCACATCTTCACTGGTGAGCCTCTTTCTTCTGCAGCAACCGCGCCCGGGTACGAGCAGGCAGCCCCAGAATCTGGATGAAGCCCTTGGCGTCTTTCTGATCGTAGCTGTCGCCCATGGTGAACGAAGACAGATCGTCGGAGTACAGCGAGAACGGAGAATGCCGCTTAGCGACACTGATGTTGCCCTTGTACAGAGAGAGGCTGACGGAACCCGTGACATGCTTCTGGGTATTCTCGACAAAGGCGTCGAGGGCTTCGCGCAGCGGAGTGAACCAGAGACCAAAGTAGACCAGCTCGGCATACTTCAGCGCGACGTGCTGCTTGTAGTGCATCACTTCGCGGTCGAGCGTCAATGCCTCGAGCTCGCGATGCGCGGTGGTGATCAAAGTGCCGCCAGGAGTCTCATAGAGGCCGCGGCTCTTGATGCCGACGAAGCGGTTCTCCACCAGGTCGATGCGGCCGATGGCATTGCGCGCGCCGATCTCATTCAGCAGCTCCACGATCTGCACCGGCTCCAGCTGCATCCCGTCCACCGAGACGGGCTTGCCTTCGATGAAGCCAATTTCCACCACTTCCTCGCGGTCGGGCGCTTCTTGCGGCGAGCGGGTCATCACCCAGGTGCTGGCCAACGGAGCGTTGCCGGCATTCTCGAGCTCGCCACCCTCATGGCTTATGTGCCACAGGTTACGGTCGCGGGAGTGGATCTTCTCCCGGCTGGCCGCTACCGGGATACCATGCGCTTCGGCATAGTCCAGGCAGTCCTCGCGCGACTTGAGCGTCCATTCACGCCAGGGAGCGATGACTTTGAGATCCGGCGCCAGCGCCTGGTATGCATGCTCGAAGCGAACCTGGTCGTTGCCTTTGCCGGTGCAGCCGTGGGCCACTGCTTCGGCGCCTTCCTGGAGGGCCACTGCCACCTGGTGCTTGGCGATCACCGGCCGTGCAATCGAAGTGCCCAGCAGATACTTGTGCTCATAGATGGCGCCGGCGCGCACCGTCGGATAGACATAGTCGCGCACGAACTCGTCGCGCAGGTCGAGCACCACCGCCTTCTTGGCGCCTGTGGCGTAGGCTTTCGCCACCACTGCGTCCAGGTCTTCTCCCTGGCCTACATCAGCAATCATGGCGATTACATCCATACCGTAGTTCTCGTTGAGCCAGGGAATAATGATCGAGGTGTCGAGACCACCTGAGTAAGCAAGAACAACTTTCTTTGACATTGCAAAACTCCTTCAAAAATTCTAGGGACCAACAGCCGCATTCACTATTTGGTAAGAGAACCGCAGGTCCCTCCACTCCGCTACGCTCCGGTCGGGATGACAATTTTGCTTTGAGGCGTTGGGATGCTTGGTGCCCAAACAGAATTGTCATCCCGACCGGAGCGTAGCGGGAGTGGAGGGACCTGCGGTTCTCAGCTGTTAAGGGCCCACTCGAAGGCTTTCAGCCTCTCGCCCCATCGCGAGCGCCGGCCAGGCCGCCGCCCAGCAGCAGAACCATCAGTGCCTTCTGGGCATGCAGGCGATTCTCTGCCTGCTCAAAGACAACGGATTGCGGGCCGTCGAGCACTGCATCCGTAACCTCGGCATTGCGATGCGCCGGCAGGCAGTGCATGAACACAGCGTTGGGCGCAGCATGGGCCATCAATGCCTCGTTCACCTGGTAAGGCTTGAAGATGGGAGCCCGCTTGGTCACTTCATGCTCAAAACCCATGCTGGTGCAAACGTCGGTGTACACCGCATCGGCGCCGCGTACCGCGCCCACCACATCATGGGTCAGCGTGAGCGTGGCCCCGGACTCCTCCGCGATCTTGCGCGCCTGGGCAGTGACGTCCTGCTTGGGGAAGTACCCTTTGGGCGAAGCCACGGTGCAGTCCGCGCCCAGCAGGGCAGCGGTCAGCATCAATGAGTGACAGACATTGTTACCATCACCCACGTAGGTGAACTTAACCCCGCGCGCAGTGCCAAAGCGTTCTTCGATGGTCATGAAATCGGCCAGCGCCTGGCATGGGTGCTCCAAGTCACTGAGCGCATTGATCACCGGAACCCGGGAGTACTCCGCCATCTCGGTGATGGTTTCATGGGCATAGGTGCGGAGCACGATCAGGCTCACCCAGCGCTCCACGTTGCGCGCGATATCGGCCAGCGATTCGCGCTCCCCCAGCGGCGATTGCGTCTGGTCCACGAACATCGCCGAACCGCCCAGCGTATTCATCCCGGCTTCAAAAGTCAGCCGCGTGCGCAGCGACGCCTTTTCGAAAAACATCACCATCTGGCGCGCATCGAGAGAATAGCGGTAATCGCTCGGCGTCGCCTTAATGGCATGTGCAAGCTCCATAATGGCGGCGATTTCCGCCTGCGAAAGATCGGCAATGGAGCATAGATCGCGGCCCGCGAGCGTCACCGAAGCTTGAGCAAGCATCCTGCTCTCCTGATGTACTGCCTTTTCGTCGACGAGAAAAGTTTTGCTAGCCATTCCTTGGCCCCCCTGTGTTTTGATGCGCCGCGGCCATACCGGGCGCGCCTGCACCTTCTTCGCTCAAAATATCGTTCAGTGCGGAGATCGCTATATCCACGTGTTCCCGGCCCGTGATGTAGGGCGGCAGAAAACGCAGGACGGTCTCGTTGGTGCGGTTGATCAGGATGTGCCGCTCAAGCATCTTCGCCACCACCCGCTTGGCCAGCTCGGCGGAGTTCAGATCCATGGCCAACATCAGCCCCATGCCCCGCACGTCGACCACGCTCTCGTGCCTGGCTGCGACGTCATGCAACTGGTGCTTGAAGTAAGCGCCGGTCTTGGCGATGTTGCCCAGCAGGTCTTCCTGCTCGATGGCGTCAATGACCGCGATGGCCACCGCGCAGGCCAGCGGCCCACCGCCGAAGGTGGTTCCATGCAGGCCGGGATGGATCCCGTGCGACGCTTCCTCGCTGCACAGCATGGTTCCCAGCGGAAGGCCGCCGGCCAGCGGCTTGGCCAGGGTAGTCACATCCGGCTGAATGCCAAACTGCTGATAGGCGAACCACTTGCCGGTGCGTCCCAGGCCGGACTGAATCTCATCCGCGATCAGCAACGCGCCGGTCGATTTTGTAAGCTCGCGTGCGGCAGCAAAGAACTCCTGCGAGACCGGACGGATCCCGCCCTCGCCCTGGATGGCTTCGATCAATATGGCGCAGACCTCGTTCGAGAAACTGGCCCGCAGATGATCCACATCGTTGAAGCGGACAAAGTCCACTCCCGGCACCAGGGGCTGGAAGGGCTCGCGGTACTTATCCTTATGGGTAGTGGATACTGCGCCCATGGTGCGCCCATGGAAGCTGTTTTCGAGCGCCAGAAACCTGGTGCCCATGGCCTTGCCTTCGCTCCGCTTGAGGGCGGAGTAGGCGCGCGCCAGCTTCATCGCTGCTTCCCACGCTTCGGTCCCGCTGTTGCAGAAGAAGGCGCGGTCGAGGCCGCTCCTCTCCGTCAAGCGAAGCGCCAACTCGGCCTGCCCTTCATGGAAGTACAGGTTGGAGATATGCACCAGCTTGCGGCTCTGCCGCTCGATGGCATTGGTCACCGCAGGGTGTCCATAGCCCAGTGCGTTGACGCCGATTCCGCTGAGAAGGTCGAGATACCGCTCCCCGTTGCCATCGATCAGGTACATCCCTGAACCCTCGACAAAGAGAATCGGATTGCGCTCATATGTGGGGAGCAGCAGCTTAGCCTCTGCCGCCTGTATCGCTTCCAGCTTCATGCCACCATCACCTCAGTCCCTTGGAGTACCCGGGTCGAACACAGGTCAGGTAATACGGATGCTGCATCCGCGGGCAGGATGCGCACTCTCTTTACCCCCGCGAGGAGCGCCTCGCGGCAAGCGTTCAGCTTGGGCAACATGCCGCCGCTGATCACTTCCTCGCGCGTGAGCCCGGCAATCTGATCCACGCTCAACCAGCGCATCACCTCGCCGTTGGATCCGCGCACACCCGGCACGTCGGTAAGAAAGACCAGCGCATCGGCCTTGCAAGCGATCGCGCAGGCCGACGCCATTTCATCGGCGTTGATGTTGTAGTACTCGCCGTCGAAGCCCAGCGCCAGGCTCGAGATCACCGGCACCGCGCCCATCTTCCAGATGGCATCGAGCCAGCGCGTATCCGAGGCCACGATCTCGCCCACGAACCCCAGGTCCGGCGTGGTGCGCTTCTTGCGCGCGCGAAAAATCAATCCATCTCCACCAGAAAGGCCTACGCCCGCCTGGCCGTGGCCGCCGAGCGCCGCTACCAGCTCCTTGTTCACGCGGCCGCCCAGCACCATCAGCGCGGCATCGCGGGTTTCGGCATCGGTGATACGCAGGCCGGCGATAAATTCGCTCTGCTTGCCCATCTGCTTCAGGGTGCGGGTCAGCGCCGCGCCGCCGCCATGCACAACGGCTACCTGGTTGCCATCCTGCGCCAGCATGGCAATCGCACGCGCACAGCCGTGCAGCAGGGCCTGATCTTCCAGGGCCGAACCACCGAGTTTGACCACGAATTTCATGCCAGCCCCTCCACTTCGTCCCATCCGCACATCAGGTTCATGTTCTCTACCGCCTGCCCGGACGCTCCCTTGAGCAGGTTGTCCAAGCAGGAAACAATCACACATCGCCGCCCGTCTTTGGCCAGCTTGAAGCCGATGTCGCAGTAGTTGGTTTGCACCGAATACTGTATCTGCGGCAGTTTCGTACTCACTCGCACCATGGGGCTCGAAGCGTAGAACTCGCGGAAGCACGCTTCCACCTCGGCCGTTTCCTTCTTCTCCCGGAAGGTTACGTAGGTGGTGGAGAGAATGCCCCGCGGAATCGGCAATAGGTGCGGTGTGAAAATAATCTGCGACTCCTCCAGGCTCAACTGCTCCAGCATTTCGCCCATGTGGCGATGGCCAAAGACCGCATAGGCGGAGAGATTATCGGCGGCGGACATGAAGTGGGTGGTTGCGGGTGGGTGCTTTGCCCGCGCCAGAGACACCCGACTTGGAATCACAAATGATTCCCCGCTCCAGATCCACCCAGCCTGCTGCCACCAGCGGCTTTAGCGCCAGAATGATCGAGGTGGCGTAGCATCCGGGGTTAGCCACCAGCTGCGCATGGCGGATGCACGCCCGATGCAGCTCCGGCAAACCATAGACGCTGCCGGTCTGCACCCGCTCGGCCACCGCCGCGTCGGCATCATGGAAGCCGTAGATGGTTCGATTTTCGGGCTCCCGTAACCGCCATGCCGCGCTCAAATCCACCACTTTCAGACCGTGCTCCAGTGCTTCCGGCACCCAGCTCCGGGATTGCTCATGCGGTGTGGCCAGAAAAATCAGTTCCACGCCGCGATCCTGCAACAGCTCCCAGGAGAAAGGTTCGACCAGCAACCTGGAGCTGCCGTTGTTATCGGCCAGCTGGGGATGCATCTCAGTCAGCCGGACCGCTTCCGCGTCGCGGCCGGCAAAGACCGGCGGCCGCCCCTTGAGGGCAGGATGGTGCAAGAGCAGGCGCGCCAGCTCCAGGCCGGCGTAGCCGCTAACTCCAACAACAGCGGTCTGTATGGAACTTTTCATCCAATCATGGCTTCCAGGCGTTCCCGCAACTGGGTCGCCCGCTTTTGGTCGGGACAAATGATCAGCACCGTGTCATCTCCGGCGATGGTCCCAACCACCTCCGGCCAGTCTTCCCCATCGATCGCCAGAGCGACCGGCTGCGCGCTCCCGCTGGTGGTGATGAGCACCAGCTGGTTAAGCGCCTGTTTCACCTTCAGTCCAAAGCTGTTCAGCATTTCCCCGGTTCCGGGCAGGGAATCGTCTTCGGCCAACGCTACGCCGTTTGGCACCGCATAGCCGTTCGGACCTTTATAGAGATGCAGCTCGTGTATATCGCGCGAGAGCGTGGCCTGGGTCACCTCGAAACCGCGCTTGACCAGCCGGCGCCGCAACTCGTCCTGGCTGCCGATGGGCGCGCCGGCGACGAGCTCGCGAATTGCACTGTGCCGATCTTGCTTCATTATGCGTTCCTTCTTGTTTGCAGCCGACCCAGGACTAACCCCGGTATTCCCTAGCACGCTGCTCTAGACAGGTCTGCGTATGCGAGCTTTCTTCACGGAAAGCCGCAGGAGGCTCCGTGATTCCAAGCCAAGCGGATCCACAGGAAATCCGGGTCCGTCCGGCTGTAATCCTCAGCCGTCTCTTGAAGCCGGGACTAAGTTCCGATTCGATCTCAGTGCTACCCAGGACCGCGTCGCTGAGGCTCATTTCAGCCGTCCCTGATCAGGGGACTCACATTCCGGAGTGCCAGGGTCCTTTGTTCCGTCTTTTGCTGCAAAGTCAGAGCGCGGCCGACGGCCGCGCTCGGTGTGCATAAAAATACACTCTCATGTATAAATATACAGAGTCTGTTTGTCAACGAATGGATGCCTATTTTTAAGTAAAAGTCACAGGCTGCCGTTGTACCTTATGGTGCAAAAGAAAATTTCATTGCCAGGTACTTGTCACGGAAACGGGGATTATAGTTACGTATGGGTTCCTTTGCCTCGAAGCCGCTGGAGCATAGCTCTACCCCTACCCTGTTGGACCCTCGCTTCGACCACGACTCCTGCGGGGTCGGTTTCGTGGCCACGCTGCGCAATATTCCCTCCCATGAAATTCTGACCCAAGCCCTCACCGCACTGGCCCGTCTGGCGCATCGCGGAGCTATCGCCGCCGACGGCAAAAGCAGTGATGGAGTGGGCATCATGACCGCGATTCCGCGGGAGTTTCTGCTCGCCTCCACCGGGGTCTCGCTCGACGCCGCGCAGCCGCTGGGCGTGGGCGTAGTTTTTTTCCCTGGGGAATCGAGCGTCGGCCAACGGGCGCTGGAGCAAGCGCTGGCAGCGCAAAAGCTGGACGTGCTCGCGTGGCGAGTGGTCCCTACCTGCGAAGAGGTTTTGGGCGAGATCGCGCTCTCCAGCATTCCGGTGATCCGCCAGGTGTTGGTGACGGCTAGCGATTCTACTCACTTCGAGCGCCGCCTCTACTTGGCGCGCAAGCAATTCGAGCGCGAGGCCGACGCTTCCGGCTATGTCTGCTCACTCTCTTCCTATTCCGTGGTCTACAAGGCCATGTGCGCCGGGCGCTTGCTGTCGGAGTTTTATCCTGACCTGGCGGACCCGCGTTACGTGACCCCCTTCGCCATCTTCCACCAGCGGTACGCTACCAACGTTGCGCCCTCGTGGGATCGGGCGCAGCCCCTCCGGACCCTGGCTCATAACGGCGAAATCAACACCGTCTGGGGCAATCGAGGCCGCATGGATGCCCGGGCGGCCACCATTCCCGCGGAATGTCACCCCATCCTGACTGCCAGACGGATCGGATTCGACCAGCCTCGATGAGGTGGTCGAATTGCTGGCGCGCAACGGCCGCAGCGTTGCTGAAGCGGTCAGAATGTTGCTACCTCCTGCCGGGCGGCAGAAGGACTCTTCTTTTCTTCGCTATCACGCGGATTGCGTTGAGCCCTGGGATGGCCCCGCGGCGTTGGCCTTTGCCGATGGCCACCTGGTGGGCGTCGCCCTGGATCGCAATGGCTTGCGCCCTTGCCGCTTTTTCCTGACCGAAGACGCGCTGGTGGTCGCCGGATCGGAAGCCGGGCTGGTGGACCTTGATCCGGAGAGGATCATCCACAGCGGCCGCCTCGGTCCGGGCGAAATGCTGGTGGCCGACCTAGACGCGCACCAACTGTTCGAGGATGAGCAGTTGCTGAAGGAATTTGACCGTTTCACCACCTACGGAACGCTGGTGGAAGACACCCCCCTGGAGCCCACCCCATTCACCCCTGCCGTGGAGGAGTTGACGCAGCTACAGCAGGCTTTTGGCTACACCCGGGAAGATGTCCGCATGGTGTTGGCTCCCATGGCCAGCGACGGCAAAGATGCGGTTTGGTCCATGGGCGATGACACTCCGCTGGCGCCCCTGGCGCATGCGCCGCGGCCGGTGTATGCCTTCTTTCGGCAGCGTTTTGCCCAGGTGACCAATCCGGCGATCGACCCGGTGCGGGAGTCGATTGTGGTGCAGTTACACACCCGTCTCGGCCCCTGGCCGCACCTTCTCAATACCACTGCGCGCATTCCCGGCCTCTCGCTGGAGTCGCCCTTTCTCTCCCTGGGCCAGATGCACGCGCTGCGCAATCGCGAGCACGCCTTGGCGGATGAGATGCCGCTGGCGGTCCTGGACTGCGTCTTTGCGCCCACTTGCAACCTGCGCCGGGCGATCGACGATCTGTGCGCGCGCGCCATCGACCTGGTGCGCGGCGGGGCGGCCATTTTGCTGCTCAGCGATCGCGCCATCACCCAACCGGGTGGACGCGCCGAGCTTCTGCCTATCCCGATGCCCCTGGCAACCGGAGCGGTACATCATGCCCTGGTGCATGCCGGGGTTCGTACCCGCGCCGGCCTGGCGGTAGAGGCCGGCGACTGCCGCGACCTTCACCATGCCGCGGTCCTTTTCGGCTACGGAGCGGGGGCGGTTTGCCCCTGGCTGGCCCTGGAAACGGCGCGCAATCTGGATCCGGAAAAGGGCGAAGCCAACATGCTGCATGCCTTCGACCTCGGCCTGGCGAAGATTATGTCGAAGATGGGCATTTCCGTGATCGACAGCTATCGCAGCGCCCATCTTTTCGACATTCTTGGCCTCGACCACGAGGTGGTGGAGCTTTGTTTTGAGGGGACGCCGTCTCCTATCTCGGGCATCGGCTTTGCTGAGCTGGAAGTGGCTGTCCGCGACCGCTGGGCCGCCGCGCAGGATGAGGACAGCCAACCAGCGCTGGTCAATGCAATCAACCAGGATTCGGACGGGGATTCGCAGCCACCAACGGCGACCGCGCAGGCGCCGGTGGTGCAGCGGGAGGCCAAAACCCTACCCGACTATGGCTGGGTTCGCTTCCGCAAAGACGATCGTGCTGAGCCGCATGGTTGGCAACCGCCGACGGTAAAAGCCCTGCAAATCGTGACCGGAACCGCTCGCGGTTCGGGTGGGGCGGGGCTGTCGCCGGCTCAAGCCTGGACCGCCTTCAGTACCCAGGCAACCGAGAACAGGCCCACAGTACTGCGTGATCTGTTGGAGATTCGTCCTGCCGCAGCGCCGCTGGCACTGGACCAGGTGGAGTCCTCCCCCACCATCGTGCGCCGCTTCATTGCTTCCGCCATGTCGCTGGGCTCGCTGAGCCCGGAGGCGCACCAGACCATCACCGAGGCCATGAACCAGCTCGGCGCGCGCTCCAATACCGGCGAGGGAGGAGAAGATCCCACCCACTACCCGGCCTATCCCGGAGCTCCGGCGATCCTTAATAACAAGGTCAAGCAGGTGGCGTCGGCCCGCTTCGGAGTCACTACCGAATATCTCGCCCATGCCGAGGAGATCGAGATCAAGATCTCCCAGGGCTCGAAGCCGGGGGAAGGCGGCCAGCTTCCCAGCCATAAGGTAACCGAGCTGATTGCGCGCCTGCGCCATGCGCAACCTGGGGTCGCTCTCATCAGCCCTCCGCCGCATCATGACATTTACTCCATTGAAGATCTGGCCCAGCTGATCTTCGACCTGAAGCGCGTGAATCCGCGCGCGGCTATCGGCGTCAAGCTGGTCTCGGGGTGCGGTGTAGGCACGGTAGCTGCTGGGGTAGCGAAGGCCTACGCGGACTACATCGTCATCGCGGGTCACGCCGGAGGCACCGGCGCGTCGCCCCTCTCCAGCATCAAGTATGCCGGCAACCCGTGGGAGATTGGGCTGGCCGAAGCGCAGCAGGTGCTGATGCAGAACGGTCTGCGGGGGCGCGTTCGCCTGCGTTGCGATGGCGGGCTGCGGACCGGCCGAGATGTGCTGATCGCGTCGCTCTTGGGCGCCGATGAGTTCGCCTTTGGCACCGCGGTGCTGGTAGCGCTGGGCTGCGACATGGCGCGCCAGTGCCACCTCAATACATGTCCTACTGGTATTGCCACGCAAAGACCGGATCTGCGGGCGAAATTCCGCGGTAAGCCGGCCAATGTCGTCCGCTTTTTCGAAGAGCTAACGCGCGACATTCAAATGCTGCTGGCCTCGCTCGGCTTGCCCTCGCTCGAGGCTGCTACCGGGCGCATCGATCTACTGGAGCAGGTGAGCGCCGCCGGCGGACTCGACCTGAGCGCATTGCTGGCGCCGGCTCGTGAGGGGCATGTGCGCTGGCAAGGCCAGCGCAACCGCCGCCCGGCTGATCATGCGGCCATTGATAACGCGTGGGTGCAGCCGGCGCTAGCTGCCCGTGCGGCCAATCAGCCCTTTGCGGTGGAAGCCACCATCGCCAATAAACATCGCACCCTCGGTGCACGACTGGCCGGGGAGTTGGTCTGGCACGGACTGCATCGTGCAGAATCGCCGCTTAGCTTTAAATTAACGGGCGTTGCCGGTCAATCCTTCGGAGCCTTCGCCGTGCCCGGCATGCAGCTTGTGCTGGAGGGCATGGCCAACGATTTCGTGGGCAAGGGACTTTGCGGAGGAGAACTGATTCTTCGCGGGCAAGGACGCGCGGCGCGGGAAAGCGAGCTGCACGTCATCCTCGGCAACGTTGCTCTCTACGGGGCTACCAGCGGTTCGCTGTTTGCCGCCGGGCGGGCCGGCGAACGCTTCGCGGTGCGCAACTCAGGAGCGCTGGCGGTGATCGAGGGCGTTGGCGACCACGGCTGCGAATATATGACCGGTGGCTTGGTGGCGGTGCTCGGGTCGACGGGCCAGAACTTTGGCGCCGGGATGACGGGCGGTCTGGCCTGGGTCTTCGATGAGGACGGCACCTTTGTTTCTCAGGCCCGTTACCACACCAGCTTTCTTGCTCCGGAGCCTCTCTCTCAGCTCGACCCTACCGCCGGCGAGGAGCTGCGTGAGCTCATCATGCTGCACGCGGAAAAGACCGCCAGCACGCGCGCGCGTTGGATGCTCTCTGATTGGTCCAACCTTTCGTCCCGCTTCGTGCGGCTTACGCCTCTACCGCAGGCGTAGTCGCACGATCAGCCGAAACTGCAGATCCCTCGGCTTCGCTCGGGATGACAAAGTTTAAATTCGCTCCGCAGTTTAGATATGGTCAATGGGACGGAAAGATCCCGCGTTTCTTCGACCGGAGGGCCTGCGGCTCTCTCCATCCCTAGTTAACGGTTGCTGAGGTGAGCGCTACCCTCCCCTTTGTCATCCCGAGCGTACTCCGGATTTCCTACTACGCTGTTCTCAAGAACGACCACGTATGCGGCTTTCTTTGAGGAAAGCCGCATGAGGTTCATCGAAGCCACCAAGCCTGACAGGAAATCCGGAGGTAGCCGAGGGACCTGCAGTTTCCCTTTCCCCCTAGCAAATGCCCCCGCCCCTTCATCATCATTTCCGTGAGCGCGGGGTACAATGAACCCCGTTCATGTTCAATCTTGAAACCTTAGTAGATGTTGTCGCGCTGATTGCAGCCAGTAAGCGGGAACGCGCGATACTTTGGCAGGACCCAGCAGCCCACTGGCAGCCCTTGTCCACCGGCGAACTCTTAGCCCGCGTGTATGCCACCGCTCAAGCCTTCGCATCCTGGGGCATCGTCAAGGGTGACCGCATCGCCCTGCTGGCCGAAAATCGCTGGGAATGGCCGGTGGTGGACTTCGCTACCCTGGTGCTGGGCGCGGCGGATGTGCCCATCTATCCCACGCTCACAGCTGAGCAGATCGCCGAACTGCTGATCGATTCCGGTGCTCGCATCGCTGTGGTATCGACCGAGGCACAGTACAACAAGATTGCCTCCATCCGCAGCCGGACGCAGCTCGAGCGCATCGTCGTCATGGACGATATCGCCGTCCCGGAAAGCACGCCGCTCTCCTCTTTGCTCAAGGATGCAGATGCTACCGCAGCCACCGTGGACATGGAGCGTTGGCTTCGCAGTTTCGCAGTCAAGCCGCAGGATCTGGCTACCCTCATCTATACTTCGGGCACCACCGGGGAGCCCAAGGGGGTCATGCTCACCCACGGCAACATCGCCTCTAACCTGAATTACTCCACGCGCACGTTTACCTGGAGTCCCAACTCCTCCTGCATTTCCTTTCTCCCGCTCTCCCACATCACGGCTCGCCATCTCGACTACGCTCTCTTTTGCTATGGCGCGACCATTGCGTATTGCGGGAGCTTCGATCGCCTGCCGGGCGCCCTTAGCACCATTCAGCCCACCGTCTTTGTCGCTGTGCCCCGGGTGTACGAGAAAATCCGCGATGAGGTCCAGCGCCGCGCGGGCAGCAAACCGGCGGTCAAAAAGCTCTTCGCCTGGGCTCTCGTCGACCGGGCACCGCCATCAGGAGCAGATTCTCCGCGGGCAAACACCCTCGGCGCTGAGCTGGCGCCTGGCCGATCGATTGGTTTTCCAGAAGGTCAAGCAGGCTTTTGGAGGCAAAGTCCGCGACTATATCGCTGGAGGAGCACCGCTCGGCGTGGCCACCGCGGGCTGGTTTGCCGATGTCGGCATTCGCATCTTCGAGGGCTACGGTCTTACGGAAACGTCACCCGTGTTGGCCCTGAACAACGCGCGCGATCACCGCATCGGTTCCGTGGGCAAGCCGATCGAGTCAGTGGAATGCCGCTTCGCTGGCGATGGTGAGCTGCTGGTGAGGGGGCCCTTTGTTTTTGCCGGCTATTGGCACAAACCAGAAGCCACCGCCCAGGCTATCGAAGTCGACGGATGGTTCCATACCGGCGATATCGGGCGCCAGGACGCCGATGGGTTTCTTTACGTCACTGACCGGAAAAAGGAGCTGATCAAGACCTCGGGCGGCAAGATGATCGCTCCCCAGCCGATCGAAAGCAAGCTGAACGCAAGCGTTCTGGTCGCCAACGCCGCCTTGGTTGGCGATCGGCACAAATTTCTAAGCGCACTCATCGCGCCCAACTTTCCCGCGCTCGAGAACCTGGCGCGGCAGCAGGGAATCGCCTTCTCCTCGCGCGCCGACCTGGTCACGAATCCAGCGGTGCACGCGGAATTCCAGACCCTCATCCACAGCGTCAATGAGGGTCTGGCCAACTTTGAGACCATCAAGCGTTTCTACCTGGTCCCTGATGAGTGGTCGATGGATTCCGGTGAGCTGACACCCACCATGAAACTGCGCCGGCGCGTGGTCGCTGAGCGCTATGCAGCGCAGATAGCCGCGTTCTACCATGACGAATCTTCCGCCCATCGCTAGACTGCTGCATCCAAGTCTTGCAGAGGTGTCCCCGTGAAAAAGCATCCGCTGATTAGCATTCTCGTCGCCGTCGTCGTTCTTCTCTTGCTTGTAGTGCTGCTGGTGCCGTTGTTTATCAACGCCAATACGTTCCGTCCCACCCTGGAATCGCAGCTCTCCGATGCGCTCGGCCGCAAGGTGACCCTGGGCAATTTGAGCTTTTCCGTTTTCTCCGGCAGCCTGGTCGCTGACAATATTTCCGTTGCCGACGATCCCGCCTTCAGTCCCAAGCCATTCCTGCAGGCACAGTCGCTGCACATTGGGGTGGAAGTCGGTCCGTTGCTGTTCCACCGGCAGCTACTGGTTACCAGCTTTGTGGCCGATTCGCCGTCGATCAACCTGGTTCACAACGCGCAGGGAACGTGGAACTTCTCCGACATGGGACGCAATGCCGGAAGCCGCACACAAAACACTCAGAAGGAGAGCGCACTGCCGAACTTCACCGTGGGTGAGATGAAGGTAGTGAACGGCACCGCCGTGGTTTCTGATGTGCCGGCTACCGGAGCTCCGTTTACCTATAGCAACCTGGACTTGTCGGCCGAGCAATTCTCCTTTGCCAAGGCTTTCCCCTTCGAACTCTCGGCCAGTCTTCCCGCTGGCGGCTCGCTCGACGTAAAGGGCAACGCTGGACCGGTAAACCAAAAGGACGCTTCAGATACGCCGCTGAATGCAACCATTAACTTGAAGCATTTTGATCCCGTTGCCGCGGGCGTGTTGCAGGCGAACCAAGGCATTTCCATGTTGGCCGACATTACCGCCAAGGTCACTTCCAACGGCCAGAGCGTGACCAGCAACGGCACGGTGAATGCGGCGCGGCTGAAACTGGCCGTCAACGGCTCTCCCACCCCGAACCCGGTTAGTATTGCCTACACCGTCAACCACAATCTGGATGCCAGAACCGGCCAGATCAGCGATCTGAGTATCAACACCGGCGGAGTCGCCGTTCATGTGAACGGGACCTACGCGATGACCGGGCCACAAGTGACGTTGGCGCTCCACCTGGCTGCTCCAAATCTGCCCATCAACCAGGTCGAGGCGCTGTTGCCTGCTGCCGGCGTGCGCTTGCCCAGCGGCTCCAGCTTGCAGGGTGGCACGCTTACGGCGACCCTCGCGATTACCGGACCCGCCACCGCTCCGACCATCAGCGGCCCGGTCGAGGTGGACAATACCAAGCTGGCCGGCTTCGACCTCTCTTCGAAGATTGGCGGGTTGAAGCCAGTCTCCGGTTCCCAGGGAGGTACACAGATCCAGACCGTTCGCGCCAATGTGACCTCGTCGCCCGAGGGCACGCGCATCGATAATCTCTACGCCTCAGTTCCTCAGCTCGGCACGGCGACGGGTGCCGGCACCGTTTCCCCGCAGGGCGCCCTTAACTTTCAAGTGGTGGCCAAAATTAATGCCAACTCCGGTGCTTTGTCAGGATTGACCTCGGTGGCGGGCGGCGCCCTGGGCCAGGCGGTCAGCACGGCAGCCGCTAACGGAATCCCCGTGCACATCACTGGCACCACATCGAGTCCCGTGATTCAGGCCGACATCAACCAATTGCTGCAAAAGAATGCCGGCAATATTCTCAAACAGCAGGTCCTGGGCACCGGTAATAAGCAGCCCAATGCCTCGGATGTAATGAAGCTCTTCCATCACTAGAAGTTATGTGTCATAACCACTTGCTCGAAAAAGGTTTGTCGGTTTGGAATAGAGTGCTGCTTGCTCCTCGGATATCCTTCTTGTGAACACAGCAGTATGATTCACAAGGCACTCCAGGAGAAGAAGCACAATGCGAGTTGGAATCCTCACCGGCGGAGGCGACTGCCCCGGACTGAACGCGGTCATCCGAGCCGCTGTACGTAAAGGCATTTTTCATCACAACGATGAGTTCGTTGGCTTTATTGAAGGCTGGCGGGGTGTGGTTGAAAACAAGACCATGCCGCTCACGATCGAAACGGTCTCCGGAATTCTGCAACTGGGCGGCACCATCCTGCGCACCTCACGCACCAACCCGCGCAAGATGGAGGGCGGCATCGACAAATGCCTCGCCAACATCAAGGCCAATCGGCTGGACGCGCTGATTACCATCGGGGGCGACGACACCCAGGGCGTGGCCAATGCGCTGGTTCAGAAGGGCATCAAGGTGGTGGGCGTTCCTAAGACCATCGACAATGACCTGAGCGGAACCGACGCCTGCTTCGGTTTTGACACTGCCGTCTCCATTGCCACCGAAGCGGTCGACCGGCTGCACTCCACCGCGGAAGCTCACAATCGAGTCATCGTCTGCGAGGTCATGGGACGCGACGCCGGCTGGATCGCCATTACCTCCGGCATCGCCGGAGGCGCCGATGTCATTTTCGTTCCGGAAAAGCCAATCGATATCGACCAAGCGGTGAAAATCCTCAAGGAGCGGCACGATCGCGGTAAATTATTCTCCATCGTCGTGGTCGCCGAAGGCGCCAAGCTGCCCGGCACGAACAAGCAAGCAACCCAAGGCGCCAAGCTGGACGCCTTCGGTCATGCCCGCCTCAGTGGCATCGGTCAAACAGTCGCGGAGTTGATTGAGGAAAAGACCGGCTATGAAACGCGTTCGGTGAACCTGGGACACACCCAGCGCGGCGGAACTCCAACCGCCTATGACCGCATGCTTGCCACTCGCTACGGATCGGCTGCCATCGATCTGGTGCACGAGGGCAAGTTCGGCCGGCTGGTCGTGCTTCGTGGAACAGAGATCACCCACATCCCGCTCGAAGATGCGATCGCAAAAACGCGCACGATAGGTGACGACTTGATTGCGCTCGCCGCCGGTCTGCAGCCGGAATTGTAGCCGGCAAGGTTGAAAGAGGCAGCCATGATTTCCACAGTTAAGGTTGATGAATGAAGAAGATATAGACGATACACAAAGTGCAGGATGAACGATCCTGTTGAAGGGATCAGGTCCGACACGATGTCCTTGGTAACCGCGCGCATGCCGCAAGTAATGCATCCCATGCGCGCGATTTCTGTTACGCTCCTACCGGAACTAAACAAAACCGTTAGATACCGCGTAAAACCCGGAAGACTACAGCAATAGGCGATAATTTCTTGTGTTACAGGGTGAAAACGCGGTATAAGCACAACGGCGGGTATGTACTCTCGCCCGGTCCTGCAGTTCCCAGAGGAGAGAGCTTCGATGAGAACAACACCGGCGAGGGATGAGGTTCGCGAAGTCATGGATATTCGTATGGCTTCTGACTATCTCGGCATAAGTCCCGACACACTATACAAATATGCTTCGGACGGTTTCGTGCCCGCGTTCAAGCTTGGCAATCGCTGGCGTTTTAAGCGGTCTCGCCTCGACGAATGGATGGACCAACAGTCGTCACAGGGAGCTCATTCGCGCAAGGCGGAGTCGCATCAGGATGTTGCGCAGCCCAGAAAGCCGCAATCGGTGGTTCCTCGCCAAAAAAGAGCCGTCGGGAGCCGCTAATTGATTGCCGCCGCCACACCCGCCGTTCGCAAATTTGCGAACTAAATTTGCGAACCGGGCCTTCCCACAATTCTGCGCTAGAGCGCTCTAGCGGAGATGGTTCCTGAGAATTACCAGCAAAACTCCGGCGGCGATAAAGAGCAGCAGCGTCAGCGTGCTGTAGGCCACCTTCAGGCGAAGCTTTTCCTTGACGTTCGGGCGACCGTAAGCCAGCCGGAGTTTTTCCCGGCGAAACGACATCGCTGTCTGCTGCGTGCCCAGCACCAGCATGACCAGCGCAGCCAGAAAACTAACCGGCAGATGCTCGCGGCTGGAATTGTTGTAGGCGCGGTAAAAAAACTGTCCCGTCAGTATCGAAAGCCCGAGTACCGTGGATAGTTCGAAAATGAGAGCAAGCTTCAAAAAGCGCAACAACGGACGCCTCCGGGGCCTTAAGCGGTTTCACGATGGGTATCCAGTGAAGATGCCGCGGGCGGAGCTTTTCGCCGGGAAAAGCCCCACTTCACTGAGGCGAGATCGGGCACAGCAATCGTGAAATGCGCGAGTTCAAACTAAGTTTAGTAAGGATCGTCCAAATGCGGCAAGTTGGATTCGAAAAAAAGACATTCTTTGGGAACTTACTCCGTTTTCGGCCGGGTGGGCGCTGCCTGCGAGCACAGAAATAAGAGACAATGCAGCCATGACGGCCTCGCCGACAACCGAAGAGATGGTGGCAGGCGGGCTGCGGTCCTCCCTGCTCGGCATCGTCATCAACCTCACCCTGGCGCTGGTCAAATGCCTCACCGGGCTCATTGGGCATTCCTTTGCGCTGTTGGCTGACGGAATCGAATCGTTCCTGGACGTCATCAGTTCGTCGGTTGTCTATTACGGGCTGCGGCTGGCCATCAAGCCGCCGGATAAGGATCATCCCTACGGACATGGCAAGGCGGACCCGATCGCGGCTGCGGTGGTGGGTGTTGCCATGATCGCGGCCGCCGTCGGCATCGCCGCCGAGAGCATCAACCTGATTCGCACCCCGCATAAACTACCCCAGGCATACACGCTTTGGGTCCTGATCTGCGTGGTTCCCATTAAGGCCTTCCTGTCACGATATGTTGCGGGAGTGAGCCAAAAAATCGAGAGCTCAGCGCTGCGCGGGGATGCCTGGCATCATCTGAGCGATGCAATCATCTCGGCTTTTGCCTTTGTAGGGATCTCGGCCGCGCTCTGGACGGGCGACCCGACAGCCGATGACTGGGCCGCCTTATGTGCCGCACCGGTGATCCTTTTGGGGGGCTGGCAGCAGCTTCGCCGCCCGGTAGCCGAGCTGCTGGACACTGCTCCCGCACCGGAGATCGAAGATCACGTCCGCCGCGTGGCCGCGTCGGTGACTGGGGTCTTTGGGGTGGAGAAGTGCTTTGTCCGTAAGGTAGGCTTTCGCTACTACGTGGATCTGCATGTGGTGGTGCGAGGCGATCTTACCGTGCGCCAAGGGCACCTGATTGCTCACGCGGTCGCTGACCAGGTGCGGGAGCGGGTGGACAAGATAGCCGAGGTCCTGGTGCACATCGAGCCGGAAGAAGAGCTGCTGGGAGGAAGTCACCCCGGGGAATTAATGGGCGAAGAAGTAAGGGAGGCTCCTCCCACGTCGCACGTGCCCTAGCTCTATTTTGCGTTGGACGGGTAAGGGGGAAATTCGCGCTCCAGTTTCCGCGTAGCCCGATATTTCAGGCCAACCCAGCCGGCATACCCAAGTTGGACCAGGATCGTGAAGACGTAGGCGAGAATCAGATGACGATGGGCCATGGTTTCCTTCTTCTCTAGAACGTCACTTCCAGGCTGGCTTCGAGCGCATGCAGCGCAGCGTGCTGCTCTGCGATTTGCCGGCGCCGCTCAATACTGTACCGCCAGCCGGCCAGCAGAATCCCCCAGGCAAGCCACGCAGCCAGGTTCCACAAGACCGCAGTCCACATCGCTGGATCAAGGCTGCCGTCCCCGCCGATGACGGGAGCAGGATGCTGGGTCCGCCACCAGGTAGTGGAGTAGTAGACGATAGGGACATCGACGTAACCGAAGATGGCCAGCACCGCGGCCAGGGTCTGCATCTGCGGACCGTCGGCAAACTTGCGCAGCAGCAGATAGCTGGCGTAGATGAGCCAGAGCACCAGGGTGGTGGTGAGGCGCGCATCCCAGGTCCACCAGATGCCCCAAACCGGCCGGGCCCAGAGTGGGCCCTGGATAAGGACCAGGGTGCAGAAGACGATTCCCATCTCCGCTCCGGCCAAGGCGGCAGCATCGGCGGCCAGAGCCCGCTGGGGATGATTACGGCGGGAGGCGAGATAAACGATGGAGGCGACAAAGCTGACAAAGAAAAATAAGAACGCCATCATCGCCGAAGGGAAGTGGTAGTAGAAGATGCGCTGGATGTCGCCCATGGTGGCCTCGGTGGGCGCGACATACATGCCCTGGTAAAAGGCGTAGCCAAGCAGACCGAGGGTGAATGCAAGCCAGACCCAGCGGAAGATCTTCATCACGCGACTCCTAATGCCAACACCAACAGTTTAGATCATTTCTGCCCCCGGGCCGGGGTCGCGCGGAGGTGAAAATGAAGATCTTTGCCCTATGCGGAGCGTGCGCTGGGTCGTCGATGTAAGGTGATAGAGCGACGGAGGACCAGCCATGACTTGGCTATTGCTAGCCTTGGGTTTCTTTCTGCTGCTGTCTGGATTACTGGGGCAGGCCTACAGCCTCAAGACCAAACGGGGGGTTCTGCCCCCGGAGAGCCGCATCTGGAGGGTGCTCACCCGGCTAACGTTGTCCCTGGCGGGGTTGGCGCTGATTGCTGTCGCGGTGGGGCGGATCGTTCTCCATCATGGAGCCACCCAGCGCTGAGACCCGATGTGGCTTACGTCGATGCTTATGGCCGCAGCCGGACCACTTCTAACTTGACCAACGAATAGATGGATCGGGCGTGCATCTTGTCTTCTGGAGCCACAATCCGAAACGGCTGCTCCCGCGCCGGCAGTGCCGCACCGTCCGCCTTGTCGGCGATGATCACCTTGGCTCCGGAAAACTGCGGATCGATCTCCGGCAGCGCAAACAACCACCTCGTATCCATCCTTGCCTGTGGCAATCAAATAGCTGGCCATCGGCTTGCCCGTCATCCCGTGGCCAAACTGCCATCCAGCCTTCACCAGGATGTCGTACAGCAACACGCCCTCATAGGTGGTTGTAGTCCCGTCTGCGGACAGTGTAGCGGTTGCGCGCGGCAACTTCGCGAGGTCATCCGCGGTGAGCGATAGCGGCGTCGGCACCGCGCCCTCGACCTTAAGCACCGCCGGCGCGGCGACTGTTTCCGGCGCCGCGTATACGGTTGTGGATTTTGCTAACTGATCTCCAGAGACAAGGGCGGCGCCCACCAACAGCGGAACGAAAATCGCCGCGACATGCCTACGAACCTTTGCCGGCGCACTCTTCATAAGCAACAATGTAAACCAAAGCGGCACGGCCCAAACATGCATGAGTATGGATTCTCGAAATCGCAGCGGCCTTCGTGACCATACAGAATCGGTTCGCGCAAATTCGTCACCCGGCAAACGCCCTGGGAACGCCCGCGTCTTCCTGCTCCTTGCCCTCAGCGCCATTTCCGCATTGGCCTACCAGTCTGGCAACGGGTTCCAATGGAATCTCCCCACTGGATTCCCCGCGCCACCGGTCCCTGCCGACAATCCCATGCTGCCCGCCAAGGTTGAGTTGGGCCGCTATCTCTTTTATGACTTACGCCTGTCCGCGAATGGCAAAGGCTCCTGCTCCACCTGCCACATCCAGCAATTCGGGTTCACCGATCAGCGGCCCGTGGCCGTCGGCGTGACTGGCCAATCTCACCCGCGCCGCGTAATGCCCCTGGCCAACGTCGCATGGTTCGCGGTCTTCAACTGGGCCAACCCCACCGTCACCCAGCTCGAAGATCAATCCGTGACCCCGCTCTTCAACGACCACCCCATCGAACTCGGACTAGTCCCGCAGAACGATCGATTCCTCCAGGTGATCGCGACCGATCCTACTTACCGGAGACTCTTTCCCAGCGCTTTCCCTGGCGACCAAGGCCCATTTACCTTCGTCCATGTTCGCAAGGCCTTGGCTGCATTTGAGCGGACACTCATCTCCGGCAACTCTCCCTACGACCATTACCGCTACCGCCATGAAGAGAATGCCATCTCCGAATCTGCCAAACGTGGTGAAGACCTCTTTTTCCATGCGCCGCTAAGCTGTTCCCGCTGCCACGGCGGGTTCACCTTCGGGGGCGAGACAATCTATCAAACAACTGACGAGGGGCACGGCATTGAATTTCAAAACAACGGTCTTTACAACCTTGCTGGGAAATTCTCCTTCCCCGCAGACAACCTCGGCCTTTATGAGTTCACTCACAACCCCGCTGACGTGGGTAAATTCCGCCCTCCCTCGCTGCGCAATGTAGCCGTTCGAGCGCCGTATATGCATGATGGCAGTCTCCATAGCCTGGACGACGTCTTCGACCACTACATCCACGGCGGCCGAATCGTCTTGCAAGGCCCAAACGCCGGCGATGGCAGCAAAAATCCGAATAAGTCCACCTTCGTATCAGGGTTCACGCTCACTCTTCAGCAGCGCGGTGACCTCAAAGCATTCCTGGAGTCGCTTACCGATGAAGATTTCCTCCACAATCCCCAATTCTCGAACCCCTGGCCATTGCGGTGAACTTTGCGTCACGCAAGGCGCATGCACTTGCGAGCGCTGTCCCAGCGCCAAACGGCATCAGTGCCCATCAGATGAACGCCTCCAAGCCATCGCTCGATCCCGTTCAACTTAACGTGATCGTCGTGAAGATCGAGCACGCGGCTGCCAACTTCGGTCAGCGTAACGGCTGAGCTCCCTGAGGGCAGGTTTCCCGCATAGCTCTCCAGCTGAATAAGGGGGAAGCGTGCCGATGCCAACTCTTTGAGAATTGCGAAGAACGACAGATCTCCCATGAAGAGGGGATCCTCCATCTTTTGAACAGCGAAGAAAAGTTGCAGCGCAGGTAGCGGGCCTCGATCGCGAAGGACCGAGAGCGCCTGCTTTTCGGTACGCGACAGGCCATTTTCGACAGAAGGGAATTGCTCCAGATGACGACGTAAGGCTGGTGCGAGAAAAGGTAATGCAGAGGTGTCCCGAGCTATGACTAGCTCGATATCAGATGGGACCGGCGAGGTAAATGCGTTCCACGCAACGCTTGCCAGGGCGAATTCAGCCTCCGAGACGGGAGAGCGAGTATCCGTGAGCGAGGCAAGCTGCTCTCCGGTGAGTTGGCCAAGCCCAACAAAGTTTTCCATGCCAGGGTAATGACCGACGCAAATGAGGCTGAGACCGGATCGCCCGCGATGTAACCGATAGAACCGTTCGAGAAGCATGATCAGAATCAACTGATCTGACAGACGATGGTCCATCCAAAGCACAGTTTCATCACGATTGGGAATGGCATGCAGCGAATCCTCGAAGGCTGTTACAGCGTGATGGGCTTCTTCGCGGGATAGGACGAAGCTTTCCGAAAGGAATCGTGCCCGCGTGTCCCACCATTCCGCGTCGCTGAGGCCGGCCGGGGCCGGCCCCTCATACATCAGATCGCCAAAAATCTGCACTTCGCCCGGCACCGTGGATTGCCTGAGTGTTCCGGCGACCGATTCTCCATCGGCGATATGCAGCGTCGTCTGTGGCTTGCCTGGTTGCTCTTTCAGCACATCTTGCATTGCGGTGAACCTCCTTCGCATAAGGCATCAACATGGGCTCTAATTTCCGGCGCGCGCATCTGCACCCTCGTAGGATAGTCGAGTTTCCTCGGCGTAACGCTGCAAGGAGACGCATGAAAGTGCCAAACAAAAATAAAATGAGGGAGCGGTGGGGAAGACCGGGTTCCTTGCGTGCATACACATATTAGAGGGTCGGTTTGTCGGCATGATTGCTTCTACGCTTTTCGCTAGGCTTTTACTCAAAGGCTGGGCGGGGGGATAAGGTGAGCTCACGTATTGCGAGGCTCGTATTCGGCGCAGTCCCGCCAAGGACGGCCGATTTTTCCGGCGCGTGTGTCTCTGACGCCGGCACTGAAGCGGCTCCCGCCGGAATATCCCTCATCGGGTTACTCCGACAAAGGTTTCTATCGGATGAGGCATTAGCAAGGGACTTGCAAAGTGGAAATGCTGACGCTTTGACCGTACTGTTTGAACGACACGCCTCCAGTCTTTTCAGAATCGCGAGACGTATCCTACGCAATGAAGCGGAAGCAGAAGATGCGGTCCAGCAGATCTTCCTGGATGTTTTTCGATCCATCCAGCAGTTCGATCCGGAAAAGGGCGGCTTCAAAACGTGGCTTCTGCTGTTCGCCTACCACCGTATTTCTAACTGCCGCCGAGCACTTTCAGCGAACCGCTTTTTCGACACCGACCCGTTTGACGAACTCTTACCTGCAGTGTTTCCGCTGACGGAACGTCCATTCGGGTATTCGCTGCCTGAGATGAGCGTCCTGGTCGAGCAAGTACTGAGTGCGCTGCAGCCTCGACAGCGCAGGACCATTGAGCTTGTCTACTACCAAGGCCTTACCGCAGAAGAGGTCTCCAAACGGACGGGGGAGAGCGTGCGTGTGGTGCGCCACAACCTGTACAGGGGCCTTGAAAAACTCAGAAAAGCGTTCTGCGCGAATGTCTCTTCGGTCTCGAAGGGAGAGTCTAGATGACGTCGAACCACAACTATTTAGAATGCCTGTGTGCACTAGCACCCAGCGATGAGCTTACCGCACCTGAACTAGCTGAACTTCGCGAGCATTCTCTTGAGTGTGCCTCTTGCAGAAACCGGATACTTGAAATGACCCAAATAAATGCATGCCTGCTGGGGTTCAACCATCGCAATGGGCGCATGCCAGAAGGCATGCGGGAACGTTTCATAGCCCGAGCGATCAAGGAGGGTGTTCCACTTACCCCTCCTTCGGCAGTCGGGTTGGGCAACCTCGGTGTGGCGAGCGCTCTTTTTATTATCCTGCTGGTTACGGCTGCAGCGATCAGGACTGGGCCATTCTCAAGGCCTGTTTTAGATGCCGGTCGTTTCGACGCTGCGCAGTACATAGCATCTGTTCGCGCGACAAACCCCACGCCACCGGACTCTACGATGAATCTCCTTCCAAGGAGGAGAGATCGGAGCCGCGCCAGATCAAGGAGCGTCCAGGTTCGGTGGCGCCTCGATCCATCGCGAGCGTTACCAGTCCATCCGGGGACTTTCCAAAACCACTATTTTCCCGCCACATTGTCCTCGCCGCATTACATGTTGGCGGCAATGCCGTCGGACGTAGGCCGGCTGTCGTCCTGGCCGTACATGCCTTCGAGGTTCAGGTTGGAGGTTCCCCGAACGTTGGCCGGAGACAGTGCGCTGCGTCTCCTGGCAGACTCCGAACACGGCACAGCCAACCCGATGATCATTCCATCGGAGTTCACTCTTGCAACTCCTGCTGCAGCAGGCTTTCATCCCGCTCTCGATATGGATCTGTACAGAACTCATTGGAACTTTGCTCCTCTCAAGTTTCATTTTGTCGAGGATGTGACTCAGTAGAGGAATGGCAAACGGATGGGGGCCGCGATGACTCGATGGAAAATTTCCCTGGTGCTCTTGTGTGTTCCTGGCGTGACAAGTATGGCCCAGGTACAGGCGTCTCCGACTCAAGCCAAAACTCAGAATATCGTCACGGTAAGCTTCAACGCTGCGGTGCTGCAAACTGCCGAGGCGCAGAAGAGCCTCAGGGCGCTGGAGGCGCGATACGCGCCTAAACAGAAGCAGCTACAGGCCCTCAATGACGAAGTCGAAAGTCTGCGAAAGCAGTTAGCCGACACCAGCAGCAACCTCAGTGATGCAGAAAGAGCAACCCGCGCGCGGTCGTTGGAAAGTAAAGAGAAGGAACTCCAGCGTCAAGCTGAGGACTTCAAGAGTGATTCGCAAAGCGAATCAGAACAGGTCTTTCAACGAGTCGCAGCAAAGGTCTACGCTTTTCTGCAGACCTTCTCGCAGCAGCATGGCTATTCAGCGGTGATCGAGCGCGGATCCGATGCTTATCCGGTTGTGTGGTACGCAGCGAACAATCTGGACATTACGGATGAACTCATCACAGGCCTACAACGCCCAGTCCGAAGGGGCCTCGTCACCACCGGCAAATGGACCCGCGCATGGCGCCTCGCCGAAATCATCGAAGCCTTTGCCCGATAGCCCCTCTCCAAATTAGAGTCCAGCGCAATTGATCTAATAGGAGGGAACTAACCGTGTGGCCTTGGCGTTCGTCCCTCGAGCGAAGGAACATTCGCGCATTCCTCGGTGTCTGATAGGACAGGGATCTGACTCCTGGGGGAGCACCAATGACCCTGCTAGATGCACCTGCCTACGACCGAGCTCATGCCAAGCGGCGCCGCAATCTCGTGATCGGCGCTCTTCTGGTCTGCGTCGTTGCCGGCGTCGTTGTCTTTCTCTGTTGGAATCTGCCTGCGGAACATCGCGTGAACCAATTCTTCGCTGCGGTCGAGGCCCAGAACTTCTCGAAAGCGTTTGGCATTTGGAATAACGATCCCGATTGGCAAGAGCACGCGCAGAGATATGCGAAGGATGGCTATTCATACGGTCGTTTTGTTGTCGACTGGGGCAGAGCCGGCGATTACGGCCGCATCACTAGCCACAAAGTCCTACACAGCACGTCCTATGGCAATAACACCCTTTTGGCGGTGGAGATAAATGGGCGCAAAGCAGCCCTTGCACTCGCTGTAACAAAAAGCACGCATACCATGAGCTTCCCGCCTTTTGATCTCACGCCGATGAAAGATGGCTTCGGCTGGACTTATTGGCAGGTTAGCTACCGCTGACGGTCATTTATCCGAGATAGCAAAATCCCGGTCCCGCACACCAATGAGATAGAGCAAGCTATCCAACCCTAAGAACGAGACGGCGTGGCTGGCGGTTTGCCGTACCAGCGGCTTGGCCCGGAAAGCGATGCCCATGCCGGCAATGCCAAGCATAGGGAGATCGTTAGCGCCGTCCCCTACCGCGACTACCTGGTCGAGCGAGATATTTTCCAGCCCCGCAATCTGTCGCAGCAACTCAGCCTTGCGTGCGCCGTCGACGATCGGCGTACGCACCTCTCCGCTCACCACGCCATTCACGATATCCAGATCGTTGGCAAATACATAGTCGATCCCCAAACGTTTCTGCAGATGTTTAGCGAAGAAATTAAATCCGCCGGAGAGGATCGCCGTCTTGTAGCCCAGCATCTTGAGCGTGCCGATCAACTGCTCGGCTCCTTCCACCAAGGGAATGGTGTGCAGCAGCTCGCGAACCCTTGTCTCTTTGAGCCCGCGCAGCAGCGCCACGCGGCGCCGGAAGCTCTCCTGGAATTCAATTTCTCCGCGCATGGCAGATTCGGTAACCTTCACCACCTCATCGGCCACACCGGCCAACTTTGCCAGCTCATCAATCACCTCGCCCTCAATCAGTGTGGAATCCATGTCGAAGGCAAAAAGCCGCCGGTTGCGACGGAAGATGCTCTCTCGCTGGAAGGCGATGTCGATTTTCAAGTCATGAGCGGTGGCAAGAAACTCCGCGCGCATCGACGCCTCAGAAGAGGAATTCCCATTTACCGTAAACTCGACACAGGCGTTCGCATCGGGAGTGTGCACGGCCAGCGATAAACGCCCGGACAGCCGTTCAATGCGGTCAACGTTCAAACCGTGATCCGCAATGATGGCGCTCACCCGGGCGAGATGGTCCGCGGTAATCGCTCGGCCAAGGATGGTGACGATAAATTGATCCTTGCCCTGCGACGAGATCCAGTCATCCAGGTCCGCCTTGGCAACGGGCGTGAAAGCGGCTTGCAGCCGTAGTTCTCTCGACTTTGCCATCAAGGCGTCTTGCAAACCGCGAAAGCTTTCACCTCGCGGGATCTCGACCAGCAGGCCAAGAGAGAGCGTTTCATGGACCACCGCCTGTCCGATATCGAGCACGCAGGCGTCATATGTGGCCAGAATTGCTGTTAACTCTGTAGTAAGTCCCGGCCGGTCCGGGCCGGAGAAGTGAATCAGGATGGTCTCGATCATCGATGCGTGAGATTTCTCTGTTAGATTAACAGGCGAACTTTCGCTGTATCCTACGATCGGATTTCACGCAATGAGTAAATGACACTCCCCAGGGGCTTCGCGATAGGTGAAAACTGCGCATTCTATTCACGAATGTTTTACTAATCGCCTTTGTGGGTTCGGCTTTGGGTCAGGCGGCACCGGCGAATAGCACGCCCCCCGATGCCAAATCGAGGCCTGGCGATCAACCGCGCCCCGCCACAGTTGCTGACACGCCGATTCTCTCCCTACCCTACACTCCCGGGCTCGACACTGAATTCATGGATAGGAACGCCGACCCCTGCGTGGATTTTTATCAGTACAGTTGCGGCGGATGGATGAAGAAAAATTCCATTCCGTCCGATCAGCCTCGCTGGAGCGTTTATGCCAAGCTGGATGAGGACAATCAAAGATTCCTGTGGGGCATTCTAGACGATCTGGCCAAGAACACCTCAGGCCGTAACCCTAACCAGCAAAAGATTGGCGACTACTTCGCCGCCTGCATGGACGAACCGGCGATTGAGAAGCTCGGCGCCGCCCCGCTCAAACCTTACCTCGACCAGATCAACGGCCTGACATCGAAGAAGCAATTGCCCGCGCTGCTTGCGGAGATCCATCTGCGGACCGCAAGCAGCGGCATCTTCTTCGGCTTTAGCTCAAGCCAGGACTATGGCGACTCATCGCAGGTGATCGCCTTTGCCACAGCGGGCGGGCTAGGCCTTCCGGACCGCGATTACTACACCAGGAGCGATCCGAATTCAGTGGCTTTGCGCCAGAAGTATGTCGCTCATGTCCAGCGCATGCTCGAACTGCTGGGTGACACACCCGACGTGGCACAACGCGAAGCGGTCACGATCATGGCGATGGAGACCCGGCTGGCCGAGGCTTCGTTAACCCGCGTGGAGCGGCGCGACCCGCACAAGCTGTACCACAAAGTAGATTTAGCGGCTTTGCAGGCGCTCTCACCGAGTTTCGACTGGACCGTCTACCTTAAGCAAAGCGGGCTTGGTCAACAAAACACATTCAACGTAACCGAACCAGACTTCTATAAGGAGCTGGATACGCAACTCCAGAGCGCCAGTCTCGATGACATCAAGAGCTATTTACGCTGGCATGTGGTTCACGCCGCTGCGCCTTCTCTGTCCTCGGTCTTCGTGAACGAGGACTTCGATTTCTTCGGCAAGACCCTGCGTGGAGTGCCTCAATTGCGGCCGCGGTGGAAGCGCTGCGTTGCCCGCGTTGATGAGCAACTCGGTGATGCTCTCGGCCAGGAGTTCGTCAGCCGGGCCTTTAGTCCGGAGTTGAAGCAGAACGCGCTGACCATGACTAAGCAGATCGAGCAGGCCATGGCGGAGGATATCGCTCAGCTTTCCTGGATGGGACCAGAGACCAAGCAGAATGCGCTGATTAAGCTGCACAGCGTAGCCAATAAGATCGGCTATCCAGATAAGTGGCGTGATTACAGTTCAGTCGTAGTCTCGCGCAACGATTTCGCCGGTAACGTGGAACGCGCGACTGTATTCGAGTCGAGGCGCAAATTGAACAAGATCGGCAAACCAGTCGATCGGGGCGAATGGGGTATGACGCCGCCCACGGTCAATGCCTACTACAGCCCACGTATGAATGACATAAATTTCCCGGCCGGCGTATTGCAGCCCCCACTTTACGATCCGAAGATGGATGATGCACCCAATTACGGCGACACCGGGGGAACTATCGGTCACGAGTTGACCCACGGCTTCGACGATCAAGGCCGCAAATTCGACGCCCAAGGTAACTTGAAGGACTGGTGGACGACGCAAGACAGCCAAAACTTCGAGACCCGCGCGCAGTGCGTAGTGGACCAGTACGCGCAGTACATCGTTGTGGACGACATAAAGATCAACAGCAAGCTTACCGAAGGGGAAGACATCGCGGATCTTGGCGGGTTGATTCTCGCGTGGATGGCCTGGAAAGACCAGACCCGGAACACGCATTTGGCAGACCGCGACGCCCTCACGCCTGAGCAGCGCTTTTTTGTTGGATATGCGCAGTGGGCGTGTGAGAACGAGCGCCCGGAGGATCTACGCGTGCTCGCCACGACAGATCCACATTCGCCCGGCAGGTATCGTGTGAACGGGTTGGTGGTGAACATGCCGGAGTTTCAGAAGGCATTCTCCTGTAAGGCCGTCCAACCGATGGCAAAAGAAAACCGCTGCCGTATTTGGTGAAGCCCCCACACGAGCGTATTTCGGATTGCTCAGCCTAGCCACGTGGCAGAGGGTTGGTACGGGCTCCGTGATCCAAAAGCGTCCTGGATGTTAGGCGGATGCTTGCCTTCTGTGTCCGCCTCCGTTAGTAGGTGCGCGCGGAACGAATTAGTGAGTCAAATAACTTCGCGCCCACATCTTCTACAGTATTATTAGACTCCCGAGCGGAGCCAAAAGTTGTCCTGGTATTTCTACTAGTTTTGTAGCGGCGCAGAACGTAGCTGTACCGACTACAAGAAATTTAACGCTGCCTGATCGCGAACAGTGATGGTGTCGCAACACTTTCAATGGCATCATAAGATGAGAGTGAAGGAAGATCGGCTGCGCTTGGCAGCCCCCCATTTTCCTCTAGAATGAGTAGACGGGCCCCTGTGAGATCTCAAAAGCGGAGGCCGTCATGGCAAACCCAGCATCGTCGCTATTTCAAGTCCCAGAAGGGCCGCAGTCCGCTTCCAGCGTCACCGGCCGGCTCGGGGATATCGAGGACGATGACGCGCAACTTGTGGAATTACGCACCGAAAATGGAGCAGTTTACCTTCGCCCGTCAGGCTGGCAACGCATTCGTCTGCAATGGACATTCCGCCACTTTCATGTCCTTTCCCCACAGGTTTTGAGCCGGGCTGATAAGCGCCTGATTGAAAAACTATCCCACTCGGCGGTCGTAACCCCCGCTCTACCGGTGTCCAGCAAGGCCGTTTTGGGAGTGGTCGAGGCGGTGCGTTCGAAGGCGCCGGCTTCTGCTAATCGTGTGGTCACCCTGAGACCGGCACTGCTTACGACGCAAGTGTCCCTGGCCAAGCCCCCGGTTCGAGATTTGCCAAGTCCAGATTTGCCCGCGGTTTTGAAGCGAAAAGAGTCGAAGAAACCTCCCGTCGGCACAAAGGCAACGGACGTTGGCGACCTCCCGTTCCAGCAATGGCGAGATTTGGGCGCGCTGGCGGCCATTGGTCTCGCAGTGACACTGGCAACGGTTTACCGAGCCCCTCTGTTTTCAAGCGCTGTCCGGATGTGGAATCCTCTAACATCAACGCCCATCGAGCATGCCGCGAACAACACCAAACGGGATCCGCATTCACCCACCCTCAGCCCGCTTTTGATTTCACCGGCAGCCGCTTGGTTGCCGTTTGCTGGAAGGCCAAAGCCCTGGATCGCACCCTCCGGCGGTGTTAGGGGCTCCACGGCTCCGGGTCTTGATACGGTTCCTGATACGATTCCCGAGCCGGCTCCGGCAGTCCCTTCCGCGGCTTCAGCGCGGCGGTTTGTCGCGGAACTTCCCCCGGGTTACTTTGCTCATCCTGTCGTTTCTGGCAGCAATCCAGTTGGAGAGCTGCAACTAAAAGCATTGATTGGAGCCGACGGCTCGGTCAAGGAAGTGACCGTATTGAGTGGCAGCCCCGGATTGGCGAAAGCCGGCGTGCGCGCGGTCCGTCAATGGCGCTACAGTCCCTACCTGGTGCAGGGCAGCCCGGTGGAAGTGGAGACGCAAATCAAGATGAGCTTCTTTGGCCCGGACGCAGTCTCCATCACTTCTGTTGCCAAAGAATCCACTTCTCAGGCCAAGTGACGCTGCGAGTCCCACAAAGGTTTGACGCCGGCCACGATCGGGCCGCCACGGTACAACTACGATTGGCCCAACTGTCACCCAAGAACTATGGCGCAACTAGCTGGAACCGCTATGCTTACCAACAAGCAGCGATTCTCTGAGAACACCTTTCATCGATTCTTTCGGGGGAGGGACTCGATGAAGGGGAACGAGGAGAATCGCTGTTTGCATATAGATCTGCTGTTGCAGTTCTAGTGATCTCTTGATCTGAGGCATGGAAATGGTCCCACCCAAGACGGAAGAAACACTGCACATTTACCTCAGACGGCACTTTGAGAAAATTTCCAAAGGCACGGCACGACAATTTGCCGAGCAGAGGGAAGCTGCTAAAGTGAACGTCGTTCCAGATGCGCGGCCCGCTGACGCCTAAATCGAACCAGGGACGCTGACAGCTGGAGCACTTTAGAGCCGTGACCTAAGGACAATCGTCATCACACCGCTCAGGGACGATTTGCGCAGATTTCGCACATCCAAATCTCCACTTCTTCGAGGCTACTAGCGTATTCCTTCACGAGGCCCTTCTTCCCGCGGGCCCCTTCGCGAGGAATTGCGCGAAGGAATCGCCGTCTCCAGACCGCCCCGACGATAAAATAAATGTGATAAGGTCTCAACGCTCGTCCAATCTCTGCCTGGAGGTCATTTTGCATCGGGAGAAAATCGTCTTTTTTACGTTACTGGGGCTAGGCGCGGCGGCCCTAGTAGCAGGCCAGCCTTCGGTTTCCGCTCTGGTCCAGGAGCCCGGTGCCACTCAAGCAAGTCCTCCAGCCCCGGCGCAACCGCCTGGCTCCCCTCCCGTTCGCGTGGCCCGTCCTCCGGCTTACCCGCTTCGACCGCCTGCTGATCCCGCCGTGGTTGCGCGCGGCCGCCAGATTTTTAGTGCGAATTGCAGTTTTTGCCATGGATCCGATGCTCGCGGTGGCGAGGGCGGTCCCAATTTGATCCGCAGTCAACTCGTCATGGACGATAACGCCGGTGAAATGATCGCGACCGTGGTCCAGAACGGCCGGCCGGATAAGGGCATGCCAAAATTTGATCTCTCAACAGAACAAATAGCGAGTATCGCGATGTTTATTCACAGCATGCCGGTCGGTGGCCGCGCCGAAACTACCGGCACAGTTGATCCGCTGGTGGGCGATGCGAAAGCCGGCGAAGCCTATTTCAATGGAGCGGGGAAATGCGCCACCTGCCATTCCGCGTCGGGAGACCTCGCCGGCATCGGCGCAAAGTATACCGACGTGAGGGCCCTGCAAGGTGCAATGCTTTCCGGGGAATCCAGAGGAGAATCGGGGGTTCCCACAAAAACGGTTACCGTCACCCTCCGCAACGGACAAACCGTGGAGGGCAAGCTGTATCAGATCGATGATTTCATCGTTTCACTCATGGATGCCAACGGCAATTATCATAGTTACCCTCGCCAGGGTGATTATCCGAAGATCGTAATTAAGGATCCACTGCAGCCTCACCTGGATATGCTTCGGACCCTCAAGGATGATGACATCCACAATCTGACTGCCTACCTGGTGACCTTGAAATGAAGAAGACGAAAGTTCTGCTGCTCGTGATGGCGATGATTTCCTCGGTTGCCCCTTTGGCGGTAAAGGGACAGGGGCTCGATCCTGTGTTGCTGACCAAACCGGCGACGGATTCCTGGCCGACTTACTCCGGAGACTATTCCGGTCGCCGTTTCAGTTCGCTGACGCAAATCAATCAGACGAATGTGAAGAACCTGGGGCTCGCCTGGGTGAGCACTTTAACTCCCGGAGTGACTGCCCCGGGACCGTTTTCCAGACCCGGTCCCGGGAACCCACCGACGATCGTGGGCGGCGAAATTGATGAACCGGTTCCCGTACGCGGCGCCGGGCGCATCTCCGGCGCGGTCTTGCAGGTGAACGGGATTCTTTATGTCTCTGTACCAGACAATGCCTGGGCCGTCGACGCCCGCAACGGAACGGTGCTGTGGCACTACTTCTGGAAGACCAAGGGTGGTACCCACATCGGGAACCGTGGCCTCGGTATGTACAAAGACTGGTTGTACTTTGAGACGCCCGACGATTACCTGGTTTCGCTCGATGCCAAAACTGGCAAGGAGCGTTGGCATAAGGTGATCTCAGACTTCAATGAGCAATACTTCTCGACCATGGCGCCCATTGTGATCGGCAATCACTTGATTGTCGGGACGGGCGACGATCTGGATGCCCCGGGCTTCTTGCAATCCTTTGATCCGGAAACCGGCGAGCTGCAGTGGAAGTGGTACAGCGAACCGGAAAAGATGGGTGACCCTGGCTCTGAGACCTGGCCGAACCTGGATTCCATGCGTCATGGCGGGGCAGGCACATGGGTTCCCGGAAGCTACGACCCCAATCTGCACCTGTACTATTTTGGAACAGCCAACCCGACCCCGGCTTTTTCTGGTGTGACGCGCGAAGGAGACGACCTATATACCTCCTGCATTGTGGCTTTGAATGTGGATACGGGAAAGCTCGCGTGGTATTACCAGCCATCGCCGCATGATACGCACGATTGGGATGCGGCCCAAACTCCGATCATCGTCGATGGGGAATTCAAGGGGAAGCCACGCAAGCTGTTGCTCGATGCCAGCCGGAACGGCTACTTCTTTGTCCTTGATCGCGTGACCGGCGAGCACCTGCTCACTGTGCCTTATGCGGATTCACTGAATTGGGCAACGGGCATTGATAAGTCAGGGCGGCCTGTCCGGAATCCGGAAAAGGACGCATCGCCGGGTGGTGCCTTGGTATCACCGACCTCCGACGGTATCGTCAACTGGCAACCGCCTTCCTATGATCCGCAGACCGGGCTCTTCTACGTGGTCACCGACGAGGAATATTCGGTTTTCTACCGCACCGAACCGAACCTCAAGGCCATGCAGGGTCTTAACGGCATTCAAGAGCAGCGGTTGGCCTCAGCGGGAAAATATATAGTCGCGATCGATTACAAGACGGGCAAGATCGCGTGGAAGCATCTGCAGGTTTCAGCCCGAGAGGGTGGAGGCAATACCGGCTTGACCACTACCGCGGGAAAACTGCTCTTCGGCGGCGACGCCAACGGCAACCTGGTCGCTTATGATCCGGCGACCGGAAAGCCGCTATGGCACACCCACCTCGGAGGAGTATCAAACGCAGTGGAAACTTATATGCTTGACGGCCGCCAGTATATTCTGGCGGCCTCTGGCGATTCTCTCTATGCGTTCGCTCTGAACTTCTAAATTACCCGACAGGAAATCCGGGTCATGCTGCATTCGTAGCCGCAAGCTTCGCGGCTGGCGCAGCGGCGGGTGCCGACCCATAAAACCCCCGGGTGCGCCGCCAAGTCACGATTGTATTGACACCGTAGTTCCAAAAAGAGGTGACGGCCACGCCGGAAATTCCGGCTAAGTACCAGGGGAGGCCTGCCGAAAATAGGCGGTGCGCGAAACTCAGATTGATGAACACGCCCATAGAGCAGGCAGCGTAGAAGACGACGATTCCGCGAAGCAGCGCAATTCCTTTCAGCCTGCGATCCCGGAAGGTAACCAGGTTGTTCAGGAAAAAATTAAACATCATTGCGCTGAGCGTAGCGACCATCTGTCCGGTTGAAAATGCAGCTGCATCGAAGAGATGGAAGATTCCCAAGATCGATAAGTGAATCAAAAGGCCTAATGAGCCCACAGCGACAAAGACCACAAATCGCGCGGGGAGATAGCGGCCGACCATTTTATCGACAATGAGAAAGAGATATTCCAGCTCTACATTCACATCGAGCTTGCTCTCTCCTGCGAGTCGATTACGAAACCGGTAGGGCACTTCAGCTACCCGGGGTGGAGTTGGACTCGAGGCCAGGATGTCGACGAGTAGTTTGAACCCAGCACCGGTCAGGTGGGGCACTGAGGCCCTGGAAAAGTAACTGTCTACAACGAAAAAACCGCTCATGGGGTCGGTCACATCGCAGTGGCAGACTAGTTTGCTGACTCGAGAGCCAAGGTCGCTCAAGCGAACGCGCTTCTTGGCAAACTCGCCCATGCTCCCGCCCGCGGTTCTTCTACTGCCGACGACAACGTCCAAATTCCTCGATTGCAAGAGGCGAAGCATTTCCGGCAATACTGTTTCGTCATGCTGCATATCGGCATCCATGACTGCGAGATAGGGAGCTGGGCTTGCCATCATTCCCTCGATGCATGCAGAAGACAGCCCACGCCGCCCGATACGCTCTAGAATCCTCACGCGTGGATTGGTTAACGCGAGCTCGCGGATTATATCGGCGGTATGATCCGGCGAGTGGTCATCCACAAAGATGACCTCCCAATTGATACCCTGGAGGGCGGCCTCGAGAGAGGCGACAAGCGGAGCAACATTCTCTCGCTCCTTATATGTGGGTATTACTACACTGACTTCGAGGAAACGGTGTTTAGCTGCAGCCTGCGCAGACAAGTGGTCGATTACACTAGCCATGGCGATGTCTCCCCCGAATTAGGGTGCTGCCAGGGGGACCGTGCGCGTCAGCTCCAACTCGAGAATGCACTATGGACACCGCAGTCTCAAGAGCAGACTATCTTTAGGAAAGCCCTGCTGTACCGTCGCGACTGGTTACCACCGGTGTCGTGATGGGTCTAATGGTAATCGGGCCGAGTTGTGTAGCGCCGTCAGACTGGAAAAAAAATGGGAAAAGAAAGAAGCGGCCGGACCGAATTGAAATCGTGAAGCCCTGCTGCGAAGTAAGCTTGAGTTTGGTCTCGGCTTGTTGGACAATTGCCTCCGGAGAAACATCACCGTGAACGCCGACTACGGTCGCCGCCGGCAGCCTCGGCCTGTAGCCTTAATCAGCCTGCTGCTATGCTTGCTCTCCTTCCGCGGTCACGCTTTAGCCCAGAACAACAGTTCAACCCCTGACTGTGCGACTCCGGAGATCGTTCTCCAGCGTTATGTGGCCGCAGTTGGGGGAGAGGCCGCCCTAAATCAGGTTCAGACGCTGGTCGTAGAAGCGCATGAAACCGAGCCTCACACCTTTAATCCGCAGGACACCGCTCACTATCGTTATCAGTTCAAATGGAAAAGCCCAAACCGCGTCGTAGTGAAACAACATCAATTTCCTTTTGGCTGGACAACGTTCATCTATAGCGGAACCGCCTGGAGCAATTTCGATGGAAGGGTTTCGCACAATGAAGACAACACGCCGGCATGGCGCAATGATCTGAGGTCCAGCCCGTACAACGACTATCCCCAGTTTCTAATGTACCGAGTGGTCGCTGATCCGACGATGCTTGCCACAACCAGGAATCTTTACCGCAGCTTTGAAACTCTTCCGGGGACGCCGGAGATGTGCGTTCTCAAGGCAATCGGGAAAAGTGATTGGGGAAGGGAACGGCGCGACATCCTGTCTTTTGACGCAAAGAGTGGACTCTTGAAGACCTGGGCAATCCAAATGGGTCTGCCAGGATCCGAGACTCAGACCCACTTCCAATTCGACGACTACCGACAAGCCGGACCAGTGAAAATCCCGTTCTCGATCTATTTTGACTTCTACAAGGCAACGTTCCACTTTACGAAAGTTGTTCCGAACGCCCTGCTATCAGACGGAGAATTCGTTCCGAAGCAGTAGTTGGCGCGTCATGACGGCACGTTCCTCGCGCATTTTTCACGAGTACACAAACAGATGCTGAACTGGTCGCTCCCGAATCGAATAACAGGCAATCCGGAAGTTATCTACTTGTCCGAAAAGCCGACTTCGGCCAAGTGAAGAGAAGCGTGTTTTCTCATTTACTGATGTCAGAAGGATCGAACGACCGCCCAAGAATCTATTGGAGATGGGCAAAGGTGAGACGAGTATCAGTCCAAAAGAAAAGCGTTAGGTGGTATACGTATTCCCGACACAGAATTCGAGAGATTTGGGCAGCAAAACCGAGGAAGAGTCCATCTCTTCGGAATGCCCAAGAGAATTCTAGCGATAGGGCAAGAATGAAAACGAGAATCGATTGCGCTGCTATGCTCCCACTTGTGCTTACGGCGGTTGGCGCCACCTTGACGATGGCGCAGCAGGCTCCCACGGGAAGTGGTGTACCTCCATCCAGGCCTCAAGGCTCCTGCGACATCTACGCTTCTGCCGGTGACCCCTGTGCCGCCGCACATAGCACTACGCGCGCGTTATATGCGGCCTATAACGGCCCACTGTACCAGGTTTTGCGCCAATCGGACGGCAAGACTCTGGACATTGGTGTTGTCCAGCCTGCCGCCTCGCCAGTTCCCGATCCGGGCGGGTACGCCGACGCAGCCGCACAAGATAGGTTCTGCGCCGGCACCTATTGCTGGATCAGCGTCATCTACGATCAATCTCCCAGGCACAACGATCTCACTCAGGCTCCCCGTGGCGGGTTCGGCGGCCCAGCCCTGGGAGGCTTCAACAACCTTCCGATTGCCGATTTGGCGCCTATTACGATCATGGGGCACAAGGTCTACGGTGTGTTCATCGAACCGGGCATGGGACTCCGCCAGAACGATGTGAAAGGCACCGCAGTCGACGACCAGGCGGAGGGGCAATACTGGGTCGTCAATGGTAAGCATTTCAACGCCGGCTGCTGTTTCGACTACGGCAATGCCGAGATCGACAGCCGCGATGATGATAACGGCACCATGGAAACCCTCTACTTCGGTAACGCCACGCCGTGGTATAGCGGGCGTGGTAACGGTCCTTGGATTATGACCGACCAGGAGAACAATCTCGTTGGTTGCGTCAACGAGGATGGTTCCAAAGGCTGTCCAAATCTGCCCAGCATCCCCTGGCGTTTCGTGACCGCAATCGCCAAGGGAGAAGCGCATCATTGGGTATCCCTGGGCGGTGACGCGCAAAAGGGCGCTTTGTCGGTCATTTTCGATGGAAAGCGCGTGAATCCTACCTATGACCCGATGCGCAAGCAGGGGGCTATTCTGCTGGGCAACGGCGGTGACAACAGTGACGGCTCGCAGGGAACGTTCTATGAGGGAGCGGTGACAGCCGCCGGCACATTTCCATCGAACGCTACTGACCAGCTTGTTCAAGCCAACATTGTGGCTGCCAGGTACGGCGTGACTTCACTCACTGTGTCGCCGGCGGCGACAGCGTCAGACGGGAGGGGGGCCGGAAAGCGTGCAGATGTTCACTCCGGAGTCTTCGCGGGAAATCACAGTAACGTTCACGAATACGACAGGCGCGCCTGCAGCGGGCGTTTCGTTGAGCATTGCTGTACCCAGCAATCAGTGGACGTCTGTCGTTTCAGGCACAACCGAGACATCAAAGACATTCGCTCAGCCGGTTGCGCCGGGTGCGAGCGTGAGCGCGACTTTCAAAGTCACTTCCGGGCCAGTAACCTCCGACGGCGATCTCGCCGGCAATGCATCGTGGACGAATTCGACCAGCGGCAGAAAGGAAGGGGAGACAGCGGTTGAAAAGGTGCGCAATGCCAGACCAGTCAAGATCAACGAGTTTCGCGTCACTTCAGGCGCTCCGGACAACCCGACAAACTCATTTATTGAGCTCTACAATGCAGGTTCCCAAAACGTCGATGTTTCCAACTGGACGTTGACCGAGCACCCAGCCGCCCAGGCTATCTTCTCGACGGTAAAGATCCCGGCTGGAACGATGCTTGCGGCCAGAGGCTTCTACCTGCTCGGTCTCTCCAACTCTGGGCTTGCGTCCCCTGCGCGCGCGGGTGACAGCATCCTGCGTGTCAGGAACACGGAGGGAATGTCGATTGGCAATACCATCACCATCGGTACTGGCTCCAGCATCGAGACGCGCAAGATCGCAAGCCTGGGGACGGCAGCCACCAACCACACAACGCTGTGGCAACCGCTTCCCGAAGGACCGGTGATCACAATTCCTGCGGGCTCGACCAATGTGCCTGTTGAGAGTGCATCGGGTTTCGTTGCCGGCCAGAAGATCGCGCTCGGCTATGGTTCTACCTACCCGATCGCTGCCAATACTGTGGAGCAGTACGAGATAGCCACGGTGACCGCAGTTGGCAAGCCAGGCACCCAGGCCTATCTCGCCATGAATGCGCCTGCCGGAGCCGGCAACATCAAGGTGACCTCACTCTCCGATATCTCCATCGGAGACAAGATCAGGTTGGATATTGACAGCGTTGGCCATGGAATCGAAACCGTTACTGTGGCGCATGTCGGCACCGCGGCAGGGCGGACCAATCTCTCAGCTCTTGCGAGCGCCGGAGCAACCCGGATCAGCGTACGCCGGGCGGAGGGTTTCGCTGTAGGCGATAGGATCACGGTCGGCACGCCTGCAAGCCAGGAAGCCGTTACCGTGACAGCCGTGGGCAGCCAGGGGCCGGACGGTACCACCATCGACTTTACACCCGCCCTAGCCAAACCTCATGTGGACAGTGAATGGGTTGTATCTCCGGGCACGGGCCTGGATCTGGCAGCTCCCTTACGATTCAATCATGCGGCCAACCTCCCGTTCAGCGATCGCGGGACAGGAGTCACCTTCCAGCCCGCGACTGCCTTTGCCCATTCGAGCAACGAGCCGGTCCAGGCCCTTGGCACCGGTATAACACTCGACAGACCACTCGATCACGACCACGGGATCCACGAGGTTGTACGCGATGCAGCCGTCAAAACTGCGGGGTACCAAGGCACGCCGGTGCCCAACCAGTGGTTTGGAGGACCTGAATTGGCCACCAAGTCCCTTCAATTCGGTCACAGCATCACCGTCGAAGAGGGGAGCATGGTGCTGCGGGACGCCTCGGGAGTGGTTGTCGACAGCCTCAACTACGGCGGCCTGGTCGACCCATGGGCCGCCGAAGGCGACCAAGCCACTTCAGGAGCGGTGCTAAGCGGGTGCTATGTCCCGGCACCCGGCTCAGTGTTCGATCCATGGTCAACGGTCGTGGCGCCGGTTGCCACCAATTCGAGCGCGGGACGGTTCCCCGACGGCGCCGATACCGACAGCAACTGTACCGACTTCCTGACGCAGGCCGTTGCGACTTTGTCGGTCTCTTCGCCCGCGGGGGCAACCAACCTCAAGGTCACCAGTATGGAAGGCTTCCGCCCTGGCCAGACGATCCTCATTGATTCTGGTGCGAATCTTGAGACCGCAGTCATCTCCACGGTTGGCACAGCAGGCGCCACTACGTTGAGTACTTCCAGTGGCGTGGGAGCAACTGTTCTCCATACTGCAAACGTGACCGGTTTTAGTAAAGGTCAAAAAATTCTAATCGACGATGGAGCAAACTCCGAAACCGCCGTGGTCTCCTCGACCAGGGCCCGCGGCGGCGCGACCATCACTCTCGCCGCACCACTTGCTCGTGCGCACGAGTCTGGCGGACAGATTTCGGGCAGCGGTATCAGCCTCACCACTCCATTAAGCCGGACACATACCAGTGGAGCGCAGGTCTCCGATAACGTTCCAACTCCTGGCGCACCGAACCAATATCACGGTACAAATCATTAAGCCAGGCAATCGCAATCATCCTGAGCTCTTATAAGAAGATATGAATCACCTCCGCGCAGGATGTATGTTATCCACATGAGTTTCGCGAAATTCCCGGACGGCTTCCATCGCATCCTTTTTGCAGCCATCGCTTTGTGTTGCCTGGTCGCGCCGTGCCGCCTGGCCCTCGGGCAGGCGCCAAAGGATGCGCCTCCCACCAGCGATAAGCCTGCGACGGCTGATAAACCCGCGGAGAAGACTCCCCTGCCACCGCTGCCGCCGGACGCTCATGTTCCGCAGAGCATGACGCTAGACGGCAAAACGTTGCGCTACACCGTGACCGTCGGCTCGTTGCCGGTCCGCGATAAGGACGGCAAAGAGAGCGGAGACGTTGTTTTCACGGCATATACGGTAGATGGCGAAAACCGGGCGGTGACGTTCGCTTTCAACGGCGGCCCGGGTGCATCCTCGGTCTTCCTCAACTTTGGGGCCATTGGACCCAAGCATCTGCGGGCAGGCAACGAGGGTGACAGCCCCTCCGATCCTACGACCCTAACCGACAATCCGGGCACATGGCTCGACTTCACCGACCTGGTCTTCATCGACCCTGTCGGCACGGGTTTCAGCCGCTCTCTGCTCCCCGAGGCTGACACCAAGAAGCTCTTCTACAGCACCACTCCCGATATCGAATATCTATCCCGCGCTGTGTATGACTGGTTGCTCAAGAACAATCGTCTGGCCTCAAAGAAGTACCTTGTCGGCGAGAGCTACGGCGGCTTTCGCGGGCCGCGAATTACTTATTATTTGCAGTCGCAGCTCGGCGTAGCAATGAATGGAGTGGTACTGGTTTCGCCCTATCTGAATCCTACGCTGGAAGATAATGGCGATCTCTCGCCCATTCCTTGGATGGTGACTCTTCCCTCCATCACCGCAGCGCATCTCGAACGCGAGCAGAAGCTTACCCCGGAGGCGATGGCGGATGTGATCGGCTATACCCGGGGCGAGTATGTGACCGACCTGCTGAAGGGCCACTCCGATCCCGAAGCCACGCCGCGCATCGTGAAGCGCGTCACCGAGTTAACGGGTCTTGATCCGGAGTTCGTGAAGCGTTCCGGAGGACGGCTCGAGACACGCGCATATCTCCGCGAAGTGTTTCGCGACCAGGGCAAGATCGGCTCGGTGTACGACTCGAATGTGACCTCGTTCGATCCATTTCCGTATTCGCCCGACCAGCGGTCAAACGACCCGATTCTCGCAAGCATGATTGCTCCGACAACGACGGCAATGGTGAACTTCGTGACCACCACGGTGGGATGGAAGGTGAACGCTCGGTACAACGCGCTCGACTACGATGTTAACCGCCTCTGGGATGGCGGAGACGATTTGCGTAGAGGCTCGGTCGACGATCTGCGGAAAGCAGTGTCTGCCGATCCGAAGATACGGGTGCTGATTGTCCACGGCTGGAACGATTTGTCATGCCCTTTCATGGGATCCTTGCTTACCGTGGACCAGATGCCGATCATGGGTGACCTTAGCCGGGTAGCAGTACGCGAATATCCCGGCGGACATATGTTCTATACCCGTCCGACCAGCCGCGACGCGCTGCGCAAGGATGTGATGGAGATGTATAGCATCCACTGATAGGGTCACGCCGCAGCATCTGACGCAACACGACCAGAGCCTTGCCGAGATTTGGGATCTCATCATGCGCGAGGTGCAGACCGTATGGTCTGCGGCAGGATGACCAAAGTCTGCTCCTGCTGGGCGCGCTGGACCCGGCCCTCCCTCTCGCCACAGGGACCATTTTCGGTTATCGGGCGCAATCCTTTCACGGCCGCAAAACCAGCCAATCGGACATCTCATTTGGACATTGAACAGGAGTCGTGCTATCTTCCTTGCAATGGCCAAAGGAGCGACAGTGAATACCAAGTCGGAAGTGTTGCAGGGAACACTGGATCTGATGATTCTGAAGACGCTCCAGGCACTGGGTCCTTTGCATGGATTCGGGATTGCACGGCGCATCGAGCAGGTGAGTGAGGATGTTTTGACGCTGAACGAGGGCACTGTATACACCTCTTTACTGAGGCTGCAACAGCAGGGCTGGATTGATTCGAAGTGGGGAACATCGGAGAACAACCGTAAGGCCAGGTTTTACTCGATTACCAGTCGGGGACGAAAGCAACTTGCGGTCGAGACGGACAATTGGGAGCGAATTTCCGGCGTGATCGGTCGCGTTTTGCGTTTGGAAAGGGGGTAAGCCGCGATGAATTCTTGGGCCCTTCGACTTGCGTCGAGAGTTAGCGGTCTTTTCAAGCAGAAGAAGGCGGAATCCGAACTCGACTACGAGATGCAGATTCACCTTCAACTGTTGACGGAGAAGTTCATTCGGCAGGGCATGGGTCCAGAAGATGCCGATTCGGCCGCACGCCGCCAGTTCGGCAACACGACATTGCTGCGACAGCGCCATAGAGAATCGCGCACGTTTCTGTCCTTCTCTACTGTCTTCCAAGATGTCCGCTACGGTCTCCGCGTGCTGCGCAAGAGTCCGGGGTTCACGGCGATTGCGGCGACATCGCTGGCGCTGGCGATTGGTGCGAATACGACGATTTTTTCGGTGGCCAAGCGGCTGCTGCTGGATCGGCTCGACGTGCCGCGGGCCGACGAATTGCGGCTGCTGCATTGGGTGGGCGACAAGCATGTGGCGATCAACAACGTGTGGGGAATCACGGACAATGGTCCGAGCGGCATCGGCGCCGCGTCGTTTTCGTATCCGGTGTATGAACAGCTGCGGCGCGATAATCGCGTGCTTGAAGATCTGTTTGCATTCAAAGACGCGGGCACGATGAATGCAACGGTGGGCGGCACGGCGCAGATTGTGCAGGGCGAACTGGTGAGCGGCAATTACTTTGAACAGCTGCGCGTGCGGCCGCAGCTGGGGCGGCCGATTGTTGCATCGGACGACGCGGTGGGGGCGGCACCGGTGGCACTGCTGAGTGCGCCGTTCTGGCAGCGAGCATACGGCGGGAACGCAGGCGTGCTGGGACAGACGATCAAAGTGAATATGGTTCCGGTGACGATAGTTGGCGTTGCGCCGCAGGGATTTACCGGGGCCAAGAATGTGTTGGCGGCGCCGGATCTTTTCTTCCCGATGAGCGCGCAGCCGCTGGTGGAGCCGCGCGGAAAGGGCGGTTCGCTGATTGGCCAGTCGAGCCCCCAGATGTGGTGGTTGAACATCATGGGACGGGCGAAGCCTGGCGTGCCGGACGCGCAAGCGCAGGCGGCGCTGGATGTGTCGCTGTCAGCGGCGGTCGAGGCAACGATCAAGCCGGGCTCCGGGGATACTGTGCCGCGACTGATTCTGAGCGATGGGAGCCGCGGGCTTTTTGCTTCCAGGCAAATGTTTGGCGAGCCGATCGTAGTATTGATGGCGGTGGTGGGGCTGGTGCTGCTGCTGGCCTGCGCCAACATTGCCAGCCTGCTGCTAGCGCGCTCCGCGGCGCGGCAACGGGAGATCAGCGTGCGGCTGGCATTGGGGGCGGGGCGCGCGCGGGTGCTGCGGCAGGTGCTGACGGAGAGCCTGCTGCTTTCCGGGTTGGGTGGCGCGGCAGGACTGCTGCTTTCGTTCCTGGGACGCAACGCGCTGCCGGCACTGGTTTCCAAACCCTGGGAGCAGAGTCAATTCAATAGCGATTTTGACTGGAAGATCTTCGGCTTTACCGCGGCGGTTACGCTGGCGACGGGGTTGCTTTTTGGCATTGTACCGGCGTGGGCGGCAACGCGGACAGAAGTAAGCTCGGGGATGAAGGAGACGGCGCAGACTACGACGCGGCGGCGCAAGGGTCTGGGCGGCAAGGCGATTGTCGCATTTCAACTGATGCTGTCGACGGTGCTGGTGACGGGCGCATTGCTGTTTGTGCGCACGCTGTGGAACGTCGCGCACATCGATCCAGGATTCCGCAGCGATCACCTGCTGCTGTTCGCGATCAGCCAACCGGAGGCGCGCTATCCTCCGCCGACGGATTTGGCGCTGCACCGGCGCATCGAGGAGCGGCTGCGATCGATTCCGGGCGTGGAGGCGGTGACGCTTTCTGAAGTTGCGTTCATCTCCGACAGCATGGAGAACTCGAATTTTGTGCCCGAGGGCGAAAAGATCGATCTGAACAAGGAACAATCGGCGCCGAACAACGCGGTGGGCGCGGGTTTTTTCAAGACGATGGGCATTCCGATGATTGCGGGCCGGGAGTTTGACGCGCGGGATACGGCCAGCTCGCAGAGGGTGGCCATTCTCAGCGAGGCACTGGCGCGCAAGGCGTTTCCTGGCGTGAACCCGGTGGGGCGGTACATCCTTGCGCACTGGCATCCGCGCGAGGGCAAGCCGGGAGAAGTGATCGAGGTTGTGGGCGTTTGCGCGGATACGCGCTATTGGAGCCTGAAGCAGGATCCGGTGGGCATGTTTTTCGAGCCGTATCCCCAGGTGGGTAACCTGGACTTCGGCGCGACCTACGAGTTGCGCACGAGTCTGAAGGCGGTGAGCCTTGCGCCGGCGCTGCGCAAGGCGGTGCAGTCGGTCGATCCCGACCTGCCGCTCATGGACCTGCGCACGCAGCGCGAGCAGATTGATGCGACGATGCAGCAGGAACGGATTTTTGCATCGCTCACGGCGGGGTTTGGCGTGCTGGCGCTGGCGCTGGCGTGCGTGGGCGTGTATGGGGTGATGGCGTATTCCGTGGCGCGCAGAACTAGCGAGATCGGCATTCGCCTAGCGCTGGGAGCGCTGCCGCGGCAGGTGTTGGCGATGGTGCTGGGTGAGGCTTCGTGGCTGGGTGTGGTGGGCATTGGCGCGGGGGTTGGCGTGGCGCTTGTGCTTACCAGGCTGGTCAAGTCGCTGCTTTACGGATTGCAGGCGGCGGATCCGTCTAGCATGGTTGGAGGCGCGATTCTATTGGTGATTGTGGGGCTGGCGGCGAGCTGGATTCCGGCACGGCGGGCGGCGGGGGTGCAGCCGATGGAGGCACTAAGGCACGAATAAAAACTGGGGTGCATTTCCAGTGTTGTGAAGTTTACTGGTTCATGTTCCAGATGTCGGTGTGCCACTTCCAGGCCTCCCCATCGCGTTTCCAGTGAACGACGTACTTCACCGGAACCCTCTGGTCCCCTGCCAGGGTAAGCTCGGCGCGGCCAATCTCAATTACGGTGTCCCCGCCGGACTCTGCGGAAACAGTGGTGAGGGATGCATCCTTTACATCGAGGGTAACGATGGCCTTGAGCCAGAAGTTCTTGATACCGGCAATGCCGTGAATCATGTCAGCCCCGGGTGGCAGGATGTTGGCGTCGGGCGTGTAGACGTGGTCAAGAGCACTCATATCGCGGGACCGGATCGCCTTTTCACAGAACAGCTCATTGGTCTCACGCATGCCTTTAAGGATCGCATCAGAAACATTCATTCAGCACCTCCGCGTGCCGCTGGCACGCCGAACGACAAGGGTACGCGCCCGAGCAGGGGATGTATACGATGCCTTCAGGATCTCGAACCCTTGATCCGCTCACAATCCCAAGCCGGAGCGGATCGGTTCAATCGACGAATCCAATGTTCCGGTAGACTCAATGATGTCAACGACATCATTCGGAAGCCTTGATAAATAAACTGGTTCTCTCTAATTTAGCCCACCGCCCGGTCCGCACCATCTTAAGCGTCCTCGCCATCGCCGTAGAAGTCACGATGATCCTCACCCTTGTCGGCGTCAGCTATGGAACGCTGGATGCGACAGCGCGGCGTGCTCGTGGAGTGGGTGCGGATATCATGATCCGCCCTAAAGGATCTTCCCTCCTTCAGCTCAGCACAGCCCCCATCAGCGATCTGCTTATCGGTGTTGTGGCCAAACAGCCTCACGTTGCGTTAGCGACCGGAACGGCTATCCAGCCGCTGTCTGGTTTCGACTCGATCACGGGATTGGACCTCGACGCGTTTTCGAAAATGAGCGGCGGGTTCCATTATCTGCAAGGCGGGCCCTTCAAGACCGACCAGGACATGCTCCTCGATGAGTACTATGCCAAGGAGAAAGGGCTCCATGTCGGAGACAAAGTTCAGCTCATCAGTCATGAATGGAACGTCGCCGGAATATTCGAGTCCGGCAAGCTGGCTCGTATTTGCGTGCGGCTGCCGGTTCTCCAGGAAATCATGGTTACCCCCCACCGTCTGAGCCAGATCTACGTCAAGGCGGACAGTCCGGAGCATGTCCGGCAAGTGCTCGAAGAGTTGCGAGCCAAGTTACCCGGCTATCCCATCTACACCATGGAAGAGTTCACATCTCTGCTTTCGATCAACAGCGTCGGAATGCTGCGCAGCTTTATTGGGGTTGTGATTGGCGTAGCCGTTACCGTGGGGTTCATTGTCGTTTTCATGGCCATGTATACCGCGGTGCTTGAGCGCACTCGTGAGATTGGCATCCTGAAGGCCGTGGGAGCTTCGTCCGGGTTCATTTTGAACCTGCTGGTTCGGGAGACTATCTTGCTCTCATTGCTGGGAGCGTTCGCCGGCATCTTGCTTACCTACGTGACACAGTGGCTGATGCAATACGCGGTACCGGCAAGCCTGACCCAGGAAACCGTTTATAGCTGGTGGCCGATCGCGGGCGCCATTGCCGTCGGGGGTGCGCTGCTCGGGGTTATCGTTCCCGCAATACGGGCGGTCAAACAAGATGCGACCGAGGCGCTCTCGTATGAGTGAACAGCCCATCATTAAAGTGCAGGATCTTTATAAGACCTACAGGGCCGGCGACGTCGACGTGCACGCACTGCAGGGAGCGAACTTGGAGGTGCAGAAGGGTGAGTTCGTTTCCGTCGTGGGCGCTTCAGGTTCTGGTAAATCGACCCTGTTTAATGTTCTGGGTGCGCTTACGTCGGCAACCTCAGGTACTGTGAGCATCGCGGGAAACAACCTGGAGAGTTTGTCTGGCCCGCAGCGCGCCGCGCTTCGGAAAAGAACAGTGGGCTTTGTGTTTCAGAAGTACAACCTGCTGCCAACGCTCACCGCAGAAGATAATATCCGCATTGTTCAGTACATCGGGGGACGAGGAATGAACTTCAGCCCGTCGTTTCTTGAGATCCTCGACATTTTAGGGATTGTCGATCGGATGAAACACAAACCGCGCGCCCTGTCGGGTGGCCAGCAACAACGGGTAGCCATCGCGCGAGCCCTGGTTAATGAACCCTCAATTCTCCTGGCCGATGAGCCCACCGGCAATCTCGACAGCCAGAATTCAAGAGCGGTCCTGGAGCTCTTAAGGAGGCTGAATCGCGATCTTGGCCAGACGATTCTCATGATTACTCATGATCAGGAAGCAGCCGCTTATGGTGGACGGACCATTCGCATGCGGGATGGCCAAATCCTGGATTGAAGCGCGGCCGCATACCGATTGCACGGATGGCCGGTAGTCCGGAAGTATGATGGGTCGAGGAGTAGGGAGCTGTGGCCACGCGTCCACCCAAGGTTCAGACTCAACTCGGCCGGGCTGCGGTCCGGATCTTTGCCGCTAATGACCGCATGAACCAGCTTCTTATCGAACGTCTTGACCCTGCTGTCTGGGGAGCCAAAGCGCCCGGCAAGGTCCGCACCATTGCGGCGATCTTCACCCACGTGCACAATGTCCGCACCAAGTGGATCAGGCTTAGCGCTCCGCACCTGGAGGTTCCATCACAGCTCAACCGCGTGCAGTGTACGCCGCAGCAGGCCCGTGCGGGATTGGCCGAGAGCGCCGCCCGCTGCTCGGAGATGCTGGCTGAAGCGCTGGGCGGTGACGGGGGCCGGGTGGAGAAGTTTCACAGAGACGGCTGGGCAAAGCCTTGGCCGGTTGGCCTGGAAATGCTGTGCTACATGATTTCTCACGAAGCCCACCATCGCGGGCAGGTGTGCATGCTCGCCCATCAGCTCGGGTTCCCATTGCCGAACGAGGTGATGTCCGGGATCTGGAATTGGGAAAAGCTGTGGAAGGAGTGCGGATCGTCTGCCGGTCCCGGCTACGATGCTTAAGGAATCATAGAGGCCTTTCGGCCTACGCTCGTCGCCCAGCGGGCGGTGTCCACAAATCTCCAATCTGTACACCTCGTGATGGTCCGGCAGGCGTTCCTTTACATAGAACTTCTAGTGGTATATGCTCTGCTCCAATAGAACTTCTATTGGAGAGATGCGTGACGGTAGAACTTCTATTGGAGAGATGCGTGACGGCGAAGAAGAACGTATCGAATGCGGAGATGCTGAAGGGCACGCTCGACATGATGATTTTGCGGACGCTGGTCACCGGGGATGCGCACGGGCATACCATCGCCAAGGTCATTGAGCGAACTTCCGAGGACGTGCTGGAGGTGGAGCAGGGCTCGCTATATCCGGCGCTTCACAGGCTCGAGGACCGTGGTTGGGTATCCTCGCACTGGGGCGTAAGCGAGAACAATCGCAAAGCCAAGTTCTACAGGCTGACGACCGCCGGCAGACGGCAGCTCGTTCAGGAGACCAACCGGTGGCGGCAGATGGCGCGTGCAATCGGATTGGTCATGGGCGAGAAGAAGCTGGCCAACGAAGGTGAGCAATGAGCTGGCGCAGGTTTTTGCGCCGAAGCCGGGCTGACGTAGACCTGGCACAAGAGATCGACCTCTATTTGGCAGAGGAGATTGAAGAAAACGTCGCGCGCGGCATGTCACAGGATGAGGCGAGGCGGCTCGCTTATTTGAAATTTGGCAGTCCTCAGCAAGTGCGCGAGAACGTATGGCAACAGAACTCCGTCACGCTCATAGACAGCGCCTGGCGCAATTTGAAATATGCCGCGAGAACACTGTCCAGATCCCCTGAATTTACCCTGGTTGCGGTGCTTGTGATGGCCCTTGGCATCGGCGCCAATATCGCATTGTTCACAGTCGTGCGCTGCGTGCTGCTCAACCCTCTGCCCTATCGCGATCCTTCGCAGCTGGTCTCTCTTTTTGAACACTCGACAAATCAGAAAGAGGTCAACCCCTATGCACCCGTGGATGCCGGCAGCTTTGCCCTATGGCAGAGCTCCGCGGCCAGCGCGGCGATACTGGCCATGGTGTCGCCTTGGCAGCAATATAACGTCTCCGCCGAGGGAGGAAAGCTTCCGGAACAGATCGATGCCGCGTGGTGCTCCTGGAACTTTTTTCCCACGCTTGGGATAGCGCCCGCCATGGGGCGAGTGTTTACGGCCGACGACGACAGGCCCGGCGCCGAGGCTGCCGTCATCCTCTCGGCCAGCTTCTGGAAGCGGCGATATAGCGGCGACCCGGCCGTCGTAGGAAAGAAAATCTGGCTGGATGCCAAGCCCTACACTGTCATCGGAGTGATGCCGTCGACCTTTGTCTATTCCAGCTCGTTTGGCGGCAACACGGCGCAAGTGTGGACCGCCGCCGGCCACGAAGCGCCGCCATGGCTGATGAGCACTTTTGCGGATCACGAGTTCCTGGTGATCGCGCGCCTGCTGCCCGGCACCAGCCTTGCTGGTTTGGTCAGCCAATTAGACGCAGCGCAAAAGCAGATCGAAGCCGACCATCCCGCACCCGGTGTTCACGATGGGGTCAGCGGCCGCACCATGCTGGACGACTCGGTCGAGGGCTACAGGACTTCGCTGTACGCGCTGCTCGCCGCGACTGGGTGTTTGCTGCTGATCGCCTGTCTCAACGTGGCCAGCCTGTTGGTGGCGCGCACCGCCGCGCGGAGCAAAGAGCTTGCCATTCGCGAGGCCTTGGGCGGCGGACGGGTGCGCTTGCTGTTCGAGCGATTGACAGAGAGCTTGTTGCTATCGGCCGCCGGAGGCGCACTGGGTTTGTTGCTGGCGTGGGGAGCACTGGCATGGCTGGTGCGCGTCCGGCACAACATGAACCGCGTCGAAACCATTCACATCGATGGAGTAGTCGTCGCTGCAACGCTGGGCGCAATCCTGTTGTGCGCCCTTTTCTCCGGTCTGATCTCTGCCGCTGGCTGGGACGGTAGGCAGATCCTCGCATCGCTACAGGAATCGTCGCGAGCACACCGCACCGGCCGGACGCGTGCCGGCCTGCGCAAGGTCTTGTTAGTAACGGAGGTGAGCCTCACCGTAGTTCTGCTGATAGGAGCCGGCCTGTTGCTGAAGAGCTATGAACGGCTGCGAAGTGCCGGTCTTGGCGTGCCCGAGAATAACGTGCTAACCATGCATCTCAGCCTGCCGGAGGCCCGCTACAAAGAGCCGGTCCAGCAGGTTGCCTTCTTTGAGCGCCTCATTGGGCGCGTCCGCTCGCTGCCCGGAGTGCAGGCGGCGGGACTGGTGAGCACGGCTCCTGGGCAGGGCTGGGGCGGCGACAATATGGTGAGCGTCGTCGAACACCCTCCGCTGCCGAAGGGGGAGGGCTTCGACCTGATGGTGCGCGGCGCGGAGCCGGGATACTTTAGGGCAATACAGATTCCGCTGTTGCGCGGTCGTATCTTCGCCTCCGATGAGCGGTTGACGCGCGCCCACGTTGCACTCATCAGCCAAACCGCCGCTCAGCTCTGTTTTCCCGGCGAGGGTCCGATCGGCAGGCATATAAATGACAGCTCTGAGGGCGAAGTCTACGAGGTGGTTGGCGTCGTTGGCGACGCGCGGTGGTCCATTTCCCAACCAGTGCATCCCACACTCTACAGACCAATTTACGGCAACAACTATAGCGTGGCCACGATCGTCATTCGCTCGGCGCGAAATGTGGAGACGCTCGCCATGCCGGTGCAGAAGGTCATCGGCGAAATGGACCCGGATTTGCCGGTCTCCAACGTAATGACGTTGCGAGAAACGATTGGCAAGTCCACGATTGACTCGCAATTCGATTCGATCTTGGTGCTGGCTTTTGCCATGATCGCGCTGCTGCTGGCCGCCGTCGGCCTCTATGGTGTGCTTGCCTATCTGGTAACGCAACGCACGGGCGAAATCGGTATTCGTATCGCGGTCGGGGCGCAACGCGAACAGGTGCTATGGCTGATGCTGCTTGACGGTTTGCGGCCCGCGTTCTTCGGGCTTATTCTCGGGCTCGGTGCAGGCGCTGCGGTCGTGCGTCTCATCCGGTCCATACTGTATGAGACCGAGCCGCTCGATCCGGTAGTCTTCTTCTCCGTGACTGCGACGCTGCTGTTGGTGGCGGGATTGGCTTGTCTAATTCCAGCATGGCGCGCCGCAAAGCTTGATCCAGTGCAGGCCTTGAAAACGAAATAGCCATGGGCACAGTCTTTCAACGCCCGCCTTCAGGTAGGTCCACACCCTCCCTGGTTGGGGAGGGCTTAGTGGGCTGTTATGCGAGCGACCTACGATCTAGCGCCCTCCCGCACTTCCTGAAGCAGAGACGGTGCCGTGTGGTTTCGCGGCGGCCTCCAGGATGACCGAACGGTATACGGGGATGTTATAAACCTCATCTGCTGTCTGAATCGCGCTGAGAAAGTGCTGATTCCCAACCTGCTTGAAAATTACCTTGGGCTTGTAGGCAGAAGCGCTTTCGACCTCATCAGGAAGCACAAGCACACTGGTACCAGTAGCACGGTTAGTGAGCCTAAGTCCGCCGAGTCCTTCATCCGTCAAACGACCCGCGGTGTATGTGCCTGCGGGGAATGTTTTTCCACTGGCCACAAACTCGAAGGGCAGAGTCACGACAATCTCTGTCCTACTCTCCGCTTGAGCGGCCACGCCCAGTCCAGATAGTAATATGACTGCGACTAGTATCCTTGCATACTGCTTCATAAATTCTCCTCTTAACGTTTAAGTTCTCGTTGCTGATTCGTGCGGAGCTCGAGCCTTGAGTCCGCAGGAATGGCGCTTCGTATGGAGAGAGCAAGAAAGCTCGCCATACTGTGCCACGCTCATTGGACGTAATCTGGAACTACATGATTCGCAAGGAGGGAATACTTTACAAACCAGTGACATAAATGTGACAACTGCACTCCGGACAGAAACTATCGTCGTACTTAAGCAAGGAGTACGCGTTGCCCAGTATCGCAAAAGCGTGTTTCTTTCTTATTGTTCGCAAGTGTTACTAAGAACGTCAGAGCCGATATCGAATCGGGCCGTATGGCTGATGAAAGAAGCAAGAAACTCTTGCAGCAGTACGAGAGGCGAGAGCGTCTTTCCATCCAGTCCACCAAGCACGGCCGCAGGGGCCACTCATGCCAGAACAAAACGACCTTCCATTGCACCACAGCAATCGGTACAGCGTGGACTCAGCCTGTGTCCACTGTGACGGAGTCATTCGTCACGAATCCTGGTGTGTCACACAAAGCGGTGATGTTTATTACGCGTTTCAAGCAGTAGAAGACCCCAGTCAGTTGAGTCCTGGAGATGAGCTCATGTTGCACGCATTGGGTGTCGCATGGACAGCAGAAAGAGTTCAGGCCGAACTGCATACCTTCAGATAAGGTCTCTCAGCAGGACAAGGAATAGATTGCCCGCCAAAATACGGAAACGCTCTTACGTTTGGCTCCCGACAAAATCATTTCATCAATATCGCGAGGAGCCAAGATGGGTATACACTGGATGGCGTTTTTGGAACGGAGGGTCGAGGGATCAGATCCTCAACTCCTCATACGCTGCAGTGTGGCAAACGCCGATGCGCGTGATTGCTGAGGGGAGACCGTGTTCGCAAGAAAAAGGGGCCCAGCATAAAAGATTTCGATCAGGGAGGTGTTACATGCCATTGGACCTTACCACTTTAACGTTGGTAGCTAAGCCGGTAACGCTGGACGAGGGCACCAAAGTATTGGAACGGGATCACTACCGCTGCCGCTACTGTGGACTGGATGGGATGGCCAGCTTCGAGAACGCTCTCATCATGTCGGTTGATTTCGTGGTTCCTCGGGCTCACAAGGGCAAAAAGGACCCAAGCAACCTGGTGGCCTGCTGTCGTCCATGCAACATGATCAAGGGGCGGCGCGTTTACGGCAGTTTGGAAGAGGCCAAGTCTTACGTGCTGTCGCGCCGCGAGGATCTGCGTAAAGCGTGGGAGCTAAAGAGCGGGCGAGCTCTTAGCCAATCGGCGTAGCGAGAGAACGTCCGCCAGTCAAAAAGGATGAACTTTACGCGCGGGGAATGGTTCGCGAGATTCGGAGGTCATCCGAATTCTTTTGGCCGAATCCGAGCGCGAGCGATGCGGCGAATGCGTGCGTCGGCTACGGTTGGTGCGCCCCGCCCACGATCTCATCTGACCCAGACCGGGCAGCGTATTTGAGCATCACGATCCCACTCTTCGACATGGTCTTGCAATCGGTGAGGCGGAGTGGCCAGCGCCGGCCCTCTGGCAACAGTCGGACGCCGCCGCCGAGCAGCACCGGGCTCACTGCCAGTTCGACCGAATCCACTTGTCCGGAGTCGAGCAGGCTGCGAAAAAGAACGCCGCCGCCGAAGAGCCAGATGTCCTTGCCCGATTCAGCTTTCAGCGCCGTGACTGCTTCGGCGACGCCGCTGCTCAGGATGGTTACATCCCTATGCTGCGCAGCATTGAGGGTGGTCGAAACCACGACAATCTTCATCTTCATGGTCTTGAGTAACGAGCCCTGCGACTGCGCGAGATCGAAGGTCCGGCGGCCCATCAGGAGCGTGTCAAACTGGCGAAACAGCGCGCCGAAGTCGAGCGCCGGATCGTGGACGATCCAGTCGTACTCGCCCTTCGGTCCGGCGATAAAGGCGTCCAGGCTCATGGCGACGCTGTAGCGTAATTGGCGCATGGAAAATTATGCAATAAGTGCCGGCGGAGATGCGCAGGATTGTCGAGTTGCCATTTCCGTCGTCTCCGAATTTTAAGGCCTCCCGGCCAGCTGAATTGCCTACTCTTACGGCCGAGGCGCCTGCCCTTTCAGCGATCCGGAATTTCGGAGTAACCCGAACACACCCACCCCATCCGTGCTTCCAACATAGACCTTTCCATGAGCGATCATGGGTGTGATGAATTTATTGCCCAGGCCGAAACGGTCTCTCTCTGGCGTCTCGTTGCTGTCGTACAATTCGTGCGCTAAATCGCTTGCATCATAGGCGCGGAGCACCGCTGGTCCTGGTTGTTCTCCTCTTCCGTTCTCAGCAGCCCACACAATCGCATTTCGTGACCCATTAGCCGAGATACTTGGCGCCGCCCCCGGATACACAAACTTGTTCGCCGTATGGGAGATGGGTTCGTCGACTAGCCGGGCGTTGACAAGCCGGAACTCATAGAGGAAATCGTTAGCCGATGAGCAGTAGAGCCGGCCGTCAAAGTACGCTGGTTGTCCACGGTACACCGTGCCCTTTAAAGCCTGGTGAAGCTCTTGGTAGATATTTTGGTTTCCTTGGGGGTTAAATTTTCCCATGGCATCTCGATCCAGCAAGTAGATGTTTCGGTCTTTCGCGGCTCCGACCACCAGGCGCCAAGTCTTACCGGACCCATCCTTCATGTCGGGAAGTACGACAGGTCCACCGGACCCAAGGTCCATATCCAAAGCATTTTCGGATATCACGTTAAATGGAGTGAAGTAATCCGCAACCGAGAGGCTCGCCCTGCTCGCCGCGATTTTTAAAAAGGAGTTGCCAAAGTCTCCCTGAGAAGGAAATCCCTGAGCGTTTAGTTTTGTGTCAAAGGTTCCGTTCGCTGTAAGCAGGTAAATATTGTCTTGAGAGTCAGCGGCAGGCCCCGCGCCGCTTTGCCAGATAGCTCCCTCTTCACCATTAGGCGTAATGTCAAGAGTGGCATTTTGCTGCAAGGTTCCCGCGTCGTATGCGATGATCCATCCGTTATAGGGGTTATGGTCGCAATGCGATGTCCAAGTGGTATAGATCACTCCGTTAACTAACAGGAGCGCCGCGCGCTCTGCATACTGTTTCGGATCGAAAATCGCGGTTCCCCCGCGACTTGCCGCGCCCGTTCCCGGGAATGTCGCGCGAACATCCACAGGACCGTCGAACTCCTCGCCGCCGGATCGCAGATCAAGCGCGTGGAGCCTCTGGATGTATCGGCCCTGCGGATCCTTGCTCATCGCCACGACGTAAATCGTGCCGTGCGGGCCACGATGGAGATCAATAACCGGCGTGGACGTTATGCCTATTTCCGGAACGATCTGTCCACAGTCGACATCATCGGAGGGAGTTTCTCCCGGTTTGAGTAACCGGACGTGCCAGAATTGTTTTCCTGTGCCCGCATCAAACGCGTAAAGGCTATCGTGCTCTGTCGCGACGAACAGCACATTCCGGAATCCCTCATTAGCGACCTCTATCCTCGCGGCATAGAGTGGCTCGGCGTCTACTTTCCCATCGACGCTGATCGTGAACAATTTACCAAATGTTCTGGAATTCACATTTTGCAAAGTCAGAATTTTCTCTCCGAGGTTTTGTCCCGTCCGTGCATTATCGTTATGCCAGGTCAGGACGTCTTGTGCAGCGGCACCCGAACCTCTCGATAGAACGCAGAACATAAGGACCGTAAGGAACCGTATTAATCGCGCACGCTCGGTTTTCTTCGAAATATCCATATGGGGCCTAGGGCAAAAGCATCAACGCAGCACGACACAACCCCTGAGTTGGAGTCTCCCATATGGGACCGTACAATCGACGGGATTGCCGCGAAAGCCATGTAATATGCAGCGAAGGCAGGGCATTGTGCAGCGACCATGCCCTGTATCGCCGCCCCGTCACAGCTAAGCAGTATTTTGACGAAAATTTGACCTCCATCCTGGTGTCCCTGCTAACCTGCGCGTTAGGAATGACAACCGATCTTCGAATTCTCGCGATAATTGGCCAGGCGCTCCTCGCACAACGAGGCGCTGTGCTCCCGGGAGACTTGAGTTGAACCCGGACAGCCCCTATCTTCGTATCTTCAAGTCCACCGTCTTCGTTCGCGACCATGATCGAAGCTTGCAGTTCTACGTGGATCAGCTGGGATTCAGTGTGCTTGCCGACACTCGCTTTGAGTTCGGTGGACGCTGGGTGGCCGTTGCTCCTCCGGATGGCAGTGCGATTCTCGCCCTGGTCGCTCCCAAACGTGGCTCTCAACACTACAAGCTCATTGGGCGGAATACGCAGATTGCGTTCATCGCCGAGGATATCAACGCGACCTTCGAGTTGTGGCGCAGCCGCGGGGTCCGCTTTCTTCATCCCCCGCAAAAGTCTCTTTTTGGCGGAGCGTCTGCCGCTTTCTCAGATGCGGACGGCAACTCCTTTGAACTGCTCGGCTCCGACGAGATAAGCCGTGACATCGAGGCCCAGAGGCACGCGATCGCCGAGAAGCTTGAGGCTGAGAGACGCGCCGCGCAGGAGTTGGAAATTGCCAAACAGGTGCAGGCCAGGCTCTTTCCGCAATCGCTTCCCGCCCTCGGGAGCCTCGACTACGCCGGCATTTGTATCCAGGCTCGCCATGTCGGCGGTGACTACTATGACTTTCTTGCCCTGGGACAAGAACGGCTCGGGCTGTTGATTGGCGACATCTCCGGCAAGGGAATGGCTGCTGCGCTCCTAATGGCCAATCTGCAGGCCAACCTACGCAGCCAGTTTGCCCTGGCCCGCGAACAACCGCAGCTTCTTTTGCAATCGGTGAACCGGCTGTTCTACGAGAACACGGTGGACAGCGCCTATGCCACTTTCTTTTTTGCCGACTACGACGAGCGTGCGCAGCGCTTGCGCTACGCGAACTGCGGGCATCTGCCGGCGCTTCTGCTCCGCCACGACGGTACTTTGGAAAGACTCCACTCCACCGGAACGGTTCTGGGTCTATTCAAGGATTGGGATTGTCCGGCAGCGGAATGCCTACTCTACCCCGGCGACACGTTCGTGCTCTACACCGATGGCGTAACCGAATCATGCAACGTTGCGGGCGAGGAGTTCGGAGAGGAGCGGTTGCTCGATTCGTTGCAGCAGCGGCGTGAGTTACCCGCCCATCGGCTGCTCGCGTTCGTGGTGGGAGAAATACAGAAGTTCAGCCCGCACGAGCAGCACGACGATATCACGCTGATCATAGCCAACTGCAAGGGCAACTCCTCAGCTTAGGCATTCGAGACTGCCCATGATGCTGACCTAGAGTTGGCTGAGAAAGCGATTCGCCCGAGCCTCATCTTCCTTCTACTAACGTGACGCGATAGTTCCCCCCTTTGAAACGATGCTCACGCACTGCGCGATAGGCCTCGCTGTAATACCAGGCCTTCGCTGCGTCAGCACTGGGGAACTCGAGGATTACGGTTCCTTCGGTGGGCTCTCCTTCCAGGTCTTCATGCGCGCCGTAAAGCGCTAGAATCTTAAACTCATGCCCGGCGAAGGTCGCTGGGACGTCCTTTTGGTAGATGGCCATCTCATTTTTGTCGAGTGTCTTGTCGCGCGTAAAAACCAGGTATCCCTTCATGGGTTCTCCCTTTCTGTGAGTAAGGTATCTAATACTGCCTACTGCGGTAAGGCGAAGGCGATGATATCGGAGCCCGCGGCTACGGCGACGTACTGCTTGTGATCGAAGGTGTAGGTCATAGGAGAGGCGTGGGGCGACTCGTTCGTCTGAAATGTGTACAGCAGTTTTCCTGTGCGCGCGTCGGCGGCGGAGAACGTTCCGTCATCGGCGCTGAAGAAGACCACGCCACCCGCGGTTGAGAGCACGCCTCCCCAACTGGAGCCGTCCCCCGTCTCCGGTATCTCCCAGACGGCTTTGCCGGTGTGGATGTCGATGGCTCGCAAGATGCGCTGTCCAGGATCCGCCGGGTCACCACTGAAGGAGCCGCCCATATAGCCGCGGCCTTCCTGAAATTTCATATCAGTGCGGGTGTAGATGCCGCACTTGTCGTTGGTCTGCACGTAGTACAGCTTGGTAACCGGGTTCCAGGAAGTGGAGTACCAGTTGGAAGCGCCATTCAGCCACGGGCAGGCGAGCCTGCCTTCGTGTGTGGGCTCCATATTCGGCACCACGATCGGATGGCCACTGCCGTCGAGGCCTGAGGCCCAGGTGAGTTTGGGCGTATAGGCTGTGCCGAAGAGGAATTTGCCATCCGTCCGGTCCAGCACATAAAGAAAGCCGTTGCGATTTGCCTGCACCAGCAGCTTGCGCGGCTTACCTTGCCAGTCGGTATCGATGAGCGCGGATGGCGCCATCGCGTCAAAATCATGCACGTCGTGGGGCGTGAACTGGAAGTACCATTTCCTTTTTCCGGTCTTGGGGTCGAGTGCGATGACTGAATCGGTGTAAAGGTTATCGCCCGGGCGCTCGTCGCCGATCAGGTCCGGACCAGGGTTTCCCACCGGCCAGATGAGCGTATCGGTTTCCTTGTCGTAGTAGCCGGTCATCCAGGTAGCACCGCTGGGATGTGCAAGGGACGCTTCAGTCCAGGTTTCGGAACCGGGCTCGCCTGGGGCGGGCACGGTCCAAACGCGCCAGATCTCCTTGCCTGTGTCCTGGTCATAGGCGGCTAGAAAACCGCGAGCGCCGGCGTCCCCTCCGGCGATGCCGGCGATGACCATGTGATCCACCACCAGCGGAGCACCGGTTCCATTGTAGTTTTTGTGCCAGTCGATCATCTCGGTCTCCCAACCGAGAGCGCCGGTGTAGCGGTTCAGCGAGATAAGATGGGCGTTATCGGTGGCGAGGAAGACCTGGTCTCCGGCGACTGCGACCCCACGATTGACTCCGATGGCGCCGACTCCGCCGAGGCCTTGCGTGTGCGGACGCTGATAGTGCCAGAGGGAACGGCCGCTGCCTGCGTCCAAGGCATACACTTCGTTGGCTGCGGATACGTACATGATTCCGTCGACCACCACCGGTGTGCATTGCAGCTGGCGCGTATTGGGCAGGGTGTTGATCCACACGGGCGCCAGCCGGTTGGCGTTGGCGGGTGTGATCTGCGCATTGTTGCTGTAGCGATAGCCGATGGTGTCGCCGTTGTAGCTGGGCCAGTCCTGCTGCGAGGTGACGGCCCGGTACCGGCCATCGGATGTCTTGCGTAGCAGGTGCACCTTCTTGTCTTCTCCGAGAAGCTGGATGCCTGTGGCGGAGCGGTTGAGGACCGAGCCGGTGAGCGTGCCTCCGTCTGCAAGTTTCACAGTCATGTGCGTAACTTCTGTCCCGCCCTGGGCGCGCAAGGTGCGGAGGTAGGCGATCAGGTTGGCCCGGGCGGGATCGACGATATCCGGAAACGCGGGCATACCTGAGCTGGGCAGGCCGCTATGGAGAATGCGAATGAGATCGTCGTCTGTCCGCAGAGGGATGCGGGTGGTAATGGCGGGGGCAAATTCGCCGCCGTTGCCAGTGGTGCCGTGGCAGGAGGCGCAGCGGTTGAGAAAGATCTCTTGGCCGGCCGCCTGCGGCGTGCCCGGCGGTGGAGGGGGTGGCCCTGGAGGACCCTGTGCGTATGTCTCGACGCTGAGTAGAACTGTCAAAAGCAAGGCAAGCCTAGCAGCTGCCTGCGGTATTTGAATAAACATCGCCCCCCACAGCCCTCAGAAGTTCGCTACCTTCTATTTGATTACAGATCACGACAAGTCGCCAACCCTAAGCCTGCCACTCACTCGGCGTTCAGGACGGTGGAGAAGAGCAGCAGACCTACGGTGGTGAAGATGACATCGTAGCCGACGAGAAGTTTGATCCAGAGCCCTGGTTCGGAATCACCCACCAGGATGGCGGTCGCCGCCTCGACCATGCCCAGCAGCGCCGGAATGAAGATGGGAAAGAGCAGCAAGGGAAGCAGCAACTCGCGATTCCGGGTGCGGACCGAGACAGCGGCAAAAAAAGTTCCATTCACCACCAGGGCCCAGGTGCCCAGCGGCAGAACCAACAGTAATAGCCACTTTTCTCCCACCGGATGCAGGTTGTAAAAGATGGCAAAGAGCGGCGCAAGAACTATCTGCACTACGGTTACGAAGATAAAGTTGGCAATCACTTTGGCCAGAAAAAGAGCGGAAGCCGGTGCGGGCGCCATGCGTTGCGCATCCAGCACCTGATGACGCAGTTCGCGCGACCAGGCTTGATTCAGCGCGGTCACGGAAGCGAACAAGGTCGCGACGCAAAGGATCCCCCCGGCAATCTGGCGCGAGATCGCAGTCGTCGGATCGAAGGCCAGACTAAAAAGCACAACCACCAGCAGAGCGAAGAAGAGCATGCCGTTGATGGCGTCTTTCGATCGCCACTCCAGGCGCAGGTCTTTGGCCAGATGGATGAGGAGATAGTTCACAGGCGCGCCTGGTCCTTGGTCAGATCGGCGACCGTAGCATTGGCGACGCGCAGGTAATCCTGCGGCGCGAGCAAGATCTGGATGCCACGCTGACCGGCGGAAACGGAAATATAATCGAAGAGCTCGATGGTCTCGTCAGCAAAAACCGGAAAATCCTTCTTGGCGCCGAAGACAGTCACGCCGCCGCGGATATAGCCAGTGAGCGGCTGCACGTCCTTTAGAGAAACCATCTCGGCTTTGCGTGCTCCGGCGGCGCGGGCAAGTTTTTTGAAATCCAGCTCGGCGTCCCCAGGGATGACAGCAAAGGCATATTGGTCAGGACCGGTGGTGGTGAGCAGAGTCTTGAAAACCTGCTCGACCGGCAGGGCGATCTTTCGTGCTACGGCAATCGCCGAGAGGTCGTCGGGATCGACCTCGTACTCCTGCAGCGTGTAGGGGATGGCGAGGCTCTCAAGGATGCGGGCGGCGTTGGTCTTCATACGGCGTGGAGGGCCGGGCCCTCGGTGGTGGCGACGAGCTGTCCCGCTTCCATCATGAGGAAGTAGTCAGCCAGTGGTTCGGCGAGCGATCTCTGATGGGTGGTGAGCACCACGGTGCGGCTTGCCCCGCGCAGCCGGCCGAGCAAGGCAATCATCTTGCCTGCGCTGGCTGCATCCATATTGGAGAATGGCTCGTCCAGCAGCAGAAGCTCAGGCTGCGGCAGCAACACCCGGGCTAGCGAAGTACGCTGGCGCATGCCCTGGGAGTACTGGCCGACGGGGCGGGTAAGCGCGGGATCGAGTCCCACAGAAACCAAGGCCTCTTCCGGAGTAAGGCAAGAGCAAGTGCGGTAGAGGCCGGCGAAGTAGCGCAGGTTTTCGATGGCAGAGAGCTCGTCATAGAGCATCGAGGCGTGGCTCATGTAGCCGATGCGCGCCCGCTGTTCAGCAATCTTTTCCGGTTTGCCATTGGTGAAGATCCGGGCGGTGCCCAGGGTCGGCTCCAGCAACCCGGCGAGCACCCGGAGCAGGGTGGATTTTCCGGCGCCATTTTCTCCCAGCAGAACGTAACAACGGCCGGCAGAGAGCCTGACAGAAATTTTGCGCAGCGCGGCGAAGCGGCCGAAGAGGCGCGACACCTGGTCGAGCTGCGCTAATGTGGATGCCATCCCATACCCCGGATTTCCTGTACGCTGCCCCGGACACGGCCGCGTGTGCGGCTTTCATTAAGGAAAGCCGCATGAAGTTCCCCAACGCCACCAAACTCCACAGGAGATCCGGGTACGAGTATAGAGGGGGAGGGCTTGGGTTCTACTTGGCCGGCACCGCGGGAGCCGGCGTCTTGAGGGAAGCGGTATTAGGCGCGGGCTTGGCAGCCGCATACTTGGAGGCGCATTTGGCTTGCAGCTCGGTGGCATGGAAGACGCCATCCCGCCCATAAGTGCCCATGGCGAGCGCCTGGGAACCGTCTTTGAAGGTATCCGGCGGGGGCTCAATACCCTGGTAGTTCACCTGCAACGTGTGACCCTGCTCGGTGAGCACAAATTTTGCATTGGTCCCGCTACGCTCGATGGACTTGGCAGCCACATCGCCGGCTACGCGGAGATGACGGGTATACGCCTTGTTGCCCATGGCTTGCAATTCGCCAATGGTGACGTAGTAGCTCTTGTCCGCTTGAACCCCGGTGATCGCCAGGTAGATGATGGTGCCCAGGATGATCACTGCGGCCGCACCGATGCGGAGTGTCTGCGGAGGTATCTTCATCGCTACCATCTAGGGTAGGAGTGTGGCTCGCTTCCGTCAAGCGCAGCCGTTTGGCATCTGAACGTATAATCGACACGAGTGCGCTGATCGATCCCAAAAAGACCCAATCCACATCTAATTTCCCAAATGAGGCGATTCGACTATGAGCAGCAATGGAAACGGCAACCATGAAGCGGCGGTCAACCCGACGCACGAGATTCTGAAGCCGCGCGCGGAGTGGATCGTAAAGCGGAAACTCGAAGCGGCTCGGACCGGCGATAGCAATATGTCACAGATGCACTTTGCGCGCCGCGGCCAGGTTACCGAAGAGATGGCCTTCGTCGCCGAGCGGGAAAAGCTCCCGGTGGAGTTGATTCGCGATGAGATTGCCGCCGGACGGCTGATTATCCCTGCCAACATCAACCACCCGGAGCTGGAACCGATGGGGATTGGGGTGGCGACCAAGTGCAAGATCAACGCGAATATCGGCAACTCCGCGGTGACCTCGAATATCCGCGAAGAACTGGACAAGCTGCATACCGCGGTCAACTTCGGCGCCGACACGGTGATGGACTTGTCGACCGGCGGGAATATCCCCGAGATTCGGGAGGCGATTCTGCGCCACAGCCCGGTGCCCATCGGTACGGTGCCGATCTACGAGGCGCTCAACCGGGTCAAGAGGCTCGAAGATCTGAACATCGATGTCTACCTGGAAGTGATTGAAGAGCAGGCGCAGCAGGGGGTGGATTACTTCACCGTCCACGCCGGCGTGCTGATCCAGTATGTGCCCATGGTGGCCAAGCGCATTACCGGCATCGTCAGCCGCGGAGGGGCGATTCTGGCCCAGTGGATGACTCATCATCATCGCCAGAATTTTCTCTATGAACATTTCGACCGCATCGTCAAGGTGATGGCCAAGTACGACGTGAGCTTCTCCCTGGGAGATGGCTTGCGGCCCGGCTGCATTGCCGATGCCAGCGATGAGGCACAGTTTGCCGAGTTGAAGACCTTAGGCGAGCTAACCAGGTCGGCCTGGAAGAGCGATGTGCAGGTAATGATTGAAGGCCCGGGCCACGTGCCTTTGGACAAGATCAAAGAGCAGGTGGAGAAAGAAGTAGAGCTCTGTGACGGCGCTCCGTTCTACACCCTGGGGCCGCTGGTGACCGATATCGCACCCGGCTATGACCACATCACAAGCGCGATTGGCGCGGCGATGATCGGTTGGCATGGGGCGTCTATGCTTTGCTACGTCACGCCCAAGGAGCACCTGGGGCTGCCCAATGAGAAAGATGTGAAGGACGGCATGATTGCCTATCGCATTGCGGCTCATGCAGCCGATATCGCCAGGCATCGGCCGGGAGCGCAGGACCGGGACGACGCGATCAGCTACGCGCGCTATACCTTCGACTGGAATAAGCAGTTCGCACTGTCACTGGATCCGGAGACGGCGCGCTCCATGCACGACGAGACGCTGCCCGACGATTATTACAAGGAAGCGGCGTTCTGCTCCATGTGCGGGCCCAAGTTCTGCTCCATGAATTGGTCGAGCAAGGTGGATGCCTTCAACAAGGAAGTGCATGGCCTGGAAAAGAAAGATCTGACCGAGCTGGTGACCCTGCAGGCGGAGTCGCTGGCTGGTCGAAGCTAGAAATCAACAGGTCCATACATTCAATTTTCTGGTCGTCACGGCTCTGATGCTTTGTATCAGGGCACGACTTCAGTCGGGCCGTTGAGGTCCAAAGAAATCTAGGCTTTAGCCCCTGGGCTTTTCTTTGCGTCCCGGCGGAAAGACATCGCGCACAGCTGAGAATTATCTCAGGACAAACATTCCCTGCGGCAGGTAGCAGGGGCTAAAGCCCAATTCTCTTTAGTCCTTTACGGCCCGACTGAAGTCGTGCCCTGATACAAAGCATCAGAGCCGTGACTACCAGAACGTTCGAAGAGGCTATTTGGACTCGCCAGTTCCTGCGGGACTGAGCACGGGGACCAGCTGTTCCCGCATCAAATGCCCCTCAGCTAGCTGCGTACCAGCTCGGAGCTGCTGAAGGACATGACGTTGTAGCCGCAGTCCACGTAGAGAATTTCTCCGCTTACCCCCGAGGACAGATCTGAAGCCAGAAACAACGCCGCGTTGCCTACTTCGGCGGGGTCCACGTTGCGCTTGAGCGGCGAGCGCTCGGCATGCACCTTAAGCATCTCCCCTAGCCCACCGATGCCTCTTGCCGCCAGGGTCTTGATGGGGCCGGCCGAAATCGCGTTTACCCGGATCTTCTTGGGCCCCAGATCGGCAGCGAGATAGCGTACCGTAGCCTCAAGCGCTGCCTTGGCCACACCCATCACGTTGTAGCGCGGCACCACCTTTTGCGACCCGTAGTAAGTCAGGGTGATGATGCTGCCGCCATCCGTCATCAACGGAGCGGCTCCGCGGCTCAGGGCAATCAGGGAATACACGCTGATCTCGTGCGCTACCCGAAAGCCTTCGCGGGTGGTCATCACAAAGTCGTTGTGCAGCTCTTCGGCAGGGGCAAAGGCAACGCTGTGCACCAGGGTGTCGAGCTTGCCATAACGATCTTTCAGTTGGGCAAAGACCGCGCCGATCTGTTCATCGCTGGAGACATCGCACTCAAAGATAGCTGCATCCGGCAGTTCCCCGGCCAGTGCCTCGGCCTCAGGCCGCAGACGCTCATTTTGATAGCAGATGGCGATCCGTGCCCCGGCCCCGGAAAGCTTCTGGGCAATCGCCCAGGCGATGCTGCGCTTGTTTGCCAGACCGAAAACCACTGCCGTCTGACCCTTGAGATCCGTCATTGAACTGTTCCTCTTCTCTCCAATGCAACGGGATTAAGGATATATCAGCCACCCAGGTCCACTAATTCGACCTCGTGTATCGGGCTGCCCAAAAAACGCGTGCCCAAATTACGAAACTTGGCCACTGAGTCGGTCGCGAAAAAGCGGCAGCTGCAGGATTGCCTTCCCACGGACCCGCCCCTGACGCGATGGCCGGCCAGTTGCTCGGCTGCCTGGCTCGCAGTCGCCTGCGCGGAATCGATCACCCGGATGGCCGGCGAAAGAGCAGCTTCCATCATCGGCCGCAGCAGCGGATAGTGCGTGCACCCCAGCACCAGCGTGTCCGGATCAAGATCCGATTCCTGGGCCTGCTGCAACAGCTCCGTGAGATAAATGCGGACCACCTCCGCCGTGACCGGGTGATCGACCCAGCCCTCTTCCACCAGCGGCACCAGCAGGGGGCAGGCTTTTTCCAGGGCGCGCAGGCCTCGCTCTCTGCAGGCCGCGGCATAGGCATGACTGGAAATGGTAGCGTCGGTGCCAATCACCAGGATGTCCCGGGTCTTTGACTGGCTGCGCGCCTCGTTGGCCCCAGTCTCGATCACGCCCAAAACCGGCACCGTAGTCGAGTCCTTAATCTCTTTCAGGGCGAGCGCGGAGGCGGTGTTGCAGGCGATCACCAGAAAATCCGCGCCCTGCTCGAGCAGAAAGCGGGTGCTCGAAAGCGCATAGCGCACAATGGTCGCGCGCGACTTCGAGCCATACGGCAACCGCGCCGTGTCGCCCAGATAGAGGAACTCAGCTTGGGGAAGCAATGGCAGGAGCGCCCGCAGCACAGTCAGGCCCCCGAAACCAGAATCGAAGACACCAATCTTCACAGGTGCTTCACTCCGGGAGAATCGGTAGCCAGATAGACACGGGTCAAATCGGCATGCCCGGCAAGCGTGTCGCGCTGTTGCCCATCCACCAGAAAACGCACCTGCGAGATCTGGGGAAAGTTGGCGTGCAGTGTGCCGAGTATCGAAAGCAGGGTCAGCGTCTCCGGCTCGATGCCGGAAGGGTGGGCAGCGACAAACGATGCGCTCAGGTCGACGATGGCTTCGGTGCTGGGAATGACTTGGTTGGAGTCCAGCGGCAGGGTCATGAAGAAAATCCCGTTGACCCCCTTGTTGGTGGCGATCGGGTGCTTGCTGTTGGGCAGGGCGTAGTCCAGGATCAGGTGCTGCAGGATCACATGGGCGCGCGCGTTGCCATCGACCGGCAGCGCCAGGTTCTGGGTTGCGGGCTGCAGCGAACCGTCCATATCGTTGGCAATCATCATGGTTACACTCTGCGCCGGCCGGCCGGCCGACGGATTGAGCGGCATGCTCTCGGCGGAGGCGAGCAAGCGGTCCATGGCCCGCTCGCGCATGCGCAGCAAGACCACCGCCATCACCACCGAGCTCACCAGGAGAGTCCAGAACAGGATGCGCTGCCCGCGGGAGATCATGGTTGCTGCCTCCAGTCGCGCTGCCATTGTTCGACAGCTGCGGCCAGTGCCGCCACAATGCGGTCCTGGTATTCAGGGTCGGAGAGTGCGGTGATTTTCCCTGAGATGTTCAACGGGGACAGCTCCACCGCTACCGCCGGGCAGGTGAAGCTGTCCAGGGGCTGCAAGGCCGTCCGGCCCAGGGTCACCGGAATCTCCGCATGCGTCAGGGCGGAATCGAACTCCGACGAGAGGCGCAAACTCTGCTCGGCATAGGCGCCCTGGGCGGTTTCCCAGGGCAGAAAGCGGGTGAGCGGGATTTGCGTCAGCGACGAGGTGAAGAGATGGACTCCCGTGCCGCTGGTGGTGGCATGCAGGGTGATGCAGGCGGCCGCTCCCACGTGGTTGGCCGCCTCGGCGCGGTTCAACGCCGGGACGGCACCGTCGGATTCCCGCGTGGTGACCACATAAATGCCATGTGCTCCCAAGGTGGAGCGCAGCCGCACGGACAGCGTCAGCACCAGATCTTTTTCCAGCAGGTGGTCAGACAAACGCGCCCCGCTGTCGGAGCCACCATGGGCGGCGTCAATAACCACCCCAAAGCGCGGGGACGTCTTGAGAACCGAGGGCTGGGCCGGTGGGGGCGCCGGAGGAGGTGGCGGCGGCGGAGTTGTCTGCGCACCGGCGAGCAGAGGCGCCAGAATAAAAACCATTGCGAGGCAGCGGCGCTCCTCAATCCAGCGCATAGATGGCAAGACCGCTCAGTAGTTTGGGATAAAAGTCGCTCGACTTCTGAGGCATGATATCGCCGGCGAACGCTACTTCACGCAACTGACCCAGGGTGACCGGATTGGTCAGGAAGGCCACGTTCGCCTGGCCGCGCGCGACCTGGTCGACGGCTTCCCCGGCATCACGAACATAGCGCAGGTTCCGCTGCTCGCGAATCGCCTCCGCGGTGATGCCCAGCAGCTGCTCCAGAACCAGGGCGTGCAACTGCGCCAAGTCCAGCCGGCGTTGCCGCTCGGGCAGTTTAGCCAGCGCCTGGGCAACAACGTCGGGCTTGGCGGAGAGCAGGTGGTAGCCAAGCTGGGTCGCGGCAATGAACGCCGTGCCTGGTTGGCGGGCCAACAGCCTGGTCAACTGGACCGGATCCTCCGCACCCAAGGGCTGAATGTCAAAGTATTTCCTGGCCAAATCGATGAATGCCGCAGGGGAAAAATCCTTGAGCCCAAAGACCACTCGGTGGGTGGGCAGAATGGTGATGCCGGCCGAGTCCATATTGACGAAGGTCATCATCACGGCAGCTTCCGGGTAGGGCGGCTGGGGCGTGGTATTGGCCAGGTTCCGCTCCGTCCGGGTGACGCTGGGCGGCGTATGTTCGAGCGAATAGGCCAGGGCGGTCTCGTAGCGGTGGTGGCCGTCGGCGATGATGAGCTTTTTGTCCTCCATTGCCCCCAGCAAGATGTTGATGGTGCTCATATCGCTGACCTTCCACACCCGGTGGGTCACGCCGAATTCATCGGTCACTTCGATCTCCGGCGCCGCCGAGCCGGAGAACAGGATTTTTTCCGCGGTGAGGGCCGGGTCCGAATAGAGCATGAAAATCTGTCCGAAGTGGGCCCGCGTGGCGCGCAGCAGGTTTAGCCGGTCAGACTTGGGCTTGGAAAGCGTCTGTTCGTGGGGGAAGACCACGTGTTGGCTGTAATCGCATACCTCGCCCAGGGCAATAAAGGCGCGGCGCTCGTGGATTTCTCCATCGCCGCCGGGCACGGTAAACCGCTGCGAGTAGGCGAAGATGCAGGCGTCTTTTTCCTGGGCCAGAATCCCCATGCGGCGCCAATCTGCGAAATCTCGTGCCGCGCGAGTGTAGACGTCATTGCTCCCAGGTTCGTCAAATAGTTCGGGCAACCCCAGGATGATGCGAACAAGGTTGTAGAGACTGCGTTGGTAGTAAGCCTGCTGCATGGCGGGAGTAATCTTGTCGTAAGGCTGGGTTACTACGTCTTCCATCCGGACCAGGCTCGGGTTGTAGCGCAATGCGCGAAAAGGATAAATACGGGCCATGCTTTTGGGGGGTCCAGCTCCAGACATCGGCAACCTCAGCCTGCGCTGCCAATTGCTTTGCTCTCTTATACCTGCCAGATTGTACCTGACCGGGAAGGCCCCGCCGGGCGCTTCCTGTCCTGCCCGTCCCACGGGAGGTAACAGCTGAAAATGAGCAATGGCATTATCAAATTTCCCATTGAAAAGGCGGACGCAGGTTTCATGTCGACGTGCTACCATCCTGCACACGGGGACTGGGACACGGGGGCTGGGGCTATGGCGCTCTCGAACGAGCGCAGGATGGGAATAAATGATTGCGCTGGACCCATTTCCGGGTCTTCACGCGACGGCCGTAAAAGGGGGCTGTGCGCGTGGATGACGGTTAAGATTGCCATCGTAGCGGCCTTGTGGCTCACACTCTCCGGGGTTAGCTGGGCCCAGGATCCCTTGAATGACGTTCACGTAAATCCCCCGCCTCCGGCGCCTACCGCGCCCATCGCGCCAACAGACCCTAACGCCAAGCCCACGGACCCTAACGCCAAGACGACGACTACCCCGGCGCCGCTCGAGGGCAAGAAGGCCATGACTGCGCGGCCGAATGAGCGCATCCGGGTAGATGTAAACCTGGTACTGGTGCCGGTTACCGTGACCGATCCGCTCAACCGCCTGGTTACTGGCCTGGAGCGGCAGGACTTCTTCCTCTACGAGAACAATGCTCTGCAGAAGATCAAGAGTTTCTCCGCGGAGGATGCTCCGGTCTCGATCGGGATCATTTTTGACCTGAGCGGCAGCATGACGGACAAGATCAATCGCGCCCGGAACTCGATTCTGGAGTTTCTGCACACGGCCAACCCGCAGGACGAGTTTTTTGTCATCGGCTTCAACGACCGGCCGGAGTTGATCACGGATTTCACCAACAATGTGGACAACATCGAGTCTCGCCTGCTCACCGTGAAGCCGGGCCATCGCACTGCGCTGCTGGACGCCATCTACTTCGGTTTGAATAAGATGAAGCAGGCGAAGAACGAGCGCAAGGCGCTGCTGGTGGTATCGGATGGGGGCGACAACCGCAGCCGCTATACGGAAAGCGAAGTGCGCGCGGTGGTCCGCGAGTCCGACGTGCAGATTTATTCCATTGGTATCTTCGACCAGTACGCGCCCACGCGGGAAGAGCAGCTGGGACCTATTCTGCTGCACGATGTGAGCGAGGAGACCGGGGGCCAGCTCTTCCGGGTGGATGATCTCGCCGATATGGCCGACATCGCGACCAAGATCAGTGCCGAACTACGCAATCAATACGTGCTGGGGTATAGGTCTGAGGATATTAAACGGGATGGGAAGTGGCGTAAATTGAAGGTGAAGCTGGTTCCGCCCGAGGGCCTGCCCCAGCTGACCGTTCACGCTCGCACCGGATACTATGCGCCCTTGCAGTAGTTGGCTGTTCATTCTTCCGATCTTCCTGCTTTGCAGCTCGCCGGTCCCGGCGCTGATGCAAGTGTCTGCGCCGCCATCTGCCTCCCCGCTGCAGGCAGAGAAACAAAAGCCGCTCAATGTCGATCGTGATCCCGTTGCCTCTCCTGATGGGGCGGGAAACGGCGGCTCCAAAGAGCCCGAGAACGCAGCGGTGATCGGTCGCGATAATGGGAAATACACCCTGCAGCGCAATGTCGATGAAGTGGTCTTGAATGCTACCGTGCTCGACGACAAGCAGCACTTGGTGAACACCCTGGCCAAGGACGACTTCAAGGTCTCAGAAGACGGCGTGCAGCAGACCATCACTTCGTTTCTGCACCAGGACATTCCCATATCGTTGGGGATTCTGGTCGACAACTCCGGCTCCATGCGCACCAAGCGCCAGGCGGTGAATACCTCAGCTCTGGATCTGGTGCACTACTCCAACCCGGACGATGAGAGCTTCATAGTCAACTTTTCGGACGAGGCATATATCGATCAGGACTTCACTGCCAATGTCAACAAGCTGCGTGACGGCCTGTCGCATATCGATTCCAAGGGAGGTACAGCCCTCTACGACGCCATCATGGCCTCAGCCGATTACCTGAGCAAGAATGCCAAGCGTCCCAAGCAGGTTCTGCTGGTCATTACGGATGGAGAAGACAATGCTTCGAGCACCACGTTGGAAGAAACGGTGCGCCGCATCCAGGACCTGCAGGGGCCGATCATTTACTCGATAGGTTTGCTCTACGACGACACCGGCGGCGGCAGGGAGGCTCATCGCGCCAGGCGAGCGCTGGAAATGCTGTCCAATGAGACTGGCGGTATTTCTTTCTTCCCCAAGAATCTGGACCAGGTGGACGCCATCGCCGGCGAGGTCGCGAAGGATATCCGCGAGCAGTACACCATCGGCTATCACTCCACCAAGCCCATCAACCAGGGCGGCTACCGTTCGGTTCACGTGGAAGCCAAGGCCAAGGGATACAACAAGCTGACGGTTCGCACCAAGACCGGTTACTACCCGAACGTAAAGAAGGCGAGCGCGGCGCCGCAGAACGCGTCGCCAGCTGCTGCCAATTAAGAAAAGCTGCCCTCAGGGGCTAAAGAGTCTGCGTAAGAACCAGACTCTCCAAATTGAGTCCCGTAGGGACGGCTGAGAGTCAGAGCTGTCCAAATTAGCGGATTGGTCGACCCTGTAGCGTTGATTTTATTGGACAAACGAGTGCTGCAACCGGTCATTGCAAAATCAGGTTGGGGTGAGGGGAGCGGTAGATTGAGAAACGTGCTGTCCAAGTGTTTTGCTATAGAGCTCCCGATTGTAGGGCGATTTAGGTTTTTTGACGGTCGGCTAGGTTTCAGCTGTCCTAAAGAAAGCTAAGAAAATTAGAGCGCCAGCCGAAGCTGATCATGAATTCCTGCCAGGGCAGGCGGCGGTTCAAAAGGACAATCTAACCAAGCCCACAAGTCGCGGTATACGAACAACTGCTGGCGCAATAAGGCCACTAGATTGGAGAGCGACCAATCGAAGGTTGATTTCAGCTTCAGATATTTCAGAATCAACATGGCGATCAAGGCGGTCCAGATCTGCGTCTTTAGGGCGTTGGCGCTGGTGCCTACAAATGTCTTGACCCGCAAAGACTGCTTGAGGGCCTTGAAAAAAGTCTCGATCTGCCAACGATCGCGATAGATTTTCGCAATCGTGCTGGCAGCAAAATCCAGTTTGTTGGTAAGAAATTCGAACTTCTTGCCTGTCTCTGGATCGCGCACTGCCACCCGCCTGACCGGCACCCCGGTGCGGTAACCGCGGTGGCCCAACAGCACCATCTGATCGGCCAGGATGTTGCCCTTTTCCGGGATCGGCAGCTCCTTGACTACCTTCCGATAGCTGTTCCACCGTTGCCGGGTCACGAAGTACACACCTTGCGCGGTCAAGCTGGCGAACCACTTGTAATCGGTATACCCACGATCGAACACCAAAATCGTGCCCGGTTCTAAAACCAGCTTGCGCGCTACCTGGATTTCCGCCTTGCTGGCTGGCTCGATCACCGCGTACTGGGGCAGATATCCGTCGTGATCCAGCAACAAATGCAGTTTCACTCCACCTTTGGTCCGGCGGAACCGGGCCCAGTCATACATCGTCGCGCTGAGGTCAATCACACTGCCATCCAAACTCAGCAACTTGTTCTTAAAGCGGAATTTCTTCCCTCCCCGCACCTCCCGCTGACACTTTTCCAGCAACTGCTCAAACACCGTCTGGTACAGCTCCCATGGTCTATGTTCGTTGGCGTAGGCCAACGTCGAACGCTTAGGGCACTGATCCACCCCCAGATGCCTCAACTTGCCTTCGCAGGCCGCCAGCCCTCCGCAGATCTCTCGCAACGACTGCGCTCTGCCCAAATGACAGAACAACATCGCCACCATCTGGCTCCAACTGCTAAATCCACGAGCGTGATGCTCCGCTCGATGCTGGCAAACCGCTTGTTCAAACTCGACCCGAGAAAATACCCCCAAAACCTGCGAAAAAATACTGCATACTCCACTCATGGCGGAAAGCTCCTCCTGATTGAGATTGGTTTTCCTGGAAGAAATCCCAACCTCAACCTAGCAGGCTTTCCGCCTCATTCATAAAACCTAATTTGGACAAGACTGGCTGAAAGTAGCCCAGGACGAGAGTCCTGGGTACAGAACACACACGACCAGTCCCGCAGGGACGGCTGAAAATGGCCCAGGACGCAGTCCTGGGTTGGCTGCGCCGAATCGCGAATAGTCCATTTCAGGGGTAACGTACCCAGGATTGCATCCTGGGTGATTTTCAGCCGTCCCTGCGGGACTCAAATCTGAAGCGGCAGGTTCTCACGCAGACATCTAAAGCCCGTCTTTCTTGGTTGATTTATGTACGGGCTGAAGCCCGCACCCTTCATTGCATCGTTCTTAAGCCTGAATTCCGGCTGCTACACTTGTCATTTGGAGCTATGTCCCCCTTTACTCGTGAGGTTGCAGCGCGCACGCTGCATGTCGCCGAAGATATAACGGAGTTGATGGGGGCCACCCCCATGCTGCACCTGCACCGGGTCGTGCCCACCGGGGCGGCCGAACTCTACGCAAAACTTGAGTTATTCAACCCCGGCGGCAGCGTCAAAGATCGGGCCGCACTGGGCATGATTCTGGACGCCGAACAGCGTGGCCTGTTGCAGCCAGGCGGAACCATCCTTGAGGCGACCGCCGGTAATACTGGGGTGGGACTCGCCCTGGTGGGCGTGCATCGCGGTTACAAGGTCGTTCTCTTTGTGCCCGAAGGCTTTGCCGAAGAGAAATGCATCCTCATGCGAGGCTTTGGCGCCACCGTAATCCGCACCCCGGAGGCAGAAGCGATGTCTGGCGCCATCGGCCGCTGCCGGGCCATGGCGGCAGAGACCCCGGGCTCGTTTGCGGCTCTCCAGTTTGAAAATCCTGCTAATCCCGACTTCCACTATGCCACCACGGCCCATGAGCTCTGGGAACAGATGGAGGGCCGGGTGGATGCCTTTGTCGCCGGTGTTGGGACCGGCGGCACTTTCTCTGGCGTCGCTCGCTTTCTCAAGCAACAGGACCCGGGCATTCTGACCGTAGCCGTCGAGACCCAGGGCTCCGTGCTGCAGGGGGGCGAGCGGGGCCCCCACAAGGTGGAGGGGATCGGCGTTTCCTTTATTCCCCAGACCTTCCACCGCGAGTGGTGCGACGAGATCATTATGGTCAAAGATCCGGAGGCCTTCGCCATGGTCAAGCGGCTGGCGGCGGAGGAAGGCGTGCTCGCCGGCTCGAGTGGCGGCGCGGCGGTGGATGCGGCCGTGCAGATCGCTGCCCGCCTGGGCGAAGGAAAGCGAGTCGCCACCGTCATTCCTGATTCCGCCGAGCGTTATCTTTCCAAAGACATCTTCGAGGGCGGTCTGTGAGCACCAGCCACGGATTTTCCACCCGCGCCATCCACGATGGCCAGCCTGCCGATCCCTTGACCGGTGCGGTCAACGTGCCCATTTACGCCTCATCCACGTACGCCCAGGAAGAGATCGGTAAGCACCGCGGATACGAATACTCGCGGGTTTCGAACCCCACGCGCACGGCGCTCGAAGAAAACCTGGCGTCGCTGGAAGGAGGCGCCTCGGCGCACGTTTTTTCAAGCGGGATGGCGGCCATCGCAGCACTGGTCACCATGCTCAAGACCGGCGACCATGTCATCTGCGGATCCAATGTCTACGGGGGAACGCCGCGGCTCTTCGACCAGATTATTGCCAACTACGGCATCCTCTTCACTTACGTCGACACCACTGACGTGGAGCAGGTGCGGCGGGCGATCGGGCCTAAGACCAGGCTGGTGCATATTGAAACGCCGACCAACCCGTTGATGCAGATCACGGACATTCGCGCCATCGCCGACCTCTGTCATGAACGGCGAAGTGCAGGGCAGGCGATCGATCTGAGCGTCGACAACACCTTTATGTCGCCCTACTTTCAGCGGCCGCTGGAATGGGGCGCGGATATTGTCATGCACTCGACCACCAAGTTTCTCAACGGCCACAGCGATGGTCTGGGTGGTGTTCTGGTGGGAACCACGCCGGAACACCAGGAGTCGTTTGCCTTCGTGCAAAAATGCACCGGAGGCATACTTTCCCCGTTCGAGTGCTTTCTGGTGTTGCGTGGGGTCAAGACGCTGGCGGTGCGCATGAAGCAGCATGAAGTAAATGGCCGTGCGGTCGCAGAGTATCTCGCAGGCCACCCTAAGATCCCGGCGGTTTTTTATCCGGGCCTTGCCCACCATCCCCAGTATGAGCTTGCCCAGCGGCAGATGTCGGGCTTCGGGGCGCTCATTACTTTCGAGACCGGTTCTCTGGAGAAGGCTAATTCCGTGCTGCGCCGGCTCAAGATATGCACTGTCGGCGAATCGCTGGGCGGGGTAGAGACGCTTATCTCGCATCCTGCCACCATGACGCACGCGGCTCTGGGCGAAGAGGGCCGGGCCAAGATTGGCCTTACCGACGGGATGGTGCGCATCTCGGCGGGTATTGAAGATGCCGATGATCTGCTCGAGGATTTGGAGCAGGCGCTCAGCGTGCTGTGAATACCGGGGTGATAAACTCAAGGGTTTACTCGACTGAGCGTACCCGTTTCGAGCAGACGACGGAGCCCACGCAATGAGTGCTTACGCAGCCGATAGCGCCCTCACGCCGACCCATTCCTTTGCTCTGACCGAGGAGCAGGAGCAGTTGTGTAAAGAGATTCGCGATTTTGCCGCCCGCGAAATCGCCCCCAATGTCATGCGCTGGGACGAAGCCAGCGAGTTCCCGCTGGAGGTGGTGCAGAAGCTGGGCGCGATGGGCTTGATGGGCGTGATCTTCCCGGTAGAACTGGGAGGGGCGGGCCTGGGCTATGTGGACTACGCGCTCGCCGTGGAAGAGCTTTCGGCTGTCGATGGTTCGATCGGGATCATCGTGGCCTCGCACAACTCGCTCTGCACCAACCACATTTTTGTTGCCGGCAACGAGGAGCAAAAGCGCAAGTACATTCCCCTGCTCGCGTCCGGCAAATGGCTCGGGGCTTGGGGATTGACCGAGCCTGGTTCCGGCTCCGACGCCGGAAGCGCCCGCACCAGCGCCGTACGCAAGGGCGATCGCTGGGTGCTGAACGGGAACAAGACGTTCATCACCAATGGCCACTATGCCGATATTTCTGTCATCATCGCGGTTACGGATAAGAACAAGGGCACGCGCGGCCTTTCGGCCTTCGTGGTAGAGAAGGGAACTGCAGGCTATCGGGCGGGTAAGAAAGAGAACAAGCTTGGCCTGCGCGCCAGCGACACTTCCGAGCTTATTTTTGAAGACTGCGAGATCCCGAACGAAAATCTGCTGGGCCAGGAGGGGGAGGGCTTTATTGACTCCATGCGTGTGCTGGACGGCGGCCGCATCTCCATTGCCGCGCTTTCGCTGGGCATCGGACGCGGGGCCTTCGACGCCGCTCGCCGCTATGTGAAACAGCGCCATCAGTTCGGCAAGGCCATTTCGGAGTTTCAAGGGATTCAGTGGAAACTTGCCGACATGGCGACTCAGCTTGACGCCGCGCGGCTGCTCACCTTGCGCGCCGCGGTGATGAAAGATGCCGGCCAGAAGACTACGCTCGAATCGTCCATGGCCAAATTGATGGCCAGCGAAGTAGCGGTGAGGGTATGTGATGAGGCGGTGCAGCTTCACGGGGGTTACGGGTTTATCAAGGACTACCCGGTGGAGAAGTTCTACCGCGACGTCAAGTTGTGCACCATCGGCGAAGGCACGAGCGAGATTCAGCGCCTTATCATCGCGCGCGAGATCCTGAATAAGTAAAAATCCCGCTTATCCAGTTGAGATCGCGGACACTGCAGGTCCCTCGGCTTCGCTCGGGATGACAAAGGGGAGGGCTGTTCAGACCTCATACTCAGTGAAAAGGGATGGGAAGATTCAAGCACCTGGTGCCTGCTACTAAGCATTGGTCGTCTCGAACGTCGAACTTGCGATACCTTCAGCCACTATTCGATCCCTCATGGAGGCGCCACCCTCCCCTTTGTCATCCCGAGCGTAGCCGAGGGATCTGCAGTGTCCGCGATCTCGCCCTCCTAGGAGCGTCCAAATCGTATGATCGGGAGGGATGAAGAGCGACAGCGGCGACGTGGTGGAGTTGGTCAGGCGCATGCGCCAGGGAGACGTACGCGCGCTTGCGCGGGCGGTTTCTCTGGTGGAGGATGACGCGCCTTCGGCCCGGCAGATTCTTTCCTGCTGCTTCCCCTACAGCGGCTCTGCGATGCGCATTGGCATCACCGGCTCTCCCGGCGCGGGTAAGAGCACCCTGGTCGATGGGCTGGCTCGCAAATATCGCGCGCAACAGTCGACCGTCGGAGTGGTTGCCGTCGACCCCACCAGCCCCTATACCGGGGGAGCCATCCTGGGAGATCGCATCCGGATGCGGGAGCATGATGCCGATACCGGCTTTTATATGCGCAGTATGGCGACTCGAGGCTCTTTGGGCGGCCTCGCCCGCAGCTCGGCGGAGGTTGCCGCAGTGATCGAGGCCAGCGGCAAGCAACGGCTGCTGCTCGAAACCGTGGGCGTCGGCCAGGACGAAATCGATATCGTGCGCCTGGCGGACTTAACCATCGTTGTGCTGGTTCCCGGAATGGGCGACGATGTGCAGAGCATCAAGGCAGGCATTATGGAGATTGCCGATATTTTCGTGGTCAACAAGAGCGATCGCGACGGCGCCGATCGGGTGGAAAAAGAAGTGCGCTCGTTGCAGTCGCTGGCGGCGCAACACGGAAGCTGGATTCCGCCCGTGGTCCGAACCATCGCCACCACCGGCGACGGCATCGAAGAGCTGGAACAGGCGGTGGATAAATTCTGGTCATGGCTGGCAGAGGAGGGAAGGCTTACCGCCCGGCGGGAGGCACACTGGCGAGCCCGGGTGATGGAAATGATTTCTCATGAACTGCTGCGCACCATGCGCGGACACGGCCTGAGCGACCAGGCGCTGGCGGCGATCGGTCAACGGATCGTGCGCAGAGAACAGGATCCTTATCAGCTGGTACCCGAATTGGTAGAGCAACTCACACGAGGAGAGAAAGATGGCAAAGATCGATCACCTGGGCATTGCGGTTAACAGTATTGAGCAGGCCCGGCGCTTGTATGACGCCCTCGGTCTCACGGTGTTGGAGGAAGAAGAGGGGGAGGAAGGCGTGCGCAGCGTGATGATTCCGCTGGGGGAGAGCCGGGTGCGCCTGCTCGAACCACTGGATAAGGGGACCGACCTGGGCAAGTTTCTGGCGCAGCATGGGGAAGGCCTGCACCACCTGGCACTCCACGTGGACGACATTTCGGGCACATTCGAGGAGATGAAGCAGGCCGGGGTGCGGCTGATCTCCGAGGAAATCGAGATCGGCGCCGGCGGCCGGCTTCATTTTCTGGTGGATCCATCGGCTGCGAACGGCGTACTGCTGGAAATCTGCCAGGATCCGATTGCCGGAGTCTGAGGCATGCTTCTATCCCTGAATACCTGCGGAAGCACGGCCAGCGTGGCTCTTGGCGTGGCCGGCGTGCATGAGATCGAGATTCTCGCCACTGCCAGTCTCGCTGTGCGCACCTATTCGGCGCGCCTGATTCCCGAGATCGCCGCCATGCTCGAGAGCCGGAATGCGACGCTGCGCGATATCGAAGTCATCGTGGTGGTGAACGGGCCCGGTAGCTTCACCGGCATCCGGGTGGGTCTAAGCACCGCCAAAGGCCTGGCCGAAGGCGCCGGCATCCCCCTGATTGCGGTGTCCCGTCTGGCGCTGCTGGCCGGCGCCAGTGGCTTACCCCATGTGCTCGCCGCCGTGGATGCAGGCCGGGGTGAGTACTATGTGGGCGAATACCAGAACGGCAACAACCTGGGAGAGGTGCTTCTGAGCGGAGAGGAGACGGTGGCTTTGGCCAAACAGCCTGGAGCAGGAGTGCTGGTTTGCGATGAGAGCGTCGCCGGGGATGCCTCCGCGTCAGCCACCAGCGCCTGTGCGGCCCTGGCTATCTGCGGGCCGGTCTACGTGCAACCTCCCGATGCTGCCGAAGCGCTCCGTTTCGCGTTGGGAAGGTTTCGCGCGGGCAAATTTGATGACGTCGAAACCCTGCAGGCAAACTATCTGCGCCGTTCCGACGCGGAGGTTTTCCGTTCCGCCAAGGCCGGGGTTGCGACGTGAATTTTCGCGTGCGCGCCATGACGGCGCAGGACATCGATGAGGTGCTCAAGCTCGCCGCCCGGTTCGTCGAAGCCCCGCACTGGAGCCGGCGCGATTACGAACAGATACTGCTCGCTGCTCCATCCACCTCCCCACCCGCAGATTTGACCCGACGCGCCTTTATTGCCCTGAACGACAGCAATTTAGCCGGCTTTGCCGTGGCCGGCTGGTTGCCCGGGGAAGCCGCGGCCGAAGTAGAGGGGCTGGTGGTCGACGAGAAGTATCGCCGGCAGGGAATGGGAAGCGCCTTGATCGGCGCCTGCATGGAGTGGGCTGCCAACGCCGGGGCGTCGAGCATGCGCCTGGAGGTGCGGGCATCGAATGCGGCCGCGCTTGCGCTTTATCACCGCCACGGCTTCTCCCCCGTCGGGCGCCGTCGCGCCTATTACTCTGCTCCAATCGAAGACGCTGTGCTGCTGCAGGCGCCATTGGGTTCTGAAAACACAACTTAGTGCAGACACCTCTATAATTCTGCAAGGGTTTGGTCGCATACATGGTGCGTGACGGATATTTCTATGGTTTTGGATTTATCGCAGCTGCCGTTCTGGTATGGCTGGTAACGGGCAGTTGGATCTGGGCAATCGTGCCGTTTCTGCTGGCATGTTTTTTTCTCTGGTTCTTCCGCGATCCTGAGCGCCCCGTGCCGATTGAGCCAGGCCTGGTGGTTTCGCCGGCGGACGGCAAAATCACTGAGGTCGCGCGCATTCAAACACCGGAGGGAGAGCGTATCCGCTTGAGCATCTTCCTCAACGTCTTCGATGTGCACGTCAACCGGTCGCCCATTGCCGGCACTGTGCGTGACGTGCGGTACCAGAAAGGCAAGCACCTGAACGCGCTTGACCCCGAGTCAGCAAAGAACGAGCAGAATGTGGTGACCGTGCTGGGCGATGAGTTCGATGTGATCTTCAGCCAGATCGCCGGTATCCTGGCGCGGCGCATAATCTTTCGCTTTCAAACAGGCGATTTTGTGGAGCGCGGCCAGCGCGTCGGCCTGATCAAGTTCGGTTCCCGGGTGAATGTTCTGCTGCCTGGCCATGCGCACGTCCGGGTGGCCCTGGGACAGCGGGTCAAGGGAGGCGCTTCCGTGCTGGCCGATATCCCGCCGACGGACGATCAGGGATCGCTCGACATCCTGGCGGAGAGTTTCGCTTGAACCGCGACCCCTCCAGGCTGCCCGACCGCAACCGGCCGCCCGAGCGTAAGAGAAGGGGCCGGCTGCGCCGGGGCATGTATATCGTGCCGTCGCTCTTCACGGCAGGCAATATCGCCGCCGGCTACTTCGCCATTATGCAAAGTCTGCAGGGATCGGTGCAGGAGCCGCGGCATTTCGACTTTGCTGCCTTGGCCATCGGCTTTGCCATCCCGTTTGACGCCATCGATGGCCGCATCGCGCGCATGACCAAAACCACCAGTGACTTCGGCAAGGAGCTCGATTCGCTGGCGGATGTGATTACTTTCGGTGTCGCTCCCAGCCTCCTGGCCTTTACCTGGGGCTTCCAGATGCTGCCCACGGCCATGGACCCCGTGCGGCGGCAGCACGTGGTGCAGTGGGGCGCATTCTTTTGTTTTCTTTTTCTGCTCTGCGGCGCCGGCCGCCTGGCGCGCTTTAATATCGGTGCCAACTTGTTGCCCAAGAATCCCGGACGCCCGGGGCGAAAATACTTCGTGGGGATGCCCATTCCCGCGGCCGCAGGCGTGATTGCCGCCGTGGTCCATTTCTTTTCCGGAACGCCGGTGCCTAATTGGCGGATTGCCATCATGTGGATGATGCTGGTCTTCCTGGTGGGCCTGTTGATGGTCAGTACCTGGCGCTTCTGGAGCGGGAAAGAAATCAACCTCACTGATCGCCATCCCTTTCAAAGGATCGTAGTCATAGGACTGGCGATTTACGCCACCTTTGTTTTCTCCCAGATCGTTCTCTTTCTGCTCGCTTTCTTTTATATGTTTTCAGGCATTTTCGCCCGTGCAGCCTACTCCTGGCAGCGACGCCACAAAACTGCCAACCGCCACCTCATGAGCTCCGAGGCAGTTGCGCTGAGCGAAGCAACCGACCCTCCCTTGCCGCCCTCGCACCCTCCATCCCAACCACCCGTTCATCCATGAGAGACCCGGGTAGGCAAGGCGATCAATGACCAGCAACTACCGTATCGCAATTGTGGGCGCCGCTTCTATCCGCGGCAAACAGCTGAACGAAGCGCTCTCCGAGTCCAGCTTTGCCACCGCCGAGTTCGCGCTGATGGACGACCAACAAGCGTTAGGACAATTGGAAGCCGTGGGCGACGAGATAACGTTTATCCAACCAATCACAGCCGGATCGTTTGAGCGCATCGATTTCACGTTTTTCGCTGGGACAGGGGAGTTAACCCGCCGCCACTGGCAGGCAGCCCAGCGGGCTGGCTCCAGCATTGTCGATCTTTCCGGGGCGCTGGAGGGCGAAGCCGGGGTGCTGGTCTGCGCACCCTGGGTACAGGAGGCGATGGGCGAAGCGGCCGTTGCCGGCGCTCCCAATCTGCACACGCCGGCTGTCGTTTCGGCGCACCCCGCTGCGCTGGTGCTGGCCCTGCTGCTCGAGCGTCTGCAGCGCGCCGGGGCCATTCGCCAGGTCTCAGCGACCGTGATGGAACCGGCTTCGGAGTATGGTAAGGCGGCGCTGGACGAATTGCACCAGCAGACGGTGACGCTGCTTTCGTTCCAGAGCATTCCGCTCGAGATATACGACGTCCAGGTAGCCTTCAACACCGTCGCCGCGTTTGGGGAAGCGGCCAAGGTCAGCCTGGCGGAGAGCGAAGCACGCATCCGGCGGCACTATGCGCTACTTTCCGGCGGACGGCTGCCGCAGCTTTCTCTGCAGCTGATCCATGTGCCCGTCTTCCATGGTCATACGTTTTCAATTGCGGTCGAGTACGAGCGCCAAGTGACGTTGGAGCAGATTGAGACGACGCTTTCAGCGCCTCATTTGGAAGTCATCCTTGGCGACGCCGATGCGCCCGGCAACCTCAACTCCATTGGCGACCAGGATGTCTCCGTCCGCGTCCGCTTCGATGAGGCGGGCGTGTCGCAGTCCCGGCGCTTGTGGCTTTGGGCTTCCGCCGATAACCTCGAACTGTCCGCGTTGAATGCTGTGGAGTGTGCGCAGGAGCTGCGCAAACTGCGACCCCAGGGCAAGGTTCAATAGCCGGACAGGGTGAGAGCATTTTCCCTTCTGTGGCGGCGGTTCTGCCTTTGCCCGGTAACGCCGCGGGTACCAGCCTCTGTTTCGGCGGCCATGATTTCGATACGCTCTATGTGGCCAGTGGTGGAAAGTGTATCGCAGAAAGCTTCATGTGCCGGGCGCGCCCCAATGGGCTGTTCCGGTCAAGCTTCCGCCCTGGGGAGCGGGGTTGGTCTCGCCGACGAAAGGAATAGTGGAAAGCCAAGCGCTTAGCACCGCTGATAGACGAGCGAATCTGGTGGTTGGTATTGCTACTCGCGGACGCACCGCAATCCTCGTCGAGACGATTGCCTTTTTGGCAAAGCAGGAAAGACAGCCGGACAAGATCCTGGTAGCGTACGCAGAACTGGCGGATGTGGGCGATGCGCCGGATCGATTTCCATATGTAACGTTTATCCAGGCGGAACTGGGGCTTACCCGGCAGCGCAATGCGATCCTTAGCCTCGCTCGCGACTGCGACATTCTGCTTTTTATCGATGATGATTTCTATCTTGACCCACACTATCTGCGGATCACCGAGCGCTTTTTCATGGAGAACCCGGATGTAATGGCTTCCCACGGCAGAGTGCTGGCAGACGATGTGAAGGGACCCGGTCTCACGGTGGAGCAAGCACAATTGATTCTCGCCGGCGATACGGGCGCACAGTGCGAACAGCACATAACCCCCACGTACTTTGCTTACGGATGCAATATGTGTCTCCGCATGGCTCCGATCCGAGAGCACGCGCTTCGCTTCGATGAGACGCTGCCTCTGTATGGGTGGTACGAGGATTGGGATTTCTCACGGCAGTTGGCGCAGTTTGGTGCGATTGTTCACATCTCGAATGCATGCGGAGTTCACCTCAGCGTCAAGGTTGGCCGCATGGCCGGAGTGCGCATGGGTTACGCGCAAGTGGCCAATCCGATCTACCTTGCGCGCAAAGGGACGTTTCGCTGGTCGCATGTGTTCCGGTTTATCGTCGGCCCATGCCTGAAGAACCTGGTGAGGAGTCTGAAGCCGGAGGCCCACGTGGACCGGCTGGGAAGGTTTTGCGGAAATCTCGCTGCCTTCCGCGATTTGCTCACCGGTACGCTCAGCCCGATGCAGATTACGAACCTGTAGCAGAGTATTTCGGTTGGGCGCTGTGTTTGGTTTTGTATCAGGGCACGACTTTAGTCGGGCCGTAGAGGCCCGCAAAAGAATTGGGCTTTAGCCCCTGCTACGGCGTCTCCTGCAAGAAATGCTTGTCCGAAGACAATTTGCAGCCACACTTATGCCAAGAAAAGAAAGCCAGGGGCTAAAGCCCGGATCTTTCTTGGGTCTCAACACCCGACTAAAGTCGTGCCCTGATACAAAGCACTCGGGCGACTCTCCCCGTCCCTCGATAACGGTTGCTGAGGTGAGCGCTTGTCCACCCCTTTGTCATCCCGGAGCGAAGCCGAGGGATCTGCAGTTCTCCTTCCCCGCCACGGCACCTTGGGGAGGGATCTTTAGGACTGGCGTTTGAGCCAGTCGGCATATTGCTGCAGGATGTAGTTATCCGTCATGCCCGCGATGTAGTCGGCGACCACGCGGGGCACACCCTGGCCGGCGAGCTGGGACTGGCCGGCATTCGGTAACAGCGACGGATCGTTCACCCAGCTGGCAAACAGATTCCGTACGACCAAAGCCGCCTCTTGCAGATCCCGTTGCAGCTCCTCGCGGCTGTAGAGCGTGGCATAGAGATGTTGCTTGGCTTCGCGGCGGAGCTCCTCGATCTCCGGGGAAAACGCCGCCAGTCGCTGCGGCGAGCGGCGAACATCCTCCAGGGTGACTACACCCGCGACCTGGACTCGACGCACAGTCTCACGGAGAAGATCGCCCACCAGGGTATTCAGCATCCTTTTCAGGGCCTCGTTGGAGAGTAGCTTCTCCGCGGCCGTGGGGTACTCACGCTCCACCGCGCACAACGATTCATCGAAGATGCGTACGTGCTTGCGGAGATCTTGCGGGTGGAGCATCCCCGCCTCCATTCCGTCGTCCATATCGGCCGTGAGGTAGGCGATCTCATCGGCCAGATCGATGAGCTGCGCCTCCAGAGGCGGTTGCTGACCCAGGAAATAGGGGCTGAGCTCCGGGTGTTCGGCCGCGGAGTAATCCCGTGAGTGCTTGACGATCCCTTCGCGCACGCCGAGGGTGAGATTCAGGCCGCGAAAGGCGGCATAACGAACTTCGAAATATTCGACGATGCGGAGCGCGTGCAGGTTGTGATCGAAGTTCAGGCCAAATTCCCGCAGGGCCTCGTCCAGCGCCCGCTCGCCGGCATGACCGAAGGGCGGGTGCCCGATGTCATGCACCAGCGCCAGCGCTTCCGTCATGTCCTCGTTCAACTTCAGCGCACTGGCGATGGCGCGCGCGATCTGCGCCACTTCCATGGTGTGAGTGAGACGGCTGCGAAAGTGATCGGAGTAGCGGTGGGTGAAGACCTGAGTCTTTCCTGCCAGGCGGCGAAAGGAGCGGGCATGGATTACCCGCGCCCGGTCACGCTGAAATGGGGTGCGATAGGGATGGGGCGCTTCGGGATGCACCCGCTGAGCAAGCGGGCCCGTGGCGTCGTCAGGAACGGAGATGCCACGGGGCAGTGCGAGGGCCACTTACTGCTTCGGGCTGGCGCCCGTCGATTCTTCCTTAGCCAGCTTGACCCGCGCGCTATCGAGCTTCTTCTGCACTTTGCTCACGTCGCCGGGCTCGGCATCCGCGGGCACGGTGCGGGCATACTCTTGCAGGCTTTGCTCCCATTGCGACGCAGCCATCTTCAGGCGGCCCGTCTTTTCATAAAGCTCACCCATGTGGTCGTGTACGGCCGGGTCGTTGCCCATGCGTTCGGTTGCTTTGCGCAGATTAGCTTCCGCCAGCGCATACTGGCCCATCTTGAAATATACCCAGCCGAGAGAATCCAGGTAGGCGCCATTCTGGGGATCCAATTGCACCGCCTTCTGCACCATGGTGAGCGCGTCATCCAATTTGACGCCGCGATCCCCCAGCATGTAGCCGAGGTAATTCAGGGTCATGCTGTTGTTGGGGTCGATGGCCAGGATTTTGCGGAATTGCTCTTCGGCGGAATCGTAATGCTTCTGACGCTCATCAAGCGCGCCGCGCAAGAAGTAAATATAGATCTTGTCATCTTGCTTGGTGGAAAGCGCTTCCGCCGCGTCAATTTCGTCGCCTGCTTCCTTCCAGCGCCGCAGACGGGTGTAGATCTGGGCCAGGACCAGGTTTACTTCGCGGTCGCTCGGGTCGCCGCGGAGTTGCGCCTTGGCCAGCTTGATCCCCTCGTCCGGCTTGTTGGTATCGGCAAGCTGCGAGGCCAACATCAACTGGACGCTCTTGTCCTTGGGCATGGCCAGCGCCGCCTGCTGGGCCACTTGGGTAGCCTTATCGTATTGCTTGGCATCGCGATAGGCATCCACCTGCCCCTGGTACCCGCGCTCGGCATATTCCCCGCCCATGGCGACCATCAGCTGGTACGTCTGTACCGCCAGATCTGTCTTTTCCTGCTCACGGTACACGTTGGCGAGCCGGTCGAGAAAGATGGAGCGATTGTTCTTCTCCGCGTCTGAGTATTGGCCGTCCGGGTGGCTGGTCTGCTTCACCAGGCTCTGCAGGGTTTGCGCGGCCTCGTCGTAGTGACCGAGCGAGTCGTCGATCAAGGCCTCATTAAAGCCGATTTCCAGCGAATCCGAGGCCAGAGCCTTGGCCTTTTTCAGGGTGGTCAGTGCCTGCTCGTAATGACCCTGCCGGCGTTCGATCTCAGCGATGCGCAGATAAGTCTGCGCGTCCTGGGGATCGGCCGTCGAAATGGCGTCAAAGTGCTTGAGGGCGGGGCCGAGCTGGTTGTCATTCAACAACGCCTGGGCCAGACCCCTCTCCGCGTCAAGGTTATCCGGTTCCATGTCGAACGCCTTACTGTAAGCGTCGATGGCGTTCTTGTTGTCCTTTAGCTGGTCGTAGCTCATGCCCAGCGCGTAATTCATTTTGGCGGTGCGGTCGTCCTCCGGCACGGCGCTCAGCACCTGGATCGCGTGCGTCATGTCGCCGGAATCGCTGTAGAGCCGCGCCAGGTTCAGCACTACGTCTTCTGAATTGGGATCAATGCGCTCCGCCGCCTTAAACTGCTCTTCCGCATGCGGCGTGTCGTGGGCCAAAGTGTAAAGCTGCCCCAGAAGCAGACGGCTCTCGATGTCGTTGCCCTGCAGTTGCACGATCTTGCTGTATTCAGCAATGGCCAGCTGCAGCACCTTCTCTGAAGGTCCGCCATTTTGCACATTGCCCAGGGACTGCAGGTAGACACGCCCCAGTAGCTTGTGGGCCTCCAGGTTGTTCGGCTCGGTCTTGAGGATGTCCTGTGCCGCCAGCACGGCATCCCGAACCCGGCCGGTGCGGAGATAGAGTTCCGCCAACCCGCTGTTCAGGTATTTGGAGGTGGGATCGGCGTCGAGCGCCAGCTTGTATTCCTCAATCGCGCGGGTCGCGTACTCGGGGCGGCCATAGTTGGTGGCCATGTCCTCGTACATGTGCGCCAGCCCGAAGTGGTAGTAAGCCGCAGAGCGGTCCGGTTTTTGGGTGGTTGCCGGCGGTGTGGAAACCGGCTTCGTACTGCCGGCCGAGCTCTTGGGTGGTGTCGCCGGCGTGCTTTGCGGAGCCGCAGTCTGTTGCGCAAGCGCGGAAGCTGGGGTGACGATGGCTGCGCAAGCGAGCGCCACATGAAAGAGAGTGACTTGGCGAGTCTTAGAGGAGGGCTGAGGCTTGATGGTCATTTATGGGAGTTCCTGTGCCCGGGCTTCCGTTCCATTGAACTGACGCCGGCGGTCCAAACGCGGTGCAGAGGAACCCGCATTTTTTTGTCATATGCGCGTGCAGTGGCACCGCAGCGCACCGTCTCGTCTAAATCGATTGTAACGCCCGCAAAAAAGTCCAAACACTCCCCAATTCGTCCTACTGGAAGAGCTTCGCTGTTACTTTGGTTGTCTCACTAACGTGCTGCTTGCTCCGCGACGGCAGTTTCGCAATTGATGTAGATCGAAGCGACAGGCCTTTTCGTGGTTTTCTCTCAAGGAAAACCACACCTCCCGATTCTTATCAGGCCACCGTAATTGCGAAACTGCCTGCTCGACCATCTCCAAGTTTAGACTATTTCCCCTGCGCCTGGTCATTAGCGGATTATGCACAGTGCCGCCGTTTTTCCATATGGCCGTAACTTGCCTGATACACAGACGCCCCAAGCCGGAAATTAGTGCCGTAAATTAGTGCCGGAAATGCCGCGTCCCGGTAAAGACCATAGCCACGCCCAGCCGATTGGCCGCCTCGACCACTTCCTGATCGCGTACGGAACCCCCAGGCTGAATCACTGCCGTGGCCCCGGCTGCGGCGACTGCTTCCAGCCCATCGGGGAAGGGGAAAAAGGCGTCGGAGGCGGCGACAGAGTTGGCCAGAGGCAGCACTGCTTTCATGGCGCCAAATTTCGCCGCATCCACGCGGCTCATCTGGCCCGCCCCAACCCCGATCGTCTGCCCGTTGCGCGCGTAAACGATGGCATTTGACTTGACGTGCTTCGCCACCCGCCAGGCAAAAAGAAGTGACTCCATCTCCTCCGCCGACGGCTGGCGTGTTGTAACCACCGTCAGTCCTTCCGCCGAGACTCCCTCGGTATCCGCGTCCTGTAGCAGCAGCCCTCCGGAGATCTGCTTAACCGACTTGGCTGGCGGCGCGTTCTTGACCGTGAGCAGGCGCAGGTTCTTCTTGGCGCTAAATCTTGTCCTGGCGCCTTCGCTGAACGAGGGAGCCGCAATGGCCTCTACGAAGAGCTTGGCAATTTCTTCCGCCGCCTCCTCGTCGACCTCGCGATTGATGCCAATCACGCTGCCAAAGGCGGAGACGGGATCCGTAGCCAGGGCTTTTTGGTAGGCTTCAACCACAGAGGAAGCGATGGCTGCGCCGCTGGGATTGCTGTGCTTGATGATGGCCACGGCGGGCTGCTCAAACTCCTGGGCCAGCTCCCAGGCGGCGTCCAGATCGACCAGGTTGTTGTAGCTAAGTTCTTTGCCTTGAAGTTGCTGCGCTCCCGCTACCCCGGCGCCCGAGCCGTCTGCATAGAGAGCCGCGCCTTGGTGCGGGTTTTCCCCGTAACGCAGGTCGGCCGTCTTGGAGTAAGCCAGCAGCAGGGTGGAAGGGAAATGGGCTGCCTCTTCGACTGGTTCAAGCCCCGCGTCGTGTTGCCGTTCCGCCGCAATCTTGTTGAAGGTCACGGCGATGGCCGAGTCGTAGGACGCGGTAAGGGTGAAAGCCTGCCGCGCCAGCCTCCACCGGGTTTCGAGCGAAAGTGCGCCTTGGTGGGCCTGCATCTCAGCCGCCAAGGCTTCGTAGTCGGCAGCCGTTGTGACCACGGCCACGTCTTCGAAGTTCTTGGCCGCCGATCGCACCATCGAAGGCCCGCCGATGTCGATGTTTTCAACCAGCTCACCGAAGGGGACGCCCGGCTTGCGGGCGGTCTCCTCGAAGGCATAAAGATTCACCACCACCATGTCGATCGGTTCGATTCCCTGCGCGGCCACGGTCGCCCGATGTTCCTCGCTGCCCCGGAGGTGCAGGATGCCCCCATGGACCTTGGGATGCAGCGTCTTCACTCGGCCATCCAGCATCTCGGGGAAGCCGGTGAGGTCGGAAACATCGCGTACTGCAAGCCCGGCGTCGCGCAAGGTCCGAGCCGTGCCTCCAGTCGAAACCAGCTCCACGTTCATACCGGCCAGCTGACGGGAGAAATCTACCAGGCCGGTCTTATCTGTAACGCTCAAAAGGGCCCGCTTAACCTGCTTATATTCCACTTAAGACCTGCCCTTGTCGCAAATTGGAAGAATTAACTTTCATCTCAACTCATGAGATGAAGTAGATGGGACGAACGAATCGCCCATTTGTCCATGGCTCCATTTGTCAGAGACTCTCGCTCAGGATAGCTTAGGCCTATGGCGCTGAACTGGGGAGGAGACAAGCGGTCGCAAGTTCCAGCGGAGATCTTGCCGCCGGAAACCCGCGATGACCCTCGTTCCTACGGCAGAATGCCCGGCTACGATGGGGATCCTGGCCCGATGCAGCCGGTTCCACCCAGGCGCCCCCGAGGCAACCGTTGGGCCTCTGCTCCGGCCACTTACACCCTAGTTGGCATCAACTGCGCAGTCTACCTGGCCATGGTGCTGAACGGTGTCTCGGCGTCCAACCCTACCGTTGCCGAGCTGGTGCACTGGGGCGCCAATTTCGGCGTCTACGTGCTCGCCGGGCAGTGGTGGCGTCTGCTCACGGCTGCCTTTGTCCACATCGGCCTCCTGCACCTGGCAACCAACATGTGGTGTTTATGGAATTTAGGGTTGCTGGGCGAGCCATTGCTCGGCCCCGCCGGGGTGATTGCCGTCTATGTGCTGACGGGAGTTGCAGGGAATTTGCTCAGCACCGCGGTGCATCCGCAGATTGTCGGCGCCGGCGCCTCCGGAGCGGTCTTTGGGATTGCCGGCGTGCTCATTTTGCTGCTCAAGGCGAAATTGCTGCCGGTGCCGCCGGAAGAGATACGCCGCCTGCGCAGGAGCGTGATTTACTTTGCCCTTTTGAACTTTGTGATTGGCGGCACCACGATGTTCTTGCGCACCAGCATTCAGATCGACAACATGGCCCACCTGGGAGGGTTTCTTTGCGGCCTCGCCCTGGGGGCGCCGCTGGTACCCAGAATCGGCTCGGCGAGAAGCGAATTCGCCGTTCGCTCCTGGGCAGCCTATGGTGGTATGGCCGTGCTGCTGCTGGCTTTCGGCTACGGTCTGGCCAGGTCGCGCTAAGGGCCTAGCGCACTGCGGTCGCGGCGAACTTCTTGACCATGGCCAACAGGAGCTTACGGTCGCTGTCGTTCAGGTTGGTCGCGTAGCGCCGTATCTGGGTTAAGAACCGCAATTCGTCATCGGTCAGCTTCTGGGTGTTCATCTCACGGCCCAGCGAGTCTTCGGCGAAGAACTGGGCCAGCGGGATATCCAGGGCCTGTGCGATCTTGGCGAGAGTGTCGAGTGAGGGAACAGTATGTCCGTTCTCAACTCGCGACAGGTAACAGCGCAACAGGCCGGTGCGCTTCTCGATATCTCCTTGCGAAAGACCCTTCTGCAACCGGTATCCGCGGATGGTGATGCCAATTTTCATAAGCAATGACCTTCGTTCACACCTTCACCCCAATGAAGCAGAAGCAGTTAATCATTTTCGGGTGTTGGCAGCATAGTTAACACGCCGGAGAGACGACTAGCAAGATTTTTTTTCAGGATGTGAATCTTATTTTTCCAAAATTGGAATTTTGTATCTGCTATGGTTCATCGGGACCCGGATTTCCTGTACGCCGCACTGGACACGGCCGCGTGTGCGGCTTTCATTAAGGAAAGCCGCATGAACTTCACTAACGCCAACAAGATCCACAGGAAATCCGGGGGAAGGGCTGGTTCAGTTCATGTACAGGCCACCGTTTACATCCAGCACGTGCCCGGTGATATAGCCGGACTGGGGGGATGCGAGAAAGGCCACCGCGTGGGCGACATCCTGATCGGTGCCCGGCCGCCCCAGTGGGATATGGCTCAGCAGCGCCTCGCGCTGCTTCTCGTCCAGAGCCGCCGTCATGGCGGTTTCAATATAGCCTGGCGCCACAGCATTGACGGTAACGGATCGTGAGGCCAGCTCACGCGCCATCGACTGGGTAAACCCGATCAGCCCGGCCTTGCTGGCAGCGTAGTTTGCCTGTCCGGCCTGGCCGGTGCGCCCCACTACGCTGCTGATGTTGATGATTCTGCCCCAGCGAGCGCGCAGCATCGGGTTCAGCAATGCCTGGGTGAGAAGGAAGGCGCCGGTCAGGTTGGTGGTCAGCACCGCGTCCCAGTCCGCGCGTTTCATGCGCAGCAGCAGGGTGTCCCGTGTGATGCCCGCATTGTTGACCAATATCTCCACACTGCCGAAATGAGCAATGGCGGCCTTGGCGGCGGCTTGGATGGAGGCTTCGCTGGCCACGTCCATCATGAAAGATTTGGCCTGGCCGCCGGCCGCAGTGATTTCGGCGGCTACGGCCTCGAGGTTGGCCTCATTGCGTGCGGCCAGCGCGACACGGGCCCCCATCTTTGCCAGCGCCAGTGCACAGGCGCGGCCGATTCCCTGGGATGCTCCGGTAACAAATGCTGTCTTGCCTTCTAAGTTTTCCATGGGTCACACTCTCTCCTGCAAAACTGTGAGGTTACCAGAAGAGAGGGAACCCGTCGTCCAGGACGCGGCAGCCTGTAAGTCCCGCAGCGACGGCTAAATTTAAACGACGTTTGTTCACCTGTCCGTCCACCTCCACTCGTGTCAAGGGTGGATGGACAGAGCCCGGCTGGGTTGGGGAGGGAATTAGACGATCTCGGCGGTGCGCACCGCCGCTGCTTCCAGGACGGGCAGCTTTCCCCACACTTTGTCGAGCGACCAGAGGTAGACCACCAGCTCCCGCGAGTAGTGCAGAAGCGGCGTCGTCTGCGGAATTTCAATGCCATAGGTGGCGGGAAGGTCATTCAGCTCGATCTCCGCTTCCGCGGCTTCGAGCGGCCAGGGCATGTGGTGAATATCCCCACGCAGCAGTTGTCCGCTGCGGTTGGTGGTGAAGAGACAATAGCGTTCGGTGAGAAAGTACTCGATCGTTCCCGGCCGGCTTTGGTCGATCGAACGTAACTTGCCCAAGCCCCGATAATGAGCCCGAAAGCGTACGGGTTTGGAGCTCAGAAGGCGCTCGCTCTGGTAAGTGAACTCCCGCTCGCTCCGTGTCTTGATCGATATGCGGGCCCAGTGATAGGGAAGATGGAAGACCGTCTTGGCCACGACCACCGCCAACGGGTTCGAAGCCTCGAGACAGAAGAAATAGACCCCAGCGCGGTTAGTATTCCGTTCCCTCACATAGGTCCTCAGATTCAGCTCAGGAAAGCGGCTGGTGCCGGGAATACGAGGTACCCCGCGCAATTGAACCCGGTCCATCCAGAAGGGGACGACACCCACCCATGCGGATTGGTCAAAAGTGTCTACTTGCAGACCGGGGGGAAGCAACGACTCCAGTTTGGCGGCAGGGATCGGCCAGTGGGCAAAGAGCAGATCATTCCAGCGCTGCATCATCGTCCAGGGACGCTTGGGCAACGCGTAAGGCCGGTGGTTCACCACCGACAATGCTTCTTCATCAGGCTCGGAATAGCGGCTCGTGGCCATAAGAGCGAACTCACTCGTAAAAGGCTCAATCCGCACCGCGGTTGTCTCCCAATCTTATCGCAGTTCCACTCCCGATGACTGCGCCGGGCGCTCCCCTTGTAAGCGAAGGTACCGTGGCCCCACACGGCGGCAGGAATGCTCTATGCTGAACCGTAACCATGGCTCAGAGCGAGATCGTAACCACAGCTTCCCCAGTCCTGCCCGAAGCACCCCGAAACCAGACCGAGGTCTATGCCGTGCATGGGGCCGACCCTGAAGTCCTGGCTTATGCCATGGCAAAGTACTCGCGGTCGGCGCTTTCAATGAAGGAATCGCTGCGGGAGATCTCCAGCCAGCGCGCCGAGCATTTCCTCAACACGTTTTACTTCCAGTATGGCCACCGCTCGATTGCGGATCTGGCCCACGTCGCCTTCGCCATCGAGCGGTTATCGCTATTGGCGGCTATCATCCTGGTCGACGAGCAACGCTGGGATGGCCAGGAGCGTTCCACGCGCTATCAGAATTTTCGCAAGAGCGGCTGGTATCTCCCTGATTTTTCCTTGAGTCCCGCCAGCGGTCTGGCTTTCACCTCGGCGATCGAGGCGCTCTTTGCCGAATATCACTCCGGCACCGAGATCATGTTTGAGTATCTGAAAGGGCGCACCGCCCGGCCCGCGGAGATGAAGGAGGAAGCCTTCCACCGCATCCTGAAGGCCCGTGCATTCGACGTCTCCCGCTACCTGCTGCCCTTGGCCACCAACACTTCCCTGGGCCAGATCGTGAACGCGCGTACGCTCGAGACCCAGATCTCTCGCTTGCTCTCCGATCCTCACGAGGAGGTTCGCCAGCTGGGCGAGCGGCTGCGAGACGCGGCCGCCGGCTCAGCCTGGAATGTACAGGGCGAGGCACTCAGCGCATTGCAGCGGGAGATCGCGGCCCTGGACCCCGCCCTCGGCGCCCGCGCGGAAGCTCTGCTCACCCGCGAGGTCAAGACCGCGCCCACGCTAGTAAAATACGCAGCGCCCAATGACTACATGCTGGCAACCCGGGTCGAGCTGGCCGAGGCCGCCGCCGCCCTGATGAAGGATGCGCCCATTGAGACCCCGGCCGGACCGGTTGACCTGGTCGATGACCAGCCGCTCGAAATCGACCTGGCCACTACGCTGCTTTACGGCGCCAGCCATTACTCCTATCGGCAGATCGCGCGCCAGGTCGCCGCGCTCGAAGAGGCACAGCGCAACGAGATCATCGTCATCGGCGCACGGCATCGCGGGCGCCACGACGAACTGCTGCGCGAGTTCTCCGCGGGCCAAGGCCTGCGCTTTGACATTCTGATGGATATCGGCGGCTTCCGCGACATGCACCGCCACCGCCGCTGCGTGCAGATCCTGCAGCCGTTCACCAATGCTCACGGTTATGAAGTTCCTGAAGGATTGGCTGAGGCGGGACTGCTGCCGCAGTACGACTCCGCCATGACGCAGGCACACTCTGCCTTCGAGCAGGTGTCTCGGGCTGGCCTAACGGAGAATGCGCGCTACGTACTGCCTCTGGGTACGCGTACGCGCGCCCTCTTCAAAATGGACTTCGCCGAAGCTCTGTACATCGCAGAGCTGCGCTCGGCGCCGGCCGGCCATTTCTCTTACCGCCGCATCGCCTGGGAGATGTGCCAGGCAGTCGCCCGCAAGCACCCGGCGCTCGCTCCGTACTTCCGCGTCCGTGATATCCACCAGCCGGTGGACCTGCTGCAGCGATAGCGGTGTATGATCCTCTACAAGCTGCCCGCTTAAAATAACGTACCTTCCCACTGGAGACCCCCCATGGCAGACGATCGCTCCCGCGCCATTGACTTGGCACTAGCACAAATTGAAAAGCAATTCGGCAAGGGCTCTATCATGCGCCTCGGCAACAAAGAGGCGATTGTGCCCATCTCCGTTATTTCCACCGGCTCGATTTCGTTCGACGCTGCGCTTGGAGTAGGCGGCGTTCCCCGCGGCCGGGTGATCGAAATTTTCGGTCCTGAATCGTCGGGCAAAACCACCATCACGCTGCAAATCATCGCTGAAGCGCAGAAGTCGGGTGGCATGGCCGCTTTCGTTGATGCCGAGCACGCGCTTGATCCGCAATATGCCAAGAAGCTGGGGGTCGATGTCGACAACCTGCTGGTGTCGCAGCCCGATTACGGCGAGCAGGCATTGGAGATCACCGAGGCGCTGGTGCGCTCCGGCGCCATCGATGTGCTCGTGGTCGATTCAGTGGCTGCGCTTGTACCCAAGGCGGAACTCGATGGCGAAATGGGCGACTCCCATATGGGATTGCAGGCGCGCCTCATGTCGCAGGCACTGCGCAAGCTCACCGGCACGGTTTCTAAGTCACGTACTTCATTAATTTTTATTAATCAAATCCGCGAAAAAATCGGGGTGATGTTCGGCAATCCGGAGACGACGACCGGTGGCCGCGCGCTCAAGTTCTACTCCTCGGTGCGCATCGACATTCGCCGCATCGCGGCAGTCAAGGAAGGCGACGTGGTGGTCGGCTCCCGCACCAAGATCAAGGTGGTCAAGAACAAAGTTGCCGCGCCATTCCGCGAAGCTGAGTTTGACATCCTGTACGGCGAAGGCATCTCCCGCGAAGGCGATGTGCTCGACCTTGCGGTGGCGCAGAATATCGTGGAGAAGTCGGGGGCCTGGTATAGCTACGCCGGCGAGCGCATTGGACAGGGCAGAGAGAATGTTCGTAGTTTTCTCAAAGACCATCCTGAAATCTTCACCCGCATCGATGGCCAACTACGGCAGAAGCTCGGCCTTACGGGGGTAAAGCCGGCCGACATTCCCGCGGTTCCGGTCAATGGGTCAGCCCAGGCGGCCGAAGCGGTGAAGGTACCTGTGCGCAGGCAGTAGCTGGTCTTGAGCACAGTCAAAGCCATTTATCCGGGTACCTTTGACCCCTTGACCAATGGTCACCTGGACTTGATCGCGCGCGGGGCGAAGATCTTCGACCATCTGGTGGTCGCCATTCTCAAAAATTCCGAGAAGGCGCCGCTGTTTTCTGTTCCCGAGCGAATTGAGATGCTTACCGAGGCGGTTCAACCGTTTGGGAATGTCTCGGTGGCGACCTTCAATGGCCTGCTGGTGGAGTTTGTTCTGGAGAAGCATGCCCAAGCCATCCTGCGCGGCGTCCGCGCCATCAGCGACTACGAATACGAGCTGCAGATGGCGCTGATGAACCGGCGGTTGGCGCCGGATGTGGAAACCGTCTTTCTCATGGCGGACGAAAAATATTCCTACGTGAGCTCGCGCCTGATCAAGAACGTCTTCGAGTTAGGCGGCTCGGTCGAAGGGCTGGTGCCACAGACTGTGATCAACCGCCTGAAAGCGCGCGTGGTCCCCACCCGCGGCTAGGCAGTTTCGCAATTGGCTGCCAAGAAAACCGCTGTTGGGTCGGTCAGGGCTTTACAGGCCGAGGAAAACTCATGACTCCCACGGCACGCCGGGGCAGGCGGCGGGAAAGCAAAACCTCAGGGGCTAAAGCCCTCATAGTATAGCTTTTTTGCGGCCCGACTAAAGTCGTGCCCTGATACAAAGCATGAGTTTTTCCGCAGCCTGTAAAGCCCTCACAGTTGTAGCTTTTTAGGGCCCGACTAAAGTTGTGTCCTGACACAAAGCACATTTCCCACAGCGGCTTCTAAAACCGAATTCATTGCGAAGCATTTGCGTACGGCGTGAAGGCCGTACTCTTCAAGAAAAACTCATGTTTTGTATCAGGGCCCGACTTTAGTCGGGCCGTAAAAAGCTACAACTGTGAGGGCTTTAGCCCCTGAGGTTTTGCTTTCCTCCCTGACCCAAGTCATTGCGGCACTGCCTTTAGATTCCAGAATTCTTCTATCTCTTCCAGCGGTTTATTTTTGGTTTCGGGCACAAAGAACCAGGTAGTGATGGCCTGGGCAAGCGCCATGGAGGCGAGAAATCCGAAGGTGACCACCTTGCCGATTTGGTGGTAGGCGAAGGGAAAGAGCAGAACAACCAAAGCGTTGGCGACCCATTGGGTCAGCACCGGGACGGTCATTGCCAGACCACGCACATCGGTCGGAAAGATCTCGGGAAGCAGCGTCCAAAACACCGGCCCAATGCAGCAAGAGAAAAATGCGAGATAAGTAAGAATCAGCACCAGCACCAGCGGGCCGTGAAATCGATTGGTGGCGACCGTCAGCATCAGCGAGATCAGGGCCGCGCACATGCCGATCGATCCGATCACGTACAACGGTTTGCGGCCATACCTGTCGATCACCCAGAAGGATGCGATGGTAAAGACAAACTCCGTCACTCCTACCAGAAAGGTGGAAAAAAGGGCGTCATCGATCTTCCATCCGGCGGAGCGAAAGATAGCCGGCGCGTAGTCGACAACGGTATTGATTCCCGAAACGTGAATCAGAATAGCCAGAAAGAAACTTACCCGGAGCGCTCGCTTCACGGCGGGGCGTCGCAACGCTTGCCAGCCGCCTCCTTTATGAACGGCTACTTGCATCTCGGCGATGGCAAGCCCGGCGCTTTGTTTGCCCGAGATCCTTGCCAGCAGGCTAAAGGCTTCTTCCTTCCTGCCAGTCATCATGAGGAAGCGCGGCGTTTCTGGCGCTATCAGCATGAGGACGAAAAAGAGCATCGACGGAAAGATGCCGGTGAAGAACATCCACCGCCAATTGTTAACGCCGCTATTGCGCAACAGGTAGTTGATGCCATAGGACGTCAGAATGCCAAGGACGATGGACAGCTGATAAAGAGCGCCCATGCGTCCTCGTACCGAGGGCGGCGATACCTCGGCTACATACATGGGAGAGAGAAGAGAGGCCGCTCCAACAGCGAGTCCGCCGGCGAAACGGGCAGCAACAAACAGGTGAAAGGTCGGCGCCACTGCGGTCGCGATCGAGGTCAACGCAAACAGCACGGCTACCCCAACCAGGATTCGCTTTCGTCCATAACGGTCGGCAAACCTGCCGGCAGCCAGAGACCCCAGCACGCAGCCAAAGAGAAGTGAACTGAAGGCCCAACCCAGCTCCAGGTCATTCAGCCCGAAGTGCTCCGTCAAAAACGGACCGGCGCCGGTGATGATCGCAATGTCGAAGCCGAAGAGGACGCCGCCCAGAGCTGCGGTCGCAGCAAGCAGAATCAGGTACCGGAAGTTGATTTCGATTTTCACGCGTTGCTATCGGCACCTGATCGTATCGCGTTGTTGACCCTATTGTTTTTCTATTTCGATGTAGTCGACCGGCGCTGGTTCGCCCTGGTCCGGCGTTCCGCGAAGTGTGAGCGTATCGCGTGGCTTGAGGTGAACACCGGCAACGGTGAAGAGCATGCTGGTGCTGCCGTCGAGGTGGGGATCTACCACGGCCGGGGGTAGGGTTGCATTGGCCGTCCAATGCGCCAGGGACTTGCCGTTCAGCAGCAGCTCGTATTGCGAGGCGCCAGTGCGCAAATCGAAATAGCGCACACCGATGGTATAAGTCCCTTCGGGCCGTCCTGGTTTTGTGGTGAGAGTGCATGGGGCAGGGCGATTGCAAACCACAGCTTTGCCTCCGGAGCCGGTTTCCCACGGAGTGACGGCGACCGCGGTGTATCCGTCCGCTTGCATGGATTCGGCTTCGATGCGGTCAGGATAATTCCCGACGCGGCCCAGCTTATCGGGGATGCCGGAGATGTTCTGGAACCATGCGGTGACCGCATCCCGCCACACGATGGCGTGACCGGCCTCGTACTCGAAGAGCGCTAGTGTTTCGTTATATCGCTGGTCGTCGATAAGTCCGTGCAGCGTCCGCCATCGCGACGGATAGGAACCAGCCACCGCGGCGCCCTCATAGTGCGAATCGTAGACGTATTGCACCAGGGTCTTGCCGTTGTGCAGCACGTAGTCGTACGGAACGTGATGCATGAAGAGCAGCAGGCTGTCGGGACAGGTTTCGAGGGACTCGTAGATCTTGGCCAGCTGGGGCGGGTATTGGCCGATGAAGCCAGTACCCGTAGCGACTGTGCGGTCCATGCCGATGCCTTTGCTGTCGGCCCGGAACCATTGTCCCCAACCATTGCGCTCGGCGGACTCGATGCCGGGACCATAGTGGACGCTGATGATATTCGTCAGGCCCCCAATGCCGAGCGGACCGGTGTATTGCTCGTACACCCGCCAGGAGTTCGTCTGCAGACCTTCGACGATAAAGGTAACTTTGGGATCGTTGCCGAACGTCAGCCGGGTCCAGGCGTCGATGATCTCGGCAGTGGTCAGGTCGGGATTCCAGGCCAGTTTGCCGAAGCCGTAGAGGTTGGCCATGGCCATGGGGTGATGCAGCCAGTTGGTATCGAGGCCGACGTTGGCCACGGCGACAAAACCGCCCAGGGGCTGATGGAACGTTTTACCCTCGACAATTTTGCTCACCGGAGTGATGCGATTCTCAGCGCGGAGATCGGTGTCGAGCACCCACTTCCACATGGGGACGAGGAAAACCATGTGCCGCTGTTGCCCGGTGTACTCCTGCGTGACCTGCAGTTCAATGGCCTGATTTGTATGGCGAAGGGCTGCAAACAGAGGGGAGACGGGCTCGCGAACCTGGAAGTCGATAGGGCCGTGCTTGATCTGGATCACCACGTTGCGCTCGAACTTGCCGTCGAGGGCGCGGAAGTTGTCATAACCGGCCCGGGCGCGGTCCGCCTTGAGGTCATTCCAGTCGAGGTGGTTGTTGTAGACGAAGCCGCGATAAAGCACCACGCCGCCATGCGGCTGGAGCGCGCGGGCCACGGTGTTTGCCGCCTCCGCCGGAGTGCGGCCGTATTTCGAGGGGCCGGGACGGCCTTCTGAATCAGCCTTGATCACAAAGCCGGCGAAATCTGGGATGGCACGGTAGATTTCATTCACCTTCGCTTTCCACCAGGCTGCGACTTCAGGATCGAGTGGGTCGAAGGTGCGCAAATGGCCTACAACCTGGGGGCTCGAAAGATCGATAGACAGGGACATGCGCACGCCCCAGGGTCGAAACGCATTGGCGATACGGGCGAGTTCGTGGATCATCTCCGGGTCGAGCGTATGCAGGTTGGAGTTGACGTTGTTGACGGTGGCGCCGTTGAGGCCCACCGAGGCCAGCAGCCGTCCGTACTCCGAGACTCGGGTGAGGTCGGGCCGCACGCGGCCGTTGTCAAAGAAAATGCTGCGCCCGGCGTAGCCGCGCTCGATCGTTCCGTCGAAGTTATCCCATTGGTTGACCCAGCGAATGGGAGAGGAAGGCAATTCCGTATCGGCCACCAGTGGCTTTTGTTGAGCGATCTGCTCCAGGACGTGGAAGACGCCATAGAGTTGGCCGCGGTCGGTCCCGCCGGCGATCACCCAGTAGCGATGGCCGTGCTCGGCCAACTGGGATATAGCGAAGCCTTCGGGAGTAATCGGGGAGGCCGTTTTCCAGGTGGGCAGAAGACGCCGAATCTCCAGCGGAGTACCGAGAATGAACGAGTCTTCCCCGCAGATCGTGGATGAAGTCTTGAGGTTTTTCCCCAGCATCGAGTGGACCCCCCGGGCAAGCTCACTCGCGGCGCTTTGGGCCACGGGAGAATTGTTGGTAGTGATGATGCAGAGCGGGAGCGCCCCATATTGCTGCGCAACTTGCGGGGCCAGTGGGGCATAACGAAGCCAGCCTTCTGCTCCGGTCTCGGCGCGAAGAAAAGGGGCTAGGGAGAGAAGACTCAAGGCCAGAAGGTTGATCGCTGCTCGCAGGCGCATTCCTGCTATCTTATCTTCCTTGTAAAATCAAGGCATGTCCCAGCACATCGGTATTGTTGCTTGCTCCGCCGAAGGGGCCGCTCTTTGTTATCGGTCTATCTGTTTGGGAGGAGCTGACCTTCTCGGGCCGCACGAGCACCCGGAGATCTCGATGCATACGTATTCGCTGGGCGAGTACATGAAATGTATCTATCGCGGTGACTGGCAGGGCGTGGGTGAGCTGATGCTCTCCTCGGCAAATAAGCTGGCGAGCCTCGGCTCTGATTTCCTGATCTGCCCGGATAACACGATTCACCAGGCGCTCCCCTTGATTGAGCAGCGGTTACCGTTGCGCTGGTTGCACATCGCTGACGCGGTTGCGGCACAAGCCGTCGGGCGCAGGTTCCGGCGACTGGGCTTAACCGGAACTCGTTATCTGGTCGAGAGCGAGGTCTATCCAGAAAAGCTGAAGGCGCGTGGTCTGGAGTATGTGCTCCCGAACGCGGAGGACCGCGAAGAAATCAATCGCATCATTATGGACGAGCTAGTTTATGGCGTCTTCAAGCCGGAGGCGGTGGCAACCTTCCAGCGGGTGATCGAACGCATGAAAGATCAGGGCTGCGACGCTGTGGTGCTCGGCTGTACGGAGATTCCATTAATTATGAGTGACTCGAATTCTCCGCTGCCGACGCTCGATTCCACGCGACTGCTGGCACGAGTAGCTCTGCGCCGAGCAGTACAAAGCAAGGCCGTGCCAGCGTAAACGGCCCCGAAAGGAAAACCGCAGGTCTGATAAGAAAACCGCAGGTCCCTCCACTGCGCTTCCCCGGATTTCCTGTCGAGGTTGGTGGCGTTGGCGATCTTCATGCGGCTTTCCTCACTGAAAGCCGCACACGCGGCCGTTGGTTAGTGCCGCGTAACAGGAAATCCGGGTTCGCTCCGGTCGGGATGACAACTCTTCTTGTGCAATAAATTTGTCATCCCGAGCGAAGCCGAGGGATCTGCTGTTTCACTCGATTCTGTAACAACCCTAGATAAAACAAGGACGGGTGCCCCAGGTTCGCACCAGCGTACCTGGGACGAAAAATATGGGCGACCCGGATTTCCTGTACGCAGCACCAAGACAGATCCGCGTGTGCGGCTTTCAGTAAAGAAAGCCGCATGAAGTCCGCCAACGCCAACAAGCTCGACAGGAAATCCGGGGGAAGCCCCTTCGACTGTTCTTACCTTAGGTCCAGTTACACCCTCGGGGAAAAGCAACGGAAACCCATCATCATAGGCCCAGGTACGCTGGTGCGAACCTGGGGCACCCGTCTAACTCTTCGGAGCTTGTTTTCGGTCGAGTTCTCAGGTACTCGTTCTATGTTTTGGTCTTCAGCGGTTCAAACTCCAACTCCAGACCTTCATCCCCAGGCAGAATCGTGATCCTAACCTTTGCCAGCGATTCGACGATCCAGTCTGCCGCCGCGAGCTGTTCAATACTGTGAGAAAAGGTTGTGGCTAGAACCTTGCACCCCGCAGCGTGGCCGGCCTTAGCGCCTGAAGTCGAATCCTCAATCACTATGCAATCCGCCGGCGCCAGGCCGAGAATCTTCGCGCCCTTCAGATAGGGTTCGGGATGCGGTTTGCCATTCGTCACCAGGTCGGCAGTGATGATGTGCTCCGGCACCGGAACGCCGGCGAACGCCAGACGGCTGCGCGCCAGCCGTTCCGTGGCCGAGGTGACGATGGTCCAGTACTTCTGCGGCACCAATTGCAGAATCGATGTCACGCCTTCCAAGACCTCGAGCCCTTCGTTATCACCGACCTCGAGATCTTCAATCACTTTGAGCTCTGCCGCGTGATCGGCGTCGGGTTTAAGCGTGCGCACAGTTTCGATGGCCCGCATCCCGTGCGCGGTCTTGATCGTTTCCCGCACGTCGAGCCCATGGCGCGTGGCCCAGGTCTGCCAGCTTCGCTCGACCGATCCCAGCGAGCTGATCAGCACTCCATCCATATCAAAAAGCAGACCCTTGGTTCTTACCTTGATCATGCGCCGTCTCCCATGGCAAACTTTCGCCCCGCTTCGATTAGTGCATTCACCGATTCGCGCCCGCCGCTCTCGGCGTATATGCGCAACAGCGGCTCGGTGCCGGAGGCACGTAGCAACAACCAGCTCTCCGCGGATTGCGGTTCCGGATTGTCGAGATAAAACTTCATGCCGTCCAGGGTTTCCAGGCGCAAAACCGGCATACCGGCAAACTCCTTTACGCCGGCCGTTGCGCGACGGATGGCGGACTGTTTGACCGCCTCCGGGAGGTGCAGGTCAAGCCGCCCGTAATGATGCTCGCCATATTCCTCCTGCAGCGTGCTTACCAGCGAGCCCAGCGTGCGGCCTTCTTCCGCCATGATGTTGGCCAGCAGCAGTGCATTGAGCAGCCCATCGCGTTCCGGCAGATGCCTGCCAATACCGATGCTGCCTGATTCTTCGCCGCCGATGAGGATGTCCTTCTCCAGCATGAGTTGGCATACGTGCTTGAAGCCGATGCCATGCTCGTAAAGCCTGCGCCCGTAACGGGCCGCGATACGGTCCAGCATTTTGGTGGTGTTGAAGGCCCGGGCCACATCGCCCGGCCACTGCTTGCGTTTGAGTAGCCACTCCAGCAAGAGGCAATAGATCTTATTGGCGTCGACAAAACGGCCCTCCTCATCCACCGCGCCAATGCGGTCCGCGTCGCCGTCAGTGGCAAAGCCGGCCTGGCAGTGGTGCTCCAGGACCGCGACCTCGAGCGCCCGGATGTGGGGCGGAATGGGCTCCGGCTGAATGCCGGGAAACAGCGGATTCAACTCGGAGCGGATCTCGACGTGGTCGATACCCATGCGGGTGAAAATGCCAGAAAGTACACCTCGTCCGGCGCCATACATGCAGTCGATGGCGTATTTTTGCCGCGTGGCGGCGATCTTCTTGAGGTCGGCGAAGACCGAAATCGCCTCGACATAGGGGCTGAGAAAGTCAGCTTCAGTAATGGAGCCGCTGGAAGAGGCCAAGGGCAGGCCGTGCCCTAAGTAGCTTTCGATCGCAACCATAATCGCCGGGCTCCCCGATCCTCCATAGCTGGCTTTGAATTTCACCCCGTTCCATTCCGCCGGATTGTGGCTGGAGGTGATCATCACCCCGCCGGCTGCACGCAGATGTTTTACCGCATAGGAGAGAGCCGGCGTCGGGGTGATGCGATCGGCGATGCGCACCGGGATGCCGGCAGCGGCGGCTACCTCGGCAACGATCTGCGCGAAGCGCCGCGACATGAATCGCGTGTCGTAGCCGATGCAGAGGCCGCGCGCGGGATCCTCGTGCTCGCGAACATAGTGGGCGATGGCTCCGGCCGCGAGGCGCACATTCTCATCAGTGAAGTCATCAGCGAGAATTCCCCGCCAGCCATCGGTACCGAATTGAACGGGTTTTTGTTTCAAATCAATTCGTCGTGTTGTCCGGCGAGCGCGCTGACTACGCGACGTACATCTTGCGAGCGCTCCCGGGTGGTGATCAGAATGGCGTCTTCGGTTTCCACTACGACGAGGTCATCAACCCCGACCAGCGCCACAAATTTCTCCGGGCTGTAGACGTAATTGTTGCGCGCATCGATGCCCACCATGCCCCGCGCCTCAGTGACGTTGCCGTCCTTGGCGTTGCCCTGCGCCAATTGATGTTCGTAGAGGGCATCCCAGGAACCCAGGTCGTTCCAGCCGAACTCCGCCGGCAGGCAGTAGATATTCGAGTGGTGCTCGCCCTTGGCCGAGCGGGGCTCGAGCACGGCGTAATCGATGCTGATGTTTTCGCAGGAGGGATAGAGCTCGCGAAACACCTGCTCGAACCGCGGTGTTCCGTAGGCGTCGGCAATGCGCTGCAGAAAGGGCGCGGTCTCTGAGAGATGCTCTCGGATGGCGTTGGCCAGGGTGCGCGCGGTCCACAGGAATATGCCGCTATTCCAGTAGTAGGTGCCGGCGAGCACAAATTCTTCCGCCCGCTCCCGGTTGGGCTTCTCGGTAAAGCGGCGGACTCGCTTGACGCCGTCAGGCAGCACACCTCCGGTCTCGATGTAGCCGTACCCGGTCTCCGGCCGGAGAGGCTTCACCCCCAGCACTACGATGTTTTCCCCTGCTGCGGCCAAGGCGATGCCTTGCTCGATGGTGGCCCGATACTGGGCTTCGTCGGTGATCACGTGGTCGGCGGGGAAGATGCCCAACACTGCATCGGGAGCGGTGCGTTCGATCAGGAAAGCCGCCAGGCCCGCTGCAGGCGCGGTGTTGCGCGCCGCCGGCTCACAGATGATCTGCTCCCCCAGCATGGTCACCAGTTGCTCGGAGATGGCCTTGGAGAGCAGGTCGTTGGTGATCACCCAAAGCTCGTTCGCGGTGGCCAACGTACCCAAACGATCCACAGTGCTTTGGATCATGGTGCGCGCGCCATCCAGCACCAGAAGCTGCTTCGCGCGCCAGCGGCGGCTCCTGGGCCAGAAGCGGGTACCGCTGCCGCCGGCCAGGATGATCGGGCGAAACTCAACTTTAGGTGTCATCTGCTCCTGATCCCATAGGAGTGCTTAAGAAAGACTGGCGAAGAAGCTTTTCATCCTGACCAGGCCTTCTTCTATGTCGCTGTGCGAGACTGCGTAGGAAAGCCGGATGTGCTCCTGTGTGCCGAATGCCTCCCCCGGAACCGCGACCACATGCGCTTCGTTGAGCAGGCGGGAGGCCAGCTCGCTCGCGGTCTTCGCGCCCGGCTTGCCCAGGAACGACGACACATTCGGGTAGACATAAAACGCGCCGTCGGGCCGGGTGCAGGTGATGCCAGGAATGGCCGTTAACCCAGCCAGGATGCGGTCACGCAATTGGAGATAATCGGCGCGCATCTCGGCCACGCATTCCTGGGGACCGCTGAGCGCGGCAATGGCCGCCTTCTGCACAAACGCCGCGGTGGAGGAGGTCGACTGGCTCTGCAGCTTGCTCATGGCGGCAATGATGGGCTTGGGTCCGAGAGCGAAACCGGCACGCCAACCGGTCATGGCGTAAGTTTTGGAGAGGGAACCGAGCACAATCACATGCTCTTTGGCCTCGACAAAGGAACCGCCGGAGACCGGAGCACCTGCATATTGCAGGTACACGTAGCACTCATCGAGCAGCAGGAAGATTCCCCGGGCGTGGGCCAGCTTTACGATGCGCTCGAGGTCATCGGGAGAGACGACGGAGCCGGCCGGATTCGAGGGCGTGTTGAGAATGATGGCCTTGGTCCGCGGGGTAATCGCGCGCTCGATGGCATCGGCGGTAATGCGGAAGTTTTTCGCCTCTTCCGTGGGCAGGAACACGACCTTGCCGCCCGCGTATTGAATGATGTCCTTGAACGAGACCCAGTAGGGGATGGGCAGAATAACCTCATCGCCGTGGTCCACCAGCACCTGGATGGCATTAAAGAGAGCCAGCTTGCCGCCGGTGGTGAAGACGGCTTCGTCGGGGGAGTAGTCGGACCCGAAGTCGCAGGCGTGGCGCTGCACGATCGCTTTTCTGAGCTCCGGGATGCCGGCGACCACGGTGTAGCGGGTGAAGTTGGCTTCGATGGCCGCGATGGCGGCGTCTTTGATGTGGCGTGGGGTAGCGAAATGGGGCTCGCCGGCTCCGAAGTCGACTAGCTGCGCGCCATGGGAGCGCAGCCTGGCTGCCTCCGCGGTAACCGCCATAGTGGCCGAAACTTCAATGCGGCCGATGCGGTCGGCAAAGATGTTGGTAGTGACGGGTGCGGTCATCCCTACTATCTTGGCAGACTCCTGCCCATTCGCGGAAGCGGCAAAGTGAGCACCGGCCTACTCGCGGTACTGTCGCTCTAAGACGCGCTCCGCAGCCAGCAGGTCCTCTTCGGTATCGACTCCGATGGTGTCGAGGGTGGTGTGCTCGACGTAGATGCTGATTCCGTTCTCCAGCAGGCGCAGTTGTTCCAGCCGCTCGGCCGATTCGAGCGGGCTTGGCGGCAACGCAGCGAAGCGCCGCAGGGCCGCCTTGCGGTAGGCGTAGATACCGAGGTGCTTGCGCGGGGCAATGGCGATGCCCCGGTTGTATGGAATGGTGGCGCGCGAGAAGTAGAGCGCACGGCCGTCGCTGGCGGTGACCACTTTGACCGCGTTCGGGTCATCGATCTCCTGGGCCGAACAAGGAGTCGACAGCGTGGTGACCTCCGCTCCAGGCAAAGCAAAGGGCCTCAGCAGGGCATCGATGTGTTCGGGGCGGAGCAACGGCTCGTCTCCCTGGATGTTGACGTAGATATCGGCCTCCACCATGGCCGCCGCAGCATGGACGCGGTCGGTCCCGCTGGCCAGCTGGGGCGAGGTCATGACACTCGGCCATCCCTGTGATTCGGCGTAGTCAACTACCTCTTGGGAATCGGTGGCAATCAGCACCTGGTCGAGCTGTGGGCAGGCCCGCGCAGCGCGATAGACCCAGCCGAGCATGGGGACGCCGGCGATGGGGCGGAGCACCTTGCCCGGCAGCCGGGTAGAGGCAAGCCGCGCCGGAATGATGGCCACGACACGCTCACTCACGGTGCGCTCGCGTGGAACGGGTCGGGTCCCAGCGCGTCTGCCTCATCCTCGGGACTGGGGATATCCAGGTTGACGACGACCGGTTCCTGGCCGCTGCGAACGATGACGGCTTCCACCGGTTGGTCCTTGCGTGCGTTCAGCTCCTGGTGGGGGGCAAAAGGAGGGACGTAGACAAAATCTCCCGGTCCGGCCTCATCGACAAATTCGAGATGCTCTCCCCAACGGAAGCGTGCGCGTCCGCGCACGATGTAGATGACCGTCTCCAGCTCTCCGTGGTGATGAGGGCCGGTCTTGGCGTTGGGGTGGACGACGACCGTGCCTGCCCAGAGCTTTTGCGCTCCCACGCGTGCGTGGGAAATGGCTTCGGCCCGGGTCATGCCAGGGGTCTGCGGAGTATTGCTATCCAGCTCACCGCTGCGTACGATGCGCAGGCCGGACGTCGCTCCCGGTTGGAAAGAAGACATTTAGGGCACCAATCAGTCTAGATTCAAGTGTATAGGCGTGCTGCAGTTTACCCGGCTCCGCAGCTTCTATCTCGAGGCAACTGTTGTAGAATCAACATAAGGCGGCGTAGCTCAGATGGTTAGAGCGACGGACTCATAACCCGTAGGTCGGCCGTTCGATCCGGCCCGCCGCCACCAAAACCTCTCCCCTATCGTGGTCTGATTGCTTCCTGACTGCGTCTAACCCAGTAGTATTATTTGTTTAGACCATACTTTTGGTCCAAAGTGGAGCTATGTCCCGAACCTTTACGCGTGCTGTCTTTGGTGTCTCAATCTTGTTGGTGGCGTTAGTCTTCCTCGGTGGATTAGGCCCGAGCCGTGTGCGTGCGGATTCGCAGCAGGATGGCGCTTACCCGGAGATGGAAGTCTATAGCGAGGTTCTGAAGAAGGTTCAGACCGACTATGTCTCCGATCCCAACATGACTAAAGTTACCGTGGGCGCCTTGCACGGCCTTCTCGAGTCACTCGATCCCGATTCCAGCTACCTGACCCCGGACGAGTACAAAGCTTATAAGCAACACGGCAACGAAGGCACGGCACAGGTTGGACTGAATATCTCCAAGCGTTATGGATACGCGACTGTAGTCTCGGTCGAGCCGGGAAGCCCGGCGGAAAAAGAACAAATCGAAGACGGCGATATCGTCGAGGCCATCGAGGGACATTCGACCCGCGAGATGTCGCTGGTGATGATCCGCCTGCTGCTTGAGGGCAAGCCAGGAAGCGCTGTGACCTTTTCACTGGTCCGGCCGCGCAAGGCGGAGCCGGATAAGATAACGCTGACTCGCACCGCATTGACAACACCTCCGTTGGGAGAAACCCAGTACGAGAGCAGCACCATCCTTTACCTCAAGCCGGGAGTGCTCAGCAAAGAGCGCGTGTCAGAAATTGCCAGCCGCCTGAAGGCGATGCAGAAGAACGGCAACAAGAAGATTTTGCTGGATCTGCGTGACGTTGCCGAAGGGGACGAGGACCAAGGCGTGCGCCTGGCCAATTTCTTCCTGGAGTCGGGAACCATTGCGACCCTCTCCGGACAGAAATATACCTACGAGGCCTTTAATGCCGACACCTCCAAGTTTATTACCGGAGCACCCCTGGTTGTCCTGGTAAACCACGGCACCTCCGGGCCGGGAGAGATTGTCGCCGCGGCGGTTCTCGATAACAAGCGGGCCGACGTGGTGGGAGACAGAACCTTCGGTGAAGGCTCCGTGCAAAAAACCATGGAGCTGCCGGATGGCGCGGCGCTGATCCTTTCCGTCGCCAAGTATGCTTCACCGTTGGGCAAGAAGATTCAAGACGAGGCGGTGACGCCGAACGTCGTGGTCGCGGCCAGCCAGGACAATAATGATGACCAGGCAGGCGCGGCGAAAACACCTAAGTCGGATGATCAATTGACCAAGGCGCTGGATATTCTTAAACAGAAAAGCGCCTGATCCGGATCTTTATCATTGACCGTGCAAGCTCCATCTTCGGGCGCTGATCGTTTTCGTGCGCCGGGCACGTCCGCGTCGGGGCCTATGAAGTTGGCAGGTAGCATCACCTTTCTCGTGCTGCTGGCTCTCGCCATCATCGCCGGATCGTTGACCGGCCTCATGCTGGTCTACTCCGTCGACTTGCCGCAAATTGCCGACCTGGAAAAATACCGTCCTATTACCGCCACCGATCTGCTCGACGTCCACGGTCGCGTCTTCGGATCCTTTGCCTTGGAGAGGCGCGTCGTGGTTCCGTATGAAGCGCTTCCTCCCGTGCTGCGCCAGGCCGTGATATCGATTGAAGATAAGAACTTTGAGAGCCATTGGGGAGTCAACATCTTCCGCGTGCTGGGCGCGGCTTATCACGATCTGACCTCGAATGGCCGCACCCAGGGCGCCTCCACCCTGACCATGCAGCTGGCAAAAAACCTTTTTCTCTCCAGCCAACAAACCTTCGGTCGCAAGCTCCAGGAGATCTTTCTCTCCATTCAAATCGAGCATGCGTTCACCAAGCAACAGATTTTTACCCTGTACGCCAACCAGATCTACCTGGGCCAGGGCGTTTATGGTTTTGAGGCTGGATCGGAATACTACTTCAGCAAACACGCGCGTGACCTCACGCTGCCGGAAGCGGCGTTGCTCGCCGCCCTGCCCAAGAGCCCGACGGCGTACTCCCCCATCGCGAACCCCGACCATGCCTTCCGCCGCCGGAACATGGTCATCAACTCCATGCTGGAAGACGGAGTGATCACCAACGCGCAGGCCAACGCCGCCAAGGCCGCACCGCTGGGTTTGCATATTGAGCCTCCATCGAACAGCATTGCTCCCTGGTTCGTGGAAGACGTCCGCCGCGAACTGGAACGCCAGTTCGGCAGCGAGCAGGTGCATGAGGAGGGTCTACGGGTTTACACCACTCTGGATCTGGATTTGCAGCAGGTAGCCAATTCGGCTGTGCTCGATGGACTAGCCGCACTGGAACGGCGCCATGGATGGAAGGGCAACCTGCTCAATGTGGTCGTGGCCGGAGGGTCTCTGGACGATTTCCGTCACCCGGACTGGCGTCAGCCAAGCACGCCGGGATCGTACATGCATGCCCTGGTGACGAATGTCTTGCCCTACCAGGTGACCGCGCGCATCGGGCAGCAGCAGGTGATTTTAGGCCCGGACGATTTTGCATGGACCAAGCAGAGGGATGCGGATAACTTTCTTAAACCGGGCGACATTATCTACGTGCACATCGTGGCCTCGACCGACTCCAACCTGGTGTTGCATGCCGTGCTGGAGCAGGATTCCGGTATTCAGGGATCCCTGATGGCGGTGGATAATACCTCCGGTGAAGTGTTAGCGATGGTCGGCGGCCGCGACTTCAACCTGTCGCAGTTCAACCGCGCCACGCAGGCCGAGCGGCAGACGGGGTCTTCCTTCAAACCTTACGTCTACACCGCTGCAGTGGAGCAAGGCGCACGTCCGGAAGAGAGTATTGTCGACGCTCCGGTTACGTTTTCAACCGGCGTTGGTCCGTACACGCCGCACAATTACGACGACACTTTTGAAGGTACGGTGTCGCTGGTGCACGCCTTTGCCGATTCGCGAAACATCCCGGCGGTCAAGCTTGCAGAACGCGTAGGTATACGCAAGGTGATTGCTACGGCACACCAGTTTGGCCTGAGCAGCAACATTCCGCCGTTTCTCCCGGTGGCGTTGGGCTCGGTTGAGGCTACGTTGCAGGAGCAGGTGGCGGCCTACAGCAGTTTCCCCAATGACGGGGTGCGTATTGGGCCGCATCTTATCCGCAAAGTAACCAACGCGGATGGTCTCACGCTGTCGGAGAACCCGTCCAATGTGGCGGAGTCCACCAGTATGAAGACGGCGCGCATCATGATGACCTTCTTCAAGGCGGTCGTGCAGCCGGGCGGCACCGCCGCTGAGGCGGCAGTGCTCCATCATCCGCTGGGCGGTAAGACAGGGACAACGAGCGACTTCAACGACGCCTGGTTCATCGGCTTCTCCCCCTCCATCACCTGCGGCGTTTGGGTTGGCTACGACAACCGGCAGTCGTTGGGGGATAAAGAAAGTGGCGGCCACGCCGCGCTCCCGCTGTGGATCGACTTCATGAAGGTGGCCATCGCCGACCGGCCCGACGAGCGCTTCGCCGGAGATACACGCCCGCTGCCGGCGACTAATGTAGCTGTCAAGACGTCAACCACCCGGCCAACAAGCCAGCCGGCCGCAGTAGCCACTCCGCAGTAAGCCAGTGTCATAGCAAGCCCCGATAGGAACTGGACGGGTTCCCCTCGTTCGCCTACGCGTAATCCGGGGGAAGCCCCATAAGCGCTAACTTGTCTAGGATGTTTTTCGCCAATACTCCCACAAAATCGTCATCCTGAGCGGAGCGCCTCACAGATTGATCGCTTGGCACAGCGCTTGTGGCGCGGAGTCGAAGGACCTCGACGGTGCTTATCTCACCCATGCTGTTCGGAGCTTTTCAACCACCGAGCCGCACCGGGCGGGCCCGCCACGGTCTTTCCCTAAGGGCCGAAAACCAAGAACTTGCTAGCACCTGGGATGGAAGATGATTACAGTGCATGAAGAGATGTACCCGTGACCATCAAGTGCGTATCGCAACAGATCCTGTTCTCGGGCTTCGGTGGTCGAAAAGCTCCGAGCAGCATGGGTGAAATAAGCACCGCCGAGGTTCCTTCGGCTACGCTCAGGACAGGCTCTTCGACTGCGCGCCAAAAGCGTTTTGTCACGCGATCAATGTGTGAGGCGCTCCGCTCAGGATGACGATTTTGCGGGGGTATTGGCGAAAAACATCCTAAACAAATTAGCGCTTACGGGGCGAAGCCCCACCACGGCTTTTGCGATGTCAAGCAAGCAGATCAAAGCGGTTTAGGAAAAGCAATCGAAAAATATCATTTTCGGCCCAGGTATCCGGATTTCCTGCACGGGGCGCCACCAACACCCGCGTGTGCGGCTTTCTTTAAGGAAAGCCGCATGAAGTGCGCCAACGCCAGCAAGCTCGACAGGAAATCCGGAGTACGCTGATGCGAACCTGGATTTCCTGTTACGCAGCGCCAGACAGAACCGCGTGTGCGGCTTTCATCGAGGAAAGCCGCATGCAGTTCGTCAACGCCATCAAACTCAACAGGAAATCCAGGGAACCTGGGGCACCCGTCCAGAGCCTTTGGGGTTTGTTTAGGTATTGGCAGTCGGGTCGGGGAGTGTCGTTTCTCCCAGCAACCGCATCAGGTGCAGGTAACGCTTCGCCTGGGCGACGTCGCGCATGATCTGCTCTTTCAATGCCTCAGGAGAGGGCCAGCGTCTTTCCTCCCGCAGCCGGCGATGAAAGAGAAGCCTCAGGGGCGTCTGGTCCGATAGGGTAAGCGGGTGAAAATTCAGCAGGTGCGATTCCACCGCAAAGGAATCTGAGCCAAAGGTTGGCCGGTTGCCAACATTGGTTACTGCGTCGAACCATTCCCCGGCTACACGCAGCTGGGTGATGTATACACCATTGGGAGGCAGCAACTCCTGATAGGGCGCCAGGTTGATGGTGGGAACCGTGAGCGTCGCACCGATGCCGCGTCCCCGGGCCGGTGTGGAATCAATGAAGAAACCATGTCCCAGCAGCGCACGCGCAGTGCGCAGCTGGCCCCGGGAAAGTAGTTCCCGGATCTTGCTGCTGGAAACGGTCAATCCTCTGACCTGGCATGCGCCGTGGATCACCACTTCGAAACCAAGTGTGCGGCCCAGCTCGCTCAGTTCGGAGGTGCCGCCTTCAGCGCGGTAGCCAAAACGAAAATTAGTACCCTCATGGATCTCTACCGCCCGCAATGCATTACGCACGATCGCGGTGACGAATTCCGCTGCCCGCATACGCGAGAGCTCAGCGGTGAACGGAAGCACCAGGACAGCGTCCACGCCCGCATCTCCCAGCAGTTCCAGCCGCGTCTCGAGAGGAGTAATTAGCTTAGGGCATGTTTCCGGCCGCAGGAAACGCAACGGGTGGGGATCAAAGGTAACCGCTACAGACCGCGACGATCGCGCCGCGGCGCTTAGCCTGAGCCGCTCCAAAATGAACTGATGGCCAAGATGTACGCCGTCGAAGTTTCCAATGCTTACGACTGTGCTCCCGAAGTTCTTGGGAATCTCGTCGAGGTTGCGGAAGACGTGCATGCTCAGATCTCAAAAGGAATACGCAACCCGTCGTAGGCGAGTTGGACATTTTCCGGAAGCTCGTTATTGGTTTCGGCGTGTAGCAGGTCATGGGACATGTGGGTAAAGAACGCGCGCCGGGGCTGCATGCGATCCACGAATCCGACGGCCTGCTCCAGGGTTGCGTGGCTGGAGTGCGGCGTCTTGCGCAGAGCATCGAGAATGACTACATCGAGGTTCTCAAGCAGCTCCAGGCTGCTTTCCGGGATGTCGTTCATATCGGTCAGGTAAGCGGCGTTGCCAAAGCGGAAGCCCGCCACTTCAATCCTGCCGTGGGTGAGCGGAACGCGGTGGAAGACCGCACCCTCGACCTCTACCGACTGCCCCAGCCGATGCATCTCCACCCGGGCGCGGGTGGGATACGGGGAATCGGGGTCGAAGGTGTAATCGAATACGCGTTCAATCACGTTGGCCGCGGCATCATCGGCATAAAGTGGGATTTTGCTCTTGTGCCTGAAGCTGAGCGGGCGTAAATCGTCCAGGCCAAGAATGTGGTCGGCATGGGAGTGGGTATAGAGCACGGCGTCCACATGGTCGATGCCCTCACGCAGGGCCTGCATCCTAAAATCCGGACCGGTGTCGATCAGCACCCGATGTCCGGCCCAGGTGACGGCGATCGACGGACGTGTGCGGCGATCGCGCGGGTCAGCAGAAGTGCACACCCGGCAGGTGCAGCCAAGGGTCGGCACACCCATTGAGGTGCCACTGCCAAGAATAGTGATCTCTGCTCGATGTATGAGATACTCCCTGGGTTCTAGTGGGGTTTGCCCGCTTGCGGGGGCCGCTGGGCAGAACTGGCAATCGCATTCGTGATCTCGAGAAACGACATGCGCAGATCGAAGAGCGCATTCTGCAACAGCCGCCTCTCCGGTTCGCTAAGATTGCCCTTTGTCTTCTCATCCAGCACGCTGAGCATGTCAATGCTTTGCCGTGCGCCCAGGATGTCGATGCGGGGCTGCTCGTTGGGTGCAGAGCCGGCGCCCATCTGCACCGCGGCGGTCATGTAGAGCGACTGCACCAGGCGATCGAAGTTCATCGCCGGTACAGCAGGTTGGCCTGGATTGGCCTTGTGAAACATATCGTCCAGACGGCGCGCCGAGGCATGGTAATCCTGGCGCTGCTGCGCGGATTCTGCCGCGGTGGGTTCCGGGATAGATTCCTCTTCGTCCGTCGCCAACCCGTCCGTCTCATCGAACTCAGCATCCACCGCCTGCGCAGTGACGGCTGCAGGCTGGCTCACGGGCGGCTTGGCTCGCTCGGAGACGGCCGGCGGTGGGCTGCTCTCGCTGGCTGCGCCTTCGCGCAGTTCGCCTTCGGCGGTGAATTTGCGGCGATCAGTTACGGTGAATTGCGGTTCTTTATCGCGCATAGTTTTTCCAATCATCTTTGTAACGCTGCCTGATACTGAATGACATTGACTCTTGTCCGGCAGGCTCGGGTTCGGTTCAGTTAGCTGGGTGAGGCCCGGGGAATCTCGGGCGGCGCGGCCAGCGCGGTTGCCACCCCTCCGTCATAGGTGATCTCGGCATTGCGCTCTACTGCTTCGATGCGGATGAAACCCAGGGCAAGCACCTGCGGCAGGCCGGCGCTCGATAACGATGCGGCACTGGTTATCCGGCCTACGGACTGTTCGCCGCTGCGCAGGTCGATCGGAAGGTGGGAAGGCTGGCCATGTAGTGCAAATTGCCGGAACTGGCGGTTTACTTTCCCCCGGGAACGAATACGTTCCACGATTTCCTGGCCCAGGTAGCAGCCCTTGCTGAAGTTGAGCGCACGCGCCTGGGCCGTTTCCTGCGGCAGGTCGCGATCGTTGAGGTCGATACCGTAGAGCGGAGTTGCCTCCAGCACGCGCAGGGCTTCCATCGCTTCGAGCCCGCATGGAGTAACGCCGGCGGCCTGCAGCGTCTCCCAGATGGCAAGCACATGCTCGGGGGCAAACCATAGCTCGAATCGGGGGACGGCAACGTGGTAGGCATCGACGATGGTGCAGGGTACCTCGCCGATGCGGGTGGAGATCATGCGCGCATTTTGCACGCTGGAAGCGGGCGGCGCGAAGCCCAGCGTTGCCAGCACCCGCGGCGCACCTGGTCCGGCCAGTGATAAGGCGGTCGACTGGTGGCTAACATCTGCCAGCTCAACATCGTCCATTATGATGAAGTGATCGAGATGATGCATCAGGGCCGGCATCTGGTCAAAGCCCGTGTCCAGCAGCAGATCGCCGGAGCGCCGGTAAACGTAGCAGTCACCCTGGATACGCCCTTGGACGCTCAACAGAAAGCTGTAATTTCCCTCTCCTTCGGGGAGAGATTGCACCGTATTTGAGACCATGCCGTTCAGCCAGCGCAGGCGGTCGCTGCCCATTACCTGGATTTTGCCTCGCCAGCCTAAATCGCTGACCCCGGCGGCGTGTAGGAGGGAATCCATCTCGCCCGGCAGACCGTCAAAGACACGGGGCGTCAAGGTGCCGCAATACCGGGCAGTATCGAGCGAAGCCTCCTGCGCTTGGAGTGCGGCCAACAAAACAGTGGAGATCGGGTAGGGCCTGCCCTCCGAGGATGCACCGGGAGCGGTCAGAGGGTCGGCTACTGGATGGGGCTGGGGCTGGCTCATAGCAGAAACCACAATAAAATTATAGCCTTGCAGCAGAGCGAGTGCCGTGCGGCGCAAGGCGAAGCCGGAAAAGGACGAAGAATGAAGCTTATCTGGAAGAACCGGGGTCCCCGGCAAGCTGGCTTGCTGGGGTGGAAGAAGTCGTGCGATTCTCTCGCGGCGGCGTTGGTCATAGCCGCCTTGACGGTTTATGCCTTCTCCCAGGACACCTCGCCGGGCTCGCAGACACCGAGCGCGCAAACGCCGGCGCCCCAGGCGCAGAAGGAAACCCGCATCACCCCGGAGCAGGCCAAGGAGCTTTTTCGTTCCGTGAATCAAATCCTTAGCTTTGCCAGTGATGACACCCAGTTGCAGATTCACCACGAGGTAAAGAAGAGGCTCATCACCCGGGAGCAGGTGGAAAAGTACATTCTGGAAAAGTTCAAGGACGCCAAGGACGTCAAACGCATGCAGCGCGAAGAGATCGTGCTCAAGAAGTTTGGCCTGCTTGACCGGGATTTTCAGCTGCAGTCCTTCATGGTGAGCCTGTTGAAGGAACAGATTGCCGGCTATTACGACAACAAGACAAAGACGGTGAATTTATTGGACTGGGTTCCCCCAGAGGAGCAAAAGCTGGTCATGGCGCATGAGCTGACCCATGCTTTACAGGATCAGCATACGGATCTGGAGAAATGGGAGCCGGAAGATCCGGATACGATTTCCAAAAACGTAACCGAGGACAATCAGCGCCTGGAGATCGACGAGCGGGATACGGCCCGTGATGCGGTACTCGAAGGGCAGGCCATGGCCGTGTATGTGGACTACACGCTGAAGCCGGCGGGCAAGAGTCTGATGACGTCTCCGGACGTGATGCGTACTCCAAAAGAGGACACCGACACGACCGACAGTTCGCCGGTGATGGCTCGGGCGCCTCTGCTATTACAGCAATCACTTCTTTTTCCGTATCACGACGGGCTCGGATTTGAGCAAAAACTGTTGAAGGATAAAGGCGCGCGATATGCCTTTGCCGGGGTGTTGGACCGGCCGCCCTCAACCAGTTACGAAATTATGAACCCACGTGCTTATGAGCGAGGGGTGACGGTGCCTCTGCTGCGCATGCCCGACGTGCACGGGCTGCTGGAGGCCGACTACCAGCCCTACGACATCGGTGTAATGGGTGAGCTCGATGTGCGCATTTTGACCGAGCTTTTCGGCGGTCCGGAAGAAGCCGCGATGCTCACGCCGCAATGGAATGGCGGGCTCTACTATGCGGTGCAGAGCCGTAAGGCGCGTACGGCCGAGGAACAGGCAGCGACCTCTTCGGTGGCGCTGCTTTATCTTTCCGCGTGGCGCAGCGAAGCTGCGGCGACCGAATTCGCCAAGCTTTACGGGCGGGAATTGAGCAAGAAATATTCCGGCGTGGTGCGCGATCCGGCCTCGGAGTCTACTTCTACCGAGCAGGTTTACAACGGGAGTGAGGGGCCGGTGTTGATTGTGCGCCAGGGTAAGCAGGTGTTCGTGAGCGAGAGTTTTGATCTCACCGTGGCGCGCAAACTGCAGTTCCTCTTTTTTGGAGCGCAGCAGAGCGAAGAAACACAGCAAGCAGCGCATGCCTCACCTCCGGCTGACGAACTGACCACGCAACTGACACGGATGATGGCCGGCTGCGGGCTGATGAAGGCATCCTTGTTGCACTAGCCTGCCCTGAGCGAAGTCGAAGGGGACCTGTTGTTTCTCCACCCCTTGTATACTTGGAGGGAATCACAATTCATTCCCCAGAGACGCGAACCGGGTAAGGGCGCGTGCGGAGCCGGGTTTGCAGCAGGCGGAAATCGGAATCATAGGCGGAAGCGGGCTGTATGCAATGCCCGGCCTGAGTAATCCTCACCAGGTTGAGGTGAGTACGCCCTTTGGCGATCCCTCAGATGTATTCGTTACCGGTGAGTTGGAGGGCCGGAAGGTGGTTTTTCTGGCCCGCCACGGCCGGGGTCATCGCCTCCTGCCCACGGAGCTGAACTTCCGCGCCAATATCTTCGCCATGAAGAAGCTGGGCGTGGAACGGATCATCTCCGTTTCCGCCGTCGGTTCCCTCAAGCTGGAGCATAAGCCTACCGAGTTTGTGGTTCCCGATCAGTTCATCGACCGCACCTCGCAGCGCCCCTCCACCTTTTTTGGGAACGGAATCGTGGGCCATGTAGCGTTTGGCGATCCGGTCTGCGCGACGGTCTCGAAAGCGATCCATCAAGGTGTGGGAAGCGCCGGGGTCGTGGCCAAACAAGGCGGCGTTTATGTGTGCATCGAAGGCCCGCAGTTTTCCACCCGCGCCGAATCAAATCTCTATCGCAGCTGGGGCGCCGATATCATCGGCATGACCAATCTGCAGGAGGCCAAGCTGGCCCGCGAAGCAGAGATCTGCTACGCAACCATGGCCATGGTCACCGACTACGATTGCTGGCACGAAGGGCACGATGCCGTCACCGTCGATCAGGTAGTCGCCGTGCTGCATCAGAACTCGGCCAACGCCGCCAAGGCCGTACGCGCAGCGGTTGCGAGTATGCCTCGCGAGCGTGCCTGCGCCTGCGCGACGGCATTGCAGTTCGCTATCCTTACCAGTCCGGAAGCAATTCCAGAAGCAATCCACGAGAAGCTGGCTCCGCTGTTGAGTAAGTACAGTCGTAAAACCTAGCCGGCGAGTTTTCGTGAAAGACTCTGGAGCAGAAAGAACCCATGTCCATTCTAGTCGTAGGCAGTGTTGCATTTGACAGCATCGAGACACCGCAGGGCCGGCGCGACCGGTGCCTGGGCGGCGCGGCAACTTATTTCTCCCTGGCAGCCAGCTACTTTACCAGCGTGCGCGTAATCGCCGTGGTCGGCGAAGACTTCACCGCCGAACACGAGGCCGTGCTCACCAGCCATGGAGTCGATACGCAGGGCCTGGAGCACACCGCAGGCAAGAGCTTCCACTGGACCGGCTCCTACATGAAGAACCTGAACGAGGCGCAGACTCTAAAGACCGACCTCAATGTCTTCGAGAGCTTCTCTCCCAAAGTGCCGCCCGCTTACCAGGATAGCGAGTTCCTGTTTCTGGCCAACATCGACCCTGTGCTGCAGAGCAGCGTTCGCAAGCAAATGCCGAATGTGCGCATGGTGGGCGGCGACACGATGAACTACTGGATTACCGGCCACCGGGAGAACCTGGCCAAAGTACTTACCGGGCTCGATGCGCTGCTGATCAACGACGGGGAGGCCAAACTGCTGGCCGATAACAGCAACCTGGTGCTCGCCGCACGCAAGATCCTCGCCATGGGCCCTAAGGCTCTCATCGTCAAGCATGGCGAGTATGGCTCCACGGCGTTCTTCGGCGACCAACCTCTTGACGGGGCCAGCAAGGGCGGCTTGGCGCTGCCTTTTCGTGCCCCCGCCCTGCCCCTGGATAAGATCGTGGATCCCACCGGTGCGGGTGATTCCTTTGCCGGCGGTTTCTTCGGATATCTTGCCTCTCAGCCGAAGGTGACACTGCAGACTTTTAAACACGCCATGTTTTACGGCAGCGTGATGGGCTCGTTTGCGGTGGAGCGTTTCGGTACAGAGCGCGTGCAAGCGCTCACGCGAGAGGAGATCGATCAACGCTTCGCTCTCTTCCGCGAGCTTTCTCATCTTGACTGAGTTGCGAGCCGCCCCTCCTGATGCGGCGGAGGCCATCCGCCGGGAGACCATGCTGGTGGCGTGGACGGCCCTGGCTTTGGGGCTGGTGGCACTCGCCTATTGCGTTCGCCACGGCACGCTACTTCTTTACGGCGACGCGGTGGCGCATCTGCACATTGCCCGTCGCGTCTTCGATTCGCTTACCCCCGGCTTCCGCCAGCTGGGGTCTGTCTGGCTGCCCTTGCCGCACATTCTTCTACTGCCATTTGTATGGAATATGGGTTGGTGGCATAGCGGTCTGGCAGGAGCCTGCCTGTCCATACCCAGTTATGTGCTGGGATGTGCCGGAATCTACCGGCTGGCTCGCATGTGGCTGGATACGCTGGCAGCAGTGGTGGTGGTGGCCTTCTATGGTCTGAACCCCGGCCTGCTCTATATGGCCACCACGGCCATGACCGAGCCTCTCTTTCTGGCCGAGATGATCTGGGCCGTGCTGCTGATCGTTCAGTATCAACGCGCGCTTCTGGATCCTGAGTTGCCTCCAGATTCGCCCAGCGGCCCTTCAGCCGGCAAGCTGCTCATCCGCGCAGGACTGGTCCTGGTTGGCGCGATATTCACCCGTTACGACGGGTGGGTGTACGCGGCCGTTGCGTGGCTTTTTGCCAGCTTGCCGATGCTGGCCGCTCGCCGCCGGTGGAGTTGGAGAGGCCCCGAGGCAGGCGCGTGGGTGCTGTTTACCGCCCTGCTGATCGCCGCTCCGTCAGTGTGGCTGGCTTACAACGCGAAGCAGTTCGGCGATCCGCTGGACTTCATCCGTGGTCCCTACTCGGCCCACGCCATCGAGGCCAGAACCACGCCGCCCGGCGCGTCGCCACATCCGGGCGTTCACAACATGCGCGTCTCGGCGCTGTATTTTCTCAAGGCAGCGCAGCTGGGCGCGGCGCCGCTCCCCTGGGGGAGGCTGCTGTGCTGGCTGAGCGCTGCGGGCACGCTGGCGGCCTTGTGGAGCTTCCGCCGCCGGCAGATCTGGCCGGTGCTGATGCTGTGGTTGCCGCTACCCTTCTACGCCTACTCAGTGGCTTACGGATCGGTGCCCATCTTCATTCCCACCTGGCGCCCTTTCTCCTGGTACAACACGCGTTACGGCATGGAGCTGCTGCCTGCCTTTGCCCTGTTTATTGGGTGCCTGATCCCGGTCTTGGTCCCTCGTTGGTCCAGGGTGCGGGGCTACGCGTTGCTGACGAGTTTGCTGTTGGTGGTGGCCAACAGCGTGGCACTGCTGCGAGCGCGGCCCTTGGTCTTCCAGGAGGCAGTTGTCAATTCGCGCAGCCGCCTCGCATTGGAGAGCGCGTTGGCGAATGCGCTGCTTAACATCCCGGGGAACGGTTTGATCCTGATGCGTGTCTCCAGCGATGTTGGGGCCGTGCAGCAAGCGGCCATTCCATTGCGCCGCATCGTGAATGAAGGCGATTACCTGACCTGGCAGCGCGCCCTGGAGGCTCCGGCGCGGAGCGTTTCGACGGTGGTCGCATTCGACGGAGATGTCGTCTCCCAAGCCATTCAGCGCCATCCTGAAGGCTTGCAGATGAGCAACGTGATTTGCACAACGGGCCAGCCTTGCGCCCGCATCTATCATTCGCAATTTGCCCACTAGAGCCACAAGAACAAAAGTGGTTACACCGGCCTGGCAATGCGGACTCACAAGGGTAGCCGCGCGATGGTAGCATCACGCTCAAGCATCGGCCAACTGCTCACCTATCACGATGCGGAGGACGAGTGATTCCGTTTGTGAAGGCGCATGCTTGCGGAAACGACTTTCTGGTGGTGCAGGAGGCGCTGGCAGGCATCGAGGCCAGGGATGCGCTGACCCGACGGCTTTGCCACCGCAACCGGGGCATCGGCGCGGACGGGGTGGAGTTTCTGACATGGGACGGCGGCCGCCGGTGCAGGATCCGCCTGCACAATGCCGACGGTTCGATTGCCGAAATCTCAGGCAATGGGACTCGCTGTGTCGCTGCGTGGATTGCCTACGAGACCAAAGCCGGACCGGGTGATGAAATTGTCCTCGAAACCGATGCTGGACGGCGTATTTGCCGTATCGATGCCTGCACCGGGCCGGATTTTCGCATCACCTCCGCTATGGGCGTTCCTGAAGTCCATGCGGGAAACGTGCAGCTCGCAAGCGGCGCACGGATCGAAGGGGCCGTGGTCTCAACCGGCAACCCCCATTTCGTCATTTTCGCGGACCAACCGGACTTCGGCGTGCAGGGCCACGCCTGGCAGGCGATCGGAGCAGAGATCTGCAGCCATCCGCAGTTTCCCTATCAGACCAATGTGGAATTCGTACGCATGACCGGACGTGATGAAATCGAGATACGCATCTATGAGCGTGGCGTTGGCCCCACTTCCTCTTCCGGCACCGGCACCTGCGCAGCGGGGAGCGCCACCATCGCACTGCGTGGCGCCGCGCCGGTGGTGCGCGTGATCGCTCCCGGGGGAGCGCAAACTGTGGAATGGCATGAGCGAGGTTCCGAGATTCTGTTAACCGGTCCAGCAGAGCTGATCTGCTTTGGAGAGGCATGGTGAAAGTTCCTGGCCTGGAAGTCCGGAACCTTACGATTCCAGCCGTCCGCCGCGGGTCGAGAGTGGCCGTGATCTCGCCGGCCAGCTATCCTCAGCCGGACAAGCTTGCGAAGGGAGTCGAAATGCTGGGCCGCTTCGGTTTCGTACCCTACGTAGGCCGGCAAGCGCTCTCTAAGGCCAATCACTACTTTGCCGGGAGTGCGCAGGCCAGACTCGATGATCTGCATGCCGCTTTCCTCGACCCTGCCGCCGGCGCGATCTTTTGTAGCCGTGGAGGTTACGGTTCCAATTACCTGCTCGAGACCCTCGACCTGGGGCTGGTACGGGAGCATCCCAAGCCATTCATCGCCCATTCCGACATGACTTGTATGCAGACTTGGCTGTTGGACCAGATAGGGCTGGTGTCTTTCCACGGGCCCATGGTCGCCGGCGATTTCGCCGCGCCAGACGGAGTCGATGAAGCCAGCCTGCTCGCGGCGCTGAGCGGCGAGCGCTGGTTCGTGGGCGAGGCTTCGGGCCTGCGCACGCTAATTCCGGGAAAAGCTACCGGGGTCCTATACGGTGGCTGTCTCACGCTGCTGGCGGCCTCGCTGGGCACTCCCTATGCGCCGCGGACAGAAGGCAAACTCCTCTTCCTGGAGGACCGCGACGTGAAGCCTTATCAATTAGATCGGCTACTGCGACAAATGATACTGGCGGGAAAATTCGCAGGTGTCACCGGGATCGTCTTTGGCGAGATGCTGGACTGTTTGGCTCCGGGCCAGAAAAATAGCATCTTAGAAGATGTCATCCTGCGGGTATTGGACTGGTTTCAGGGACCGATCGCGATTGGTCTCCGCTCCGGCCACGTGTCGCGCCGCAATGTGACCCTCGCCTTTGGTATCCAAGCTGAATTAGACCTGGTGCGCGCACCGCTGCTGAGCTTTGTCGAGCGGGCGACTGAGAAATAATCCTATGACACAAAAAAAGCACATTCACCTGATCGGGATCTGCGGTTCGGCGATGGCGTCGCTGGCCGGTATGCTGCAAACCAGGGGCTATCGCGTAACCGGCTCGGACGCCGCGGCCTATCCGCCCATGTCTGACCTCCTCCATGCCTTGGGCATAGCGATCAAAGAGCCCTATGCCGAAGCCAATCTCGCGCCTCGTCCGGACCTGGTGATTGTGGGCAACGCGATCTCGCGCGGGAATTTGGAATTGGAATACGTGCTCGATCAACGTATCCCTTTTCGCTCCCTGGCCGAGACCATCCAGCACGAGTTTCTTACCGGGAGGGAGTCACTCGTGGTCGCGGGAACCCACGGGAAAACCACCACCACCAGCATGTTGGCCTGGATCTACGAGGTCGCTTCGCGGAGCCAGAAGGAGATGGCGCCATCCTTCCTGATCGGCGGCATCGCAGAAAATTTCGGCACCAGTTTTTGTGTGCGCGAGGGGAAGCCATTCATCCTCGAGGGCGACGAATACGATACCGCCTTCTTCGATAAAGGGCCGAAGTTCATGCACTATTTTCCCCATGCCCTCATCCTGACCCATGTGGAGTTTGACCACGCCGACATCTACGACAACCTCAACGCGGTCAAGACTGCATTCCGCCGGCTGGTAAACCTGGTTCCGCGCCGCGGCCGGGTCGTGGCCTTCGACGGCAGCGCCAACGTGGATGAATGTGTTGCGCGCGCGTTTTGTTCGGTCGAGCGCTACGGATTCAAGCCCAGCTCTGCCTGGCGGATTGAGGATCTGACCCACGACAGCCGCAGCTCAAGTTGGAAGATTTTGCGTTTCGGGCAGCAGTGGCTGCAGGTAACTCTCCCCATGCCCGGGGAGCACAACGCGCTCAACGCGACCGCGGCTGCGGCCCTGGCTGCGGGGCAGGGAATCGAACCGGCTGCGATCATCGAAGCCCTGGGCACCTTCCGCAGCGTGAAGCGCAGGCTCGAGGTGCGCGCGATTGTGGACGGGATCACGATCGTCGATGACTTTGCTCACCACCCAACGGCGATTCGAGAGACATTGAAGGCTTTGCGCGCTGCTTACCCGGGCCAGAGGCTGTGGGCAGTGCTTGAGCCACGCTCGAACACCCTGCGCAGAAATGTCTTTGAGCGTGAGTTGGTGGAGAGCCTCGCGCTGGCTGATGGGATTGTCGTGGCCGGAGTATTCAAGCAGGAGAGCATTCCTGAGCAGGACAGAATGCATCCGGAGAAGGTGGTGGCTGCGCTGGCGAGCGCCGGCCACGACGCTACCTTCTATGCCACCGCGGAGGCCATCGTGCAGGGGCTTACGCCGCGGCTGGAGCCGGGGGACGTGGTGGCGATACTTTCCAACGGCGGCTTCGATGGCATTTATGAGAAGCTGCCTATGTCTCTCGAGCAGCGGAGCCGGGTTTGAGATTCCGCGTTACAGGTATTCCAACATGCTCAGTTCGGTCACCATGCTTGTTACCTATGTGGTTCTCGGTCTGCCGGTGGGCGTTATCGGCATTCCCTGGGCGTTGCTCACCGGGGATATTGGTCCCCTTTACCGTTGGAGTATGTGGGTCGTGCGCTCTGGGGTGAGGCTGGCGCGCATCCGTGTCCAGATAGAGGGCCGCGAGGGTATACCCGCTGAGCCTTCTATTTTCATGGCCAATCATGTCTCCAACCTCGATCCGCCGATCATGCTGCCCTTTCTTCCCTTTCGCACTGCCTTCTTCATTAAGCGATCGCTGCTCAAGATTCCCCTGGTGGGTTACGGCATGCGCCTGGCCGGGTTTGTTCCTGTGGACCGCGATGGACGTTTAGAGTCTGCGCGGGAGAGCGTGCAAGCTGCGAACAAGGTGCTGGCGTCCGGGGTCAACATCTCTACGTTTCCCGAGGGCACGCGCTCGCGCACCGGCAGATTGCTGCCTTTCAAGAAGGGGCCGTTTTATCTCGCGATGGAGTCAGGCGCACCGGTCATCCCCATTTCCATCTGGGGTTCGGAGCACATGATGACCAAGGGCAGCCTGCGCATCAAGCCCGGAACCGCGCACCTGACTTTCCACCCGGCTGTCTACCCACAGCAATTTGCCACCCGTGAGCAGCTTGCGGAGGCGGTTCGGGCGGCCATCACCTCAGCGTTGCCGCAATGGATGTGGGGAGACAACTAGAGCAAACGCTGTGCCCTAATGGGCTCTGTTGGGAAACTGACTCCTGACGGGTTGAGATCGTATGGCGCCTAGCGCCTATTGCTTGATGATGGCGTTGTAGCCGTCGGAGAGCAGCTTTTGCTTGATCGCTGTAGCCTGCGTGCGGTCGGCAAACGGGCCCACCTGGACGTGCAACAGTTTGTCCTGAGGCTCGCTGCGCACTACCACTCCATAGCCCCGCTGGCGCAGAGCGGAAACAAGGACATCGGCATCTTCCTGGCGGGCAACGGCAGCGATCTGCACCATTGGCTTAGCATTACCGGGAGCCGGAAGAGCACTGGGCGCTGGGGCCGAGGCTACCGTAGCCGGGGCCGGGGGCGCGACCACTCTTGCCGGGGGCTTTGGAGCAGCCGACTCGGTGGCTGCAACCAGCGCCTGGTTCACGCGTTTGGAAGGTGCCGCTGCTGCGTCCTCTCCGGACGCATCTTCGGCATCATCAGCTTTTGCATGTCTGACGACAACCGGAGGAGCGGCTTTCGCGGGAGCGTCCGCGTTATCCTCCGATTTAGCTGATGGCGGTGCCGCCGGCTGTTGGTTCGCGGCGGTCGTTGCGTCGTCTGATTCGGCGGCGCTAGTTGCGGGCCCGGTTCCCAGGCTAGCCGCCTGCGCTCCCTGTCCCGTTCCCCGGCCCATGGAATAGCCAAAGCCAAAGAACACACCACAGATCAACACCAAGCCAAAGAAAATACCCAGCAAGGACGCCGTGCTCAGCGTAATCTCCCTCGCGGTAGTCTCTTCTTCTTCGTCTGTATCGAGCAGGGATCTCATAGTGATTTCTCCGGCTTGATTTCAGCTGTGCCGCCAGCCGTCGCAGGCACTCGCATATCTCCCATTTTATTGAATATTGTCATCATCTCCAATGGCAGCGGGAAGACGATGGTCGTATTTTTTTCCACGCCGATCTCCGTAAGCGTCTGCAGGTAACGTAACTGCAGCGTCATGGGCTGAGTCGCGAGCAGGGCCGCAGCGTCCACCAGGCGCTGGGCGGCGCTGAACTCGCCATCCGCGTGTATCACTTTGGCGCGCTTTTCGCGCTCCGCTTCGGCCTGTTTGGCCATGGCGCGCAGCATCGACTCCGGCAAGTCCACTTGCTTCACCTCGACGCTCACCACCTTCACGCCCCAGGGCGCGGTGTGCTGGTCGATGATGCTCTGGATCCTCTGATTCAGTGCTTCTCGATGGGAAAGCAATTCATCCAGCTCCACTTCACCCAGCACAGAGCGCAAGGTTGTCTGCGCAAACTGCGAAGTCTGGTAAACGTAGTTCATTACCTCGATCACGGCCCGCGAGGGGTCGATCACCTTTAGAGTAATAACCGCATTTACCTTTAAAGTTACGTTGTCGCGAGTAATAATGTCCTGCGGCGGTACCTCGAGCACTTCCTGGCGAAGCGAGACGCGCACCATCTGATCGAAGGGACGGAAGATGAGAATGACACCCGGGCCCTTGGGCGCCGGCAAAATGCGTCCCAGGCGGAAAACTACTCCACGCTCATATTCTCTGAGAATCTTGATGGAATTGATCAGATAGATGGCAACAACGAAGATCAGAATCAGGCCAGGAATGCCTATGCCCATCATAGTGGGGGCCTCGCTCAACCACGATTGTACAGGAGCCTCCGCGCCTGCCAGCCGGGTGCAGGGCTAGGGAACCCGCTCCACTAATAACGTTAGATCGCGCAACCCGCGCACGCGTACGTGTTCACCCGGCGCCGCGGGGGTGGCGGACTCAGCCTGCCAAAGCTCGCCATTCACCATCACCTGGCCGCTCGGCGCAAGCGGTTGCGTGACTACCGCGATCAGCCCGATCATGGCGTCCCCTCCCATGCGCGACTTACTTCGCCGCGCCTTGAGGGCTAGACGCAGGAGAAAGACGGTGATCAGACCGAAGGCGAGGCCGGTGCTCAGCGCGGTAGCAAGATGCACTCGCAGCTCAGGAATAGGTGCATCTACCAGGGTTAGAGCCCCAATCACCAGGGAGAGGATGCCTGCAGCCGCCAGAACCCCATGCGTGGCAAACTTGGCTTCCAGGATCAACAATACAAACGCGGCGGCCAACAGCATCACCGAGGTGTAGCGCACCGGGAGCAGGTTCAGGGCAAAGATCGCGAGCAATACCAGGATTGTGCCCAGCGTACCGGGAATGATGGTGCCCGGAGTATTGAACTCCACGTAGATGAGCAATGCACCAATCACCAGCACCAGGACAGCAAGGTTGGGATCGGTGAGCCGGTCCAGAATCTTCTCCCGCAGGGTGGGTTCAACCGCGACCAGCCGCGCGTCACGGGTGTGCAACACGGCCTTGGAACCGTCGAAGCGAGTGATGGTGCGGCCGTCTATGGTATTGAGGAGGGTCGCGTCATCGGGCGCAACCAAATCAATCAGTTTCAGTTGCAGCGCTTCCTGGTCACTGTAGGACTTGGAAGCGCGGACCGCGTCTTCGGCCGCCGCCACATTGCGCCCCCGGCGAGCGACATAGGAACGCAGAAATGCAGCCGTATCGTTCTCCAGCTTCTGCTTCATGATGTCGTCGAGCTTGGGTCCTCCCTCGACCACAGGATGCGCCGCTCCTGCGTTGCTGCCTGGGGCCATTGCGGCCACTTCGGCAGCTTCCAGAAGAAAAAACCCTGCCGATCCGGCCCGGCTTCCCGAGGGTGCAACATAAACAATGACGGGCACCGGCGAGGCGAGGATCCTGCTCACCATCTGGCGCATGGAATCGAGCAGGCCCCCGGGCGTATCGATCACGATGAGCACGGCACTGGCATGTTGGGCCGTGGCCAAGTCGAGCCCACGCGCCATGTAGTCCGCGCTGATGGGCTGAATGGTGTCGTCGAGGTGGATCACCACCACTTCAGGTCTCGGTTGGGTTTGTTGGGCTTGGCAGGCCAGCGTTCCGCAGCAGCTCAGAATGAGTGCAGAACACGCCAGCAGGAAGCGGTTCATGGAACCGGCTGCCCCTTGCTACCGATTTGCCCCTTCTCGATCTGATCGAGCAGTGCATGTGCAGCCGAATTCCCGGGTTCCAGCTTGAGCGCGCTGCTCACGTCTGCCGCTGCAGCGGGTTTTTGGTTGGCCTCGAGGTCGAGCCGGGCCAGGACCAGATAAGCGGTCACGTTCGGCTGCATTTTCACCGACTCGTCTGCGTGGGCGCGCGCCTCCTGGATGTCGCCCTCCTGTTCCCTTACCAACGCGAGCCCGGCATGGGCGTCCGCGTTCCCGCCGTCGGCTATCAAGGCAGCCTGAAATTCGCGCTCCGCCTCGAGGATCAGTCCCTGGTTGAAAAAGCTCATGCCTGCCTCGGTAAGCGCGGCCGCGTGCTTGTGCGGTGGCAGGCTGGCCAGTCGATCCTCATCCATCTGCTCTATTTCTAAGGCGACCTGGCGGAAAGAGGCTTCGTTGAAGCTCCGTTTGATCCGCTCCAGGGGCAAGGTCTCGGCCTGCGCGGTTGGATCGAAGGCCGCATTCACCCGATTGCTGGCCGCGGTGGAAGGGGCCGATGGATGCTGCGGCTCAGCGCGCAGTGTGGCCTGGAAGGCTGCGGCTTCGGTATCGGAGGGACGAAGCTTCACTGTCTGAGCGATCGCCTTCAAGGCTCCGGCTACGTCTTTCTTGCGGGTCAACGCTACGGCGAGGTTGAACTGATAGTCCGGATCGTTGGGATCTGCCGCCACCGCCTGTTGGAAAAAGGAGGTGGCATCCAGACCCCGGCGGCTGGCGGTCACGCCCTGGTTGTTGACCACCTCCGGCAGCGGCAGCTGCTTGCTGACAAAAGCGAAGGCGTCTTCCGCCTTGACGTAACTGCCGAGATAAAAATAAGCCAAGCCGCGATCGAAATCAGCCTCGCGGGCGTTGGGGTCGTTGCGCGACAGGCCTCCCAGGGTGGTGGCTGCCAGCTCGAATTGCTGGTTAGCGAAGTAGGCCTTGCCCAGAGCCAGCAATGCGGGAGAGAAGGTGGGGTCCAGCCGCACCGCCTCTTTCAGGTGCCGGATCTGTTCGTCGGGATCGGGCTCCACCAACCCCCGGGTATAGTTCTCAAAGGCGTCCACCCGCAGCCCGGCGCCGACGGCGACAAAGGTGTTGCGGGCAACGGCGAATTGCGGATCTAGCTGCTTCGCCAGCCCCCACGCAAGGCTGTTCAGCACATCGAGCAAATGGGGCATATCCGCCTCTTCCTGAATCGGGGAGGACATGTGCAGTGATTCCACGTTAAGGACCTGGGCCTTGGCTTGAAAGCGGGCGCCGGTAGTCGAAAAAGACCCTACGATGAGGTAGTCCGCATCCAGCGTCTGGGCCAGGCGAATGGCACTGGCGCGGGAAGGCTGAAAGGTGGAGGGCAGCCCCAGGTGGTCGAGTGCGTAGAGCCGGTCATCGCGGCTGATGGGCAGAAAGCCGGCCGATGCCAGGCGCCGGTTCAGCACTTCCGGGATAGCTTCGCTAATCCAGTCCAGGTTCGGCTGGTCCGTGCGGTTGTCGAAGGGGAGCACGAGGATAAGCCGTCCAGGCGACCGTTCAGGTGCGGGGCTCTGCGCCATCATCCCACAGGATGCGAAAACGGCCACAAGCAACAGAAAAACGCATGTTAGACGGCGGGGGACCGGATTTCCTGTACGCAGCACCAAGCAACGGCAGCGCCTGCGGCTTTCGTCGAGGAAAGCCGCATGGAGTTCATCAACGCCAATAGACTTCACAGGAAATCGGGGGAGCACCATACCAGTATAGTTCCGGGGTACGGTTCCGGGGATTATCGTTCTCTGCTCGTAACCACATCTTCAGTTGTATGCAAGCCCGCCACCTGGGGGCGATTGAAGTGCAGCACGGCGGCCCATTCACCCTGGCGGTCGTCGCGCCAGACGATGCGGCCACCCAGAAGGTGCGCGATCGCGCTCGGCGCTAGATCGCGATGGAAATCGAAGAAACGGGTGTCCAGGGCCTCGTTGCGTGCACCCAGGTCCAGCATCAGGCGGGGAGGGTCGTATTTGGTTGAAAAAGCGAAGCCGACGCTGAAGTCCTGAGGGGAGGCAGCCGCCTTCTGTATCTCGTCAAGGGAGAAATTCGCAACCGTAACCACCGCCAGCGGCTTCTTCACGTAGCCCAGCTCTGGTTTGGTGAGCTCATCGGTGGCCGGCCAGGCGGTCAAGATCGTGCTCCCGGGAAAGTGGGTCACAATCTGCCGGATCGCCTGTTGATGCAGACGGACCACATCGGCGTAGTTCAGGTTGTCTTCGGGGGCGAACTTGTAGGGTGGGTTGACGAACAGCCCGATCAGAAAAGCGGCCGCGGTGAGCAGGCCCAGTCCCCACCAATAGGGCACACGGCGGTAAAAGGTGGACACGCACAGCAGCAGAATCAGCGGATACAGGGGGAGCAGGTAGCGGGTAAGCAGAGCTCCCCCAATGACGGAAAAGAAGAGGATATTGGCCGCCATGACGACATAAAGAATGGCCTGGTCCGGCGGCGAGATGCGGGGCCGCTGAGTTCCGTCGCCTTCCTGCAAGGGCAGCAGGAGCATCGCCCCCAGCATGCACAGCACGGGCACGAACATGTTCATGTGCCCCGTGAGTTGCAGGATGCGATGCGCCAGGGCCAACAGGATGCGCAGCGGCGAGAGCGTGGAGGTCGCGTTATAACGCAGGAACTCCGGATTGCCGAAGAGAAACCCGGTGCGGCGGCGATAGTAGGCAAACCAGGCCAGCAACGGGATGATCGGGGTGAGCAAGACGAGTCCTGTGCGGAGGTGGGCGCGCCGGCCTAAATCCGCCTGTTCATCAGGTTTTGTGGGCCTGGTTCTGCGCCAGCAGAGGCATAGTTCCCACAGCGCGATCGCCAGGGGTGTAACAATCGCTGTTTCTTTACACCATGTGGCTACGGCAAAGCAGGCTGCTGCCGCCCATAGCATTCGGGGGTTTCGTTTCCCGGATTTCCTGTCGAGGTTCGTTGCGTTGACGAGCTTCTTGCGACTTTCTTTAATGAAAGCCGCACCCGCGGTCGTATCCGGCGCAGCATACAGGAAATCCGGGGGTTGGGCGGCAAAGACGAAGACCAGCCCCCACAGGTTTGCGGCGGCGGCGAACATATCTGCGTGCGCCAGGGTACTCTGGGCGAACCAGACGGGGTAGATTGCGGTCAGCACAGTGGTCGTAGCCGCAACCCATGGGCGGCCATTCAGCAGGATTGCGAGGCGATAGACGGCCAGTAGCGCGATGGCGGTGATCAGGCACATGGCGGTGCGGGTGACGGCTGGCGTGAATCCTGACTTCCACCACAGGGCGAGGTAAAGGGAGGGAAGGGGCGGATGCGCATTGGCCAGGGTGGTCGACGGAATCACGTCGCCGGTGCGAAAGAAGTCATAGGCTGCGGGGATGTAGTATCCCGCTTCGTCCCAGTAGTAGGGCAGGCGCAGCAGGGTCAGGTGCGCCAGGTAGACGCCGACGAAGAGCAGAGGAAAGATGAACCTGAGGGGCAGCGGACGGTCGAGCGGTGTTGGCTGTCGGGGAAGTACGGCCACGAGTCCCTCCTCCTCTTCCCAGCAAACATGATTTAGTGGACTGGGCCTTGAGGCATGATCGGGGGCCGTGGCTCGAGGGAGATGGCGCCAAAGGTGTGCTCGTATTGGATCAGGTTCTGCTCCAGCACACTGCACAATGCCTTGGCCTGTTGTGGGCTCAGGTAAACGGTTTGGAAGGTGTTGATGGTGATCTGCTCGGCTGTTTCCTGATAGGCGGTGCCGAAGGTGAGTCGAAAGTCCCAGACGCTCTTCTGCACCTGAACGCTGTTGGCATAGCCCTCGCGGTAGTCGGGCGTGCGCTCCAGAATGACGTTCGGTTGTGAATTGTCTTGGCTCATGAGCTATAGACTAGAACATTTCCCGGACTTGGGCTTTACAGTCTGCGTTGAGAACTAGCCTCTCATAATTGAGTCCCGGAGGGACGGCTGAGAGTAGCTCTCGCAGACACTTTGGCCACTGTGCTTGGCCTTACCGATACCGGCGGAAGATAAGCGAGGCGTTCGTCCCCCCAAAGCCGAAGGAGTTGGTCATGGCATATTCCATCGTTGCCGCGATCCCCCTGTCCTTCACCAGGCAGAAGCCGCAAGCCTCATCGACATCCTGCAGATTTGTCATGGGTGGAGCAATCTGATCCCGCAGCGCCAGCACCGTAATCCCCGCCTCCAGACTGCCCGCTCCGCCAAGCAGATGGCCGGTCATCGACTTGGTCGAACTCACCAGCAGGCTTTTCGCCGACTCGCCGAAGGTTTCGCAGATCGCCCTGGCCTCGGCCCGGTCGCCGAGGGGCGTAGAAGTAGCATGCGCGTTCAGATACCCGATTGCACTCGGGTCCACCTCTGCATCGAGCAGAGCCAGTTGCATCACCCGGCGCACGCCGCGGCCATCCTCCGGAGGAGCATTGGTGTGGTAGGCGTCGCTATTGGCGGCGTAGCCTACCAGCTCGGAGAGGATGGTCGCTCCCCGTTTTACCGCATGCTCGTATTCTTCCAGGATCAGTACCCCGGCGCCTTCACCCACCACGAACCCGTCCCGCCCTTCATCCCATGGACGCGAGGCGGTAGCCGGATCATCGTTGCGCGTGGAAAGAGCGCGCATGGACGCGAAGCCGGCAACGGAAAGCGGGGTGACCGCGGCCTCGCTTCCACCGCAGATCATCACGTCCGCATCACCGCGTTGAATGATCCGGAAAGACTCGCCGACAGCATGCGCTCCCGTGGTGCAGGCGGTGGCGCTGGTGAGATTGGGGCCGGTCGCGCCATAGCGAATCGAGATCTGGCCGGCGGCAAGATTGGCGATAGTCGCGGTGATGAAAAAGGGGGATACCCGGCCGGGGCCGGCGGTGAGCAGCTTGCTGTGCTCCCGCTCGATCACTTCGAAGGCGCCGATGCCGCTGCCAACATACACCCCGACCTTGCCGGCATCTTCCGCCGCCATGTTCAGCCCGGCCTGCTGTACAGCGAACTCCGAGGCCGCCAGGGCAAACTGGATAAAGCGGCCCATCTTCTTGATTTCTTTGCGCTCGATGTAGTCTTCGGGGCGGAAATCCTTGACTTCGCCGGCAATTCTGCAGCTGAAGCCTGTGGGATCAAAAAGCGTGATCACCCCGATGCCCGACTCACCCTGGAGGAGAGCCTTCCAGGTAGCTTCCGTTCCTATGCCCACGGGGCTTACCAAACCAACCCCGGTCACCACCACGCGACGCTGCTGAATGATCATCCTAATAAGGGCGCAGCTTTCTGTCCCTGACTCTTCATCCTTTTATGGTATTACATGTCAATTCCCCAGCCGCCTGCGCACCAATCCAGCGATATACAGTGTTGCGGAAGAAAGAAGGGATTATTGAGCAATGAAAGAGCCTAAAAGTGCTCCACTTGTCCTCGTCGCCTTCCTGATCATCATGTGTCCGTTTAGTCTTGCCCAGCGGCCGCCGGCCGCACCCGAACCCCCACCGCCGCCGTTTTACGGACCGTGGAACGCTGTCATCCTGCCCGGCGGGGACGGCCTGCACGCGGCACTCAATGGGAACGATACCATCCTGAATCCGGAATCCCCCTGGACGCTGCTGCTCTGGGTGAATGCGGAAGATGCTGCAGCCGGGCGGGAGCTAATTGCCGGCGTGGGCGCGCCCAATGGCGAGTATCCGCGCTACTTGGCGATCGCGCCCGGCAAAGTGGAGCTGTATCTGGGCAAGAATAATAGCCTCGAGGGACCTGCAGCGATCACCCCCGGGAAGTGGCATATGCTGGCCGCGACCTTCGACGGGACACAATTCCGGCTTTATGCGGATGAAGCCCCGGTGGCCGAAGGTACACTGCGCCAACCCGACAAACCGGCGACCGATACAACACAACTGCTGGTGGGCACCGCCGAGCCAACTCTGGAAATCGCGCCCGCGCTGGCGAACGTGTGGGAACATTTTGGCGGAAAGATCGCCGGGCTGGAACTGCTGCGCGAGGCGCTCTCGCCGGACGTGATCCGGCAAATGGCCGGCCATCCTCCGAATTTTGACTTGCCTGTTTACGAAGAAGCCTCAAAGCCATGGCCGGTGCAGACGCGCGGACAGGCCGGGTACCGCGCGCCGCAGGACCCGGCGACCATGCCGCACAGCAAAGCCCCGTTTTCCGCTACCCAGGCAAAACCGCTGCCCAAGGGTCCGGCTATTGAGAGCAGCGGGGAAAATCTCTGGACCATTCATGGCTGGCGATTGAGCGCGGCGCCTAAGGTTGACGCGGACGGTGCGGCGGTTTCCGAACCGGCGTTCAACGCCAAGGACTGGTATGTGGCGACTGTGCCGGGGACGGCGCTGACTACCCTGGTGGACCGCGGAGTCTATCCCGATCCCTACTACGGCTTAAACAATCTCGCGATTCCGGAGACGCTGAACAAGCAGGACTACTGGTATCGGACTGAGTTTCGCCAGCCGGAATCCACCAAGGGAAAGCGTCTCACGCTGACATTTGAGGGTATCAACTACCGGGCGGCGGTGTGGCTGAATGGGCAGTTCCTCGGCACTATTACCGGCGCCTTCATTCGCGGCATCTTCGATGTGACCGGCGTTCTAAAACCCGGCGAATCCAATGTGCTGGCTGTGCGTATTTCGCCGCCGCCCCATCCGGGCATTCCGCAGGAGCAGTCGATCAAGGGAGGTCCGGGCGAGAATGGCGGTCTGATGTGCCTCGATGGACCTACCTTCGTGGCCACCGAAGGATGGGATTGGATTCCCGCCATACGCGATCGCGACACCGGCATCTGGCAACCAGTCACACTGCGAGCGACCGAAGCAGTGAAGATTGGCGACCCGCAGGTGGTGACCAGCCTTCCGTTGCCGGACACCTCGAGCGCGAAGGTGGAGATGGTGGTTCCGCTGACAAACGCCGGTGACGCGCCGGCACACGGAACGCTCAAGGCGGAATTTGAAGGAGTTACTGTCACAAAGAACGTGGACCTGAAGCCGGGAGAGAGTGAAGTGAGGCTGACCCCGGTTGAATTTCCACAATTAACGGTTACACATCCGCGACTGTGGTGGCCGAATGGGTACGGGAAGCAGGAGTTGTACCATCTGAAGCTGTCTTTTACCGTGGGCGGACCGATTTCGGACGCGAAGGAAGTGCGGTTTGGAATTCGCGAAATTACCTACGAGCTCAGTCTGCTGGATACGGCCGGGCATTTGCGGCGCGTCGAATATTCGCCGGCGGAAGCGTATGAGTTGGGTGAGACCAAGCCCGATGTGAATGTTACGCACGACGGGATGCGCAATATTCCGGCCGCCGAGCCACCGCCCCCGAATCTGCCCGAAGTATGGCGCGAAAACTGGCATTCATGGGTCGCTTCGCTTACAGCCGCCGGTGAGCGTTCTCGCGCTGTGAAACCGAGCGACGACCTCGGCACGGCCCCGTATCTCGTCATCAAGGTGAACGGAGTGCGCATCGCCTGCCGCGGCGGTAATTGGGGCATGGATGATGCGATGAAGCGGGTATCGCGTGAACGATTGGACCCCTATTTCCGGCTGCATCACGACGCGCACGAGAACATCATTCGCAATTGGGTCGGCCAAAGTACGGAGCAGTCATTCTATGATCTCGCCGACGAATACGGCTTCCTGATCTGGAATGACTTTTGGGAGACCACAGAGAACTACAACATCGAAGCGGAAAACCCGGACTTGTTCCTGAAGAATGCGGAGGACGTGATCCGGCGTTTTCGGAATCATCCATCGATCGCAGTCTGGTGCGGACGCAACGAAGGGGTGCCGCAGCCGATCATCAACCAGGGCCTTGCGCAGCTGATCTATACCTTGGATGGCACACGGTACTACTCGCCCAGCTCGAACCAGGTGAATCTGCAGAACAGCGGTCCATATCGCTATCAAGATCCGAAGCTGTACTACACAGCGATCAATCGCGGCTTCTCTGTCGAGACAGGTACGCCCTCGATGTCGACGCTCGAATCGTTCCAGGCGTCGGTACCGAAGCCCGACCAGTGGCCTATGGACGATGTATGGGCCTACCACGACTGGCACTTCCTGGGGAACGGCGACATGCATCCGTTTCTGGCAGAGATGCAGACTGAGTTTGGGGCACCCACCAGCCTCGAGGATTTTGAACGTAAGGCGCAGATGATGGACTACGTCGATCATCGCGCGATCTTCGAGGGCATGAATGCGCATTTATGGTCCCCGAACAGCGGGCGCCTGCTGTGGATGACACAGCCGGCGTGGCCCAGCAACATGTGGGAGGTGATGAGTTCGGACTATGACACGCAGTCGTCGTATTACGGCGAGAAAGAAGCGTGTGAGCCGCTCCATGTACAGCTGGACCTGGCGACGGATGCGGTGGAAGTGGTGAACACGACGCCGGAGGCAGCAGGAACAGTGCGGGTGACAGCGGATGTGTTTTCCCTTGACAACAAATCTCTGCTCCACATGGAAGGGCCGGCTGAGGTTCCGGCGGATGAGGTGGTGCCGGCGCTTCATTTGGAACTGGGGCCGCTCGAAAAGGATGCAGTGGTGCTGGTGAAGCTGGGGCTCAAGGACCAGCGCGGGAGCGTGGTCTCCTCGAATCTATATTGGTTGACCGCAGAGAGCCAGAATTATCGTGAGTTGACGCGGCTGGCAGCTACAACAGTGATGGCGAACGGCAACGTCGAGGCGCGCCGGCAATTCGGTGCAGGTTCATGTAGAACTGAGGAACACAAGCGCCGCCATCGCGCTCCAGAACAAACTGACGCTGGTTAAGAGCTCGGATGGATCCCGCATTCTGCCGGCGTATTTCAGTGACAATTACGTTTCACTGCTGCCGGGCGAGTCGCGGGAGATCGATCTCGATTATCCGGTGAGCGCCGCCGACGGCGCCACGCCGCAGCTTACGCTGCGCGGCTTCAATCTGCCGCAGCGCATTGTGCCGGTCGCGGTCGCTGCTCAGTGACCTGCGGCTCCTCCGATGGCTTATACCGGCAGCATCACCATTGCGGCGGCCCTGTTTAGATCTTCGGAGGGGGTTCGCAGCCGCCTGGCGTCTTCGCTGGCGCCTAAGGCGTATACAGTCCACAGGAGAACAAGGTCTTGCGACAATTGCTGGTGCGGCTTCTTCTCGCGTTTTCCCTATTTAGCTGTAGCGGCTCTCCGCTGTTCGCAAAGACTGTGGTCTTCTGGCAAGAAGGATTTCCGACCGTCGCCAGCGAACCCATTACACGCGGTACGCTGACGCAGGCCCTTGGACAGGATGCGGCTTTTGTCGGCATCGATGGCCTGCGCGACCCGTCTGCGTTGGCAAACGCGGATCTGCTCGTGCTCCCGTACGGGTCCGCCTTTCCAGCCGCGGATTGGAGCGCGATCCTCGGCTACCTTGAAGGTGGAGGCAATCTGCTCACCCTGGGAGGCCAACCCTTTCGCGTGCCGGTAACGCAGCGCGACGGCAGCTTTCGGCAGGAGCGTCCGCAAGATACCTACTCTCTCGAATTGGGCATACGTCACACCTATGAAATTCCCGTAGGGCAAGCGGCCAAGTTCTCCTGGAAACCGGGATACACATTTTTGCAGGGCGCTGCGATCCAAGGCCATCGTTTCTTTGCGCTCGAAGGCCAAGTCAGTGGCCTCGGCTACATGGTGGATCCCGATGGCACAAAAGTCGCCGCTCCGGTTGTGGTGGGCGAAAGGGTAGGCATCTCCCGGGCGCCCTCCTCCGGCTCGCCTGCGCACATGGTGATGCTGGATTTTGAGCCGACTGCCGGATATTGGGAGTCAACCGACGGCATCGCATTAGTCCGCCAGGCTGCGGACTATGCACGCCAGGGCGCGATTCGTTTCTGGATAGAGACACTCTACTCCGCCATCCGCCCCGAAGAATTTGCGCAAATAGAGATCCACCTCGAAAACGCGCCTGCGACGCGGGCGGGCGACGTAAAGATCGAGATAGCGTCCGGAGACGACGTCCTCTACAACACAAATATCCCCTGTAACGGCAGCAGGGTTGATGCGAACGTACCATTCCACAGACTATTGCCTCCCGGCTTCTATACCATTCGGGGAGTTTATGAGTATGGAGGAAAGTCGACGAGAATTTTATCGAAATGGATTCTGGGTGCAGAACGCAGAGGCACTGTCTTCGGGACTGGCGCTGGGCGTCCACGGCGATTTCCTGACTAAAGATGGCACTCCCTTTTTCCCCTTCGGAACAAACTATTTCACTACCGAGGAAAACGGTTGGGACTTCTCCGGACCGCGCAACGCAGCCGCATGGGACAACGACTTTGCCGATATGGAGCGGCATGGCGTCACCTTCGTGCGCACCGGGGTATGGATGTCGAATGCCAAGTTCGTGGAGCCTTCCACGGGCCAAGTCAACGAGCGGTTTTTGCGCAACGTTGAGGCGTACTTACTTTCTGCACACAACCACCATATTGCGATTAACTTCACCTTCTTCAGCTTCACACCTCAGGCAGATTCAATTTCTCCGGTGCGACAAGATCAGCCCGAGCCTCCCTTGCGCAACCCCTATACCAATTCCGCCGTTGTTCGCGACCAACAGACTTATGTGCTGTCGATCGTCAACCGCTTCAAGAATGTTCCGTGGCTCTCGTGGGATCTCATCAACGAACCAAGCTTCTCCAACCCGAGAAGAATATTTATGGGCAACACACCCAACGGGGATGCAACCGAAATTGCGGCATGGCGCAAGTGGTTGCGCGAGAAATATGGCGACATCGCCGCATTGGCCTCTGCTTGGGGCGTGCCGCCGGAGCGGCTCAAGACGTTCGAAGACGTAAACCTGCCTGATCTTGCGGATCTGCGGCTCGAACGATATGGCAATGCAAACGAACTTCGGGCCATTGACTACAACCTCTTCGCACAGGACGCCTTCGCCCAGTGGATCCGCGGGATGGTGACCGCCATCCGGAGCACGGGGAGCAAGCAACTGATCGATGTTGGTCAAGACGAGGGCGGCGTTCAGAACCGCGTTCTCAACCAGTTCTTCGTCAGAGCAGGAGTTTCCTTCACGGTGAACCACACCTATCGAGCGGACGACGCTTTGTTGTGGGATTCACTGGTGGCTAAGCAGCCGGGAACGCCGAACTTTGTCGGCGAGACAGGATATCAACCGGTGTGGTGGCCCGATGGCAGCTGGCGCTACGACGAGTTGTCTGCTTTTGCGCTGCTGGAGAAAAAATTGGCTTTCGGTTTTGCCGCCGGGAACAGCGGCGCGCTGCAGTGGGATTGGGCTCGTGAAGTGGACTTTGGCATGGAGCGAAGCGACGGATCGGCCAAGAGCTGGCAAGCCATGATGCGCGATATGGGCAGCTTCGCCAAGGCAGCCTCACCCTGGGCTACGGATATGGTGGAGCCCCAGGTTGCCCTCATTCTGCCGCAGTCGCTGCAACTTTCAGTCTTCAATGCTACAGCGCTCGAAGCACAGCAGACGGCAGTCCGCGCGCTTTACCATTATGCGCGGGCAGAAGCTTATGCTGTGGGCGAATACCAGATCGACCGGTTGGGGTCGCCCAAGCTGATTATCCTGCCATCTCCTTACGTGCTTACTACCGAGGCCTGGGACGCAATTGTCGCCAAAGTGAAGGCGGGGTCCATCCTGCTGGTGTCGGGACCGTTTGATGCGGATGCTCATTTCCATCCGACCGGCAGGCAGGACGCCGTCGGACTGCCCTATACCGATGTTCCTCTTCTCTTGCATGAGAACCACACGGAATGGGCGGGAGGCACATTTTCGCTGGCTTACAGCGGAATGAAGATTACGGTTTTGAATCGTGCCGTGCTTGCGAATGGCAAGAGCTGGGAGGAGGTCTCCGTTGGCAAGGGGAAGATTCTCTTCTCACCCTTGCCCTTGGAGTTGAACGATAACCTGCAGGCTATCGGCGACGTGTATCGCTACGCGTTGCGGGAGGCGGGTGTTTCGCCCACTTATGTTACGGATCTTTACGACCCGGGTATTCTCATCACCCCGACCCAATTCCCTCATGCCACGCTTTACGTCCTGTCTTCCGAGTCAAATCAGGAGGCAGTGTCCTTTACCGATAAAAAGAGCGGAAAGTATGTCACCGGCGAGATCTCACCAGGACGCACCACGCTGCTCTTGATCGGAGAGGATGGAAAAGAATTGGCCAGCTACAACTGGAAGAGGCACTAATAAGGGAAGCGAAACTTCTCACTTCTTCGGACATCTTATTGCTTGGGGTATGAGGTGAGAGGCGAAGGTGCGCCACCTCAAGGAGCTGGATGGCAAGTCGAACGGCTTTAGTGGTCGGTGCAACAGGCATTGTGGGTCTTAACCTGGCACAGCACCTTGCAGAGCAGCCGGATTGGAGGGTTTACGGCCTTGCACGTAATCCGTCCGCTGGTGGAGGAGTTCACCCGGTTGCAGCGGACCTGCTTAAGCCAGACACGCTTAGCGGCGGGCTGGAAGGAATCAAGCCAACGCATGTCTTCCTCACAACCTGGCTTCGGCAACCGACAGAAGCTGAAAACATCAAGATCAACGCCACAATGGTGCGCAATTTGCTGGAAGCCCTTTCCCGCACCGGTTCGGTCCAGCATGTTGCACTGGTCACAGGCCTAAAGCACTACCTCGGGCCCTTCGAGAGCTACGGCAAGGGCAAACTGCCAACCACCCCGTTCCGCGAAGAGCAGGGGAGGCTTGAAGTTGATAATTTCTACTACGCGCAGGAGGATGAAGTCTTCGCCGCGGCCCAGCGAGACGGCTTTACCTGGACTGTGCACCGTCCGCACACGGTTATCGGCTACGCGGTAGGCAACGCCATGAACATGGGCGTAACGCTCGCAACGTATGCAGTTATCTGCCGCGAGACAGGCCGGCCTTTCCTCTTTCCCGGTTCTGCAGTTCAGTGGAATAGCCTTACAGACATGACCGATGCGCGTTTGCTTGCGCGGCATCTGCAATGGGCATCGACTACACCTGCAGCCAGTAACGAGGCATTTAACGTTGTCAACGGCGATGTTTTTCGCTGGAGCTGGATGTGGGAGAGGATTGCGCGATGGTTTGGCGTAGCGCCTGCGGACTTTCCGGGCGCAGGTACGCCGCTCGAATTGCTGTTCGCCAACGCCGGGCCTCTCTGGGCGGAGATCGCACGCAAACACAAACTCGTAGAGGGCGATCTGGGGGTGCTTGCATCCGCATGGCACACGGATGCCGATCTCGGCCGGCCGATCGAAGTCCTGACCGATATGAGTAAGAGCCGCAAACTAGGTTTTCTCGAGTACCAGGCTACCGATGACAGCTTCTTCGACCTCTTCTCGAGGCTCCGCGAAGAGCACCTCATCCCCTGATTCGCTTGTTGCAGAATCTCCATCTCTCTCAACGAGAAAGGCAGTCACGTGTTCTGAGTTGTGATCTACCTTGCAAATTTGTGCTCCGAGCAATTGAACGACCTCCCCTGAAGATAGGGCGATGTCGAAAAGACTCTCGGCAATGGAAGATTGAAGATCATCGCGGCTTACCGGCTTCAGGACGCCGGAGATGACGCCGGAAATCCTGCGAAATCGGTCACACCTGATCCACACGCGAGTTCCTACCAGCTCTAGGACTTTCATACTGGCCCTCCAAAGCCTTTGATTCAAGATTAGCCTGAAGGGATTTCTGGCATGCTGGCTCAATTGCCTGCGACTGGTTTCCCCGCGACGATCTGCGCTTGAATCCAGCGATTCGTGCGGGCGTCGAGCAAGTCGAGCGGGAGACGGCCGCCGTTCAGCATCTCGTCGTGAAAGGTGCGGATGTCGAACTTTGCACCCAGTTGCTTCCGCGCCCGTTCGCGGAGTTCGACGAACTTGAGCTGCCCGATCTTGTAACTGAGGGCCTGGGCCGGCCAGGCAATGTAGCGGTCTGTTTCGGTCTGGATCTCGGGCTCGTCGACGGTGCCGGATTTGCGGAAGTAGTCGACCACCTGATCGCGAGTCCAGCCCTTCGAGTGAATGCCCGTATCAACGACTAGGCGCGCCGCGCGAAAACGCTCGCTATTGAGTCGGGCCCAATCCGAGACAGGATCCTGGTAGAAGCCAACCTCTTTGCCGAGTTGCTCGGCATATAACGCCCAACCTTCCCCGTAGGCCGGATTGGAGTAGATCTGGCGGAATTTGGGCACGTCCTTTATCCGCAGCGCTACGGAATTCTGCATGTGATGGCCGGGGATGCCCTCGTGATAGGCGGTCGCTTCATCATCAATGAGGATGCGATGCGAGAAGTCGGAGGTGGCGACGACCACCCGGCCGGGTCGTTTGCCATCAGCAGTTCCGCGTTGATAGTGCGTCGCAGCTGCCGACTGGAATGATGGAATTGCCTCTACCGTCACCGGCGAGCCGGGAATATAGGTAAAGAGCTGTGGTAGCTTGGCTTGCATCTGCCCGATGTACTTACGATAGTCGTCGAGGATCTGCTCGGCGGAGGTCGGAATGTACTTCGGATTCTTCCTCAAAGACGCGTCGCAAGAAGCGAGATCGGAGAACCCTAGTTGGTGCGCGATAACCAGCATTTCGGCCCCGATACGGTCCATTTCGCGCAGCCCAAGCTGGTGGATTTCGTCGGGACTGAGATTGCTGACGGTGGTGCTGGCGTGGATGTAGTTGAGATAGCGGCGTTGGCCGTCAGGAAGGAAGGTGACGGCGAGGATAGTGCGACCGTGCGGGGCGTACTCGGTGGCGATGAAGCTGGCGCATGCCTTGTAGGCAGGCAGCACTTCGTTATGGACGGCGTCGCTAATCTGCTGTGTGAGCCGTTGCTGGTCCGCGGCGGGGATGCTGCTGGGAAACTTCTTGGTCGGGCTCAGGAAAGGGTCGGCCGCGATGATGCCATCGCACTGCGCGGGAACCTTTTCCAGCAGGAACCGGACAGGCATCAGGTTGTCCTTCATACCGGCGCGGAGAACCTCTTCGGTCTGGGTGAAGACGCGGGGGATCTGATGGAGACGGGCGATGTAGTCCTCATACCGCGTGACCGTGTCGAAGGGAACAGCGAGAGGTAAGTCGGCAAGGCCGATGTGGGGACCGCTCATCTGGCTCACAGGCATCTCGTATTCCTTGAAGCTGTAGTTGTCGATGCGCTGCTGTAGCTTGCGAATCATGACGTCGCGGGAGAGCGCGTCCTGCTCTGAAAATCCACTGCTCGGAATGGCAATTAGGCGCGCGAGAAAGTCCTCATCTGCGACGTGTCGGCTTTCGATTGCGGCGAGGGAGCGGTCGTCCAGCTGGTCGTTGTAGCGATAGTCTCCGATGTCGGTGGCAAGTTCGGGGGAGGCCTTCAGGTCGGACTGATACTCCTCCTCAAAGAGCGCGTTCTGTGCGGCGATTCGCGACTCGACCGAAGGCGGCATGGGGGCAAGACCGGGGAACGCAGAAATTTGCAGGCAAGTGGCGAGTAAGCAGGCGGCGAAGAGGAGGGCCCGTGTTGTGGCACCTATGCTGGAAACAATAGCACGGCGAGCGGCAGCATGAGTAAATCGGCTCATGCGGCGAACTATTCAAATGCCCTTTTGTCGGAGCTGGTCGCGCACAGCCCAAAACGGATTGTGGGGCCTGGGAGGCCCTTTCTGAAGGTGCCGGCTATTGCAGTGCCTGGTCGTTCATCGGGCTCTTATTTCTGGATTGTTCGCCGCGACAGCCACCAATCACATGCGGGGACGAATTCTGTCTCGTTTCCAGCATCCGAACAGAACCTCTTTGCAAGTAGGCGGCCGCCTGGATCATAGATTGCCCAACGCCTTCTGAACGGCAGCAGCTAGATCTTGGGGATGGAACCCGAATGGTCCTGGCTTGCTCTTATAGAGAACGCGACCATCGGTTGCGATCAGATACATGCGGTCCGGCCATCCGGTGTAGGCGGTCTCGACGTGGTTGTCGAAGCCATCGATGACGGCAGGAAACTTGATGCCCAGTCTACGCACACAGGCACCCGCTACCGAGGCGCGCTCTTCCTCGTCGCGGGGGCTGCGGAACAGCACTTTATCGCGAATATTGCTTTCCATCTCCCATACATCCGTGGGATGAGCCTCCAGGATGTAGACCGCATAGAAATCAACCTTGCCCTTGTACCGCTCGGCTAACTTGTTCAGGGCGGGAACCTCCCGCCGAAAAGGCGGTCAAGTATAGCTGCCGAAGACGAGAACGACTGGTTTATCTGTCCACAGAGAAGCTAGTCTCACCGGCGTTCTCGTATCGAGTGTCTGGACGGTGAAGTCGGGGGCGGCGGCGCCGGTTTTGAGCAAGCCTTTACGCGCCTCTGTCCACATCGTCTCAAACGGGAAGAGAAAGTAGGCCGGCGTCGGCATTTTTGCCATGACATGCCCGAAGACTTCGGGTGGCTGGTGCATGGCCCAGTCGATATAGCCGACGAAGCCGAGCCAAAGACAGAAGAGCACCGCGAACGTGCCACCCAACCAGCGTTTTGTTTTCTTCTTGATCGGCATCAGTTCAGGCTCACTTGGTCATGGCATTCATTTCGAGATAGCCCTGCGGCGAAATGCCAAAAGCATCGGCTACACGATTGAAGAAGGCAAACAGGGCGGTAATATAAACAGCCTCTGCGATCTGGGGCTCACTCCAGCCATGACCGCGGAGGATCTGTACGTCTTCTGCTGTTGTGCGGTAGGCGGCCTCGGTCACTTTGGTGACGTATTCGAGGAGAGCGCGTTCAGCCGGGGTGAGCTCAGCTTGGTCGAGTTTCCCCTCCGCAATCGCCTGCACCGTTTTCTCGTTTGCTCCCTGAACCCGCAGGAAGTATGCATGTGAGTCCAGTCAATAAGGACAACGATTGAGCCATGAGACCCAACTGGCGATAGCTTCCTTGGTGCGACGAGTAAGGTGGCCTTCAGAAAAGTGGACGGTGTTGCTGAAGCTCATCACCTCGCGCAGAAAATCCGGCCGATGGCTGAAACACTTAAGGATGCCGGGCATCTGCTGACGACCGGAGTGGGCGCGCCATTCGTCGTAGACAAGGGCAACTTCGCCGCTTGCGTCCGCGTCTTCAACTACGTCGATGTTCGTCTTATGATCGGTCATGGTCCGTACTTGAAGGTCTGGCACACCGCAAAGAGGTTAGCACATTTCCCGCACGCCCGTGCAGAGTTGGATAAGCCGGTTAGAGCACCAGGCGCAGGTCTCCATCTTTACGGGTAACGTGCTGGCGATCGAGGTATTCCAGTAGAGGGATGGCGTATTTTCTCGAAAGGCCAGTCATCTTCTTGAAGCTTGCAACATCGAGTGTCTGTCCACGCAGTTCGCGCACCCGTCCCCGCAATGTTTCGAGAGCTCTTTGGTGGATATACAGACCGTCCGTGCCTATCTTGACCAGGATCTTGTCGCGGAGCAGCAGAGTCATAAGCCGGCGCATCTCGTTGTCCTTGAGAGCGAGTGCCGTCGCAACCTCGGAGATCGAGGGAGCCGTGAGCCCAGCCGACTCATAGGCAGTTGTGATCGCGGAGAGCGACTCGAGGTCTGGGCCGGGGAGTTGCGGGTCCGATCCAGACGCATAGACGAGCGCCTCCTGAAGCCGAAGCCGTTGCTCGCGTACGAGTTTCTCGAGCAGGAAATCGAATATCTCCTTGGATAACCCGGTTTGGTCCTTCAGCTCGGATCGGCTTAGGCCAGCAGATCTGGTCTCGGCCTTCACGCTGCTGATAACGCCTTCTGTGGCTGATGCGAAGGCTTCCTCGGTGAGCAGCACATCGTCGGGAATGCGCAGCAGACGACTGCTGCTTACGAGCTGTTCGGTGAGCCGGTGGAGCGCCCCGTGCGTCAGGCCGGTTTCCGTCATCAGCTGGCGCATGGTGAGGCCGGCTGTGCCGCGCCGCGCGACTCGCAAGCGAAGCTGTTCTTCGAGGGAGGCATGCTGGAGCGCTTCCAGCCATGTAAGGCACTTCCTCTTGCGCAGGTTGGGCAGCGGTTGCGCGTCGAGTACTCGGCCACCGCCGATGGTGGCCGGCGGCGAATATTGCCGCAGCACGAAGCGGTCTCCGGGTACAAGCACTATGGGCTTGTGGAGCCTGAGCCGCATGAATCGATCGGTACCAGGCTCTGCTGAGTCGTAGCCATACAACGAGATCGTTGCCAGACTGTCGGACGTAAAAGCGTGAAAGTGGACGCGCGAGCGATGCTTCAGGCTGCCGGAACCGGAGAGCATTGTTGCTTCGACATCGATGGTCGTTACAGCGTTCAGCGTTTCCGGGAGGACGAGAGTCTGACCCCGGCTAGCTTCGGAGACTTCAATCCCGGCCAGATTCAGAGCCACGCGCGAACCAGAGTGGGCACGTTCCTCAGGCCGGCCATGGGTCTGCATTCCTCTTACGCGCACGCTGCGGCTTCCCGGTTCCAGCGTAAGAGAATCTCCTACCCGAAACTCTCCTGAAAGCAGCGTACCCGTGACGACCGTACCAAACCCCTTCATCACGAAGGCGCGATCCAGCGGGAGACGAGGAAGATGATCGGGATTGTTGATCGTACTCTTCATTGCCAGAGACGAAAGTTCGCGGCGTAGCTCGTCAAGTCCTTCGCCGGTTTGGGCGCTTACCGGGAGAATGCCGGCATGGCTTCCGTCAAGAAACGTGCCTTTGAGGAATGCTCCTATAGCGGAGCGGACCTCTTCGAGCCGGCCTGGGCTGACGGCGTCAACCTTGGTGATCACGGTAAGGCCGCGGCAGATTCCGAGCAGGCTGCAGATGGCGAGATGCTCTTCGGTTTGCGGCTTGACGCCTTCTTCGGCGGAGATGACAAGGAGGACAGCATCGACGCAGCCTGTGCCTGCGAGCATATTGCGGATAAAGAGCTTGTGCCCCGGGACATCGACGAAGCTGATGCGCAGAGGGCTATGGTCAGCCGCCGCTGCGTTCAGAGAAGCAAATCCTAGATCGATGGTGATGCCACGGCGCTTCTCCTCGGGCAGGCGATCGGCGTCTACGCCAGTCAGTGCACGGACGAGCGTAGTTTTGCCGTGGTCGATGTGACCCGCTGTCCCGATGACGACAGATTTGACCGCCTTGGTCATGCTGGCCCATCACTCATGGTCGAACGAAGGAGTATTCGGGGCGGCCGATGCGGGCGCCGTCTGCCGCAGCAGTTCTACGAGTTTGACGTCGAATTCAGGTTCAACGGTCCGAAGGTCCAGCAAGACAGCGTCCTCGCATACCCGGCCGATCACGGCTGGATCCAGCCCTCGCAGCGCCCGCAGCAAGACTTGAGGCTGCAGCGTTGCGTGGCGAAGAGATACGGCGGAGCTCTGCAGGCGAGCCGCCGGCGCGGTTCCGCCACCAATGAGGCTCAGGACCGGAACCGCTTCTGCAAAAAGTTTTCCGGAGCACACCTGGCCGGCAACCCATTCGCACCGCCTGAGAATTTCTAACGGAGGCGCATGCAGCATGTTTACGATCGGTATGGGCCTCTCCGACAGGTGATCCATGAGCGTCGCTTCGAGCGCGGCGTAGGTGAGTTTGTCGACGCGGAATGTTCGCAGCAGCGGGTTCTTGCGAATGCGGTCGATCAGGTCAACTCTGCCTACAAGGAGACCGCACTGCGGGCCGCCCAGCAACTTGTCTCCGCTTGCCGCGACCAGGTCGACACCAAGGCGAAGGCTCTCTGGAAGAGTCGGCTCCGCACCCACTCCCAGGCCATCCAAAGAGGAGACAAGGCCTGTGCCCTGGTCGTTGAATACCGGGACATTTTTGCGCTTTCCCAAGGCAACGAGATCCTGCAGCGTGGGCCTTTCTGTGAAGCCCTCGATGCTGAAGTTGGACTGGTGCACACGGAGGATCAGGCCAGTATCAGTCGAGATCGCGTTTTCATAATCGAGCAGGCGGGTCCGGTTCGTAGTGCCAACCTCGCGCATCCGTGCCCCTGACTTGGCGAGTATTTCCGGAATGCGGAAGCCGCCCCCTATCTCGACGAGCTCTCCGCGAGAGACGATGACTTCAGCGCCCTCGGCCAGAGAATTGAGTGCGAGGAAGGTAGCCGCCGCGCAATTATTTACCACCACCGCTGCTCTCGCCGAATCTGCAGAGTCCTCGTCGATGGCGCGGGTCTTGCTGCTGAGCAGCTGCAAAAGCAGTGTCTCCGCGTGAACATCCCGGCGGCTCCTCTCGCCGGTTTCGAGATTGAGTTCGAGGTTGGAGTAGCCCGCAGCAATTTCGACCACGTGTTCGAGCGCGGAGACGCTCAGCGGAGCTCGTCCTAAATTCGTATGAAGAATGACGCCGGTCGCATTGATGACGCGCCGCAGCGAGTAGCGCTTGTTCTGGTTGATCTCTCCGGCAACTGCGAGATGGAGTCCGGCAACGCGTTGGTTCAGGCTGGTGAGCGTGTGTTTTCCCTCGGCTATCTCCTGCCTGACGCGAAGAAGCACGGCGCGCGTGGAACGAACCACAGTATTGTGAGATTCAACTTGTACGATTGCGGAGAAACGAGGATCGAGCAAGAGATCATTGAGCGAGGGCAGCAGGCTGTACAGGCTGCGCACGTCGGGATCATTGGCCGTGTTCTCGCTGCTCTTCATAAAGCGATCACTCTTACTAGAAGTGTATTGCTTTCGGTCGGTTTGCTGCTACCGCAAGAGTATGGCCGGCACACCCTGTCCCACTCTATGGGGACCACGGACAGAGCCGATTTTGGCCGCATTCAGGCCTGCCCGGCGCAGCGAGCCGAGTATCGCGTCTGCATGATCCGCCGCAACTGAGATCAGTAAACCGCCGGCGGTCTGCGGATCGTAGAGCAACGCGCGCAAATCATCGGCAATCTGAGAACCGGGTGCATCTGCGCTGACGCATTCTGCAAAGTCGCGATTGGCCAGCAATCCCGCTGGGATTGCACCGAGGTGGATGGCATCGAGAGCACCCTCGATGCGGGGCACTGCTTCCACCACAATCTCAATGGTCACTCCGCTGCCCAGCGCCAGCTCGCGACCGTGACCCATCAGGCCGAAACCGGTAACGTCCGTCATCGCATGGACGCCGGTCGCCGCGGTGACAATCTCAGATGCGGTGCGGTTCAGCGTGGTCATGGAACGCACCGCATTCTCCACCCATTCTGGTTTTGCGAGGCCGCGCTTCAAGGCCGTTGTAATGACTCCGGTGCCGATGGGCTTGGTCAAGATCAGAATGTCGCCCGTAACCGCGCCCGTATTCGTAAAAACACGCTCGGGAGCAATCAGCCCGGTAACGGCGTATCCGAATTTGATCTCTGCGTCGCGAACGCTGTGTCCACCCAGTACGATGCAGCCGGCCTCTGCCATTTTCGCCATTCCGCCGCGCATGATCTGTTCGAGGACGTCCAGATTCCCGTCCGGTGGAAAACAGACGATCGAGAGAGCCGTTACCGGCCGGCCGCCCATCGCGTAGACGTCGCTGAGCGCATTGGTAGCAGCAATCTGGCCGAATACGAAAGGGTCGTCTACCAGCGGAGTAAAGAAATCGACGGTCTGGACGAGGGCAACGTCCGGTGCAATTCGATAGATACCGGCGTCATCCGACGTGTCGAAACCAACCAGCAGATTTGGGTCGCTTTGCTTCGGGAGCCTTGACAACACTGCGGCCAGGGTACCGGGCGCCAACTTGCTCGCGCATCCACCTGCTTTGACCTGTTGTGTCAGTCTCACCGTTATCGTGTCATTCATCCCTTATTCCTGTCTCGCCTCATCAGATAGGATTATAACTACCGGTAAGAATGCGGCACGGCCGCATGTTACTCGATGCAGGAAGTGCCTGGGCTCCGGTGATCCCCCCGGTCTTCAAAACCGGTGGTCACCCATAACGGGTGACGGTGTGTTCGACTCACACGCACTTCCGCCAATCTGGTAATGAATCCTGTCTATGACGCAACTTCTTCTTTATCGTAACGGGGAAATGGCTTCTCCCATCCGGGCTGTGTATAGCCTAACGTAACCACACGATCCGCCATCTGGCGATAGATGCTTTGGTCGTCCGGAGCCCAAGTTGCAAGCCCGTCGACATAGCGGTTGTACATGCAGAAGGCTGCGGCGATCAGGACAGTGTCGTGAATTTCGAGATCCGTTGATCCGGCATTTCGGGCACGTTCTATGTCTTCGCTGGTGACATATTTGCCTCCCTGCTGCACTTTGCCGGCAATGGCAAGCAGCGCTTTCAACTTTTCTGAGACTGGTGCTTCCTGGTAGTTACGTTTGATCTGATCCACGAGAGCGGAATTGTTATCGAGGTACTGAGCAGCGGCATAGCCGTGAATCGTCTGGCAATAATAACAATCGTTTTGCGAGGATACGTACGTTGCAATCGCCTCACGCTCGCCAGGCGAAAGCGTGTTGGGTGAACGCAGAAGTACTTCGGCAAGCTCGCGCATGGGCTTCGCCGTCTCTGGGCGAAACGCCATGGGGCCGCGAATGCCCGGTACTCCCTCCTGAAGCTGAATGTGGGCCATAACGATCTCCTGAGTGTTGTAGATGAAAAGCAGGTGGTTGGATTCGCATGCACGGATTGTGCGCCGTTTGCGGAGTCTACCAAGACAGGTTAAAAGGAGCCTCCACCGAAAGGATGAGTTTGAGTTAGGTAAATCGATGTAGGGCGCAGTGCAGTGGATGAATTACTTGCAGTGAGTAGCGTTCGGGATAGAATGTGGTCGATGCCGATTGCGACCCAAGCCAGGGCTACAAGGCGCTCACTTAAGATAGTTCCGGCGCTGTGCCTCTTCCTAGCCAGTCTCGCGCTCTTAGCCTTCGCAGCCTACCCAATGTATGTAATTCGGCCCTTCCGCGAGCAGGCGCCTGCAGCCCTGGAGCATGCCCTGTGGGTGCTTCTGCACGACAAGCCGCCATCGTTGATCCTGGCTTTCTTAATAACGGCTCTTGCGCTCCTCTTGTGGCGACGTGCCGGCTGGATTGCAAAGCTGTTGCTCGCGCCTGCCGTGGTCGTCGCTCTTTTGGCGGCAGCTTCGACCTGGATCAATCCTTTCGAGCACATGTTTCATCCTCTCGGGGAACCAAAATATCTTGCAGCAGACCGGGCCGCGATTGACCCAAAGGATATGGTGATCGCGGTCACCGTAGGCGGAGAGAGCCGGGCTTACCCAATTCGCGAGATGGGATATCACCATGTAGTGAACGACCGGCTGCACGGACTGCCGATCGTCGTTACCTATTGAACGCTCTGCCACACGGGTCTGGTCTGGACCCGCAGCCTGAACGGACGCGAACTGCACTTTCACCTGGCGGGCATCAATAACCAGAACTTCCTGATGCGGGATGAGGAGACAGGCAGCTATTGGCAGCAGGTCACAGGGTCCGCGATTGCCGGCCCGTTAAAAGGGGCACAGCTCACGTTGCTGCCGCAAGACGAGCTCAGCTTTGCGCTCTGGAGGAAAGAGCAGCCGAACGGCACTGTCCTGGCGCCGCTGTCGCGTTATGCCGCAAAGTATGAAACGGCGAAATGGGAAGAACAAATAGGCAAGCTGCCGACCGTGATCCATGCGACGAAAAGTTCGCTGCCCGACCGGGAAACAATCATCGGCGTGGTGAGCGGAGGAGCGGCGCAAGCGTATCCGCTAAACAAGCTCACAGCTCAATCGCCCGTGGTGCTCGATGTTCTGGGTGACCAGCCGATTATGCTGGTTCTCGGTCCAGACGGAAAGTCCGTGCGCGTGTTTTCCCGGCAGATCGCCGGCCGAGTACTTGAGTTCTACGGCTACAGCGCGGCCAGCGCCAGCGATCCCTGGACGCTCGTGGACGATGCCACAGTCAGCGGGTGGTCCTTCGACGGTTGCGCCGTATCTGGTGAGATGAAGGGGCAGTGCCTCACACGAATCTTTGCGCTCAAGGACTATTGGTTCGACTGGCAGCACTATCATCCGAACACCGGCATCTTTCGGCACTAGCAGGCCGCGGAAAAACTCTGAGTCGATGCGTAGGGCTTCAGTGTCTGCGTGAGAACTCAACCCGGCGGAAGTCAGTCTGCTAACAGATTGCACCTGACAAATCGCATTAACCGCAGATCCCTCCACTCCGCTGCGCTCCGGTCGGGATGACAATTCTGTTTTGAAATCGATGATTTCTCTCGATAGTTCCTGTTCTGCAACAGAATTGTCATCCCGACCGGAGCGCAGCGGAGTGGAGGGATCTGCGGTTAATGCGATTTGTCAGGAGCTCTGCCGGTTGGGTTTTCAACTTGCATTTCCTCAGAGCCTTACGAAAATCCGGCGATGGTAGATCGGGTAAAGGAGTCCTATGTTGAGCACCACAATGGCCAGGGCATAGGTGTGTGAGGCGAGAGTTGGCGGCAGCCAGGGCGCGAACATATGCTGATAAAGGTACGCATGTAGATTGACACCCGATACATGGATGAGGTCCAACGTGATGGTGATGATGCTTGATACGACGAAGGCAAGGATCGCATTGGTGCCTAGGATAAGCGCTGGCGTAATCCCCAAGCTGAAGCCGTAGCCATCGACCAATAAATACAGAAGGCCGAAGACAAGAAGGCTCACGCCCGTGCTGAAGAGAGCGAACGTGCTGGTAAAAATTGACTTGTTGATCGCCAGCCAGGGACTTAATGCCAACCCGGTAACCATCAGGCCAGCGCCTAAGAGGAAGAGCTTAGACACGAGGGCCCGAACCGCGGCTGAGGACGCAGTGCGGAAAGGCTGGATCCACCCCGCGACGGCCATCCCAACCAGGGTCGGCACAAGGGCCGGTATTGTGGAGAGAAGTCCTTCGGGATCGTAGGTGATGTTGCCATTGGTGCGGATACCCCACTGCCAAAGATGGTTGGCCCCGAAGACAGCGCGGTCAACGACCGCTGGCAGTACTCCGTATGGATCCAGGTGTCCGCGGCCGATGCCTGGAACCTCAATGAGCTTCAGCATCGCCCAGTAGCTTGCAAGGAGCAGTATGCTGATACCGGCGAAGACGATCGTGCGATCGCGCTGCCTCCGTTCTCTGACCGCAAGATAGAGAAAAGCGCAGAGCGCGTAGCAGACTGCGATGCGCTGCAGAATTCCTGGAAGTCGAAGTGTGCTCCATACATAGTCTGGAAAACCATTGATACCGAGACCCAGGAGAAATAGCGTAATGCTTCGACGGATGATCCGAACCGCGGTCTTCATGCGGCTTGTGCCCGGCTCGGCACGCGAACCGAGCGAAAACGGTATAGCCAGACCGACCATAAAGAGGAAGGCGGGGAAGATCATGTCTGTCGCGGTGGCGCCATTCCACTCCGCATGACGGAGTTGATGCCAGGTGTATGTGTACGTGCCAGGGTCTGTGACCAGAATCATCGCAGCGATCACCACGCCGCGAAAAACATCAAGTGACAGAAGCCGGCCGCGCGTCGGGCTTCGTGGGAACAAATGACCGACGAGCATCGTACCATCCTGAAAAGACTGCCGACACGATACCTGATGTCTGGAGAGGAATCAAATTCCCGACCGCTGATTCCCATATTCTCTTGACTGCCGATGGTCGAACATCTACCATCGTTCTCAATTGAGGGTCGGACGTCTTCTATGGCAAAACGAAATGGACTTCTTCAAGGCACGTTGGACATGCTCATCCTACGAACACGTCGTTATGGTCCAGCGCATGGTCATGAGATTGGCAAGCATATTCAGCGGACCACCGATGACTTCCTTCAAATGCAGCACGGCTCTCTCTATCCTGCGTTGCACCGTCTGGAGCGAAAAGGATGGGTTGTTTCCAAATGGGAGACTGCCTCGGATCGCAATCGGGAATTCAAGTATTACCGGCTTACGGAAAAGGGCAGAAAACAACTTGTGGTCGAAGAGTCGCAATGGAAGCAGATGGCGGAAGCAGTGGCACGCGTCATGTGGCCCACGGGTGAGGAGAGCTGAAATGAGATGGTGGCAGATAGGGAAACGCGACGCCGACCTGGAGCGGGAACTACAGTCTGACATCGAACTGGAAGAGGAAGAGCAGCGGGAACGCGGCCTGCCACCAAGAGAGGCCCGCCATGCCGCCCTGCGCGCTTTCGGCAATCCCACCCTGGTTCGCGAGCAAACTCATGCAACCTGGTCCTGGAACTGGCTCGAATCCCTGGCAAGCGATCTGAAGTACGGATTTCGCGGAATGGGTCGCAATGCGGGTTCCACTCTATTTGCGATTCTCATCGTCGGCCTCGGTATCGGTGGCGCTTCGACAGTATTCAGCGTGGTCAATGCGCTGCTGTTACGCCCGCTTCCGTTCCGCGATCCAGGACAGTTGGTATGGATTTCCAACGGGGAAAACTATAGCACCCAACCCGAACACTATTCAGATCTCCGAAACCAGAATCAGTCCTTCTCCGACCTAGCGGGTTGGCCCGGAACCTACAGCTCGGGCGACAGGGAATTGACAGGGGCCGGCGAACCGGAGCGTCTTACCAGCGTTCCCGTTACCGGGAACTTCTTCGCCCTGCTGGGAGTGGAACCCGCCATCGGACGATCGTTTACCAGGGAGGAGTGCCAAGGCAAGTATTCCGCTCCGCCTGCCATGTTGTTGAGTTACGGCTTTTGGCGCAGGCGGTTTCGATCCGACCCGAACGTGGTGGGACAGAAGCTGACGTTGAACAGTCAGCCCGTGATGATCGTCGGTGTCCTACCCGCATCGTTCGATTTTGCCAGCGTCTTTGCCCCGGGCACTCCCATCGATATCTTTATTCCCTGGCCACTAACGGACAATACGAAACCCGCCGGAAACTCGATGAATATCGTCGGAAGGCTGAAGCCCGGCGCTACCGTCGATGGTGCTCAGGCTGAGTTAACCGTCCTGGCGAAACAACTCGTGAGCCGACATCCGGAGCGGAATCCGATCTTTCCCAGGCTGGTTCCGCTGGAACAGCACGTGAGCGGGCAAGTGCGTCCAGCTCTGATGGTGCTGATGTGCGCAGTGGGCGTAGTCATGTTGATTGTCTGCGCCAATCTTGCGCATCTGCAAATGGCGCGCATGGGGACGCGACAAAAAGAAATGGCGGTACGAGCGGCCTTAGGAGCTGGGCGTTTTCGGCTGCTGCGGCAAGTGCTGACGGAGAGCGTTATCCTCTCGAGTTGCGGCGCCGCGCTGGGCCTGCTTCTGGCTGTGGCTGGCACGCGCGCGGTAGCGCATCTCAGTGCTTTCAACTTGCCTCTTCTGGCAAGCGTTCGCGTCGATGGGAGCACGCTTGCCTTCACCTTGTTGGCGGCGGTCGCTTCGGGCGTGCTCTTTGGTTTGGCGCCCGCGCTGCAAGTCCCGGCGTACAGGCTCCGCGAAGGACTGCAAGACACAGGCCGCGAGTCGAGTGGCAGCAGCCGGCATGGCTGGCTGTCTGACGGACTGGTGGTCTCACAATTCGCCCTGGCCTGCGTGCTGCTCGTGGGCGCGGCCCTGCTCATTCAAAGTTTTCTGCGCGTCCTGGACGTGAATTTGGGGTTTCGACCGGAGCACGCAGCCGCGTTGAGGATAGACCCGGGATTTCGCATCGCGAGTCTCGCGCAACAGAACTCATTTATCGACGATGTGTTGCATCGCGCCCGGTCGGTCCCTGGCATCACGGCAGCCGGGATAAGCGATGTTCTGCCGCTCGATGGGGACAGGAGTTGGCAAGTCTCGGGCAAAGGGCAGGTTTACGAAAAGGACCATTACCCGGAGGCATTTATTCGCGTCGTGAGCGATGGATACTTCGAGGCCCTGGGAATCCCGTTGCAGTCGGGGAGGGAATTCACGGAGAGTGATCGAGGGTCGAGTGAACCTGTTGTGATGGTGAACGAGACTTTGGCACGCACTCTGTGGCCCGGGCAGGACGCGGTCGGAAAAATGATGACGCAGGACGGCGGACGGCGCGTTGTCGGTGTGGTTGCCGAGGTCCATCACGGAGGACCCGAGAGTTCGGGCGGGTCTGAAATGTATCTGCCGATGCGTCAAACCGGGGACTACGCGGCAATGAGGCTTGTGGTGCGAACCGCACTGCCGCCAGACAGCCTGGCGGCAGGCATCCGAATGGCGCTAAGGCCACTCGATCCAAATCTTCCGGTCACCGAGTTTCAAACGCTTCAGGGGTTGGTCGACAAAGCGGTGTCGCCACGCCGCTTTCTGGTAATCCTGCTGACAGGATTTGCCGGGTTCGCACTGTTGCTCGCATCGCTCGGGATTTACGCGCTGATTTCTTATTCAGTGAATCAGCGCACCAAAGAAATTGGCATACGTATGGCGTTGGGAGCGAGCTCCTGGCTTGTGCGGCGAGGTGTTCTTACAAGGACACTGCGACTCGCTCTCGCCGGGGTGGCACTGGGGACGCTCGGCTCCTTCGCACTGAGTAAGTGGATCGAGTCCCTGCTATTTGGCACAACACCGGCCAACCCGGCGGTCTTCTCATGCGTAGGTTTGCTCCTCTGCGCTGTCGCGTTGGTCGCTGCGTACGTTCCTGCGCGACGGGCCTCGCGCATCGAGCCGTTGCAGGCATTGCGCACTGAATAAGTTGATGGGCCTACCGCGTTAAGTTGTTGTACCAACGCAGAACTCTCAGCGCGCGCAGTGTGTTCCAGCGGCTTGCGCTACCGACACCGGTCTCCATCTCCAATGGAATATATTCGGGATGAAGAAGGTTGAGCGGCCAGCGACCGTTCTGGTGGCGGCGTGCTATCACGGTTTCGATGGCCTCACGGATGCGGCTGTCGGGTTTGATTCCCGCATTCCGCAGATAGTCAAGTCCGCGCAAGACGTCGTAGTGCCAAAACGTCGGGAACGAGAAGCGGAGCCAGCGTTTGTTGATGATTTCTCCGGTTCGCAGCGAGCGCAACATGCGGCGCTCGAGCAGGTAGTTTTCGGCCCTCTTGCGGGCCTTGGTGACGGCCGCCGATTTGCGCCCTGCTCGTTCGTATTCGAGCAGTCCTTCGAGCATGCAGATGGTGGTATGGAACGAAGAGCGCAGGCTTTTGGGTGCTTCGCAGTTCCAGCCGCCGTCCTCGAGCTGCTCGCCCAGGAGTTGACTGGCCAGTGCGTCGTTCGGTTCTTTGAAATACGAGCCGATGGCGAGAATTCTACCGTTGATGCAGGGCTCCGTTTCGCCGTGAAGGAAAGGCCGGTTGTTAAGCCGCTTAAACACCAGCCGCTGGTCGACGCGGTCGATCATTTTGCGCGCTTCTTTGCTGGCGGGGTCGAGGCCGAGGTCCATCAGGGCGACGAGACTGTAGAGGGTAATAAGCAAGCCCCGGTCCTCCTTCGGCAAATCGTCTCTCCACCCGCGAGGGCCCGGGCCCCAGTCTCCGGAAGGGGATTGATTGGCGAGAAGTTGTGCTCCCCAGCCTTCCGTTGCAACGCGAGACCGCTCGGCTGCAATCGCTTCGGGGGTTTCACCGGTAAGGTCCCTCATCACCTGCCAACGGATGGCGGGGTCAGAATCGAGGAGCCACTTGAGGTGCGCGGGCCGGGGTGCGTAATCGTGTAGACGCATGCGTATGTTATAGCAAGTGGTGTAGCCGTTTTCGTATAGAAGGAGACCTCGAATGAAGCCTCGACTTACCCTCCTGTGGGCGATGGCGCTCCTGCTGGGCCTGGCGCCCGCCGCAATCGCCATGGAAGGCCCCGATCTGGTGCTGCAAGGGGCGAGGGTCTATCCGTCGCCGGCCGCCAAGCCGATCGATAACGGAGTGGTGCTCATACACGATGGCCGGATTGTTGCGGTCGGAACACGCACCGGGTTGAAGGTTCCAAAATCGGCACAGGAGATCGATTGTCGTGGCAAAGTAATCGTCGCTGGGTTCTGGAATAGTCATGTGCATTTTGAAACTGGTTGGCAGGCCATTGCCCAAGTCCCAGCGGGCCAAGTCGACGCACACTTACAGGAGATGCTCACTCGTTGGGGTTTTACGACCGTCTGGGACCTTGGCTCTGATCCTGACAACACGTTGGCGCTTCGACAGCGAATAAAATCCGGGGAAGTCCCCGGGCCGCAGATTCTGATGGCCGGTGACATCTTTCCCCAGAACGGCCACCCGGTTTACCTCCCAGCTGAAATTCAGTTGCCTGAGGCTGCCAGCCCTCAGCAAGCGGAGCAGATGGCGCAGCAGTATATGAAGATGGGGCTCGATGGCATGAAACTGTTTACCGGCGCATTCATGGGCGACGAACCGGTAGTGAACATGGATACTGCTATCGTAAAGGCCGCGGCGGATGTTGCGCACGCTGAGGGTAAGCCTGTCTTTGCCCATCCGCAGAACCGCATCGGTGTGGACAATGCATTGGCTGGCGGCGTCGACATCCTGGCGCACACCATTCCGACTGAGGGAAGTTTTACCGGGGACGAACTGGCCCGAATGAAGCAACAACATACCGCTCTCATCCCCACCCTAACCTTGTGGACGACGGTAGTTTCGGATCCTGTCATAGGCGACAAACTTGTAAGCTCTGGTGTCGATGAGCTGAAGGCGTACTTCTCCCAGGGCGGTACAGTCCTGTTTGGTACGGACGTGGGTTTCCAGTCCAGATACGACACCGCTCAGGAATATGAATACATGGGACGAGCGATGGGGTGGCGCGATATTCTCGCGTCGCTTACCTCAAATCCCAGCACATTTTTCAAGCAGCCTGCAAAAGGGCGGGTCGAGAAAGGAATGAGCGCTGACTTGGTAGTACTCGACGCGGATCCAGCAAGCGATGTGAGAAATTTTTCCAAAGTGGCGTACACGATCAGACAGGGAGAGATCATCTACTCGCATTATGCCAAACCGCAATAACGTCAGGCTTGTCCAAATTACGGTTTGATCAAAGGGAGGAATCGGGCTTACTCGTGACAAATCGCATTAACCGCAGATCCCTCCGCTACGCTGCGCTCCGGTCGGGATGACAATTCTGTTGCACAACGGGAACTATCGGGAGAAATCATCGATTTCAAAAATGAATTGTCATCCCGACCGGAGCGCAGCGTAGTGGAGGGATCTGCGGTTAATGCGATTTGTCAGTGGGTCCAAAACAGGGACGTATCGCTAGCGGCAGTTGCATCCGCCGCCACCGTCATTCCAGCGTTGCGCGCCACCAGTAATGGACCCATTCGTAGCCTTGCGCGAGGAATAGACCGCTTTTTGTTTCGGGTTCGGTTGGCTAGAATGCCGGCCCCACCGTGATACCGGCGGAGGCCGTCTTGTTCAGCCATATTTGGTATTCGTTGTTCTCCATCTCAGGCGTGATGGGTTGAGCCGCCAGGACAGAGTTGGTGGAATAATCGCCGGGCGATGCAGGGAAGGATTGGTCCTTGCGATAACCCGACTCGGAGCAAGCGGAATTCCAGCAGGCCCAGCCGATGAGGTTGTCGTGCATGGTGTTGTTGTATATGTTTCCGCCGGCGCCGTTGACATCGCCATTGGCCATACCTACATGTTGCGCAGCGATCCTGGTTCCATCCGCCAGCACTCCGCTGGAGATGACACGATTGTTAGCGGCGATGTTGTCGTGCCCGGCGGTGAACTCGATGCCATAGTTCACGGTGCCGACCACCTGGTTGTCGTGGATGCTGTTAAAGGCAGGTGCTTCCTGCGGGCTGTCGTTGGGGCTGCCCTCGGTCTTGATGCCGCCGCCCTGATAATCAGCCTGTGCAGCAGTGTAGGGGTAGGCGCCCTGAATGTAGGTGTCGTGGATCTCGAGTGGTTGGTTGGGCGTTCCACTCGAGCTCTTGACGGCGATGTTATCGTCAACCAGACTGTGGCCGGGATAGTTGATGACTTCATTCCAGCCCACGTCGATGCCGGGCACAGCTTGCACCTTATCCAGCTCGATAAAGCGCGACACGCTGTGGTTGGAGCCTGCTCCAGGCAAGTAACCGCCGTTACCATCGCTGAGCAAGCCATTCAGGTTGCGCGCCCGGTTGGCACGGATCACGATGGTCTGCTGTCCGTCCCGATTGCCGGAGTAGCCGTGCACCAATACCCCACCGCCAGCATTCTCCACGTAGTTGTTTTCTACATCGAGCCGCGCCGGGGAGGAGGCATCGAGGAAGACACCGTTCGCCTGGCCCTTGACGGCCGGGTTCACCGCAAGACCGACACTGTTGCGGACGGTTACATCAGCGCCTGCAACGCTGGTCTTGATCAAGCCCGCAACACTGCTGATGTGCGAGTTCTCGATGACCACGGGAGCGGTGGTCGCCACCGTGACTGCCGGGGTCTTGCTGTCCGTGCTCCGCCAGTTTCCAGAGTAGGTGCCGGCCTCGGTGATGACGATGGGACCGCTCCAGTTCACTTGGCCGATGGTGCTGACCGCGGGCACCGAGGCTTGGCTTCCCTGGTAACTACCAGTGATGGTGGCTTTTCCGGTGGCCAGTCCTGAAAGCAAGCCGGAAGAGTTTGCGGTGATGGTGCGCGTGTCCGACGAGGCCCAGGCGAAGTTTGCCGTGACGTCTTTGGTCGAACCATCGCTGAAGGTTGCGATGGCCTTCAACTGAGTGGTGCTGCCAATGGCGACCGTTGCTTGCGCAGGAACGACAGCTACGGAAGTCACCTCCGCTGCCGCCGCGGCTCCATTGGCGGCTGCTTCTGTAGGTGCGATCGTATCCGTTCCCGTTACTGCAGAGCTGACCTTGACGGCGGGCTGCCTGGCGGCCGCAGGGGCGGTATAGGTAGCACTGACGACCGCGCTGGGCACATAGCCATATCCAGAGTCATAGGAGTAGGGCTGGTTGGGCGCTCCCCACATACCTATACATTTAGCCGTGCCGCTGCCCGTTGTGGCGATTGTTCCCACTGTCTGTGATGCCGCACCGGCCCAGTACGGTATGCCATGGCTTCCGGGCACGGGGGTAGATCCATCCGTAGTACACCAGAACGTCGTATTCGAGTCACGGCCGGGGTTAGAACCGTTTGGAGTAGAAACGTTCGTATTGGAGATGGTAACTGTAGAGCCGGACACCGAGAGCACGGGGGCCACGCTGGTAATGGTGCCGGATGTCGATGAGCTATTAACGTTGCCAGAGCAAGAGGGGGAAAGCGACGGGCTATCTTCAGCGGACAAATTGTTGATGCCGCAATCGGAAGACCCCCCCGTGTAAGCCGTGTTGTTGTTGAAGGTAAACTGGCCGCTGGGAGCATAAATGATGGTGTGGCACATGTAGGCCCCGGACCAGAAGTTGCCGTTCGCGGTGGTCCCCACCCCACCCCACAACTCATAGCCCACGTCACCACAGCCCACGGCGGGAGTGTCGGCAACGCTGGTGTTGTAATCCATGTGGACGACACAGTCAGTCATCCCCGTGGTGTTAAAACCGTACGAGCAGCCGTTCGCCGCCGAAATGTCAAAATCCTGCTGATGGGGGTTCAACAGATTATGGAAACTGTTGTACTGGATGTACAACAGTGTGGGCTCGGAAGGTCCGCCCCAGTTAGCCTGAAACTCCATTCCGATGCGGTCGTATTGCTGGAGATCGTTGTATTGGATGACGCAATTATTGCATTCGCCGGCACCCTGGCCCTCATAGGCCTCGTAGTATTTGAGCTCGTTGTCGCCGGTCAGGAAGCGGTTGTTTGTAATGGTGATATTGGTTAAGTAGCCGCCCATCCCTACGCCGTTGCAGTAGCCCCCGCCGCCTTCAGTGTTGGAGTTTTCCGACTCGATGATGGCTCCCGATCCACAGTCGCCCGGAGCGCTAAAAATGTTCCATTGGATGTTGATGTTATTGGTAGCCGGTAAGCTGTGCGTGGAATCGAGAAGGATAAGGTTTGCAGCAGTGCTGCCGCAGTACGCGCCGCAGTTGTTACCGTGGATATAGTTGTTCAAGACGTTGAGACCGTTCGTTCCCCCGACAACTTCTATGAAGTTACCGCCCGGGTTAGGCTGTCCGCCATTCCATTCCAAAAATTGGATCGTCTGTGGGACGCTGCACCCTGCGGTTGTCTTGAGAGCTGTATTGTTCGCTCCAACCGATCCATTAAGAATCGCGGTCTGATTAGGTGTCTGGGAATAATAAGGCTGCGTTCCGCCGTTAGATGCAGGCGCTGGTCCAAATAGCGACACACCGCAGGGAAGAGTGAGTTGAGATGTAATTGAGTAACTGCCTGCAGCGAGGACTACCGTGTTTCCACTTCCGCAGGAATTCAGGGTTGACTGTATTGTTGCCTCGCTTGCACCCGCGGCTATAGGGCAGGCAGTCCCATTTATTGTTGGACTCGTCGGATTGGTCGGACTGTTGGATGAACCCACGACGAGTGTGTTGTGCGCCGTGGCAGAGGCGTAGTCGGTGGTGTCGGTCGGAGTAAAGGTGGCTGTCAGCTGCAGAGTGCCGGCTGCAGGCACGTTGCCGGCGGCAGGATTGTAAACAAAGGCGCCGGGCACGTTCGCAGTGGCGTCCAGCTGGGCTGAGCCCAGGGCTGTCCCTTGCGTGATGGCCGCGAGTGGAGCCCAGGTGAGCGCCGGAGCGGCCTGATTCACGGTGAGCTTCACCGTGGCTGTCGCCGAAGAATAAGCGCTTGTGTTGGTTGGCGTGAAGACTGCGGAAAGCGTCTGTGCTCCTGCTTTGAGCACGGTGCCGGCAGCCGGCGTGTAAGTGAAGGTTCCGGCCACGTTGGCCGTCGCGTTCAGCTGCGTGCTGCTCAATGCTGTGCCATAGGAGATGGCTGCGGGCGCACTCCAGCTGATGAGGGGAGAACTCTTACCCGTCGCATTGACGATGAGTGAATTGTGCGCCGTGACAGACATATAGTCGGTCGTGTCGGAGGGTGTAAACGTGACCGTCAGTGGTTGCGTGCCCGCCGGAGGAACTGTGCCCGCAGCAGGGCTGTAGGAGAAGGTGCCAGCCACATTCGCCGTGGCATCCAGCTGGGTTGCACTGATGGCAGTCCCCTGCTGAATGGCGGAGGGCGGAGGCCAGGTGATCACCGGATTGGCCTGATTCACGGTAAGCTGCACCGTGGCTGTACCGCCAGAATAAGTGCTTGCGTCGGTTGGAGTGAAGACCGCGGTGAGCATCTGCGTTCCCGCTTTGAGCACGGTGCCGGCTGCCGGCTTGTAAGTGAAGGTTCCGGCCACGTTGGCCGTTGCGTTCAGTTGCGTGCTACTCAATGCTGTTCCATAGGAGATGGCTGCGGGCGTTCGCCAGCTGATGGCCGGAGTGTTGCCGCTCGGCGCATCCACGGCGAGTGAGTTGTGCGCCGTGGCAGGCGTGTAGTCGGTCGCGTCGGAGGGTGTAAACGTGGCCGTCAGCGGTTGTGTGCCTATCGGAGGAACCGCGCCCACGGACGGACTGTAGGAGAAGGTGCCGGGCACGTTCGCCGTGGCGTCCAGCTGGGCTGAGCTAAGAGTTGTGCCTTGCGCGATGGCCGCGAGTGGAGCCCAGGTGATCACGGGACTGGCCTGATTCACGGTGAGCTGCACCGTGGCTGTCGCTGCGGAATAGGTTGTTTTGTTGGTTGGCGTGAAGACCGCGGTGAGCGTCTGGGTTCCGGCTTTGAGCACCGTCCCGGCGGCAGGTGTGTAAGTGAAGGTTCCGGCCACGCTGCCTGCCGCGTCCAGCTGTGTGCTGCCCAATGCTGTTCCATAGGAGATGGCTGTCGGCGTACTCCATGTGATAGCAGGAGTGGTCGTAGTCGTTCCCGCCGGCGTGATTGTGACCTGTGCCGAGGAACTCAAAGTCTGCGGCGCGGAGCCCGATGAGGATTGGCCAGCCGCAACGACCATGACATACGCTGCCTGCACCGTCAGCGTGCCGGCCGCCTTGGCGGTAAGTGCACCAGTGCCCAACGTCGCTAACGCGGGATTGGACAGCGTCCATTGCGTGCTTGAAGTTACATCCTGGGTCGTGCCATCACTCAGATGCGCGATGGCCTGCAGAGTTACTGCGCCACCTACACTTACTGTTGCAGGCGTTACATTGAGGGACAAGAGGTTGAGCGTCGTCGACGAGGGATTAGAGCATCCTGCTAAAAGAATGAAGAAAGCACTTACTAGCACGGAACACACGCGCGGAATACGGGGGATGCGCATACATCTGCCTCGTCAACGTCCGGAATTTCGAAGCATCGAGGCCTGGGGAAGAGGCCAAAGGGCGCAAGCGGTCGTGCGCGTCGTGAGACACGTTGTTCCACCAGCGAACATTTTTTGTTATCTACTTTGGTGCTACCTTCGCGCACCGCGGGTAGTACTGCAATGACACTAGAGCGGCATTACGCAAGTTTGTAAAACGCTTATTGCAAAGGACTTGAGGGTGAACTTTTTGCCAGGCGGTCGAGTATTTTCCGGCTCAAGCCAGGTGGAATTGTTCTTTAAGGTCTGTTACCTTCGGTCGCGCGGTTACAACGATCTAACGATTGTGGAAACGAAAATGCTGCAAGGCGAGATTTCTTAATCGCGGATCGGTCATTTCAAGGTCTGGGGCGGCCAACGAGTGGAGGTTGTGGGCGTAGTGGAAGACGGTAAGTACGAAACCCTGACCGAAGATTCAAAGCCGGCAATGTTCTTTTCTTTCCAGCAGGAGCCCAACAGCAACACGTGGCTGATTGTTCGATCGGAGCGCGACGCGCAGGAGATCGCCGGTGGGTTGCAACGCTCCCTGCACAGCCTCGATCCATCATTGCCGCTAGAGATCAAGCCCTGGAACAGCGAATTGGATTTCAGCTCTATTCGCCGCCCGTGTGGCTACCGTAGCTCTGGGCGTGTTGGGCTTGTTGGGCGCGATGCTCGCCGTCACCGGTATCTTCGGCATGGCGTCGTACGCAGTGACCAAACGCCTGCGGGAGCTGGGCATCCGCGTCGCGCTGGGTGCGAATCAGCGTAAGGTGCTGGGTGCTGCTCTCGGACGCGCTTTCCGGGTGCTGGCGATCGGGTCCGTCGCGGGCATGATCCTCGGTATGCTGGCCACCCGCGTGCTTTCCTACATCGTCTACCAGGCCAAGCCGAAAGACCCGATCGTGCTCGGCGGTGTGACCTTGACTATGCTGGTCTTAGGCTTGGTCGCTGCCTGGATCCCGGCCCGGCACGCTCTCGCGGTTGACCCGATGATCCTGCTGCGCGAAGAATAAGGCGGAGGGGTAATCGTCCACAGGCGATAATGCGCCGGCCGGCACCCCAACGATTCAATAAAATGCAAACTGTGACCTGCGACGAGCATTCTGTCGGGTGCATCCGACAAGACAGCGGCAGGTTCGCGCATTTCCAATTGAATCGCAGGTCAGAGCGGTAGCCAATCTGCCGTCCTCCGCTCACGCCGCGACCTCAGACAAGGAAGGCTCATGGAGCGAGCAAAGGGATCTCTTCTAAAGCTGGTTTCGCGCGCAGAACGGGCGCAGAACGAGCCGGGCTTCTTTTCCAGCGAATCCGTGCTCGAAGTTCTTAAGTTGATTCTTGCTGGATCTCCGTTATCGGAGGTGCTCGCGGTCATTGCCCAGTTGGTCGAGTCTCAAGGCGAAGGCACATTGTGCACCATCTGGCTTCCTGATGGAGATGAAAGGCAGATTCATTGTGCAGCGGCTCCCAGCCTCCCTGGATTCGGCGCTCACGTAGGGCCGATGTTCGTTAGCCCCAAAGGAGCATCCTGCGGCACAGCTGTCTATCGGCGAGAGCCGGTGTATGTCACCGACATCTTGAGCGACTCCCTGTGGGATGATTATCGTGACTCCGTCTTGCCTTATGGCATCCGTGCAGTGTGGTCGCGACCCTTGTTTTCGGGTGAAGGTAAAGTGCTGGGCACATTCGCCATCCTTTATCGGGAAGTCCGTAGCCCGAGTCCAGCTGACCTGCAATTGATCGAGAATGCGGGCCACATCGCAGGCATTGCAATTGAGCGCCACATGAATGAGCAAAAGCTCCGGCATGAACGCGACCGGCTGAGTTTGCTTCTCAAAATCACCAACAGCATGACCTCAAAGCTGGACCTTGGCCATTTGCTGGAGACACTCTCGACGAATTTGCTCAGCGTAACGCGCTGTGATTTTTGCGCGTTGCTCTTGCCCCATGTGGATAGTAGTCAATTGCGCATGACCGTTCTGTACAACCCGGAAGGTCGAGGTGCCATTCGCGAGGGCACGACCGTTCCAATAAAAGGATCGACTTGTGGTAAGGCCTTCCTGTCCGGCAAGAATCAACATATCAATCGGCTCGAAGACCTGAGCCGCGACCCTGAAAGCTTCGGAAATAGCGAAGGGCGACGCTTCTTTGATCGAGTGCTGGCGGAGGGATTGAAGTCCGGCTGCGAACTACCGCTGATCGGTCGAAAGGGCGTCATCGGTGTTTTGGCAGCGTTCAGTCGCTCCGAGAGGGCTTTCAGCCAGGATGAGTTCGCCTTTCTGGAACAAGTGGCCTTGCAGGTAGCCATTGCTGTTGAGAATGCTCTGGACTTTGAAAAGGCGACGGAAGAAAGGGTCAGCGAAACCAAACGGAGACTCTATCTCGAAGAGGAAGTTCGGGCCGAGTTCGGAGCCATCGTCGGCGATAGTCCAACGTTGAACACGGCCTTGCACCTGGTGTCCGTAGTCGCGCCTACGGATTCGAGCGTGCTGATCCTGGGCGAGACGGGAACAGGTAAGGAGCTCATCGCCCGCGCAATCCATAATCTTAGTAGCCGGCGGGAACGGGCTTTCGTCAAATTGAATTGCGCGGCGATCCCGCTGGGGCTCCTCGAAAGCGAGTTATTCGGGCACGAAAGGGGAGCATTTACCGGAGCTATCGCGCAGAAGACCGGACGTTTCGAGCTTGCGCACAAAGGCACCCTGTTCCTTGATGAAGTCGGAGACATTCCTCTGGAACTTCAGGCAAAACTACTACGGGTGCTGCAGGAACAGGAATTCGAGAGACTCGGTAGCAACCGTACCCATAAGGTGGACGTTCGCCTGATCGCAGCCACTCATCGCGATTTGGCCGCTATGGTCAAGCAGACGACATTTCGCGAAGATCTGTACTATCGGCTCAAAGTATTTCCCATCAACGTTCCCGCCTTACGGCAACGTACGGAGGACATTCCTGAACTTGTCTGGCATTTCGCAGAACTCTATGCGCGGCGAATGAACAAAAGAATCGACGAGATCCCTACCGAGACCATGGATGCACTTGTGCGCTATCGCTGGCCGGGGAATGTTCGGGAATTGCAGAACTTTATCGAACGGGCTGTGATCCTTTCTCCTCGCACTGTATTGCGAGCCCCGACATCCGAATTGGAACCATTTCATGTTCACAAGGGATCAAATGTACCCATCGCGGGTCTCGAGGAAGTTGAGCGAGACCATATCCTCCGTATGCTTGAAGCGAGCAATTGGGTAGTGGGCGGCCCGAATGGCGCTGCAGAGCGATTAGGAATGAAGCGGACATCCCTGGCTTACAGGATGCGGAAGCTTCAGATAAACCGGCCCGTCTCCGCAGGGCAAAAGAGTGCCGTCGAGAGCCGGGTACCCTAAGATTCTTCTTTCTTGCTCTGCGCCGAGACATTGTTCGCGACCGGAGCCCGTCACTGACGGGCTCCGGTCACAAATCCGTCACTGACAGACCCAGCCCGCCAGCCTCTTGGCATGGCCTAACATTTGGCGGCAGAATCACTTAGCCCGGAACACTCTTGGTCCAACGGGCCCGTTGTTCAATGGCCCGCCGGATGCACTTCGGTATCGGCATGCAGACCAACGGCAACGAAACACTTTCTTCAGCCCAGCCCTACGACGTGGTAATCCTCGGCGGCGGTACAGGATCGACGGTTGCCGCATGGACGTTTGCCAGCCAAGGGCAGCGCGTTGCGGTGATTGAGCGCAAGTACATAGGTGGATCGTGCCCGAACATCGCCTGCCTGCCGAGTAAGAACATTCTTCAAAGTGCCAGGGTAGCGTCGTTTTTTCGTCGAGGCAGAGAGTTCGGCCTGTTCGCGGAGAGCTTCCGGGTTGACATGCCCGCAGTGCTCGCCCGAAAACGCGCCATGGTATCGGGCTTGAACGATGTGTATCTTGACCACTACAAGCAGACGGGCGCGGAGTTCATTCTCGGGCCGGGACGCTTCGTAGGCCCGAAAACTCTGGAAGTCACTCTTCCTGGCGGAACGACTCGCCGCCTCAGCGGAACCAATGTAATTGTCAGCACGGGCACGCGGGCTGCATTGGAAGCAATACCTGGGCTGACCGATGCGCAGCCACTCACGCACATCGAGGCGCTCGAATTGGACCAGGTTCCCGCGCACCTGATTGTGATCGGCGGCGGTTACGTCGGGCTGGAACTATCGCAAGCGATGCGCCGGTTCGGCAGTAAGGTTACCGTCATCGATCGAAATGACCGTTTGCTTTCCAGGGAAGACGATGACGTGACGAAAGCCATTGCCGATTTATTCAGGGACGAGGGCATCGATGCGATCTTGAATGCACGGGTGAAACGGGTTTCTGGAAAATCAGGTCAGTCAGTGACCGTGGTTGTCGAGCAAGAGGGTAGGGAAGAGACGCTTGCCGGCACTCATCTCCTTGTCGCAACGGGACGACAGCCAAACACGGAGAACATCGGACTGGAATTGGCCGGGATTGAACTGACCAATCGGGGCTATATCAAGGTCAACGAGCGGCTGGAGACAACCGCGCCCGGCGTTTGGGCGATCGGCGAAGTTGCGGGAAGCCCTCAGTTCACGCATGTGAGCGTCGACGACTTCCGCGTGGTCCGGGACAACCTCGCAGGTGGCAATCACGTGACAACCGGCAGGCAAATCCCCTATACCCTTTTTACCGACCCGGAGCTTGCGCGCATCGGCCTGAATGAGAAAGAAGCCAAAGCGCGAGGAATCAGCTACCGCTTGTTCAAGATCCCGTTGGAACAGGTGCTTCGAGCCCTCACCCTCTCTGAAACGCGTGGATTCTTAAAGGCGCTGGTCGAAGTAGACGGCGATCGCATTCTCGGTTTCACCGCCTTTGCTGTCGATGGGGGAGAGATCATGGCTTCGGTGCAAACTGCCATGATGGCCGGAATGCCTTATACCAGGCTGCGCGATGCCATCTGGGCCCACCCGACTCTGGTCGAAGGGCTCTCTCCATTGTTCTCGTCCGCGCCTTCGCTATCGGCTGGTACGCAAGCGGATTCGCCGGCCATGGCGCATGGCCGTCGCTGATGCAGGAACAAAAATAACTCCGGATCGACCCGGCGAGTATCGAAGAGATGAAGGGAGAACAGTGTGCAGAAACTACGGAGCGTACTAGAAGAAGCCCAAAGCAACGGGGTGGCCGTCGGTCACTTCAACGTTTCCGATTGGAGTTTGCTCAAAGCAGTATTCGCATCTGCTCAGGAATTGAAGGTTCCGGTAATCGTTGGCGCATCCGAAGGGGAGCGCGCGTATTTGGGGGTGGCTCAAATCGCGGCTTTGGTGAAAAGCCTGCGCGAGGAACAAAGTGTACCCATTTTTCTCAATGCCGATCACACGCATTCGCTGGACAGCGCCATCGCGGCGGCCAAAGCGGGATTCGATTCGATCGTGTACGACTTATCCGCATTGCCGTTTGACGAGAATGTCAAACAAACCAGGCAAGCGGTGGAGGCACTGAAGTCAATCAATCCGGCGATCCTCGTCGAAGGGGAGATCGGAAATATCGGTACAGGCTCTGAGATCCATGAATCGATGCCTGACCACTCGAAGGAGCTGAGCACTCCGGAGGAAGCTAAGCAATTTGTAGAAAGCACCGGAGTCGATATCCTCGCTCCGGCAGTCGGTAATACGCACGGCATGCTGCAAACCATGGTGCAAGGGAGCGAGAAGAAGCGACTTGACCTGAGACGGATCCGAGAGATTAAGCGTGCGTCCAGAAGCTTATTGACCCTGCACGGCGGCTCCGGGACAGAGGATCATGACCTCCAGGATGCGATCGCGGCCGGAATCAACATCATTCACATCAACACCGAGTTGCGGCTCGCATGGCGACGCGGTCTGGAAGCTGCCTTTGCCAAAAAGCCGCGTGAGATTGTTCCCTACAAGCTCCTGCCCATCGCGGAAGAATCGGTCAAGCAGGTTGTTCTGGATCGATTGCGCTTATTCAATCAACTGCAAAGACAATCACTGGCGCAAAAAGATTTGCACCCAGTAAACAGTTAAACGAATGCCGTCTCAAATCGCAGTTCTCTCTCGACTGGAACGATATCGGCTTTGTCAGCGCACGGCTTTAGCCGGGCCGCCCTGAGCCGCGGCAGGCGCTTTAGCCTCTAAGAGCACATTTTTTAAACCGAGTAGTCATGGGCGTTCGCTTGACCGGAACGCCACGTACCAATCTTTCGACAGAATGAGGAGGAGTTTTATGAGTTCAGTTCTTACCCAGTTCGGTGTACCTGTAACATCCGTTCATAGGGTCGAAGCAGATGGAGTGAACGTATTCTATCGCGTGGCAGGCGACCCGGGTGCGCCCGTGGTGCTCTTGCTGCACGGATTCCCTACATCGTCGTTCATGTTCCGCGAACTCATTCCACGTCTAGCAGACCGGTTTCGTGTGATCGCACCAGATCTGCCTGGTTTCGGATTTACGGAAGTACCTGAGAAACGAAAATATACATATTCGTTCGACGCCTTGGCGCGCACGGTGGAGGCCTTCACAGCTGCGCTCGGCCTTTACCGCTATGCGATTTATATCTTCGACTACGGGGCTCCCACCGGCTTGCGTCTGGCGATGGCTCACCCGGAACGGGTTTCAGCGATCGTTTCGCAGAACGGCAATGCCTACGAAGAAGGCCTCGGCGACGCGTGGGGACCAATTCGGAAATATTGGGCGGAGCCGACAGCAGAAAACCGCGAGGTGATTCGAAGAAATGTCTTGACCCTGGAGGGGACGCGCTGGCAATACACGCACGGTGTAGCGAATCCGGAAAGCGTCGCGCCTGAGTCGTACACGTTGGATGTAGCGCTGCTGGAACGCAAGGGGAACAAGGAAATTCAACTCGATTTGTTTCTGGATTACGCGTCCAATGTAAAGCTTTATCCCAAGTTTCAGGAGTATTTTCGCAAGTCAAAGCCGCCGTTACTTGCCATCTGGGGTAAGAACGATCCATTTTTCATTCCTGCAGGCGCGGAGGCCTATCGGAAAGACCTGCCGAATGCGAAGGTCCAGTTTCTGGATACGGGACATTTTGCTACCGAGACGCACGTGGTGGAGATCGCCGCTGCCATGAGAGAGTTCCTGGAGACGAAGGCGGTTGCGCGATGAATTCGTCTCTTCAAAGCACTACGGCGGTCTTGGTGCACGCAGCCTGGGCCGACGGTTCTTGTTGGGGTAACGTCATTCTGCCGTTACGAAAGCAGGCGCTAAAGGTCATCGCGGCGCCCATTCCCCTCACGTCGCTCAGCGACGACGCGGCCGCTCTTCGACGCGTGATCGACAGAACGACTGGCCCGGTCATCCTGGTAGGACACGCGTATTCCGGCGCTGTGATCGCCGCGGCCCACGATGATCGAGTGAAGTCCCTGGTTTACATTGCGGCGTTAGCACCCGATGAGGGCGAAACGGTTGCCGATGTATTTTATCGGGTCGCCCCGCATCCTAAAGCCCCCCACATTATGCCGGATGCGCATGGGCTGATTTGGATGCCGGAGGAGGGTTTTGGCTGTGCCGTCGCTCACAAGGCATCGCCGGACCAACTCGCGATTATGGCCGCGTCGCAGCGGCCAATCGCTTTGCAATGTATTCAGGAGAGGGCCCCCGCGCCGGCGTGGAAGAAGACCCCCTCGTGGTATTTGGTCGCGGAAGAGGATCGCATGATTAACCCGGAGACGCAGCAGTTCATGGCTAGCCGGATGGGCGCGACCACACGAGCGTACAGCGTAGACCACACTCCTATGTACACGGCGCCAGAACTCGTAGTGGATGTAATTCTGGAAGCTGCCCGATGAACGGGTGAGGAACCATGAAAATCGATTCGGTTGCCATCGTTACTGGCGCAAGCCAGGGGATCGGCCGTTCGACTGCGTTGCGCTTAGCGCGCGATTTCTCCGCCGTTGTACTTGCCGCGAGAAATCAGGATGAGTTGCAGAAGACCGCAGCCGGCGTATGCGCCGCAGGCGCCGAACCACAGATCTACGCGCTCGACCTGGGGGAGCCGCAGTCGGCTGAAATCGTCGTCAATGGCAGTCTGGATCGTTTTGGCAGAATCGACGCCCTGCTCAACATTGCCGGAGCAGTGCCACAGATTGATCTGTTCGAGATGACAGATGCGCAGTGGGAGAGTGGCTTAGCACTCAAGCTCCATGGTGCGCGCCGGCTGACGATAAAAGCATGGGATGCACTGAAGGCTTCAAACGGATCCGTCGTTCTGATTTCCGGAAGCGCTGCTCTCGATCCCAAACCCGGGTTCGCCGCGGTGGCCACGGTCAATGCGGCGATCATTGCGCTGGCAAAGGCCTTCGCTGAGCAAGGCATCAAGGACGGAGTACAGGTCAACAGTGTCGTACCGGGCGCTGTGATGACCGGACGCCGGGAGTCGTTCTTTAGAAAGTGGGCGCCGGCGCACAACGTTACTGTGGAGGAGGCGGTGAAGAGGTTCCCGGAAGAAGTCGGCATCGCTCGTTTCGGCAAACCGGAGGAGATTGCCGATCTGATGGCTTACCTGGTATCCCCTGCGGCGAAGTGGATGACGGGATCTTGTGTGCGTATGGATGGGGGAGAAATCAAAGGCATCTAGTGTCGTGAGGTGTTCAGTAGACCTCAGCGCGATCCAAGGGCAACCGCACATGGAACGTTGTTTCCTGTGGCTTCGAATCGAAAGCGACAGCCCCAAAATGCTTCTGGATGACTCGTTGCACGGTATCGAGCCCCAACCCCAATCCCTTACCAAAGGGTTTTGTGGTAAAGAAGGGCTCGAAGACGCGATCCGCACTCTCCTTCGGAATTCCGTGCCCGGTGTCCGTGATCTCGACAAGAATCGTCTTCCCCTGCAACCGGGCGGACAGGGTGAGCGTGCCAGAGTCACCCATCGCGTCCAGCGAGTTTTCTATAAGCGCTGACCAAGCCTGGTTCAGTTCACTCCCAAAGGCTTGGAGCGACGGAAGCTCAGGGCTAAAGAAACGTCTCACCGTGATGCTGGCGAGTCTGGGCTGAAAAATCTGGAGCACGGTCTCGAGAGATTCGGCAACATTGACATCCTGAACGGGCTGCCGATCCATATAGGAATAGTCCTTAACTGCCGTGACCAGACGGAAGATCCTGTCAGCCGCCTCGCTCACTAGCAGTGCTGAAGCCTCCCGCTCGAGAGCAGCCATAGCATCGCTCATCGCAACGCACAGCTTGTCCTCAGGTATGAGGCGCTCAAGTTGCTGAAGCGAAGAGACCTGGATATTGGCTTCGGCCAGCATCGGAGCGAGTTTCCATGCCTCGGCAAACTCTTTTTCTTCCAGCCAATTGATCAACGAATCCTCAAGCGATGTGGTATCGACAGATGGGTTAGAACTCGCAGTTCGGCGGCCGTTCGACACTGCAGCGCGGAGTCTGGAAAGCCACTCAAGGTAGGCGTTGAGGCGGTCGTCTGTGCCCAGTGCCATTCCAATTCGATAAGCAGCACGTTCTGGTGGGCCTTCCGCGGCGCTCAGCAGATGCGAGGCAGCGCTTTTAGCCGCGGAAGCTGGGTTGTTCAGTTCATGGGCGAGGTTTGCGGCAAGTTTGTTAAGGGCCGCCAGCTTACCGATCTGCTCTTCTGCGCGCGTGTATTCCCGATTGCGGTCCAGCAACACTCGGACAACTCGTTGGGTCATCGATGGTATCGCCGTGAGCAGTTCCGGGAAATGGCTATCGTGCAACTCCAGAATCCATGTATCTCCTAACGAGCGCCCGTCCGCATTCCATGCCGTGATGCGCGAGAAAGGGGTCTTGCCCGTAATTCGGCCTGTCTGGCCGATCAGGATGGAGACTGGGCTCGATGAATGGCGCTTGACGAGAACATCGCCATGCAGGATGAACATCAGGTGATCTGGGGGAGTTCCCTGGCTAAAAATAAGGTCTCCGTCTTTACCAAACCTCTGCGTTCCATGGGTCGCGAGCCAGGTAAACTCCTCCTCGGTCAGGCCCTGCAAATCCTTGATCGTGCTCAAGGCTACGACGATATCTGCGATGGGCCCGGCGTGGTCAGGGCTTTCCATTTCCGATTGCATTTGCTCCGCCATTGGGTCGCTTGGGAGGTTCATGACCGTCCCCTCGTTAACATCCATGAGATCCACCGAACTGCGCCCTCTTGCTAGATATTACGGCTACACAGGCTGCGGAGAAACTCTAGTCTTTGAAAGGTACGAGCTTCAGCCCATACTTAAGTTTCTACACGGCAGGACTAGACGGTTGTCGCGACAGGAACCCGTCAGTGACGGACCCCGATCGCAAATCCGTCACTGACCAGGCAAAGTGTGCCAGGCCTCCATCAATCATGTCATCTTGCGGAAGAAGAAGTTAGCTCATCTCTTCCCTTCACATCGGAACAATCCTTGTTTGGCAATTTGCTTGCTTCGGAGAGTCGTGCCTTCGAAAGAGCAGACCGTTCTTTCGATCAGCCGCTACGGTTCCTTTTGTGCTTTTTCAAGGCCGTTAATTCCCAGGACTCCCAATGGTAGAAGCTGCCACTGCAAACAACGAATCTCAACTTTGGCTGATGGCAGCCATCGCCTTCGCTGTCTTCTACAGCAATTACATGGTGCCCCCGCTTATCCCCGCACTCTCGCACGAGTTTTCAGTGAGCCCTTATCAACTAGGCTGGTTGATTCCGGGCTTCCTGCTCCCATATGGCATTTCGACGCTCGGATACGGAGCGTTATCGGATCGTTGGGGCCGAACTCCCGTGCTCGTGACTCTTCTCTGCTTCGCCACGACGACTATGATGCTGGTCTCCTTCGCAGGGTCCTGGCGGACACTCCTCATTGCGCGGATTCTATCGGGCGTGGGATGTGGCGGAATCGTGACCATCTCGCTTGCGATTGTCGGGGACCGCTACCCCTATGAGGTTCAGGGACGGCCCATGGGCAGAATGTTCGGAGCCATTGCAGCGGGTATCGCATTCGGCTCGACCCTGGGCCCCCTTCTGAATCCGATTGTAGGCTGGAGGAATGAATTTCGAGGGCTCGCATGCGTTTGCGCCTTAGCGGCCGCCTTCATGGTCAAGAGCAGCAAATCAGCCCTCAAATTGACCAGGAGACTCAGTTCCTTTGACCAGGTGATGCGCGAATACCTCGTTGTCCTGGAGACTCCGCGTGGTGGACGAACCCTGGCGTTTATCTTCTGCAACGGAGCCTTCCATGGCGGAATCTTCGCTTGGCTCAGTGTTTTGCTGATAAGCCGCTATCACCTTCATGACACGGGGATCGGCTTGGCGTTAGTAGGATACGGACTGCCAGGCATTTTATTCGGGACCGTCATCGGGAAATGGGGAGATCGTTACGGTAGGAGCTACGTGGTTCCCGCCGGCTTTATTTGGGCCGCGATATGTGCATTCCTCCTGATTCCTCCTAGCCCGCGCGTTGTCGCTGCGCTTGTCATTACCGCTTTGTCAGTAGGATTCGACGCGACGCATCCACTGATGTCCAGTATTACTACGTCATTGGACCCCAAACACAGAGGCCAGATTACTGGACTCGCGACCTTCACCAACTTCGTCGGCATGGGCATAGGAGCGTTCTGCTTCCAGCAACTGATCGCCTTCGGCTTTACCGCTGCGCTAGCCACCTTCGCCTCAGCGCACACCCTTTTGGGCTTCGCAGCTATCTATGGCTTTCGCGGAGAGCGCCCCGGTTGCATGGAATTGATCAGGATCGCCCGAGCCCGATTGGCCTCCGCGTTACGCTAGGAAGGCGGCAGCACCAGCCTCTCGGTGCGCAGAGCAATACAGTGCCATCACGTGCTAGTCGATCAGTCAGTCACTTTGACTCGTCGCGGCTGAGGAAGAGCGCCATTGTTTGGAAAACGCCATCATGCCTGACCAGCCTATGGAAGAGGATCGCTGAGACATGGAGCAGGATCAGCGCAAAAAAGGCAAAGGCCAGGTAGAAATGCGCATGCCACAGCAGCGTATGCAGGCTGGGGCTCAAAGGCAGGATCGACGGCAGATGCACGCTGCCGAAAAGCACCACGGGGTAGGACGCCGCGGATAACATTCCCCAGCCGATCAACGGCATGGCGATCATCAGCGCGTAGAAAGCATACTGCGACAGATACGCGCCCAGCTTTATCGGCTCCGGCAGATCGGCAGGCAGCGCGGGTGAGCCGTAAACCAGCCGCAGCGCCAGTCGGATGAGTGCCAGTACCAGGATGGCGATCCCCAGCGGCTTATGAATCTGGACCAGTGTCAGGTACTTCGAAGTGACGGTCGAGACCATGCCTACCCCGATGAACAACATTGTCAGGATGCAGACCGCCATGAGCCAGTGAAGCAGTCGCTGCGGCGCAGCGAAGCGTTTGCGCCTTGTCGTCATGGTTGAGCTCCTGTGGCGGTACGCGGATAGTACGATTCTTCCGCCGTGCGGCTGTTGTAGGACCGGGAGTAGGCGGCCGAGCGGGCGGCGGGGAATGGGTCATCCGAGGTCTTGATGCCGGCTGGCAACACCGTCGGGTCGAAATTGATGTCGCGGCACGGTCCGTCACGCTCCGGCTCGATCTGCTGCACTATGAGAGTTCCAACCTCGACCGTGCGGCGATCTGCAGGCCAAGCCTTGTTGGGGTCTGCTGTTTGATCACCCGGGTTGGCGACAGTCACCACCAGCCTCCAGCGCTGAGGTCCAGCAGCAACACGCTGGGTGATCTCCTGCTCCAGGAAATCGGGGCCGCGCTTGGCCAGTTCATCCGGCGAGACGGGCACAGGTTGGGCCGCGGGAACCAATGACCAGCGTATCGGATGTGCGGCGCCCGATTCGTCGACAAACAGAAAGGAGTTGAGGCTGTTGTAGGGTTCCTCCGCATAGCTCCCGGTCCACGGGGCACTTTTGGCCCACCCGACGAATGTGATGAATCCTGGATGCGCGGCGATGAACTTCTTCATCGCATCGGGGTCCTTGCTTCCGGATGCAGTCAGCAACTCGTAGAAGTCTTGTGGCGTAGAGACGGGGAAGATCGGAGCGTCGATCATGGCGCTGCGCCATTCCTGCCCGTCCGGCGTCGTGATGCGGATGCCGAGGCCGCGCACGCGCACCATTGCATCCGCGGCATTCGGATCCGCAGTGGCGAGGTTGAATCGTCCCACCACCGGATACTGGCCGCGAACGAATACCTGCGCCCGGGAGAGCGCCGAGCCCTCGCCATTAGCTTCGAACGTACCGGTGAAACAGATGCCTTTGGCATGGTTGCGACGATGGCCCAGCGCCGGGCCGCCCGGAGGCGCCAGCCCAGCTACTATCTTTTTTGGCGTCAGCCGCTGCGGCGAGAGCCATCCGGCCGTATACGCGAAAGCAACGGCGGCTACGCCGACGACCGCAACAATAATTACCAGCGACCTGAGTGGAAACTGTCTTGGCGATGAGGGTGACTGGACCATTCAAATCC
>CAWBBY010000007.1:0-323720 GCA_963787145.1 uncultured Acidobacteriaceae bacterium
AATGTCGGAATGGTTTCGATTACATCCCGAAGTTTCCTTTCTTGACGGCGCACTTGCCGGATACGGACTTGATACAACAACCAAAGCAGCGCCACAAAAGCGGCAGCGCATAACACCCGAAACCAGTTGGTCTGGTAGAAGGCCGGGACGATGGAGAAATTCAGGAACGCGCCAGTCTGGTTCCACACGCCGCTGTTATTGGAAGCGGTCACGCGGAAGGTGTAATTCCCCGGCGCCAGGTTCGAATATTGCACCTCGCGGTTGTTAACTACCTCCCTCCAGTCCTGATCTTGTCCCTCCAGCTTGAAGCGGAAGTGAACCTTTTCCGGCGCAACCAGGCTCAGCGCTGTGTAATCGATCGTGAGATCGCGAACCAGCGGCGGCAGCCTCAGGCGCGAGGATGAGGCATCGCCGGACCAGTTCTGCCAGTAAGTTTTACGGTCCGCGGCAACTTGTTCGATGTGCACCGTTGGGGGAAGTTGGTTGAAGGGCAGGTGACGGGGATCGATGACGCTGACGCCGTCGAGAGGCAAGAACCACAATTTTCCATCCACAGTCTTGGCAACGAGCGGGGTGTAGCCTGTGGTGAGGGCACGGTTCCTCACTCCATCGGAACTGTCGAAAACCGTGTTCTGAATTGTCCGCTTTGGATCAGTGACCCACGCGGCCATCTCCGTCTCTGCAATACGCACCAGGCCGCAGGCGGTGTACAGCCAGAAGTCGTGGGCATCGTCTTGCATCACCCAGAAAACCGTATCGCAGGGCAATCCGTTTTGGCTGGTAAGGGTGGCGACCCGGCCATTTTTAATGCGGCTTAGGCCACCCTCAGTTGCGGCCCAGAGGGTACCATCCGAATCCAGGCTCAAGCTGGTGACAATTCCCTCACCTAATCCGTCAAGGCCTGAATACGATTCGCCGACCTTGCCGTCTTTGAAATAGGCCACGCCACCACGGGAAAATCCAAGCCATAGACCACCGGGCACGGGACCAGCGAGTAGAGCCATAGCCCAGTCCTTTCGTCCCAGCGTGGCCCAAGGGATCCGTTCAACAACACTCTTCCCCAGCAAATGAAAAAGGCCCTGATGCTGGTCGCTTATCCAAAGATTTCCGGAACTGTCCCCCGCTATGGAATGCAACTGCCCGCTAGGCGCGACCAAGGCCACCGCGGCGGTGGCGTCTCGTTGGCCGTCGCGTTGGTTTGGATCTCCATGCTCGGCGCGGGCATGGTTCGTGGTTACAGGGATAAACCGGCCATTTTCGAAGTAGGCAGCCCCCCGCTCCGTGAACGCCCATATTCGCCCGCCATCGTCCTGAAACAGCGACTCCACACCGTCATCCGGCAGCCCACCATCGGCCACCTCGCGCACATTCGTTTCTCGTTCTTCTTTGCCGCCGCTGTTCCCGCCGGGTGCGGCGCGCTTACGGTAAATCGTGATCTGGCCGTTATTCCATCTGTTCAAACCGTCAGGAGTGCCGAGCCAAACACTGCCGTCCCTCGCCCCTAGAACGGACCAAACGACGGCGGTCGACAGACCTTGCCTCACGGAAATCGTGGGGACGGCGAAGTCGCGAAAGCGGTCGAGGCCATTCACTGTTGCTACCCAAACGGTGCCTTCACGATCTTCGAAGAACTTATTAATGTAGTCGCCGGAGAGGCCGTCAGACTGGGTAAAGACATCCGTCCGACCCTGGTGTACGTGCAAGAGGCCTCCGTCCGTGGTTCCAATCCACAGACTGCCATTGCGATCCCGGAACATACGCAGGGGCTTGAACCGCAGCGGCCCAGTACCTGGAAGCGAGTATGCCTCGGGCTTCCCATCAACGAGCTTTCTGATTCCGCCCTGGGTGGCGATCAAGAGTGCGCCGTCGTCGCTCTCATTCATAGTTTGGGAGGAAGTGCCGATCAGAGGGTATGGCATCGGATAAAGCTTCGGAGGACCAGGCCTCCATCGCCAAAGCCCGGTCTGCGCTCCCGCCCAGAGGTTGCCACGGCTATCCTCATACAAGGACGCGACCCACAGGCCGAGACGGCCGTCCTCTCCGTAGCACTGGGCGCTACCACTTTGAATCGCGCATAGCCTCCCAACGGAACCCGCGTACCCACCGGCCCATACCGTGCCTTCACGATCCTGCAGGAGCACATCAACCGTCTGTCCAGCAAGCTCCCGATACTCCGTCAACTTGCCGTCCTTCCAGCTTGCCAGTCCTTTATAGGTGCCAATCCAGAGGCGCCCATCGCGTGCGGCGAGCAGGCTTCGAATGTAGCTGCTGGGGAGATGCTCGCCCCCAGGCCGGTCCCATGGGACGTTGCGAACGCCATCGAAGCGAAGCAAGCCGAATTCGGTGCCCAGCCAGAGATAACCGTCCGGCGTTTGAGCAAATGAGGTGATCCTGCCTTTGGAAAACCCGTCGCGGATCTTCCACGCAGTGTGCGCGTATTGATTGATGTCGAGAGACGGGTCTAATGCGAAAGCGCAAGAGCAACAGGCCAGCAGGATGGCTAGCGCGACAAGGGCTCTGCTTTGTCTGTGCACTTTCCCCATTAAGGATAAATCTTAACCGTTTTTGAGTGCGGCATCTCGTGGGTGCCCGAGGTCTCGATTTTGAGACCTGAGCTTCGCCGCGTAAGGGCATCCCCGGCTCATCTGCGGGGCTCCTGGGTAACAATGTGAACATCCACCGTGGGACAAGCGCGTAGCAATCCCTGAATCGCCACAAGGTGTTGAAACCAACGCCAGCCCGAGCGCACAGACCGCCCAAAGATCACCTGCGTGATGTGATGCTCGCGGATGAATTCTCGAATACCTTCGATCAGGTTGCTGCCCGATGATCGCACCACGTGGGCACTCAGGTTCTCTGCAAACCGCAGGTTCTCTTGCAGGCTCTTCCATTGATCTAAATCCAGTTCCCTACCTAGATCCATGTAAAGAACGTATAGGTCGCCGCCCAATCCCTGAGCCATTCGCGAGCCTCGAGCGATCAGATATTGAGCTCCTTGTTTCGCATTGATACATACACCGATTCTCTCCAGCACACCTTGGGCTGCTTGTCCGCCGTCCCTCTTCAAATAGGAGTCGAGGCTGCGGTCAACGACTTGCGTCACCTGGCGCAGCGCAAGCTCACGTAGCGCAATCAAATTGGCCGGCCGGAAAAAATGAGCAAGCGCGCGCTCTGCACGCTCCACCGGGTAAATATCACCGCGCGCCATGCGCTGCTCCAGCGCTTGCGGCGTAAGGTCTACCAAGTGGATTTCGTCCACACGCTGCATCACCCAATCCGGCACCGTCTCACGAATCTGCACCCCCGTAATCTGCAACACCGTCGGGCCCATGCTCTCAATGTGCTGCACGTTCATCGTGGAAAGGATGTTAATCCTGGCCTCGAGCAGCTCCATCACATCTTCAAATCGCTTTTGGTGCTTGCTGCCTCCAATGTTGGTATGCGCCAGTTCATCCACCACAACGATGCTCGGCTTGCGCGCGAGAATGGCGTCCACGTCCATCTCTTCAAACGGAGTTCCCCTGAATTCAAGCTGGCTCAGTGGAACTCGATCGAGCTTGGCGGATAACTCCGCGACCCCTTTGCGGCCGTGCGTCTCAACCACGCCAATGACCAGATCTTCGCCCCGGCTGGCGCGGCGGATAGCCTCGCTTAACATGCTGTAAGTCTTGCCGACGCCCGGAGCATAACCGAGAAACAGCTTGAAGGTGCCTCGAGTCTTCTCGGGAGACACCTCGCTTAACCACTCGTCGGACGTCTTACTTACCAAGCCCTCGTTGTTCACGGCGCCACCGCACGCACCATCGTACAATACAGCGGTGAAAAATCAGGCTCGGATACATGCTGCCCGTTTTAGCCTTGTGGTCGCAGCCATCGCCGTCATTACACCGATCGATCTTCGACTGCACGTCAATGCAACCACAGTTGCGCTGACCTTTCTGATAGCAGTTCTGCTGGCCTCAGCCTATTGGGGCCTGCGTTATGCGTTGGTGCTGGCTCTGGGTGCGGCGGCCGCCTTCAACTACTATTTCCTTCCGCCCGTCGGAAGCTTCAGGATCCTCCACCCGCAAGACTGGATCGCATTCTTTGCCTTCCTTACCACCGCCCTGGTGGCCAGCAACCTGGCGGAGCGCGCGCGACGCGATGCCGACTCCGCGAAACATCGCCGGCGCGAAGCGGAGCAGCTTTACGAACTGAGCCAGCGTTTCCTGGCATCAGAGAACGAGCTCGAGCTACTGAACGCGCTTCCGCTCTACGTGAAACAAACTTTCTCTGTTCGCGATGTCTGTATGGTGGTGGCCGACCATCCTTCGCTCTATCGCTCTTCACCCAGCGCCGCGGTGGATGAAAGCCTGTTACGCCTGACTCTTCCGCGCGGGGAACCCGCGGTGCAGAATGGAACCGCATATATCCCGCTGCGCCTGAGTGTGCGCACCGCCGGAGCCCTTGCTGTCTCAGGATACGATCTGTCGCGCGAGACGCTGGATGCGATCGGCAGTCTCGCGGGTCTGGCCCTGGAACGCGCCCGCGCACTCGAGGCCCTCAGAAAAAACCGGGTGACGCAAGAGAACCAGCGCCTGCAATCGGCACTACTCGATTCAGTCACTCATGAGTTTCACACTCCCCTCACCACTATCAAGCAAAACGTCACCACCTTGTTGAATGGCGCGGCCGTCGACGACCAGGGCAAGCGTGCTTTGCTCACAGGCATCGACGAGCAGACCGATCGGCTCAACCGAATGGTGGACGAAGCAGCGGAGATGAGCCAACTCGACTCCGGCAACTTCACACTCGACCTGCGTCCGCACTCCATTCAGGAAGCTCTTCAGCCCGCCTTACAAGATGTCAAAGCGATTGAGAATCATCCCATGGAAATTGTCGTGCCCCCTGACCTGCCGTTGGTGCGCATCGATCTCGCCCGCGTGCGCGAAGTACTGATGCACCTACTCGACAACGCGGGCAAGTACTCCGTTCCGGGAACCCCGATCAAAATAACTGCCGAAGTAAAGTCCGACTTTATTGTGGTCAGTGTCGCCGATCGCGGGGTCGGCATCGACTCTTTCGAGCAAACGCTGATCTTCGACAAGTTCTATCGCGGCGGACGGCAGCGCTATACATCCCCCGGAGCCGGGATGGGCCTGCCCATCGCGAAGGTCATCATAGCCGCCCACGGAGGCTCCATCGCTGTGGTCAGCCAACTGGGCAGTGGTTCCGTCTTCTCCGTGAGCGTTCCAATCTACGTCGACCCCGGCGCATCACCAAAGCATCAGTTAAACTTCCCTGCCAATACGGCAACAGGAAAAGATTACAAGTTGGCCGAAAGATAAACCTAAAGATAGCCACTCGCTTTTTGAAACCCACGATTGTGCGCCTTGTGTGCAACCATTCGCGCGCCTTTCCGTCTATCTCCACGGGAGGTGTGGACGACACCTTCGTGTAAACCCTTTTCACTTAGCAGAGCGGGTTCTGTGGCATTCGTCTGTTTCTTGGCGACGGTGGAGAACCATGGCGTCTCTTGCTTCTCGTTCGGTGGGCATAAGTAAGTTCGATGGTTTGCTCGTGCCCGCGGCTGAACTCTGCGCAATTGTGAGAGCTTCCTATCTTAGTCCTTCTTTCCCATTACTCCTTTGCTTCGGATTGTGGCAATACGTCCGGCGACGGCTGGCAAAAGGCGATCCTAGTCGTCGAGCGGGCAGGAAGAAGATCTCAAGTACTGCAGGTTTTCCATCGACGCTGTGTCTACTTCGAGGAGCCGCTCTCGCCGTAACGTTGATGCTGCCGGCCGAAGGATGGGCACAAGATCAAGCGGCGCCGGGGACTTCCGCTTTACCTGCTGCTCCTCTTCCCCAACAGGAGAACGCACCCGCACAACAGGACGGAATGCCGAGCGGGAACGGCCCGATCTTTCCCCGAACGACAGTGAAGCCAGGCGTGACTTCAGAGGATATGTTGAAGCAAGAAGAGCACCAGCGCATTCTAGGGGTGATGCCAAACTTCAACACCGTCGAGACCTCTACCGGTGTGCCCAGTCTCTCGCCGAAACAGAAGTTCCACTTGATGTTCAAGAGCTCTGTCGATCCATTCGTTTTCGTCGCAGACGGGTTTGTCGCCGGCCTGAGCCAGGCGCGCAATACCAGTCCAGGATTCGGGCAAGGAGCCGAAGGCTACTTTAAGCGCTTTGGTGCGTCTTATCTCGACACCGCGGACGGCAATCTGTGGGGCAACGCTATCCTCCCCATCGTCCTCAAGGAAGATCCGCGTTACCTTCGGCTTGGCTCCGGGACCTTCACTCATCGCTTTCTCTACTCCGCAGCCACCACCATCTGGTGTAGGCGCGACAATGGTTCATGGGGGCCAAACTACGCGAACGTGCTGGGCAACTTCATCTCCGGAGGCATCTCTAACGCCTATTATCCGGCCGCGGATCGGGGCTTTGGGCAAACCGTAGACGGGGCGCTCACGGTGACCGCAGAAGGCGTTGTCGGGGCTGAATTTGTCGAATTCTGGCCTGACATCTCAAGGCATCTTTTTAAGAAGCACTGGGCTGCGGAGCAAGCAAGGCAGGGAGGCTAAGGGCTAGGTTGTTGAGCAACTCACTTGATCGCATCCAGGCCAGGTTGTACCCATGCAAGGACTGAGTCGGCTATAGCCGGATACTGGGTGGTCAGAATCCCGATCAGCGGACCAGCGAAAAAGGTAGCAGTTTTGAACCAGAACTCTCCGCCGAGCCGGCCGGGCATCGTATCCGTAATGTAGCTCAAAATCTCGTCACGTTCGAGACCGGCGTAGACATAGATCACCGATGTGCCAATACAAAGCAGGTTAATGATGAGCCATAGACTGATCTGCGTGCGCGGAACGAAGGGATAAACTGAGATAGCAAAGCACACAGCCACAAAGAGCAGCCCCATCGACAAGACCATAGTCCGCATCCGCGCCAGTACATTCTGAATGTAAGAGATGTAGTGAAAGCACACAAACTCTTCTGCGTCGCAAACGACCGGATTGTCGCTCAAACGCATCGACTCAGCGCCTTTCTCGAGATTTTCGTCCTCTGGGCCCCTGGTTGCCAGAGAGAGGGAGTTTTCTTCTGTCCTCCACACAGGTAAGAGGATGGAGTTGAGCACCTGAGCCACTGCATCGTTGAGAACTGTGCGGATCTTGACGTCTTCTGCTCGACAAGGACGCTTGAACTCCTTTTCCCAGATCTGACCTTGATCCAGCTTGCTCGCATACTGCTCCGCGAATACGCGTCCACAAAGCAACACGTCGTCTAAGCTTGGAAAGTATCCACCTAGACGAGCTTGTAGCCGCCGGGCTGCATCAAACTGCCGGGCGAAGAAAAGATATTGTACCCGTTGCACATTTCCGCTCATTCCCCACAAGGAGCCGAAATCGACCCGATTTAGTCTGGCGAAGGTTCTTCGTAGACGCAGCCGCCCCAGGGAAGTCAATAGCCGTCGGAGTTCGAGCCACGTAGAAAAGAGTCGTAGAGCCTCGGCGGATGTGAGCAGGAAAGCAAATAGGAGACCCAAGTTGATGCAAATCGCGAAGGAATGGCTTTCAAGACTAAGCAAGGGAACATCGTTCCAGAAAAGCAGAATTGCGGCTACAGCAATGTATAACGGCAACATCATGACTGTCCACGGGGTAGACAGAGGACTTGCAACCCCGGTTATTTTCTGTTCCATCTGATCACTGATACGAAAGTAAGAACTCGGCAACTCGTTCCAGAGCGGCGGATTACCGCCTAACTTCGGCAAGAGCGGGCATCCATCAGAGAGCATCAGGTTGCCAGCCATAGCCTGCCAGGTCCAAAGGTATAAGCCGGTCAAAAGCAGCAAGGTAGGAAGCAGGGGCGAAACTCCAGACGTAACGTGGCTGGCGCGGTAAAAAAGAGCCATACCGTTAGAGCCGCTCGATCTCATCACGCTATTGACAAATACAATCGCCATAACCTTAAGTCCGTATATAACGACTATCCAGAAAGAGAACGCAGCCAGGTCACGTTGGGTGGAGTGGAGTTTAGCCGAAAGGTAGAAAGCCCCACCGCAGACCGATAAGCAGGCGATCCACATCAGAGGCTGTCTAAAGGCCAGCAAGCCAGCATTCAAAGGGATCAAGCAAGTACTCAGGAGGACTAGAGGAAGTAAAAGAGCAAGAGCAGTATTCATACCAAGCAACACGCCTTGCGCTGGATCTGAAGACGTACGGAACACGGCAAATAGGCCCGTAGCCGCCCGACTTGTGCCGTAAGCAACTCCGTAGGTCTGATAGATGAGAAGTAGCAAAGCTAATACCACACAAATGTTCCAGGGTAACGACATGCTAAATGGCGCCTGGTGCTTGTCGTAGTGCACATAGGGATCGGCGCCAACTTGCGCGATGGATGAAGGGGGCGGAGCCTGGGCAGCCGGTAACGATTTTAGAGTTAGCGGCGGAGTCGAATGATCGTTCAGTACGGCGAGCGGCCAATAGCCGCCCACACCTACTACCTCCAGCCATGTGGGTGGCTTCCACGAGGTGTCACGCGGGGAATGGAGCCAATAAGGGTCAGCAAAGTCAGGCAGGAGCGGCCTGAACGGTAGTGCTAGACTTCCGTGATTCAGCTGATCACCTACAACTGGATCGCCAAAGAGATATCGGCCTGCCAGATAAGAGCCCTCCATATCCTGGGATTCGAAAGCTCGGTGCGCATGCCGTGCTGGGAGATCATCGTTAACTAATGCGGACCAATGTTGATTGCGCGGCAAGAGTGGATAATTCGAGAGTGCCAGTACGCCGCGAAACTCCGTTGTGTCGATCTCTCTTCTGAAGAGCAAGTCTGCACCCATGGTTACGATGCGGGCCTCGGGATAGGCGCGATGGAAGAAACGGGTCAGAAAGAGAGAGTCCAGTGGGTTCGTACTGCGGAGTACCAGGTAACGGGTATGATGGGCGCGCAGATAACTTACAATGCCATACATAACTGCTTCTTGGGCTATGGCTGCCGTCTGCCCACTATAGCTCTGGATGGTGTCCGTTATATCGGCTGAATCCTCATTGAGCTTTGTACCTGCGTGCAGGATCGCGTGGTACGGATGATCAGCGCCGGAGGGACCTGGGGAGCTAAAAATGGATTGCGCCTGGTACGCCGCCCGCAGGCCGGAAATGTCACGAGGATAATAGAGCCAGACAGGCCGATTATCCGCCGGATAGGGGAACTCGCATGGGGAAGGATTCGGAGTCCCATCGTTAGTGCTTTTACCTGTGGGAGTCGCACCGTAGGCTGTCTCATCCTCGGAAAGGATTGCGGTGTCGCTAGCGTCTCCTCCTTGCTGCACGAGATAACTGAAGAAACGATATATGTTGAGCTCATCATTCTCCCGAAAGCTGCGGAAGCTGATTCCGCCTGGAGCAATGAGATCGCCTGAAAGGCGTTTCCGAAACCATTGAATTGGAAGGCAAGCGCTGACAGTTCCGCTCATAATGCTGACGGAGTTGAACTTGGAAACGAACTCGGGAGAGTCCACACTATGATTCTGGTAGATTGCACCTAGATCGCGGTCGAGGGAGACGAGCGAGCCGCTAAAAGACGGTCCGAGCAGGTTGAAGATTCGCGACCGGGGGTTTCCCTTTTGTTGTGAAGCGTTGCTCGCTAACCAGTGAATTGCATTGGCCCACTGATCTTCGTTGATACCGCCGGTGGGTTGTTCCCCAACTACCAGCACAATCAGGCCGGATCCATCGGCGTCCTGTGGTTCGCTGGCGCTGGAGGCCTCCCCCACACTCTGACGGATAAGCAGGATACCGGGACAGGCTTCGCGATCTTGCGCTAGCTTTGAACCCTCCTGTTGATCTACAAGTAGGGGAAAGCTCTGGGACTCTAACGCCCAAGGCAGCCAGTTTGAGTTGTAATTATAACCATCATCTTGGGCGGCCTCTTGTAAAGCGACCATCTCGCGGTCAAAGGTCAGGCTCAAGTTGGTATGCAATGGATCTGGAACCAGGGCGAGCGCATAATGCAGGTCAGTTTTGGTTGACCATGAACCCGCCGGAGCAGCCGGGTCGACCGCGAAGAAGGTATTGATAACGCTGGTAGCCGCCGCTTTGTTTTCATCGTGCGGATAGGGGCTGTTATCGGGCAACGGATCATAGGCGGTACAGTCGCGATATTCGCCCGTAGACGCCTGTGAATGACTGGCGGCGGCCTTAGGGAAAGGCGCGCCAGAGCGCGTCTCGACTGTATTCGGTACTGCAGTCGCTGGGCCGCTGGACAACCTTGCCGCGGCGAGACCGACGGCAAGGATCAGAGCGAAGGCATTGTTCCTCTTCATGTTTCTTCCGAAACGCCTTGGTTTTATTCGCCCTTTCAATACCACGTACGAAGGCGGTTTGGCCTTTGGGCCTAATGAGAACTTAGAAAAGCCTCTTCCACCGATTGAACGCTCGCCGACGGCGCATTGAAGACCGCGAGCGCCATTCAGTTAATAGTGAGCGGAGCGGCTAAATCGTTTCAGAGCTGTCCCAAACAGCCGGGTTTAGGGAGCGGATGGTTTCTCTTCTCCGGTCCTCTCACGCTGGGACCCATGAGCCTTTGGCATTGCCAGCGCTAAACCCGGATTTCCTGTACGCTGCGCTGGACACGACCGCGTATGTGGCTTTCGTTAAGGAAAGCCGCAAGAAGCGCGCCGGAGCCACCAAGCTGCACAGGAAATCCGGGGAAGCGCGTGATCAGAGTCGAGACGCTTTTTCGGAGCGCTAAAGCCCTCCTTCCCTCGAATAAATGCGGGGGCTCCCACCACCAATTTGGAGAAGTCTTTCGCGCGCTTACAATCTTCGCATGGCGGGCAACATGGTTTTCACCCACATCGGCTCTGACCTTCTCCGGGTGTTTGGAGAACTCCGCCGAAGGGAGCCCATCTTTCACACTCCGGACTTCGGCGCCACGCAGATCGACTTTGAAAACGCTATGGCGCCGGAGTATTGGGAAGTTGGCGCATCGGGCCGGCGCTATAGTCGAGAGTTCATCCTCCGGACTCTGGAATTAAGTCCCCCCGTGGACGCAGATGCGGCAGGCTGGCGATGCTCAGACTATGGCCTTCGCCGCCTCGCTCCCGATACGTACCTTTTCACTTACACCTTACGCCAGGGTGAGCGCACTACCCGCCGCGCCACGATCTGGCAGAGTACCGCCAACGGGTGGCACATCCTCTATCATCAGGGCACGATCGTTGCTGCTGAAGAAGAGAATGTACGCCCGTAGGTCCCTGGCCGAGATCAGGAGGGTTAGGCAAGATTCATCGTTAAGCGTTACCATCGCGATCTCCTTCTTATGAAAAGTTCCATCGCGTGGCTATCGGGCTTTATGCCAGAACGCGCGACGCGATGGCGGGCAATGCCGCAGCATGGCTCCCCTTCTCCGCGGGTGGCGGCGCAGGGCGAAGCCGCTCGTCGGGCCCCTTCGGCGATGACGTAGGTCACCATGAAGTGTTCGGCCGTCGCGCCCGTGTTACTTAGGTAGTGAAGTTGGCTTCCCTCCGTCGGTGCCCTCCATGGCTTGATAGCTCCCGGCTACACAGTTCCGTCGTACCCATCGAACGCGTTCGTGGTAAGGCAAAGAAAACAATCAGGTAGTTGTCCCAAATGAACTCTCGTGACCTGTTTCGCCAGCGAACACATTTCCGGTTACCCCTGGTACAGCGGCACTGCGTCGACGGCGATTCGGTGTCAGGAAGTAACTTTCGACTGCCGATCTGACCGCATTGATCCGTTCGGGGGAGAGGAAAAAAACAGAACTTTTGACAAAGTAGGTCAGAGCATTCTCGTCCCACGGCAGTTTCGCAATTGGTATAGACCGAAGTCGATAGGCCTTTTCGTGGTCCCGGCGCGCCGGGACCACACCTCGCGATCTTTATCAGGCCACAGTAATTGCGAAACTGCCTTGGTAAAGGGAATGTGTCGCCAAAGGAGCACTACTTCGATGAAACTCCTTATAGCGGGCCTTTTCGCGTTTACCGGAGCAGCCTTCGCCGCCAACCTTGCGCCGGCAAGCTATCACGATGGAACCCTCGTCTCATTCCCCTTGCAGGCTTCCGGAAGCAACTGCCCTCGCAGCGCAGAACAGATGTGCAGCGATGACTACCAGGCACAATACCTGGTTAAATCGGAGGGGATTCTCTATGCCCTCACCCCGCCCACCGCAACGTCGGGTAGCATCGTCGAGAGGGTGATGCTGACCTGGAGCAGAACTTTCAGCAGGAACGATTCGCTCTCTCACCTACAGCCTGGAACGCCTCTCCTGCTGCGAGACGATGGCAAACATCTTTTCGTGAAGGTGGGCAGCCGGGAGTCAAAGTACAACGCCATCGAGGAACGGTAGCAAGCATTGCGACGAATCAGATCACGTTTCGGCAAGACCACTCTATAAATGTAAGTGTTACGGGACACTTAGGTAATCAGTATTGGGTACGAGGGTGGACCACGATTACCGGTGATTACCACATAGAAGGACGCAGGTTACTCAAAGGGACAAGCATTATCTTCCCGTTCAACGTATGCTCTGTTCTCAAGCGCGGTTCTCCACGAACCCCTTCATCGATTCTTTCGGGGGAGGGACTTTATGAAGCGGGAACGACGAGGATCGCGCCTGGTACTACCCGACTAAATTGGTGTGAACCAGGGCCTGCCGTAACACCCTGGTTCATTTTTGTCACCATATCGGCGTTGTGAGAGATGGCGCGGAACCCAAACAAAAAAGGGAGGGTCTGCAGAGCCTTATTTGATGGTTCAATTCCATCCCGCGCCTCCACTCTACAATTTCCTGCACTACTCCCGGATGAACGAGGCATGTTGAGCCTGCCTCTGCGCACAGTCACTTTGTGCCCGCCACTGTGTCCTTAATGATGGTGCCGATTCCGTAGGACCCCACCCAGCAAATCGATCCCGCATACCTGCTCGAAGGTGGTTCATTCGTTGCCTGGAAGAATCGTGAGTGATATCTTTGTGGCCCAGGCCGGAGTGTTCCCATCCGTTCTAAATATGTTGAATTGACCAAGAAAGGCGTGAGGAAATATGACCTCCCGGACCCTATTCGGATTTAACGCGTCCCTGGCTTGGGGCGTTTCCCTCACCCTGACCGCAGCCGCGGCTGCGCAGACTCAGACGCCGGTGGTGCCACCTGCCGCCACTGATCGTGCCGCGATTACCGCCGCTTCCGCGGCGGAGCGTGCTCGCGAGCTCAAACTGCTCGGCATCACCGCCATGCAGCCTGCGGCGACGGCCTATGACATCGGCAAGCCGGGCAATGCCAACTACGATGAGTCCAAGGCCAATCCCTATCCCAAACTCCCTGACGTGCTGACCATGAACGACGGGACCAAGGTGACCACGCCGGCGCAATGGAAGAAGCGCCGCGCCGAAATCAAAGCGATGTTCGACGAAAATGTCTATGGCAAATATCCCGCGCACATTCCCGCCGTGACGTGGAAAGTGGACAGCGTGGAGCAGATAACCGTCCAGGGCATTCCCGCCATCGTCAAACACATCACCGGCCATGTGGATAACTCGGCCTACCCGGCGATTACGGTTGATATCCATGCAGATGTTGTAACGCCGTCCAGCACCAAGGGCACGAGGGTGCCTGTCATCATCGGCGGCGGTTCGATACGTCCGCGCCCGGTTTTCACGCGCCCCGCTCCTGCGCCGGGCCAAGTGGTGCATCAGCTCGCTTCCCCGCCCGATGCGCCTGATTCTGCCAAGCTGCTGCTGGCCCATGGATGGGGCTTTGTCGGCCGCAACTCCGGCGACGTGCAGGCCGACAATGGCGCCGGTCTCGATAAAGGCATCATCGGCCTGGTGAACAAGGGCCAGCCGCGCTCGCTCGACGATTGGGGCGTGCTGCGGGCCTGGGCCTGGGGCGACAGCAAGCTGCTCGATTATCTCGAGACCGATCCCGATGTCGACAGCACGAAAGTCGGCGTCATGGGCCATTCACGCGGTGGCAAGGCGGCCCTGGTGGCCCAGGTGGACGACCCGCGCTTCACCATCAGCTTCATCTCCTCTTCGGGTGCGGGCGGCGCGGATCTCTATCGCCGCAACTATGGCGAGACAATGGGCAACATCACGGGGACAAGCGAGTTCCATTGGTTCGCCGGTAACTTCATGCGCTATGGTGCGGTCGGCCACTCCGCCAACGATATGCCGGTAGATAGCCATGAATTCATCGCACTGGTGGCGCCGCGCGCTATCTTCATCGGCGGCGGGGCGCTACTCACCGATCCGGTCTATGTTCCCGGCGATGCCTGGCAGGACGCGCAGGGCATGTTCATAGCTGCCGTCGCCGCCAGCCCGGTCTGGGATCTGTTGGGCGCCAAAGGCCTGGGGACAAGCACGTTTCCGCCGATGGATACACTCATCGATTCAGGCGACGTCGCCTTCCGCCAGCACGAATATGGGCACACGCCCGCGCCCAACTGGCCCTACTTTATCGAATTTGCAGATAAAGAGTTCAAGAAGCGCTGAGGTCATCAGCGAACTTTGGACCTATTGAGCAAGCGTAAGTAGAGCGAGAGGCTGTGGTATGCTTCTCGACAAACCAAATCGCCTGCGGAGGTGCGCGGATGGGCGGCAAGCTCGAAAGCAAGCTCCCGCTGCAGGCGGCCGAAGAGCCGCCCTATCCAACTGCAAGTCGCGCCTGGTACGTACTCGGTTTGCTGACATTGGTATACGTGTTCTCGTTTCTCGATCGCACGATACTGAGCTTGCTCGTCGGTCCGATACGCCACGATCTTCACATCACTGACACGCAAGTGAGCCTGCTGATGGGGTTCAGCTTCGCGGTCTTCTACACATTCTTTGGTCTTCCCATCGGGCGCATGGCCGACTCACATAGTCGCCGAAACCTGATCGTGGGCGGTATCGCGACCTGGAGCCTATTCTCAGCCGGATGCGGACTAGCCAGGAACTTCGCACAGATGCTGTTCCTTCGCATGGGAGTTGGCGTCGGCGAAGCCGCACTCTCGCCCTCCGCTTACTCGCTTCTTACAGACTACTTCCCTCCCCGCCGGCGCGCTACCGCGATGAGCATCTACAGCATGGGCATTTACATCGGCACAGGCCTCGCGTCGGTATTGGGCGGATTTGTGGTCGGCTGGACAAAAGGCCGAGCTGATTGGACGATTCCGCTGCTGGGTAACGTTCGTTCCTGGCAAATCGTGTTTTTCGCCGTGGGACTTCCCGGCCTGCTGCTTGCGCTGCTTATGTACACCTTCGCGGAGCCGGTTCGCCGCGGTGGTCGTACGCAGACCAGGAGTGTACCTTTCCGAGAGCTATTCGCCTATGTCAAAGACAATCGAAGGACCTACCTTTGTCATCATCTCGGCATTGCATTTGTAACTTTGGCGAGCTACGCCGGCGTAGCGTGGGTCCCAACTTTTTTTGTTCGGCAACACCACTGGACTGCGGCGGAAGCCGGCCAGGGTTTCGGAACGGTCACGGCTGTGGCCGGCGCGTTGGGCATTGCCTGTGGTGGCTGGTTGGCCGACCGCCTCGCGGCGCGCGGCCACGCTGACGCCTATCTTCGGGTAGCGATGATAGCGGCGCTTGCGGCCGCGCTATCAGGCATCGCATACCTGTTGGTCCCCAACGCACATCTCGCCATTGTCTTGTTGGCTCCGCTTGTCTTCTTTCAAGCAGTTCCCCTTGGTGTAGCTCCGGCGGCCCTCATGCAAGTCACACCCAGCCAGATGCGTGGCCAGGTAAGTGCCGGATATCTCTTTACGATCAACCTGATTGGCCTCGGCGCTGGCCCGACCGTAGTGGCGTTGCTTACAGATCATCTGTTCCGCAACGACAATATGGTGGGATCCTCGCTTCTCGTGGTTGCGACAACCGCCAACATGCTGGGCGCCCTGATACTCTGGAGTGGCCTGAAATCGTATGTGCGCAGCCAGGGCCATCTCAAGGAATGGATAGAGGCTCTGGCCGTTTGATGTGCAGCGCGGGGAATGCACTGCCGCACTCTCAGGAATGACCGTTGAGAATATCTCTGGTCAGATCTAATTCCCATTCCTGACCAATGAGATCATGGCCAAAGCTGTGGTGAGGCTCTTCCTTGATAAGTCGAAAGCCTGCCTTCTTGTAGATGCGATGTGCGGAAGTAAGAATGCTCTGGGTCCAGAGAATGACCTTCCGATAGCCTGCTGTGCGCGCGAAGCGGATACATTCATTCACTAAGGCGTCCCCAAGGCCAACGCCCCGGGCACATGGCTCGACAAAGAGGAGACGAAGCTTCGCCGTCCGCGGTTCGCTCGGATGTTTGACCAGAAAGACGTGCCCCACATGCTGACCATCGATCTCCGCAATCCAGCAGCGCTCCCGGCCGGCATCGAAGTTGGTGACAAATCCATCCACAATTCGTGCAACCAGAGCTTCGAACGTGTTGTCCCATCCGTATTGCTCCGCATAACCGACGCTTTCCCGATAAACCACCCATCCCATATCGCCCACACGGTGCGGACGCAGGATGAACGGTGGCCGGTTGCGATCGACTTTTATAAGAATGCTCTCGATGGTCTGCATGCAATGGATGAGTTCCATTCGAGCTGCAGGGGGCAGGTCCTGAAGGATGTTGTGAGCCTGTTCTTCAGAAAGAGCATTGAGCTTCTTGAACGCCGCTCTACCCCGCGCCGTGAGCACCAGTTCGGCGTAGCGGCCATCCTGTTCAGAAGCTTTTTTGCGTAAGAGGCCGGCGCGCTCGAATTTTCCCAGCATGCGGCTCAGATACGCGGGATCAACTCCAAGCCCTTCCGAGATGTCGCTTGCCTTCGGCGCGACGCGGGTCGCCAGCTCGTAGAGGACTCTGGCTTCGGCCAAACTGTAATCGCTGCTAAGCAGCCCTTCGTTCAATGTCCCGATGAATCGCGTATACATCCGGTTAAAGCGGCGGAAGTTGGCAGCTTCGCTGGTCAGGCTTGCCGGCGGGATGGGACGCGATCCCATATATTGCATAGTCATTCACATCAGTTGACTCTGTCAACTATAAAGGATGGGAGAATCGGACCCGCGCCCACAAGCGGGGTCGACCTGTGCCGGCTCCGCCTCTTGCAAGGACTGACTTTGCGTTCCATGATGGAAGGAGCGATGAGACTTATCAACTGCTTCCCTCTTCAGGTTTCGGCCTGTGCAATATGGCTGCTGACAGCGGCGGCCGCGCTCTCAGCCAGCACCACCACCCATTCGAAATTTGTCGGAACTTATCTATCGCATCCACGCGACGATGCGCAGGCTGGGCCGTCCATGAATTTAAGCCTGGGCGCGGACGGCACGGCTACCGTTACGGAGGACCCGGGTAACGGCACCACAACACTTTTCGGCCATTGGGTCGATTCCGGCAGCCAGGTCAAGGTCACGTTCGACGCCGTGGAGGGTAAGCCGGTCGAGCCTCCGATGGTTTTCCAGCCCGGCCACGATGGTCTGCAGGCCGTCACCTGGAATCATGCCACGTGGGGCAATACCAATCCGCCGCCAATGAAGAACCGGTCGAAGGTGAAAGAGCGGTTGACTCACAACAAGTCCACCGACTGAATCGCTCAACCGAAATATGAAGCCGTCGTCCGAGAATGTCCGGCTGGCCAAGGAGATTCACGCCCGGTTAGATCAGTTGACGGCGCCTACTACTCCGATGGTTCGTGCGCTCCGCCGGGAGTTCTCCCGCCGCATCGCGGACGACCCGCCTGAGAGTGTTGTTCAACTTGCCCTTCAGGTGCTCGACCAGAACTCAGATCTTCTGCGATTTTTCTCTTATGAGTTAGTCAACCGCCATCGGCCCACGTTAGAACGACTCACAACGGACGACCTTCTGAAGTTGGGCAAAGGACTCAATAGTTGGTCTTCGGTCGATTGTTTCGCCATGTATCTTTCCGGCCCGCTCTGGGCGCAGGGCAGAATCCCCGACCGAATGATTGCCACCTGGGCTCGCAGCAAAGACCGCTGGTGGAGACGTACAGCGCTCGTCAGCACGGTTGTGCTTAGCCGGCGCGGCACTCCCGATGACCTTCGCAGAGTGTTAAAGGTCTGCTCTCTGCTAGGAGCAGACCTGGAAGACATGGTTGTGAAGGCGCTCTCCTGGGCTTTGCGCGAGTTGGCCAAGAAGCATCCAGAGGAGGCCAGGGCTTTTCTTGAAGAGCATAAGCATACCCTCGCCGCTCGGGTGGTTAGAGAGGTCAACAACAAACTTAAGACTGGCCTGAAAACCCCTCGCAGAAGCTTACGGTAATCTTTGTCGGATTTTTGCTGACCACAAATCGATGGGTGCCCCACATCTCGCTCGTTTTTCGCGAGATGTGGGATACTACCGCCCTGCACCGCAAGCTTTCGACCGGTCGAGATCACCCAATCAAGGTCGCGGCCCCCCATCGCTTTGCGGTTGGGACAGAGTTTGGGAATAGGGTTCGTCAGCCAGTGTCAGATCTCTACCTCGCCTTCGAGATAAAAGACGCAGGAGCCTTCCAGTTCGACACCACTCTCGGTAAGCCGGCAAATGACCTCCCCACCGCGCCGCGAAGCCTGGAAAGCACGAAACTCTTTCTTGTTGAGTTGCTTGGCCCAATAGGGCGTGAGCATGCAGTGCGCCGCGCCGGTAACGGGATCTTCCGGGATGCCCTTGGCGGGGGCGAAGTAACGGCTTACGAAATCATAGACGCCGTCCCCGGGCGCGGTCACAATCAGTCCGCCGCGGTCCAGGCGGGCGATGGCAGCGATATCCGGAGAAAGTTCACGTACCGCCTGCGCATTCGCCAGCAAAGCCATGTAATTGAAGGCGTTCGCAAACACCGCCGTGGGAACGACGCTAAGCGCTTCGGCTAACCCCGGCGGCGGCGGAATCGGGTCGGCTGTCCTGGCCGGGAACTGCATCACATAGCCCGTCTCCGCCCGGTTTACGGTAAGCGGCCCGCTGGCCGAGTGGAAGACCACCCTGCTCCGTTTAGGCTCCAACCTCTCCATGACCACCGTTGCACTGGCCAGGGTGGCGTGGCCGCAAAGCGGCACTTCGGTAGCGGGCGTGAACCAGCGCAGCCGGTAGTCGCCGTTTTCCGGCACCAAAAAAGCCGTCTCCGCCAGGTTGTTCTCGGCCGCAATCGCCTGGAGCGTCGCATCGCCCAAAAAGCTGTTCATCGGCATCACTGCGGCGGGATTTCCCGCGAATCGGCGGTTGGTAAAAGCATCGAGTTGGAATATTGGAGTGCGCATAGATACTCCTGCGGTAAGGGTTACTTAACAACACCGCCACCCTTATGATAACTAATCCGGGACGATGTTCCGTAACGAGCCCGCTGGATCCCAGCCTGCACTTTGACCGCCATATTTTGACTTTTGTCCTGTAATATAGCGAATCACTAACACGAGGAAACCATGCCGCTGAGTCTGCAATCGCGCTTTTGTGGCAACGTCCACATTATCCAGTGTCAGGGCCGCATTGTTGCGGGCGAGGAAGCGAAATCCCTGGAGGCAGCCCTCGAACTTACCTCGCGTGAAGCTCCTCGAATCGTGCTCCACGTGAGCGAGGTGGATCGCGTGGACAGTATCGGAATCGGGCTGCTGGTGCGATACGCTTCCCGGCTGCGGAAGCGCGGGGGCGATCTCCGGTTGGCCGCTCCACAGCCGTTCGTTGTGACCCTGCTGAAGTTGACGATGCTCTCCAGCGTACTGCCGGTCCATCCCACGGAAGACGAGGCAATCCTGTCTTTTCTGAATCGGCCTATGGATCAGAAGTCGCAAGGCAAGGCTGGCCTTCGGGTGCTGGTTCTTGATCAGTCGGCAGACCTGTGCTCGTTTGTGAGGACGGTGCTGATGCAACATGGCTTCGATGTGAAATCGGCGAGCTATTTCAGGGACGCCAAAATCCTCTTGCAGGTGGACCACGTTGACTACATTCTCGTCGGCCCTGATAGCGAGCAGTTCTGCTACACGACAATCCTGGGATCGCTAAGAGCGTTGGCGCCGACCGCAACGGCGCTGCAACTCGCTGCGGACTTCAAATCCCACGACGCCCTTGCGGCCTCCGAAGCGTTGCTTCAGTTGTTTGGAGCCCAACAGCAGTTTGTAAACTCGAAAAGTCACGCCCCCGTAAATCCGGTTTGAGCACTTCTCCCGAACTTGCACTCCCCCTTGGCCGATCTCCCTTTGAAGCTATTCTCGCTACCGCGCCTGCGCCTTCGACTGTTGGCTCCCTCAGTCGCCGTGATTGTCGCGGCCACCATGATCCCGGTAGGACTCCGGCATCCTTCGCTCAGGTATATCAGCAACAAATTCGAAGTTGACGATTTTTTAAACAATATCCTCTTGTACATGCCTTTGGGGATCGCCCTGAGCGGTTCGTCGCTCCTGCGTACATTCCTCTCTGGCTTGTCTCTAGCAACCGCTGCTGAGGTGCTGCAGATCGGATACGTAGACCGCATCCCGTCAGGCGCTGATATCACAAGCAATACGTGCGGAGCCCTGGTCGGCTACCTGGTCGCGTTGGTTTGGCTCTGGGCCACCGGCATCGATCCGAAATCGCTGCGGATACCTCGGCCCCTCGCGGCGGTGGGAATTCCAGCGGCGATATTCGGCGTTATCCTGCTCGTCGACCATCCCACAAGATCAGATTTCTCCAACTGGAGCCCAAGCTTTCACCTGGCAATCGGGAACGAATTGACCGGCGACCGGCCTTGGGTTGGAACGATCTCAGAATTTCAAATCTATCCCTTTGCCATGGCTCCATCGCAGATTGACGATCTGGCGCGCCAGGCGGCACATGCAGACTACACAGCGTTCCCGGGTGGCGGGCTGTTACGGGCTGCGAATTCCCAGACGCCTTACGGCCGTTCGCTTCTGTCCAGCAACGAAGAACTCAGTTTTCATGACGCGCTGGTTAGACAAAACCAGCTCACACTTCTGGTTTCCATGCAGACGAACAACCTCGAACAGAGTGGTCCCGCGCGCATCATCACGTATTCTCAAGATCGCGACAACCGCAATTTTACCCTGGCCCAGATCCACGACACGCTCACATTCCGTCTGCGGACGCCCGCCTCTGGCGGGAACGGGGCCAACCCCGCGCTGTATTCCGGACCTGTTCTCTCGCTCAACCGCACGGCGTTTGTGGCGGCAGTCTACGACGGACGTTTCTCCAGGTTGTACGTGGATGGAAAACTAGTCGCGCATGCAGACCTGGGAGCGAGAAGACCTCGCTTACCCGGGCGCCTTTTCCCCTGGCTCCCACGCCAAATGCCGATTCGTGAGATCGAGCTGGGCGCGTCCGAGAGTATCCTAAGTGCGTTCTTCTCGCTGGGGATCTTTGCTTTGGCTGGAGTTCCTCGCCGGCGGTCGACACGCTTGTTCGTCGGAGCAGCGGCAGGAGCCGCGATCGGCGGCGCCGTTTGGATCTTTGGAGTGTCCGAGCCAAGCCTGGGACTGCGCATCCTGCTGGAGTGCGTAGGCGCGGGTTTGGTCATCTCTGCATCGCTTGAGACCGAGGGGCAAGGGCACGAACCGGCCCCCGGAGTACGAAGGCCGGTCACGGTTTAAAGCCAGTTTCGCAATCACTTTGGCACGATAAAGATCGCGAGGTGTGGTCCCGCCTGCCCCGGCGAGCCGTGGGACGCGCCGGGACCACGAAAAGGCCTATTAGCTTCGGTCTATACCCATTGCGAAACTGCCCTAGGCGCGCGGTACATCGGCAAGACGAATCCTGTTTTGGAAAGGAATCATCCAGCCCGGGTATTCAGGCGGAAGCGCGCTTACCTCATTGAGTTTCTGCATCTCGTCTTCAGTAAGCTGAAGATCGACCGCGGATAGGTTCTGTTGTAGTTGATCGACACGTTTGGCCCCAATGATGACGGAGGTGACAAACGGTTTGGCAAGAATCCAGGCCAGCGCAACCGTGGCCACGTTAGTCTCATGAGCGTTGGCAATGGGCTGAAGGACATCAAGGATGCGCCAGGTGCGCTCCTTGTCCACGACGGGGAAATCAAAGGCCGAACGTCTTGAGTCCTCCGGCTTTTGATGTTCGCGGGAGAATTTGCCTGAAAGGAGTCCGCCGGCCAGAGGACTCCAGACCAGGAGCCCGGTGCGCTGGTCCTCGAGCAGCGGCACGATCTCCCGTTCGAGGTCACGGCCTGCGATGGAGTAATAGGCCTGCAGCGTATCGAGCTTGGCGAGATTTTTTGCTTCGGAGATGCCATTGGCTTTCATGATCTGCCACGCATACCAGTTGGAGCATCCGATGTAGCGGACTTTTCCCTGCGTAACCAAGGTATCCAAAGCGCGGAGGGATTCTTCAATAGGAGTGACCTGGTCGGCAGCGTGGATCTGGTAAAGATCGATGTAGTCGGTTCTGAGTCGCTTGAGCGAGGCCTCAACCGCATCCATGATATGTCCCCGAGAAGCGCCGACGTCGTTGCGGCCAGGGCCGGTCCGTCCGAAGGCCTTGGTGGCGATTACGATATCTTTGCGCGCGATGCCCAGGTTGGCAATCGCCTGGGCGAGCACCTTCTCCGATTCACCGTTGGTGTAAACATCCGCCGTGTCCACGAAGTTGACGCCCGCGTCCAGGGAGAGCCGGACGAGTTCGTCCGCAAGATTTTGTTCGACGCCCGCAATAGGTTTCCACATGCCTTCGCCCGCGGCAAAGGTCATGGTACCGAGGCAGAGCTCCGAGACGAGAAGGCCCGTGTGGCCAAGAGTGTTGTATTTCATAGGCACCTTTTGGGTGGAGATGGGTGGTACTTGTGTTAGATGTGATCGGTGGTCTGGCAGATTCGCGATTAACAGTGCCCAGTGGTCATAGGCAGAGATTTCTTGCCTGGCGAACACGTCTTCTGCGATTATTCTTTTCCTCTGGAGGCTTCATTATGACCATCGCCGAAATTCTGCTTCAGGACTATGACGTCGAGGCAAAAAATACCCGCACGACGCTGGAGCGCATCCCCGCCCATCTTGCCGAATTCAAGCCCCATGAGAAGTCGATGCCGATGGGCCGGCTGACCATGCACGTGGCCACCCTGCCCAGGTTTGCAACCACCATCCTCACGGTAGAGAAAATGGACCTCGCCAAGCAGAAATTTCCCCCACTGATCTTTGAATCCACTGAAGGTGCGGTGCGCGCTTTTGATCAGACCTCGTCCGAGCTGCGCGATATTCTTCTGCAGCAATCCGATGCCGAGCTCGAACGTAATTGGACGATGGTCTTCGGCGATAAGACCATCGCGGATGGTCCGCGCTCACAACTGTTTCGTACCATGTTTCTCAACCATCAGATCCACCACCGTGCTCAACTCGGCGTCTATCTCCGGCTGAACAATCTTCCTGTGCCTGCGCTCTATGGCCCCTCAGCCGATGACAGGATGGGCTTCTAGAGTCTGCGTGATAACTACTCTCTCAAAATTGGCCGCCGGGCACATGAGCCGCCTTTGGAATCGCTCCCCACGTCCGCGAAGATGGCCGACGAAAAAGGCTCCTAACATCTCCTGGAAGATATAGTTGAGGTCAGCGCGAGAAGCAATCGATGCGACGTAAGGCGCGAAGCGGCGTTCGTCAGCTACGGTGTCCGCGCCGTGGAAATGAGGGTTCGTAGAAATAAGCGCGTTCGATGCGCCAAACCTCGTGGTACATCTGCAACCACTCCGCCGGTGGAACGACCCTTACCTGCAGATCGGCGAAGGAGAGCGCACCGTCGCCCGGTTTGAGGGGAGCATTGCTAGGGACAATCACCCAGGTCGGCGGTTTGTCTTCACCCGATGTTGCTGGCGGCTCGTCCGGCTTGCGGTTGGAGAGAGCAAGCAGCATCTTCTCGCCATCTGCCGATAATTGGAAGCTCACAACACCATCAGCCAGCTTCTCCGTCTTTCGATCTTCTAATACCCAGCGGCTAAGAGTAGCAATTGGGTCACGAAGCGGTCGGACTGAGGCAGGGTCAGGAAGTAGAGGTTGCCTCTTGGTCCGGCAGCGAGGGCAGTGGAATCGCATCATGCTCCAGTTGCACGCCGACCCGGCGCTGGCTTGACCCGGCAGGTGCTCCTTCGGACACCTCCGAGCCTGTTTGGTCGCATGTGGTGACCGTCGCCAGTGTAGGCAGCCAGTCGTTTCCAACCTGTTTTTTTAGGGCCTGTGGCATCAGGGACATTCTAGCGTTCCCGTAGAGTCTCGTTTTTCGTTGCCTCAGCCCGACGGCGCAGGCCGGTCAAGTTACCGGAAACCTCGTTCTCGGGAACGCCGTCTCCATGGGTTCTACCGGCCCTGAACCAGCCAGTGCTCGTCGATCTTTCCGATTTTCGCTATTCCGTTCGCAACACCCGCATCGGGTCGGTACGCATCGCGCGAATTGCCGGAATATACATGGCAATCAATGAGACCGCCGCAAGCAGGATTGCGGAAATTCCGAACAAAGCCGAATCAAAGCGCTGGAGTGGAAGTGGAGAAGTGGCCAGCAATCGGTTAAGCAGCAGCAAGGCCGGTTCGGACAGAGCAATTCCGCTGATTATTCCAATCGCGATATTCCTGACGCCTCGCAAAAGAACCAAGCGGAAAACCTCAGCTCGGCTCGCGCCTAGCACCATTTTGATCCCAAACTCACGCGTCCGTTGACTCACCGCTAACGACAGAACACAGTAGACACCCGTGACCGCCATTAACAATGCGACTGCGGCCACAAGCAAAATGATCTGCGCCATCATCGTGATAAACTCCGCATGCTCTTCGACCGCCTCCCAGATTGTCTGTGGCACAGTCGTCTGTAAGGGATCCAAGCGCTTCACTGCTTCTCGTATGGCGTTCTCCAGGGGCTTTGCGTTTCCCACGAAGCGCACGTAGAGGTTTCCGCCAACGGCGGAAGGACCGCGAAGCGTGTAGATACGCGGTTCGTCGGGACGACCGAAATGCTCTGAACGGGTATTGGCCACTATACCCACAATCGTCAGGTAGCGATCATCGGGCATAACGACTTTTTTTTCGATCGGATCGCTGCCCGGCCAAAACTCGTTTGCTAACGCCTGCGACACCACGGCCACCGCGGCTGGACCCGACGAAGTTGTATCTGTGGAGCGAAACCCGCGTCCTCGCAGTATGCGGATGCCGAATGAGGGAAGGAAATTATCTGACACTTCGTCGACCGAGACAGGCTGCCCGTTTCCCTTGGTCTGCCGCGGAAGGCGAACTTCTTCAGGAGGAGAAGGAATGAATGGTTGCCGGCTCGCATACGCAACGGACTGTACACCCGGGATCTTGAGGATCTTTGTTTCGAGCAACCTATAGAACACCTGCGCCTTCGCCCGATTGTCCCCAGAAGTGTTTACACGTAGTGGTATCGTGAGCGTCTGATGAATCTCGAATCCGGGAGTTATACCTCTAATGAGACCTGGCATCCGGCCGAAGATAACCGCGGCGCACACCAATACGAAGCCCAGAGCAACCTGCGTAATAATGAGGCCGCTGGTTGTACGGGAGCGAACAGTAGCGGCGCCCTCGCGTCCCTTTAGAGCTGTGAGGATATCGAGTTTCCAGGCAGCGCGAATAGGCATGAGCGAAGACAACACCGTTGCAGCCGCCAGGAGAATCGTCAGATAGACAAAGACGCGCCAATCGGGACTGAGACGCAAGTCAAAGCTAGATTGACCCGGCGCCAGGAGGTTCAAGATCATCAGCGGGACGCGATAAGCGAGCACCATGCTGAGAGCTCCTCCGAGGCAAACGATGAGCAGGCTTTCCATCAGCAGCATGCCGGCGAGCCGCGATCGCCTGACACCCAACGCCAGGCGAATGGCGACTTCACCCCTGCGCGCAATTGTGCGCGCAAGAAAAAGCGCGGCTACATTGCTGCAGGCAAGCAGGAGGACGAGCGCCAGCGGCCCCAGCATTAGCACCGTTAGCCCGACTGCAAGAGCATGAATGGAAGGGTGTTCGATTTCCGATCCGTTGGTGAGGATCAGAGAGGTTTTGCGGTCGAAAGTCGAAATCTTTCGCTGCACGTAGGCCCGATCCTGCTGGTTCATAATGGCCGTCAATTCGGCTTGCGCATTGGCTCGGGTGAATCCGGGACGCAACCGGCCGGTCATGGAAAGCCAGGGCTTGTCGGGGCTATCGGTTAAATCCCCTGCATGGTCGAGCTGAGGCCCCAGCGTATACGGAAGAACGACGCCGCCCAGCAACTGATTGGCAGCGCCGAACGGTGCAACGCCGATCACGGTCACGGGTACCTCGTTGAACCGGATGGTCTTGCCGATGATCTGCGGATCGGCGTCAAACTCGTTCTTCCACAATGGCTCGCTCAGCACGGCCAGTTGCGCCTGGGTTCCGGCGTCGCACTCGCGGGAGGCGAAGAACCGGCCAATCAGCGGTTTGTCGATTCCGAGAACGTGAAAGTAATTGCACGAGGCCAGCAGTGTGGTGATGTACTTGTTTTCCTGTTCAAGAACGGCGGGATACTGCCGCCATACCGACACGTCACTGAGAGTGTGGGAACGGCTGCGCATTGCCTCAAAATCCTCGGTTGTGAAACCGAGGATTTGATCTGCCCCGGTGAACCATCCTGCATACCGGGGAAATATCTGAACGAAACTCGCCGGGTCAACGCTCGTTGGACCCCTGAGGAAGGCCGCATTCACAATTGTGAACACGCCAGTATTTAGCCCAATCCCCAAGGCCAAGGCAAGCACGGCAACCGTTGAAAGCAACGGCGCACGCCGCGCCGAGCGAAGCGCGCGACGGAAGTCCTGCCACAAATGCTCCAACGTCAACCAGCTCCAAGTTTCGTGCGTTTGTTGCCGAACCGCCACAACGTTTCCAAAGGCCATCAGCGCGGCAAGGCGCGCTTCCTCCTCGCTCATGCCACGGGAGCGATTCTCCTCCGCCTGTCGTGCGATGTGGTCCCGCAACTCTTCCTCGAGTTCCTCATCCTGGAGGTGGCGCAAGAGCAACGAACGCAGACGCAGTGGAATGGTGTACAGCCAGTTTCCGAATCGCACGTCACACCTCCGTCAACCGCAACACACCGGAAATTGCCGCGGAGAGACGTTCCCAGCTTGCTGCTTCTTCTTCGAGGTGCCGTTTACCCAGCCGTGTGAGCGAGTAAAACTTCGCCCTGCGGTTGTTCTCGGTCGGCTTCCACTCAGCGCGGATCCACCCTTGTTGTTCCAGCTTGTGAAGAGCCGGATAAAGCGATCCGTCACTCACCTGCAGCACGTCCCCGGAAACCTGTTTTAGTCTCTTGCTAAGGGCGAAGCCGTGAAGCGGCTGTAGGGCAAGAATCTTTAGAACCAGGAGATCTAAAGTGCCTTGCACGAGATCGTCAGGCTTGCTCATGAGGTTCTCCTCCCGGTTACCGAGAGAGGATAGCTTAGATCCCCTCGGTAAGCAAGTGGAGCGGTTGCTCTCAGCTCACCAAATTGACGCCAACGGGGCAAGTCACGCATTGAGCCGTTCAATTGTGGCGAGCGGGCGAACGACCGGCACCCCAGGCCTTATAACTGTGCTCCCTCCGGCTACTACGGCCCGGAATGGTTCAATGGCGGTGTCTTCATTGGCGCTGGCCAATGGTTTCATGGGCAGAGTGGCTTCCATGGCAAAGTAGACAATCACTACGATCCAAAGCAAGGCTATAAGGGCCCAATGCCCAAGAATGGCGAGAAAGCAGCACCGCCAAGCCGTAACGCTACGGCACCCACCCAGTTCAAAGGGCAACGAAGTGCATGACGGGCACGGCCAAGTAAGTGAGGGCAAAAAAATAACCAATACCAACCGACCTTCCAGTCTGCAGATACGGGTCGGCACGGTCCAACTTCCGGACCGATCTAGACTTGTCTGGCGGCTTTCTCTCAACCAAGAGAACTCTTCCCGGACTTGTATGAGAAGAGGGCAGACGACCGCGGATTGAAGTGGTGGTCTGCCCTTTCTTTTTCCTTTGCAAAGATCTCTTAAGGGTGCACCCCGACGTCCGTTGCTGGCCCCAACACGTCGAACAGCACCGGATAGCCTACCCGCGGTGTCAGCAGCTCGTCCTGCCGCTACGGGTTAGGATTTGGTCGAGGCGATGCAGGGCTTCAAATACGCCCTGTGTACCTGTCCTGCTGTCCAAGCTTTTCAGTTCTCCAGCGATAGCGGAGAGTTCCGTTAGGTGTTCGACAAGCGGAGCGTGCCTTTCCTTCTGGCGTTTTCTCATTTGCTCTGCGATGAATTCGACGCGGGAGTAAAGCTGGCAGTCCGTCGTCTTCCAGTGCTCGCCAAGCGGCGGGTTTTTTTTGGCAGCCATTCTCACGCCTTCTCTTACGACCTTAAGATTGTCTCATCTTGCGGCTAATTCGCAGGCAAGGATTTTGAGAGCCAGCCGACCAGCCAGGTGCCCCAGAAGGGTCTGGGAGTCGGTTGCTACTTGCGGCTGACCCCGAGGAGCATCGGAAGCTGAGGCGCCCAAGGATGGCCTTTAGGAGCGGCCTTGAAGTCGGGTCAACTCCCCCTTCCCGGCGCCATGACGCCAGGCTGACAGCCACGAAGCTGCTGCAATTGGAAGGCACCTCAGCCTGCCCGGCAACCCATCGGCCGCTCTCAGGGGCATCCTGGCGCGAAGTTTGTCTGCGATGTGGCTTCAGGTGACCCTTTTTGCTGGGCGATTGCGCTTTAGCAAGTGAGGGCGGCTGGTGAGACGCCTTCCGTCGAGGAGTCACAAGATGCAGACCGTTAACCAATTCGAAGCGACCTACCGTATCCCTCGCGAGTTCTCCCGCTTCCGCCAAGCCATCATCCACGCTGAGGACGCGAAGACTTTCCAAGGCCACGCCGACTCGCTCGCCATCGGGACCATCATTATCGTGATCGCATGGTTTATGGGCATGGCCGTGGACTTGCGCGAAGAGAATGAGCTCACCATCTGAATGGGAGGAAGGGAACAACCATGCCGATTATTGTCAATGTGGATGTGATGCTCGCCCGGCGGAAGATGCGATTGAACACGCTCGCCGAGCTGGTGGGAATCACTCCGCAGAATCTCTCTGTCCTCAAGGCTGGCAGGGCCAGGGCCATTCGCTTTAGCACGTTGTAGCGGCTGTGCGAAGTGCTTGACTGTCAGCCTAGCGATCTCCTGTCCTTTGACAAGGGCTCGGCTCAAACTACGCATGAGTTGAGGGGCTCATTGGAAGCGTGACACGCACCACTTCGGATAATTCCTGTGTATCTTTAAGCTGGACGTTTGCCGCTGTTCTTCTCAGCTCACGCTAAATCGCCGAGGCGCGAATCGAACATCTGTGAGACCGATCCTGGGATTCCGGCCGTATCACCGCCTAACCGTCAGTGTCGTTAGCAAGTGAAAATGTCCGCTTTTGAGAACAAATGAAGTGTCCGGTTTCATAAGTTAGTAGCCGTAGAGGCGGTGGGAAAGTGCGAATCCCGCGCAGTGTGCGGGATTTGCAAGTTGGGAGGGAAAGTCTGTTTTTGGACTTTTCCTCTCAACGTCTTTTCCACGGCCTTGATTTGTTTTTTGGTCAGCGGCGTCAACAGTTTTCCTTCCGCGCTGTAATGACCGACGCGATGTCCTGCGATCATGAGTGTCAGTGTTCGGTCCAGGTGCTGATGGATGATCACCTTGCATCCAGCCAAGGTGGGACGCCACTCGGCACGCTCGAGCTGCATGATCAGGTTGTAAAAGCTCACCGTGTTATCCCGATCAACGGTGCGCTCAAACCGCTGCGTGAAGATCATTTCCAAGTTCCTGTGCCGGCAGGATATGAACGCCGTGCCTCGCTGCGCTGCCGAAACCGTAAAGCGGCGGTTGAACTCGGCGATGTAGTGCTCATTTAGAAACTTGTTGGCCCCTTCCAGTGTTCGGATCCCGCGCAACCGCAACTCTTGCGGCAGCCGTCCCTGCCAGGTGGAGAAGTTGCGTTCCGAGCGGCCCCTCGCTTGCGGAGAGTAGGACGGAATCATATGCACTCCCAGTTCCTTCATGGCACGGCCTACCTGCGTGGGACGCTCATAATCGACCTTGCCACCGCTCTTCGGCGTATACCAGAAATGGGCTCCGCGGTCCGAATAGAGCGAGCAGAATAACCCCTTCCGTTCGATCACCGCCCGCAGCCCGGCCATTACGGTTGCGGTCGTTTCTTCTTCGGCCAGCTGCGCATAGTAGATCTCGCTGGTAGCGTCGTCGAGGATCACGATCAGATCGTGCCGGCGCTCATCCTGAAACCACTGGTGATCGCTGCCGTCGATGTGCAGCATCATCCCAGGCAGTGGACGCCGCTCGCGCCGCTTGCGATGCACGCCGCGCCTGGCCTTGCGCTTCACCAGGCCGGCTGCCTGCAAGGCTTGTTTTACCCACGTGTAGCTCAACCCGATCTGATGTTCCTCGCCGAGCTTCTCATGAAAGTGCCGCACGTTCAGATCGAAGTACTTGTCCCGGTAAAGGCTCAGAACCTCGTCGGCCTGCTCCTTCGGCACGCGCCTGCTGCTTGGCGTCCGCCGCCGCCGGTCCAGTAATCCCTTCGGGCCCTGATCCTCAAGCCGCTTCCGCCATCGACGCATCTGCCGCTCGCTGATCCCAATCAACTCCGCAGCCTGCCACCACTTGATCTTGCCGGATGTGGCTCGCAACAACACTTCCTGCAACTTCATCGCCCGCTCCGCCGCGGTCCTCGGATAGATCTCCATGCTCTCGCGCATGGCTCCATCCTCGCCGCCCGCTATGCGGACACTTCATTTGCTAAAAACACCGGACATATTATGTGCTAACGTCAGTTACTACTTGTGTAACAACCGGTAGGAATCCATCTCGTCTCGAATTTTTTAGTACCGGAATGTCGACTTTTCGCGGGGAACAATTTCCGGATTGACCTGGATCCGGATACGATCCCGATCCCTACGCGAACTCTACTCGATAATTCCGCTTCGCCTCCAACGTGACCCCAATACTGCCGTCGGAGTGAGTCCGCAATGGAACTTTGCTTCCACTGGCAATAGTGCGAATCTTCTGTCCAGGTGGTGTGCGCAACTGATATTCGCCCGAGAAATCCGGTCGAATGGCGGCAGCTACCGCCCTTCCATTTTCCCAACGGAGATCGATTTCAACGGAACCGCGTGCCCTCAGACCCTTGACTTCTCCTGCCGGCCACGTCGCGGGCAAGGCCGGCAACAGATCGATCGCGCCGGTGTGGCTCTGCATCAACATCTCGGCAATCGCCGCAGTTGTGCCGAAGTTTCCGTCAATCTGAAAAATCGATGTCTTACCCGCCGGATGGGTGTCAAAGAGGTTCATATTCGTGCTGTGCTGCATCAACATCCCCAAAGACTCCCACGCCTTATCGCCATCGCCCAGGCGGGACCAGAAACCGATAGCCCAGGCGCGGCTCCACCCTGTATATGCGCCGCCATTGGCCAAGCGCCGTTCCAGCGAAATGCGCGCCGCCTTTGCCAGTTCCGGCGTACCGCGCGGCGTGATCTCACTGCCCGGATACAGCGGATACAGGTGCGACATGTGCCGCTGACCGGGCGTGCTCTCGTCAAAATCGACGGACCATTCCTGCAGTTGACCGTATTTGCCGATCTGGTAGGGGATAAGCCGTGCGCGCGCGGCGTCAAGTTTGGCTGCGAACTCTTCATCGATCCCTAGTTCTTTCGCCGCGTCAATGCAGTTGATGAAGAGTTCACGGATGAGGGCCATATCCATGGTGCAGCCGGCACTGGTCATAGCGGGCTTGCCGTCGGGGGCCATGAAGTTGTTCTCGGTCGACTCGGAAGGACAGGTGGTCAGATGCCCGTTTCCATCTTCGATCAGCCACGCCAGACAGAACTCCGCCGACCCCTTCATCAAGGGATACGCACGCGCACGCAGAAATTCGAGGTTGCGCGTGAAGCGATAGTGCTCGTACAGATGGGCGCAGAGCCAGGGACCGCTCATGCACCAATTGGCCCAGGTTGGCGCGCCAACGCCCATCCCTACAGGATTGGCAGCGCGCCAGATATCGATATTGTGGTGTGTTACCCAGCCAGGCAAGCCATATGTCTCCTGTGCCGCGCGCGCGCCGGTGTGGCTGAGATCGTCAATGAGCGCCAACAGCGGCTCGGTGCAATCGCTCAGATTGCACGTTTCCGCCGCCCAGTAGTTCATTTGCACATTGATGTTTGACGTCCAGTTGCTACTCCACGGCGGCTGCACCTGGTAGTTCCAAATGCCCTGCAGATTCGCCGGCTGCGTGTCCGGCCGCGAACTGCTGATAAGCAGGTAGCGCCCGTACTGAAAGTAGAGCGCCAGCAACGACGGATCGGGAGCCGTGGCAAAGTTCGCCAGCCGCTGGTCAGTGGGCAGCGATGCTGCCGGTTTTGACCCCAACCTGAAGGATACGCGGGCAAAGAGTTGCCGGTAATCCGCGGTGTGCCGCTCTCGCAAGGCAGAGTAACTCTGTTGGAGGGCGACATCGAGTTGCCGGGTAGCGCGTTCCGTCACCACAGCCTGCGACGTATCGGGTTTCTGTTCGAATCCGCGGTAACCGGTAGCCGCGGTCAGCACAACCGTAAAGGCCGTCGCACCGGTGACGACAAGTCTGTCTCCACGTGCAGACACCTGGCCGCCTTCAGCATTCACCTGCAGCAGAGCGGCGTAGTACATGCCCTCACCCGGCACATCGGAAAGGACGACCGGATTCTCGCTGCCCGGATGCCCCGCCCCGGCAATATGCTTTGCCGCCTTGCCGGTCAACAGCAGACGATTGCCGCTCAGGGTCTGCACCGCTTTCACCAGCGGACCATCCATCCATAGGTTTGCATTCAATTGGTTGGGTTTGCCGGCAGAGACGCGCAGCACAATCGCCTGATCGGGGGCGGAGGAAAATGCGGCGCGTTCAAATTCGACATCCGCCACCCTGTAGTGCGTCGTCGCCACCGCGGATGCAAGGTCTAGTTCGCGGCGATAATCCGTCACCGGCCCGGGGTGGGTGCAGTCCACATGCAGGCTGCCGATCGGTTGGTATGCCTCGGCAAACAGGCCCTGCATCTTGCGACAGAGCTGGTCGGCGAGGTGATAGTCCTTCTGTTCCAGGACGGCCCGGCGCACCGCGGGCAAATAATTCTTCGCATCAAGATTGTTGCCATCCACGGGAAGGCCCGACCAGAGTGTGTCTTCATTCAGTTGCAGCGTTTCTTTCGCGGGATCGGTGGGAACGGGACCCGCCGCTTGATCGGTCTTCGGGTCCTTTGGATTAAAGGGGGGATCAATTGGGTGGATTGCGCCTCCGCCAAAGACCATCGCTCCCAGACGCCCGTTGCCGATGGGCAGAGCGTCAACCCACTGGGATGCCGGTCTGGTGTACCACAGCTTCAGATCGCCGGCCTCGTTCTCCGGCGCCTGGGCCAATCCCAAGCGTCTTGCCAGCGATCGAGTCGCGGCAACGGTAACGGCAATGAGGAGAAAGCGGCGGCGCGTAAATCTACCCATGAGGCATGTACTTCCCTGAAGGGAGAGCAACCAGCACGAAATCCTTGCAACTCGGAATTGTACCGAATGCCCAAAAATTCATCGCTGCGACTCTTCCTGGTGTTTACGAGCGGAGCCTGCAGATACGGCGTCACAAGCGCGTTTTCGGGCACTCGTTATGATGCTTATATCGTTTCTGCGTTGCGGCAGATGTTACGCCGTCCCTTTGAAGAGGTGGGAAGACATCATGCCAACAGGAGCGGAATAACGACTCCCATTCCCATAGCGAAAAACCATAGAGCCGGGGCCGGAGTACCGACCGGGCGAAGGCGGCGAAGTTCCCTTGCGCTCATCCTCGGATCGAGCATATGTTTGCTCGTGTAGCTTCGCTCAAGGATATAAAACAAGGAAGCGGTGCAAGCGCCATAAATAAGATGGCCCAGGAGAGAGGGAAGCAAAGCAGACGCGGCACTTATTCGCCAGTCGATCTCACCTGTGAGTATGAGCGGAAGCAGCGTCAAAGGTCCTACATACCACCAGATCAGTCCGAATACCCAGCCCCATGCACCGGCCATGGCAAGGTTTGATGCCTCATCCCGGAACAGTACACCGTAGCTCATTCCGATGAATGCGCTGACGAGTAGATGAACCAAAAGGCCGCTCAAGGTCGACAATTGAGTGGCCACGCCGGCAACGCTTGATAGCACATGTGCAGCGAACATGAAGGGGCTGGAGACCAGTCCCCCAGCGAGACCTGCCAGAGCTCCCCACTGAAGAGAGCGGAAGAGCCGGAATCCTGGACCGTCCGGCTCCCTGTTGATTGGATCGGACTCGATAAACAGCCGTACCCACGCGCGATCAAACGTCGCATAGACCACGCCAAGAATGAGCCCGTAAAGAATGTAACCAACGAGTGCTCCGAACAACTGGGTGGCCGCATCCATGGACCAGTTCAAGGGCATCCGCCCTGCCAGCGGAAAAAGCGTGAGAGGCCCTGCGAACCACCAAAGGACTGTATAACCCAGGCCCCAACCCATGCAGGAGCCGTAGCCGCGAACATCGCGTTGGAAGAGCAGACCAAATGTTGCTCCAATCATGAAGGCGACGCAGAACTGGAGGATGACTTTGACGGCCTGCGATTGGATGTCGCCCAAACCGGCAATCAATGGGAAAAATCCCCCTTCCCACATCCAGTGCCCGAAGATCAGGCCACTGACTACCCCTGCCAGACCGCCGGCGACGATGGCCCGGCTCCGATTGAAGCGCGGCCTGGAGCTGTCCGGCAAGATTCCTCCGCGAATACCCAGGGCGATCCCGACTGGCGCCCCTAGGCAAACAAGATAGGCGGCTAGTATCGAGAAGCGGCCGCGAGCATAGTCCAGCATGCCGTTTGAATCGTGCGCGCCGAATTTCGATATTCCTGTAGCCAGTATTAGAAACCAAAACAGGAGAGCACTGCTCATTCCCCAGATCAGTCCTGCGCCTGCACTCGATGCTCGTTTCGAGAACACCAGGCCGAAGACAAGCCCAAATCCCGCGCCGAGCAAAGTGGCACTCAGCAGGGAGGAGTGAAGTATACTGCCTTGAAGCAGTCCGCCTGCGCCTCCCACCACTAGTCCCAACCACGCGTCATTCCACACCCGGCGCGAGGCATCGGTCTGGTTAATCGTTGCGAATAATGGCTGCGCGGTCGGCATGGGCATCCTTTCCTCCAAGCTCAATGGTCTGAATAATGTCTCGAGGGAAAAACAGCTCGAGCGTCCACGCCATCAAGACTCGGATCTTCCGCTCCAGTCCAGGCAGTTTAGAAACATAAATCCCTCTCCAGATAAACCAGGCGAGAAGGCCGGAGAAGCGCAACGATCGTGTGGGCACGAATGGGACGGTCAGCTCTGCACACGCGGTTTGGTGACCAACTACGCAGAGGGCGCCCAGAGACCTGAAATGAAAATCAATTGCAGGCTTGCCCTTTAAGGCGGCGCAGATATTCTTCGCGATGGTTGCGGCCTCACGAAGCGCAAATTGCGCGGTTGGAGGGCAAGGCTTTTTCGTTTCACTATCTGTCACAGCAGCGCAGTCACCGAGTGCCCAAACCCTCCAGTGCTCCGGCACTGCAAGGGTGCTGTCTACCGTGATCGCTCCACGCGCGTTGGTCGGGAGATCAAGCGTTCTGATCAGTGGATTGGGAGCGGTTCCGGCAGTCCACACCAGCGTTTCCGCTGAAATTTGTCCGTCGCTCAGGGTCACGAGCCCGGGTTGAGCATCGACCAACCTCGCACCAAGGCGGAAGGCTACGCCTCGTTGTTTCATCTTTTCGAGTGCGTAGGCAGCGAGCGTCTCGCTCAGTTCGGGCAGAATACGGTCCCTGGAGTGAACCAGGGTCACACACAACTCCTGGATATTGAGATTGCGGTAATCGGGAAAAATGCCGCGGGCAAAATCATTCAACGCGCCGGCCAATTCAACACCGGCGAAACCGCCGCCTGCGATCACGAAGGTGAGGAGTTGACTGCGGACGCTCGGGTCCGTTTCCCGATCTGCCCTCTCGAACATTTCGATCACGTGATTCCTTATGCGAATGGCATCCAGCAGGGTTTTGAAGTCGAAGGCAAGCCTCTCCACATTCTTAAGACCCAGATAATTCGAGACCGCTCCCAGAGCAAAGATCACGTGATCGTATTTCAGTTCGACGCCCTCTGCCCCGGCTCCATCAAGAACGATGACTCTTCTTCTAAAATCGACGTTCGTGACTCGCCCGCGCACGAAGCGGGTCTGATGAAGACTGCTGCGCAATGGTACGCTGATGTGGCTGGGCTCCAGGCTGCTCCCCGCTACCTCGGCGAGCATGGGAGTAAACAAGAACGCGTTGGTGTCGCTCACCAGCGAGATGGAGACGGAGCTGCCGAGTTCTTCTTCGAGATATGCTGCGGCCTTCATTCCTCCAAAACCGCCGCCAAGTATCACGATACGGGTCAGGTCGCTGGTGGGCGGTGATGCCGGCGCGCTCTCCGGACCATAGCGGATCTCTGCAATCTCACTGACGATTTGAAGTATGCCGCCGAGCAAGGCCCCGAAGAGTATCCACCCTACCAGGGGCGCAAAATGCCCTTGCATCCCCACCGCGTTCCAGGCCATGTGGTTGCCTGAAAGCACGGGAAGCAAGATAACGCTGGTGATTCCCCAAATTGGAATTCCCAGGGCGGCCGCGGCCATAATGCTGTCCGCGTAAGCGCCTCGAGCCGGAGGAACGCAGGCTGCATACATCGAGCCCGCGACGATGGCCACGGCAAACTCGGGACCTCCTGTCGTGCTGAGAAATAGCAGTGGTGTGCCCGCGGCTGAACCTGCTAAAGCTCCGAGGAATCCCCTGCGAATAAATCGGTTCATCGGCTTACGATCCCCAGAAAATAGCAGCCCCGTGCTTAGGAAGTCATCGAGATCTCCTCGCAGTTAGCGATTCTGCAGAGTGTGTTTGAGTCTCGCGTTTGAGCGATAACGGTATGCCGTGACATTGGATTCGCTGGGCTCAAAAAGGTTACAAAGATCTACGGCACCGCCTCTTAAGAGGCAATCGTATAAACTTGATCGGTACGGAAGATGTACCCCCACGGAGCACACGCTATGTCGTCCACTCCTTTTGAACCGCTCAAATCTCGCGATGCCGCCGCCCCACTCCTGCCTGACGAGCTCGTGCACAACCGAGGCGCGATCGCTTGGTCCAGTTTCTTGTTTGCCCTGCTTCAGAGCATTTGCGGAGCCGTCGTGGCCATCAACGGTCTCCGCATAGCAATCGGAATAGGCTCACTTGCCCTGAGCACGGGGGCAGGAGCAGCGATGGTCCGATTTCATACCGACTCGATTCGGGTTCCAATGATAATCATCGCCCTGCTCGGTTCGCTGCTGAATCTCGCCATCCTTATGCATGTTCGCCATCTTCGCAACCGCCCTGCTGCGCAGTGGCGGCAAAAGCCATTGAGTCTCCGCCAAAAGCGAACGGAACTCGCCCAACTGGTTTTGTCGCTGGCCACACTCGCGCTTATTGGCGTAGAAGAGTACCTGCATCTCACCTTGCACCACTCGCTCTAGCCGACCATCTCCTCATCGAGCCGAGCATGCAGACGCTCACTGAAGCCGACCGGCAGCTCGAAGACCAGGTCGTCGGCGGTCAGGATCAGAATGTTGCGCGTTGAATCCAGGATCGCAGAACAGATTTCGCAGTGGTCAAGGTGCTTTTGCACAAGATCTCGCATCTCCGGAGACAACGTGTTGTCTAAATACCCGGAGATGCAGTCCCACACGTGCTTGCAGTCTAAAACCACGGGATCCATCTCCTCTTCGGGTTCATATTTCTCAGCAGGGGTGTCAACTGTTTTTGTAGCATCATGCGCGCGCGGTGCAGCCGTACCTTCACGTTTCCGACAGTGATGCAGAGGGCGGCCGCAGTTTCAAGGTTATTCAACTCTTCCACATCGCGCAGTAAAAACACCTCACGATAGATGTCGGGGAGGCTTGTAATCGCCTTCTGCAGCATCTCTCGAACTTCTTTGCGCTCCAAAGCTTCGGAAGGAACTTCCCGCCAGTCTCGCAGAATTGCGGGCGAGATGTGACCGCCCTCCTCCAGAGCATCGTCGATCGATTCCATTCGCATGACCGCCTCGTGCCGCAGGCGGCTCCGCGCTTCATTCAGGGCAATACCCACGAGCCAGGTACTGAACTTTGCCTCCGAGCGGAAAGTCGCGAGATGGTGAAAAGCCTTCAGGAACGCCTCCTGCGCGACGTCCTCCGCGTCAGCCTCATTCTTCATGTATGACAAGGCCATCATGTAAACGCTGCGCTCATAAGGGCGAATAAGTTCGTAATAAAGCTGCGTCTCCCCGGCCAGAACGGAGGCGATCAACTGCGCCTCATCTCTGGTTTCGCAAGCCCCCGTCATAGGTACTAGACCTGCACATCGAGACGCTTCGCAACCAACGCGTCCACAGAAAACAAACCTGCACCTAAGATAAGCACCATGAGCGACGCAAAGAGAAAGGTGTAGGGATCGGCCACATAGAACTTTCCAGGATCGGAGAAGATTGAAACCAGCGCTTCATGATCCGCTGTCCAATACGCCACGAGCATGTTGAATGCCAGCAGCAGGCCGGTGAAGCGGGATACAAAGCCAACGATGAGGAGCAGGCCGCCGAAGAATTCCAACCCTGATACGAAGTAGGCGTTGAAGGCAGGAAACGGAATGTTCAGGCTCATGAAAAAGCCCGTGATCTTTTCGATGTGGTGCATCTTACCCCAGCCCGTCTGGACGAATTGCCAGCCCCAGTAAAGGCGCACAACGAGCAAAAATGGCGACCGCAGATAAGAGATCTTCTCTGCAGCGAGTGAGTAATAACGGAGCAAGGGTTTCATGGTGTCTTCTTTCTTCGCGTCAACAGGAATCAATCAATACTCATCAGTAGTTGCATTCGCCGTTTGCACAATCCATCGTCGCGTTAGAGCGCAACGGCCACTGAATAGTTACAGAGAAGATATGGTTTGATTACCTTCTACCGCTCGCCGGTGTAAGTCACAAATCCTCGCAAAACAACCCGTAACCTGCGGCCCCATGGCGCGTCAGACAGCCATTCTAAGCAGACGGGAGATCATGAGACGATTTCAGCAACGGCGTCTCTGTTTGTGTCGCCGGCTGCAGTCGGCTTCGCCATACTTGACAGCAGCGCGAACTATCTCGAGCTGTTTTCTGATCATGCTGATCATGCCGGCGCATCCGATTAGACTGACCATGACTTCCGCTCCTTCATTTCAGATGGGCGTGGCCGACTTGCAAATCGACTTCACGGGTATAGAACCCGATCTTCCTAAGGCCTACATCATCGCTAAGGTCAACAAGGCAGCCCGGGCCGTGGCGGCTTATTATGGAAGATTTCCTGTTTCATCGGCTCGCATCGTGATCGTTGTGGCAGCCGGCGAACACGGGATTTTGCGAGGAACTACTTGGGGAAAGAGAGACGGCTTTCCAGCCGTAACTCGGCTCGTCATCGGCCAGCACACCACCCAGCAGGAATTCGATACAGACTGGATCGTGACCCATGAGCTGGTTCACATGGCCCTGGCATCCTTGCCAGATTCGCAGCACTGGCTGGAAGAAGGTATCGCCACTTACGTCGAACCGATCGCACGTTCACAGGCGGGTCAACTGGGGACGGAGCGGGTGTGGGCCGACATGTTGGGCGGCATGTGGCACGGCGAACCGGAGGCATTTGACCGTGGCCTGGATCACACGCATACCTGGGGCCGCACGTATTGGGGCGGAGCCTTGTTCTGCCTGGTTGCGGATGTTGAGATACGCAGGCAGACGGACAACACTTATGGGCTGCAGGATGCGCTCCGCGCGATTGTCGCAGCGGGCGGGACCATCGACAAAGATTGGCCTCTCGCTCGCGTCTTAAGCGTTGGGGATAAGGCGACGGGTACCTCGGTGCTTCAGGATCTTTATAGCAAGTGGAGCGAAACTCCAGTTCGCGTAGATCTTCCTCTCCTCTGGAAACAGCTAGGTGTTTATGAAAAGGGTGGCCACATTGTCTTCGATGCCTCAGCGCCGCTTTCACGGATACGGCTCGGGATCACTGCACCGCGACAGCCGAACGTTGGGCGTCGGCCTTGAAGAGGAAAAAACGATTGCTTGTAACTTTGCACTCGCTATTCGTTCTAACACCCGGTAGGAGAGAAGGGTCGTGACCAAGATCTTCGCTCCTGCAAAGTAAATCCCAAGACAAAAATGTCCAGCGCACCCGGTGCGTGGGCCCAACCCAGAAAGGTATTCATCCATGAAGAACCATTCCGCAAATACCCTCGCCATCGCCGCTGCATTTGCAGGTCTGCTCGGCGGCACGGCTGCTCGCTTGAATGCACAACCCGCCCAGCAGGGCAGCACCTCTGCGGTGACTGTATCCTCCAACGCCGGCGTGCTGCTGGTCGCTCAGAACCAGCCAGCCCCGAATCCACCCAAGCACTCCTGCAAAGGCAAGAACGATTGCAAGGGCCAGGGCGGTGGCCCAGACCCAGGCAAGAATGATTGCAAAGGCAAGGGCGGCTGCGCCACTGACGGTTCCACACCTCCGAAGGCCAGCTAGTTCCGGTGTTTGTTGGAGGCTTGCGATGCACAAGCCTCCAACTCTGCCTCTTCCGTCAAGAACAGGAGCTTATGATGCCAGCCAACCGGTTTAATGCCTTTACCGATTACGGCGTCGGTATTGGACTGCGGGTCCCACATTACGATCACATCCTGTCTGAGAAGCCGCTCGTCGATTGGTTTGAGATCATTTCGGAAAACTATATGGTCGATGGCGGCCGCCCTTTAAAGACACTCGACCAGATTCTTGAGCAATATAAGGTCGTTCAGCACGGCGTCTCCATGTACTTTGGCTCAGCACAGGCGCTTAATCGCGAGCACCTCAAGCGTCTTAAGGAACTCAGCCGGCGCACCAGGACTCCCTGGCTTTCGGATCACCTGTGCTGGGGTAGCGTAGACGGACGGTACACGCACGATCTGCTCCCGCTACCGTACACCTTCGAAGCCATAAGGACGACCGCGAGCCGTATTCGGCAGGTGCAGGACTTCCTCGAGATCCCAATCGCGGTCGAGAACGTGAGCAGCTATGCGGAGTTTCACGAGTCTCAGATGACAGAGTGGGAGTTTCTGAACGAGGTCGTCCACGCTGCCGACTGCGGCATTCTGCTCGATGTGAACAATATCTATGTCTCCTCGCAGAATCATGGATTTGATCCTTTGCAATACGTGAACAGCGTCGATGCGGACCGTGTGGCCCAAATACATATCGCCGGCCACTCCAGGTTTGAGAAGTACACCCTCGACACCCACGACCATCCGGTGCTGGATCCGGTCTGGAAACTGTACGCTCGTGCGATCGAGCGCACGGGGCCCACGGCGACACTGCTGGAGTGGGATGACAACATCCCGTCTTTCGCCGAGGTGCATGCAGAAGCGCTCAAAGCAAACCGCTATCGTACGATGCCGGCGCAACTCGAACCCGAAGTCCTCGCCAATTTATACCCTGAACCTTTCGACGAGGTGCCCGCATGAACCTTTTGGAACTCCAGCGACGCATGTCCCACGACGTGATGCGTCCCCTGACGCCCGACTTCGCAATGCAAGCCATGAAGGAGCAGGGGCTGCCCTCCGACGAGATCACGGCCAGCTATATCAAACCTAATTCTCTTCTTACCTCATTTGAGCGGCTCGAGATCTACAACCGGCAGTATTGGTTTCGTGTGATCGACGCCGTATCGGAAGATTTCCCTGCCCTCCGTGCCGTTCTCGGTGGGGAGAGATTCGACTCGCTGGTGCTGGCTTACCTGCGCGAGAATCCGTCTACTTCCTTTACGCTGCGAAATCTCGGAGCCAAGCTGCCGGCCTGGCTCGCGTCCTACCCTGAACTTGGCGGCCCCCAACACGCCCTGGCCGTTGACGTGGCTCGATTGGAATGGGCCTACATTGAGGCGTTCGACGGAGCAAGTCTGATGCCTCTAGGCTGGGAGGATTTTGCCGGTTTGGGACGAGACTCCACCCTGCGCCTTCAGCCGCACCTGCAGTTACTGGACTTGCAGTATCCCGTAGACGATGTAGTCCTCGCTGTTCACAAAGTGACTCCCGCGATCGACATCGTCAGCAACGCGGTGTCCGAACGCCGGCAGTCCTCGGAGGTAACACTGCCCGAAGTGAGCAGGTCCAATGTTTACCTGGCTGTGCATCGTTTCGACGACTCCGTCTACTACCGCCGTATCGAGCGCGAGGAATTTCTGCTGCTCGCCGACCTTCGGGACGGTGATTCGATCGCCACTGCAATCGAGCGTGCGTTCGAGGGCAGCAACCTTGCGCCGGATGTGCAAGCCGCCAGGATTCAGAATTACTTCGCCCATTCATCAGAGCTCGGCTGGTTCTGCATGCCGGAGCCCGTCAACGCGAAAGGCGAAAAACCAAGCGCATCCTACACCCATTTCTATTGATTTGTGAAGTCGTTCATGCCGCCGAACTCCGGAAGGCGATTAAGTTAATCCGCGGCGGCGGGTGTAACTTATTTTCTTACCCAGGCTCTAATTCAACAGACTCTACCCCCAAGCTCTCCCGGAGGAATCAGTGGCATTCAAATCCCCATCATGGCCTCTTCTTCTCATGTGTGGAATCACCTTTGCGTTTCAGCCAGTTGCACCCGGCCAACACATCATCGGCCTGCAGCCCGGGGTCAAAGCACCGGAGATTGCGCTTGCCGACCAGACCGGCAAGCCACAGACCCTTAGCACACTGACCGGTCCGAATGGGCTGCTTCTCCTGTTTTTTCGTTCCGCCGATTGGTGTCCTTTTTGCAAGGGTCAACTTGTCGATCTCGAGCGCGCACAGAAACTGTTTGCCGCTAAAGGAATCAATGTAGCTGGCGTCAGTTATGACTCCCCCGAAGTACTGGCTGAATTTTCGCAGCGGAAATCGATCACCTACCCACTTCTTTCCGACTCATCGTCAAAGCTTATTGACGCCTTCGGTATTCGCAATGTTGAGGCCACCGGAGCCCAGGCCGGCATCCCGGTTCCGGGCTATTATCTGATCAATAAGCAGGGGGTAATAGAAAAGCGATTCTTTGAAGACGGCTACATAAACAGGTTAACTGCCAACAACGTTTACCAGAACATCTTCGGCGACGTTGCTCTCCCGCAACCTGTCAGGAGTTTACCTTCTCCACATGTCGAGCTGACAACCATGCAGTCTGACAAAGAGGTGACCCCGGGTGAGCTGGTGCGGCTTGTGGTGACGATCACTCCGGATCGAGACACCCATGTCTATGCCCCTGGCGCTGAAAAAGACCACTATATCGTGGCCTCACTCACTCTCGATCCTTCAAATCTTTATAGCGTCAAGCCTACAGTGTATCCGAAACCGGAGATGATGCACTTTCCTGAGACGAACGAAACCGAGCCCGTTTATACAGCGAAGACGACTCTGGACACATCCGTGGCAGCCATCGTCAACAATCAGACCCTTGCTATATTCGCTAAAGATCCTTCGCTCCATATCACAGGCACCCTGGAGTATCAGGCCTGCACATCGAGGGTCTGTTTCCCTCGGGTGAAGGTCCCTCTTAGCTGGACGGTCCAGTTGACGCAATTAGATAGAGTGCGTGCAGCTTCAGCGAAGGTCAACTAGTTGCGCACTTCTCAAGCGTCGCGGGCTGGATAGTGACCACAGTGATGGCTTTAGGCGTATCAACCCCCTTTCTGTGATCGACAGGCTCGACTCATCATTAGATTCGCAGAGCACCTGAATGAGCTCGGCCGGCGCACCGCTCTCTATGGAGGAATAGCTTCGTCGCCTCTCCCTTCGATGTGAAGGCCAGTTTCCCGGCGTCTAACGTCTCCCCGCACATCAGGCTTAAGTTCAACCAGGGTGGTGCCCTCCAACCGTGGCTCTTGTTTGGCGGAGGCTACGCGGAACTTCAGCCCTGCGCAACCCCGCGCGGGGAGGGGTCAACGTGGCCGGAGCTGGCAGTGCGGGGACCCTGGAATTTGGCATGCGGCTGCGGCTCGCTCGTTCTGGTGAGCCGTCCGAGTGATTTTATTGGCGCTGGATTCGCAGTTCCGGATCGTTGTACGTCCAGCGGAAGGAAGATGTTGATTAGCTTGTAACTGGGCTGTACATATTACGTCCAATGAGCGTGGCACAGTAAGAGGACTTAGAGGTTGACAGGAGAATATATGAAGAATTATACACGGATTATAGTCGCAGTTACATTGTTGTTTGGGCTGAGTGTGGCCGCCAAAGCGCAGAGCGAAATCGGAATTGTTGTAACTCTGCCCTTCCAGTTTGTGGTCAGGGGAAAGATACTCCCTGCAGGCACCTACACGGCGAAGCAATTGTCGATTGATCGATTCGGGCGCGCGCTTAAGCTCAGTAACAGTGGCCAATGGTGCCAGTGTGTTTGTGCTTCCTAATGAGGTCGAAAATGCTTCTGCCTTCATGCCCAGGGTAACTTTCCAGAGGGTCGGGGAACATTACTTTCTCAGCGCGATTCAGACAGCAGATGACGTTTACAACTTCCCCATATCCCGTTCGGCCCTCATGGAGGCCGCCGCGAAATCACACGACACCGCCTCTTATTCAGTTTCAGTAAGCGCCGCAGGCAACTAGATCGTTGGTTGCTCTCTCATGGACTCCAACACACGCTCATGTGCCGGCACCCCGCGGCGGAGGTTAAGCCGGGTGGTAACTTGCCACATTAGGTAGTCGGCTCCAGTCCACCTCTTCCCAACCAGGTGGGGGTGGACTTGACTGAAGGCGTGGTGGAAGGCAAAAGCGGTGCGAATGCCGGCACAAAACCACACCCCCTTTTCTCCACGCAATCGATATAGGGAATGCTTTCTCGGTGACCTCCCGCAAGTATGCGGGAGACTACAGTCCTGGTAAGCAAGCCAGCTATGCCGAGATAAATTCTGCTGCCGATCGCAAGCGAAATGAAGCAGGAAGAGTGCCGTTGCTCGAATCTTCATTTGCGTATTGCCCCTCTAAGTGTCTTTCTCCCTGGATGTCTTCGCAATTTCTGTTTGATTAGTTGAAGTATTAGGTACAAGTGTTAGTTGTAACCTTCTATCGCTTAGTGTGTCTCATTACCGAGTTTGCCAGGTTGAAACTGCAGAAGACTAAATGCCCGGTGCCTCTGTGATGCGCAATATTTGGAGCGAAGCAGAAGCGCCTAACCTACCAAAGCGTTTTACTAAGCGATACAACGAGGGCAGATATGATAAAGAACCAAAAGAAGACAGCAATCAACCGCCTTGGCCAGTGCGGGCGAATACTCTCCCAACAATTTATGCCGCCAGTGTTCTCGCTGGCGATTTTACTGTTATTCACTTCGGCAACCTTAGCGCAGCTGACCACGGCTGACATTCTTGGCACGGTAACGGACCCCACGGGCGCCAGTATCCCGAATGCCAGCGTTACCCTCACCAACCTCGGAACCAACGACCAGCGCACCGTCCAGTCCAATGGCTCTGGCGACTACACCTTCACCCTCCTTCCCGTCGGACATTACTCCATCTCGGTTAAAGCCGCCGGTTTCCAGGGGTCGATGACCAAAGACCTTGCTGTAGAAGCGGGCGACCGTGCGCGTGCCGATGTCCACCTCCAGGTTGGCTCAACGTCCGCCGTCGTCGAGGTAACTGCGACTACACCCTTGCTACAGGCCGACAGCGCAACCGTCAGCTCGACGGTGACGGCGAAGGCAGTGCAGGACCTCCCGTTGAATGGCCGCAACTTCGTTCAGCTGGTGCAGATTGTCCCCGGCGCCAACGAGGGTCCAGGGAACGGACTGACCAGCGGCGGCCGCCCCGACGATCGCCGCCAGACCGCCAGCTTCTCGGTAAACGGGCAGGACGATACTCTCAACAACTACACCATCGACGGTATCGACGATAACGAACGCATCATCGGAACCATCGGCGTCCGCCCCATCGTCGAAGCCATCGACGAGATCACCGTACAAACCAACAACTACACTGCGGAAGCCGGTCGTACCGCCGGCGGCGTCGTCAGTATCGTTACCCGCGCCGGCACCAATCAGTTTCACGGTACCGCGTACGAGTTCTTCCGCAACGACATCTTTGATGCCCGCAACGTCCTGCAGACTACCGGCAGCAAGCCCGAGCTCCGCCAGAACCAGTTTGGCGGCAGTATCGGTGGACCCATCTGGAAAAATAGGACCTTCTTTTTTGGCGACTACGAGGGCTTCCGCGAGGTGAATGGTAATACCTACACCAAAACAACCCTTACCCAAAACGAGTACAACGATGTCAACAGTCTCAATGGGGGGTCGCCGCAACTCCTGCTCAACGCCGGAAACGGGACGCAGGGGTTCGCTGTTGACCCAATCGCTCTGGCCTATCTGAAGCTGTACCCCGCGCCGAACGCCGGCGCTGCCGGTGCGCTCTCTAATAACTACATCACCAGCCCACAACGGACGCAGTTTGCGAACAGCTTCGATGTGCGCATCGATCACAAGTTCAGCGATCGCAATCTCTTCTTCGGCCGTTACGACTACAACAAGGTCAATACCTTCACTCCTCCCGGTCTGGGAACCAACGCAGCGACCGGACTCCAGATCAGCGGCGGCCAGTTTGACTTCGACGGTCCGGCGACGGACACCGCACAGCAATACGGCTTCGGCTTTACCCACTTCTTCACCCAGAACCTGCTGGTGGACCTGCGCGCCGCCTTCACCCGTATCAACAATCTTTCCCTGCCGCTCAACTCGACTGGCAACAGGAGCGCCGATGCTATCGTCTCTGGAGGCGTGGGTACATTCGCCTCGAACCTGAACAGCCAATCTACGAACCTGACTCCGATCAGCTTTCCTGGCCTGAGCGACATCGGTGACGGCTCGTTCGTTCCCTTACAAGACATCGACAACACCTTTCAGTATCTCGGAACAGTAAGCTGGATCAAGGGGGACCACAATATCAAGTTCGGCGCCAGCCTCATTCGCCGGCAGGCCCGCAACGTGCAAAGCCCCTACGTTGGGGGTCAATATACTTTCGGACTTCCAACCGACTCGTCACCTGCACCAGGTTCAACCGTTCAACCAAGTGCGACGCAACAGCGCGACAACGGTATCGCATCCACTCTAACCGGTGCTTTTAGCGGCGAGCAGCGCCAGGTGGACCTCACGGCGCCCGACTATCGCACCTGGGAGCCGAGCTTCTTCGTCCAGGACTCCTGGAAGGTCACACCGAAGCTGACCGTGCTCTACGGTCTTCGTTATGAGTTCTACACCCCCTTCACCGAGGCGCACAACCGTATTTCGAACTTCGACTTCTTCCAGGCCCTCAGCTTGACTCCCTCAAACGTCGACAGTGCCTTGAAGATTGCCGGCGTCGATGGAGTGGATGGCCACGCTGGAATCTCGAGCGACTACTCCAATGTGGCTCCGCGCCTCGGCTTTGCCTACTCAGCCCGCCCTGGGACAGTCGTCCGCGGCGGTTTCGGTATAAGCTACTTTCCTGGGAACTACACCTCCAACACCGATCTGAAGAACGTACCGTTCCTTTCAAACTTTCAGCCGAACTGCCAAGCAGCGGTAGCGATTCAGGTCGAAACCAACTTTCTCGGTGCCGGCCGCACCGTTGGCAATGGCGAATGCGCCTCGGGTTACAGCTCCTTCGATCAGGGCCTGCCCATACCCACAACACCCAATGTCTCGAACCTGCAGAACCTCAACCCGCTCTCTTTCAACACGGAGAGTCCCAACTTCAGGTCCGCCGTCATCGACCAGTACAACCTGCAAGTCGAGCAACAGTTCGGCGCCACGGTATTGACCGTCGGCTACGTCGGCAACGTCGGGCACCACCTGCCGCAGGTGATCAACGACATCAACCAGCCCTACCCGTACAGCACCAACCCCAATAGCCCACTCTACCAGCCAGGTACAGCCATTCGTCCCAATAGCGGACCGCGCAAACTGGACCCTCAATTTCCTGGAGGCAACCTCAGCGGGGTCGGCCTGGTGCAGAGTGAAGGCGTTTCCAACTACAACGGTCTACAAGTCGCTGTCCAGCAGCGCTTGACTAAGGGTCTGGCCTTCGATGCGAACTATACTTGGTCCAAGGCTCTTAGCGACGTTACGGGGTTCTCGCAGGAAGGCAGCCAGGAGGGCTTCAGCGATGCTGACCCGACGCGGCTGCGGCAGATTGAGTATGGCATTGCGGAAAACGATATCCAGAACCGCTTTGCGCTTTCTTTGAATTACCAGTTTCAGTATGGCAAGAACTGGACAGGTATAGCAAAACAGGCGCTCGCAGGTTGGGAGATCAACACCATCACGGTTTGGCAGAGCGGTAAGCCCTTCACGATTCTCAACAATGGAGGCAATGCCGGGCCGGGCAATAACGACACCACGACCTACATTAATCCTTCCACCGGGCAGTCGGTCACCGAGTCCTACGCGGATCGCGCGGTACCGAATAACGGCGGTGGCAGGGATCGGCCGAACACGCTGTTCGACCCTCGTGGAAACAAGTCGAAGGCCGAGTTCTTCAACATCGCCGCCTTCGCACCTCAGCCTACGGGGGAAATCGGCAATACGCCGCGCAATTCGCTCTTCGGCCCCGACTTCCGTCACGTGGATCTGTCTCTCTTCAAGAACTTTCCGCTGACCGAACGCGTGAACCTGCAGTTCCGTGCCGAGTCCTACAACATCAGCAACACGCCCAGCTTCATCTTCCCGCTGGGGGACAGCAGTACAGAACTTGGCAGTACTAACTTCGGACAAGTTAGCAACTTCGATCCGAACTACACCCCTCGTCTCTACCAGTTCGCACTCAAAGCGCAGTTTTAACCCAGGCAACATCTCCCGTCAGCGAAGAGAAATCCTCTTCGCTGACGGGTTGGGTTTGCCCGAAAATATCAAGAAGCCTATTACACTTTCCGAGCTCACAAAACGTTATCAAATATCATCACACGTCACGACCACATGACCACCAAACATTGCGTGTTGCTCCAAGGTTCGGTAGAAGGCCGCTGACCAATAACTTATTTCCTTTCGTTTTGCCAATGGCCTCAGCAGACGTAACGAACCAACGGAGATCTCCCGGCGTGAATCGTCGCCAGCTTCCGACCCGAACCTCTGCCTGGGTGGCGGCTGCTGCTGCTCTGCCTAAGTACGTCTGCGCGACGATGAAGTAACAGAGCGCGCCTGGTTACCACAAATAATTCGACACGGCCCAAAAACCATACTATCTCCAAGCGACCTCATCGACCAGAAGTAGATCGGCCTCTATGGTTGATTATAAAATCCGGTGTTTGTGCGCGCAGTGAGACCCGCCTTATCGATCGTCACCTTCAAATCGTGATACTGATCCGGCTGGTCGGCTCGGGCAGGATCGAACGACAGCTCATAGAAGGAGACCGCATCCTGTACACAGTTATCGATCTGGTCTGCCAGGTTATTGTCCGGGCCCAGGACGCGGCCACCGGTCTGGATGGCAAGCACCCTCAAGGCCAGGTTATCGGGACTCGATTTCTCGGCTGACTTCACTCCTTTCAAGAAATCGCGATACACGGTCGAGCGCACACCGCCTTCCGCCGAGGACACACTGTACACGGATAGGCGCGCCTCGCGAAGAGCAGCGGAAAGCCCGACGATCGTTTTGAAATTCTCACGCTGCGCATTTGGAGAGACGTGCACGCCTACGGAATCGAGCATCGGCCAACCGGGACCGATCCAAATGAGCAATTTTCTGCCAGGCTTGGAGGATTCGCTCTGCGCAATTGCCGCCAGAACCTTGAGCGAGGAATAAAAACGTTCAATCGCTCCGTTTAAGCCACCGTCGAGCCCAACGGCTCGTAATTTATTGTCGAGTTGTCTCACCTGCGTGGCGAGCGCGTTCCCATCGGTGGATGGCTCGCGCGCGGCCTCCAGCCCGGAACTGGTCAAAACGAAGAGAGATACCGGCTGTGCCAGGTGGCCCCCATTTTGGCTTAGAAATTTCTCTACTTCCTGACGCTCGTAAGCGACCTGTTTCGCATCGAGATTTACTCTGTCGATGAGAAGAATGATTGTGACCGGCGGTTCGCCACTGTTACTTGTTCCTTCCATTGCATGGAAGGAGAGAATCTTCGCGGGGTGATTGTTATCCTGCAAGGTGAAATCATTGAGACCGAGGCCAGAGACAGTCTTTCCCGATTTATCGGTTACAACCACGTCGAGTTCGATGCGGCCCTTCATGACGGATGTCGACGCCCCGGTAGCCTGTGCCGCGGCCCCAGCCGCAGCAACGATTTGTTGTGCCAATGCAGGACTCGACAGGGAAAGCAAGGCTATAAGCCAGAATCGGGTTGACTTGCTCGTGCGAGTGGCCTCCATTCGGATTTTCTCCGTCTTGTCCCAGGTGAGTATCGAATGCTTATCCGCCCGATCCGTACCGGACCGACGGAATGCAGGTCTAGCCCGGACTGCCTTTTGCCCGCAGGATATCGAACCAATATACTCCCGCGATCCTCCATGTCCAGGGTCGCAAATGTAGCTGCCCTATCCCGATTCTCAGCCTAAGCGTCGAACTGAACCTGTTTCAGAAGCAGTATTCGCCTCTCGCCTGAAAAGTCGCCTCTTAAGTAGCTTGCCCGATGCATCCCGGTAAACAGATGAAGTTAATGGAAACCCCGTTTTCAGGGAGGTTCGTCGTGCTACTCGGCAAGAAATCTTGGCGGAATACTTGCCTGACTATAGTTCAGTGGTTTGCCGGCGGCTTCGTGGGAGACTGGCCGTTCACTGGCGGAGATGCTGTCGCGTCCGGTACAACGTCGAATCCTGGAAGCATGTGAGCCTCTGCCCCGAACTTGTGGTAGTCCGTGTACACAATATCGTTCAATCGCGTCTCGTAGGGCGCATAGAGTTCAAATGTATGATCAAAGACGGTCAAAGTGTGCACGGTTCGGACTCGCATATACACGACGCTGCGGTGCGGGCAGATATATTCTTTTCCACCGATCTCGACGGGCCCGTATTCGATCATCGCCGCCGCTCCCTTTGCGGGCAGTACCGGATTCAGATTCGGCTCAAGAATCCATCCCAGTTCGGCTTGCATAGTCAGTCGAAGAATCGCTCCAGTTTCAGGATCAATCGTCAATTCTCCGAGGTATCTGGGCGACGTCAGAAAGGTACGCCCACCCACAAGGCAGCAGTACGTAACGTTGTAATGAGTATTCTCGGCGCGCACGATGTAGCGAAAGACTGCCTCCCTTCCTCGTTCGCCCTCCACCCAATGGCTCCAGATCAGTATGCTCTCGCCGCGCGTGGCATCTCCGAGCACGGAGCCAAGTACAGGGCTGAAAACGCCGACCAGATTGAGGTCCCTTCTCCTGGCGCTCGGGCTAGCCTCCCTCTTCTCTGTATCCTGTTCCTCATGGCCGTTCCGATAGCGGAGAGTTGCTTTCTCGGTCACCACCTCCCGCAACGACTGATCCGACAGGGCGGTCTTCCAGGTGTCTGCTTTTTGGAGCGACGGTTGCTCATACTCGGTCGTGGTGCGTATTGCGAAAAAGTCCGGCAGTTTAGGAATCACTTCCTTCAGGTAATTCACAGTTCGTGAAATCATCTGGCGTTGCGTGTCACGATCGGGTGCCGGGTCGGAGAGAATCTCTGCTGCGGGAGGGTCCAGGAACGCAGACTCATCGGCCAGAGCTACCAGTGCCGCGATGGACTTCTTGCCGCGCAGACGATTCTTCCAGAGTGAGAGCAGGTTACTGTTGAGACGTTCGCTCAGTTCCAGACCCGCCAGCTCCTTTGCCAACTCGCCGTCTTTCTCAGCGTTGGCTGTGCCCAGGATCTGATCCAGTTCGTGAACACTGACTCGCCTGGCCGCTAAGGAAGGCTGATCGTAGAAAACCGGCTGATCGTAATAGCCGGTGTTCGTGCGTGCAGATAATCCAGGCTCCTCGATTTGTACCTTGAGGTCGTGATATTCATCCGGCTGGGCTGCATACGGCGGGTCGAAAGACATGGTATAGAACATCCGCGCATCCTCAACGCAATGTTCGATAGAGCGCGAGATCTCTGAAAATTCATCCACAACAAGGCCGCCGCTCTGAACGGCCAATACCGGAAGCGCAAAATGTGAGGACGGACCAAAGCCCCGCTCTTCCAACTCCGACTGCGTGTGAACACCCGCAAGATAGTCCTTATAAGCGTCTTTGAATTGAGTAGCCGTCGGTTCGCTCCAGGTCCGGGCTGTGAACGGTTCGGTCTTGGCCGTGAACGGTTCGGCCCGCGCTGTGACCTCGGAGATGACCATCCGCGCCTCACGTATGCGCGTGGAAAGCTCCACCAGCCAGGGAAAAGCAGCGTCCTTGTAGTGCTCTGGCCCGTGAACTGGCAGCCACCCGAAACCCATCCACAGCAAAAGCTTTCGGCCAGGCACGTCTCTTCGCTCGATGGCGATGGAGTAAACCGCTCGCAAGCTTCGCTCCCACCGTGCGTACCTCTCTGATATCGATGTCACGATTGGATCAGATGCCCTTGGATAAATTCGCGAACCTGCAAAGACCGTGCGTTGTGAATTGTGGTGAGCAACATCCTCGGCCAGGGCGTTGCCGTCGGTCGTGGGGGCTGCCGTTGCGTACAGTCCGGAGGGTGTGAGCCAGTAAACAGATGTGGGTTCACCGAGATGTCCACCATTCTGTCGCAAGAACTTTATCGATTCGTTCTTCGCAAGTTCCAGTTGCGCGGACAAAAGGTCGACCTCATCGAGAACCAGCACCACTTCAGTAAGTCGTTCATTTTCATTTTTTGATTGGTTCGATGCTGCAAAGGAAACAATCTTTTGTGGCACGCCGTTGTCCGTCAGCGTGAAATCCTTTGCAGCCAGACCTGAAAACGGTTTACCCTCGCGGTCTGTCGCAGCGACGTCGAGGTGGATTATGCCGTCCGGATGTCCGTTCGCCTGCATTTTGACAGGATCAGACGAAACCGTGGCCTGTACTGGAACTTGCGAGGTTTCAAATTGACCATCAGCACAGGGCAGACGGACGACGGCCAAAAGGCAAAGTAGAAAACCCGGCAGAATAGCTCTCTGCGTTCTCAAGCCCGTACCTCGCTTGGATTGGCCTAGGTTGCCAACAATCCAGAATACCTTGGCACCAATGAGATCGGGTAGGAGGACCGGTATTCAACCGAACGCGCCTGGGTGCTGTCTGGTGGCTGCTACTGCGTGGGAATGCCCTAGAAGTCCTAGTGCTGTATCGGTAACTTGCCCCAGTGGGAGGGTCCAGGGCCAGGCAAGTTGCCGGAAATCCCGTTTTCAAGGAACTCCTATTCCTTGCTCACCAAGGATGACGCATCTGCCCTCCCCGCTTATGTAGAACCCGCAGGAACGATATCCAGGCTCCGCCCACGAAGATTGAGTGAGAGTAGACCGGCGACATCGACAATGCGCGACGATGAAGTAACAGAGCGCGCCTGGTTACCAAAAATAATTCGACACGGCCCAAAAACCATACTACTGTGGGAGTAAGGATCCACTCGTCAGCGCCGTTTCGCCACAACGGCCCTGCTTGGCGTTGCACCGGTGCGCTCCACCCGTGCGTCTGCCGCCAACCACTGGGAAAGCATCAGCGCTTGTCGGCGCGATGACTCGGTGATCGCAAACAGTAATCGAAATCAAAAGCGCCGGATCACGCCTGTCCGTAGCATTCCTGCGCGTCCTGCGAGGGGCGCCTGCGGAGAGCACAAATCACCCATCAGCAGGGGTACGCTCAGCGCGTCCTCTTGATTGAGCAGTTTTGACAACTTGGAAACCCAATACCACCCTGCAGCGGCCTAAGGCCATCCCAGGCCAGATGATACGGACGCTCGATGACAGACGGGCAGCCGCTAATCCGTAGCGTGTAGGTAGAGATATCGTCGTTTGTCAACGGTCTAACCAGGTGTTCTGCATGCCGAAATCCACTTGTCGAAATTTCAGAGCGAAAGCGTCGCAGATGAGCAAAGGATCGGCAAGCCGGCCCTTGAGAAGATGACTTATAGCGCTTATAGCGCTTTTAGCGCACTTTTACTCGGAAAACCATCCCCTGGAACGGCCTCTACGGGGAATGAAGCGCGCATACCGCGTTTCTTGTCCACAACTAACCCAACCCCCTCACCAGGCGAGTGGATCAAATTAATTGCTTGATCTTCTTGATCATCTTCGTGAAACAAAGGACTTATTTGGCAACCTTGCCAGCGTCGCGGGGAGTTAGTTAGCTTAGTTCGCTTAGTTCGCACATTTTTGCACAAGAACAAAAAAGACGCCGGAGAACGCGGGGGAGTTCAAAATAACCCTGTGGTTGATCCTGATTGGAAAGGCGAAACGCCACCGCGGCGCGGGCGGGACACGGCGCGGGCGGGACAGACGGTCACGCCGTAGCTCCTACCATCTCTCCGGCAGTAGGACGATCGGGTGCTGATTTAGCGGGAAATCCATTTTCTTAGTTCGCCGGGCTTCGCTGTTAGAATTCAGTTGTTCTATCGATTGTGCTTGAAGGGCGCTTGAAGGATGTCGCTGGTTCGCTGTTCTCTCATATCGTTCACGCTGATCGGATGGTTCTCTGTTATTTCGCTGGCCGGCCAAACGCCCCAGCCGCCCCTTGCGCCAGTGATCGAGCACCGTGAGATGCGCTACGGCACAACGGTGGTCGACAACTATTTCTGGCTTCGCGAGAAGTCGAATCCGGAAGTCATCAAATACCTCCAGCAGGAGAACGCCTACACCGAGGCGATGACCAGGCGTCTAAAGCCCTTTGAGGACGCCCTCTACAGTGAAATGTTGTCCCACATTAAGCAAACGGATTTGAGCGTGCCCGTCCGGCGCGGTGACTATTACTATTATTCGCGCACCGAGGAAGGCAAGCAGTACCCCATCCAGTGCCGCAAGAAAGGCAGCCTGGAGGGGAAAGAAGAAGTATTGCTTGACCTGAACGAGCTGGGGCAAGGAAGAAAGTTCGCTGGGCTCGGAGCCTTCGTAGTGAGCGACGATCAGAATCTGCTCGCCTATACGATCGACTACGTCGGTTACCGTCAGTTTACCCTTTACGTCAAGGACCTGAGGATCGGCGCTACTCTACCGGATACCATAGAACGCGTCGACAGCGTTGCCTGGGCCGCCGACAACCACACCCTGTTTCTAACCACCGAGGACGAGGTGACCAAACGCGTGAACCGCGCATGGCGCCACACGCTGGGCGAGAAGAGATTCGAACCACTGTATGAAGAGAAAGATGAGACCTTCCTCCTCGAGGTAACGAAGACGCGGGACAAGAAATACCTGTTGCTTTCTGCCCAGAGTGCCGACACGACCGAGGTGCGCTACATGAAGGCGGATCAGGCGAAATCGGACTTCACCGTTTTCCTCCCCCGCGAGAAACAACACCGCTATTTCCTCGATCACCGAGAGAATCTTTTCTATATTCGAAGCGACAAGAACGCAAAGAACTTCCAGGTCTTCACCGCGCCCGAAGATGATCCCAGCACGAAAAACTGGAAGATCTCTATCCCGCAGGATAAGGATGTTCTCATCCAGGATATTGATCTGTTCCACGACTTCGCGGTTGCGGTGGAGAAGTCGCAGGCGCTCAACCGCATGCGTATCTTCGACTTCAAGTCGGGCACGTGGCGGGCGATCTCGTTTCCCGAACCCGTCTATTCGGCAGTTCCTGGGGACACTCCGGATTACACGTCAACCACGTATCGCTACAGCTATCAAAGCCTGGTCACGCCTCCCACCGTCTTTGACTACGACACCGAGAGCGGCAAGTCACTCCTTCTGAAGCAGCAGGAAGTGCCGGGTTACGTTGCTTCCCAGTACGTCTCGGAGCGGCAATGGGTGACGGTAAGGGACGGCGTCAAGGTGCCGCTCTCAATCGTCTATAAGAAGGGGTTTGAGCGCGACGGCAAGCGGCCGCTCTTGCTATACGGCTATGGCTCCTACGCAATCGGTATGCCTGCTGCCTTCACGAGTTCACGGTTGGTCCTGCTCGACCGTGGCCTGGCTTTCGTGATCGCTCACATTCGCGGCGGCGACGATATGGGACAGCAGTGGTACGACGACGGTAAACTGATGAACAAGAAAAACACGTTCTACGATTTCATTGACTGCGCCGAGTACCTCATCGAGCAAAAATGGACTTCACGAGATCGTCTCCTGATAGAAGGCGGCAGCGCAGGGGGTCTGCTGATGGGTGCCGTGGTCAACATGCGTCCGGACTTGTTCAAGGCGGTCCACATGGCTGTGCCCTTTCTCGATGTCATGAATGACATGATGGATCCGTCGCTGCCGCTGACGACGACCGACTATCCAGAGTGGGGCAATCCGAACAATAAAGCCGCTTATGAATACATCCTTTCCTACAGTCCTTACGACAACTTGCACAAAGCGGCCTACCCACCGATGTTGCTCACGGAAAGCCTGAATGATAGTCAGGTTGGGTATTGGGAGGCGGCCAAGTTCGTCTCCAAAGCGCGCACGCTAACGACAGACGATAACCCGATCCTGCTTAAGATGAAGATGGACCCGGCCGGCCACGGCGGTGCTTCGGGGCGCTACGACCAGGTGAGGGACAGGGCGTTTGAGTGTGCCTGGCTGCTCAGCCAGGTGGGCATCACCCGATAGCGCCCGAAAAGTGGTTGATCGCAGCGCCAAGCGGGCAACAGCATTCGATATTTCTTGCCGAGGAGCGGCACATGAAAGCAACTCTTTTCTGGCGCTGGAAGTGGAGCGCGTTTTCCCTACCGGCATTCTTTGTCCTGGCGCTATATGCACAAGACCCGGCACGGACCATCCGCGGAGGGAACGGGGTCACGCTGCCTCCGCCTCCGCCGACCCCGGCGCACCCGGTCAGCGATGAATATCAAGGTAAGCAGATCGAGGATCCCTACCGCTGGCTCGAGGATGCGAAGAGTCCGGAGACGCGGGCCTGGATCGCCGAGCAGAACAAGTACACTCAGCAATATTTATCCCAGCTGAAAAATCGACCGGACATCATTCATCAGTTGACCGAGCTGGAGCGTGTCGACGAGTACTTCACACCCTCACTGCGCGGCGGAAGGTATTTCTTCAGGAAGCGGCTAGCCGGCGAGAACCAGGCGTCAATCTATGTGCGCGATGGCTGGAAGGGCACTGATAATCGCCTGATTGACGCGACCAAGCTGAGCAGCGATCAGAACACCTCCGTGAGCATAGAGGATATTTCCAAGAATGGGAACCTGCTGGTCTACGGCGTGCGCCAGGGCGGCGCCGACGAGCAGTCCGTGCATGTAATCCAGGTGCGGGACCGTAACCCACTGCCGGATGTGTTGCCCTCCGCCCGCTATGAGAGCGTGAACCTGGGCCCCGGGGATACCGGAATCTACTACTCCGTTTTCACTCACCAGGGCACCAACGTCTATTTTCACCGCTTCGGTACGGCCGTGCAGAGCGACAGCAAGATCTTTGGCGGCGAATATCATGGCGAGAAACTGGGCGAGATCGATCTGGTCGATAGCTCGGTGACCGAGAACGGTCAGTACCTGCTGCTCAACATCAGTCACGGCGTTCCGGCCACACGAAACGACATCCTGGTAAAGGATCTGCGCCAACCCGGGAGCGATTTTGTTCCGCTGGTGTACGGCATTGAGGCGCAGACGCAGGCCTTGAATATCGGCGACCGCTTCTTTCTGGAAACGGATTACCAGGCGGCCAACAAACGCATTGTGGAGGCCGTGCCCGGCGGTAAGCCCGAGGAATGGAAAACGGTGATCCCCGAGGGCAAGGATGTCATCGACGGATCGAGCATCGTGGGCGGCAAGCTCTTCGTCACCCGCTTGCACGACGTCAAAACCGAGACGGCGATCTATACCCTGGACGGCCGTTCGACTGGCCGCATCAACTATCCGGGAATCGGATCGAGCTCGGGAGTGTATGGGCTCCCCACCCAGCACGAAGGCTTTTACAGCTTCGAATCGTTTATTCAGGCGCCAACCATTTTTCGCTACGACACCAGGAGCGGAAAATCGGAGGTCTTCGCCGCGCCCAAGGTCCCCTTCGACACCGCGCAGTATGAAATCACTCAGGTCTTCTACACCTCGAAGGATGGCACGCGCGTCCCGATGTTCATCGCGGGCAAGAAAGGACTGGAGCGCAACGGCCAGGCACGGCTTTTGATGACCGGCTATGGCGGCTTCGATTTGGCCATGCTGCCTGTGTGGAACCCCGAATATGCGTGGTGGATGGGGCAGGGCGGGTTTTTCGCACTCCCCAACCTGCGCGGCGGAGATGAATATGGCGAGCCGTGGCACAAGGCGGCGATGTTCGAGCACAAGCAAAATGTCTTCGACGACTTCTTCGCGGCCGCCGAGTACCTCATCGCCAACCACTACACCGTGCCCGAGCGGTTCGCCCTCCGCGGGCGCTCGAACGGCGGCCTGCTGATGGGCGCCGCGATCACGCAGCGGCCCGATCTCTTTGGCGCCATCTGGTGCGGGTACCCCCTGCTTGACATGCTGCGTTATCAGAAGTTTGAGCTGGGCCGGCTTTGGACCACGGAGTACGGAAGCGCAGAGAAGGCAAAGGATTTCTCCTACCTCCTCAAATACTCTCCGTACCAGAACGTGAAGCCCGGCGGGAAGTATCCCGCGATCATGTTCTTCACTGGCGACAGCGATACACGAGTCGATCCCTTGCACGCGCGCAAGATGACGGCCCTTATGCAGGCGGCCAGCGGGGGAGACCGCCCCATCCTGCTGCACTACTCACTCGAAGGCGGGCACAGCGCAGGTGTGTCGCTCACACAGCTGGTGGCCGACCAGGCGGATGAGTTGGCCTTCCTGTGGAACGAGACCAGCGGGAAGTAGGCAGGCCGGGTGCCTTTTCAAGTAAAGTCAAGTCCGGAGAGTTAACCGTGAGGCTCTCTACATAAAAACCAGGAGGCCACATGTCTATGTTTCGAATCGCTCTCGCAGTGCTTCTGGCGTTCAGCACAGGTGCGCCCCAGGCAATCTCTCAATCCGCCAATCCGCCGTCACCCCAGCAAGCAGAAGGAACGTCGGCGCCGGAACGAGTGACGGCGGATACGTCGCGCGTGACGCCTGGTGGGGCAACGTTTACGATCCCTGCCGGCTGGTCGATCGCGAGCGGTAAGAACCTGGTTATATTGAGTCCGCCGGAGCCCGATACGCACATTGCCATCTTCGACACCGAAGCAACGGATGCTAAATCGGCGGTCGCGGCGGCCTGGCTGGCTTACAAACCGGCAGCTAAGCGGCCCTTGAAGCTGGTCACGCCACGTCCCGCGCGCGAAGGCTGGGATGAGCGGCAGGTATTCGAATATGAGACCTCTCCCAATGAACGCGCTGTCGTCGAGGCTCTTGCCCAGCGCGCCGGTAGTGCGTGGACAGTGCTAATTCTGGACGGAAGCGAACCGACCGTTGAGAAGCGCGGCGCTCCGATAGGACTTGTTTTCGAAAGCTTGCGCCCGAAGGGCTACAACCGCGAATCGTTTGCAGGCCGTACGGCCCAGCCGTTGGATGCTGCGCATATTGAGCAGCTCAAGCAGTTCGTCGAAACCTCCATGCAGGAACTTGGTATTCCTGGAGTTTCGATGGCCCTTATCGACAGAGGCAAGGTCGTGTATGAGGGAGGGTTCGGTCTCCGCGAGCTGGGCAAGCCCGAGCCCGTGGACGCAAATACGTTGTTCATGGCGGCGTCCAACACGAAAGGGATGACAACCCTGCTCCTGGCTGAACTCGTTGACGAGAAAAAGTTGACGTGGGATGAGCCGGTGATCGATGTCTATCCGAGTTTCAAGTTAGGCAGCGCGGACACTACGAAACGGGTCCTGATCAAGAATTTGATCTGTGCCTGTACGGGCTTGCCTCGGCAGGATTTTGAGTGGATTTTTGAGTTCAAGAATGCCACGCCCGAATCCACTCTTGCATTGCTCGGGACCATGCAGCCGACCAGCAAATTCGGCGAGGTCTTTCAATACAGTAACCTGATGGCGGCCGCTGCCGGATATATCGGGGCGCACGTGGTGTATCCAAACATGGAGCTCGGCGCTGCTTACGACCTGGCGATGCAAAACAAGGTTTTCGATCCGCTGGGGATGAAATCGACCACCTTCGACTATGCGCGCGCCCTCGCAGGCGACCATGCCAGTCCCCACGGCGACGATGTGGATGGCAAACCCGCCGTAGCCAGTATGGCCTTCAACTACTCGATTCGGGCTGCGCGTCCCGCCGGCGGAGTGTGGACCTCGGCGGACGATCTCATCCGCTATGTGCAACTCGAGTTGGCGCTCGGAAAACTACCCAACGGCAAGCAGTTGGTCTCCTCACAAAACCTGCTTGAGCGTCGCGCCCCGCAGATCTCCCTCGGTGAAGACTCGAGCTACGGGATGGGATTGATGGTGGACCGAAAGTACGGTGTGCCGGTTGTAAGTCATGGCGGCAGCATGGCTGGATATAAGACGAACCTCTATTTCCTGCCCGACTCGGGCATAGGGGCCGTCGTGCTCACTAACTCGGATACCGGAGGCATGCTCTTAGGTCCGTTTAGCCGCCGTTTACTGGAGGTTGTCTTCGACGGTAAACCGGAAGCGGCCGGAAATGTCGCGTCCGTGGCAGCAGCCTACAAAGCGAGCCTTGCCAAAGAACGCGAACGGCTCGTGGTCCCGGCGGATCCTGCCTTAGTGGCTGGTTTGGCCAAGAGCTATTCCAGTAAAGAACTCGGTGAGCTTGAGGTACTGAACAAGGGTGGCGTGATCACCTTCGATTTCGGCGAGTGGAAAAGCGCGGTGGCATCGCGAAAGAATGACGACGGGTCGATCTCGTTCATCACCATCGATCCCACCAATAGTGGATTCGAATTTGTTGTTGGCGACCGCGAAGGCAAGCGTGTGCTGATCCTCCGCGACGGCCAGCACGAGTATGTGTTTTCGGCGGCCGCCTAGTTGGCTATTCTGTACGCAGCGCTTCCATCGGTTCGATATACGCAGCCCTGCGCGCGGGAATAAGAGCAGCAATCAATCCGACGGCCAGGAGCGTCACAGCTACGGCGACATAGGTCCAGATGTCCAACGCCTGCACCTGGTACAAGAAGCCCTTGATCAGCCGGGTGGTCGCGAAAGCCAACAGCAGACCGACACCAAGCCCGCTGCCGATCAGGATCGAACCTTGGTGGAGGACAAGTTCCGCAACACTCTTCCGGGTTGCACCCAGTGCCATGCGGACGCCTATCTCGCGGCGGCGATAACTCACCAGTTGGGACAATACTCCGTACAACCCGGCGATCACCATCGCCACCGCAAGTCCGGCGAACGAGCCCACAAGGCTCAGTCCCAACCGCTGGTTGAAAGTGTTCTTTTCTACGGCCTGCTGCATGGTTTGAAAGTTATCCAGTGCGAAGCCTGGAGCCGCCTGGTGGAAGACGGAGCGCATCTCCGCCGCGACGGGTATGTCGCCGCGGGTCTTCACCACAAAGTTGACCACGGTTTCCAATAGCGCCTGGTAGAAGAGAGATGTGGTGGGAATTTGCTGCTGCGGCACCAGGATGAATGGCCGTACGGCCCCCCCGACGTTGCTGTCGACCTGATCGGCCAGAACGCCAACGATGGTGTACGGCTTGATCATGCCCGTATCTTTGCCGCCCAAGTCCATTTGTTTTTGCAGAGGATCTTTGCCCGCGAAATATTTTTTTGCGAGCGAGTCGTTGATGACCACAACAAACGGAGCGGTGGCGACATCCTCGTCGTCGATCATGCGGCCGCGCAAAACCGGTGTGCTCATGGTGCGGGCGTAATCTCCACTGACGGCAGAAATGCGAGCTTCTGGCTTATTGGCCGGATCTTTCGCTTGGTTGAGGATCGAAAAGCTCGTCTGCATATCCATACCCGAGAGGGGCGGCGTGGTGATTAAGGCGGCACTTTCGACGCCAGGGACCTGGCGGATGCGTTCGAGCACAGGTTGGTAGGTGAGCGTGGCGATAGAAGGCGGCGCATTTCCCGTGTCTTCTGAAACCGCCATCCCGCTAAAGCCTGCAGCATTCGCGGGCGTAGCCACAAACGTCGTTACCCGGGCCGTTTCAAAACCAAGCCGTGACTGTTGCAGATTCCACAGCGTATGAAAGAGCAGGCCTGTCCCGACCAGTAGCAATGTTGAGAGAGCAACCTCGCCTGCGACCAGCCATCCACTCAGCCTTCTGCTCACGGAGCGAGAGCCGATACCGCGGGAAGCCGCCTGCAGTGCCGCTTGTGGATTCGCGCGCGCCACCAGCAACGCGGGCAGCAGGGATGAGAGCACCGTGGTCACGATCGCGATGACGGCGAGGGCCAGCACCACCGTCCAATGGATGGCAATGGAATCGGCTCGCGGGATGGTCCCTTCGGGGAGTTTGCGCATGGCGACCATCGCCAGCTGCGCCAGGATCACTCCGACGCCGCAACCGGCGAGGCTCAGTATCATTCCCTCAGAGAGCAGCTGCCTTACCAGGCGCAACCGGCTCGCACCCAGCGCTGCACGCACCGCGAACTCCTTCTGGCGCCCCAGGCAGCGGGCGATCAACAAATTGGAAACATTTGCGCAAGCGATCAACAATACGAGCACCAGGGCGGCGAAGAGCGAATAAAGTATCGGGCGCACCGGCCCGGTCAGCACCTCCTGGTAGGGGGTAGCGCGAAACGCCACGGCATTGTCGCTCTTCGTCTTCGGAATGTGGGCAGCGATCGCGTCCAGTTCGCGCTGGGCTTGCATCGTGGTGATTCCCGGACGGAGTTCAGCCACAACATTTTGGAAGTGGTAGCCCCGATCCCTGGACATCTCCGCTGTCGGCTTCATCGGCAGCCATACTCCTTTGCGAATATCCGGCTCCATGCTTTCAGGAAAAAGAAACGAACTCGGCATGACTCCAACCACGGTATGGGGCTTGCCGCTGATATTAACCACCTTGCCGACGATCGCTGGATCGGCCTGGAAGCTCTGCCGCCAAACTCCTTCAGAGAGAAGCACGACGTCTGAGGCGCCGGCTTCTCCTTCACTCTGAGTGAAGGTGCGTCCCAGCAGAGGTTGCACGTCCAGCATGGAAAACAGATTGGGTGTCACGCGCGGGGCGGCGACGCTTTGGGAGGCATTCTGGGTCTCGACGACGCCTATGTCTTCGGAATAGGCCGCAACCGTCTTCAATTGCTGTGACTGGTCACGAATATCGCGGTAGTTCAGCCATGATGTTGTTCCGAAACCCGGGGCGTCGGCCGGACCGATATAGAGCAAGCGATCGGCATGCGCATAGGGCAGCGGCCGCAGTAAGACGCTCTCGATGACGGTGAAAATGGCCGTGTTTGCGCCAATACCGAGCGCCAGGGTCAGAATCGCCAGCAGTGCAAGTCCCGGTGACTGGCGAAGTTGCCGCAAGGCTCCCGTTAAGTCGTTCAACCAGGTTTTGATAGAAACCTCCCGCGCACACCATCGAAAGTGAAGCACTTTTGTCGCCAAACCTTTGTCGCGCAGGTGGGGTGTTTTCAACCGATTCCAATGCTGGCCGGCATGGCGTGTCCGGAATTGAACAAGGCTGTTCGCAAATGAACAATCAGGGCCGGGCCAATTGAATCTAGAAATCGGCCTTGCTGCCGTAATCAAATCTGTCGAACGCGTCCGCGAGTGACAAGGCGGAGTAGTAGGGCGATTATCGCGGCCACGATGACAACGATGAGTATGGTGTAGATGAGGCCGTCAGACCTCCGGACGACAGAGCGGCCGTAGTCCGGCCACCTGTATTCGGTGGCGATGCTGTGTATGACCTCGTCGCCCAGCAGACTGCCAGAGTCCCCATTGGTCATCACCACCGCGCCATCGCCGCTGGTTTCGTAAGCGACAAAGATATTGCGGAAGCCCTCGTTCGCACCGCCATGTGAGAAGTACGGGTTAAAACCGGATCCACCGATCTCCAGGCCGAGCCCCCAATGTCCGGTCCCGGGCGTCAGCATCTCAAGGGTCATGTCTTCCGAGAGTACATGGTTAGCCTTGTCCTGCAAGGATTGCTCGACCTCAATGATGTAGCGAGCCAGATCGGTCGGCGTTGTCCAAAGTCCGGCGGCGGCCATCTCGGGGTAGGTATGTGCGCCGCCTTCCACAGGCTCACCATCGCTTCGGTAGGGTGTAGCTGCGAAACTCTGAAACGCCTGGGGCAAGGGCTGCTCATAGGTGCTGTGACTCATCCCGATAGGCGCGAGCACCGAATCGTGCAGTAGCTCGGGAAATGGCTCCTGGGTTACGTCGATGAGGACTTGCTGCATCATGGTGTATCCGCCGCCCGAGTATTTCCAATGAACCCCAGGCTCCCCCTCGCTGCGGATTGGTGGTGTGTTCGCGGGCTTTTCTCCGTTGAGCACTTGCACCAGGGTCGGGACCGGCTTATTGCTCGCATAGCCGGGAAAGCCGTGCACCGTGGTCCCGGCGGTGTGTGTTAACAGCTCGCGGAGAGTGATGGGTTTGCCCGCTGTAACCGGATCGCCGGGCAACTTCCAACTGGTCAGGTAGGTGTTTACGTTGGTGTCGAGCGACAGCTTTCCCTGCTGTACCAGGCGCAGAGCCGCCATGGCAGCGAGGGGCTTGCTGATGGAACCAGCCTGAAACATGGTATCGGCAGTGACCGGCGACCCACCCACGCTGCGCACGCCAAAGCCCCGTGCCCATTCGATCTTGCCCTGATGAATAACCGCGATGCTTACACCGGGAATCTTCAGCTCGTTCATTCGATCAGCTAGGGTGTGGGTTCCATGCTCATCGCCCGTGAGGCCGGAGGTGACACGTTGAATATGCTGCTCGACCTCCGCGGAGGCTGACGATGTATTCTGCGCTGCCACAGGCTGTGCCAAGCAGTAGGCCAGAGCCATAGCTATGAACTGCCCGGAGACAAACATACGCATGGAATCATCCTCGCCCACACGTTATCACGCTCACTGCCAGAGAATCCCTTCTTCAGGATCAGGGCCCCAACGGTACACTGCGTGTGTTCCGTTACGGAGGTTTTCGTGCGCCTCACCCATCTCTCAGCAGCAGTAGCATGTTTAATTTCTATACTGGGCGTTCCGGTTCCGGCGCATGCCGCTACGAAACCGCATATCTTTCAGCTTCCCGCACTCAGCCGCGATCTGATTGCATTTGGCTACGCCGGCGATCTGTGGACGGTGCCCTGCGCGGGAGGACGCGCCACGCGTCTCACCACTGGCGTGGGAATCGAAACCGCTCCTGTTTTTTCGCCCGATGGGAACACGATTGCCTTTACCGGACGACGCCTTGAAAGCCTACAGCATGGGCTGGAAAGTGTAGCACTCCGTTTTAAGCAAGCTGACTCGAGGTTCGAAGATGATCTATCAGAACCCAGCCAAAGAATGCGACTATGCCAACGACTCCCCATCTCCACTGGCGGTCTGGATACAGGGACATGATTCTAAGTCCGCTTCCCCACAGAAACATGATGAACGCCGTCATCCACACGACGATCCAATGCTTCGTTCGGCTTCCGCCAACGACAACGTCAAGCCTCGGCATGACCCTGCCCATGAGAACCCACAAAGCAATCAGAATGAACACAGTACCCGCCACAAAGAGAAACCACGGAGAAATCCCAAGTCCCTCATTGAAGCGTCCGGTGTCGCCCGAGCCAGCAAACGGGCGCATCACGAGATAGGCGACAAGTTCTGTCAAATTGATAACGACGAACCAGTAAAGTGCGTAAAACAGTGGCCTGCGCTCTGTCGCCTTGGGACGTGCAAGAAAGTGCAAGCCAACAATCACGAAGATCGTATGCATGAGAAGAGGGATGCCGCCGATCACCGCTTCAGACGGGTTGCCGCCGGAAGGAAACAGTCGATCATAGGGAACCCCTTCGTCCCACCCTCTTATCGTCACAGGATTGCCCCAAATCACGGTAAGCGGGCTAGGTATGTAGCCGAGAAGCCAAGCTGCGATGCTGTGCGCATACTCATGGACCACGACGATGATTGTCTGGAGGGCTAATTAGGTCGCTATCGTGAGGAGGGTAAACCTGATCCAATCTCGGCTTGAATCACTTGTGTTCCGAGTCATACTAGCTCCTTGAGCAGCTTACTTTAGCACCCCTAGGAAGCAATGTTCGTCCTCGGAAACGCGCTTCTGTTGCGTGATTTCTGGTTTGTCGCCCATCCAGAAGTTTCGATGCCGCCCGTAGCCGGTACTCCGGGCAGCACGTTTTTCGATGTTTGCCGGGCATTCTTTCCAACCGACCTGGTGGGGTGTTCCAACCCGCTTGGGGTATGCGCGATGACTGGGCATGCGCGATAATGTTTGATAGGGGTGCAGGTGGAATGAACCCAGACACCATCACGATCTCTGCGGGACCGCGCATGCGCACCGCCCTCTTGTTGGCAATCGTCGCGGATACCTTCCAGATTGTTCTCGCCCCTCTATTTTTCGAAGGCGCTGCTTCGCCCGCTGATGACATTCTTGACCTCTGTATGGCCGGAGTCCTGAGTTATCTTCTTGGCTGGAACTGGGAATTCCTGCCATCGTTCCTTGCCAAGCTCGTGCCTGGGATGGATTTGGTGCCTCTCTGGACGTTGGCTGTTGCGAACGTCTACCGGCGATCGAAGCGGCTCGCGGTCACCGTGGAAGGAAGTGTAGGAAACGCAACGGAGAGACACGCGAGGTCATGAGCGGGAGTCTTGACGTCTAAGCCGTTCGGCTTTTCTCTGCTTGGAGCCTCGATGATCGTGCGTATCAAGCCTTCAGCGTCCAGCGGGCTCATGAAACCCACTGATGCGTCTTGTTGCTTAGGAGCGAACCGATGCATTAAACATCGGCGCATCCGATGCATAATCCTGCCTACAGTGCATAAATCTGTCCTGATCCTGATCGTGGGACCAAAGACAGACAATGTCGACCAGTTCTTCGTCGAAGCGCAGCCAAGCCGTCAACGGTGTAGCATTCTTCCATGCGGTACAAGTGGGCTTGTGCATTTGTCGTCACGGTCAGCTTCGTGGTTGCACAAGAACCCTCTGGGTCGCTTGTCCCCGAAGAAGCATGGAGACATATAGGCGAGAATAAGATCGTATGCGGTCAGATCGTCGATACGTCATATGCAACCTCCGTCACGAACTCGCCTACGTACCTTTATCTGGAACGACCTCGGCCAGAACAGGTATTCACGGTCGTAATACCGTCAGCGAAGCGTGATCTATTCGGTGATAGCCCCGAGAAGTCGTTCAGAGGTAAGGGCATTTGCGTCACCGGAAAGATAGAGGGCGATAGTTCGATGGGACCCTCGACCGCCAGACACAGGGCCAAAATTCTCATCGAGGACGAAGAGCAGGTCGTGGTTCGCTGAGTTGATACATCACGAGCTGTACTCTTTCACAAGTCAACTACCATGGGCGCGTGCGCTCTACCGCCTTGAAGAGTGAAGGCGTGTCAGATTAATGCCACAAAACGCGGGTCCGGGCTGTCCAGTGCACTCAGAGGCGTTCGCTCCGCCCTCGGGCGAACTACTGTTGCGCAGGAATTGAGGCCGCGCACGACCTGACCTGGCGATCTCCCTGCGCAACATCTCCCGTCCAGTTGCCGGATCGACGCGCTAGAGATAGGCAATTATTGGCGGAAAATACGGTTTCGAGCAACTTCAACCCTCCCTGCTGAAGCGCCCAAGCACCTTGGCAAGTTACCGACAAATGAGACTTGTCAGACAATGCGTGGCTTTCTTGTTTGGTTCACCCCGAATCTCATGCGACCTAATCTTGCCGGAGCGACTTTCGGCGGAGGATGCGGAAACCAACAGCCGCTGAACAAGCGTGGGGTTTCGTCAGCCTGCCTTGGGGCCAACAAAATTTCTCCGCAGCACAAGCGAAGCGGAGCGATGGAGCGGATGCCGGATCGAGGGTATGGGAAGGACAGTCAGTGACACCGGAAGTGGCTGCGTCGTTGCGGAGACTGCTGGCTTAATCAGGTTGGGGCGGTTGCCAGCGGTCTTCTGGTTGCGAAGCACTAGGACAAGTCCGGAAGTCGTCCATTGCTTAACGATGTGTGTCTTGGAGCACTCACCACAAAGCCAAAAATACTTGCTGCGCAAAGGCTTCATCGCAAATGCGCCATCATCTTCAGGGGACTGATCGTCAGAATCCGATTCCAATTCGAGCAATTGGAGCGATCCCTCCCGGAGGTAGAGCAGTTCTTTAGAACATTGTGGATTAGCGCACTGCGTGGCCGAGTTGTGCCTGCCCTCTACCGCGCTCCGCCGGTCGGACGGAGGATTGCGGACGTCAAATTTCTTTTGGATACTCATAGATGCCACAGATGGTGCCGTTGTATACGTGAACCTGGGTTCGGCTAGAGCTTCGCTAAGGTGGGAGGCGAGGAGGGGATCCCGTAGCGACATCTTCAAGCTTACGCTCTTTTGGTTTGGGACGTTTTGGTCCAAGCCAGAGGCAAAGAAAAGTCCCTAGCTGCCACAGCCTAGGGACTTTTTTAGGAGTTGTCCGGCGTTTTGAGGCCGGGACCAGCCAGCGTATCGCGGTGGGTTTCGGACTCCTACTGCCGTTACACGGCTGGAAATAACACTGCGCTTATTTCAGGTCGACTGTCAACCTGTTTGCAACGGGTCAAGTTACCGCAAATCAGACTTTTCTGGCAAATCTGCGCCAGCGCGGCTATCCCCATGTATGTGCCTCACGGAAAGGGCGGTACAAAGGTCAGTATTCCGCATCAGGATCGAGACGATCTCCTTTGAATCGCCTAGGTCCGACCAGAGGCTCATCGATCTCCCATCCGCAAATCTCCCCCGACCAGCGCACTGTTTGTGCAGGATTCAGCCAAACCAGCTGGCTAGAACAACTTTTCGGTACCGGACTGCGCAACTTTAATTTGCCAACCGGGTACTCAATGAGGATGGCAGCATATAAATTCGGAGTTGACGACATCGTCCGATTCTCGGGGACCGACGCACTTCTGATCATAAGGAAGCGCCGCAAACCGACACACGAATATCTAGTTCAGCGCGTGCAAGATGCAGCCAGCATCGGATGGATTTTCGGTATCTACCTCGAGCTTGTCGAACGTCCGAGAAAATCAACCGCCGGCTCCTAGCCAGCGGTTTCGTTCTACCGGGATTTCCTGGACGTTTGGAAGGGGGACTTCTCTCCGTTGATTCGTTGGCCGTCGCCTCCAGGCACCCTGAAGCTACTGAGTGATTCCCTGAAAACAGGCGTCGACCGCGGAATGACAGACGGAACGTTACAGTTGCCTGTCCCGCCCGCTCCTGAGGATTCGAGTGGCCAACGATACAACATGTCGCTCGCGGGCGGCGGACGACAGTTGCCTGGGCGCTGGTTTTGCAAGCGGCGTGACCGTCCGCCTTCCCAATAACTCTACAACTCGGAACTGGGTTATTCTGTGCGCGGCCGCGACCGACGTGCAGACCAAGGGTCGCGCCTGAAAGAAGGCGTCTAATGGCCCGGATCATGACAGTCGGGGAGATCCTGGTAGAGATCATGGCGACCGAGCGCGGCCAGAGCTTCCGTGCGCCGGGCACCCTGGTGGGGCCTTTCCCGAGCGGCGCTCCCGCCATCTTCATCGACCAGGTTGGCCGCCTCGGACGTGCGGCCGGGATTATCGGCTGCGTAGGCGACGACGATTTCGGCTGGCTGAACATCGACCGCCTGCGGCGGGACGGTATCGACACGAGTGCCATCGCGTTGCTCGCCGACGCGGTCACTGGAAGCGCCTTTGTCACCTACACGGAGACGGGCGAGCGCCACTTCATCTTCAACATTGCCAATAGCGCTGCCGGCCGCCTCTCAGCGTCGATGATCACCCAGTCGGTGCTCGCCGATTGCACGTGGTTTCACGTCATGGGTTCCTCACTGTTCTCTCCCGGAATCACCGCAGCCGTCCGTAAGGCGATCGGCATGGTGAAGCGCCAAGGTGGGGTGATCTCCTTCGACCCGAACATCCGGCCGGAGATACTCAGAAGCGCGGGCATTCGGGAAGCGCTGCGATCGATCCTCGAACAGACCGACGTGTTCCTGCCGAGCGGCGACGAGGTGAGCCTACTCGTGGATGCGCAAACGGAAGCCGAGGCCATCGAGCCGCTCCTCGCCCTCGGAATTCGAGAGATCGTCGTGAAGCACGGCAGCGCCGGCTGCACCTACTACGACCGGTCGTGCCGACTGGACGTACCGGCGTTCGCGGTCCGCGAGGTCGACCCCACCGGCGCCGGCGACTGCTTCTCCGCCACCTACGCGGCGTGCCGCGAAGAAGGCAAAGCGGTCGACCACTCGCTGCGCTACGCCTGCGCCAGTGGCGCGATTGCCGTGACGCGCAAAGGTCCCATGGAGGGCACTGCGAGCTTTGCGGAACTGGACACGCTTATTGGCTGACGTGTCCCGCCCGCGCGGGACACGCCGATGCGAAATCGCATAGTAGGACCGCGGGCGCCGCCGGGCCATCAAAACCAGCCCCCGGACGGCACCAGGCCATTGATGCGCAGATACGTGACGAGATTGCCGTAATGCAAGGCGTCATGATTTCCGACTTGCGTCAAGATGAACATCTTGTTCGTCTTGGCGCCAAAGAAGTCCGCCGGGTCATTGAGGTGCGAATCGGTGAACCCGGAGTACACACCATTGCAGTAATCGAACCCACCTTTGAGACGGGCCATGATCTCGGCCTTCGAAACCTTCGCGGAATCCGGATCAGGGTTCGCCTCACCCTTGGCGTTTGAACACAATATGTAGGAGATATCCGCCACATGATTCAGGATCTCGGCAAACGAGCGAACGTCCTTTGTCGGCCGGTAGATGTACTTGGACTCTGGCATCGCGTCCGCCGACTTCATGATCTTGTCCTGCATATTGCTACGAAAAATCGATAGCGTCGTCGTCAGCGGATTCGGCGCCTTGATCGGATTGGGCATGACTATTTGGGCGTTGGCCAAGGACGCCAAGACGAAAATACATACCATGCCAACAGGAACCACGACGCGAGCAATGGAACGGAACATTAAGAATCCTCCAACATCTCGGGTGCGCCGGCAAGGGCTTTGAGATTCACAGGTCTCTTTGACCCGTCTCTGCGCACGAGGTTCGATCTGCTTGGAGCTGTGCACGTAGCCAGCCAAAACGCTCCAACTTCAAGTCACTGATTCATAAGTAAGTTCAGTTCCAGGGTGGGGATCGGCAACGCGATCTTTGTCCGGGATCGAAACTCGCTGACCGAAAACGAACAGCGCGCTAGCAGATTAGGAGGAGATAGAGGTTCATCGATCAGCACACCGTTGAAACCGGGACTAGACTGCCTCTCAGCGGAAGCACTAGGATTTTTGCCAGTTCCCAGATTGCGTGGTGTGTTCTAGATTTCGAAAGGAGTCGCGTCGTATTCAGGCGACAGGAGGCCTTCTCCATGCCCGAAACTGAAGGTGCCAACCTTGAACTCGCGCAGCTCCTCGCCGAGCACGGTGAGTCGAGGCCATCCTCCGGACATGAAATATTGGAGATCGCGGAGGCCGTGGTACTCGCCATAGTCGCTATCGCCACTGCCTGGAGCGGCTATCAAGCAGCGCTTTGGACTGGACATCAATCACAACTGTACGGCCAAGCGAGCAAAATACGGATTGAAGCGGTGGCGGCTGCCACCTACGCCAATCAAGAGCGTTTGTATAACGCTTCGACTGTCGTTGAGTGGCTAAAGGCCGAAGCCCACAGCGATAAGAAGCTCGCCGATCTGTTTGAAAGACGTTTCCTTCCGGAGTTTCGTCCCGCCTTTGAAAGTTGGAAGAAGACCGACCCACTCAACAACCCCAATGCTCCCGCCGGTCCTCAGTTGATGGCGGAATACCGGAGCTCAAAGGCAGAAGCGGCTGCTAAGTTGAATGATCAAGCCTCAGAGATCTTCGAGCAAGGAACCAGGGGCCAGCAATACTCTGACAAATACGTGCGAGCAACCGTTACGCTGGCAACCGTGCTGCTGCTTATCGCTATCAGCCAGCGTTTCAGGACTCGGGGAGTGCGGGTCGGACTATTGGTGATCGCGATGTTCCTGTTGTGCTTTCCCGTTTTCCATATTCTTACGCTCCCCCGAGCATGAGCGGCGTCGACCAGCAGGTGTGTTGCAGGCAGAAGCGCGCCCGGCCATAACGGGCCTTGTCTCTGCGTTGAGTCACAATGAATCCAGTTACAAAACTTCACCTTCGCTTCATCATCCAGCCGATGAATATTCCGGTGGCTACGCCTATCGTAATTCCCGTAGCGATGCCTATCGAAAATGTCGCTATCACTGTCTCGACGGGGTGCCGCTGCAGGCGCTTGATTGTGTCATCCATGAGCTCTTCGGCAGTGTCCCCGCCTTGTTTTGCGATACGACGCGTCGCTCCTAAGCTCTCCTCAAGCGCATCTGCAAGGGCAGTTGTCGCCCGCGAGGTCTGCCGCGCTGCTTCGGCAATTCGGTCGCCCGTCCATTCCACCACTGATTGCGCCATGTATTGATCCCCCTCGTCTCTTAGTTCGACCTGGCTTTTGCCTGGTTCCCCACAGCCTCTTTGCCTTCACGTGACGTCCATCGCTGAAAGCCGCAGACCCGCCGCAAATGCTATGTTACGCCCCGCCATCGAAGTATGGAAATAGGGGGGTCAGAGCATGGGGCGACACACGCGCCGCGGTTACGCCATCGACGATCAGGAAGTCGAGGTGGGTGTTCGTTGTATTCGGGGCAAAGTTAGCCCCCGAGGTACGTCTTTTGGGACGCCGGAATTCCCCAGCATCTCGCGCCTGTTCTCGTGCAGCGACCTGCCCTCCTAGTTCAAATCCAGCCTGGACGCCAACTCAGTTCGGGCGGCCTGCCCAAAAAGTGGGTACTACAGGAATCCGTCAACTAAGAGCATAGCGCGCTTCGCAAAGACATCAGCGGGCAGCTCTAAATCGCTTGTCGCTCTTTCACCTATTGTCGGAGAAGCGCAGAAACGAACGCCAGGATCCCCAGGATCGAAACCAACGCCGCTAGTATTCTGGCCAGCGAGCGAGGGATCTGTGGATATTCAGCCTTCAATGCGTTTAAATCCCTGCGATGTTCTAACGTCGCAATTAGCAAGGCCACCAGCCCAATGCCGATCATCAACAGCGCAAGGTTGTGTGGCCCGAGCAGCCGGCCTTTTGTTGCAATACCCTGGGCTTCTTCGATTTGAAAGAATTTCCCGATACTGAATCCAAATGTAATGAGCGAAGTTGCCGTCCTGACCCATGCCATTAAAGTTCGTTCATAGGCGAGACGAGTCCGATCCACCCCAAGCCTCGTCGCTGCATCCAATTCGCGGACGACGTTATCCATGCGGCTGTTCCTTCGATTCAAGATCGGTGCTGGCTGTCTTCACGGCAGCCTCCGTTTTCCGCGAGGCTGGATAACGGCGGTGTAACACCACCTAGGCTGACCTTTGTACTTTTGCAACTGATCAGCAAAGGCTTGCCCGGAGACTACTTCGCTCACCGATCGCCCTCGAGACGATCCCATTAAGCTTGCCCTCCCACATTCCTTTGGTCGCTGATCTATGTGCTCTCGCGCAGTGCCTTCGCGACGATGGCATCCGTAACGGCGTTCCACACCTGATCCGGGGTGATACGGTGCATCCAGTACGTGAACTTAACCTTCCAGCCAGGAATAATCATGGCCTCGTCGTCTTCAATCCCTCTCACCAGCCCGCGTACTGCAGCCTCCATCGGCATGGTTCCACCGATCTTCTTTAGCGCGGCGCTGGCTGGGTGCAGGGCTTTGCGCTCCGCCGCGAGACCCGGAGTCTCCACTTCGCCGGGACAAAAACAGGCGACGCTGATGCCACGCGGTTTCAGTTCGTAACGCAGGCACTGCGCCAGTCCCACGACGGCAAACTTGGAGCTGCCGTAGGCCGTGTAACCATAGACTGGGATGATCCCACCCATCGAGCCAACCAGAACGATCTTGCCCTTGCCACGTGCAAGCATGGCGGGCAGCACCGCTTCGACAATATTCCGGGTGCCGTAGAGGTTGATCTTAATGACTCGGTCAAAAGTTTCGAACTTCATGTCAACGAGGTGCGCAGCGCCGCCGATACCGGCCATGTTAATGAGAACGTCCGGTGCGCCAGCTTCAGCAATTGCCGTTCCGACGGTGCCGATCACCATTTCGCGATCGGCTACGTCGACCTTGTAACGCGCCACAAGCTGCTCCGGCGAGCGCCGCGCCGACTCGATCTGGTGCAGCGCGGCGTCAGTCGGAGTGCGATCAAGGGTCACAATGTGGGCGCCGAGGCCGGCCAGCATCTTGCCCGCGAGCAGGCCCATGCCGCTGCCCGCCCCGGTGATATAGACAGTCTTTCCGGCAACGTCAGTCATTCGTGACCTATCTCCGCGCGGCTGATCATTCTTGGCCTACGTAGGTCATCAGGTGGTCTATCTTGAACGCTTGATCAAATGGGCCGCTTCAACCAAACCCGCCATAGTAATCACTCTTTCCGTCCACGGCGTTCCAATTCTTCGGCCAGGATGGGCACCCCCTTGGCGCAAGCTTGAACGCCCATCGAAACGCAAATCTGCAGCACGGCCATGATCTCTTCCGGCGTTGCTCCCGCTTTGAGCGCTCCCTGGATATGCCGGCGAGTGCCGGGTGCATACATGTGCGTGATGGAGGCATCGAAAGCGATGCTGATCAGCTCCAGGAACCTTGGTGTGAACAGACCGCTCTTATATACACTGGCCCCGAAGGCAAAGAATTCATCGGTCCAGCCAGGGGACAACTCAAAGAACGGATCCCACGCCGTGTTCCATTGGCCGATCGCGCGCATCGCGTCGCAGGCTGGAGTCTCTGGCTTGGGACCTCCGGCCGGCTTCACTCCTGCCGCCTTCATTTCCTCAAGCAGGATGGGGGCGCCCAAGCTGCAGGAATGGACCGCCAGTCCTACGCCACACTTGAGAACCAGGAGTATCTCATCGCGCGTCGCTCCGGCATCGAGAGCGGCGCGGATCTGGCTGCGCGTGCCTTCTTCATCCAGATTCGTGCAAGAACAGTTGAGTGCGAGGTAGATTAGCTCTACCTCCTTGCGTGGCAGAACACCGCTGGTCCACGGGTCCATCCCCACCCGTAACAGCAGCTCCGCTCCTTTAGGATCCCATTCCTTAAGTTTGTCCAAAGACGAACCCCAAGGGCCTGCGGATTGCGCCGTCGACGATGCTTTCGTTGCTACAGTTTCGGTTGCCATTTTTCCTCCTTTTTTCTCGCTCACAGCTACGATTGGGTCGGGCATGACGCGCCATCGGCGGCCCATTCTTTGATCTTTGGACCATTCCTCATGCCCCTCAATCACTGTTGCTAATTTCAATCCGGTGGCAGAACGCCGCGAACAGCTCAAGAAATCGACACCAGGATTTTCCCGTCGACAACCTTCGCTGGAAAAGAGGTAACTCCAACGTCCGAAGTGCCCGCAAAGCATCCCGTGGTGACATCGAACTTCATTCCATGGACCGGGCAGATTACGATCTTGCCGTCAAGCTTTCCCAGCCCCAGCGCGCCCCCCGCGTGAGGACACGTGTCGGCAATGGCGAAGAGAGTCCCGTCCACATTGAAAACGGCCACCTCCTTACCAACGACGGCAAACCGCGATCCGGTTCCCGGTTGGATCTGGTCAATACGCGCTACTTCGACAAAATCCGCCATGATCGTCCGCCCGCAGGATCAAAAGGTGCTCGCAGAGCAAAATGATGGTCGAAGGTGGAGTTCGTCCATTGCAATGGAAGAACTCCACCAAGTCCTGAAAAATGAAAATACCCGTCTTAGTCTTGAGCAACCAGGGTAGGCGTCGGAACCGTCAGCTTCTCCTCCCATTCGCCGGCATGTATGTGCCCGCACCCGCCCTGCGCCGCCGGATAGAACTTTCCGTCCGTTTCATGCACCATGAAGCCCATGTTGCCGGGCCGGCGGTTGGGCGGCAGGCCGAGGTTGGCGAGGGTTTCCGCGGTGGATTGATAAGTGACCCCGATCTTTAGCATTTGGCGCGCCTGTTCGGGTGTCGCAATCGGCCTTCCTAGCTCCTTTGCCATGCGAACGTGCTTCTCGATCATTTGGATCGACGTCATGCGCTCGCCTTTCGTGGTGTTCCAAAGGTTATCTTCGATACCGGCGCGAGTGTGTTGCCCGAGCGCGATGCAGATAGCCGCGACCGGGTGAGACAGACGAAACGTAGTCTGGTAGGTGAAGAAGGAACCGTGTGGTGTGCGGCGGATCAGTTCCATCAGGTCGAATGGGTTTGCGCCGCACACTCCCCCGCCGCCGATGCTGAAGAACCCGTTCACTGGCCCCATGTAGTATCCCTTGCGGATCAGACGCTCGACGAGTTCAAGGCTATGGACGTGGCCGAGCGCAAAGTACGGCTGGATGCCGTTCTGAACCATGCGCTTGATATTTTCGAGATAGAAGTCCGGCGTTGAATCAGCCACAAGGTTGGCCATCGCATGGAGCATGGCCGGGTTGGTGAGACGAGTTCCCTGGAAAGCGTCGTCGACGGGATGCAGCGCAGTCAGATCGTAGAGGCTGGTGCCACAGGCTACTGTGACCTGATCCGGCTTGGGATTGATTTCGGCCAGCTTATGGCGCGAGTCGTAGTTCTGAAACTTCGCTTCTTCACCCGGCTCGGGGGCAAAAGAGATCGACCCGCCGAGTTGCAGGATCATCTTCGGCACCGCCTTGCGCAGACGCCCGATCTGATCGTTGTACTCATTGAAATTTTTTGAGATGTGGCCGGTTTTAGGATCACGCACATGGATGTGCAGCAGCGTCGCACCGGCATTGAAACAATCCACCGCCGCCTGGACCTGTTCGTCCCAGGTGACGGGGAGCTTTTGTTCGGGGGTGCAATCCCCTGGCAACCAGACCGGTCCGTAGGGCGCTGCGGTGATCATCAGTGGAGCTTGATTTTCGGGTAGCAATGAGTCATCGGTGAAATACATGTTCTTCTCCTCACTTCGATTAATTGATTTGCCGCACTTCGAACCGACCAAGCACCCGGGCGGTAAGCAGTCGGCCGTGAACCCACCGTGCGGAACTAACCCAAGACAAGACGAGCCTAGCCCCAACCGGAACTCCTTACAACTAGGAGAACTTCTAGGTGTGTCACTTTTTGGGGTAAACGGCCATGCGTTTGGGGGGCACCCGGGAAGGGCGGGTTCTCCTTCCCGGGCCCCGCGAAAGCTTAACCGTCCTGCAAAGTTGCAGCTGCTCGCAGTTTTGCCAGGCCAGCTAACTCGAACGGCGGGTGTACCATCTCGAATGGAGATGAAAAGACAGCTCCAAATCACCGAGGCCCACCGTGTTGGACGGCGGTGGCGTGCCTGTTATCGGCTTAGTATATTGTTCCTCTTCCTGCTTGCTCTTTGGGTAGCAGCTGCGCAAACTCCACTAAAACCGACCAAGCGGGTTCTAGTATTCAATGAGTTCGGTGTGTCCGTCCCTGTTGTCAGCTGGGCTTTGTCGGAGTTCCGCTCTGCGCTCTATAAGCAATCAGAATACAAAGTCGATTTGTTCGACGAGTCCTTGGACACGTCGCTATTTCCGGAGGAATCGTCACAGCAGGAGATTCGGGCTTGGTACATCAATAAGTACCGTGACAAGAAGCCCGACATCATGGTCGCACTCGGACCGGCATCCATCAAATTTCTGGCGGAATCCCGTGCAACTTTTTTCCCGGATGTCCCGATCGTGTTCTGCGCAAGCTCGCCGGACCAGGCAGGACACCCAAAGCTTGACTCCCATTTCACGGGCGCGTGGATGACAATCGATCCGGCAAAGACAATCGACGCGGCGCTAGGGCTGCAGCCCGGCACGAATCGCGTGGTGGTCGTCGGAGGTGTGGCTCCGTTTGATCGTGGAGTGGAATCATTCGTCAAGGCGGCATTGCGCAGCTACGAATCGAGGGTGACTCTTGAATATCTGACCGATCTGGATATGCCAACGCTGCTCGATCGCCTCCGGCATCTGCCCGAGCATTCCATTGTGTTCTACACGTCCCTCTCAGTGGACGCCAGGCAACAGAGTTTTATCAACGCCACGCAATCTGTTCCGATGGTTGCGCAAGCCGCAAACGCTCCCGTCTACGGCATGGCCGATACGTTCATAGGTCAGGGCGTTGTAGGGGGCTTTGTAAGCAGTTATGCGGCGCAAATCAATACAGCAGTCGGCATGATCCGCCAAATCCTGGGCGGTGCGAAGCCGGCGGACATTCCCGTGGTGATGGGCACTAATGCCTATATGTTCGATTGGCGTGCCCTGCAGAAATGGGGGCTCGACGAGAAAAAGCTTCCCATTGGCAGTACCTTGTACTACCGGCAGCCCGGGGTTTGGGAACTCTACAAGACTCGAATCATTGGCTACGCCCTGGCCATGCTGGCCTTGGTTCTTCTGAGCGGCTATCTTCTTTTCGAAAGAACACGGCGAAGACGGGCAGAACTCTCGTTGCAAGCCAGCTTTGAGTTCGAGAAACTCATCTCTGAGTTGTCTACATATTTTATTGATATGCCTGCGAACGAGATAGACGCAGGAATTGACGAAGCCTTGAACCGGCTCCGGGTTTTCCTGAGCGTGGATCGAGTGACGATGTTCGAATTTTCTGCCGATCAGGTGGAATTACATCGAACACACCACAGTTCTGGCGCGGACATGCTTGCCCCTGACGCACTGAATGCAAAACTCTGTCCCTGGTATTTCTCTAATTTCCTGAGTGGCAAACCTCTTTTTCTCAACAGCCTGAACGAATTGCCTGCCGAGGCTAAAGCAGAGCAAAAGCTATTGCAACGCTTCGGAGTGAAATCAAACGCGATTGTACCCATGGAATCAGAACGTACGATCATGGGTTCTCTTTCATTCGTGACCGTTGCGGAAGAGAGAACCTGGTCGGAGCACATTATTCATCAACTCCCTACGGTTGGCAGTATTTTTGCCAATGCTCTGCTACGAAAGACCGCGGACGAGGCTCGGGTGAGTAGCGAGCTTCTAAAACGCGCCGTCCTCAATTCGCTGAGCAGCGGCGTCGCGGTGCTGGATGGAAACGGAAACATCGTCAGCTCGAATCCGCAGTGGACAGAGTTGGTGAGGAACGGTGGAGTTGGGTTCACCTCCGATCTGGGAGTTGGAGTGAATTATCTGCAGGCGTGCCGAGCTGCCATGGAAGCGGGAAACCAATCGGCCAACCAGGGATTGCGGGGGATCGAAGCTGTCTTGGCCGGTGAGGAAGCTCAGTTCTCCATGGAATGGGATTGGTCCGGTGGGTCGGGTTCGAGGTACTCGCTCATGACAGTGACGCCTCTGAGCAGCGTACTGCCAGGTTGCGTGGTGGCGCACACCGATATAACCCAAAGGAAGCAGGAAGAGCGGGAGCGGCTCGAGCTGAGTGGCCAGCTAATTCATGCGCAGGAGGAGGAGAGAAGCCGTCTTGCGCGCGAGCTTCACGACGATTTTAATCAGCGGCTGGCAATGTTGGCAGTGGATCTGGAACGCGCTTCGCAAATGATTGCCGATTCGCCCCTCGAGGCTGGAAAGCGGTTGCACGACCTGTGGATGCGCGCAGCAGATCTTGGGGACAATCTGCACTCTTTATCGCACCGTTTGCATTCTTCCACGCTTGAAAACCTGGGACTGGTTCTCGGACTCAGCTCACTGTGTCAGGAGTTCACTGAGCAGCAAGGCATCCAGGTCGATTTCGCGCACGAAAATATATCTCGCGGAATTGACCCCAATATTGCTCTTTGCATTTTCCGGATTGTCCAGGAGGCACTTCGCAATGTGAAGAAACACAGCGGCTCAAATCGAGCGGAGGTCCGCTTGCGACGGGAAGACGAACGGTTATATTTGTCGATATCCGATGCGGGCATCGGCTTTGATAAACAACTGCGGTCGAATCGCGCCGGACTCGGAATTCGCAGCATGGAAGAGCGGCTACGGCTGGTCGGAGGGCGGATTGAGGTTGTTTCCGAGAGAAATCGCGGTACAATTCTGAACGTATGTTTACCGTGCAAGGAAACTCAGGGGTCCGTTATCCGAAGCTTGGAGCGCGGGCCTAGCGCATTCAAGGAGTGATCATGCCCGCGGCCCAAACACATCCCGCACCACGCCCTCGCATTTTGCTCGCCGATGACCACGCTGTGGTGGTCGAAGGTATTCGTGGGCTGATTGAGAAGCACTACGACGTAGTGGGGGTTGTGATGGACGGGCGCGCCCTGATAACCGAAGCGAGTTTGGTCCGACCAGATGTCATCGTGCTGGACGTAGCGATGCCGTTATTGAACGGCATCGATGCCGGCAAGAAGATGCAGGAGATTCTTCCCAAAGTAAAACTCGTGTTCCTGACAATGCATGCCGATCCCAACCTGGCCGCGGCGGCTCTTCGATTGGGGCCGGTAGGTTTCGTGCTGAAGCATTCCGCGGCGTCGGAACTATTGACTGCCATCGCCGATGTATTGCGCGGAAAAGCCTACGTCACAGCACGGCTCAAGCCTGAAAACCGCCAGGTGCAGGAATCACGGGCGAAACAGTTTAGCAAGGAATTGACGCAGCGCCAGCGAGAGGTCCTGCAGTTACTTGCGGAAGGGCGGCCGATGAAAGAAATCGCCGACATTTTGAGCGTCAGCGAGAAAACTGTGATGTTCCACAAGTACGAGATCATGAGATCTCTCAATATCAAGAACAATGCTGAGTTGGTGCTCTTGGCGCTCAGGAACGGATTGATTTCGACGTAGCCCGGTGGCATAGCCGTTATCTTCGCGTCCAAGCACTGAGAAGGCGGTATCTGCTCTTCAGTTCCCCTAGGAATTCTCCTAGTAGTCCTGCCTTGACATCTCCAGTAGCATCATGCTCGGAATCGCTGTCAGTCGGCGGATAAGTATCGCTTCCATCCGCCGGGAGGGCTAGGCGATCGGAGGAAATATTGAATCGGCCACGCGTACTGCTTGCCGATGACCATAGTTCCGTCACTGAACGGGTCAGCGCGCTGTTGCAGCCCAACTTCGAGGTAGTTGGTACCGTGACCAATGGCAAGGAATTGCTTTTCGAATCGGCGAGACTTCACCCGGACGTCATTGTGCTGGATATCTCTATGCCTGAACTTTCCGGTATCGACGCGGCACGTGAATTGCGCAGCCTCGGTTCAACGGCCAAAATTGTGTTCCTGACGGTTCAGACGCGCGTTGAGTTTGTCCGCGCTTGTCTCGCGGAAGGTGCATCGGGATATGTTACCAAGTCTCGCCTGGCAACCGACCTTGTGCCTGCGATCCAGGATGCGCTGTCGGGCCATCGGTTCATTTCCCCTCCAGTTTCGCGATAAGAGATCTGCGCAGTACGAAACGTCTTCTAGAGGAAAACGAGGCATTGCAAGCCGGCTTAGGCGAACCCCCAGCCAAAAAGGCGGGGAGTTAACGCACTTCTAGCGCTTTCCGCTCTCTTTTTATTGGCAAAAACGTCGGGCGCTACGGCGTGGCCGTAAAGTGGGCAGCATTGGTAGCGGTCGAACTGCCGCCTATATACACAGTATAGTCAGCCGGCTCGACCACCTGCTGAGCCTTGGCGTTGTAGAAGGAAAGTTCGCCAAAGCCAAGGGGAAAGTGAACAGTCTGGGATTGGCCGGGGTCGAGCGCGATGCGAGTGAAGCCCTTGAGATTGCGTACCGGCTGCTCGGTGCTGGCGCCTCGAATATTGACATAGCACTGAACGATCTCGGTAGCACGGCGTTTTCCTGTATTGGTGACGGTGGCGGTTGCGACAACGGGCTGGCTCTTCTGATCGCGCATCAGCGAAGCCGAGCTTATGGATTGCGTAGAAAGCGTAACGCTCGAATAGCCGAACGTCGAGTAGGTAAGGCCATGTCCGAAGGGAAAGAGCGCATCATTGGGCACGTCCAGATAGCGCGACACATACTTCATCTCCACGTAGCCAGGGTGAGCCGGGTCCGCGTGCTGGATTGGGCGGCCAGTGGGAAGCTGGTTGTAGTAGAGCGGCTCCTGCCCCACAGCACGTGGGAAGCTCATGGTGAGCTTGCCGCTCGGAGCGACATCTCCGAACAGGGTCTCGACGATCGCGGGGCCAGTCTCGACCCCAGGGAACCAAACTTCCATAATGGCCGGCACATGCTGCGCGGCCCAATCCAATACCAGCGGCCGGCCGGAGAAAACCAGCAGGACGACAGGCTTGCCGGTTGCGACAACAGCCTCTAGCAACTGCTGTTGGTTCCCAGGCAAATCCAGGTGCGCCCGCGATGCGGCTTCGCCGCTCATATCGCTCGACTCGCCCAGGGCGAGGATGGCCACATCAGAATTGTTCGCCGCTGCAACCGCTGCGGCAAACCCGGAGTCCGAAGTGCCCGAGATCTCGGTTCCCTTTTCATACGTGAGGATCTCGCCGGTTTGCTGGGCCTGTTCCACCATGGTGGCGCGCAAGGTGCGCACGTCACCGAAATTGTTGGCGCCCGACCAGGCGCCGACCATGTCGCTGGCATCGTCGGCGAGCGGGCCGATGAGGGCGATTCTCTTCGTGGTCTTCGCCAGGGGCAGGAGGGCGTCTTGGGGTGCGGGATTGTTCTGCAGCAGGACGAAAGACTCCTCCGCCGCCCGGCGGACCAGCGGGCGATGCTCGGCGACTGCTCCCGTTACCTCGGGGCCTTCGGTGAAGGGGTGATCGAAGAGACCGAGCGCGAACTTGACCCGCAGAACGCGGCGCACGGCCTCGTCCACCACGGGCATCGGAACGCGGCCGGACTTGACCAGCGCTGGCAACTCGGCGTCGTAGTAGTGCGACATCATGTCGATGTCGACGCCGGCAATAAGCGCCTTTTCGCTGGCCATGGCGGCATCCAGGGCGATGCCGTGATTCGTGAGCTCCATGACCGCGGTGTAGTCGGAAACAACGGCGCCGTCAAAGCCCCATTCATCGCGCAGAATGGTTTTGAGTAGGAACGGGTTGGCGGTCGCGGGCACGCCATTGAGCGAATTGAAGGAGGACATCACGGTGGCCGAGCCGGCCTCAACCGCTGCGTGATACGGCGGCAGGTAGACCTGGCGCAGCAGCAGTTCGCTCATGTCCGTGGTGTTGTACTCACGGCCGGCCTCGGCTGCACCGTAGGCGGCGAAATGCTTGACCGAGGCGAGAACGGAGTCTGGCGCCGAGAGGCTGTCGCCCTGGTAGCCGCGGATATAGGCGCGTGCGATGGCGGAGCCCAGGTATGGGTCTTCCCCCGCGCCCTCGGTGCAGCGGCCCCACCGAGCATCGCGCGCGATGTCGACCATGGGTGAATAGACCCAGTCGACGCCGGCGGTGCGGGCTTCAATGGCGGCCAAGTGCGCAAGATCGGTGATAAGCGCGGGGTCCCAGCTGGATGCAGTGGCAAGTGGGACGGGGAAGATGGTACGGAAGCCGTGGATCACGTCGGCGCCGAAAAGTAGCGGAGTATGCAGGCGCGTGTTGTCAACGGCGGCGTGCTGGAAATGGTTGGTAAGGCCCTGCCCGACGGTGTTGAGCATGGAGCCGAGTTCCCCCTTTTGCGCCAGCGCGTAGCTATCGACTCCGCCAGGGGCGGGAGGGTTCACATTGAGAGCGGCGGTTGTGTTGCTGGGGGTAGCCGCGGGGTGCGCTTCGGTGGCGCTGTACTGGACCAACTGGCCTATTTTCTCGTCGAGTGTCATTTGCTTGAGCAGTGCATCGACCTTCCGCTCGATCTGCGGGCCGGCGAGTTGCGCGTTGGAAGGTGCTACGTGTGACACCTGGGCGAGAGCCGGGGAAAGTACAACGAAGGAGAGCCCGGCGAGCAGGGTGGATCGACAGTAGGTCATAGGCGACTCCTCTAAGCTACTCTATCCTCCCCTGAGATTCCCGGAAGGTCCCGATCCTGATCGATCACCAGCAGCCATTTTCGGGGGCTGCTGGCGAAGAAAGTTTAGAACCAAAAGGCGTTAGCAACATCAAACCTAGCGAAAGGGAGGAATAACCCGACCCTTTTTGAATTGGCCGCGACCTTGCTGCTCGGCGCTGGGATGCGTTTTTCCGGCTCCGCCGAGACAACGCCGGCGAATTAAAGTTCGTCGATAGAGAGGGCGATTCGCTGCCGATTTCTGCCCGGCCAGCCAACATCGCCAACGCAGCGAGGACCGTCGATACCGACGCGCAGGGTAAGATGGTAGTGCTTCGTGAGGGCAACAACGATTTCACCTGCATGCCAGGCCGCCATTTGGGCTACCGCCAAGTCAGTCAGCATTCTGTGGCGGACTTTCTACTGATTTCGAAGTCAAACAGCCACGCACGAATTTTTCATCAACTGCGGGTATTGACGGATATTGATTTGATGAGAACAGCGACCTTTATGCGATTTGTTGCCACCTGCGCGATCTCTCTGTTGTCCCTTATGCCGGCCATGGCGCAAGAGGTAACCACCCAGCTTCCCTCCCCTGTCCCCCTAAAGGCTGAGGTGGCGGCAACAGCGATACCGGACGCGCCCACACCCTCTCCCGGGCCTGAAGGACAGCAAAAACCTTCAGATCCGCCGAGTTCGTCAACCTCCGCCGCCGCGACGAACCCGGATGTGGGGCGGCAGACCAAACGGATCCTATATATCGTGCCCAACTTTCGCGCGGTTAGCGCAGGAGCAAAGCTACCCCCGCAGTCGGTGAAGGAGAAGTTCAAGACCGGCGCCCTCGATAGCTTCGACTATTCCGCGTTCATCTTTGTCGGCATCCAAGCGGGTATCGCTCAGGCCACGAATTCCTATCCGGCATTTCACCAGGGCGCCGCCGGATATGGCCGATACTATTGGCACACCTTCGCAGACCAGACTGATGAGAACCTCTGGGTAGAAGGCATTCTGCCGGTCGTCCTGCGTCAAGACAGCCGCTACTACACGCTCGGCAAGGGGGGCTTTATCAAGCGGGGCTTCTATGCGGTGACGCGAACGGTGATTACGCGTACCGATTCGGGACGAGAAACTTTCAACGCGTCCGAGATTTTCGGAGCCGGCACAGCAGCTTCAATCTCCTCGCTCTACTATCCAACCCAGTACCGCACCTGGACAAAGATTGGACAGCGCTGGCTGACGAACGTTCTGCTGGATTTTGGCACGTTCGCTGCGAAGGAGTACTGGCCAGATGTCAACCACGCGATTTTCCATATGTCCGACGATTGAGAAGGAGAGCTGCCGATGGAACAAACTCCGCATGGCGTGAAGCATGTCGTGATCGTAGGTGGTGGCTTCGCCGGACTGAATTGTGCTCGCAAGCTCGCTGCGAATCCGAATGTTCGGATCACATTGCTTGATAAGAACAACTACCATCAGTTTCAACCATTGCTCTACCAGGTGGCCACCGGGATCCTTTCCCCGGACAATATCGCCTTCAATTTGCGCTTCACTCTCATGCAATATCCCAACGTAGACGTAAAGATGACCGAGGTCGTCTCCATCGATCTCAGCACGCGGACGGTCGAAACCACCCAGGGTAGGCGATACCAGGGTGACTTTCTGGTGCTGGCTGCGGGCTCTCAGCCAAACTTCTTCGGTACACCGGGCGCACAGGAGAACAGCTATCCACTGTACTCACTGCATGATGCCGAACGGTTACGTTCTCGCATCCTGGGCATGCTCGAAACTGCGGAACGCGACCCTTCGGTCGTTGCCAAGGGAGCGCTGAATTTTGTCATTGTAGGGTGCGGTCCTACGGGCGCAGAAATGGCTGGCGCGTTTGGGGATATGTTGCTATTGGCGCTGAAGAAAAAGGCCTCTGAGAGGCCCTTCAAAGATATCCCTGCGGAAAAAGCACAAATTCTACTGGTAGATGGGGGCCATGCAGTGCTAAGTGCCTTTTCCCCTGCGTCCCAGGAATACGCCGCCAAAATGCTTGAGGAACGTAAAGTGCAACTCTTGCTGGGTACAAGAGTGAAGGAGATCGGGAATGGGCACGTGTTGCTTTCAGACGGCACCAGCATCCCGACGCACACTGTGATTTGGGCAGGAGGACTTAAAGCTGCGCCTTTATCCGACAATATTGGAATACCCGCAGGTCGTGGCGGCCGCATAGACGTTGCAGCAGACCTCTCGGTGCCTGGACTCACAGGCATCTATGCCCTGGGAGACTTTGCCAACATAACCGGCAAAGACGGCTCACCCCTGCCCCAGTTGGCCTCGGTCGCGGAACAGTCCGGCAAATGGTGCGGCAAAAATATTTTGCAGGAAATTTCGGGCAAGCCAAAAACCCCGTTCCATTATTTGGACAAAGGTATCATGGCAATCATCGGAAAAAACTCGGGCGTAGCCGAAGTGGGAGAGCATCGACTTCAGGTCCACGGTGCGATCGGTTTCGCCGCGTGGCTGGGAGTGCACGCGGCCCTGCTCTCCTCCACCCGCGCAAGGATCGAAGCCTTTATGGAATGGGCCTGGGATTATTTTGGAGGAGCCCGCGGCGATGCGGTTCTCGACCGCAAAGAAGAATTGGAGATCAACTGGAACGACGACGGAGAAAGCCGATCGTCTGAGCCTCGGCTAGAGACAGCCGAACCGGTAGAGGCCAAGCATTCGTAAGCAGATGATCCTTTGGGATGCCGGTACGGCATTGGGGTTTGACCAGCCTTGTTCCCCTGCGTAAACGCTTCAACTCTCCTTAAACTGGCGCGACTAGACTGGCGCCATGTCTGTTTTGCAGGTAATCATCCTTGCTGTAGTACAAGGCCTTGCCGAATTACTGCCGGTTTCAAGCTCAGCGCATGTCGTCGTGGCCGAGAAGCTTATGGGTCTCGATCCCTCTTCACCGCAAATGACACTGCTTCTTGTCATGCTGCATACCGGGACCATGTTTGCCGTCATCGCGTTCTTCTGGAACACCTGGAAGAAGGCTTATTTTTCCAGTACGGCCGCGTTTAAGCAATTTGCCATTCTCGTGATCTGGGCGACGCTGCTTACCGGCGTCGTAGGAGAAGCGATCAAGAAGGTCATTGAAAGGACCTTGTTCCACGGCGCAGAGAAGGCCGAGATCGAACAGTTGTTCAGCCACCTTGAACTCATCGCCCCTGCTCTTGCCGCCGCCGGCGTGCTGATCCTGGTCGCCGGCCTCTTCGAAAGACGCCATGTCATGAACCCCGTTTCGGATTCGGCTAGAGATGCCACGGTGACCTTTCGCCAGGCCGGCTGGATGGGCATGCTGCAGGGCCTCGCGCTGCCGTTTCGTGGATTCTCCCGGTCTGGCTCTACCATCTCGATTGGCATGCTGGTTGGTGCGACCAAGGAGCGTGCGGAGCGTTTCAGTTTCGCCATGGCCGTGGTCCTGACGCCGCCCGTGGTGATAGCAGAGGCACTGCGCCTGCAAAATGCGTCGCGCGCGGCGTCGTTTGCCGGCGCGCCAATTGACCTGAAGGGTTCGCTGGTCTTCAGTCTGCTGGGAACGGTGTTCTCTTTCCTCGCAGGATTGGTCGCCCTCAAATGGTTAAGCAGTTGGCTTGAGAATGGCCGTTGGTACCTATTTGGGATCTATTGCCTGCTCGCTTCAGGAATCGTCTTTTACCTGCACGCGAGCGGCCTTTAGGTTTCATACTTGTCCAAATTAGCTTTCGGTCGGTAATCGATCGAGAGCGTGACTGCCAGGCTGCGTGGTGTGGGGCACCCGTTGGTTGACTCTGTCCATCCGCCTCCACCACTGCCAAGGTGCGTCGTCCGCTCAAATTTGTAATCCCGAGAGGTTGTGACTTTTTTGGATTGCTTCACCGTCAACGAAGGCTGGGTGCCCCATTCAAGCTCGGTTTTGGCTTGAGTGGGATACCACAGCACTCGACGCGCCTTTTTTGTCATCCCGACCGGAGCGAGACTCTGTCCATCCACGTCCACCACCGCCAAGGTAGACCGCCAACCTCGAATCTGTCATCCCGGAGCGAAGCCGAGGGACCTGCTGTGCGCCTTTCCCTCAAACAACTCCCTACAAAACTGTCCATTCACTTCCAGCTATGCCAAGGTGGGCCACTGCCCTAAACTTTGTCATCCCGACCGGAGCGTAGCGTAGGGGAGGGATCTGCAGTTTGCGTTGATCGAGAAACGGTGCCCGGAGGCGATTCGCCCACGGCACTTTCGCTGTGCCCGAAAGGGGAGACTGCTGATTCCTCCGCTACGCTACCCCGGATTTCCTGTCGAGCTTAGTGGCGCTGGCGAACTTCATGCGGCACTGAAAGCCGCACACGCGGCCGTTGGTTAGTGCCGCGTAGCAGGAAATCTGGCCAGGCCGGTCGGGATAACAAATTTGAGGATGGCGACCCACCTTGGCAGTGGTGGAGGCGGATGGACAGAACCCGCACAACAGCAACCAACCCGGTTTCGTTTGCCCACGTTCTCTGCAAAGCATTCAGCAAGTTGAAGGATTGGACAGCTCTGTTCAGGTTTACTCCCCGCGCAATGCTTGCATGGGATCAATGGAGGCGGCGCGGAGCGCCGGTAGCATAGAGGCGGTCAGGGCCAAGAGCAGTACCCCAACTGCGGCCAACGTCAGCACTAAAGGATCGAACGGGCTCACTCCGAAGAGCAAGGAGCGCAGCAGGGCCGAATTGGCGGCAGCGCCCGCCAATCCAAGAACGCAGCCAAAGGCGGCAAGCTTCGCACCGGACACCAGGATCAGGCGGATGATTTCAGAGCGTTGCGAACCGAGCGCCATGCGGATGGCCATCTCCTGCACCCGCGAGGCAACCGAGAAGGCGATGACGCTGTAGATCCCAAGCACCGCCAGCAACACTGCGGCAAAGGCAAAGCTGCTTATCAAAACAGTATTGAACCGGCGCGGTGCTTCGCTCTCAGAGACGGCCTGCTCCATGGTCTGCACCTGCGTCAGCGGCAGTTGCGGATCGATCGATCGCACGGTCGCGCGCAGAGCGTTTTCCATTTGTTCTGGCGGCAACTCAGAGCGCAACACAATGAAGCCTCCATTGCCATTCAAATCACCAGGCGAAGCAAGCGCGCCAATCTCTTCTTCCGCCTGGTCCACCGGTTCGTAATACTCTTCCTTGGTGGTCTCGTCAGGGGAAGATAGCTTAACGTCTGCCACCTCTCCCACAATCGTCAGCCACGGGGTCTTCATCTCCTGGGTGCCCACGCGCAGCCGCTTCCCGATCGGATCCTGACCAGGCCAGTAATGCTGCGCCAGCGCCCGATTCACAATCAGCACCAACTGTGCGCCCGTCTTGTCCCCATCGGTGAAGTAGCGCCCGCGCAGCAGCGGAGTCCCCATCGCCTGGAAATAGTCTCCGGTCATCTGCGAAACCGTGGCCAGGTTCATGTTGGCGCCCTTCGGCGGTGTATAGCCCTCGGCCACGAAGGTCTGGTTATTATTGCTGCCGGAACCGGGCAGGAGGCTAGTGAGACCTACGTCCGCGGCGCCTGGCAGCTGCCGCAGGCGGCGCAGCAACTCGTTGTTGAAGGCGTCCACGGCCGGCTGCGTCGCATATTGTTTTTGCGGCAGCGAATAGGATGCGGTGGTCACGTGCTCGGGCCGAAATCCAAGATCGACCGAGCGCATCTTTTCAAAGCTGCGCAGCAGCAAGCCCGAGGCGGTCAACAGAACCAGCGCAATCGCAATCTCCGTCACCACCAGCGTCGAGCGAAGACGTGCGTGACCTCCGCCCGCGGTGCCGCTGCGGCCGCCTTCTTTCAGGGTGCCGTTGACGTTGGTGCGCAGAGCGGCAAACGCCGGAACCAATCCGCAAAGAAGTCCGGTAGTCACTGCAAGCAGCAGCGCAAAGCCCACCACGTTCCAATTCAGAGAGATTTCGCTGATGCGGGGCAGGCTTTGCGGCAGCAGACTTTTGCCCACGCGTAGCGCCAGCCCGGCAAGCGTCAAACCCAAGACACCGCCGCTCACGCTCAATACCAGGCTCTCAAGCATCGCTTGGCGCAACAGGGCCCCCGCGCTTGCGCCCAGTGCCTGGCGTACTGCAATTTCTCTCTGCCTGCGAATAGCGCGCACCAACATCAGCCCTGCCAAATTGAAGCAGGCGATCAAAAGCACCACCGCAACGGCCATGAAGAGTGTGCGCAACAGCGGACGCGACTTCTCGACCGTTTCCTCCTGCAGCGGCCGCACCGCAGAACTGATACGCAGGCTTGCCATATAGGCCGGATAGTTGCGCATAATCTCCTGCGCTACTCGCTCCGCGTCGCTCTGCGCCTGCGCGGCAGAGATGCCCGGCGTCAGCCGGCCCACCATCCGGTAGCTCCAATTGGCCGCACCCTGCGGTGAGAGTTCTTGCGGTGTAAAGCTCATCGGAACCCAAAGCTCTATGCGATTTAGTTGTCCCGCGACAAGCGGAAATTCAAAGTTCCGCGGCATCACCCCGATGATGAGATAGGGCTTTCGATCCAACAGGATCTTAGTGCCCAGAATCCGCTCATCTCCGTGGAAGCGGTCCTGCCATGTCCCGTAGCTCAGAACCGCAACCTGCTGGCTGTGTTCGTCTTCCTCTGCGGTGAATACCCGGCCGAGCAGCGGTGCTATTCCGAGGGCTCGAAACACTCCGGCAGTCAGGCGCGAGGCGCTCACTTGGGCGGGCTCAACCGCGCCGGACAGTTCATAGCCCGCAAATTGATAGCCTCCAAGAGCTGCAAAGGAGTGGGTATCTCGCGTGTAGGCGCGAATGTCCGGCACGGTTACACCCACCTCGCCATTGCCGCCCACATCCGCTCCTTGAAGGCGATCCGTCAACGCCACCAGCCGATCCGAATCCGGAAACGGTAGCGGCCGCAACAGAACGCCTTCCACGATCGAGAAAATTGCGGTCGTCGCCCCAATGCCGAACGCCAGCATCAGCACCGCCGTGACGGTGAATCCTGGCGACTTGCGGAGTTGCCGGAACGTGAATTTAAGATCGGGAAACAACGTCTGCATAGGGCTCCTCGTATTCCGTAATACGGAGTGGATGCACTTGGGGTTCCATACTGCCCTGGCATGGACCATGCTATTTCAGTGTTTAGGTTTGATTCGTCGAAAAATCTCTGTCCAGGAGTGTTCAAACCTGCGCATCGGTGTCCGCAAATGAACACGAATTGTCTTCATCGACCTCAATCCACTTGGGACTTGGGATCGGGCTGAATGTCCATCGCTTTGATCAATCCGTCTTCAAATGTATAGACATGTACGACCTCACCGTCGGCCAGCAGGTTGCCGGATAAGTCTCTGACCGTTTGCTGTACGCGCACTGAGATTTTGCCGTCGGACCCGTGTTCAAAAGCAACGGGGATAACGGTGGGATCGACCACGGCCCACTGGCGTCGCCAATATGCGCGCACCTCGTCGCGCCCGGTGACGCGGCCTCCCTCCCACCCGTTTGGCCAATCCACCGCGGGGTGCATCGCCGCCAGCACGGTATCCACGTCTCGCCGGTTGAAGGCCTCATAGATGCGTCCAAGCAACCTCTCAAGATCATTCATTTCTCTTATTGCTCCCAATAGAATCCGGTCACTCCCGGTGCTGTTCGTAGTTGGGACAAACCCGGCGGAGCTTCGGTGGCCTTGCGTGCACTGGCCTTCCATTGAAGTTCACAACGTATCAATGAAATGCTCGATGACGGCACATACTGTACGGTCCAGGTGTTTATATCACAGGAGGTATCCCGGATTTGCGCGCGAATCGTATCCTCCCCGGGTGCCCCTTCACCGAGATTAAGCGTGAGAGTCGCGCGGTTCATGCGAGGAAGCAATTCTTCTACGTGTTTGAGCCCGATGAGTATCAGAAGCGCCAAAACCGCCGCGGCGCTTCCAAGACGGAGTTGTCCACCGCCGAAGAGGAGGCCAAGCATTGTAGAGAACCATAGCGTGGCGGCAGTGGTCACGCCCATGGCGCCATTCTCTCTCTTGATGATGGCTCCCGCGCCGATGAAGCCGATGCCACTCAGAATTCCGAGCGGAAGACGCATTAGATCGAGCACATTGAACGAAGTGGACGACTTGCCCGTCAGAGGCAGAAGCAGATTCACCTGGAGCATGGCCAACGTCGCCGTCAGCGTAACCAACATAACTGTGCGCATCCCGGCAGGCCGGCCATGTTCGTCGCGATTGTATCCGATTGCGAGACTGGCGATACATGCCAGCGCGATGCGAATTGCGATCTGTTCCCATGAGAGATAGAGCGTCATCGGCGTAGCCCTCCCTCATATAGATGCATAGATGCGCCGTTTCGGGAGACAAGCTCGACGTGTATGCCCCAGGACTCAAAAGACTGTCCGGCGGAGGCTGCTGTCTCCAATCTTCGGCCCAGTCCTGGGGTTAGCCGGTCAACGCACGTGTTGACATCCGACCCAAACAGTGCCACTCTTAGGTCGGATGACGACCCAACGAAATGCCGACGAACGGATCGCATTGTTGCAGGGCACACTCGACCTCTTAATCCTGAAGACGCTTGTGCTGGGACGGTGCCATGGTCAGGGCATCGCCCGCTCCATAAAGCGCCAGTCTGAAGAGGTCTTCTTCGTCGATCATGGCTCGCTCTATCTGGCACTGCAACGCCTCGAAGACAAAAAGCTCATTAGTGCCAAGTGGGGCATTAGCGAGAACAACCGGAGGGCACGGTTCTATTCGCTGACGTCAAAGGGACGCGAACAACTCGTAGAGAAGACCACCGAGTGGCAGCGGTTAGCACGGGCGATGGGTCTCATTTTGGGAGGCGGCGGGAGTGCAAGCGGCGAGGAGGCTTGAGCCATGTTCAGGCGTAGAAGGCGTGCAAATGATTTTGCTGAGGAGATTCAGGCCCATCTGGAACTCGAGGCCGACGAATTGAAGGACGAGGGCCTGAACGAAGAAGAGGCCCATCGCAGGGCGAAAATCGCGTTCGGCAATGTCGGAGCGGCGCGGGAACAGTTTCGTTTGAGACACCGGGTGTTATGGCTCGACAACCTCATACGCGATTTCAGGTTTGCGCTTCGCCAGATGGCGAGAAATCCTGGGTTCGCCGCCACGGCCGTTCTGGTGCTGGGTTTGGGAATGGGCGTAAGCGTGGCGATCTTTGCATTCGTGGACGCAGCGCTGCTCGAACCGCTTCCTTATGCAAATCCCAGTCGCCTCATGTCCGTGAATGAAAGCAACCCCAGGTTCCCACGCTGGCCGCTCTCCTATCCGGACTTTTTTGACTGGCAGCGGATGAACAAGTCGTTCAGTTCTCTTGATGCGTACGGCGGAACGGCTTACCTCCTTGGCACCTCTTCCGGTGCGGAATCCGTCCAGGCCGAGCGCGTGAGCGGCGGGTTTTTCCGGACGCTCGGCATCCACCCACTCCTCGGGCGGGATTTTCATACCGGTGAGGATCGAATCGGAGGACCGAACGTCCTGCTCTTGAGTTACAGCACCTGGCTGAATCGCTTCAGCGGGAACCGCAACGTAATCGGCCGGACTGTGGATCTAGACGGAACTTCATTCACCGTTATCGGCGTGCTGCCGCGCATCTTTTCCTTCGCTCCAGCCGGCAACGCGGAGTTTTGGGTCCCCATCAACGTGTTGAGCCCCCACGAGCACTCACGCGACTTTTTCGAATTCTGGGGAATTGGCCGGCTGCGCGACGGCGTAAGCATCTCATCTGCTCTCGCAGAGATGAAAGCTATTTCGGAGCATTTGCACCGGGAATACGGCTTGACGAAGCTTGATCTGACTGCGTCGGTCGTTCCGCTCTCTGAAGTCATCGTCGGCGACGTCCGACCGATCCTCCTGACCCTGCTGGGCGGAGCTTTACTCCTGCTCCTGATCGCCTGCGTGAACGTAGGTAGTTTGGTGCTGGTGCGCACCGAAAGCAGGAGACGCGAGGTTGCAGTGAGAGGTGCGCTTGGAGCCTCGCCGACGCGTCTGGTGTGGCAGTTTGTCACCGAAGGGCTACTGCTTGCGGCACTCGGAACAGCGGTCGGAGTGCTGGCATCTGCCGGAGTCATGAAGCTCCTGACCAGCCTCGTCCCTAAAGACATAGCGGCGAATATGCCTTTTCTCAAAGGCATACAGCTGAACGCTCACACGTTGATCTTTGCCGCATCGATCGGACTGTTTGCCGCAGCGATGACCGCCGCAACCCCAGTATTTAGGCTTTCTTTTCAGAATGTGCATGACGGACTTGCTGAGGGCGGCCGCGGTTCGGCGAACCGGTTCTGGCGGCGGCTCGGAGCGAACCTGGTCGTCGTCGAACTCGTAATCGCAGTGGTTCTGATGGCCGGCGCGGGGCTGCTGGCGCGCAGTCTTTATCAACTTCTGCACGTGCCTCTGGGTTTTGACCCCAACCACCTTGCCACTGTGGAGGTTATGATTCCGGGAACGACGTACCGTAATAACGCGCAACTGGCTGAACTCTACCGGGAAGTTGTCCGCCGTGCAAAAGGTTTGTCGGGCGTGGAATCGGCCGGCATGACCAGCCGGCTTCCTGTCCAGTGTGACTGCAACACCGATGCTATCCAAGTAGTGGGCAGACCGGCCCGGAATCAAAATGAGGAAGTGAACGAGCGCCATGTGAGTCCGGGATATTTGCCGGCGCTGGGCGCGACGTTACTGCGGGGAAGGTACTTTACCGAGGCTGACGACGCTTCGAAGCCAGGCGTGGCAATCATCAATGAGACGCTTGCGCGCAAGTACTTCCCGAACGAGGATCCGATCGGGCAGAGGATCTCCGACACGGAAGGCGGCAATCCCACGGTCTGGGAGATTGTCGGCGAAATTAAAGACGTCCACGAGGACCCGCTCGATGTCCATACGTGGCCCGCGGAGTATTTTCCCTTCGATCAGACGCCCAATGGTGGATTCAGTCTCGTTCTCCGAACGCAGCAGGATCCTGGTGCATTGCTGCCTTCGGTCGTGAGAACGTTGCATCAGATCGACGCAAATATCTCCGTCTCCGATGAGGAGACTATGAACGCTCAAATCGACGCTACACAAGCAGCCCTCCTGCATCGCTTTTCCGCATGGCTGATTGGCGGATTTGCTGTCGCGGCGCTGCTCCTGGGTGTTGTTGGTCTCTATGGCGTAATCGCGTATTCAGTCAGCCAGAGAACACGCGAAATCGGGGTGCGCATCGCTCTCGGTGCACAGCGCAGCGCCGTTTATGCTCTCATCCTGCGTCAAGCGGGATGGCTGACAGTAATAGGGCTGGCTATCGGACTCGTGTGTTCGATCGGAACGGCGCGCTTGATGCGCAGCATGCTATTCGGCGTGCAGACGTGGGACGCAATGACTCTGGGTTGCGTCGCCGGATTACTGGCCTTCGCTTCGCTGGCTGCCGCTTTCCTCCCAGCCCGCCGCGCTGCCTCAGTAGATCCGGTTGAGGCTCTTCGCGCCGAATAGCCGCCTTATGCGGCACGTCCAGCACCGAACCACTGGCGTTCACCGAATCATCAATCAGGCGGCAGTTGTTCCGATGGCGCCTTGCAGTGAACAGCTCAATCCGGTTCAGAGCTCAACAAATGCCAAGATCCGCGACACAAGATCCGCGACACAAGATCCGCGACAGAAGATCCGCGACAGACAGAAGATCCGCGACAAGGATCCGCGACAGACGAAATAGCCACCAAACTCTGCGGTCACCGATGTGGGAGCTATCTCGTCAGTTTGGCATGCCCCGTCTTCCCGTCTGACAGTTGGCCAATAAGTCGGCATTCCGGACAAGTGGCTTTCCGCCAAACCACGGGGCGTTCCCCGGCACCGGAATCGATGCTATTTCACCCCGGGACCGACCAATACGGGGGAACTTACCGAAAATGCGACTTTCCAGGAAGTGCGCAGGATCACTTCCGGGTTGCCGGTTTTTCGTCCAAGTGGATAACTTCCGGGTAGCCCGTCATCCGCCAAGTAGGAAATCCTTGCAACATGAGCTGTATACCTCGCCGCAAGTGAGGAGCGCCCACGGCAAAACTCACTCCTCCAGCACTGCACCTCCGAAAACGGGTCGGCCCCCCAGAGAGGTGTAGAAGCCATAGAACACCAGCGCGGCCATCAGCAGGATCGCGGCCAGACTGATGCCTGAATACCAGGCAGACCCATGCGTCGTCAGCGGATACGAGTACAGGACATTGCCGAAGAACATCCAAACCACTAAAGCCAGCAAGCCGAACCGGATCAGCAGAAACACAGTCAAAACCCAGAAGACTAAGAATCCCACCAAGGCCACGGGATCGAACTGGCTGTTCGCTGCGAAAAAGACTGTGAACAGAAGAACGAATGCGACCGCTGCCGCCCACTCCTTGCGCAGCAAAGCCCGGAAAAGGAACAGAACAAACAGAATCGCAAGAGGGATAAAAAGCGCCGGGCCTAAGTTGATCGATATATCGGAAATTATTGTGCGTGCGCCCAGAAACTGCTCCTGTGGACCCGAAGAGGGCTGTGGCGGAGCATGGCCGAGCCACGACGGAACGAACCAGCCGACTCTTCCAAGAGCTTCCGTAAATGCTGCGAAAAGACAACCGACCAGCACGTCGCGTCCCACCAATGGATCCCGAAAGCCCCCCGCGAGCAAGCGGCTCCAGGAGATCAATGTGGCCGGCCAGCGGCGGCGCACAAAGGGCTCCATGGCAATGTAGAGAACCCACAAAGAACCAGACCAGAGAAGCCCCCAGGCCACAAACTCGTTGAAAAGCGCCAGTTCACCGAAATTCGGGACGTGATGCACGCCGAAAGACCATGCCACCGCCCAAGTCGCAAAAGCAAAAGCTGCCAGCCGAAATGCTCCGCGGCGATCGCCTCGGCCAAGGCGCAGGTTCCGCCGGGCGAGCATTGCGCCGACGACCAGCAACGAAACCCACAGAACGATGCCAATCGCGAAAAATGCCCGTTCGCCGGTGGTCATCTGATAAGGCTGCATGCGCTGGGGCCGGGTCCAAGGGCCAATCAACTCGAAATAGACGGGCTTACCCCGGTATGCCGCAGCTTCGATTCGCATCCGGATATCACGACGCTCGGCCAGCGATCCTGTCCACGCAGCGCGCGCGTCGCTATCAACAGGTGGCGTCCACATAGGCTGTGCCGGCGGCCACTGGGATAGATCGAGCCCCGCCGCAGAGAATAGCGGCACCCAGTCCGGTGGCGACGCAGGGCCTGCCGCCTTCTCAACCTGCGGGGGAACTGCGACGAACTGCGTAAGGCGACCGAGCGGATTGAGCTGGACCAACGTCATCCCGGACGTATCGAGCGGCGGGTCGTCCGTCCATACGGCCCCTGGCACGGGTGCGTCCGAGGCGAAGAAACGAGCCGAGAGGGGCCGAGGGCTGCCGCGATACCAAAACACGAACGCTCCGGTTTCGAGGTTGTCCCAGCGCGTCTTTGATTTGTCGTGTTCCGCGATATACCGTAGAAAGTCGGTCCCCTGGTAGAACCCCATCGCCGTGTCCGCCGGCGGCTCGGAATAGCCCGTACTCCGTAAAACGTCTCGCGCGCGAAGGGCAAGCTCTTCCGGTGGCGTTTCGAGCGGCACGCGGCGGTAGAGCTTGGTTTGTGCGCTCAACAGGATCGCCACAGTGACGGACACAATGACTCCTGCCAGCAGAACCCAAGCTACGAGGGGACGCAGACCCTCAGTTTCCCCCGAAGCGGCGACCATTTCCGGCGACGGCGTTTCCCCTGCCGCCAGCGCAGCCGCGAGCGGGTCGCCTCCGGGAAACGCGGCAGCGACCAGCCGTACCGATGCGGGGCGCTTCACCGGATCTTTTTCCAGACAGCGCAGGATGGCTTTTTCAACGACCGGATCAATGTCCTTGACCACCGACGATGGCGTTCGGGGAGAAGACTCTAGGTGCGCGCGCCGCCACTCGATGGGAGTGGTTGCCTGATAAGGCAGGCGTCCGGTGAACAGCTCATACAAGACGAGGCCCAGCGAGTAGATATCGCTGCGCACGCTGGCTTCGCCTTTTCCAATTTGCTCTGGAGCCATGTAGGCCGGTGTGCCTGCAGTCTCGCTGCGGCCTTGGGCGTCGTCGCTGCTAAGGGCCAGCCCAAAGTCGGTGATGCGCACTCGTCCGCGTCCATCGAGCATGATGTTGGCGGGTTTGAGATCGCGATGCAGCAGTCCGCAATCATGCGCGGCGGCAAGGCCAGCACAGATTTGGTGCGTCGTCTCCAGAGCCTTGTCTGCCGGCAAGCGGCCGATGCGGCGCAACAAGGACGCGAGATCCTCGCCGTCGATGTACTCCATGGTGAGAAAGTGCTGGCCATCGACCTCGCCGATGTCGTAGACGCGACAAACATTGGGGTGCGAAACCTGGCGGGCGTTTCGCACTTCCGCATGAAACCCGGCCAGAGCCGCGGCATCCTTCTGGAGTGAGGCGGGAAGAAACTTCAGGGCTACAACATTGCCGAGCTTAAGATCTTCTGCGCGATAGACTTCGCCCATGCCGCCGCGCCCCAGCAAACCAACGATGCGATATCGGTCGGCGAGAATTGTGCCGGGCGAGAATCCTCCACTTTGCGGCGGGCGCGAACTTGGTGGAGCTAGCTTAGGCACAACAGCATTTCTATCCAGCTCCAGAGTCGGGGTATCGACAATGGAAACGGCGCGCCCGCATGAAGAACAGAAGCGGACGTTCTCGGAACATACAGCCCCGCAGCCGGAGCAGGTGACCATGCGGACGGATTGTACCGCACCGCGGGGCGAGGCAGTGAAGCCTCATGTGTGGGGATACGCTCTTACAAATAGATCCTGAGTAACGGCCTACTGCTTTACCGATTCGTCCGGTCAATTGGCGAGTGGTCGGCTATGCGGAAGTAATGCTGCCTCGGAGGCCTGGAGTCGGGACGAAGCTCCTCGAAAACGGGATATCGGTAAGTTGCCTACCAGCGGCGCCGGGCTCGGGAACTTACTAAAAATGCGACTTTTCAGGCACTACGGAGGGTCGCTTCAGAGCAGCTCGTCATCTGCCCCTCTCCTCGATGAGTGCCTCGGCGATTTAGCATAAACCGAGACGAAAGGGCGGTAACTCCGAATTGCCAACTTACCAGGCACAAGGGCGGATTAGTCGAGGCACAAAGAAGGTGCGTGCAGTTATTTCAGCTTCGCGAATTCCGCTTTCGCCGCGATGAGCACAGGGGTGTCAGGGTCGGCGTCCTTCCATAGCGTGAGAAAATCCTGATAGACAGCTTTTGCCCTGGCAGTGTCGCGCTGCAGCGCGTAAGTCCGGGCTAGACCAATATGTACCAGCGCGCCGATCGGGTCGTTACCCACAACAGCAGGGTGGTCGATGACTTTCTGAAACTCGGTGACGGCTTCATTCCCCTGACGCGCCGCAAGGAACGCGAGTCCGCGGACGTACGCGGGATAAAGATGGGCCGCGACTCCAATTTCATAGGGCACGGCAGGCCTGAGCGCCTCGATCGCCTTCGCCGAATCGTTATGGGCGATAGCGAGCAGCGCACGAAGCACCGGCAAATAACAGAACTGAACCGTGGTGTCTTCCGGAAATTGTTCTGCGAGACGATTCATCAGTGGCCGGGCGCGCTGCACGTCACCTGCGAAGGCCAAGGCGAGCCCCGCTCCATACAGAGTGTCGCGGTCGCTCGAAAGGGCGAGTGCGGCCTGCGATCGTTTTCTGGCTTCCTCGGGGTCGCCGAACAAAGCCTCGCGCAAGGCGTCATCCAGCTCATAGCTCGCGGCAGTTTCCTTTTCGTCGGCGCGTAGCGCTGACTCGGAGGCGCGGCGAGAAAGGTCGCGGGCCTGCTCCAGCTTGCCAAAATAAGCGGCCGTATCCGCCTCGTCCCAGAGGAAAAAATCTTCCAGGCCAAGTTCTCCGGCCGAAGCCGCTAGTTGTTGCATCCCGGCGGTGTCACGCCGCAGGAATGCGATGACGTAAAGATAAATGTGCAGTTCCGGCGAATCGAGCTTCTTCCGTTGCGCCTCGAGAATCGTCGAGCGGGCTTCGTCCAAGCGATTCAGATAAGTGTACGCTTCAGCAAGGTTGCCATAATTCTGCGCGTCGGGAACCAAGCGGACCGCTTCCTGGGCCATCCTCAGGCTCTTGTTGTAGTTTCCGAGAACAGCGTAGATAATAGCGAGATTGGCCCGCGGCCCATCCGCTCGGGGATACGTCTCGGCCCACAGCTCATAGACACGCTGCGCTTTTCCCAAGTCGCCGGTCACAAAATGAAAATAGTGGGACTCGATGTAAAACCGTTCGCGGTCGCTGACGGGGTCACGCCTCGCGTAGGCTTCCTTTATGTTGTCCGCCGCGAGACCGGCCTCGTTGAGATTGGAGTACGCGTTTCCGAGGGCCGCGTAAGCCATCGCAAACTTCGGATCCAGCTCAATCGCGCGTTTGTAGAATGGGATCGCCGAGGCGGTATCGCCCATCCCGACCTCGGTCTTCCGGCCGGCGCTATAAGCTCGCAGCGCTTCGAGCGAAGGCGTGGTGGCTTGCTCGATCGGCGTGTCAAACTTCTGCACGGAACCAAGTGATTCGCCCAGCTTGCCGCGCAGCTTCGTCGCGGCCGCCCCAAGCGCCTCTAAGGCCTGTTCCTTGTTCTCGTCCGTAGCCTGCTCTTCAGCCAGAACGTCCCCTGTGTCGCAGTTCACCGCCTTCAAGCCAATCACATACTGGCTTCCCAGCCTCGCAATCGAGCCGTTCAGCATGGCCATGCTGCCGGTCCGAAGGCAGATGTCGCGGGCAACCTCCGGCGTCAACCGGTCGCCGGCGGCGCGGCCCATCAGCTTCAAGGTCTCATTCACCTTGCGGTCGGAAACAAGGTCGAGAAAGGGCGATTGCTCGAGTTGCACCCTCAGTCCCTGCTTCAACGTGTCGTCGAACACGGCATCGCCCGTGCTGTTAGCAAAATCGCCGATCACTATGCTGTCTTTGGCCGTGAGTTGCCTGGGCTGATGGGAGCGATGGTAGAGCCAAGCCGCGGCGAGCGCTGCGATGAGCAGAATCGGAATCGCGATCCCCCAGAGCTTCCACCCACTCACCGCGAAGGATCGCTCCCTCATCGTGCTCGCTGCCAACGAGCGTCCGCTACCCGAGTCCCGCTTCAGACGCTGGAGGTCGTCGCGCAGGCCGGAGGCATGCTGGTAACGCAGATTGCGATCCTTTTCCAGCGCTTTGGCGATGATTCCTTTGAGTTCAGGCGGCACCTGCGAATTCGCATTCGACAGCAGCGCGGGCGCTCGATTCAGAATCGCGTCATAGAGAACGGCCGCGCTTGTCCCTTGAAATGCCCGCTGGCCGGTAGCCATCTCATAAAGCACGGTCCCGAAACTGAACACATCGGTACGCGTGTCGAGTTCTTCGCCGCGGGCTTGTTCCGGGCTCATGTAGGCCAGCGTTCCCATCGTCAAGCCGGGGCTGGTGAGCTGCTCGCGATTAAACGTGACAGTGGGTATGTCTGAAGCGGCGGCGTTCCCGCCACCAGACGGGCGGTCGCCAGAGACCGCCGACCCAGTCAATTTCGCCAGGCCGAAGTCCAGGATTTTGGCTTGCCCGCGCCGGGTAACGAAAATATTGGCCGGCTTGATGTCGCGATGGACGATGCCTTTGGCGTGCGCCGCATCCAGCCCGTCCGCAATCTGAATGGCCAGATCGAGAAGTTCGTCGATCCTGAACGGCCCCTCGACGATCCGGTATTTCAGCGTTTGGCCCTCGAGCAGCTGCATCGAGATGAAGGGCTTTCCGTTCGCCTCATCGATCTCGTAAACGGTGCAGATATTCGGATGGTCCAAGGCGGAGGCGGCGCGCGCTTCGCGTTGAAACCGCTCGAGAGCTTGACGATCCGGAGCCAGATCTTCCGGCAGGAACTTGAGGGCGACGAAGCGGCCGAGCTTGGTGTCTTTCGCCTTGTAAACAACACCCATCCCGCCGCCGCCAAGTTTCTCAACTATGCGGTAATGGGAAATGGTTGTATTGAGCATTTCGCCGGGGCTCGCTTCGCTTCTGAACCGCAGGAAAAATGAAGCATAGCATGGCATCGGTCACCGAGCGCCTGGGTTACGGATAAGACCCCGTAAAGAGGAGCGGGGAGGCATGATTGCATTGGGGTACTTACATCGTTGAGAAGCTTGGCCTGCATAACGAAGTGCCTGTAAAACGGGGTTTGCGGTAACTTGCTCTGCCTGGCCCCTCCCGCCGGCAACATACCGAAAATGCGACTTTTCCGGCACAACGGAGGACGACTCCCGTGAAACGGGTTTTCGGTAAATTCACTTCGCTGAGCGGGTTCACTGGGCAACTTACCGATAACCAGACTTTTCAGGCAGTTCATTGGCCGCTTCATGTTGGCACATCTCGATTTCTTATGGAATAAATGCCTAAAGTGAAGATGGGGTGGCCTGGTTGGACGATCGTGAGCCATCCTCTCCTCTCGAATGGTGGTATAGTGTCGGCGAGTCTTCTGCTCCCGGGGAGCCAGATATGAATCGCGCTAGTGCCCTCGTGCTCGGTAGTCTTTTCTGCTCGCTCGCCCTGATGATCCAAACATCATTGGCGCAAAACAACTCCGAGAAGCTACCTCCATTCCCCCAACTGCAACAGCCACAATTCCCTCCGTTGCCTCCGCTTGGAGAACCAGAAATAAAAATCATACGCACGCGCCGCGATAGGTTCCTGCTTTCAGGACTCCTGCTTTCAGGACCCAACTGCGGACCAATCGGCGTTACAGCGCGAATGCTCGGGCAATTGGACTCGCTACCATCACGTATCGTTCAGTTAAATCTGAAGAACACAAATTCCGTGGCGATTATCTCTGAACGATTTACTTTCCACGGCATCGCGACGACAGACGAGTCTTGGCGCGCACTACAACAAGCCTATGCGAAGACCCTCGAAATTGAGCGCAATGTGACGGTGGATGCGGGAAGGGAGGTTCCTGTCGATTCCTTACTGACTGGCTTCAGCGATGTTAAGCACATCGAACTGAACTCCGTAACCTATGCGGACGGTACGAGCTGGCAGCCCATAGACGGAGAGACCTGCATTGTGACTCCTCGTTCGCTTTAGCAATGGAAGTGCCTGGAAAACGGGATTTTGAGTAACTTCATCTGTTTACCAGCCGATCACCCGGGAACATACCGAAAAGCAGACTTTACAGGAATGCAGAGGTCTCCGGAGGCAGTTGCTGTTCGGCGTAAGAAGTAGGCGGCGTATTCTTTTAGGGTCCCTCATGACTACGCGGAACCTTCCATCTCCTGACGTATATGCTTCCTGTCCTTTGGATGGGAATATCCTGAAGTACTACGCAGGCACATTCGAGGCGGTATACGTGTGTCTGAATCCATTCATCAAGCCCGTTTCAATCGACATGGCAGAATTCAGGCCCGGTATATGGCCAGACCGCGCAACTATCGCCGCTAGCTGCAAGGCGGTCTCTTGAGGCAAAACAGGTGACAGACAGGACGATTCTTACCTATTCATGGTTCGAAGGTGATCGTCCTGTCTGTCACCTGTTTTTTCCATTCAGCAACGAACTCTGCTGGCAGTCGTTCAACAACGCGGTGTGAAACTTCTATCAATGAAGGTTGTTCGTTTCCTGGGTAAAGGGCCATCAACAATGCGAAGGTCCCTGGGAGCTCTGATCGATCGGAATATCCTGCGCGAAGAGGAATCCGGCAACGGCATACGAATGCGCTTTGAGGACCCCTTCTTCGCCCAGTGGATCAGGCTATTCGCAGGCGAGCCGGTCGCATCTTTTGACATTACCCAGACCTCCTGAAGACGCCCAATGTATTGGTGCGCAATCTTTAGGTCTACACGTGTGAGAAGCTGCTGAACCGCAGCCGAAAAGCGCCCCGAACTCGAGTTCCGCGGTGAGTCTCGGAGGTTTTCCCGACTACATATCGGACACTGTATCTGACTGTTCTAGCGAGGGTTATGTCATTTCCCGACATGACCGCACGTTATCAGACCTTCACGGGGATCGGGGGCAAACGAACCAAAGCTTCATGTCCCCTGTCTCTTGAATCATCCGCCACAGGCGTTGAGCTTCTAGTCAAGGACCGGTTTTCTCCGCAGCCGTCGATGATGCGACCGCTAAGCCATGCCGATAGGCCTAATTGAATATCGATTCTTGGTATGGCCAAGACGACATGGCAGATTCAAAACGCGTAGCAAAGGGGCTCATCCTCCAACTAGCCGTGGCTGTCGAGCTGGTGCTCCTCGCGCTCACACTCCTTGCCACGGTGCAGGCCGAAGAACACGAGATATCCAAGACGCCGGCCGCCGCGATGGCGCAGGCATCGTTGCCCACCCTGACCACGGCCAACGCCGCACACAGCTTGCTGCCTGACCAAGCCAAATTAGGTTATCCCGTTCACCTGCACGCCGTTGTTACCTACTACGATCCCGATACAGCTCCCACGGTGGGCGCGCTTTTTGCCTGTGATCAAAGCGGCTGCATATGTGTCCTGGTTCCGCCGCGGCCCGTTCTACCGCTTCGCGCGGGCACGGTCATCGATATGAAGGGCGTGAGCAAGCCGGGAAACTACGCGCCTATCGTCATCGCCTCTGAGGTTCACGCTGTAGGGCAATCTCACCTGCCATCCACTGCGCCGCGGAGAAGCCTGGCGCAGTTAATGACTGGCGACGACGACGGGCAGTGGGTAGAAGTCGAGGGTGTGATCCATTCGGTCGCGCAATCCGGCGCCCATATCACGCTTGCGCTCGCCTTGGCGGATGGCGAGATCCGCGCCATCACGACGCGCGAGGCAGGCGCCGACTACGCTCGCTTAGTCGATTCAACAGTCGTAATTCGCGGCAATACAGCACCTGTCTGGACGAGAAACCGGCAGATGGTCGGGGCCCGTTTGCTCTTCCCGTCCATGGCCCAGTTAAGAGTAGAGGAGCCGGCCCGCGCCGATCCTTTTTCATTGCCAGCGCGGCCTATTGATACCTTGTTACGGTTCGAGCCGGGGGTCACGTTTGTCCATCGTGTTCGCGTGCGGGGGCAAGTCACACTACAGTGGCCTGGACGGTGGATCTATATTCAGGATGGCAACCAGGGACTGTTTATCCCCACGTTCCAGAAGACCCCCACGAGGCTGGGGGAAGTGGTTGATGTGGTGGGCTTCCCCGCGATGGGCGATATTCGCTGAAGCTGGAAGACGCTATCTTCCTGCCGCAAGGGCAGCGGCCAGATCCGTCGCAGCCACATCCATTACGGTGGCGGGCGCCCTAAAGGGCGAGTATGACGCCAAACTCGTTCAAATCCAGGGCCGCCTCGTCAATCAGGATTTGACCTCGGAATATCCCACCTTGGTGATGTCGTCCGGGGGAATGCTCTTCCTCGCGCTCCTTCCCAGTGGAACAAATGCCGAAAAGCTAGCCTCCTGGCGGGCCGGCAGCGAGCTTCAACTGACTGGAATTTGCTCGGTGCAGGTAGACAAAAATTTGTCGGCCCAGCGGGAGGGCGCCGCACTGCTCGTGTCGTTTCGCGTCATGCTGCGCTCGCCGCAGGATGTTGTGGTGCTGCGAAGACCCTCGTGGTGGACGGCGAGCCGAATCCTTGCCTTGTTGGCGGTTTGCGTATTGATCATTGTCTTCGGCACGCTCTGGGTCGCGGCCTTAAAGCGGCGGGTTATGGAGGGGACGGAAACCATCCGCGCCGCGCTGGAGTCAACCGCGGACGGAATCCTGGTGGTCGATTCCGCCGGTGATATGCTCGCGCACAATCAGAAATTCGCCGACATGTGGTCGGTTCCGGAGGCCGTGCTCGAGAGCCGCAATCAACAATCGCTGCTGGAATGCATGGCGCCTCAACTGAAAGACAGGGAAGCATTCAGCAGCAAGCTCCCAGCTGCGTACGCCGACGCGAAAACCGACGACGTCATTGAGTTCAAAGATGGTCGAGTCTTCGAGCGCCATTCTGAGCCGCAAACGGTCGACGGTAAGAATGTGGGCCGCGTATGGGGATTTCGCGACGTCACCGAGCGCAAGCGGGCAGAACAGAATTTGCAGACGGCCAAAGAGGCGGCTGAGACCGCCAACCGCGCCAAAAGCGAGTTCCTAGCCAACATGAGTCACGAGATTCGCACGCCCATGAACGGCGTGCTGGGCATGACCGATCTCCTTCTGGATACCGGGCTCAATTCCGAACAGCGCGAATTTGCCGGCCTGGTCAAGTCGTCCGCCGATTCGCTGCTCACGATCATCAACGACATCCTCGACTTTTCCAAGATCGAAGCGGGTAAGCTGGAGCTCGAGTCCATCGAGTTCAACCTGCGAGACTACATAGCCCTGAGCATAAAGACGCTGGCTTTCCGCGCCCAGCAGAAAGGTCTCGAGCTGACATGCGACATCCGCCCGGAGTTGCCCGCGCGGGTGGTTGGTGACCTCAACCGTCTGCGGCAAATCATCATTAATCTCATCGGCAACGCCATTAAGTTCACAGAGCATGGCGAGGTGGGGCTTAGTATTGCGATAGATTCTCAGGACGCCAGATGAGCTCCAGTTGCACTTTGTGGTGACAGACACCGGCGTTGGTATCGCTGCGGAAAAACAAAAGCTGATCTTCGATGCTTTCTCCCAGGCGGATGGCTCCACGGCGCGCAAATTTGGGGGCACCGGGCTGGGTCTGACCATCTCCTCCCGACTGGTGGAGTTGATGGGGGGAAAGATCTGGGTGGAGAGTACCTTGGGGCACGGAAGCTGCTTTCATTTCACCGTCGGTCTCGGCAACGGTAACGAAGTGTTGGAAACCGCGCCTGGCGCTGTCCCGGCGCAGCTAGCTGGCCTGCGTGCGCTGGTAGTGGATGACAGTACCACCAACCGTCGCATCCTGGGGGAGATGTTGCGGTGCTTCGGGATGAAGCCCACGCTGGCAGGGAGCGGGATCGCCGCCCTGCAGCGCCTGAAAGAGGAGCAGGGCACCTTTGCCCTGATTCTGACCGACCTTAACATGCCGGACATGGATGGTTTCACGCTGGTCGAGCAAATCCGCCAGTCTCCCGAGTTGGCGGGCAAGGCCAAAGTCATCATCCTACCCTCAGCCGGGCAGCGAGGCGAAGCGGCACGCTGCCAGGAGCTGGGCGTGGATGCCTATCTCACCAAACCTGTCAGCCAGTCGGAGTTGTTTGAGGTCGTTTCTCGGGTTCTGGGCGGGTCAGGGTCCCAAGCCGATTCGGCCGTGCTGGCGGTGCATCAGACCAAACCGAAGGCGGCAAGACTACGCGTTCTGCTGGCAGAAGACAATGCAGTAAACCAAAAGATAGCCTCCCGCGTTCTGGAGAAACAGGGACACCACGTCACGATAGCGGCTGACGGGCGCGAAGCCCTCGCCGCCCTCGATGGAGAGAACTTCGATGTGGTGTTGATGGACGTACAGATGCCGGAAATGGATGGATTTGAGACGACCTCCGCCATCCGGGTCCGAGAACGAGACACCGGTAAGCGCCTGCCGATTATCGCTATGACGGCCCATGCCATGCAGGGCGACCGCGAGCGCTGCCTGGCTGCGGGGATGGATAGCTACATCGCAAAGCCTATTCGAGCGCGGGAATTGATCGAATTGTTGGAGAAGTTCTGCGACGCCGCTCAGGAAGAAGGAGCTCCGGCTTGAATCAAGGGGAGTGGCTCTAAGGTTTCGTGGACAGGTTTCGTGGACAAGGTTTCGTGGACAGAGGTTTCGTGGACAAGAGGTTTCGTGGACAGGAAGCTGTGAAAGAATCACGTTTGCCAAGTAGGAATCGCTCTTGGGCTGGCGATGACTGCTCCTGTTCTGAGGCAGCGTGAACGAGCATGCGAGGCTGGCATATTGGGTTGCAGAGGCGAACTGAAGGCCTTTTTGTCGGATTTAAGCGGTAGGGAGATCTAGACGCGACCATTTTAGGCGAGTACTGCTGCACTGAGCTTGCGCCGTATGCAAAACCAGCGCGTGATGTTGTAACTCAGACAGGCCCAGGTCGCTTCCATCGAGGCTTTCCATCTTCCGCGACATCGAAATTGCCGAAGCCCGCAGCGCTGCTTGATCCAGGCGTGCGGGAATTCCGCAATCTGCGATCTTTGCTTATAGATCTGTTTCGCCTCTTCTGTGTTCATCTTGGCTTTGAATGCAGTCGTTGCAGGCGGCTCTTCGATGCGTGTAATGGATCGCCTCCAGCCAGCTGCTGGCTTCTTGGAGGCACATTGATCGCGAAGTGCGCAGGAGCGGCAAGCCGATCTGGGTTGTTTGTAGACGTGTCTACGCACGCCATTCTTGTCGTTGTATATGGCATGATGCGTTAGCTTCTCCCCAGCCGGGCAAAGATAAATGTCTCGCTCGGCGTCATAGGAAAAAGCACTCGCCATAAAGGCAGGACCGCGACCATGGGCATCGCGTTCCACTGGCTTCCAACTCTCTTGCCAGGAGCCATAGAAGTCGACTTTGGCTGTTTCCGCAGCCTTGACAGAGGCGTGGTTGGTGTAATCGCCGTCGGCCACTATCTGCTTAGGCAAAGACCCCAACGTCGTCTGGGAGCGATCCAGGGCCGGCTCTAGTTGGCGATAGTCAATCGCATCGGTGGTCGCCTCCACATTGACTACAAACCCGTGGGTGGTGTCGGTAAGTAACTGCACGTTGTAGCTGGGTACAGTTCCACCTTCGCCGTTTCTCATCACATGGGCCTGCGGGTCGGTGGTGGAAGCTCTAGCGACAAACTTATCGCGATCCTGCTTCTTCGTTCGCTGCAAACGCTCGACTTCGCGTAGCGCAGATTCCAGCCGGCTTTTCCGTTGCCGTACTGCACGTCGTTGCGCGGCAATTTGACGGTTAGCCCTCTTATCTTCTTCTACGGCTTGTGCATTCATCTTTTGCACTTGCTCTTGCGCCAAAGCCAGATGAGCCTCCAGCTTATCTTTGCGGCGAAACGTGTTTCCACTCGCATTGGCCTTGATCTTGGTGCCGTCCAGAGTCACTCGTTCCAAGGTAATCAGGCCTTCGGCACTCAACATCCCAAGCACCTGTACAAATAGGCCATCCAGAGCCACTTGATAATCCGAACGGAACCCGGACAGGGTTCGATAGCTTACCGGTCGTAACCCGCAGAGCCACTGCAGGCCAGGTTCATAGTCGCATTGCCGCGCCAATTCACGCGCAGAACTCATCCCTCGACTGTAGGCATACAGCCACAGGCTGATCAAGAGCTGCGGCGCTGTATGCTCGCGCCCTGCGCGACCTTCAACGGCCGCAATCTCGGCGTGGTATAGGCTCAAATCCAACCGACCAACTAATTCCCAGATCGAGCGAGCACTATGATCGTCGTCAATCAGTCTCTCAACGTCGACGGTGCGCAAAATGAGTTGCGAACGATTAATTGGTGCCAAGCGGGGTACAGCCGGTTCGATCGGAACGGCGCGCTTGATGCGCAGCATGCTATTCGGCGTGCAGACGTGGGACGCAATGACTCTGGGTTGCGTCGCCGGATTACTGGCCTTCGCTTCGCTGGCCGCCGCTTTCCTCCCAGCCCGCCGCGCTGCCTCCGTAGATCCGGTTGAGGCTCTCCGCGCCGAATAGCCGCCTTATGCGGCACGTCCAGCACCGAACCACTGGCGTTCACCGAATCATCAATCAGGCGGCAGTTGTTCCGATGGCGCCTTGCAGTGAACAGCTCAATCCGGTTCAGAGCTCAACAACTGCCAAGATCCGCGACACCTATGCATTCAAACAGACGAAATAGCCACCAAACTCTGCGGTCACCGATGTGGGAGCTATCTCGTCAGTTTGGCATGCCCCGTCTTCCCGTCTGACAGTTGGCCAATAAGTCGGCTATCCGAACAATTGCGCCGAGCGCAGGCATTTGACCGACACGCCGGTTTTCCGCACACTTGGCAGGTAATTGGAGTTCTTGCGGGAGAACTGGTTTAGAATCGCGACGTTTTCGATCTTTGATCGCGTAGGATAGCCGAGGACGCGGCCATTGCCGTCATTGGCGGCGTGGATGAAGGGTTATCGAAAACTTATGGCCTTAATGAAGTTCGTGATTTCTCTATTTCTATGCGCCGCTGTGACCTGCGAAGCGCAAACGGCTCCCTTACCGCGGATCCGCCAGAATGGCGCGGTGAAACAGTTCTTCGTCGACGACAAGCCATTCATTATGCTGGCGGGCGAATTGCATAACTCGAGCGCTTCGAGCATCGAGTACATGCGACCGGTATGGGACAAGCTCGCCGCCCTTCACCTCAACACAGTGATCGGCGCCGTTAGCTGGGAGCTGGTCGAGCCAGAAGAGGGCAAGTTTGACTTCTCTCTGGTTGACGACCAAATCAGCCAGGCACGACAGAGAAACATGCGGCTGGTGCTAATCTGGTTCGCAACCTGGAAGAATGCGGGTTCGAGCTACCCTCCAGCCTGGGTCAAAGGTGACCCGAAGCGGTTCCCGCCCATGGTCATCAAGGTGCGGCCCGATTACGGAATGGGTACCTTTCTGGCCAAGTATATGGAGCAACAAGGCAGCGGGCCGCTGAGTCCGTTTGGCCAGGATACGCTTAAGGCCGATGCGAGGGCCTTCGCTGCGCTCATGAGCCATATCAAGGACGTCGACCCTCAACATACGGTCATCATGATGCAGGTCGAGAACGAGATGGGAAGCTTAGGCAACAGTCGGGATCGTTCTCCGATGGCAGATGCAGCATGGGCGGGGCCGGTTCCAGGCGATTTAATGAACTCCCTCACGAAGCATAAAGACACTCTATTGCCCGAAATGCAGGAGCTATGGGGGAAGAACGGATACAAGACAAAGGGAAGCTGGGAAGAAGTGTTCGGCAACGACGAGTGGGCTGACGAGGCCTTCATGGCCTACTACATGGGTCGGTATGTAAATGAAGTAGCGAAAGAGGGGAAGGCCCAGTTGAACATACCGATGTATGTGAATGCGTGGCTCGGCCCTCAGCCGAAGGCGGAGCTCCCAGGACAGTGGCCGAGCGGCGGACCGGTTGCTCGCGTGCTGGACGTTTACCGGGCGGCTGCTCCGTCGATCGATTTGTTTGCGCCAGATATCTACGTACCGGACTTCAAGGGGACATGTGCGCTCTATGCGCGGTCCGGCAATCCTTTGTTCATACCGGAAGCTCGTGACCAGGTGGGGAATCTATTCTGGGCGCTCGGTCATCACGCTGCCCTGGGTTGGTCACCCTTTGGTGTCGAAGATCTGAATTCAGATGGACAGGTTGCGCAGGCATACAAGCTGCTCTCTCCGATGCTTCCCCAATTGGCTGAATGGCAAGCGGCGGGTAAGGTGAACGGCATTCTGATCGTCGACGGCGAGAAGTCCGAGCCTGTTGCTCTTGGAGGTTACAAGATCACGCTTTCATCGGGCATGGGGTTTGGCGCGCCGGCCGCCAAGCCCGACTCGGGGATGGAACTTGGAGGGGGCGTCTCCTTAGAATCGCGTGTGCTACCGAGCGATAAGCGGCCGTTCGCCATTGTGATCAACACCGCGCCCGATGAGTTCCTCTTCATCGGCGCGAATGGGGATCCTGCGTTCGCGATCGATTCAGGTAGCGGCAAAGTGATTGTTTCGTCAAAGGACCAGGGCAGCTATGAAAACGGGAAGTGGGTTACGGGGCGCCGAATTAATGGCGATGAGCTGTTTGAACCGGGACTCCCCAAAACCAAAATTGGAATGCTGAAAGTGAAGTTGCTGCGTATTCAGTAAAGCCGAAAGATCCCAAGTCGCCTCTTGAAAATCGCTTCCCGAGAAGACAAGTTTGCTCGCCTCAAAGAGATTATCCGTGATCTTGCCGCATCCGCAGATATTGAAGAAGGCTACCAGGACATGCGCGAAGCTTTCCAGATCCTGACAGAACGGGAGAAGTAACCATGCCACAAACCGCGATTGCAAGTCTGTCCTAAGCTTCGGGATGCGTGTAAGGCGCTCGATATTCCTGGCGCAACAGTGCATTTGCCTCGGAATCTCCGACCACGAGCTGCTTCTCTGGATCCCACGCCAGGCTTCGGCCCAGCTTCATCGAGTTGTTCGCCAAAATGCACGACGCGGTTGAAATGTAGCCCTGCTCGATGTCGGAGACCGGATGGCTACGCGCGTCGATCGAGGCAAGAAAGTTCTGCATATGATGCCGGATGGCGGGCGCGACGTGTTTCTCGAGTTCCTTTTCAGTCTTGTCCTCGGGGTATTGTTCCAACTCGTAGGTAACGTCTTTATGAACAGGCTGTCCGCCGCCGACGGGAATAAAGTCATATCCCATCACGCTCACCTTTAGCGTTCCTTTGTCGCCGTAGAATGTCGCGCCCCATGGATAATTTGGATCTGCGGCCTCGCCCCAACTGCGGTGCTGCCACACGACTCGAAGATCCTGGAAATCGAAGGTGGCTGTCTGGGTATCGGAAATGTTGGCCTTGCTCTCCTTATCGACAAAGATTCCACCGGTGGAGTCAATCTTCGTCGGCCAGCCCAATCCGAGCATCCACCGTGTCATGTCAAGCATGTGGACGCACATGTCACCCACAATGCCGTTCCCATACTCCATAAACGCGCGCCAGCCGCGGGGGTGATCCAAGCTGTTATAAGGCCGCATTGGAGCAGGACCAGTCCAGGCATCGTAATCCAGATTCGCCGGCGGCGTGGTATCGGGGGGATTTGCCGTCGCGCGCATGTGGTAGTAGCAGTAGATCTCGACAAGCGCGATCTTCCCGAGCTTACCCTCTTCAATGAAGCGCTCTTTTGCCTCGACCAGGTGAGGCGTGCTACGGCGTTGCAGACCAACCTGGACAACGCGATTGTTGTGGCGGGCAGCGGCCAGCATGGCCTTGCCTTCCAGAACGTCGTGGCTAATCGGTTTCTGAACCCAGATGTCCACGCCAGAGTTTGCGGCTTCAATCATGATCAGGGCATGCCAGTGGTCGGGCGGTGCAATCAGCACCAAGTCCAGATCTTTCTCGGCAAGCATCTTTCGATAGTCCGAGTAGGTGCGAGGCCTCTTCTTGGAACGCTGCCGGGCGGCGGACATGTCGGCGGCGTTCGAGAGCATCTGCGAATCGACGTCGCATAAAGAGACGATCTCGACCGGCGATACCTGCACCAGCCGGAACAGATCCGATTTTCCATACCATCCACAACCGATCAAACCAACTCGCCGACGTTTGTCGCGATCATACTCTTGCGCGGGCGCTAGGGCGGCCGCAGCCAACCCGAAGGCAGTGGTGTGGAGGAATTCACGTCGATTCATAGGAATACCGGCAAAGCGAAAACAGTTTTCTAGTATATTCCTTCGTATCAATCATGACTGACAAAACCGTTTCTCACGCGATCGAGCGGGGAATCTATTTCTTGTTCGCCAATCGCCGGTTTTGCGGGAGTTTATCGACGCGACTTGTCGGGTACTGTCATTGCAGATCGAATCAAGCCTTTGCCGTAAAGTGAGCAAATGAATAGGGACGCGGCGAAGAGGGCACTCAGTTTTGGGGTTTTCGGCTTCGGAATGTTAGGCGGCCTTTGGAGCTGTTCTCGCTATACACGGGCTATGATTCTTTCAGGCAACAACGACAGCTCCGCCGAGTTCTTGGCCCTTACGTTTGCGTTTGCTACTCCGCTACCGGCCTGTGTCGTGGCCCTATGGAAAAGGATTGAGGCGGGCATCTGGCTTATTTTCGCGGGATGCTTCTTGCCGATCGGCATGTTGTTACAACGGGCCTTCATGATATATGTGAGGCAGTTTCCGGACCAAAGTACAGCGTGGCAGACAATACTCGTTTTTCTTCCCTATAGCTTGGTCTTGATTGGCTTGGGCTCTTTTGGCGTCGTGACAGGACTCCGGAAATGGCCAAGGCTGCTATAGGAAGGCCTGCGGCGGATGTCCTATCAGTGGGCGGTCCGCCCGTCCTAGCGCTTCCTGAAAAACGGGGTTTCTCGGTACCTTCCCATCCTGACCCCTTTGCTACGCGAATCTACGGAAAACCAGACTTTGCAGGATCGTATTCCATTCGAGCCGCAACGAATCTGCCTACTTCCCGTCCTCTTCTTTTGGAACCACCAGCGCGACCAGCCCAAACTTTGTTTTCTCCGAGTCGGTGCTGTCAACCGCGACGATGCGGAACCGTTCCGGCCTCCCTGCCCGCAGCTCGTAGTCACCGTCGCTTCCGTTGGGTGTCATCTGTCCGCCCTTATGGTCGCCGCACGTCAACCCGCTCTTCGTCACCGTCAACGAGCCCACCGGCTTTCCATGATTGCACTCCAGCACCTCGCCGTATTTCGCCAGTGCCTTCCTGTAAAACGCAATCACTTGGTCCCGCGAGTCCTTCGTCACAAAGCTCGCCGCCTGTAGGTTGAAATGAACGCTATTCAGTGCAAACCCCAAATCCGCCGACGAATCGCTATCCTTATCCTTGAACGGCGTCGCTCCCGGATACACCGGCAGCCCAATATTCTTCGCCGTCGCGTGCGAATTGGCATGCATGCTCAAGTTAAAATCAGAATCCTGCGCAAAGCACGGAACCGCAAGCGTAATAGCAACCATCAGAACAATCGCCGGTATCACCGTGAGAATGAGTCGCCGCATAAAACCCCTCGCTGGGTTATACGCTGTCGGCGCCTGTCTGGTTCCGCCAAACCCCACCCACCCCGGAGCTTTGGCAACCGACGCCCTGATGCGCCGCCCGGCAAACAGCAGTCGAGTCTACGAGACTGCTCCTCGCTCATGAAGGAGTTGCCGAGAAACGGTTATCGGTAAGTTGCTGTCCGATCTGGCCAGCAGGGCAGGCAAGGTTCCGAAAAGCCGGTTCGGACATTTGGTTTGCTGGGAAATACGCGGCTTTCTCCGAAGTATTTCGGGGCAATACGGTATATCGGTGCGGCCTTGGACCCGATCGTCGCCACTCCTGTAAAATCGCCCCTGATGCCCAGGGCACAACAACGCAGCGCGCTACGCCATTACCTGCTGGTGTTCGCGGTCGTATCCACGATCGGTCTTCTGCTGCTGTTCTTCATTACCCTCGCATCCTCAGCCGGGGATGGTTTCTACCACATCGCCCTCAATCTGCCGGTATTGTTTCTTCTCCTCGTTCTGACGACGTGCGTCGGCGGCTGGCTCCAGCCGGGAGATGTGTTCCCTCAGCCCAAACCCGTTGCCCCCGCTTCTCCTACCCGCGCACCACCCACTTCGATCTTCTAGAGACATTCTGTGGGGCCGCCGCACAGCCTATGTGCTTTCTATCGCAGGCGCAAACACACTGGGCAGACCCAGAAGGAAGCGTGTCTCTTGGCTCAAGATGATGCAGAAAAGGTGCTCGTGAAGGTGCCAGAAAAGCAAGCTGGCCTGTTCCCCCAAGTAACCGGCTTTTCACGAAACGTGAAACAGGAAATGAGGCTGGTCCATCGACCTAGCTGGAAGGAGGTTCGTTCCACGACTCTAGTGGTCATCGTTTTCGTTTTCTTGTTCGCCTTCTCTCTGAGAGCCATAGACTGGATTTTCAGTCCCCTCGATCGATGGATTTTCTCTCACTAACCTGTAGTCTTTACACAACCACGGTTTTGTTCCGCGCGGGTCCGGCCAAGGCCCGCGTGGGAGCTTCTCTCCACTTGGACGTAAGCCGGTCTTTCGGACAGATGGCGATCCGAGCGCTTAACGCACTCTCCGCAAAGCCGGCGTAGCTTTTCACCTCTCAAAGTCGATCCTCGTAAAGCGGATTCCCGGTCGACCCTGAGGAACCTTGAGGCCTGAATTTTGCCGCGGGCGGGCGAGTAAAAGTCAACGCCGTTGGATAGTTGATGAAACGAAGAGGCTTCGATGGACACTATTGAGTCAAGTGGATCAGGAGAGCCACATGTCTACCTTCCGGAATGGATATCTTTGTCGTACCTGCATTCTCGCTTGCGAGAACATCACTTCCGGTCAGCGGAATCCTGGAATAGAGCTGCGCAGAGCAAGAAATACAAACAAGCTTGTACTTACGACACTGTTGCTGTTTCATGCCCTGCTACTCTTCTCCTTTGCGAAGGCGAAGGCTCAGACGCTTCCATCGGCGGCACTGCAGCGGGAAGAGACATCGATGTCCTCCCTGCGGCCAAAGCTGTTCGTAACTGCGCGCTATAGGTAGCGTTTTCGTGCCTGGCGGCACTCATCTGCAAACAACCCTGGGCCCCAACTTCCGGAGGCTCCCCATGCTCTCGCAAGCGAACATCACGACAACCACTCCCCTTGGCGCCACAATTGTCCTGGGCGGTGGCGCCACTTTCCGCGTCTGGGCGCCCGATGCGGTAGCCGTCTATCTCAATCCGGATATCGCTGCCGACGATTCCATAAGCCCTACGGACGCGCGCAAGATGGTCGAGGATGGTGTCGGATATTGGTCCGCATTTGAGCCGGCCGCGGCCGACGGTTACCTCTACCGCTATTACGTAGTCGGGAAGGCGTCCACCGGCTTCAAGCGCGATCCTTATGCCCGGGAACTTGCGAATGACGGCTTCCCTAACTGCCACTGCATCGTGCGCGATGCCAACGCGTACGTCTGGCATGACGGACGCTTTGTCACGCCGGACTTTTCCGAATTGATCATCTATCAATTCCATATCGGCGTGTTCGCCATTTCCCGGCCCGGCATCGCCTCGAATTTTCTTGATGTCGTCGGCAAGCTGGAATATCTCGCCGATCTTGGCGTGAACATGCTCCAGCCCTTACCGGTGACTGAACAGGAACAAGGCAACCTGGGCTATGCCGGCGGGGACTACTTCTCGCCCGATTTCCCCTTTGTCTGCACCAATTCCACGGACCTGCTCGGCTACCTGATCACGGTCAACCGGCTTCGCGCCAACAAAGGCCTGTCCAACCTGCTAGTAGCGGACCTGGCTCCAGGTATCGCTCAGCTTAAAGTTCTGGTGGACCTCGCGCACCTCTACGGCATGGCGTTCGCCTTCGATGTTGTCTATGGGCATGGCGGCGGTTTTACCGGGGATGATTTCGCGCTCTATTACATGAATCGTTTCGCGCCCGTCGGCCTGAACAACAATGACAGCCTGTACTTCACCAATATTGGCGTAGCCGGTGGCCTGGCATTTGCCCTCTGGAAACAGCCCGTCACGCAATTCCTGTTCGACAATGCCGCCTTCTACCTGAACGAGTGCCATGCCGACGGCTTCCGTTACGACGAGGTCAGCCAGCTCTTGCAAGCGGGGCAGGGAGGCGCCTGGGACTTTTGCCGCAGCCTCACGGACAAGGTGCGCGGGCTCAAGAACCGCGCCCTGCAGAATGCCGAGTTTTGGCTCGAAGGCGGCGGCCTGCCCGACAGCCAGCAGCCGGTGATCGCCAGCGCGGCCAGCGGCGGGGCGGGATTTGACGTCGTTCAACAGGATACGCTGCGGCTCGCCGTTCGCGCGCTGATCTCGGCCGCTTCCGGTGGGGCCTCAGCGTTTGTCTCAATGAGTGCATTCGCGTCCTCGCTTTACCCTCCTGGCATGGATCATGGTTGGCGTGCCGTGACCTGCCTTGAGAATCACGACCGGGTCTATGCCGGCCATGCAGATGCTGTGCCTCGCATCCCAGCCCTTGCCGACGGCTCCAACCATCGCTCCTGGTACGCGCGCAGTCGGACACGGGTCGCCACGGCCATGCTTCTCCTCGCACCCGGGATTCCCCAGCTCTTTATGGGGCAGGAATTTTTGGAGGACAAGCTCTGGCTCGAAGATCCGACAAACACGAACTTCCTGATCTGGTGGGATGGGCTCAATACGGACCCCGCCATGGGTTGGCAGTTACGCTGTACGCGGGAGCTCATCGCCCTGCGCAAGGCGCAGCCTGCGCTGCGGGGCGATCCTACTCGTGTGTTTTGCACCGACGACTACAACCGGGTGCTTGGTTTTCATCGCTGGCTCGAGGGCAGCGGGCAGGATGTGATCGTTGTCGCCACGCTGGCGGAGGTCACGCACTACGGCTATTCTGTCGGATTCCCTTTCGGCGGCTACTGGAAAGAAATTATGAACACTGATGTGTACGATCACTGGGTGAATCCACAAGTCGCCGGCAATGGCGGAGGCGTTACCGCAAATGCTCCGGGGCTCCACGGCTTTGCATATTCGGCCAGCATCACCATCCCGGCAAACGGCGTTGTCGTCTTTGCCCGTGGCTAGTACCGCCGCACAGTAAGCAACCCAAGCAACCAGGTGACAGGACGATCACCTTCGAACCACAAATAGGTAAGAATCGTCCTGTCCGTCACCTGTTTTTCTCGACCGTGCGATAGTCAGGCGGATCGCCGAACCCGATCGGCTTATACTGTCGCTTCTTCTGTGACATGGCAGCGATTATAGGCACGCGGCCACGGCACGGCTGCGGTTTAATCTTCGCTTCATACTCTTTTCATGTCGCGCTGTGTGGGTGTCCCAGCGATCCTTATTTTTGTTGGTTGCGGGTGGCCCTTTTTGCAGGGCGGTTGCGCCTTAGTAAGTGAAGGCGGTTGGTGAGATGTCTTCCACAAGGAGAAGCGTCATGCACATCGAAAAGAAATCACTCGTCAGCAAAAGAGCTGCAGCCGCCACAATCATCGCCATCAACTCACGACGCGTGGACCTCAGCAAGCCTGTTCCAGAGCGCCGCACGGTCTGGTGCATGTTCTGGTGCGTGTTGGTCTGCGTGGTTCTTGCAGTTTAATGCGACTCCTGGCTTCGTAGCGCCCCACTGCTCGGCGGGGGGTAGCCGGCGGCAACGGGGAACCCACCGGGCTGGCCTGTTCACCTGGCGCCGGGTATGTGAAATTTGGGTATGCCCGTACCCTGTGGATGACCTTTCGCCTTATCTTCGCTACGATGAGGCATGAGCCGGTACACCAAGGCGAACCACAGGATCTTCATGCAGTTCGTTCGGCGCGAGGTCTGGCACGTCACGTTCCTGGAGCCGGGCCTGGAAAGACCTCAGAGGATCGTCAAATGCTGGACTATGCGATAGCGAAGGGGGAGGGTGGTGTGTACTTGCGGCTATCGCCCGAGCAGTACGCGACGCTGAGGCGACCGTGATGCGGAAGGAAGAGACTGTGACGGCCCTTGCTCAAGAAAATCAGCAGGAGTAGCCTGTTTACGTCAGGCGTACGAACCTGGGGGCAGATATGAAGTGTGCCAGCATTCTCCCGCTTGCAATCATGTTCGGAACGGTATCCGCTTTAGGACAAACTTACACTTTACCCCCGCGCATCGACCCCGCAAAATGTCCGGTCGGCCTGCGAGTGGAGCGTAGTGGGGGCAATTTTGAGTACAAGAACGCTAAAGCCGTCCCAGCGGACGATGTTGCTCCGTTCTCGGAGCAGCGATTCGATTTCAAGATGACAAATTTCTTGCCTCACGAGATCGTGAACGCGGAGATCACCGCTCACGGGTTTGGTCAGAATGGAAGAATTATCGGCCCCCTCTTGACTCCAATGCCTAACCTCGCGAAGACGATGGACGTCGCACTGGATGTGAAGGGAAATAGCAGCGCTTCCCGTGAACTTTCGTTCACCCATTTCTCTGCTATCCAGACCATCGACGTGAACTCAGTAACCTATGCTGACGGCTCCACTTGGCATGCCTCTTCACCTGGAGCCTGTAGCGTAGCACCACGTCTCTTCATGCTCATCAGTGCTCACTAGTCTTAGATTGCGGCTTAGCGCTATTTAGAGGACTGATCCGCCAGCTCTTCGCGCCCGGTGCTACCATGCGCCGGACGAACGTTCTCATTCACAAGCCATGGACAGAACTGCGATGCCTATAATGAGGCGTTCGTACTAGTCACCCTGTCCCAGTGAGGTAATTCAAAGTTGCCAAGGATTGTCAGATGAATCGTTCAACGTTTCTTGGGGCACTCGCGTTCTCACTCCTAACTTTATCGATGGCGGGCCAAGTACCGGGAAACGTAATGTCGCGGGTTTATCAAATTCGTGTGCCCACCGGTACCGCGACCAGCTTCATCTTGGAGGACGGGGATAAGCAATACATATTCACGGCGAACCACGTAGTCGAAGATTTAGGGGATCACGCGAAGATCGAACTCATGAGTGACGGCAAATGGGTCCCGCTCGAAGTGAGGATTTTGCATGGTGACACTAAGTGTGAAGATGTTGCCGTCCTGATTCCTGATCAGAAGGAACAGCTATTAAAGGCCGGTGCCCTGCCTCAATTGAAAAACTTTTTCATCGGGCAGGAGGCCTACTTTCTTGGTTACCCGTATGGATTGGTCATGCAGGCCAGCGCCGTGCATTTATCGGCGGCGCTCGTAAAACATGCTTATATTTCATCCGTCGTCAAATGTTCAGACCTCAACCCCGGAACACCCGACGACAAAACAGTGATTCTGCTGGATGGTTTCAATAATCCCGGTGGCCCTGTAGTATCGAAAGACCTGAACGACCCAAACCGCCCATTCAATGTCGTCGGAATAATCAGTGGATTTAGGTTCGAAAATAAACCCGTATCTGTGAACGGGCGAAACGCACCCGGGGCGTCTGTCCAGTCTAATACGGGAATCATCGTGGCGGTGGGAATTGACAGGGCTTTTGCGCTCATCGAGGCGGACAAGGCAAAGAGCGCTCAACCGAAGCACTGACTAACTAGGAGAGGCAAGCTCGCGCGCCAAATCGCGCAAGGCTCGTTTCAGGAAGGCGGTTGGTGGGTATTTGCCCTGCTCCCAATCCTCAACGATGCGGAGTGTTGCCGAGGAGATCCAGACGAAATAATCACTGCGTTGAAGATCGGGATTACTTCGTCTGTCCTGAAACCGACATCGCTAGCGCCCAATCTCCGCCAGATTGATCTGCGTCAGGGCGGCTTCCTGCTGCGAGAAAAACAGGAGCAGCCCATCCCGCGAAGCCGTCATGGATGGGACCCATGGGTCCGGAAGATGGTCTACCGTCAATACCGGCTTTGTTTTGCGCGTCTTGAAGTCGAAGTACACAATGGAAGGCCGGGGCGCGGCATCGGCGTCCAGCAAGTAGATGCCTGCGTCCGTCACCGCAAATGCGCCCCAGTAGCCGAGGTGCAGGGCATCGGAGATGCGCTCTTCGGGTCCGCCGGCAACGGGACTTCGCCATAGACCTCCGGATTCGAGATTTGCGTAGTAGAGGGTCGTGCGGTCAAAGGATTCGAAGGCCGAAATACCGCCATGCTCGGTGATCTGAGTTTCGTGACCCGTTGCGAGCTCTCGCCGCCAGAGCTGCCACTCTCCCGTTCGATTCGACGAAAAGTAGATCGAGCGGCCGTCGCGAGACCATCGCGGCACCTCGTTCTCATAGTCGCCTGAGGTGATTGCGTGGAAGTTGCGGCCCTCCGAGTCCACAACGTAGATCTGGCTGTGTTGCCCGGACCGGCCATCCATCGCGATCCACTTTGCATCCGGCGACCAATCCGGACTGCCAAAAAAAGTATGTTTGGGCTCCTGCAGCAGCACATAGTTATTCCCGTCGATATCCGACTTCCAAATCCCCCCATGACTTCCCCGAAAACCCCGGGTCACAAGCTGCTTCGCGTCGGGAGACAACAGGGGCGAATCCTGGTAGAGGGAACCGGTGGTGATCCGTTTAAGGGAAAGCACTCGTCCGCCTGGAGACTTCAATCGCACCTGCCAGGTATTGATCGTCGCCGATGGTCCCGGGTAATAGGCCAGCAGTCGGCCGTCCTCCGAGAGCGAACCCAAACCGGGATAGGACGCCGCGGATTCAATGGGTCCGCCATCGACTGGGACCTGCCACTGCTCGCTGGTCCCTTGCCGGCTCGAACGGAACAGAATGTGCTTCCCGTCCGGTGCCCACATTATCCGCGGGCCGTCGATTGAGTTTCGATCGTTCGTTAGCTGCCGGAGATGGTTCCCCGAAAGATCAACGGCATAAATCTCGATGTGATTAAGCGTGCTGGAGCGCATGAAAGCAACTGTTCTTTGGTCACGGCTCAGGACTGGAAACCCGTCGCCAATGTCGTCTCCGCCTGCCGGCGGAGACGCGAGGCATCGCTTCTCCCCAGTCTCCAGAGAAAAGGCAACAATTCCGCGCGGCGCGCCGGGCGTGCAGCGGTCGGCGAGCACCAAGGTTCGGCCGCCGTCAGCCCATCGCGGAAATCCCGCGTGCCCAAATGCGCACATAACGTCTGTGATTTTGCGCTCAGGGCCACCGAGCGCCGGGACAACAAACACTCCGGCGCTATCGTCTTCGCAGCGGCCGTAGACGATCAGACTACCGTCGGGCGACCAGTCAGTGCAGCAGACATACCCACTGGTGTAATGCGTGAGTTGCAGGCGCTGATCCTCCCCAACCAATTGCACATAAACGTTGCTTTGCGGTTGTGCTTCGTTCGACCAGACGAAGGCGAGCTGTCTTCCGCCGGGCGACAACTCTGGATCATCCAAAAGTCCCGGAACGGCAAGAATGGTCTTGTTCGTCCCGGCAGAAAACGGCGAGTTTGCACTCTCGTGTGCCCGATTGTTCGTTCCGCGTATCAGATAGACAGCGGCGGCGGCAAGCAGCAGCGCAAACCCGCCCACCGGCACTACCCAACGAAGCGCCTGCTGCCGAGGCCGCTTGGCCGAACCCGGCGCTGAACCCGTGACAGCCCAGTCTGGAGTCAGGCCATCCTTATGTATAGGAGGCTCCGCCGGCTCGCTCACCGCGCCCTTCCGGCCTCCAGCCCCGTCCGCCGAGATCGTCTCCACCGGAACCAGGAACCGGTAGCCGATAGTCTGAATCGTGGCGATCAGGCGCGGCTCGCGCGGATTGTCTCCCAGCAGCCGCCGAAGTGTCGCAACAGCCCGGGTCAGGGAGTTGTCAGAGACCGCGCTGCCTTGCCACACCGCCTCAATCATTTCGTCCTTCGTCACCAGCCGCCCAGCATTCCGAAGCAGGTAGATCAGGACGCGGAAGGCGGTCGGTTCAACCGCCACGGTCTCCCCCGCCCGGGTCAGCGCATACTCGCTCTCCCGCACTTCGACGTCTTCGAATTTGAAAACAGACGAGTTATGTCCTGTCACAAACCCGTCACTCCATTTTCAGAAAGCGGTCACATCGCTGTCATGACAGTGCCCGGACACGGATCGACATTGCGCTCAGCCAACCCGGCTGAGGTGTTCCGCCATGTCGATTTTCAAGCTTGTCGCATTCGTCAGTCTTGCCGCCACAACCCTTACCGCAATCCATGCGGAAAAACGCTGCCCCGGGAACGTAGCTAGTGTACCGCTCCATCAGATACAGGACGCGCTGATCGTGGTCCCCGTCACCGTGAACGGCAGCGGCCCGTTCGATTTCCTCGTGGACAGCGGCGCGCAAATCACCACCGTCGATGTTCAACTGGCTGCTCAACTGGGACTGCAGTCCCTCGGGTCAACTAGTGTCTCCGGCATCGCCAGCTATGAGCGCAGAGACGCGAAGCAACTCGCACAAATGGAGGTCGGCGGCCATCGTGTCGATAACGTGGTGGCTGTAGTTGAGGATATGGCCCAGCTTCACCAGGCAGACCCGAAACTGCGCGGGATCGTGGGTGAGAACTTCCTCGCGCACTTCGACTTCCTCATCGACAACGGACACCGCGCACTTTGCCTTGACGAATCCGGATTGATGGCTTCAGCCATCAAGGGATCGCATTTGCCCCTCGAGCAACCCTATGGTCCTGATCGCGATCTGCCCTTCACGCGTCCGTTCGTGATCGCAACGCAGTTCGCAGGCAGGCGAATCCCGACCCTGCTCCGCCTGGACTCCGGAAGCAACGCTGCGGTCCTCTACGCGAGTCCTGCAGAGAAACGCATCGCGCTCAACAACGCACAGATCCTAAGCCGCGTCGTAGCAGGCACAGAGCAGCAATTCGCCGTGCTCCCGCCCCAACCGGTCGCCGCAAGCGGACACACCCTCGGGCAGATCGTTTTCGTGCAGCCGATGAACTCCGTAGGCGCAACGAGCCAGCCCCGCGAAGATGGCGTGCTGCCTACAGCAATCTTTCAGCGCGTCTTCGTCAGCTACCGCAACCAATTTGTAATCCTCGAACCCAGATAGCCCAGGTTCCGCTGCCCGGGCTCGGCCTGGACCAGACAGACCTTTCCATGAAGCGCACGTTTAGCGTCGGCGAATGGCTGCGGAGCGGCAGGCGTCCGGGTCTTTCCGGGCGGGTTCTCGCCAACCCGGACATTGATACCCGTTCTGGGTAAGTTCCGAATAGGCGGTGACACGGCCATAGAGATTCAAACAGACGAAAAGGCGCATTGAGCTGTCGGAATCTCTCGGCATCACACCACATTTTTCTGTTGATGCTCTCAAAGTGGGAAAATAGAAGACAATCCCGTGACATTGTCTCCCGCGATGAGGAATACGCTCGGAATTCGTGGCGGATGAATGCCGCCGGACTTAAATTCTCACAACGCGCATCGGGCTCTTATGACATCCTCCGCGAAATTACTGAATCTCACCGCCGGGTCCGTCGTTGCGCTCTGTTTAGCCTCGTGTAGCTCCCGCACTTCCCCAATGCCGTCCGCCCCTTCCGCCCCTTCGATGCCTACCACCCCCGCGAACGCCACCATTCCCGACGTCACAACCTACCACTACAATCTCAACCGAGACGGCCTCAATTCGCAGGAGGCCATCCTCACACAGGCAAATGTCAACTCCACCAACTTCGGCAAAATCGGTATGGATAGCGTCGACGGAAAAGTCGATGCCGAGCCTCTCTATCTGGGCAACCTCACCATTGCCGGCACAAGCCATAATGTTCTCTTCGTCGCGACCGAACACGGTAGCGTCTTTGCTTTCGATGCCGATACCAACACTCAGCTCTGGAAGACGTCAGTCATTCCCACTGGCGAGACTACCAGCGACGACCACGGCTGCTCGCAGATCACCACCGAGATTGGCATCACCTCAACGCCCGTCATCGACCGCAAGCAGGGCCCGAACGGCACTCTCTTTACGGTTGGCATGAGCAAGGACGCCGGCGGCAACTACCATCAGCGTTTCCACGCGCTCGACATCACCACCGGCACCGAGATCGCAGGCTCGCCCACTGAGATCACCGCCAGCGTTCCCGGCGCCGGCGATAATAGCCAGGGCGGCAACGTCGTCTTCGACCCTTCCCAATACGCCGAGCGCGCGGCCCTGACCCTCTACAACGGCAACATCTACACTGCTTGGACCTCACACTGCGATCGCGGCCTCTACACCGGTTGGGTCACGGCCTACAGCGAGACCACCCTGCAACAGACTCAGCTCATCAACCTCATTCCCAATGGCCATGGGGGTTCCATCTGGATGAGTGGTGGCGGCCTCGCCGTCGACAGCGCTGGAAGCCTCTATTTAGCGGATGCGAACGGTACCTTCGACGCTACCCTCGACGCGAATAGAAACCCCTCGAACCACGACTACGGCAACGCCATGATCCGGCTTAGTGCCAACGGCAGCCTCGCTGTAGCGGACTATTTCAATGTCTCCAACACCGTCGCTGAGTCCGGCCAGGATCTCGACCTTGGTTCCGGCGGCGTCGTCCTTCTTCCCGACATGACCGATGCCAGCGGGAAAGTCCAGCATCTCATCGTCGCAGCAGGCAAGGATAAGAACATCTACATCGCCAGCCGCGACAGCCTTGGCAAATTCAACGCCAACAGCCCCACAAACGCCAACGTCTACCAGCAGATCACCGGCCAGCTCGCTGGTCTCAACTACACTACACCGGCTTTCTTCAACGGCGTTCTCTACTACGCCTCCGACGGCGACGCCCTCAAAGCCTTTCCGTTCACCAATGCCACGATGGCGACGGCTCCCACCAGCGTCTCCACCGCCACGTTCGCGCACCCAGGTTCCACCCCCGCCGTCTCCGCCAACGGCACCCAGAACGGAATCGTCTGGGCCGTCGAGTCCGCTTTGACAGTGCCTGCGGTCTTACACGCCTACGACCCCGCCAATCTGCAGCACGAGTTTTACAACAGCAACCAGGCTGCAGGCGGTCGCGACGCCTTCGGAAATGGAAACAAGTTCATCACTCCACTCGTGGTCAATGGCAAGGTCTACATCGGAACTCAGACCGGTGTAGCCATTTTCGGCCTGCTCTCCCAATAACCTCCGGGTGAGGGGAAGCTCGAGGATCTGATCCCTTCAGTTCCGCTGCCTCCCCTCTCGAATCCCCTCCACCGCCCACCGTTTCGGCACCTTCTCCAGCGAGGAGCGCCCGGGAGTTCGACGTTTCATTGCGTCCCAGGCAGAAGCAAAGTCGAGCCTGAAAAAGGTATACGTTTCGTCTGTCGCGCGTTTCTGGTTTTACGGCCAAGTGGGTCCCAACAGCATTCGTAGACACTAGCCGACTTATCGGGACTGATCTTTCCAGACGAGACTGGCCTTTTCCGAGCTGTTGCTCAAGCAGTAACTGACGGATAGGCGACTACTCAGGAGTCGAACGAAGACTTGTACCTGCGCCGGAGTTACCTGACACTCTTCCTCAATGGGACAGGCTACCAGGAGTCGAAACTGGAGTCGTGAATGGCAATTCCCCGCGCCGACAGTTCATCCAGCAACTGCGCTACCGCAGGAGATATTTCACCGGTTCCCGGTACGATCACTGCCCATTCCAGGTCTTCTCGGAACTCTTTCGTGCTGACGCGCCATTTCTCAAGCGAAGGAGGTGTTGTAGCTCCAATCTGAATGATGGTCCAGTGTCGAACCAGTGCTCGTGCAACGTCTCGATCCGGCAATCGGCCGCGCACGATGAAATGATTGTCGCCGTGCACGAGTATGCCTACCATGTGATTTCCTGCGGCTCATTAAATGCCGAGACGCGCGGATCGGGAACCGGATGACCGATCGCAAAATGGTATACGACCTGTCCTCGGCTGAGTACAAGGTTGAGGTGACGGTGCACCTCATCATCGTAGAAGGCGCCGATGCCGGTCGCGCCCAGTCCTAATGCTTCAGCGGCGAGATAAAGGCGATGGCCGATAGCACCTGCCTCAAAATGCACATAGCGATAACCACGGTCGCCATAGCTACGAGCGGCACGATCGAGATCGCCGATCATCGAAAAGGTCACGCAGGCGTTACCGGCCAGGTCCTGCCCCAGGCTCAGACCAGCGGCCGCTACGCGCTGGTCGCCAGCCTGCACCTGCTCCAACTCGGCACATTCCGGCCAGAACCTGTAGACACCGGGTTGTAACCCATCGACGCGGTGAGCATACAAATACAGCTGAATGAAACGGGTGGCGGCAAAGTCAGCCGAGAATGGCTTGGCCGTGGCGCCGAGGATGGCCGAGAGCTGCGCCAATGACATCGATGGCTTTCCACCCAGGAAGTCGAGCGCCGAGCGTCGCATCCGGGCCACCTCGCCAAAGCCGCGAGTCGATGACGCCGGAGAAGGCAGCTTGATCTCACCGGAGCCGGTTGGAGCCGCGTCATCGGTAGAGGTGCCACTGCTCCCGCGGTTACTTCGTTTCGTGGCAAGGTGAAGACTGTCGATCAGTGGATGAGCAACCGCCTCCTTCGAAAGCTGGTTCGGCCGCCCGCCGAGCCAGACAGTTTTGCTAGTGGCCGCTTCACGCACTGGAATGGACTTGCCGTGCAGACTGACAATCAGCATCGGCCATTCATCCATGCTCGGGCGGCACAACTGGGCCACTTCATCGTCGGGGAAATGCCCTGCCGCGAAACTATCGCATCCGATAGCCCGGGCGGATAGCGCGAGTGCCTGCCAGGCGTGTCCTATGTCGTGCAAGCAGTACCGATAGGCCCGTTCACCGTACTTCCACGACTCGCGCCACACGATACTGGTCAAAACAAATACAACTGGCGCGGAGCCGTCAACTGCCCTCGTTCCGAAACCACCGTGTCCTCGCTGCTCCGCCATGTGTCTGGACGGATCGTAGTGATAAATTCCATCTGGCCACCCCTTCAGGCCCCGTGTCAGGAAGTGGAATTCCGTCGGGTGCAGGTTTCCGGAGGACGGATTCACTCTTAGCGCATACCTATCTCCGGTGGACGGGACAAGCTTGGACGCGCTAATCGCAGCGGAATAGAAGAGTAATTGCGATAGAAAAGGTGGTCCGTCATCCGCAGGCGTGGTGCCAAAAGCACCTTGAAGCACGTCGATAGCTGGCATTTCGGGGGCGGGCGGATCTGCTGGCAGATCGAGCACGGGCACGCCCTCGTAATGTCGAAACGGATCGGGCATGTTCGCCCAGTCGAGAACCCGCCGCGCTCGCCTCAGAGATTCAACGCTATGCTTTGTAGCTTCGTGATATTCGCGCCACCTCATTGTCGGTAGACGGCCTCCATTGATACTGATGCTGGTAGCTCGCAACAAGGCGACATTCCACTTATTGAGGAGTGCAGGCCAAGCTGCCGGTGAACCGGGCAACGGCTGAGCGGACAGCCGGAAGTGATTCGGTTACTTCAGTATCGCCGACAATCCGCGAACAAACGACAGTAAGGCACTTGTCAATTTGCAACTGATCCTGGAGAAAGCTGGTACGCCTAATCAGCTGCTGATCGCGACCTCTTCGATGATGGGGGGCTTCTGGTCGTAGTCGCTATACCGAATCCATCGTGGCCGAACCACGAAGTATGCGATGCCCGGCCAATTCATATGTGGTTCACACTCTGGCCAGGCGGCAAAGTAAATCTCCTGGTAACGCTTCAAGTCAGGTCCGTTCAGCAACCAGGTGACAAGCAACCAGGTGACAGGACGATCACCTTCGAACCATGAACAGTTAAGAATCGTCTTGCCTGTCACCTGTTTTTGCCTAGCACCGAACAGAGCTTAACTCCTAGCGCTATATTGACTGCACCTTGCTCTCCATGCAACTGTTGGGGAGTCAACCTGAGACATCCTCGATGCGGATCGCTGACCTTATCCTACCTGTGTTTGCAGTGATCGTAACTGGCTGGATCGTTGGCTATACGGGCTATCTGTCGCGGGCGTTGTCCGACGGACTGATTCACTTCGCCTATAACATCGCGATGCCCGCATTGCTGATTGTCACAATTGCGCAAGAACCAAGTCATTCGTTGATCAATTCGCGCTTTCTTGTTGCCTTCGGCGGTGGCTCCCTCCTCTCCTTCCTCCTCGTGTTCGGCATCATGAGCATTCGTGTTTCCGGAAGTCTTGCAAGCCGAACGATGCATGGCATGGCGGCATCGATGACCAACACCGGCTTCGTCGCCTTACCCGTCCTGCAGGCGATCTATGGTCCGCGCGCCGTGTTGCCGGCGGCGATCGCCACGGTATTCGTGGCCGTTGTGATGTTTCCAGCAGCCGTGATCTTACTCGAACTTGGTCAGCGGGATGCGCATGGCTCACGCACGGCCCCGATGGTCACAGTCAAGCATGTCGTGCTTAACCCGATGGTCTTATCCACCCTGATCGGCATGCTTTGCTCGGTCCTCGGTCTCCGCATGCCTGGGCCTGTCACCGCCTATTTGGGCATCCTGGCCGATGCGCTCACGCCTTGTGCTCTATTCGCCATCGGACTGGGGTTGTCGATCGATGGATTGCGCGCCAACATTGGGCGAGCTTCGCTGCTCTCGACCGTCAAGCTCGTGATCATGCCTGTGATCGTGTACGGACTGAGCGTGTGGCTGGGGCTCGACCCCCTCTACACCATTGCGGCCGTAATCTGCGGCGCAGTACCAACAGCCAAGACAGCCTACATTCTTGCGGGAGAATATCACTGCGAGGAAATGATGGTAGCGTCCACTGTTTCGATGACAACTCTAGCTTCCATCATCTCGCTCGTGGTCTGGCTTTATTGGCTATCCGGGCTAGCAACACGCATCGCTGCCGTATAAGGGCAAGACGCGGTCACGCATCCCGGCATGTTTCGCGACGATGAGGAGGACGCCCTTCCAGCAATCGGTCCTGAGCTTCTGTTGGGTCTCGGTAAGCGCGTAATCTCCGATGCACTCATCGAGGGTGGCTGGCCGAGAAATCTTCGTCTCCCACAATTCCGGTCGGGTCACCGCCTATCCAGAAGTAATCCCCAAAAAATGCGGTTCTGTCCGGGTTGGCGGCAACCCGACCTGAACCCGCTATTTGACTTTCAACCCGTCTGGATGAGTGCGTTGGCCTGTTGGACTTAATTGAGGATCATGCGGAGGCAGATCGGCGAACGCTGGCCGATTTGCCGTTAGAAAAGACGGTCCAGATGAGGGGTGCAGCAAGCTCGCTTGTCAGATAACGATCAACTCAGAGCCGAGGAGCGCTTTGCTTCGGCTTTGCAGGAAGCTGTTCGAAAGCGGACATCCGACGCACAGATGGACAGCGTGTTGGCGGAGCCGAGAGATATGGCCCCAGCCTATGTCGATGGCGGATAGAAACTTACAGTCATACGTGTTTTGGCACACTGCGTGCCTATACTGAAAGGGCAATACTCTGGTTCCCCAAGATCAAACTTCCTTTGAGGGAGGTAGGCGTGAGAGGGCTGCTTCAGGATGTTCGTTTTGCCTTGCGGCAACTTCGCAAGAATCCGGCATACACGGTCGCGGCTACGGTGATGTTGGCAGTGGCCATTTGCGCCAACGGCACGGTGTTCAGCTGGATTGACGGGACGATGCTGCACCCGATACCGGGAGCGCGCGATATGAGCTCGCTGGTAAGCGTGATGCGCGGGCAGTGGAATATCTCGCCGAGTCCGCCATTCTCCTATCTCGATTATCGCGATCTGCGTGATCAAAATCACAGCTTCGACGGAATCACCGCATATCATCACGATTGGCTTGCGTTGACCGGCGGAGCCAGGCCGGAACGGATCTATGTTGCCAACGTGGCGGCGAATTACTTCGATGTGCTCGGCGTGAAACCCCTCTACGGGCGTTTTTTCCGGCCGGAAGAAGAGGCTACGAGGCGAAGCATTCCGTACGTCATTATCAGCTACTCGTTCTGGAAGACGCATTTTGCGGGGGACCCCGCGGTTGTGGGCAAGCCGCTGGAGCTGGTTCGCCACCAGGTGATAGTGATCGGCGTCGCGCCGAAGGGTTTCGTCGGTGCGATGCCGGGGCTGCGACAGGATATGTGGGTCACGCTGGGAACGTGTCCTCGGCGACTCGGAGAATCTCCACTGGCATCACGCCAAATACGTCACTCAACCGCGCGTAAACGAAATCCAAGCTGAGCATACGGAGGAGTACATCCAGAAGAGTTTGAACAATTTGCGATGGTTCACTGCCGCGCCAGATAGCAGGCAGAGCGAGCAGGCTCGTTAGATCGTTGATGCAGCGCCGAAGGCGCTTGATTTCCTGGGCTGGATCTTCGAGCTGCACCTCCATGTCAGGCCACCCCAGCTGAGCCGCTCCGACGAGACCGACGCTCGCGAAATTCGCGCAGGAATTCGTCTGGCGGCACAAAGAAGGGATTTTGTTGAAGGGCGCCCCCGATGACGACCATCGGATGGGTCCGCAAGATGTCAACGACGGCGTCTCCTCCAAACTTGCCGAGATGGTAAGTACAGATAACTGCGTCTTCGTGCCGACGCCACACCTCATTTACCCGCGACTCAAACTCAATCACATCATCCACATGCGATCCGCTTTCAACTACCCAATCCATACGACAGTAAATGCGACTTAGCGGGAAGCTGCCGGTGCCCTTGCCGCTGGCCAACTGCTCGAACGCCGAAATCATGCGATCTGCATCGAAACGGCCTTCCGGAAGGTAGATTTCGGTATCCGTCCGAATCTCGAGCTGTCCGCGTTGCTCCGCAACCGCTGTATCAATGCCCGCGGCCGTCAGGCGTTGCAGGTGGTCCTGACGCTGATCCCGATTAACAATGTGAATTGCCTTCTGGCCACACTGGAATCCGTCTTTTATGAATGGAAGCAAGACCCGATACTCTTCGTCAGGGCTGTGGAAGAAAGCGCAGACATGACGCGTTTGGTCGATCTGGGAACCAGCAAAAGGAATGGGCGCCGCGATCTTCTTCATAGCATCTCCCTCGATAGCAACGCCGTAATGCCTCACACTGCAAAGAAGTATTCGAGGCTGCTCAGGTTGATCAATGTGGCCAATGATAGGCCCAAGTTGGTCGTACTGACCACATTGATGTGCGGTGCCCTTCGATAACGAAAGCTCGATCGTCATCGTTCGCCGATAATTGCCTGCTAGATAGTGCGATCATAGAGTTGCTGCTGGTAACCCTTGACCCAGTCTTCCGTCTCAGTAGGAAAAATATTGAGAAACTTTCCCTCGCGGGAAGGAATCACTTCAACCATCTTTGCGATCATGTCCTTTGGATCGAGTCTCCCCTCTGGTTTACCGAGCAGCCCGTCGACCACTTTCTGGAAGGCTTCGCGCTTGATAAAGTTCACGTCATCGCTGAGCCAGCGTAGCCCGGCTTCAACCACAGTCTCGTTGAAACCGGTAAGGTAGGGCCCGGGATTGATCGTTTGGACCTGAATTCCGAAGGGTTTCAGCTCCTCGTACATCGCTTCAGCAATAGATTGCACGGCATGTTTGCTCGCGGCATATGCGGGAATTGGCGGGACTGTGAGAAGTCCAACAGCTGAGGAGACGAATACCACCTTTCCGTGAATACCCGTACCTACCCAATTCCTCACCACACGCTGTGTAAAATCCAAAGCCGCAAAGACATTTGTTTCGAAATTCTTCCGCACCAGCTCAACGGGGATTTCAGACATGGGTCCCCCCTCGCCGATGCCGGCGTTATTCACCAGAATTTCAAACTTCAATTTGAGGGCGTGCGCCACATCATAAGAGTCGAGCAGGTCGAGTTTCTCGACTCTTAGTGTTTCGAGGCTGAGCGAGCGAGCCTTCTCCCGCAGAGCTGTCACTTGTGGCCAGGTCTGAACAGCGGCTATTACGCTGTGCCCTTTTTGCGCCAATCCGAGAGCGGTTCCTTCACCAAATCCGGAGCCTGCTCCGGTAATCAATATTTCCTGCATATGAGTGATCTCCCCTTTCTTTAGTCAGGCCTTCAATGCTGATTCACCGCTTTGAGCGACTGCATAATCTTGAGCTACCTGGCCTCCGGACACGCCGATGCTTCCGATGATTTGCCCATCGGCGTGCTTAAGGGGGATTCCACCGGCAAACGTTACGAGGTTGCCATTGGTGAGCTCAATTCCATGCGCATCTGCCCCTGCTTTGCTGTAGTTGTCGAGAGCTTGCGTTTCCATTTCGAACAAGGCGGATGTCTTTGCTTTCTTTATGGCCACATCGATCACCCCAAGCCAAGCTCCATCCATACGATGAAATGCTTTCAGGTGGGCTCCCGAATCAAGAATTGCGATGCAGACTGAAATTCCGAGTTCGCGCGCCTTCAGTATGGAAGCCTTCATGACTCGATCCGCTTGCTCCGCCGTAATTTGCATGCTCCTTGCTCCTTTGGGTCAACTCGATGACTCGGCGACCACAGCATCAAGGGCGGTCAGCCAGCAGGTCCCGCGCCAGCGGAATTCGGGAAAGCCTTTCCGATGTACAACTGGAATCACGATAAACATGAATCTGGTTGTTCGCGTTTATCTGGATCAGACCCGCGTTAACTGCTCTGATTAAGCCTGAAGCGCACAGGCAAAGCAATTGGACGAAAGTATCGATCGATACTTTCGTCTCGGCCAACACCATCGTCCAATAGATTTTCCCCGCACGCTCTTGGTGTCATTCCCTAGGAGCCGCGAAACTCTTCACTTGGACCTGCCCGCCGTGATTCTAGACCATTGATAAATCCAGCCTTGTGACGATTGCAGTCATCACCTTTGCTTGAATAGAACCGAAGAGAAGACCCGCCTCGGGATCGAATAGCAGTACTAAGCTCTTCTGGTCGTCCGCAAGATCGATTCCGGGTGGGTGGTCGGCAACCCGGACATTACGCCCGTTTTGGGGTAACTTCCGGGTGGGCGGTAATTCGCCCGGAACTCGGCAGTTGGAGTTTCTCTGCCTGGATTGGTCAATGAGGCATCGGCAGATAGTGCGCTCGTTGAGAATTCCCGAAGGGACCGACGAACTGAACCCATTGTCAGGACCGTTCCCTTCATCCTGTCAGCAGAGGATCAGGGCATCTTGGGCTTGAGTCGCAAATTGGAGAAGTAGGCTTCGGTTCCTACACCGATCCACAGAGCCACGGCTCCGCTGCGATCACCGAACTTAAGATCGTTCACCAGCAGCATTGGCTGCGAAGCTCCGTTCACGTAAAGCCGCATCTTGACGCCGTTGACTTCTATCTTGAGATGAGTCCCACTCGCCGGGGATCAAGTCCGTGTACGACTCATACGTGCCCGGTGACCCCGTTCGCAGTTTCGACCATTCGTTACCGGGAAAGGAGGCGTATTGCATCGTGCGGTTTAGTCGCTCCTGATCGTCGGCGCGCCATTCGTGGGGCGTATGTAGACATAGTCATATATCGAAGCGTCGAGAGGCACACGGAACGCAATCCCAACAAACCCGCGTGAAGGTGCTGGCGCACTGGCTTGTGGCATTCCCGCGACATCGACTTCGATCGTGCCGTCATGGAACGACGATCCTTCGACAAGGACAATCCCGCCTCCCGTCCCTGACTTCTGAGGGTCGAAGACCACGTCCGCACTCGGAAGGGACATCACTCGCAGACTTTCGCCCTCGATAGGACACGCGACCCACCGTCACGTTGTGGGCCTGCAAGCCCTTGTCCTCATACCGGACTGCGGGGGTCGTTCCCTCCCCGCGCCGCCTCCCTGGCTTCCGATCATCGCCGAAGGCAAGCACAGCTACGATCTCGAATTCCATCTGCCCACGGAAGCGCCCTGATCCCCAACATCATTCTCAAGCGTCGCTTCCCGCCTACTTCTTAGCCGGGCGCGGCATCGGCGTCACCCCGACCTGCTCCTCCGCCGTATACGGCGCTCCATAATACGGGAAATCCTTGCGAATGCGCCCGCGGTCGGGAGCAAGTCCATCGACAATTGGCGTGTTGGCCGCCAGCGTCAACACCACATCCAGCACATCGTCGCCGAGCGCGCGTCCATTGAAGCCGGCCACCTCAAATGCGGCGGACGTTCCAAGCTCGTAAGGCAACGTGTTGGGACAAAGCCGTGCAGCGATCTGCTTCCCGTATTCACCCGGGTCCGCCGCCGAACCGGCATAGGTGGTCATCTTCTGCGCACAATCCGCGATCGACTTTGCGAAGCGCTCTAGATCTTCAGACGGAACCGACGCATTGAATTGTTCTTTCATCTCTTGATGGCTCGGGTCGTTCAGGAAGAGATGCGTAACCATAGGCAGGCCCCAACGCGAAACTTGTACCTCCGGCGCATGGCCAACGAGGGAGATCGTCGCCCATGCGTTGATTTTTCCCTTCCCAATCAGTTCGCTCGGCACCTCCAGCACAATCGCCGTAACATTCCGCCTCGCAAAGGGATTCTGCTGATGCAGAAAGGCGTCCCCATCGTAGCGCTGGTCCTTATAGAAAGCAGTCATAAATGTGCCGAATCCGACATTTGCCGCAAATAGCTCTGGAGCAATCCCAACATACGCACGAAGACCCGAATTCGTCGCGACCGAACCGGTTTCACCCTCAACCAGACTCTCTCCGGCGTCACCACGAAGAGCATCGTCACCCGTCGCCTTCCGCACCACAAACGGTTGAATGTGAGTATGCTCACTGCCATCTCCGTGTCGTGGTTCACCAAACCTGAACTTGAACGTAACCTCTTCCCTCGCATCTCCGTTCAGGTCGAACCGGAACGCGTAGAGCCCTTCTGGATGAAGCGTATCCGGAGCCGATAATCCCACATCCGGATTCACGGTCATCGCCATTACCGTCTTGCCCGAAGGGCCGTCAAATAAATAAAAGTCGCAGAGGTTGAGGCTCGGTTCTTCCTTCGCCAGTTTGGTATCGAAATGATGTGACATACAGAATCTCCTTGAAAAGCATAATTTGGCACTCTCAGGCGGTGGACTTTAAATTCCGTCGTAGCGTGAATACCCACGCTTTGTCCAATAGTCCGGCGGTTCGTCCTTCGTAACTATTCTCTGCGGTCAGCCGCGAAGAATGGGGGCTCCGAAGGGAGCGCCCGTCAGTCCGCCATCCACCATCAGTTCGACCGCGTTGATGTACGACGAATCGTCCGAGGCAAGAAAAAGCACAGCCTTGGCCAGATCTTCCGGCTCGCCCCAACGGGCAAGTGGAACCGTGGAAGAGAAGAAGTCGGAAACTTTTGCGGATTCCTCTGCCGTGGCATTGGCGCGCGCCCCGCGCTTCCAGATGGGAGTCTTCGTCGCTCCAGGGGCCACCACGTTCACGCGAATCTTGCGCGGTGCAAGGTCTGCGGCGATGGATCGAGCCATCGAGACGAGTCCGCCTTTCGTGGCAGAGTAGGCAGCCAGACCTGGTTGACCGAGATAGCTCTGCACCGATCCGTTGAAGATGATGCTGCCGTTGTCGTTCATGAGAGGAGCGGCCGAATTGACGGTAAAGAAAGCACCGTAGAGGTTGGTGTGGACTACCTTCTCGAAGATGGCTTCGTCGGTAGTGCCAGTTGGCGTGCTGCCAGAAATGCCTGCATTGGCGAAGACGATGTCAAGTTTGCCAAAGTCTTTGGCGAGTTCAGTGAAAAGCTTCTTGCGGTCCTCCGCAACCGTAACGTCGGCGCGATAGCCGCGCGCTTTCGATCCCAGCTCGGCGACCGCTTCATCCAGTGTCTTCTGGTCCCGGCCGGTAATTGCGACCTCAGCGCCTTCGGCAACGAAAAGGCGGGCTGTGGCCAGGCCGATGCCACTGTTTCCGCCGGTGATGAGAGCCTTCTTACCTTTGAGTTTCATGATTCCTCCAGGAACCCGCGATCAAGAGCCTCGGCTGTTTCCAGGCCGCAAAGTGCCCGCCCTCTTCAGCTAACCCGCGACGAGCTGCTGCCCACCGTCAATGTCGTAGGTCGCTCCGGTGAGTGCCGTGTTGGTCATGATGTGTACGGCGAGCGCGGCAACGTCTGCCGGTGAAACGACGCGCCGGATGGGAAGCGTGGCGCGAAGCTGATTGCGGCGGTTGTCGAGCTCGTCGCCGAGGAGCGATGCCGACAACGGTGTGTCGACGAAGCCGGCGGCGATGAGGTTGACTCGAACGGGCGCGAGTTCGAGCGCGAGGCCGGCGGTGAGGGCGGGCAGCGCAGCGGTGAGAGCCGAGACGAGAGCGAATCCCTTAGCCGTGCGGCGGCCACCAGTCCCCCCCATGAAGAGGAGAGTTCCTCCCGGGCGAACCTTGTTTGCGGCGTGACGAGCGACGTGCAGCGGCAGAAACAGATGGGCCTCAACATCCCGGTGCGCCTTTTCAAAATCGAACTCGGCCAGGGGCGCGTAATAGGGGCCTGGGCCAGTAACCAGCACGTGGTCGATCGGAGTGGCCAGTTCGTCGAAGAACCGCGCCAGGCGGTCAAAGTCGGTAGCATCAAAGGCCACCGTGCTCTGCGTGTTGAGTTCGCGCGCCACCTGCTGAAGGCGCTCAGGATTCCGGCCAGCGAGGATCAGCCTGGCCCCCTCAGCGCGTGCTCGTCGGGCCGTTTCGAGCCCAATGCCAGCGCTGCCGCCGATTACAACGACAGTTTGCCCGAGGAGTTCCGGTTCGCGCCGGATGGCAACGGTGGTTGTTGCGGTGCTCATGATTCCTCCAGGACCCCGCGGTCAAGAGCCTCGCCCGCCCGCCGGGAGTGATGCGGTCCGGGTGTTGTCGTTTATTGCGGTAAGTCTTTGCCGGACTGCTCCGCCACCATGTAGGCGGCGTACCAATCTGGCCAGTTCGCGTCGCGCTGACCGGTTCGCTTCTCGTGCTCGCCGTGGGCGGCCTCCGCACGCCGAAATGCGCTGGCCAGATCGTTCGCCGATGCGAAGGTCGTCGCCGTCGCTTCGATGCGACCGGGAAGCCGCGTCGTGATCTCCTGGAACAACCAGCCGTTCCCGTCTGGATCGCGGAATGAGGCGAACGAGCGGTAGCTGCGATGCTCGGGGTCAGGACCGTTGACCCGGATCCGCCCAAACAGGTAGGGCTCGTCCGGACCGGAGTAGGCGTCGGCGGCGCCATGAAACACTTCGCTGACCTCAACGTCGCGACGGAGCAGATTCTTCCGGGCGGCCTCGATGTCATCGACGATCAGATACAGGCCCTGGGCCGAGCCGGGAGCCGCCCCGGTGACGTTCTTGCCGAAGATGACCGAGCACGCGGAGCCAGGCGGCGTGAGCTGAATTATGCGAAAATCCTTACCGTTGTCGTAGTCGGCGTCGAGTCGCCACCCGAGCCTCGCGTAGAACTCCTTCGCGCGATCGACATCCGAGACGGGGATAACGACGATTTCGAACTTCATGTCGACTTTCGCAACGCTAGCCTCGCTGGCCGCGTCGTTAGCTTGGGCTTCATAAGTCGCATTTGCCATGTCTTTCCTCCTTTGCGTTCAACTGAATCGCTGAATGCGAGCGTCAGCCAGCAGAATCACATGTTCCCTAAGGCGTGACGTTCGATACCTTTTGCAAAGTGAGCCTCTCCTGCGGGTGATGCCCCTCAACGGGATTCACGGGCGGATTGGAGGAGCTCCCACGGAATGATCAGGAAATCAATTCGTTTCTCCCCTAGCGGAGCCGCGAATCATAATCCTGAATTCACACGTTCTGTCCTTCATGTTCTCGACGCTTAGGCCCGTATCATGCCTATCTTTGAGAGCGCGCGTCAAACGTCTCGCTTGGAAGCGAATCTTAGGGAATCGGGGTCGCCGATTCTTTCTGCTTGGGGGCCCTGCAGTTCGTGAGTGACGGAAAGCCGAACGCGACCCAGTATATACCTGTAATACAGTGAAATCTGCGAAGTCACTATTAATTAGACTATCGGCCACGCTCCGAATGCGCGAAAACCAATAATTGCCGGTTCTTAGTAACAGTGCAAGGCATTCGTTGAGCCGTGAAGTAGGGAGCTTTTTCGAGCGTTCAGGTAGGATGGTCGCCTATCCGGACAGAACCGCATTTTTGGGAATTACTTCCTGCTTGCCGGTTGCTCGTCCGAGAGCCGGGAAGGCGAGGTCCTTAGCGTTAGGGCGTCGGATTGAAGCGCACTTCCATCGAGAACGTGAATGCGACCGGACGGCTACCTCGCATTGCGGGCTTGAATCGCTCTTGCTGCGAGAGCCTTGACAGCGCTGCCGTCAAGGCCCATGCCAAGAGGCCGAGTCACGCGCACGTTTTGCGGGATTCCGCGCTCATCGACAGTGAGGTAAACGATGCAAAGCCCCTGAAACTTGGCTCTTCGGGCCTCTTGAGTGTATTCAGCCGGGACGAAGTGAGTCAGGGCCGGAGGCGTTGTTACGCCATCCTGGTACGTCAATCCCGCCTGCGCACGGGCACGTCCGATGGTAGCGAGTATTAGTGTGCACAAAAAAGCCTCGCGAAGGCGACAAATCCTATGCCTTGATTGAGCGTTCATGCCACCCCCGACGCAGATCCTCCCTTGCAATCCTACTCCCGGATGGTCGCCTATCCGGACATTCCGGATGGCCGGTAAATCCGCCCGGAACTCTGAAAGTCGAGAGCTACTGTGATACTAATCGGCCGTCCCATCGAGGCCCGTCGAGCCATCGACCAGCGTGGTCGAAACCCGGGTGGCCCAGGTCTCGCTTTTGAGACCCGGGATTTCGTCCTAATACGCCGAGGACGTTTGACCCTGCGAAGCAAGGAATTGTTATTGCGGTAATCCGATCTTCCGCAGCATCGCGGAGAATCGCGGATCGGTGCGCAGATTCTTGTAGCTAGGATCAAACTTCAACAAAGTCAGGTCTTGCCCTTCACGCTCCTCGTAGGACTTCTCCAGGTATTCAAAGGCCTTATCCGTTTGACCGGCCATAGCGTAATCAGCGGCTAACATGAAGGGCGAAGCACTAGCCCCTGGTTGTTGGCCGGCCTTCAGTTCAAGCTCCAGGTCCTTCTGCCAGAATCTCTTTTCTCCTCCGCTCTTGAATGCTTTCTCCATGACAATCGCCTCAGCCGCCGCTTGCTCAGGACTGGCCCCGCTAAGCACGTCGCCCTTTTCCTTCTCCTTGATCGATTCCTCATATCTTCCCGTCGTCGTCAGGAACCAGCTAAAGTATTCGTGCGCGAGTGGGAAGCTGGGATCCATAGCGATGGTGTGTTGGAATTGCCGGTATGCACTGTCGTCATCTCCAGCCATCATGTAGGTCATGCCCAAGAAGTTGTTTATCGGTAACGAAAGGGGATCGATTTCCACTGCCCGCCTGTTTTCAGCAATGGCTTGCGCCTTTCGCCCCATGGGCAAGAGGAAGCAATTGGAATAAAACAAATGGGCATAGGGCGAGTTCGGGTTGACTTCAAGTGCCTTCAGAAATTCTCTTTCTGCTCCTGGTAAGTCAAACTCGTAATGTGATTTCTCCATTCCCAGGGCGGCGTGCGCCTCGGCGAGCGAGGGATCCAACTGGATTGCCCTCATCGCTGCCTCCCTTGCTTGCGGGAAGCTTTCGCTCGGCGAATACAGACCGACAATATTGCTGATGTTGTAGGCGTCGGCCAACCCGGCATAGGCTAAGGCGAAATTGGGGTCTTTGGCGGTAGCTTGCACAAAATACCCAATGCTTTCCTTAATGGCGCCGGGAGTTCTTTGGTTCCAATAAAAGCGGCCTTTCAAATAGAGGTCGTAGGCCTCTGGGTTCACAATGTGCTTCTTCGACAACTCGATTTGCCGTTGCGGTGTGAGATTAGCGCTGACCTGTTCGGCTATCGACCTACCCAGATCGTTCTGCACGTCAAGCATGTCCGCGAGTTCGCGATCGTAGTTTTCAGCCCAAAGATGGGTCTGGTCGCTTACCCGAATCAACTGGGCGCTGACGCGAGCCTTGCCGCCCTCCCGGCGCACGCTCCCTTCCAGGATGTAGTCGACCCCCAGCTCACGGCCAATCTGGCCGATGGTTTTGTCCGTGTGCTTATAGGCCATGGCGGAAGTGCGGGCGATCACTCCAAGATTTTCCGGGCTGAGCTGGCCCAGGTCGGTAATCGTCTCCTCGGTTAACCCATCACTGAAGTACTCTTGCCCCGGGTCATTGCTCAGATTCTGGAAAGGTAAGATCGCAAGCATTGCGCGTTTAGCACGACCGGAGCCGGGGGAAGAATGTTTGCGCATGACATATGCAACCACGGTGAGAGCCAAAACCAGAAAAGCCGTCATCAGAACAGCCGTTTTCCACGGCCACTTACCACCCTCGGGAGCAAGTGCAGAGTAATCCGGAAGACTTACTGCCTCCTCCGAGTCGACGATCGCATTATCCTCTGGAATCCCTGCCACATTCGCGATCGCGGACACGCCACTTGCAGTCGTGGTTTCGGTCACCGGAGCGATGAACCGGTACCCTCGCCGGGGCAAAGTCTCAATGAATCGCGGGTTTCCCGCTGAGTCGCCGAAGGCCGTTCGGAGCTTGCGGATAGCGGTGTTAAGACCCTCGTCGAATCCGACATAGGTGTCGGCTGGCCAGAGCCTTGCTTGCAGCTCCTGGCGGGTGACAACCTCTCCCGGGCGTTCGAGCAACATGGCCAAAACGCGAAAGGGTTGTTCCTGCAGCGGCAACATTCGTCCATTCTTGTGCAATCGACCCGAAGCCAGGTCGATCTCGAAAAGCCCCGTTCGAACATGGCGGCTGGAATTGGCCGGCGGGTTCATAGCTTTACCCTAACCCGCTGCCATATTATCCCAGTTGCTCAGTTCAGGAAATCACACAACTCCTTTCGCAGCATTTTCTTAGCAAGTCAGCAGCGGGTTAGGCGCGGTCGATTGACTCCCCTGGTCGGGTCTCGCTACAAGAAGGATCGCGGACAAACTACGAAGGAGGAATTATGAACAGGAAGCTATTCACAAATGCGGCTGCTTTGGTTCTACTCACATTCGGTGCTGCGGCATCAGCACACGCGCTAAGTGACGTCGAACGTTGCAACAACAAACTTCTTTACGGTCACTACGGATTCACGCTTCAAGGCACCAAATTTCCCATCCCGGGCGTTTCGGGGCCCACGGGTCTCCAGGTGGGGGTTGCGATGGCCGACTTTGACGGCGACGGTACCTTCCAACAGATCGATTCGGTAACCATCGCCGGTGAATCCGCTTCCAATTTTACTCACACTCCGGCCAACGGTAAGTACACGGTAAACGCCGATTGCACCGGCACCTTTACCATCGATTTCACCGATGGCAGGCCACCTGTGGTCACGGACTTCGTAGTCGTCGAAAACGGCTCCGAGATTGACACCGTGGTCACCAGCGTCGCCGGCAAGGAAGGGATTCTTTCCTTAGGGAGCATTGGGAAGAAAGTCCGCGCTCGGTAGCTCTTTGACCACGAAGCCTGGGTGGTCCCCGGTCTCGTTCTGAGACCGGGGGTCCTCGCCGAAAGAGATGAAACGATGGAATCCCGGCGGCGACTGTGAAGAAGAGAAGATAGGAGCGGTATGCGAAAAATCTGGTTCCTGATTTGCGTTTTGGCAGCGACATACACTTCGTCGGCTCAAAGCGGCCCGAAGTCGTGGCAGAACCTAAACACGCTGCAAGCGGGGGAGAAGATTCAGGTGCTTGAAAGGAACTCCAGGAAAGTCTCCGGCACATTTTTGAATGTTTCCGACGTGGCGATATCGGTGCAAGGCCAGGCGGGTTCGCAGGCGCTCCAGAGGCAAGACGTTGTTAGCGTGAAACTCATGAAAAACAAACATCGTTTGCGCAACGCGTTCATTGGGGCCGGAGTCGGCGCGGGCGCGGGAGCCGTGATCGGTGGCGCGTCGAACGACGGGTTTTTCAGCAGAGAGGTGGTCGCCGGGTTTTTGGCGGCGGCCTTCCTTGTTCCCGGCGCGGTCGTCGGAGCTTTGGTGCCGGACCACAGCACGATTTACAACGTGGGTTCGCACTAGCTAGCTGCTTCGGCCGTTCCGGAAATGTGATCGCTGTTGTCGTCCAAGCCCAGGTCATGTTCCAATGCTTCACGAATGAGAGATACCCATGCGACTAACTCGAGAACCTGGTAAGCCGAACCACCGCCTCCTTTGCGTCGTCTCCGCGTTCCTCTTCACTTTTAACGCAGTCCTGGCGCATGCTCAGGATTACACCTCAATCGTCGTTTTCGGCGACTCCCTCTCAGACACGGGCAACGTCGCGCATCTCACGGATGCCAAGTATGGACAGCGAATTCCAGGGCCCGTCGCCGACTACACCGACGGCCGCTTCACCGACGGTGACGACACCGTGCCCATTGCGCAAAAATACTTTGGTGTGTGGATTGAACAATATGCAGCGATGCTGCCGTCCAAGCCCATAATCAGGAACTCGCTCGACGGTGGAACCGATTACGCCTACGGCTTTGCCACCACCGGGAGTGGTACCGGGTTATTCACCTTCGGCCGCTCAGACTCACTATCCGTTAACGTCAACAACATTGGCCAGCAGATTACCGACTATCTCGCGACCTCTCCTGTCATCAGCGATAGAACCCTGTTTGTCGTTTGGGGCGGCGCGATCGACATTCTCTACGCCACCTCAACGGACGATGTCATCAAGGCAGACATTAATCAGCTTACAAACATCCAGCGCCTTATCGATGCTGGAGCCACCCAGTTCATCATCCCTAACCTTCCTCCTCTTGGATTGGTTCCCCGGCTCAGCGGCAGTCCCACGACTTCGATTCCCGCGACAGAGGAAAGCGTCCTCTACAACCAACTACTGAGGACCGGCCTTGATATCCTGCCCGACTTCAATCGCCGCAAACACCTCCACCTTGCCCAACTTGATGTTTTTGCTCTCTTCAACCAAATCGTTGCCTCGCCCTCCAGCTACTCGCTGGTAGACGTAACCACCAGTTCTCAGGGCATCCCCACCATCGACCCGGACACATTTCTCTTTTGGGACGACCTGCATCCCACCACCCGCGGCCACAATATCCTTGCCTTGACAGCTGCCGGAATCAGCATAGGCAACAAGTGTTGGGCACGAATGGAAACAGCATGTGAATCTGTTTCAGCCGCCGGAGGCGGAGGCCACTAGTGGCAAGACGTTAATGGCTGAGTCCTGCACGCAAGGAGACCCTGACGACTGTCTGCTAAATGGAAAGGTTCAGCATGCGGTTGAGTATTTGCACAAAAACCGCGGAATCCTGGAGCGGCGCGCCTTCCATGAGCAGGGCCTGATCGAAGAGCAGCCAGGCCGCATCCTCAGCCACGGCGTCGTCGGAGCGTGCCAGAAGCTTCTTGACGATCTCGTGATCAGGATTGATTTCGATCGTAGGCTTTAACTCCGGAAGGTCCTTCTGTCCCATGGCCCGCAGCATCTGCTGCATCTTCATCGAGGGGTCGTCCTCGTCGGAGACAATGCACGATGGACTATCCGCAAGCCGCTCGGGTTGTCGGTGACATGGTTCTCCACTCGTCTTCTCCGCTCGGTCCTACATGGCATTAGCCCGCACTCAACTGCAGTTCTGGTAGCTGTCTTTCTTGTGGTCTGTTCGGCGGCGGCGTTTGCCAGCTACGTCCCGGCACGTCGCGCCATGGCAGTCGACCCGGATGTGATCTTGAGAAGCGTATAACAGAATAGAAAATGTCAATTTCCTCTGCGTCGACTTGCCTGTAGATGCAGGGCTAGGATTTCGCTGCAATTGCTATTGATCCCGGTACTCATTCGTCCCCGCATCCTCCGTGCGCCTAATCATCCGGCGGCGGTCCTCTTCCCGTCTTCTCCCCTGACAAACAGTCGTGCCCTGGCCCGGAGGGAAAGGCGAGCGAGCCATATGGCCGAATAGTCGCCAACCCGGACATTACACCCGTTCTGGGGTAACTTCCGGGTGGGCGGTCATACGCCCGGAACTCCGAAAGTCGCTTGGAGTGCTCAATGCGTGCATTGGCGATTTGGCGTAAAACGAGAACTCTCCCGGCCACCAGAAGGGCTACGGCCTTGGAAAAGTGGTGGGTCCTGGTACTCCGCGGGGCACACCTTCAACGACTCCTAAGTAGATATAAGCTGTTTTTGCTTCGAGGCACTGGATCGGCCGGATCGCTTAGAAATTGCACTCTTTGGCAATCGCGGTACCGTTTGAACTCCCGCCCAAAGCGTTGCGATCGTTTGCTCGACCACGAGAGCCTGGGCAGGCAGGTCAGGCACAACCCCTTGGATAACAAAGAGTGTGGCGAGGCCAAAGATCGTAAACCACCAGGTATGGGCTATCACTATGTCATCCCTATTTGGCAATTCTTCATCCCTGGCAACATCGAAAAAAAGCTGCACGAAACGTCCGAACAAAGGCGCGCCAATATCGTTGATGTATTGTCCAGCGCGGACGCCGTTTCGGTTCTCAGGCCCGAAGAAGACGTTGCGGAACTGCTGTGGATGGGCAATGCAGAATTGAATCAAGCCGCGCGAGGTCGCAAAAAGGCGCTCTTTCGGTGCGAGATATTTAGCGGCAATCGCGTCGAAGTTCTGAATCATCAGCCCGATCGTCTCGCGGCTCAACTCGGCAAGGATGTGTGATTTGTCCGGAAAATGCTGGTAGATCACGGCGTGCGTATAACCGATTTCTTTAGCGATCTCACGAAGCGTCACGGCTTCGTAACCGCGATCGGCGAACATTTTACCTGCAGCCGCAAGGATTTCGCCCCGCAACCTCTCCTTGCGCTCTACCCGGCGACTTGGTGATGTGGATGTCACTTCAATAGCTTAGCCCCTTCTGGCGATTTATGCGACCGCTTGTTAATTTACATCCAGTGGTTTTGTAACCACTGATTATTTTGCAACCAATGGTTGCCATGCGCCTCTAATGATCAGGTCACTCATTGGGTGGGCGGCCAAATACGAGGCAAAAGGCGATTCATGCGACAGATAACTGTGGAAACTCACGGGACTGGCGGAGTGCTAGCTGCGCAACTCACAAGCTCTGGTGTTCGCAGCAGAGCATCACTTTCGTTCTAACGAGGAGAAAACGAGCATGTATTTAGTCATGGGAATTACTGGAACCGTTGGGGGCGCCACCGCGCGCCATCTGCTGACGCAAGGCAAACAGGTGCGAGCACTTGTGCGCAATCGCGAGAAAGCGGCGAAGTGGGCAGACAAGGGCGTGGAGTTGGTGGATGGAGACTGGAACGATGCGACAGCCGTAGCGGCGGCTCTCAAGGGTGTTGAGGGCGCGTTTGTTATGTTGCCGGGTGTATGGGCCCCCTCGCCTGATTACAGAGAAGCAAAGGGCGTGATTGCGAACTATGTCGACGCGCTGACCAAGGTGGTGCCCCAGCGGGTGGTAGCGCTCTCATCGATGGGCGCGAATAGAACCAGCGGGGCGGGGATCATCACGGCCTTATCACTCTTGGAGCAAGGTTTTCGCAGCCTGTCATCTCCGGTCGCATTTGTGCGCGCAGGCGGCTTCTTCGAAAACTTTCTTTTCGGCTTACAGGCCGCCCAGGGCGGAACACTACCGGTCTTCTACAATCCTACAAACCGGAAATCGACAATGGTCGCGTCAGACGACATCGGCGCAGAGGTGGCAACGCTTCTGACCGGGCCGGCGTGGTTAGGGCATCGTGTCATCGAGCTGGGTTCGATGGTAAGCGCGGATGAAGTGGCCGGACAGTTGGGTGAAGTCCTGAAGCTCGACGTAAAGGCCTTTGCAGTCCCGCGTGCAGGGTGGGCGGAAGCGTTCGAGCAGTTCGGCGTCCCGAAGGGCCACACTGGACCTGCCGAAGAAATGTTTGACAGCGTTAACGCGGGATGGATGGACCTCGGAATCGCGGGTACCGAGCACGTAGCGGGTAGGACGTCCGCACGCGATGTGTTTGCGGCTGCAAAGAACAGCGTCAAGGCGTAAGTCCGGGGCAAGCTGAATCAGCCCGTTTCCTTGGAAACCGCGGCGCCGACGTCAAGAAAGATCGAGGTCAAACATGAAAGTTCTTGTTTTGGCTGCAACGGGCGGAGCCGGGCGGCTGATCGTCCGGTTCCGCCCTGGCGAAAAGCCATTCCGTCGTGGACCTGGTTTGCTCGGAGGCGATCGCCGATTTGCCGGGAGTAGACAGAATCGAGGGCGATGCTCGTTGCGAGGGCGCCCTCACCTGTTCTCTTGTGGTGAAGGGTGCAGAAAGCCCCCGTTGAATGCAGGACCCGGAGGCCGTCCCACCCATGCAGCGCGTTGATTTCAGTCGCGCACAAGAGCCGGTTGTTGCGGAACGATTTAAACCATTTAAACCGCAAGAGGAGGATCTTTTAATATGAAAGCTGAACACACAATAGATAAATCCGCGCGGGCCGGTCGAGCAACTCAAATATCCACGATGGGCATAACCGGCCTTGTTGCCTTCATCTGGGTGTACTTCGGAAGGTTATATCTAATTCACGATCCCGGCGAGTGGAGGATCGCCAATCAGCAACTCGGATACCCGCTCTATATCATCCCTCTGATTGGCGTGACCCACATCCTTGGTGGCGTGGGCCTTCTGATTCCCAATGTGCCTCGATTGACTGAGTGGGTTTATGCCGGTATCGCGATCGATCTTTTACTCGCGTTCTATTCACAAATGAATGGCGGTGGCAGTACCTGGGATAAATTTGATCCGATTCTCGTCTTGGCGTTCGTTTTTGCTTCGTATGTATTAAGACGCTGCATGCGCGCAAACATGTGGTCGATATGAAGAACACGCTCGGCGGGCGGTTTTAGTTTTTCCAGGCACGTCGCGGAGGCCCAACGAGGGGCTGACCCACCACTTTTCCAATCACAGGTGCGAAGTCGTCCCGATAAATCACATTGTGTTTACTGACTTTTGGGCAGCGAAAGCTCAAATGGAGGGAACAGCCCAATGCGCTCATTGAGCCGTGAAGTAGGGAGTTGCTCCGAGTTCCGGTCGGGTTGTCGCCTACCCTTCCATAACCAGAATCTAGTGGGTTGTGACACGTCCTTGGTCGCTCGTGCGATCTAGCGTTTAAGTGCGAAGTGCTTGGCAAACAGCTCATTGACCGCTCTTCGCCCTCTTCGCTCAAGACAACCGATTTGGCTTTGCTCTTGGGATCAGAGATGAAGCCCTTTGTGTGAAGTCGTTCCATCGTATCCCAGTCTTGCCCCTTCCATGCTCGGACACCAGCCGGATCTTTGAAACTGGTCAGCCACAGAAGCGCCAGGGTAATTTCATCTACCTTGTCTTGGTCGTATTCCATTCCGTTTGCCTCGGCTTCAGAGCCATAGTACTACCGGCTCACGGTCGCCACTCAGGGACGAGGCTCAATTCCAATGCGAACGCCCAGATTCCTCACCCCCTTGACGCGGCGAATCCCAGCGGCGAGATCGGAACTCAGCAGGCCGGTGTCGGCTGCCTCATAGGCGAGGCGCCGAACGGCGCCCAGGCGCAAATTGACGGTTCCCCGGGGCAAGTAGGCGGGCCTCAAGGTAGCTGCGATAGCGGAGAACCACCGTTCTGTTCAAGGCCAGTCGCGGTTCCGAGCAGTACCAATCGACGAACTCGTCGATCGCGTGGCCATATCCGCGTTGGCCGTCGACACTCGTTAAGCTGTTCAACACAGCCGCCTTTGAAAACTCAAGATCCGGTAGACGTAGACGGGTTTTGGGGTGCTTACGCTGTTTTGGGGAACGCGACTTCTGCTTCATCGACCTGTGGCCTCCTCTCCATAGGCCGATCATGCTCCTCTTTCAGAGTTACTTCCTGTTGGGCGGTGATCCGCCCGCAACTTGCGAGGACGGCCGGAATCACTTGCGAAAGTGTCTCCATGAGTGGGTTGGCGATTTGGCATAAACCCAGACCTTTGCAGCCTTGACCACGCTTTGCTGGAGCAGAGCGCGGTTTCAGGGGACCTATGCATACCCCTGATCTTCAAATGCCACGTTTCAGGTATTCACCGGGGTTGGCCCCGACAACTCGCTTGAACGCCTTACTGAACGCAGCGTCGGACTCGTAACCGACCGACCGGGCGACGTCTATGAGCTTTTTATCGCGCTGTTCGAGTAACTGCATCGCCTTCTGCATCCGCCACTCGGTTACATATTCCAGCGGAGTTTGTCCGAGTAGGTCTTTGAAACGTGCTGCGAATGCGGAGCGGGACATGCCCGCCGCTTCGGCCAGGGATTCCACCGTCCAGGGTGCCTTCACTCTGTCGTGAATGGCGCTCAGTGCAGTTCCTATTTGAGGATCGAAAATTGCGCGAAGCCATCCTTCGTTGCGTTCCGGTCCCGACGCGATATGCGCCCGGAGCACTTGGATAAACAGAACCTCGGCCAGCCGAGTCGCGACGACTTCAGATCCCGGCGCCTGTTCTGCCATTTCTGAAGCCAGCGCCTGAACGGTGCTGTGAAGAGCAAGGGTGCGTGCCTGATCAGCCTTCATCAAAATGAAGCTCGGCAATAACTGAGTGATCGGCCTCAGGCTGGCGCGATCGAAACTCAAGGACCCACAGACGATTGTCGTCGGTGCGCCACCACCGCCATAAAGTGCGACATTGCCATTGGCCTTGGCCCCGATCTCGCGGAAAGTCCACTTCGGACGGGTTCGCGGGCTGTTGCGCAGAACAATCGAAGTCCCCCGTGCCAGCAAAAAGCAATCACCACCGGTGAGCGGAATCGGCTCCGCGATCCCTTCCACACTCAGCCAGCAGTTTCCGCGCGAAAGCATAGCGAAGTGCGCCAAATCTGTGGGCGGCATCTTTTTACCGGAAGGCTTGACTTGTACTTCGGCCTCGTTCTCCTGTTTTACGCCCCAAGGGGCTGTGGCTTCCAGCCTGTGCAGACCGAAAGCGGTTACGTGCATCGTTCTGAAGATGTCCGTTATCGGGTCCAACTTAGCCTCCATCTCTTGGACGAATAGACAAAAGATTAGGACTCTTGAGCAGTTCTCGTCCACAGCCAAAGAATCTACCTTAGTGTACCGAATGCTTCACACCTTCCGAAGGGAGTAAATATGGGAAAGCTTCAAGGTAAGGTTGCAGTCATCACGGGTGGGGCTACCGGCATCGGCCGCGCCGCAGCAAAGCGCTTCATCGAGGAGGGCGCCATCGTCTTCATCTTCGGCCGCCGGCAGGAAGAGCTCGACGCCGCTGTGGCCGACCTCGGGCCCAATGCCCGCGCAGTAAAGGGCTCGATCTCCGATCTGGCCGACCTCGACCGACTCTACGCGGCGGTGAAGGCCGAGCGCGGAACCCTCGACATCGTCTTCGCCAATGCCGGGGCGGGAAGCCCGCTTCCGCTCGGCAAGATAACCGCCGAGCACATTGACGAAACCTTCGACACCAATGTGAAGGGTACGATCTTCACGGTCCAGAAGGCGCTGCCGCTGATGGGCAAGGGCGGTTCGATCATTCTGACCGGCTCGAGCGCCGGCACCACGGGCGCCCCGACAATGAGCGTCTACAGCGCGAGCAAGGCGGCAGTGCGCAACCTCGCGCGGACCTGGGCGGAGGACCTGAAGGGCACCGGCATCCGGGTAAACGTGCTGTCGCCCGGGGCGACGGCGACCGAACTCGCGAAGGCAGCGCTAGGCGAGGAGGGCCAGAAGGTCTACGCCTCGATGACTCCGCTCCAGCGCATGGCCGATCCGGCGGAGATCGGGGCGGCGGCGGCCTTTCTCGCGTCGGACGACAGCAGCTTCATGACCGCCAGCGAGCTCGCCGTCGACGGCGGCCTGGCGCAAATCTGACGCACTACGCCCGGCCGTAAATTCAACGTAAAAGACAACGAAAAACAAAAAGGAGAAAACATATGAGTAATAACTATGGACAAAAATTGGCGGGAAAAATTGCGGTTATCACAGGCGGAAGCAGCGGGATTGGCTTGGCCACGGCCAAGCGCTTCGTGGAAGAAGGTGCGCACGTCGTGATCACTGGGCGACGAGAGAAAGAGCTGAAGGAGGCCGCAGCCTTCATCAAGAGAAACGTTACGACGGTCGTGGGCGACGTGTCGCGCTTGGAAGATCTGGACCGGCTCTATGCCGTCGTGAAAGAGAAACATGGTCACATCGACGTACTCTTCGCGAACGCGGGCGCGGGTACAATCGCACCGCTCGCGGTGGCTACTGAGGCCCATTTTGACCAGACCTTCGACGTGAACGTGAAGGGGCTGTTCTTTACGGTGCAGAAGGCCCTTCCCCTCTTCAAAGACGGCGGTTCGATTATCCTGAACTCTTCGGTCTCGAACGTGTTGGGGCTGCCAGGGTTTAGCGCCTACGCCGCGAGTAAGGCGGCTGTGCGCAACTTCGCGCGCGCCTGGACTATGGAGCTGAAAGACCGCAAGATCCGCGTGAATTCGATGAGCCCCGGAGCCAATCGATACCCCCGCCTTAGAGACAACGACGGGCCTTACCGCTGAACAGGCCGAGCAAGCGGCCGCCCAGTTTTCCTCGCAGATCCCAATGGGTCGCAGGGGCAAGCCTGAGGAAATCGCGGCCGCCGTCACGTTCCTCGCCTCCGATGAAAGTTCTTTCATCACCGGCGTGGATCTCGCCGTCGATGGAGGCATGGCGCAGGTCTGACCCCGGCGCGGTCGCTTCTCGAACTTTAGTTCTCACACGAGATCGGAGAAACATTATGAGCTATGCAATTGTAGGATTCGGAAAGATAGGTCAGGCCCTCGCCCACGCCTTCGCCCGTAAAAACATCGACGTGACCGTTGCGAGTCGCCGGCCCCCCGAGGCGTTGGCACCGCAGGCTCGGGCGATTGGACCCACGGTCGTCGCCAAGTCGCTGCGGGATGCACTCGAGGCCGACACAATCATCTTGGCGGTCCCGTTCGGGGAACATCGCGAGATTGCGAAGGCCCTGCCGAGTTGGAAAGGCAAGACGGTCATCGACGCGATGAACTCGTTTCCAGTCCCACCTGAGGAGCTGGACGGTCTTCCGTCCTCCGCATTCGTTGCGAAGTCGTTCACCGGCGCTAAGTTGGTGAAAGGTTTCAATCACCTGGTTGCGGCCACCCTGGCGACCGACCCGATCGTCGAGGGCGGCCACCGGGTCGTCTTTCTGTCGAGCGACGACGAGGACGCGATCGCTCCCGTGGCGGATTTGGCCAAACAACTCGGGTTCGCGCCCGTCAAGCTGGGAAAGCTCAACGAAGGTGGCGCGCTGGTGCACGCACGCGGCCGCACTTGGGGTCAGCTCATCTTCCAGGATTTGTTCAAGAAGCAGCAGTAATCGATCTGCGACCGTGTGATTTGGCCCGAGTAGAAGGATTCCAAAACGTCCGATGAGATCGGACACGATCCGATGTAAGGGAAAAGGAGAGGTTTCGATGAGCATCGAAAAGAATGTCCAGATTGTGAAGAATTTTCTTGCGGCACTCGGCCGCCGCGATAAGCAAGGTTTGCTGGCGTTGTCTGCCGAAGATATTGAGTGGATCATTCCGGGCGAGAACTGGCCGCTGGCCGGCACGCACCGCGGACACGCGGGATTGGAGAATTTACTTCAGAAGGCTAACGAAACGGTGGAAACTTCGTACCCAGAGCCCCCCGAGTTCATAGCGCAGGGAGACCGGGTTCTGGTCGTCGGCTTCGCTACTGGGAAAATCAAAGCGACGAATAGGACGTTTGAGGACCACTGGGTCTTCGACATTGCCGTTCGAAATGGCAAATTGACGAACGTCCGGGAGTATGTCGACACGCAAGCACTGGCGCGGGCCTCCGAGGTGGATGCGAGCCCCAGGCCCTGACCCGTCGACACCGATACCACACGAATCGATTCGTAGAGTCAACGATGGCGATCGATCATCATGACCGGGTCAGTTGCTTCGGTGAAAGGTTTTCCTGGTTTCGGTGTGTATTCGGCGAGCTAGGCGGCATTGCGCTCATTCGCCCCGCGCGTGGCTCAACGAACTGAAGGGCAGGAATATCCGGCTGAACCTCCTGAGCCCCGGGGCAGACGGACACATCGGATTCCCAACGAGTCGACAAGGAGACGAAGGGGATGTTCGAATTCCTGATCCCGAGGTGAAAGATGGGTCGTCCTGTACTCAACCGATGAGAACAGGCCAAACCGCATTTCCAGGACTGAGGAGGGTGGAAACGCGGTTTGGCGATTTGGCACTCGTCCAGACGCATCGCCGCCCCAAAGTGCGTTAGATTTACTTGCCAAGAATCAGGGGCACATAGCTTCGGGCGTCTTGCAGCAATTGCTCGCGCGCAATACCGGCCTTGGCGCGAAGTTGCAAACCCTGCAACAAGTCAACGAGCGCACGGCCTCGCACCTTGGCAGAGGGTGTGCGAGTCAGGCGCCCCGCCTTCATCTCCTTTTCGAAACGTTTCGCGAAAATATCAGCGGATGCGATGAAGGCCTTCGCGGCACACGAACGGATCTCCGTTACTCGCTCCGACTGTCCGAGCACCGCAGCGGCCATCATGCAGCCGCTTCGAGCCTTGCCAGTACAGGAGTCGATGGTAGCCTCGCAAAACGCGGTTACTGCCTTGTGGATGTCCGGCTCCGCTTGAAATGCTGCCATTCTGGGAGCTCCATACGTTATTGCATAGCGCTCGACCGCCTTGAGCAGCAGGGTGGACTTGTCTCCGAAGGCCCGGTATAGCGCGGGTTTGGTGACGTTCACGGCGCGCGCGATCCGATCCACGTCGACTCCTTCATACCCATGTTCCCAAAACATCTCAACGGCACGGTCGAGTGCTTCGTCGGGGATAAATCCTTTTGGACGTCCACGAGGGCGCTTCGAAATATTAGTTACCATAGCGTACGAAACTCCTTGCATTTCCGCTGTGATTATCGTACTCTCGCGTCTGTAATACTTCAAGACGGATTAACAAAGAGAAAACATGGATAGGTTCAAAGGAAAAACAGCACGACCTTCACCCTTCACCACGGAGACACACATGGAACATTCGATCGCACTCGTCACCGGCGCCACCTCCGGGCTCGGTTATGCGGCGGCCCGCTTGCTCGCCGCCAAGGGCTACCGCGAGGTCATCGTCACCGGGCGCAGCCTGGCCGGGATCCAGGAAACAGTCGCTCAGCTCGCGGCGGAGACCAAAACGAAGATCTTCACGCCGCTGGAATTGGATCTGAACGCGCCAGCCAGCGTTCAGGCCGCCCTCGCCTCGCTGGTCAAGCGAGAGCGGCCGATCGATTTCCTACTGCTCAATGCCGGATTGGTCCCAACCAAGAAGCGCGTGATCACCGCGGCGGGCGTTGAGGCTTCTCAGGCCCCGCTGATCGGCCATCATCAACTGACTGTCGGGTTGCTTCGCGCCAACCTTCTTGGCCCCAACGCGCGGATTGTTATCGCCGGCGCGGAGCCTGCCCGCGGGGGCGTACCCATGTTCAAGTACACCGACGTGCCAGCCTTCGGGGCCAAATACTACCGGGGCGACCAAACCGCGGCTGTTGAAGCCCTGCTGCGCAACGGGCCGAACGTGAAGTACGTGCCCAACAATGCGTATGCTGACGCGAAGCTCATCATCGCTTGGTGGACCGCGGCGCTGGCCCGCCGGCTGCCCGCCGCCATGGCCGTGTACGCCGTATCGCCCGGTGGGGCGACCGACACCAAGGTGGTGCGAAACGCTGGCCCGTTGTTGAAGTATCTGTTTATCCCAATCGTGAACCTCATTCCCGGCATGAATCAGACGCCGGAGACCGCGGCCCGTCGGTACCTCCAGGCGTCGGAGTTCGGAACCGACGTCTCAGGGCAATTCTTCGCCTCGGCTCAAGGGAAGTTCTCAGGCCCAATTGAGGCGCAACGCCACCCACACCTCCACGATCGCGCCAGCCAGGAAGCCGCGTGGCAGGCCGTCGTCAAGGTCTCCGGTATCGACTTGTCTAGCCCAGCGTCCTTAAGCGCGGTGTCCTGAAGGAGCGCTGTTCGGCGCGCCTCTGGATGCAAAACAACATCTCCACATCCCTAACTTGGAATCACGGCGACAGAACGAATAACAACCGGTCACCAGGAGAATAAACATGAAACGGTACGAAGGTAAAAAGGTGGTAATCATCGGCGGCACGAGCGGCATGGGGCTCGCTACGGCGAAGATGCTCCTCGATGGAGGCGCGCGCGTTGTGGTGACGGGTCGCTCGAAGGAAGGGCTGGAATCGTCCCAGAAAGAACTTGGAAATGACGCCATCGTGGTTTCGAGCGACGCGCGGTCGTTGACGGACCTCGATGCACTCGCCTCTCGAGTGAAGGCCGAGTTCGACACCGTCGACCTGCTGTTCGTCAACGCCGGGTTCAGCACCCGAGCGCCTCTGGAGAGCATCACCGAGGCCATCTACGACGAGATGTTCAACCTGAACGCCAAGGGACCGCTTTTCGCGGTGCAGAAGTTCGCGCCGCTAATAAACCGGGGAGGCTCTGTCGTCCTCACCACCTCGATCGCCAACGTCAAGGGAATGGCTGGCAACGCCACATACGGAGCCGCCAAGGCCGCGCTACGATCATTCGCTCGGACGCTCGCTGCTGAGTTGGTTCCTAGCGAGATTCGCGTCAACGCGGTGACGCCCGGCCCCATTGACACGCCGATCATCGGCAAAGCGTTTCCCGCTGACGCAGCCGCTCAGATTAGGGGAAAGATGATTGGCATGATCCCGATGAAGCGCTGGGGGACGTCAGAGGAAATCGCGAAGGCCGTCCTCTTCCTCGCGTTCGATGCGACCTTCACGACCGGCGCCGAACTTCCGGTCGACGGAGGATGGTCTCAACTGTAAGGTGTGGACCTCGCTTGACGAGCTGGTCGATGAGTATCGGCGCTGAGATGCAGGCCGCTAAAAGGAGGACTAGGAAGATGCACAACTTAGTAGTGAGCTGTTTGGCGGTTGCTTATCTCGCAGCGAATGTATACGCCATCGTGAAGCTACGAGTGTTTGAGTTGGCCCGTTCGCGCAAGCGTCTCATACTCTACGGCGTTCCGTTCATATTGTGGGGCTCTGTCATCCTGTTGGGATGTTGGCTCATGGAGATCATGCGCCGATTCGATGAATGGGCCGCCTGACCAACTGAAGTAAGCAGGCCGATGCACTCATTGAGACGGATCAGCTCTCATGAACGCGCTTCAGTTCATTTTAAAGGGCCGCAGGCAGTCAAGGGGAAAGTGCACAAGGGGGAACGTCTCCTGCCGCGCAGCCCGGTATTTGACGGAAAATCGCCGTGAATCCGAAGATGCCGGGCTCGTGGTTCGTAGGCATCTTGTTGGCTCCGGCCTATTCAGGCTCTCTCCGCTACGGTGCGCGCCACATCAAGAGCTGTCTCCCCGACCCTCGCACCGAGTCGGTATGCCGTTTCATTCACCGCCGAGACAATGCCCTGGGTCAGGGTCGACTCGCCATCACCGATGCGCGCCGAATCCGCGGCGACAGTGGCGGCGGCAATACCATCGGAATCGAGGAGAGGAAGGCAGGCAACACCCGCGCGATCGACGCTGAAGCCGGCATCGTTGAAGAAAACAAGGCGTGGCTTAAATGAACGCGTATATGGAGCAGCCGTTACGCCGCCATGACTACCGCTCGCCACGACCAGGCCTGTATCTTCTGGAGTAGCGAATGAGATGGAGCCTATGCAGAGGACGCCGTCAACAAAGGTGCGTTCCTTGACCGGCGCCTCCACGTCTGCGTGGGGCCAAGGCGCGGATTTCAAAAGCTCAATTGCCTGTGCGACAGTTTGCCCCTCCTCGACACCACACGTAGCCGCAAGGTTGTTGGCGCGACTGATGATCCCCCGTTTCACCATGTCTGCGGCGTCGCCGGCGCGGGCGCTATTGGCCGCGACGGCCGCCATAGCCATCCCATGTTCGTTCGCCCAAGGCAGACCACTGACCCCCGCCTCATCTCGACCGATGCCGCAGTCATGATGTATCGCGGCGCGAACGCCCGCTTTGGCCGAAAAATACGCCGCGTAAGCCGTGGCATTCGAACCGCCAACAACGACGGCGCCGTTTGCTTCAGGCGGAAGTTTGACCACGCCATCGACCACCAGAACAAGAACGTTCATTGGGAGCACTTCCGACCTCCGAAAAACTGTGTGTGCTCGCGCGATCGCACCGAGATAGGTGCGTTATCTGCGCCAGCCGTTCTATAGTGCAAGGTATACTCGGACCGAAGGTGTCAATAAAAGTAGCGGCTCGATCTCGCGACTCGCCGCTATTTTTTCGCCTCGCCGACCTCGATGAGGTGGCCGTCAGGATCGCGCATGTAGCACCGCGTCTCGGCCTCGTGAACCTTCGGTTCGGTGAGGAACTCCGCACCCAGACTTTTCCAACGTTCATAGCATTCTGCGATGTTCGCGACGCGGATGTTCATGAAACTGCTGACAGCCTCGCCAGCCTTCGGTGGCGCGAGGTAGACGGCCGGTTTGTCGTCGGTCGGCCCGCCGCCGACATTGATGATGACCCACGTGTTAACTAGCTGGACGATGCACGGCGCACCGTTCTCGCCGTCCATGACAACTTTCCCGCCGAGGATCCGCGAGTAGAAGTCCAACGACTTCTTTATGTCCGCCGAAACGAGAAAGTGCGTCACGGTGAAGCCCGTGCTGGGAAATATTTCGTAGGTGGTATCTGGCATTTCTCTCCTTGCAAGTCGCGCGCGTTCGCGCATCATCGCGTTCTATATCGAACGTTATAGTATGCGGGCATTAGGTGTCAAGTTTATGTAGTGCGTGGTATAGAATAATGAGAAACAGCTATGGGACGTCCACGCGAATTCGACATCGATACGGCCATCAGGACGGCGACTGAACTTTTCTGGCGAAAGGGCTACGAAGGCACGTCGCTCAGTGATCTCACGGGTGCTATGCGCATTACGGCACCGAGTTTCTATTTTGCCTTTGGAAACAAGGAAAAGCTCTTCCGGAAAGTCATCGAGCAGTATTACGAAACTCAGATAAAACTTCTCGAGAGTGCGCTCAGGGAGCCGACCGCGCGAGGTGTGGCGGAGAGATTTCTCTATGGCTATGCCGACGTCCTCACCGGCCCATCTCACGCGCCCGGTTGCCTGGCTCTCAACAGTTCTCTTCCTTGTGCAGAGGACGACACAGTTCGCGCTTGGCTCGCCAATCTGCGCAGCGAGTTGACCGTCAGACTTCGCAAACGATTCGCCAAAGCCAGTGGCACCACCGACCTCCCCAAGAATGCTGATCCCGATGCGCTCGCGCGCTATATCGCAGTCACTGCGTGGGGATTGGCGGTAGAAGCTCAGTCGGGAGCGAAACGTAAAGACCTGTATAACGCGATCGCCGTGGGTCTCGCGGCGTGGCCTTCAGCAGCTGTTCCAAGACCGGAACAGAGGCCGACTAGCCGTAAGAGCGCGTCTCCGCGCATTCGACAGTAGTGGCTTTGAGTGCTCAGCACGACGCCTCCATTCCATAGAGACGACTCAGATGTTGCGATGGACGCCTCACGTCATTGAGGCGTCCACGTTTTGCAAGCAGGTTTCTCACAGAACGAAACACCTGCGGTGGAGTTTGCTAAGACGCTTTGCGCTCGGCGGCGAGAACGACAAAGAGAATGGTGCAAGGCTTGGTCGAACGGTTATGCCAACTATGGAACGTTCCGTTATTCACAACCAGATTCCCCGTTTTGATCGTGAGCTCGTGTACCTTGCCATCTTCGCCAGGGTATCCGGCGTTTACTTCGCCATCGATCACTATGGCAAAATCGATGCTGTCGGTGCGGTGCATCCCGTCACCTTCTTTGCCCGGGACCATTCCTGGGGTACCCATGTCGATTGAGGCAGCACGTTCAAGCGCCGCTGGTCCCTCTGCCGTCTCAGGAGCCAGCGTAAAGAGATCGACCCGAATACCACCGAGTGGGCCAAACATCCCCAATGGTTTATATTCGCCCAGAACCTGCTCTGGCTTTAGCGGCAAGTCAGGAACTTTGTCGAATCCCCAGATATTGGTAGGGAAGTCGGCTGTCGCTGTGTCGATGGTATCGATTTTGGTGGCTACGCCGGATTTGCCCTCGGCAGTAACGATTCTCTGGATCTTCATTTTGCTCTCTCCTGATTTGGTTGGAATGCTTGGTTGTTGGAATGCTTGGTTTCGGTTAGACAGCGCTCAATCCGCCATCCACGACGAGATCGATGCCTGTAATAAAGCTGGCCTCGCTCGATGCCAGAAAGAGCGCTGCCGCCGCAATCTCCTCGGGCCGGCCCATCCTGCCAAGCGGAGTCGCCTTGACGAATTGCGCCTTTCCCGCCTCAGTAGCCTCTTTCGAGCCGAACAAGCCGTCGAGGATCGGTGTTTCCGTGGCTCCGGGACTGAGGACATTCGAGCGGATACCTCGATCCTTCAGTTCCATGGTCCAAGTGCGAACGAAAGATCGCAGAGCTGCTTTCGTCCCGCTGTACGCGCTTCGGCCTGGGGTCGCCTTGTCCTTACCTGCGGAGGTAATGAGGATGATGGAACCACCATCGTTCATCAATGGAAGCGCCTTCTGGACAGTGAAGAAGGTTCCGCGCGCATTCGTATCGAAGGTCTGATCGAAAAACTCAGGTGTCGCAGTTGCGATTGGGCCCATTCCGACGAAACCCGCATTTGCGACAACGACATCGATTTTCCGCCCCTCAGAGGAGACAACCGAATAGAGCCGATCCAAATCCTCCAGCTTTGAAACGTCGCCCTGAACCGCTGTAACGTTCTTGCCGATCTCGGCCACTGCCTTATCCAACTCCGATTGGCGGCGGCTGGTAATGAAGACGTATGCGCCTTCCGACACGAAGCGCTTTGCGATAGCAAGTCCTATTCCGCTACTGCCGCCCGTGATGATGGCGACCTTTCCCTGTAGTGATGGCATATTGTGCCCTCCTGTGGCATCGACGCAGTTGTGTAGTGATAGCTACACAACATTGACAACCTCACCGATCATACTATAGTGTTCGTTATAGTACCAGCGACAGGAAGCGGTGCTGCTGGGTGTGAACAACAAGGAATCAGCTTTCACCGCTTCACTGGCGGTCGGCCCCCAAAGGAGAACGCGGAATGAGTAAAGAACAAGGCGCTGGCTTCTACGGTTTCAAGATTGGAGAGTTCGAAGTTGCATCCGTCAGCGACGGATTCCTCCAATTCGACAATCCCAAGACCATGATCGCGGCAGGAGCCAGTGAAAGGGAGTTTCAGGCTTTCATGGAAAGCAAGTTTCTTCCCTCCACAACTGCTTACTTCCAGATCAATTCACTGTATGTAGACACCGGAAAACATAAGGTTCTTATCGACAACGGCATGGGGCCGTACGTTGGACCATCGGAGCACTTTGGAAATTCCGCTTTCTCCCAGACCGCCCAAATCGACTGTTTTAGTCCAGCGGGCAGGATCAGTACTGAAAAACGCGCTCGTCACTTGGACGAATAGTCGGCTTTACGGACAAGTGACCCTCGGCTCAACTGTTGACCTCAGGCCAATGCACTTCAGGCCAATGCACGGCAAACTCAGACCACTCGCCGTGCAGCTCTAAAACCAAGCTCTTCCACATTGGGTTCTCCGATCTCCACGTCTCGAAAGAAAACTCAATAGAACCCTGGTGTGATCAATTCAAACGCCAACTCTTCGAAGCGGAATACCTCGCTGATGAAGATTCTGTTTTGTGCCAGCTCGCTTGCTGACCAACGCAGAAAATAATTTCATAACCCTAACCGAAACTACCCTGAATCACATCTATACCTGTAGAAACCCAAATACTGATCAAGGAAGAGGTAGCGAGTGTCTTTGTGGGCCTGGAATGGCGCGCCTCGGCAGATTGTGCCCCGGCGGCATCCTTTGAGGGAAACTATATTGCTCTCCTAAATATCTTATGGGGGCGGGAAAAAATAAAATTTGACCATCTTCGTAAAACAAAGGACTTAGCCGCCACCCCACGAAATCCAAAGGACGGGAACATTGCATTCCTGAAACCAAACCGCAACCCAGGGCCGCCGCCCTGGCACGCCCCAAGGGGCGGATCGCTCGATCTTTCTCAACTCTCAACTCTTCCCGCCGGATTCGTCTTGCCGCTGGCCGGCCCCGCCATCGGCAAGACCACGCTGCGCCCCGGCTTTGCCTCAAGTGCAAATTCGTTCATCTTAGGCGGCCTCAACTTAGGGGGTCACCCCAGCACTTAGTTCGCTTACTTCGCTTAGTTCGCACATTTCTGCGCACGCCGCTCAAAACGAGTGTGCCTCGGGATAATTGTTTGATGATTGCTTTTCGACCGCCCCGCCGCGCTCAGGAATACTCGCAACCTTCGATAAGATGCAAGCGCTCCGGTTTCAGCAACTACGGCGCTTCGGCGCGGTTGACTCCTGACACTTCCTGCCTCCCGTAAAGCCAATAGAAGCCGGCCGGAACCAGGAATACAGTCAGTACAACGGAGACCAGCAACCCTCCCACAAGCGCGCGTGCGAGGGGCGCATAGGATTCGCTCCCCTCTCCAAGCTTCAATGCCATCGGCAACAATCCGATAATCGTCGCCAGCGACGTCATCAGAATTGGCCGCAAGCGCACGCGGCAGGACTCGATCACGGCCTCGGCTACGCCTCTGCCTTCACTCCTGAGGTGGTGCGCAAATTCGACGATAAGAATGCTGTTTGACATGGAGACGCCGGCCAGCATGACGACTCCCATCAGCGACATGACATTCATCGTTGTCCCAGTGAGCACCAAAGCCAGCAGCACGCCGATGATGCCGGGAGGCAACGCCAGCAGAATGATCAGCGGATCTGCAAACGACCGGAACTGCGCCACAAGAATCAGGTAAAGGAGAATAACGGAGAGGATCAGCCCGACGCTGAAACTGCGGAACGAAGCGTGCATGGCTTCCGCGCTTCCGTGCACGGTGACTGTCACGTTCTCAGGAACATGCAATGACTTGAGAACCCGCTGCACGTAGTCGTCGGCGCTCCCCAGGTCTTCCGTAGCGGGCCGCACATAAATATCGAGCTTGCGGCGAATCTGGTAGTGGTCGACTTCTGTGGGAGCCAGGATCGGTTCGATATTCGCTACCATCCCAAGGCGCGTTGGCTGGCTTACGCCATCGGCATGCAGCGGAATGGATTCGAGATCCTGGACTGTGCGAATCTGTGCTTCGGGGTATTGGACGGTGAGGAAATAATTGTTCCCGTTTTTGTTATCGATCCATAGATTGGGAGCAATCATCTGATTGGAAGTGAGGGATGTGACGACGTTGTCCAGAACCTCCTTCTCACTCAAGCCGAGTTTCGCGGCGTGGATCCTGTCCACATCGACGCGAAGAGACGGGTAATCGAGATCCTGGGGAATGAATACATCAGCGATTTTCGGCGACCTGCGAAGTTGGCCCGCGATATGCTGGGCCACTTCATTGTCCACAGTGAAGTTAGAGCCCGAGATCTGGATATCGATAGGCGCAGGCGCGCCCATGTTAACCACGGCGTCCACCAGGCTTCCGGTTGAGAAGTATGGAGACAGTTGCGGCATCTGCTCGGCGAGCAAGCGCTTGATCTTGCGAATGTAAGCATAACTGCCGACATCATGGCCGGGCGTCAGGCCCACCTGGATGAAGCCCGTGTGCATGGCGGCATTGGGCGTGTAGATGGCGGAGAATCCATTGTCGACGCCGATGTTGTCCACGATGATGCCAAGGTCATGGGGAGCAATCGCGTTTCTGATGAGTTGCTCAGCCTTTGCAAACTCCTTTTCCGTCACATTAAGCCTGGTGCCGGAAGGGGCTTTGATATTGATGACGAATTGCCCGGCATCCGTCTGTGGAAAGTAGGAGAAGCCGAGAAAGGCATAAAGTGAAAGGCTGACTGCGAAGATAATCCCAAATATAGCCAACACACTAACCGGCCGCAGCAATACACGCTTGACCAGAACCTCGTAGCGGGCAAGCATTTGTTCAAAGCGGGCGTTGAATGCCATGTTGAACCGGGTGCCCCACCCGGGCTTCCCGCTCAGGGTCCGAGCCTCCCCGGAGTGGTTTTCAGACAAGTGCTCAGGGTTGTTGAGTGTCAGATACTTGGAGCAGAACAACGGCACCACGGTCATGGCTACGACGTAGGAAGCACCCAGCGAGATGACAACGGACAGAGCCATCGCCGTGAACAGGAACTTGCTCACTCCCTCAAGCAGAGTCACCGGAAAGAACACAACTGCGGTCGTGAGCGTGGAGGCGAGCACAGGCAAAGCAACTTCCCGGCCTCCATTCTCGGCAGCCACCCGCTGCGACTCTCCCATCTCGAGATGGCGATAAATGTTTTCAAGAACCACGACTGAGTTGTCGATGAGGCGGGAGAGGGCCAGAGCAAGGCCGCCAAGCACCATGCTGTTGATCGACGATCCGCTCATCTGCAGAACGATGAAGGTTGCGAGAACCGAAAGAGGGATGGAGAAGAAAACGGCGACCGTGGCGCGCAGGCTGCCGAGGAAGATCAGGATCATCAAACACGTAAGAAATAGGCCGATGCCGCCTTCATGGAGCAGTGTCTCAATGGCCGTTTTAACGAACCGTGATTGATCGAAGACGACGGTCGTACGCATCGCTGCAGGCACATCCACCAGATGTTTAAGGATCGCGCGGACGCCATTGACTACGGAGATTGTGTTCGAGTTTCCGCCCTGCTTCAGCACCGGCAGATAGACGGAGCGCTGCCCGTCAACGTGGACAACATTGTATTGCAGGGCGTGAGCATCTTTTAGCTCACCGACGTCGGACATGAGAACGGGGTTTTCCCCATTCATCTTGATTGGATACTGCGCCGCGTTTTTGAGATTGAACTGGGCATTTGAGTAGATGTCGTAATCGAGGTTGCCGATTTGCACGTCGCCGGCAGGCAAAACCAGGTTCGATTGATTCAGTGCGCGAACCACGTCCATCGGGCTCAACTGCCGCGCTTCGAGCTTATAGGGATCGACGTAGAACTGGATCTGACGCCATGGCCCGCCAAACGGCTGAGGAATCGATGCGCCAGGCACACTGGCAAGTTGATTGCGCACAAAGTTCTGGGCGATATCCTTAAGAGCGCCATCACTCATTCCGCCGCCGTTCATCGTGACCAGGCAGACCGGCAGGCTCGATGCATCCGACTTGAGCACAACCGGGGGCAACGTACCTGGCGGCAGATCCTTCATGTCAGACACAGCCAGGTTGGCGATCGTGGCCGCATCGGTGTCAGCGTTTGTATCGGGCTGAAAGTACACGCGAATGATGCTGACGCCGCTGAGCGACCGCGACTCGATGTGATCGATGCCGCTGGCGAGAGTGAAAAAGCGCTCAAGATGGTACGTGATGTTGCCTTCAACCTGCTCCGGCGGCATCCCCGAGTAGAAGGTCGCGACGATAACGACCGGGACATTCATCGACGGAAACATATCGACCGGCATTCGCGCGACACTGCTCACGCCCAGGACCAGAATGATCAGGCAGGCAACGATGATGAGATAAGGCGTGCGAATTGCAAAGCCAGACATAGTTGATTCCTCAGCGGGGCGTTATCGGCCGGTTCTCACTTGCCGGTTTTCATTCCGGCTTTCATTCCACGTGCGGCTGTACCTGCTCACCCTCCTGCAGCCCCGAATGGCTCCCCAGGATGACTGCGTCGCCGGGCTCAAGGCCAGACAGTGTCTGGACAAATTGCGGAGACTGGATGCCGACACGGACGTTACGAACATGGACTATCCCGGAAGCGTCGACGACGTAGACCTTACCCACGCTCCCCTCTCCGTCGATAGCTCCGACGGGAACTGCGACGGCGTTCGGAAAGTCGGCGAGAGTCAACTGCACCTGCGCATACATGCCCGGAATGAGATCGCGGTTTGTGTTCTTGATATCGACCTCGGCCGTCATCGTGCGGGTGGAAGACTGCACACGATCCGCGAAACGGGTTAGTTTTCCCGTTAACGATCTATTCAGCGCCGGCACGGAAACAGTCACCGGCTCTCCATCGTGGATGGTTCCCACATAAGCCTCCGGAACCGGCAACATGAGCCGGAGCACATCATCCTGCGCGACGTGGACAACAGGCATGGCTTGGGTATTGGAGGCAGTTCCCGCCTGGATCATGGCCCCGTCGCTCGCAAAACGTTGCGTGATCACTCCATTCAGGGGAGAAACGATCCGGGTGTATGCGAAAAGTGCGGTTTCGTGATCGAGCGCAGACTTGGCCGCTTGCAAGCGGCTGATAGATGCCTGAATTTTCTGCTCCGCCGATGCCACCTGTGCTTCCGCCTCAAGGTCGCGAGAATGGGCTACGTCAACCTCCTGCAGGGGAACAAGGCCAGGCTCCTTCTTCGAGACATCGAGAATACGTGTATAGGAAAGATGTGCAATGGCCTCGGCCGCTACGGCGCGTTGCCGATCCTGCTCCGCTCCCGATTGCTCTGCACCCGCCGTCTGAACGTCGGCTTTTGCGCGCTGTAAATCATCCTGCAATTCGGGAATTTCAAGCACGCAGATGAGCTGGCCTGCCTTCACGTGATCGCCAATATCTACCAGCATGTGCCGTATGTACCCGGCTTCCTTGGCCATGACATCGACTTCGTAATAGGGCTCCAGTTCCGCAGTCAATGTGACATCGTTGTGCATATCCATGCGTACTGCATGGCCGACTGGAACCACGGGAATGTCCTGCGGGGCCGCGCTTGTCCTGGTTGTGCACCCTGTGCACGCTATCGCGGTCAGCAAGGGTACAGCCATCCACAGCTCTCTTCTTATACCTGTTGCCACGCCGTCCCCCTCAATGCACGTTGCCCATCGCGAATTCGAACGCCGTCATGGCACGCTGGTAATCGAATCTGGCGCTTGCGGCGGTGATGAGGGCCGAAGTCTGATTCAACTCGGCCTGGTTCAGCTCGACGATGCTGCCCAGGCCGGCATCGTACCTGGCCTGCGCCAGGCGCATAGCAACATTAGTCTCGTCCACCAGCCGTTGCGTCACACCAATTTGAAGATAGGCATCTCGCGCGTCGGCCCAAGCCATGCGAACGTCGCGGACTATCTCGACCTCGCGGCGCGAGGCATCTTCATTGGCGGCTTTCGCTTCCAGCCTGGCTTCGGCGGTACGCGCTGCATACAGACCGCCATTGAAAATCGGAACATTGACGTTCACGCCCACCGCACCGTAGTCGTGACGGATAGTCGAATCGTGAATGGGAACCTCTCCCCCCGTGCCCAATGCATTTACCGTCGGAAAGTTGAGATCGTGCTCTGCGCGCGCTTCGTGGCTGGCCGATTCACTGTGTAGCTGGAGTGCCTTCAGATCGGGCCTCTGGGCGATTGCCTCGGCGATGTAGCCGGCTGCATCGGGATCGGGAGCGGCCGGCAATGGCTCATCGGTGAGCGTGTAATTGCCCTCCGCTTCCTCTCCCATGGCGGCGGCCAACTGCGCCTGGGCTTTTCGAAGATTGGTCTCCGCCTGGACTTGAGCCAGTTCCGCTTCGGAAACCATCACTTGGGCAAACTGCACATCCAGCGTTGATCGCAACTGGCTTTGCGCGAGCGCCGAGAGTTGCCGCAGGGTAACGCGTCTGAAGTCCAGAACAGCCTGTGCCGTCCTTAGGACACTATCTGCGGCCTGTGCCGCAAAATAAGCTTCCTGGACTTGCATCAAGGTTATCTGCCGGGTGCTCTCCTGGTCCTGGTCTGCGGCCTTCGCTTCAAAGCGCGCGGACTGCACCCGATTCGAGGTATGTCCGAAATCCGTGATCATTTGGACTAGAGACGCTCCGCCCGCCGCGCGAGTGGAGATACTGGAGGTAGTGATCGCGCCCGCGGCAACTGCGCTATCGCCGTTGGCCTGTACGGCAGTGAGATTGGCAACTGCCTGCGGAAAGTAGGCTGATCTGGATTCGGTGATTCTCTTGCCTGCAGCCTGGGCGCGCAACTGCGCGGCCAGCAGGCGCGGTTGATTTTTGAGTGCCCGAGCCTCGGCCTCCGCCAATGTCAGAGCCGATGGTTGACTCTTCGCGGCGGGGCCGTTCTGCGGGAGATTTTCTATCTGGACCGGCACCGGGGATGGCGGCGTTGCGCTGGTTTGTGCGCTGGCTACAACTTGAATCTCGATTAGCACTAGACAGCAAAACACCATTCGGGACAAAAACGGCCTCATCCGCTTTTGTCCTCCCGCTCTCCAGTTCGGGTCAGGCGCGCAATGTGGACAATGTTGGTTGCCTGGACTTCAATCACTCCGTCCGTCACCAACTCGATGAGTCTGGGCATCAGTTTTTCCACTGTCTGTACCGATTCAAGGAATTCGACGCGTATCGGGAGGTGCTCACCACTGCTGCCGGGGGCGCCTTGGGTATGGAGGCGATGATGCGCTCCAAACCCCGCGTATCCGCGCAACACGGTTGCTCCAGAGATCCCATTGGAAAACAGGAAGGAGACAATCTCCAGGTGAAGATAGTCCCCCTCGGAAGCAGCGTCTTCGTTCAAGTGAATTACGACCCTCTGGGCTGGTCCAGGTATGAGCATTCGGCCGTCCTTAGAGGGCATTGCGGCGATTTACTGCGCCTGGTTTACCTGGAGAAGAGCTGTGGTTCCTGCGTAGAGCTTCTCCGAGCGCCCCCGCACGGCGAGCGTAAACGTTCCGCTGCCGTCCTGGCCGTTTTCCAGAATGTAGTCACCGGCAAAGCCGTACATTCCGCATGCATCCGGCGAGAAGATTGCCAACGATTGTTCGGTATCTGTTCCTTCGCAGTGGATCGATGCCCCTTTACCGGAAGACCCCGACGCGATCAGCCTTGCAAAAACTCCGCCCTTGCGGTTGTATCCAATTGCATCGCCGTCGTCAGACTGGATCATTTTCTCCAATGGAGAGTAGCTTGTCCCCCCTATGAGGGTCATCATCCCCAACGGATCCGCATCGGCGTTGCTGTGCGGATAAGCAGCCTCTCTTGACGCGATCGGGTTCGCGATCGCGCGGACCGAAAAATTGACCGGAATGACGGAATCGCCCTTCTGGAGCTTGTCAAAATGAATTGAGATCTGAGAAGGCGCTTGGTGCGCGTAGGGGGTGGGATCGAAATGAAATGGCTGAACAGCGACCACATGACCAACAATCACCGTCCCTTTGTCGATGCTGGCGCCTCCAGGCAGCAGGATGACCTGCATCGTCTTCGCCGTCACCGTGTCCCCTACCTTTGCTTTTTTTGCGTCCACGGAATGCACAAAGCTGACCGGAACGGCTGTGGCTGCGGGCAATGACTGAGCCTGCGCGGGTAAGGACTGGGACTGCGCGGGTACCGATGCCGCAGTTGCGTAAAAAGCAAGATTAGCCGCTCCAAGAGCGAGCGTTCCAATCTTCAAGGCAAGCATTTTCTGCATATCCGAAGCTCCTCAGCGTAGGGCTGGTGCCCGACTTCCCGATGAGATCACGGAGCAACCTTAAGCAATCCTGAAGTTTGCCTGAAGTGTTGGCATTGCTGTGCTCGTATTAGATGTCATGCGGTAGAGTTTGAAGCATGAGTACGGGGAGCAACGACCGATCCGAGAATGCCTTGCGAATCCTCGTCATCGAGGACGAACGCAAGCTGGCTGGTGCAATCGCCGAAGGGCTGGAAGGCAACGGATACGAGGTGGCTGTGGCGGATTCCGGAGAGACGGGCATAAGGCAACTGCGAAATTCAGCGTTTGACCTGATCCTGCTGGATGTCATGCTGCCGCGCCAGGGCGGTCTTGAGACTCTCCGCGAGATGCGTCGAAGCGGTTTCCGGACTCCGGTGCTGATTCTTACCTCTCGAGGTTCTGTGGATGACCGGGTGCGCGGTCTCGATGCCGGCGCCGACGACTACCTTGTGAAGCCCTTCGCTTTCCCGGAGCTTCTGGCGCGTGTTCGAGCATTGCATCGGCGGGCCCATCCTGAATCGTCCTCGGTGCTTCAACTCGCAGACCTCAAGATGGATATAAGCGGGCGCGCGGCTATGCGCGGAAACATGACACTGGATCTCACCGGGCGCGAATTTGATCTCCTCGAATATCTGCTGCTCAACAGCGGGTCCGTGGTTTCGCGTGAGATGGTAGCGCGCGACGTTTGGAAAACCACGGTCCGCTACACTTCGCTCGACAACGTAATCGATGTCCATATCGCGCGTATACGAAAGAAACTCGACGACCCATTTCCGGTAAAGCTGCTCCATACTGTTCGCGGTTTGGGGTTCGTTCTCCGCAAGGCGGAGGAGAAGTAGTGCGGTTCCGTCCCAGGTACATCCGCGACCGGCTCACCCTCTGGTATGTGGGTATTTTCGGAGCTGTGCTAGGAATCTACATCTGCGGAGCTTGCATCCTCCAGTATTGGCAGCTCAGCGATCAGCTGCACCATGCCGAGATCCAGGACCTTGAGACCGTGGAAGGCCTTCTCTACTTCACTCCAGATGGGCGTCTCTTACTGCACGAGGATTACCACAGCCACCCCGAGTCGCACCTTCTGCTCGACCGTTACATGGAAGTACTGAGCCCGGACGGCCAAGTGCTCTTGCGGAATGATCGCTTACACGGAATGGATCTCGGAGGCGCGCCAGCTCCCCGCGAAGGAGAGGTTGGTTATGAGTCGAAAATGATCCATCTCGCAGATGGGACCCGGACCCTCGCGATCAGCCATCTCCACATCCTGCAAGGCAAGCCTCTTATTATCAGGCTTGCCTATAGCACTCAGCCACTCACGGAACGCTTGTTCGAGTTCATTGGACTGCTTCTCCTTGCCTTGCCTGCGGCATTGGTTGTGGCGGGATTTGCCGGCTACCGTGTTGCGGGCAAGGCGCTGAACCCGCTTGAAGAAATGGCGCGAAAAACCGAACAGATTACTGCTCAACGGCTGAATGAGCGGATCCCCGTGGACAATCCAGACGACGAGTTTGGGCACATGTCTCGCGTGCTGAACGGATTGCTCTCGCGGCTGGGTGAATCCTTTGAAAAGTTGCAGCATTTTACTTCCGATGTGTCGCATGAGCTGCGCACGCCGCTGGCTGCCATCCGCAGCGTAGGCGAGGTCGCTTTGCAAAACGAACATAGCCCGGAGAAATACCGGGACATCATCGGCAGCATGCTGGAAGAAGTAGCCAGGCTTACTGCAATGATCGACACTCTGCTGACCATAGCCCATGCCGATTCCGGCGCAGTCGAACTGCATCGGACGACCTTTAAGCTCAATGACCTGGTTCAGGAATCCGTCGCAGTTGTAGGCGTTCTGGCTGAGGACAAGAAACAAACAATTCTGGTTGCGGACAACAGTCAGCTCAATGTTTCAGCAGACCGTAGCTTTCTTCGAATGGCAATTATTAATCTGCTCGACAATGCGGTTAAATATTCTCCCGCCGCCTGCACCATTCGGGTGAGTGTGAGGGATAGTGAACGCACTCCTGATAAGGCCACTCTTGTTGGAGTCGTGATTGAAGATGAGGGGCCCGGAATCCCGGAAGATAAGGCCGAACGTGTCTTTGACCGCTTCTATCGGGTTGATGAAGGGCGTACACGCGACGCCGGAGGCGCAGGACTCGGACTGGCCATCGCCAAATGGGCTGTCGAAGCCCATGGTGGGACGATCAGTCTCATGCCTCGACTGCCGCACGGGTCGATTTTTTCTATTTGGCTGCCGGCTGCGTAAATAGATGATGAGAAGCGATCGCATCTACGATGATCAGCCTTCAACACCTCTGATCTTTGTTGTTGAAGATGACAGAGACATAGCGTCGCTGATCGCGCACACGGTGAAGGGTGCAGGATTTGCGCCCCGCATCTTCCTGGACGGACAGCTCGTTGTCGAGGCCGCACAGGAGCAGTTGCCGGCGTTGATCCTTTTGGACCTGATGCTGCCCAGTCAAGACGGAATGGAAATCTTGCGTTGCCTTGAGTCGCAGCAACGGACACGCGAGATACGGAAGATCATACTTTCTGCGCGTGGCTCCGAACTGGACAAGGTGCGTGCCCTTGAACTTGGCGCAGACGACTACCTCACCAAACCTTTCAGCCCTCGCGAGCTAATCCTTCGCATCCGGGCGGTCTTACGGTCTTTGCCTGGAGACTCGGACCGGCATCGGAGCTTGCAAGTTGGAGACCTCGTTGCGGACCTAGATGGGAGAACTGTCACAGTTCAGAACAAGCACGTTCACCTTACCGCGACCGAATACAACGTTCTCATCCATTTCATGCTTCATGCAGGTCGTACGCTAAGCCGAGATCGGCTGCTCGCAGATATATGGCCATTAAGTAGGCCAATCGAGGGTTCACGCATTATCGATGTATATATCCGCCGGCTGCGCGAAAGGATAGAGGCTGATCCTTCTAACCCACGCAGGCTAGTGACCCGGCGAGGAGGGGGCTATACGCTCCTCGATCCCGACAGGTAACTCGAACTGGTATGCATATGCGTAGGAGTACCGGCTGTGAGTCTCGCCGTTCTGGAACGTGGTCGCTACCGCTCACTTTCCCGCGTCGCCTCTTCGATACTCGATGCTGACTACCGCATCGGGGCGAGAGCTATGCGGGCGTGGCCCTCATAGAACGTCCGACAATTTGTCTAAAACTGACTCACCGAAATCGAAGCCTGCGTAACATTGACTGCGTTGTTAGTCCCAAAGACCCGCAGACCGCCATCGGGCTGGGCCTGAATTTGAAGGCCCGCCTGAAAAGCAGCTTGCTGCACGATCTCCATGCATTGCTGTGGAGTAGAGTTGGCCGGCAACGGCTTGGTGACCGTGCTGTTCGTCGATCCGTTGGTCACACTGACCATGCCCGCGGTGGCGCCAGTGCCGCTGGCAAACGAAATCAGAATCCCGTGCGGCTGAGCCGGTCCTGCAGCAACAACTGCTGAGCCTCCCTGCCCTTGCGGAGCCGCCTGAGACGGCGTGGAAACGACGTTGTACAAAGCATCAAAAGGAGTGTTCTCGACATTATCAACGCCATAAGGAATGTGGCACTTGCCGTTGACGAGAAATCCTGGCTGATAGCCCTTCTTGCTGCCGAAATAGCTGATCTGCTTGCGGCAGATGTAAAGATGGGTGCCGTCGACGAGGTAGCCACCAGGCACCAGCGCTCCTATGTTGCCATCGAAATTGCGCCACTCCGCCGGGCCAGTGGCCACCTCATAGGTCTTTGAATAGTCTTCCTTTCCCGCGTCATTGACATAATTGCACTGCCCCTGGACCCACTTGCCGGGCAAGAGAGCGTTCTTGTCGCTGACACGGCAGACGTAAAGCGGCGAGTCCGGCTTGGGACCGTTACCTGGGCCTCCCTTAACCGCGTCGTCTCCCGGAACAAAGGGCGTTTGTGCCGGTTGCCAGGTCACTGAGCTTGGTCCTGGCTCATACGGAGGAGGGGGCGCGTCATCTCCCGGTTGAGGATATTTCGGTTGGACGTTACCGAAAGCATCGATTGAAGAGCAGCGCGGCCCAACCAACCAGCTTGTACCGCCCTGTATCTCCCGCTTCACCGTTGGATCGCTTAGCCGGCACGGTGGATACGGTTGCGCCGGCTGCACCGGGTAAGGAATAGGGTATGGGTACGACGGATAAGGATTCGGCGGCCGCCCGCCACCGGTAGCAAAGAGCACTTCAAACGGCGGACCCTGGACGACTTCGCTTCCACCCACCGGGATGTGACAGGTGCCGTCGGACACCAGTTTGCCGGGCTGGTAGCCGTAATCGGTTCCGGAATTGGGAGAGTAGCGAACGCGGCATGAATAGAGTGGGCTTCCGTCAGCGTTGCTTCCTGTCTGCGCAAGACCATACACACCGCCCCGATATTGCCCCCAGCGAGCACTCCCGTAAGCGACTTCATAGGAGCGCATGATCTGCTCCGACCCGCCATAGGGCACGTTGCAATTACCCTGGACCCACTTGCCGGGAACAACACTCCCTTGGATCTGCGCGCGACAGATAAACATCGGCGTACCTGGATTGGGATCGGAGCCCGGGCCGCCTGCGATTGCCCCGTTCGACTGGTCCGGCGTAAAAGGCGACTGAACGCTCCTCCATGTAATGCTTTGGCCCAGTATGGAGCCATTCTGTGCGATCGCAGAAATGCTGCAGCAACCTAAGACAGCTGAGACCAGAAGAAGCAGATTGGAGCGAGCAAAAGATTTCATCTCAGGCATGTGCGGGAAGAGGTAGATCTAAGACGCTGCCCGCGTCCAGTTCATTATGGATAGATTCCCACCATAATGTATATAGAAATGGTGCTTTCACAGCCGTGATTGGAAACCGGAGCCGGCGATTCCTAGAGGCGAAAGAATATGCGGGAACTTTGATCACGGCTCGGGCGTATCCTTCCTGTAGCTCAAGGCGGCTTTCCCCTTCCCACAGGAGGCGCTGATGCAAGTACTGCTACAGGATCTCCGTTTTGCCTTCCGGCAAATCCTTCGTAACCCCGGTTTCTCCCTTACCGCGGTCCTTTCGCTCACTCTTGGCATTGGCGCAACCGTTGCTGTCTACAGCATCCTCTACGACGCGGTGCTCCACCCCTGGCCGTACGCGGGAATCGACAGGATTTGCGACGTCTGGATTACGGATAACGCCGGCCGCGATGAGACCTGGGGCCTGACTGGTCCGCAAATTCGCCAGCTCCGGCAGACGCATGCCGTTGAGGATATACCTGCCTTCGACTTTACCAGCCAGACGGTCACGGGCGGTGATTTACCCGATGACGTCACCGCGATCATGATGACCGGGTCCGCGTTCCAGTTCCTCGGCCTGTCGCCCCTGTTGGGCCGATACATCGCCCCCTCCGACGCGCCTGACGGACAGGATCCTCAGCCTGTGGCAGTGCTGAGTTACAAGTTCTGGCAACGGCACTATCGGGGCGATCCTGCCGTGGTCGGAAAAACTATCCAGCTCACGCACAAGACCTACGCGATTCTTGGCGTGATGCCGCCGCGCTTCACGTGGATGGATGGCGATGTCTATCTGCCCCTGAAATTGGAATCGGATCAGGCGCATCGGTACGGATTCAAGATCAAGTTGAAGCCCGGCATCACCACCGCCGCCGCCGAGGGCGAATTCCGGCCCCTCTACCAGGAGTTCGACCGGCAAACCCCGAATATCTTTCCCAAGCAATTCAAGCTCAGCGTGCGCGGTCTGGCAGAGACGTACACCCGAGATCTGAAGAAGACCATGGTCCTACTCTTTGGGGCCGTCGCGCTGCTGCTCGTCATTGGCTGCGGCAATGTCTCGATTCTTCTCCTGGCGCGGGGCACGGCGCGACAGCACGAGTTTGCCGTCCGCTCGGCCGTAGGAGCCAGCGGCATCCGCATCGTGCGCCAGCTCCTCACCGAATCGCTGCTCTTATCGCTGACCGGCGCGGGGCTGGGCATCTTTGTTGCCTACCGAAGCATTGGGTTCATCATCCCGCGCCTGCCGGACCACTCTTATCCCTATGAAGCCGACTTCCACATCAATATCGCCGTCCTGGTTTTCAGCGTAGGCCTGGCATTGCTGAGCGGAATCGTGTTCGGCCTCTTCCCTGCCCTGCAGTCCGCGCAGCCGGAGATCAGCCAGGTCATGCAGGCGGGCACGCAGCGGCTGACGGGAAGCGTGAAAGGCAGACGCCTGCACACCGCGCTGATTGCGGGACAAATCGCGCTCACTCTGTTGCTGATGACGGCGGCAGGTGCTGCTATTCAGGCATTCATTCGCATGAACACCGTGCCGCTGGGATATGAGCCAAAGCACGTGATGTCAGTCATCATCCCGCTGCGCGACAATGCGTACACAACCTGGGCCGACCGCAGCCGCTTCTTCGAGCAGCTCCGTGAGAAAGTCGCAGAAATACCCGGCGTGGTGGGGGCAGGGATATCGACCAATGCCACTCCGCCGAATAGCGGTATGACCGTTCCTGTCGAAATCCTGGGAAAGGTCGCGTCCCAGGCGCAAGATGCGCACGTGGAATTGGTCAGCCCTGAATACTTCACAACGCTGCAGATTCCGCTGCTCAGAGGGCGCTCCTGGGAGCAGAGCGAGATTGCGCGTGGAGCCACACTGGTCCTTGTGAACCAGGCATTCGTTCGTCACTATCTTTCCGGCGGGGATGGGCTGGGGCGCTCGGTCCGCATCTCGCAACTCGCAAACACTCCGCCCATTCGGCTGGCCGCAACCGGAAGCGCCGGATGGCTGCCGATCATCGGAGTTGTCGCGGATTCGCTGGATGACGGGCTGGATAAGCCCGCCGCACCAGCGGTCTACGCGCCCTACACGCTGTGGACGTTGCCGTTTACCCAAGTCCTGGTGCGCACGCAAGGCGAGCCGCTTGCCATGCTGCATAGCGTCCGCCAGCAGATCGCCTCCATTGATCCGGACCAGCAGATCTTCAGCAATGTGCGCGACCTCGAAGGCTGGATCCAGCGTGAGCCGGAGTATGCGAGGGCGCGTCTCATCTCCATGCTCTTTGGGGCGTTCTCCATACTGGCGCTGATTCTCGCCGCGGTAGGCCTGTACAGCGTAGTCTCTTATACGGTCCTGCAGCGCACCAGTGAGCTGGGGGTTCGCGTCGCCCTCGGAGCGCGGCGCCGCGACGTGCTAAGCATCGTGGCGCTCTCTGCCGGAACCGGAGTTGGCCTTGGCATCGCCGCCGGTCTTGCGCTTAGCTTCGGACTGAACCGCGTCATTGGTCGCTGGATCGAAAATGGTGCGCATGATCCGATCATGGTCCTGGCCGTGTCGACGCTGCTCATTGCGGTCGCCGCCCTCGCCTGCCTGGTTCCCGCGCGTCGGGCCCTTTCAATCGACCCGATGATTGCGCTTCGCTGCGAGTAGGCGAGTCGCTTGTAAGTGCAGCTGAGTGACCAGCTTCGGACCAAGGCGCATCTCCACGATTTACCAGGGTGGAATTGTGCTTTGACGATGATAGGTCCTAGAACGAAAGGACTCTATTACTCGTCGCGCAAAATCGCGGCAGCTCGCTGAGTGCTTTGGCCCGATAGCGTCAATCGAAGATGACATCCAGGTGGATCGGCGAACCCTTGCCGATTTCCCGTTACTGATCCTGGCTCGATAACTGATCCGGTGCTTATGGGCTCATTGAGATATACGGCTAGATTCCTTCGAGATGGCTGACGCTTGACCTCTTTGATTTGTGAATCTTCGCCGAACACCTCGCGGTGTGCAACGCAAAACTCGGGGCCGAGTGGTTCGCTACTCCTTTCTCGTAGGAATCTTTCATTCCCTGCTTCATGCCGGTTTATCCCGGCGCACAGCATTGCCGATTTGTCACAAACCGAGACTGGTTAAGCTGTCTAGGTTGTACCAAATCCAGTTCCTAGTCTCAGGAGTGTGACGGCTGCAACATCAAAACCACCAGCTCTGAAAGGAATGGCAGGATATGGAGATTGCGAAGCCTTCACGTATTGCACCAGAGATTCCGGTATCTGATCTCGAAGAGGCCGTGGAGTTTTACGAACAGAGGCTTGGCTTCCGAGTCGCGATGCAAATGCTGGACCGGAGCTATGCGATTGTCGAACGCGACGATATTGCGATCCACCTATTCGAAGACGATGCTCACAACCATTCACGCATAGGGATTCACATCTTTACGGAGAACCTCGATGCGCTGCACGCCGAGCTTCAGCACGCGGTGCTCAGCTGTCCCAGGTGATCACTCTCAAACCGTGGGGAAACCGCGATTTCCGTGTAAATGACAATTCCGGGAATGAAATTAAGTTCACCGAGCCTCGGTTGATGTAAACGGCTGAGTCATTCGGGCGGTTTGGCGACGGTTTCGAGGTTCCGAGTGGGAGAGTCGCCCCGGGGAGTCTCACCCCGAGGCGCTCGCAGAACCGTACGTGACACTCTCGCGTCATACGGCTCCCATCAAGGAGCCCCCGCGCATCGTAGCCCAGGGTGCAAACAGGTGCGGGGAGCGGCGGGAGGCCGCCGCGACCCATCGCCGTGCACGTCGGACATGATTACGCAGTTTCTTGTATTTCTGTCTGGCCCAGTTGACCAGCTCTTGATCCAGTTGGCGGATCACCGAGTAAAGCCCTGTACGGTAGTACCTGCCGTAGTATTGGAACCAGCCCCGGAGAATCGGATTGTAGAGGCGGGAAAGATCTTCCAAAGACTGATGACTGCATTGCCGCAGGCGCCAGTTGCGGATGATTGCCCGCATCGACTTGGCAGCTTTGGTCGAGACCGCGGGACTGAAATTGGCGAAGACTTTTCCGTTGCGATTGATCGACTTCCTCGGACGGAATTCGTACCCAAGAAAATCGAACTTCTCATCGGTGTGCCTTCCCTTCCGCAGATCATCCTTGCAATAGATGATCCGCGTCTTCTCCGGATGGAGTTCCAGTCCACAGTCCAACAATCGCTTCGCAATTGCCTTCCGAATCGCCTTGGCCTGCCATTCCGTTCTACAGTGCACGATGACATCATCGGCGTACCTCTCGAATGGAACACTCGGATAGTACGTCGCCATCCATCGGTCGAATGCATAATGCAGAAACAGATTAGCCAGCAGCGGACTGGCCACGCCACCTTGTGGCGTGCCCTTCTGACGCGGAACGAGTTGCCCGTTCTCTTGTTCCACTGGCGCTTTTAGCCAGCGTTCGATATAGAGAACCATCCACCGCTGCGATGCGTGTTTCTTCACCGCTCGCATCAGGAGATTTTGGTCCAGATTGTCGAAGAAGGCTCTGATGTCCAGATCCAAGACCCAGTCATTTTGCCAACACCGCTGCCGGGCTTGACCCACTGCGTCCAACGCTGACTTCCCAGGCCGATAGCCATAAGAGTCAGGATGGAACAGTGAATCAACCTCCGGTTCCAGCCGCGCCTTCACAACCTGTTGCGCGATTCGATCCGCCACAGTCGGAATGCCCAGACTTCTTTCCCCGCCACTCTTCTTCGGTATCTTCACTGTCCTGACTGGCGGTGGAAAGTAGCTGCCCGACGACATTCGATTCCAGATCCTGTAAAGATTCTTCTTCAGTCCCTTTCCAAAATCCTCGATCGTCTGTCCATCGATGCCTGCCGATCCCTTGTTCGACTTCACTTTCTGATACGCTTCCCAGACCTCCTTCTTGGAAATACAAAATGGCTTTGCCTCATTCATCGGGCTCCTCCCATTGCTGGTTGACTCATTGAATCAGGCTCCTTGACACAGCGCCTTCGCTCCATCCCTTTATCGGGGACTTCATTGCTAGTACGCGCTGTCCCGTCCCTGCCATCACGCATCCGTACTCTCGCCCTCGTGGGTTCGCCACTTGTAGCTTCTCCGTTAGCATCGTGATCGCAGGTTCCCATGTTCCGCTTATCCGCCTCATGGCAAGCTCAGGCCACCTCTCATGCCGGATGCCGCTCCGTCCGTAAACAGGTTTCGTCGGAGCTTGTCCCGCAGTAACAATCACGCCGCGGTTTTGACATCGTCTAAATAGGTTTCGACACTTCCATAGTGGTTTCCTTGCAGTCCTCTTCTTGCCTGACACCTGACCCAGTCCATGCCGGGCCTTTTCCTTCCGCGCTCACGACCATGGCTTTTGTCCACAGCCGCCGAAAGGCGGTTTGAAGTCCGCTCCTGTAAGCCGACTTCGAGGGGCCGTCCCTCATCGGTTAAGCAGTTACGCACGATCCGCTCTCGCGAGCTTCTCGTGCTCATGGCACACAATAGTCGCCTAACCGTCAGTAACAGGTTGAGTAATAGCCCCGCCAAGGTCTGTGAAGCCAACAGCGAGCAGGATCATTCCTCGAAAACGCCCATGGGACATGCCAACGCGTCAGTCCGACTCGGTTCTGGAAACCTGGACACATGCCGACTTATAGGTACTGATCCGCTTTCGATGAGTGCTTTGACGATTTATTACCAATTGACCGTGGGAAAGGGCGACCACGGCGCACAAGAAACCCGCCGAAGTTACTCGTAATCCTGTTTTCGCCCTTTACGGATCGATCTTGCCTCCAGTGTGTGCTCTAAACCGCGAGCTTGAAGGGACTAGCGCCCTTCAGGAGGGACAGGCGTGGTTTCCTCCAAATATTTTATGAAACCGAGCAGAGCGCCCCAGTGGTAGAAGCGATCGCTGTTTGTGACGTCGTCTCCAGAGCCGAGGATTGCGTTGTAATTTTCGTGAACGTGGCCATGCTCCAGCCATTCCTTAAGGAAAAGCGCATAGGATTTGTCTGCGAGTTCGCTGCGAACCTGAGGGAGATCGTAGTTTCGCAGGCCAAGATAAACGAGGTAGTTCATCGGGCCCCAGATGCGGCCGCGCCAGTAGTTCTGCTCTTTGAAGGCCGGATCATTGCGCGCGATGGATGGAATCACCCAATTGCCCCAAAACTCGTGAGGGTTTAGCAAGTGCCTGGTGACCATTGTCCGGGCCTGTGCTGGTGTGGCGGCGTGCGCGAGCATCGGATAGAAGTTTGTCGGCGACAGGCGAGTGCTGAACTGACCGGTGTGGAGATCTTTGTTTAGAAAGATGCCGGCTTCTGCGCTCCAGAGTGTCTGGACCTTTGCCTTGTATTGCGCACTGCGGGAGCGCAGCTCCCGTGCCTCGTCGCTCCTCTGGAGAGTGTCAGCGATAGTGGCCAGCGCATCGCAGTCGGCGATGTACAGGCTCATGAGGCCCACATCGGCAAACTGCAACAGGTGAGTTTTCGGGTCGAAGGTTGCGTCGTCATACATAGGGCTGTTGTCCAGCCCCGATTCGAGTACGGCGCCAGCGCGTGTGCCGCGAGTGACGTCATCGAGGTTGCCGGGCGGGTTTTCTCCGTCGCTGCCCCATGTGAGATAGCCGTCCAGATCGCGATACTGGGCCCACCATCGGTTCCACTTCAATAGGGCCGGGAAGGTCTCTTCCAGCAACCAGCGCTGCCCGAACTTCTGGTACATTCCAAGTACAGTGACGGAGCCGACCGGCGGTTCCGACCGGTCGAAACTCTTCCAGTTCCCCGCGCGCGCATAGTTCGGGACGAATCCTTCATCCGTCGATTCACGAAGTGTCTCAATGGCGTCCGCGTACGCGAGATCGCGGTCACCGATGGAAGCCATGGATGCAGCGAAGAAGGTGTCCCAGTCAAAGATGACGTAGCCGCCCCAGCCCACGCTCCAGACACGACTGACAGGAGACACCACCCTCTGCTTTTCGGGTTCGAAGATCGTATCCCAGCCCAGCGTGGTCTCAATTGCATCGGCGATCGGTTGGGTGCGTTCAGAACCTTGTAGCGATCGCTTATATGAGGCGAGTTGGCGATCGAGGATCGCTTGTACCTGCTCCACCGTATGTCGACGATTGGTGCTAATTGCAATAGGTGCGGTGAGATCTACCGCAAAGTATGGACCTTCGAGAGGAACCGCGGAGCGCTGGATTACCGGCTGGTTTCGATCGAACTCGCAGGTGCAATATACGGCAATGCTGCCGGTAGGATCATGCGCTTCGATGACCCCCCGCTGATGTTCGGCCGTCCCCGGCATGTTCCAGAGATAATTGACGGAGAACACTGCTGTTGGTGGTAAGGCCGCGTTGGATTCAGATGTCAGCGGTGTGACGAGAATTACGACATCCTGGTCATCGTGTGCACTCTGCACGCGCCAGCTATGACCCTTCCAGCCTACGCGCAGGTCGGTGTAGCTGCCGTCCCAGGCATGCGACCCCGGAAGGACCTGTTCCGCATCTGAAGACAGCCGGCCGATAAGGGTGTTTTCGAGATATGCCTGTGAATGTTCTGTGGTGTTGTGTTTTATCGCCAGGTGAATCGCGAGCCCCCTGGGTAAAAGCACCTGAGTGGTTTCGCTGTTAACGTCCCACGTGTTCCAGCCTTGCGCAAGTCGTTGCTGCACCGCACTATACTCCACAGACCGTGGCGCGGTGCCAGAGTCCGGAAGCGCACTCGTAGGGTATCTCTGAGATGGCCCCGGGCTAGGTATGGGACTCTGCGCCGTGAGCGGCAGATAACAGGCCATGCAGCAAACGAGAACTCCGCGCACAGCGCAGAGCACCCTGCATATTACACGCATTTAACAGCCCTCCAATGCAGGCGTTTCCCATACTCGAATTCTCCTGTCTACTAAGGCCACTTCTACGCTAACAATGAGATCGGCAGGCGGTAGAGCGCACAACCTCCAACACAGCGCCGTTACTCAGCAGACCCCGGGTGAAGGGGTCGAGGGTCGCCAGATCGCCGCCAAACATCAAAGGTGAACGCGCGATCGCCCGCATCGTAATCATCGCGCGCTGCTCGTCATCGTCAGTGAAGACAAACGGTCGTTGCCGCGTTCGGCGCGTATGCCGATTCGTCCGAGAGGCAGCATGCCGGCGTCGGGCGGTCGCGTGCCGGGAATGCCTGCACCTAGAACGTAGCCCGCAAGTGAATCTGCAGATAGCGTGCAGGCAATTGATTGACGGAATGAGCAAACAGAGAGCTCGACAGATCCGAATTCATTCCAACAAGGTTTGCGCGATTAAACAGATTCGTTACTTCGCCCTTCGCCTCGATCTGCATCTTCTCGCCGAAAAACCAAGGGGTGTAAAAGAACTTCTCAAACGTAAAATCGACATTGTTGTAGCCGGGCCCGTCGTAGGTGTTTCGACCCAGATTTCCTTCCGTTCCCGGTGTTGGTGTTGGAAATGCAGACGCGGGAAAAAGTCCATTCAGGAAAGCTTTTCTTGACTGCCCTGGCAGGTGTGAGCCAAAGGCCGGCACACCGGGCACGTCGAAGTCGGACCCGTCTGCGTTGTAATCACCACCGGTATTGCCAACGACCTGGCCGGCAGAGTTAAAGACAGGGTTGAAGGGCGCGCTGGTGTAAACGGTAAACGGAAGGCCGGTCTGTATCAGCCATACTCCACCGAATTGCCATCCGCCAAGCAATGCCCGCTCCGCGCGTGATCCATAGGAGTTCGGCACCGTCCACGTTCCATCGGCGGAAAATTGCTGACGGATATCAAAATCTGCGCGGCCTCTCTGCGCCGCGTAATCGCCATTTGTGAAGATGGGGCCGCTGGCCAAGCCGTCATTGGAGTAGCTTGTAACCGCACCACTATCCAGCGAGCCCGCATTGCTGAGGATGTCGAGGGCTTTACCCCAGGTATAGATGCCGCGAAAGGCGATGCCATGGGTAAATCTGCGGGACATCATGGCAGTGCCGTAGTTGCCGCCGGAATTAGCGTCGGAAGTAGCGTATTGGATGGTATTAAAGTTCTGATTGAGCCGCGTTAGAGTTCCCTTGTTGATAACGAGGTCTCCGGCGAAACGATTGAGGTCTTGATTGTAGATCGGTAAATGCCGCGCAGCCGAAGCGGAATAGTTCAGTTGGAAAACGAGGCCATGCGGTAACTCCTGCTGTATGCTCAAGGTCCAATCGATCACGCTGGTCAGCTTATAGTTGGTCGAATATCCGCCTAGATTCGCTCTTTGCCCAACAACTCCTCCGCTTGAGTTCAGCACAACATTGCTGGTGTCCACAATCGGGCATGTTTCAGTAAATCCCGAGGGCGGACTACAGAGCTGAAAGGTAGGAGGCGTTCCCTGTCGCACGTCTAAGGAAGGCGTATAGAAATTCGGAAGGTTGCCTGCAGTGATGTCGGTGATGTGCAGATAAGGGGGTTGATCGGCGAACATGCCAACACCGCCGCGGAGGGCGGTTTTGCCGTTACCGAATACGTCCCAGGAGAAGCCAATTTTCGGCGTGAGGTCCCAGATACTGTGATTGAGGACGTGATTGGTGGATGATAGTACGGCAATGCCATTCGCGATTGGTTGGTTGAAGCCCGACCCCTGTCCAAGCAGGAAGTTGGTCAGCGGTGGGGTGAGGATGGCAAAGAAGTTCGACATCATGTCGTATCGAACCCCCGCATTGAAAGTAAAGGTGGGCGCAAGTTTCCAGGTGTCCTGGACAAAGACACCGGTATAGAGTCCACGATAGCGCCGTGCATAGGGCGCCTGCTGATGGGTTTCGAGATCGACCGGGGTTGCAGACTCCGTCAGCGCCTCATCCTGAATGAAATCGATCAAATTATTGAAGTTGTAAGTCGGACGGCTAAAGGCGCCGCTCTGCTGATCGTTCTCGCGGATATTGAATTGCTCGAAACCGAACTTGAGGATATGAGTTTTGATGGTTGCCGTCATCATATCTCTCCACCCGAGAGTCTGTTGGGTGAAGTTTCCCGGCCCCCAGTTGGAAAACCCCTGCAGGCCTGTGACGTTGACGTAAGGTATAGCCATTGTGGGGGCGGCCAGATTGGAGCCATACGGGCGAATGATGTTCGCTCCCGCCTCGTTCAGCAAGCGCGGTGAGAAAGTGTGAGTCCAATCAACATTTACAAAATCGGAGCTGTTGGCCTGGTTGTCGTTGAGGGCGGGACGAGGCGTTGCGCTGACAGATGTATCGTAAGTTCGCATGCCCGTGACATATATACGGTCCTTCTCACGCAGGTAGTAGTCACCGCGGATGCTCCACTGATAGCCATCTTTGGGTATCGAATAGCTGATACTTGCAGTTCCGACCGCATCCAGGCCGCCGGGCAGGTTGGCCGGAGGGGTAAAGTAACCGGGGGTCGCTGCTTCCAGTTGATTTACCGTCAGAATCCCGGTAGTGGGGAAGCTAAGGGGCGGGGCGGTCGTGAGGATCTGGGTGGCGATGTTGCTGGGCAGATTTGTCTTGGCCCAAGTGTCAAAATCCTGTGTCTCCACCGTGTACTGGCCGGCGCTGGTTGTGCTCGAGCGGAGCACGTCGACGGCGCCGAAGATGAAGAACTTATTCTTGATAATCGGGCCACCAAAGGCGCCGCCGACCTCATTGCGGGTGAAGGTGGGAACGGTGTTCTCGAATTCCGTACGAGCAGAGAGCGAGTTATTCAGGAAGTAGTAATCGATAGCACCGTGGAAGTCGTTGGTGCCCGATTTGGTAAAGACGTCCACGGTCGCTCCGCCGTTCCTCCCCTTAGCGGCATCGAAGTCATTGGTCCGGATGTCCATCGACTCTACTATTTCTGGATTGGGCGAAATAGAGGTGCCGCCGCCACGGGAAGGCGTGTTGGTATATGCCCCATCGATCTGGTATCCATTCTGTTCCTGGCGAAGTCCGGCGGCGTTGATATTGACCGCATACTCGTTGGTGTAGTTGTCGCCGGAGGTCACGGCGTTTCCGGTCATGCCGGGAGTAAGAGCCGTTAGGCCATAGACGTTCTGGCCCGCCAGTGGCGTGTTCTGAACGGTGGTCGAACCGATAACGGAACCCGTAGTCGGCGACACCAAGTCAAGGGCGGCCGCGACGGCCGTGACTTCGACGTTCGTGGTGGTTGCCCCTATGGTCAAAACCGGTGTTAACGTCCGGATCTCACCCACCTGGAGAGTTAGGTCCTTCTGGTCCCAACTGGTGAAACCGCTCGCTTCCAGGTGAACGGTGTAGGTGGAAGCAGCGATACTATCAATGCGGAAATAGCCGGTCTGGCTCGTCTTAGCCGTCCTTGTCACGCCCAGCCGGGTATCGTTGATCGTGACCACCGCCCCAGGCACAGCCGCCCCGGTGCTATCGACCACTGTTCCTTCAATACCGCTCGAGAACTGCCCGAGAGCTGGGAGTCCCCTTAGCAAGAACAGGAATAGGAACAACGGGAGGAACCGTTTTAGGTTTCTGGCACTGGCCATGTGCGTCTCCTTGTGGCAAACGTTCAAATTGCGATGGTCTTGTTTCCTTGGGAAAGCGATTCGCTCGTGGGTTCGGCGAAGCAAAATCATGTTCCGCGGAGACGGGCTCGACAAGTGACTCACGGTTTCTAACCGTTAGATGAACGCTGTAAGACGCCTTCTACGCCATACAGATCAGTTCTTAGCGCCTGCCGGCCGGCTGAGCTTTTTGCCAATGGATTCGAGACGAGAATCCCGGGGGCCAGATATAGTCTGCGTGATACCTGTGACTTTATTGATTTTTCGCGATTTTGGGAGCGCCTAAACTGTTTGTTTTCAGCAGCGGTTTTTTCGCGAAATCAATAAAGTTACAGACTCTCGGGATGACAAATTCGAGGGTGGCGCTGCACCTTGGCGGTGGTGAAGGGTGGATGGACAGAACCAGCACAACAGCAACCAACCCGGTTCCGTTTGCCTGCGTTCTGTTCAACGCATTCAGCAAGTTGCGCGGTCCAGAAGGCCCATCATGGCTCTTTGCTGCACGAAACTGGAGTTACCTGGAGGACATCCAGGCCTCCTGCGGCATCCACACGCAAAAGGCATTCAAAATACCCGGGAAGGGGGGCGCTCGTTGGATTCGTCAGACCAAGTAGTTTTCTTACTTGAGAGAGACCGTCGGATGAGGTTGCAAATTCCGCGGCTCCTTGTGTACCTGTGGTGGTGAGCCCAGCCAGAAGTATGATTCTGTGTTCGGCTGATGGACCCGAAAAGACCTGAAACACACCATAGTCAGACTGAATCACATGAGTCTTGGGATCACGCAATACTTTAAAACTACGTGCTGAGGATGTCTGTGCCGAAGTATCTTCGATTTCACTTTCCCAGAGGTGCCCCGGATTGTCGCGGAAGACGAAGCGTTTGGGAAGATTCACTTTAGCGAGAAGCCCGTTCACCGATGGGGAACCGAGGAACACGATATCATGGTCGCTGAACTCAGACGCCTGTAAGGCCCGGCTTCGGAAGAGGTTCATTTTAATATCCATTCCGTGCAGCATCTCGGCCAGGCTACTTGCAGCAAACACTTCTCCTGTTCCGGTATAACCATCTTCGAAGGCAAGCCGCTCACCTCGGCCACCTGAGGACATCCCGTCACGCGTCGTTGGGCGACGCGGTCCTTCAAAGATTGAACCGCGATCCGCCCTGGAACCGTAGTAGGGCAACAATTGCCCTGAATTCGACTCCAGAAACTCAGGATTTGTGAAAGCCACTACGACGCCATTATTGCTGGATCGCTTCTTCCAGAAAGACGTCAGTTCCGCATCAGAGTCCCTTCTTGAGACGACTGACGCGGCTCGCGGAGACAGGGAATAATAATGGACCAGAATCGCGACACCGACGAAGAGACAGACGAACGTTCCAAGCACCGCAAGTGCCCACCAGTGCTTCCAAATGAATCTCGCCCTCTTACGTTCCTGGTGAACAGGGGCGGGCTCAATCTCCGACGATTTCGGACTTTCGTGTTTTTCAGGAACCCGAAAGACTGGAGAATAGGATCCAAGCGGCAACTCGATTCGGACCGCCGCATTCAGGCCTTCCGATTGATAAAACTGCTCTAGACGCCGGCGAACCTCGCTAGCCTGAACACGAACGACGCTGTCGTCTCCTGTCTGATATCCCGCCGGCCGATTGAATACCTCAGTCCCGATGGTCCGCTCTTTGATCGGGTTAGTGTGTTCTTCGAGTTTGTATCGAACGACATAATTAAGAAATTGCCTGCCTCTGGTCGCATCTTTGAAAAAGCGGCTGGCCAGAATGCGTTCCAGTTCGGTGAGTACGGCTTTGGCATCTGGGTCATCCTGCGAGGGCAATGAGACAGGTTTTTTTAGATTAACGGCCGTTGACATCTTAGCCTCGGTAAAACGACGCCGCAAAAGCCGTTCCGCGGAGGTTCACCTGTGCCAAAGTCGATTGTTACCAACACGTAGCGGCTTAAGCGGCAAGTAGATATCAGCCACCGCGTCACTGTCAATTGACGACCGGCTGGCCGCGCTGCATGCCTCTACCGCCGCTGGCGCTCGATCGCAGCGCCAGCGGTAAACTACGTACAATCTGGAGGATACCTGATCTTCATAACGGTTAGCCGACGTTATACACCGTCAATTACTTGCCCCCGGCTTGTTCCCAACCCTAATGTTTCGATGAGCGTCAGGACCCGTCTGCGTTCTGGAAGCATGGGTCGGAGCCCACAGGCAAAATTCCTGCAGATTGCCTTAGTGATTGGGGTAGCCCGGACTAATTTTGTACCCGCGAAAACAAGCGAAACCTTGAGAATCGAATGCGACATCCCTTGAAAAGCGATCTCCTTTCCGGCATTTACCAGAAGCTCAAACAAAGCCTAAACTTCCTGAGAAAGAGGGTCGTTGCCCGAACCGCAATGCTGTGGATGCTTGGTTTCGGAGCCATCGGAAGCGCGACAGTTCTTGCTCAGGACAGCAAATTCGTCCTTGACCGTGATGGCAGAACGATCGTGCTGGAGCCATACGCGCCGAACATCCTTCGAGTCACATTGAGCAGGTACAAGGCGATAGCGGCTGGAGCCGCTGGATATGGGATTGTCGGAACACCATCGATGACGGGCTGGGCTCATGAGCTGGACGCTGGCGGGGACGATGTATTTCGCTCCAATCGACTGGTCGTCCGCGTCTCCGGCGAACACTTACCGCAGTCGCTTTTGTCGCATCGCATGCCGCTCGACGACCTGAATCAGTCCCTACGAGACCACTACTTCGGCGGAGGAAACGATCATCGACGAACCGACGACACCGTTTCGGTGACAACCGCTTCAGGCAAGTCACTCATGAACATGCGGAACTGGTCCATGGTTCCCAACAGTTCCCAAGCGGGAGCGACGAATGCAGCCTAAGCTGAACGACGCCGGCTACCATGTCTCGGCAACCTTCGACTCGCCAGCAGACGAGCACTACTACGGACTTGGCCAACAGCAACAGGGTATCCTGGATCTCCGGGATCATCGCATTCACTGCTGGCACGATTACTCGGCCATCGGTGGAGAGAACGTTTGTGTTCCCTTCATGCTCTCCAGCCGCGGCTATGGTCTGATCTGGGATAACCCTTCAAAAACCACGATTGATCTCGGCTTCAATCAGCAAAACGTCTGGTCGTCAGAAATCGGAGACAGGGTTTCGTTCTTTGTGATCCAGGGTGAAAACAGCGACGAAATATACCAAGGCTATCGCCAGCTCACTGGCATTACCCATATGTTGCCAAAGGCGGCCTATGGTTATATCCAGAGCAAGGCGATCTACCCGACACAGGATCAGATCATGGCGGTGGCAAAGGGATATCGCGACCGCCAGCTACCCCTGGACGTTCTGGTGGTGGATTTTCTCAACATGACCAAGCAGGGCGAGCTTGATCTTGACCCGGCCCGGTGGCCTGATCCGGCGGCGATGAATCAGCAGCTACATTCCATGGGCATCGGAACCTTGCTCAGCGTATGGCCACACTTCGCTCCCGGCACCCGTTATTACGACATGTTGCGTGAGAAAGGTTGGCTCATTCATAAGGCGGATGGAACTCCGGATTCCGAGCGGGTTCAAAGATGCAATCGGCCCGAATATCGATACCACCAATCCTGCGGCTGCCAAGTGGTTTTGGGAAGCTATAAGAGACCGTTACATCAAGCCATATCACTTTGATTACATATGGCTCGACGAGACGGAACCAGATATCGATCCGGCTAAGGACTTCTTCTCCATTGGCTCAGGGTCTCGCTATTACAACGTGTATCCCCTATTCCATACTGCTTCCGTCTACGAAGGGTTCAGACGCGACTTCGGAGACAGTCGACGGGTCATGATCCTTGCCCGCGCAGCCTACCTCGGAGCTCAGCGGAACGGCACCATCTTCTGGTCAAGCGACATCACTTCTACTTGGGACATGCTGAAGCGATCCATCCCGACAGGATTGAACTTCACCGCCACCGGGATGCCCTACTGGGATACGGATATCGCGGGCTTCTTCTCTCCTTCTCTGCCTCCGACTTACCACCCACTGCACAAGCCGCTGGTCGATGCCTCGGATGTTCGCGGCACCGTCGGCAACTATGAGGATTATCCCGAATTGTTTGTACGCTGGTTTGAATGGGGAGCCTTTCAACCGGTCATGCGGGCTCACGGAGAGAGGAACCACAATGAGGTCTGGTCATACGGCAAAGAGGCCGAGCCGATCCTCGAGAAATATCTGCGCTTGCGCTATCAACTTTTGCCCTACATCTACTCCATCGCCTACGGGAGCTACGAAACCGGCGCGCCGTTCATGCGCGCGCTATTCATGGACTTCCCCAGTGATCCTAACGTCGCCGACATCCCCGACGAATACATGTTTGGCCCCGCCTTTCTAGTAGCTCCTGTCACGGAACAGGGAGCCACACATCGATCGGTTTACTTGCCCGCTGGTTGTGAGTGGTACAACTACTGGACAAACGATCGAATCAGAGGCGGCCAAACAATCATTGCCAACGCTCCGATCGATACGATCCCGCTCTTTGTTCGAGCAGGCAGCATCATACCGCTTGGATCTCCGGTAGAGAGTACAGCGCAGAAACAGGCTATTGCGTCGGTGCGCGTCTATCCGGGAGCGGATGCCAGCTTTACACTTTTTTCAGACGATGGGAACACGTACTCGTATGAGAAGGGGCTCAGCTCGATCACCAGGCTTTATTGGGATGAGGCTACCCATCAGTTGAAACACGATGGGGCCGCCGCGTGGAGCGAGCCAGATAAGGTGATTGTGGAGCTTGTCAGTCGTTAAGAACAGACACGCAATTGGAGTCTATTTTTGCGGAATGCTGCTTACATACAGTCGAAGCGCAGGTTCATTCGCTGCGTATTTGTGGCCACACTCGCGACTGTGGCGCTGGCCGCTAGCATGGCGCAGCTGGAGCAACCGACGTCGGCCTCGGCGGCAGCGCTGGTCAGAAGTGGGCGCTATGACGCCGCAGTCTCCGAAGCGAAACGTGCTCTACTGATTCATCCCAAGGACCCGGGACTCTGGACCATCGAAGGCATAGCTTACGCGATGCAGGGCAAGAACGAAGAGGCGTTGACGGCCCTCCGCGCGGCCCTGCGCATTGCACCGGACTTCGTCCGTGCACTGCAGGCAGAGGCGCAGGTTCTCTCCCGCCAGCACGACCCGGAGCTTGCTGTCGTTCTCACGAAAATCTTGCGACTTGATCCGAACGACAGCACCGCGCGCGAGATGCTTGCACTGGAGCAGGCGCGCCGCGGCGATTGTAAATCAGCAGATATCAGTTTTGGACTGCTATCAGGCCAGCTCAGCACACATCCCCAGTCGCTGGAGCGCTACGGTGCATGCCTCTTCACTGAAGGTAAGTACGTGCAGTCAGTCGCGGTTTTTCAGCAATTACAAACTCTTCAGCCGGCCAGCGCCGAAGCACGATACGATCTTGCTTTGGCGCAGCTGCGCGCTAGTCAGAAGAAAGAGGCCGCAGAGACTCTGAAGCCGTTGCTGCCCTCTCCGGATGTGGACACAGCTTTGCTGGCCTCAGATGTCTTTGAGGACCTGGGCGACACGCCTCAGGCCGTCTCGGTCATGCGCCGCGCTATTGTGCTCGACCCGATTCGTCCCGACTCTTATGTGCGCTTCGCGGAACTCTGCATGCTGCACGAGTCCTACCAGGCCGGTATTGACATGGTGAGTGCGGGTATTACGCGGCTCCCGCACGATCCGGGGCTCTATATCGCACGAGGCCTGCTCTATGCCGGCAGGGCCGAGTATGACAAGGCGGAGTCAGACTTCCGTGCCGCGGAACAGCTTGATCCCACCCACGGCGCCGGGGCCTACGGCGTAGGACTGGTGCAGGAGCAGAGCAATCATTCAGGTGAGGCCCTGGTGACGACACGCGCTGCGCTCCGGGATCACCCACAGGATGCGCAGCTCAATTTCCTGCTCGCACGCCTCCTCATTCAAGGAGGCGCGGTGCCGGGCTCCACTGAATTCGCAGAAGCCGCGCGGGCCGCGGAGAGTGCTGTGCGACTCAATCCCGATCTTTTGTCCGCACACAATTTGCTGGCCAAGATCGATAATATGCGAGGGGATACAGCAGGTGTGATCGAGCAGTCCCGGGAGGCACTTCGGATTGATCCATCAGACCACGGCGCGATGTATCGGCTGATGCGTGCGGTCCGCAAGACGGGCGACACTGCCGCAGGGCAGGCTCTGCTGAAGCAGTTTGCAGATCAGATCGAGCTTTCCCGCACAGAGGAGAGCCAACGCCTGCGCTATAAGATCGTAGAGGCCACGGGCCCAGAACCACAGCAACCTCCGCAGCCTTGAGGCGACAGTCGAAATGACGACAATGCACCCCATGGTCAACCGCGATCCTTCTTCCGTACAGGTCTGGCTACTCTACGTCGAAATCTGAATCCCTGGGCCGGCTCTGCCGGTCCACGCACATGGAGATAGTTCTCAGTGAAAACATCCCGCAGGCAATTTTTGAAAAGAGGAGCGGCAGTGGGAAGCGCCACAGTTCTTGGACGCTCGATGGGTTCGTTCGCCGATACCCCGGCAAAGGACGCCGTCGTTCCCGAAATCTCGCAATTCGCCTATTCGGACGTACAGATGCTCGACGGCCCGATGCTTGAGCAGTTCAATCGCAACCACGCCTTCTTTCTCGCGCTCGATGACGACCGGCTGCTCAAGCCGTTCCGCCAGCGTGCCGGACTGCCGGCTCCGGGCGAGGACATGGGCGGCTGGTACAACTTCTCTCCCGACTTCGATCCGCCGAAGAACATGACCGGCTACATCCCCGGGCACAGCTTCGGCCAATACCTCTCCGGACTCGCGCGCGCGTACGCTGTCACCGGCTCGAAGCCCACACAGGAGAAGGTACAGCGGCTGGTGCGCGGCTTTTCCGCAACTGTGACTGCAAAATTCTACGAAGGCTACTGCCTCCCTGCCTACACCTTCGACAAGACCAACTGCGGCCTGATCGACGCACACGAATTTGCCGCCGATCCGCAGGCCCTTGCCGTTCTCAATCACGCCACTGACGCCGTTCTGCCTTTCCTACCCGAGAGAGCCCTCAATCGCGCGGAGCAAGCCGCCCGTCCGCATCCAAACATCGCCTACACATGGGATGAGACCTACACTCTGCCGGAAAACCTCTACCTTGCCTACAAGCGCGGAGCGGGCGACCGCTATGGTCAGCTCGCAGCGCGCTTTCTCCAGGACCGAGACTACTTCGATCCCCTCGCGGCCGGGGAAAACATTCTTCCCGGCGAGCACGCCTACAGCCACGTAAACGCGCTCTGCTCTGCCATCCAGTGCTATCTCACTACTGGCAGCGAAAAACATCTGCGCGCCGCGCGCAACGGCTTCGAATTTGTCCTCACCACGCAGAGCTTCGCCACCGGCGGCTGGGGACCCGACGAGAGCTTCCGCCAGCCGGGCAGCGGTGATCTGGGTGCCAGCCTGACCAAAACCCATGCCAGCTTCGAAACCCCCTGCGGCGCCTACGGCCATTTCAAGGTCTCGCGTTACCTTCTGCGCTCTTCCGGCGAGAGCCGCTACGGGGACAGCATGGAGAAAGTCCTCTACAACACCATCCTCGGCGCTCTTCCCATCCAGGAAGACGGCCACAGCTTCTACTACTCCGATTACAACGACTCCGGCAGCAAGTTCTTCCACCAGGATAAGTGGCCCTGCTGCTCCGGGACCTTCCCGCAGCTCACCGCCGACTACGGCATCAGTTCCTATTTCCGCAGCCTGCGCGCAGTATACGTCAATCTGTATGTGCCATCGAAGCTCACGTGGCGGCAGGGAGGCACGAATTGCGTCCTCACGCAGCGCACCCAGTATCCACTCGTTCCCGAGACCAGCATCGAACTCCAGCTTGACCGCCCCGAGACCTTCGCCGTCATGCTGCGTATTCCCTCCTGGGCAGGCCCGAATACGCGTGTCGCGATCAATGGTAGGCCGGTGCAGCAGGGGCTTGAACCCGGCAGATTCGTGCCTGTTTCACGGAGCTGGAAAAACGGCGACCGCATCGAGATCCAGTTCGACATGCCCACGCGCCTCGAGGCCGTTGACCCGCAGCATCCGAACACGAACACGCTCATGCATGGTCCGCTCGCGCTCTTTGCCATGGGTGACGCACCGATCAGCGCGACTCGCGTACAGATGCTGGCTGCCCGACAGACCTCCCAAGGCTCCGACACGTGGAAGGTAAACGATGTCGAGTTCAAACCATTCGGATCGATCGGGCGCCAGAAGTACCGCCTCTATCACGATATCTCCTGATCAACAGCCGGATGACAGACCCCGGCACCTCTGTCCGGCAACTCTTACGGATTACAACTTACGCGACCGGCTTAAAATGAGAGGGATCGATTTGATTCAGCACTCAATGATTGAGGCTAATGGCACCCGCTTTCATGTGGCAGAGATCGGTAAGGGGCAACCGCTACTTCTGCTCCATGGCTGGCCAGAGTTCTGGCTCACCTGGGAGCCCGTGATGACACGGCTCGCCGATCGGTTTCGTCTCATCGCGCCTGACCTGCGAGGGTTCGGGGATAGCGACAAACCGGCTGGCCCTTTTGGTCCCCACGACCATGCTTTGGATCTCCTGGAACTGTTGAACAAGCTGGCAATCGAGAAAGTTGGACTGGTTGGTCATGACGTGGGGGGCGCGGCAATGTTGCCGTTCGCACGACTTGCTCCAAGCCGCATCGCGGGGCTGTTTTTCTTCGATTTTGTCTATCCGGGCATAGGATCGCGCATGGGCGCGCCCGATTCTCTCAAAGAGATCTGGTACCAATCCTTCAACCAGATGCCGATGGCTCCGGCGCTAGTCGGTGCCAACCGCGACACCTGCAGAGCCTATTTTGACTACTTCCTTCGTCACTGGACTTGGCGCAAAGATGCGTTTAACGATGTCCTTGAAGTCTTCGTCGACAACTTCCTGAAACCCGGCAATCTGGAAGGAGGATTTGCTCACTACAAAGGGACACATGCAGGTCGCATCGCAATGATGAAAGGAGAGGCGCCCAAGCTGCCTCAGATTGAAATACCTACCTGCGTCCGCTGGGCCGAGCATGATCCTCTCCTTCCGTACGCCTGGACAGACCGGCTGTCAGAGACCTTCGCTCATCTGGATCTCGCGCAGTTTTCAGATGTGGGGCACTTTCCTCACCGGGAAGATCCAGACCGGGCAGCGGAAGAGATTACTAGTTTTTTCAGACGAATCGGCTGGAGTTAGAACAGCGGGTACGCCCGTTGACTGATCGCGTCAATTGACAGCTGTTGACATCCGTGTATAGTGCGATCATCATATATTTCTATGCCACATATGCGAGTGACACTGTTCAATCGGGAATTGAAGAAGGGCAGCGCCGAATTGCTCATTCTGTCATTGATCGAGCACCGCCCGCGTCACGGCTATGAGATCAGCAAGCTGATCGAGCAGCGCTCGGAAGGCGCGCTCACGTTCAATGTCGCCTCGTTTTACCCTCTACTTTATCGCCTGGAGAAGCGAGGCTTCATATCCGGTCGTTGGGTGGAGAAGGCCGGCCAGCGCAGACGTCGCTATTACCAGCTGACTGCACAGGGCAAGACAGTACTGAAGGAGCAGCGCAGTTCGTGGGCGGAATTTGTCAACGCAATCGATCGAATCACAGGAGGAGAACATGCCTGATTGGTCGAAGGAAACCCGCGCCGCGATCGCCAGGCTTAACATGGACCCGGCTCGGGAAGCCGAGCTCGTCGAAGAACTGTCTCAACATCTCACCGACCGATACAACGAGTTGAGATGCAATGGTGAAGACGATGCAGAAGCCTGCCGATTGCTCAAGGCGGAACTCAACGGCGGCAAACTGGTCGCGGAGTTGAGTCCGCTGCTCTCGACCTCGCCCGAGACAGCCGTTCCCGGCCTCGAGAGGCGGGAGCGGCTCTTCGCAGGACTTGGAAACGACTTGCGCCAGGCGGTGCGATTGCTGCGTCTCAATCCCGGCTTTGCGGCGCTGGCGATTCTCTCGCTTGCGCTTGGCATCGGCGCAAATACGGCCATTTTTGAGCTCATCGATGCCGTTGTGATGCGAACCTTGCCCGTGCCTTCGCCGCAGCAACTCGCGGATATCCAGGAGGTTCACGGAGCACGAATCGGAAACACGGTTGCAAGGCAAAAGGAATTCTCCTTCACCATCTGGGATCAGCTGCGGCAACAGCAGAAGGCCTTCTCCGGCATCGCCGCGTGGAGCACAGAGCGGTTTGACCTGGGACAAGGTGGCGAAGCGCGCTATGCCGAAGGAATGTGGGTCAGCGGCAGTTTCTTCCAGGTCCTTCAGGTGCAGCCCATTCTGGGTCGGCTGATCGCGCAAAGCGACGACTATCGAGGGTGTGGTATCCGCGGAGCTGTCATCAGCAACGCTTTTTGGCAGCGCGAATTTGGCGGCCGCGGCAATGTCATCGGGAGCAAGCTGTCGCTCGATGGACATCCCTTTGAGATCGTCGGCGTGACACCACCGAGCTTTTTCGGCCTTGAAGTGGGGCGCAGCTTCGATGTTGCCCTGCCCCTTTGCTCCGAACCGGCGATTCACAGAGAGCGAGCGTGGACGGCCGATTCTACAACCTGGTGGCTGGCGACGATCGGCCGCCTCAACCAAGGGTGGACATTTAAGCGAGCTTCCGCGGAGCTTGCCTCTATCGCCCCTGGGATCTATTCCGCCACTCTGCCTGCGGAATACGACGCGGCCGCCAGACAGGATTACTTGCGGTTCTCGTTGAAGGCACAGCCTGCTGCGACGGGCGATTCTCCGTTGCGAAAACAATATGCCGATCCGCTCTGGATGCTACTCTCCATCTCGGGACTCGTATTGCTCATCGCGTGCGCAAACCTGGCAAATCTGATGCTGGCCAGGGCAAGCGCCCGCCAGCGCGAAATGGCCTTGCGAGTCACGCTTGGGGCCTCGCGCCTACGCCTTATCCGCCAATTGCTGGCGGAGAGTCTGCTCCTCGCCTTGATTGGGGCCACCATCGGCATCGCGCTGGCGCAGGTGCTGGGCCGGCTTCTGACCGCGTATATCAGCAGTGTGCAGGATCCTCTATTTCTTCCACTGTATCCGGATCTCCGGGTGCTCTCTTTCACCTTTGGAGTTGCACTGCTTACCTGTGTGCTCTTTGGGGTAGCCCCCGCTATCCAGGCGGCCAACGCGGATCCCGGCACAGTCATGAAGGCGGCCGGTCGCGGCCTCACAGCGGGCCGTCAACGCTTCCTGCTGCGCAGAGGGCTGATCGTCTCTCAGGTTGCATTTTCGCTGGTGTTGCTCGTCGCCGCTCTACTTTTTATTCAAACCTTTCGCAACCTGCTCGCTCTCAATGCCGGATTCCGGCAGGACAATGTTCTCGTCGCCGATTTCGATTTTTCGCCGCTCAACATTCCGGCCGCGAATCGCCTGGAATACAAGCGCGAACTGCTGGAGAAGGTGAAGAATTTGCCCGGCGTAATTTCGGCGTCGGAGACCTCGATTGTTCCTTTGAGCGGCGATGGATGGAACGAGTTTATCGATATTCCGAGTGCGTCGATTTCTCGCAAGCTAGTGTACTTGGATGCCGCGAGTGCGGGATATTTCCAGACCCTGCAAACTCCGATGCTCGCGGGGCGGGACTTCAGCGAGAATGACACTGTCGCTTCCCCGCCTGTGGCGATCGTTAACGAGCAGTTTGCCCGGAGTCTTCTCGGACAGGCAAACCCAATCGGCATGACCTTCGGACTCAAGCAACCAGGAGGGAAGCCGGATAAGCTGTATCGGATTGTCGGCCTGGTAGGAAACACGAAGTACCGAGATCTCCGCGAGGATCTGATCCCGATCATCTTCGTAGCCGAGTATCAACTCGTGGACCCGGGCACCGATTCCACGTTCCTGATACGCTCCAACGAGGCCGCATCTGCGCTGATTGCATCGTTGAAGGACGCCACGGCAAAAAGCAGCCCAGCCATCGTGCTGAACTTCAGTGTACTGAGGACGTCCATTCTGGGAAGGCTGACACGCGAGCGATTGATGGCTACACTCTCAGGCTTCTACGGAATTCTCGCGGCTACCCTCGCCATCGTCGGCATCTACGGAATCATCTCCTACATGGTCGCCCGGCGGAGAAATGAGATTGGCGTCAGAATCGCGCTCGGGGCTGACAAGGTCAACATCCTCGGCATGATTCTGGGTGAAGCCCTGAGCCTGATTGGCATTGGCCTGGTTGCGGGAACCGGGCTGGCTGCTGCCGCGGCAAACGCGGCGCGAGCCATGCTCTTTGGGCTCGAGCCGTTTGATCCGTTAACGCTGGCTCTTGCGGCCGGCGGTTTGACGATCATCGCAGTGGCGGCCAGCACAATTCCCGCCGCACGCGCTGTCGCCGTCGATCCCATGCAGGTGCTCAGGGAGGAATGAGTATCCTCAGTCGTTGGCCGGCTTCAGGGACTCATCTTCTTCCCCTGATGCTCACATCTTGACGGTCATAATGAGTCGGTGGTAACGTCTCCTTCTATGACCGATGCAAATACAGACGTGATTCAAGGTACGCTCGACATGCTCATTCTGAAGACCCTGAGCTTGGAGCCTATGCACGGCTTTGGGATCGCGCGCCGTGTGGAGCAAGTCTCGCGCGGAGTGTTCAAGGTGAACCCGGGATCGCTGCTGACTGCGCTGCAGCGCTTGGAGCGCGCCGGTTGGCTGGATGCCGAATGGCGCCAGACCGAAAACTCGCGGCGAGCGAAGTTCTATACGTTGACGCGGGCCGGCAGAAAGCAACTGGAAGAAGAAACCGCGGACTGGACGCGGCGTGCATCTGCGATCGCGCGATTGCTGAAAGCGGAGGGTTGACCCGTGTCACTCTGGCGGCAGTTAACCTATGGGCTGCGTAGCCTGGCGAACCGGGCGAAACACGATCGTGATGTAGCGGAGGAAGTAGAGCAGTACTTTGAGGAAGCAGAGGCCGCGTGGAGATCCCGCGGCCTTTCTGCCAAGGACGCCAGGAGGGCCGCTCGGCAGGAAGCCGGCAGCGTAGCCGTCGCCAAAGAGCAGGTGAATGCGTATGGCTGGGAGAACACCGCCAGAAACTTCTTCGGTGACCTGCGCTTCGCTGGGCGCCAGTTGCTTAAACACAAGGCATTCACGGCAACTGCGACGCTGACCCTGGCTTTGGGCATCGGGGCAAACGCCGCCATCTTTACCGTGATTGAATCCATTCTGCTTGCTCCGCTTCCCTATAGGAATGCCGACAAACTCGCCGTTCTTGACACGCACTGGACGAACAGCGGGCACACCACGGCGCGGGTAACAGGACCGGATGCGGTGGATGTTCGAGATCAGTCCAGAAGTATCGAAGCCGTGAGCCTTTATAGCGGCGGCAACATCGGCGTGCAGTTGCGCGATCACTCGGTCTACACGGTAGTGACTTTTGTGGATGCGAACTTCGCCCGCGTCTTTAGCCTGCAGCCGATTGCGGGCCGTTTGCTTACGGATGCCGATGCGCATCATGCCGCCCTGGTGAGCGAGCAGTTTGCCCGCGACAACTTCGGCAGCGCGCAGGCTGCACTGGGGCAGATGCTGCACGTGGAGAGCGAGCCTGTGGAGATTGTGGGCGTATTGCCTGCCCACTTCGATTTCCCTGCCCAGACACGCGTTTGGGAGGCGGTCCCATTGCGGCCTGAGTCGGAGTCACGGACGGCATTCAACTACAAGGCGGTAGGCCGCCTTCGCTCCAGTTCAAACTTCCAGGCTGCCGGGACAGAACTGATGGGGATTTCGCGCCGGCTTGAGAATGCATACCCCGAAGCGAACCGAAACAAGCAGATCTTGCCGCAGCCTCTGCATCAGGCGCTCGTAGGAAATACGCGCCCTACGCTTCTGTTTCTGTGGGCCACAGTTGGGCTCATTCTGCTGATCGCCTGCGTCAACGTGACCCATCTTCAACTGGTGCGCTCGATGGAGCGGCAGCGCGAACTCGCGATTCGGAGGGCCCTGGGCTCTTCCAGCCGGCAGGTCATGCAGCCGGTGATACTCGAGAGCCTGCTCGTCTCATTGATTGGCGGCGCGGCTGGAGTGCTGCTGGCTTTTCCCGCGGTACGCGTCCTGGTGGAGATGGCCCCCAAGGATCTACCGCGCACGAATGAAATTCATCTGAACGGCTGGGTGCTGGGATTTACATTGGCGCTCTCGGTGTTGACTGCGCTCGCGTCGTCAGTGCTTCCGGCGCTGAAGGCGGCGAAGGTCGATCCTGCGGAGACGTTGAAACAAGACGCCTCGCGCGGTATGACTCGGCAGGGCGCAACTATGCTTCGCGATGGACTGGTGGTTGCGGAGGTGGCAGCGACGTTTTTACTTGCGGTGGGTGCGGCGCTCCTGCTGCATACCATGATGGCTCTCATCGATCGGGACATGGGGTATCAGACGCGCCAGTTGCTGGTGGTGGATGCGGATGCACCGGCCCACTCCGAGCAGGATGCGCGGCGTGCGGTACAGCAGTTTAACTGGATCTTTGCGCAACTAGCGGCAATGCCAGGCATAAAACATGTGGCGGGGATCATGGGGCTGCCGACTGGCGCGTATGGCTCCGATGGATATTACACAGCGACTGGCGCCGGGCCGGTCGACGTCAACCATTCGCCACACGCCGACTTCAGCGTGGCCAGTCCGGGCTACTTTCAGGCCATGGGGATTCCGATCAGACACGGGCGCGATTTCAGCCAGCAGGATACTAACGAGAGTCCCTTCGTGGCAGTGATCAGCGAATCGCTAGCCAAGCAGAGCTTCGGCAATGCCGATCCGCTGGGCAAGCAGGTGCAGTGCGGGCTTGACTCGGACAAATGGATGACGGTGGTGGGAGTGGTGGGCGATGTGCGGCAGGAGTCGCCCGCAGAGAATCCGGGGCCGACGCTCTACATGCCCATGACCCAACATCCCTATTATGGCAATCAAATCCACATTGTTCTGCGGACGGAGGTAAAGCCACTGACACTGATGAACGCAGTGCAGGAAACAATTGCGCGGGTGAATCCGTTCATCGCGCTGCGCTTTACCACCATGGATGCCATGGTCAACACGTCGATTGCGACGGAACGTTTTCGGGCGGTGCTGATCTCCTCCTTCGCCGGAGTGGGACTGCTGCTGGCGATGCTTGGCGTCTATGGCACGATGGCGTACACGGTGGCGCAACGTACATTTGAGATCGGCGTGCGCATGGCGTTCGGCGCGGAGAGAGGCGCCATCCTGAGCACGGTGCTAACGCATGCCGCGAAGCTGGCGTGCTATGGCATTGCGATGGGATTGGTGCTGAGTCTTCTGCTTGCGCGGCTGGTGAGCAGCATGCTGGTCGGAGTGCGGCCGACGGACCCGGTCAGCCTTGGTGTGGCCTCGTTGCTGCTGTTGCTGACAGCACTGGCTGCAGCACTGGCACCAGGCTGGAGGGCCACCCATGTCGATCCGATGGTAGCGCTGCGGTCCGCGTAGCGGAAAAGCGTGCCCCGGTTCCCTCACAAAGGGACCCAGGGGGATTGGCAGGCCGTCTCAGAATCCCAGCTCCCGGCTGGCAAGTTCCGTTCCTTCCACTCTTGCCTGGATCTTTTGGAATGCCGTAACCCGAGCCGTGGAAGTGTCATCCGCAAACGGGGCGAAGCCACAGTCGTCCGTGGTTCCAAGTTGTTCGACAGGCAGGAACGATGCCGCTTCCAGAACCCGATCGCGCACCTTAGCAGCAGTCTCAACCACTGGATGAATAGGATCGACGACGCCGATGAAAATAAGCTGGTTAGCGTTTGCCAGCTGCTTGATGACGGGAAACAGGCGCTGTCTGTCGGCCTCGCTGGCCATCTGCAGATAAAATCGACCGACATGCAAGCGGAATAGCTGTGGCAATAGACCGGCATAGTTGACATCCGCGCTATGGGTCGAGTCATGATCACCGCCAGGACAGACATGGACGCCAATTTTCCGCTGCTCGTCCGCTGTGAAGCGCTCCAGAACCTGATTGTTGAGCTCAACGAAGCTACGCAGAAGATTTCCTGAGGGATCTAGCTTGAGAGATAGCCGGCCCTCCGTAAAATCGATCTGAACCGTGGCTGCGCCCGCGTTAAGAGCTCCACGGATGTCCGCCGCGGCCTCGTCGATTAAATCAACTAGAAAGGCATCTCGGGAGTAGCCCGGTATTTCCTTTGCTGGATACAGGAGACTCAACGCCGAAGCCGAGATCACCGCCTGCTTGACTGGGCGTTGGGTGTAGGCACGGATAGCCTTGACGTAAGTATCTGCATGCACGCCGTAGCGGAACGGCCCGCCGGTCAGTCGAGGCAACTGACGCTGGTGACCGTCTGCGAAGGGGATCACGACTCCGTCGGAGGCAAGGTTCTTGAGTCCGGTGAGCGGGTAAGTCGCGAAACTGGGTTTGGTTTGTTCGCCATCGGTCAGCACTGGCGACCCGGTTTGTTGCAGACGATCTATGGTGTCCCGAAGCGCCTCGGAGTATTCGTCGTCCAGTACATCACGAGCGATTTTCTGCGCTTGATAGGCTGCGATGGCTTGAATCAGCCGCGGAGGACGGGGGATGCTGCCAATTGGTTCGGTTGGAATCACACCGGAATCGTATCTGAACGTGGATGACGTGGCCTCAACCTAAAGGTTGAGTTGATCCAAGCCCGGTGCGTTCCAGCTGGAGCGGCTTCGAGGGCTGGAATTAAAAAAATTCAACCTGGCTGTCTATTTTCTGGCTTCGCAAACGACTATATGGTGAGCAGGAGGAACATTCTGTGAAATACATCTGTTTGGGATACATCCAGCCAGACGTTGCCGGATTAGGCGAGCGCCCGCAGGTTGCTGCGCAAACGATCGGGGTCGCCGTCCTGCAGCCGCGCTTCCACTTTCAGGTGGGCAGCCTCCCAGATCGGCATAGCGCTGGCGAGCAGAGTCCTGCCCTTTCGCGTCAAACTCAGCCTTCGACTACGCCGGTCACCCGGATCTGGGCTAACCTTGACCAGTCCGCGCCGCTCCAGCGGTTTGAGTGCGGCGGTCAAGGTGGTGCGATCCACGGCCAGCAGCGAGGCCACCGGCCCCATGCCCGGAGGCTCAGGACGATTCAACGACATGAGCAAAGAGAATTGACCGTTCGTCAACCCGACCGGGCGCAATGCCTCGTCGAAATACCTTGCCAGCGCCCGTGCCGCCCTCTGCACGTGCAGACAGAGGCAACAATCGCGAACCAGCAGCGTAGTTTCAAAAGGAACAATGGGGGCTCTTGACACGATATTAATATGTTGATATCAACGGGTATTGTCAAGCCATCCACGGGATAATAGCGGGATAATCACGGGCCAAATGGAGGTCTCATATGTCATTCTTTCGTGATTTGAAAATTGCGTTGCGCTCTTTATCCCGGGCTCCTGCCCTGTGGATCACCGTGGCGTTAACCCTGGCCCTGGGTATCGGCGCAAACGCCGCCATCTTCAGCGTGGTTCGCGCCGTGCTCCTGCGGCCGCTGGCGAATCGTGACGAAAACCGCCTGCTCTACGTCCGCCAGAGCGCTCCAGGCATCGGCGTCCCCAACGCAACGTTCTCCGTTCCGGAAATTCAGGACATGGGGCACGGATTAAAGACTATCCAGGCGCTCGGCACCTTTTCAGCGGTAGACTTCACCGTCGTTGGACTCGGCACACCACGCGAGGTAGCCGCCGGCGTTGTGGATGGCAACTACTTCAAGGTGATGGGGCTGCGCCCGGTCATTGGACGCTTGTTGACTCCCAGCGACGATGGCCCAAATGCAGCCGGCGCGATTGTGCTGACCTATAAATTCTGGAGCACATCCCTGCACCATGATCCCAACGTAATCGGAAAGACGGTGAGGCTCGACAGCTTAACGGGCTCGCGCACCGCGGTGATCGTTGGTGTGCTGGAGCCGTCGGTTCCCTATCCGGTGGCAACCGAGTTCATGGCCAACGTGGTCACCAGCCCGCACCATCTATCCGCCACCATGGTGACCGGCCGTGAGCATCGCATGACTGAAGTCTTTGCGCGGCTCGCTCCCGGTGCGGATCTCCCCGCCGCGCGAGCAGAGCTCGAGACCACCTATGCGGCCATGCGGGCCGCACACCCTGAGGTGTACAAACCCGAAGACCATTACAGCATCACTGTCACCCGCATGCACGACCAGATCAACTCTCGTGCCAACACCATCTTGTGGGTGCTGTTCGCCGCCTCCGGCCTGCTGTTCGTGATTGCCTGCTCGAATGTTGCCAACCTGGTGCTGGCGCGCACCGTACGCCGCGAATCGGAGCTGGCTGTACGCTCGGCGTTGGGAGCAACCAGAAAGGCGCTTCGCCGTTCGCTCCTGGCGGAAAGCCTGGTGCTGTGCATAAGTGGAGTATTGGGCGCCCTGATCATCGCCGCTCCGATGGTGACCGTGCTGGGCCGCTATGCTGCGCGCTTCAGCGTGCGCGCCGACGGCCTGACCCTCGATTTCAGCCTGGTGTGGATCGGGATTGCACTCGCCTTGGCCGCCGCTGTCTTCCTGGCGTATGTTCCGAGGCTGCCATCCGAGGATCCGTCGCACAGCTTTAGCCTGACCAGCAGCGGACTGCGGGTCACGGGAGGAAGCAGTAACCGGCGGCTGCGCATGTTCGCCGTGACCCAAATCACGGCCTCATTCCTGCTGCTCGCCGGAGCAGGTGCGCTGATGAAGACTCTGTTTGTACTGGAGAACACGCAGCCGCCCTTCGACACCGCGAGCGTCCTGGCAGTGAATTTGCCGGTGATGTCGTACGGGCGAACGCCGGAGCAGGTGCGTGATTTTTATCGTGAGCTGCAGCGCCGGGTTGGCGCGCTGCCGGGGGTGCAACGAGCGTCCTCAGGCTTCAGCGTTCCCTGGCGTGACTCGCAGGGCCTGAACATCAGCTTCACCTTCGCTATGGATGGCGCGGCGCGGCAGAACGGCCGGGACGACTTGCGCGCGCGCTTCCGATCGATCTCCCCCGGATTTTTCGAGACCTTGGGTCTCCCGGTGCTGCAAGGCCGCGATTTCCGGGACACCGATCGGGAGGGCTCGGAACGCGTGGTCATCATCAATCAGAGCGTTGCGCGGACACTGTTTCCCGGGCAATCACCGCTGAACCGCAGTTTGCGCTGGACCGATCCAGTGATGAAGTTTATCGGCATCAGCGAAGAGCCGCGGCGGATCATCGGCGTGGTGCCTGACGTCGATGACGAAAATATCATCCCGTCGCCGGCTCCGATGGTCTATCAGCCATCTGACCAGGAAGGATGGCAAGGCCGTTTGTTTGTGCGTACGGATCATGATCCATATACCCTCGTTCCGCTGATCACCCGCACGGTTCACGAAATGGCGCCAGACCAGCCGGTGGAGCGAGCCAGCACGCTCAAAGACATTCGCGCGGAAGTTCTCACGCCGGACCGCCTGAATGCTATAGTCTTCGGCGGATTTGCCGGCGTGGCGCTCTTGATCTCCGTGGTGGGCGTCGCCGGAGTGCTTGCATTTTCCGTGAGCGGGCGCACGCGTGAGTTCGGCATCCGCATGGCTCTGGGCGCTCAGCGGCGCGATATCCTCACCAATGTTCTCGTGGAGGGCCTGGTGATCGCCAGCATCGGGGTGGCCGCAGGTGTGGTGGTTGCCTTCGCCTTCGCAAGCGCTATCGGGAAGTACATTGCGGGGGTGCAACTGCCGGGCACACTCGCATTCATCGCATCCGCTGTTGTACTTCTAGCTGCGGCGGTGATCGCGTCGGCTGTGCCTGCAGCACGCGCCGCCAGCGTGAACGCGGTGGAAACGCTGCGTTCGGAGTAGGCGGACAGGTTGGGCCACGGGTCTGCGTCACACACGACTTGCAGATCCCAGGAGACATGAGTGATGCCGAAGACTCTGTGGAAGATTGCGCCGACAAGTGTCGCGCTGTTGGTTGCGCTGGGTACAGCGTGGCCACTGCCGGCAGAGGATACGAAATATCCGAGCATGGCTCCGGTGGAGGCGTACATGATGGAGCGGAGTGCTGAGGTTGCACTGGCGCGGACTGCAGCTCCGGAGTCCATCTCACAGAATGCCACTGTGATGGTGATGAACCGTCATGGATACGAAAACGCGGCCACGGGCAACAACGGTTTTGTGTGCATCGTGCAGCGGTCGTGGACTGCCGACATAGACAACCCTGATTTTTGGAATCCCAAACTGCGGGCGCCGATCTGCTTCAATCCGGCGGCCGTGCGGAGCTTCTTGCCGCAGACCATCAAGAAGACCGAGTGGATACTGGCGGGACGGTCGAAGGCGCAGATGTTTGATGATCTAAAGGCCGCTCTGGACAAGAAGGAGTTGCCCAAACCGGAAGTGGGCGCGATGTGCTACATGATGTCGAAGGAGGGATACCTGAACGACAGTGTCGGGCACTGGCACCCTCACCTGATGTTTTTTCTTCCACCTGCAGATCCGAAGAGTTGGGGCGCAAACCTGCCTGGCTCACCCATCCTCGGACAGGGCGACGATCAGAGCCAACTGACCGTGTTTATGATTCCCGTTGGACATTGGTCGGACGGCACGGCTGACCACTAACAATGAGCAGGAATGTACCCCCTGTCAAAACTTGCAGTCCTTACAGTGCACCCTCATTCGGGCGTGTCCAACCGTGACGGTATCCGAGGGAGTAACTCCGAGAATATCCCTCGTTGAGCAGGACGACCCAAGCGTATTCATTTCTGGCCCCGCGAAACCTGTCGATCCGCCCGTTCTTCTGACCATCTAAAAATGCCTGATCGTTCATCGGCTTACCCCCTCCCGGTTGGGCCTTCCAGCTCATGTTCTGCTAGCCTTGCATCGACTGCAATCACCCTAAGGCTTACCTGTAGCGGTGCTTTTCGGTGATCCGTTTACCTGTTGTGTACATACAGCCCCCCCCGGAGACCAAGTACGAAAAGTAACCCAAAGGCCCTATTTTCAGGCACATTGCAATGGAGAAATCTCATGAGCAAGGCAATTGACAACTTGACGAAGGCGATGGAGCAAGCGGCTGCTATCCGACCGAAGGTGGGAGGATTTCCTTTTCTCGCCGAGTGTCTGCGACGAGCCGGAGTCAATCGCAATATCTGGTCTCTCCCAGGGTGCCAGAGCTTGTTTTTGACTGACCAAGGGCCTGTTGTCATGCAAGCTGCACCCCTGGTATCTGGCATTACGGACGTGCCGTCTTTCGACCAGGAAGCCCTGATTACAGCTCTTCGAATCGATCAGGCCGGTGAAAGCACGTTTCCGGAGTTCCTTGCTGCTAGCTGGCGTGCCGGAGTCGTTCGGTATGACGTGGATTTCGCCGCGCGCACGGTAGCCTACTTGGGCTGCAACGGTGAGCAGTACATCGAAGCCTATCCAGCAGTTGAAATTGACTAGGCCGCATGTACAGCTTCAGGAGGTGATTTGTCCTGTCCGTCAAGCGGATCGGGACGATCACTTCGGCAGGGCCATTCGAAGTTCCTCGACGCTATCCGCCACGCTTCGTCCAGCGGTGTCGATTACTATGTGCTCACGTTGCCACGGTTCGTATTCACGAGAGACAACTTTTTCCCAGGTTGGCAGGCTGAGTCCACGAATGTCTACCGATCGTGTTTCCACACGTTGGCGATGGAGCTGCGGGTCAGAGCAGATCACCTCAACTTCAACGGCGCGCGCATGAGCCCGATGCGCAACGCCGATCCAGGCATCGCGACTTAGCTGAATTGGATTCACAGAATCCGCAATCACAGTTCGACCCTGGCGAAGGTTGTCCTCCGCAACCGCATAGGCCACACGATACCCCTCCTCGTTTATCGGCTGGCTCACCGTTGGGGTTTCGCGAAGGGCCTGCTCAATCGTGTCGATGCGCAAATAAGTCGCACCGAGCTGCCTCGCCAGGTCTGTGGCAATCGTTGTTTTTCCGCTAGCAGGTAGTCCGCCAAAGATGACCAGCATAGGTGGAGGGTTGTGGAAAGGATATGTTTTGGAATTCTCCATCGCGCTGATTTTACTGAATCGCCACTTGGTTTCGGAAAAAGCTCGCGGCAGCGCACCGCTCTGTGCAATAGACCGCCACATCTGAGAAATTTGCATCTCACCACTCAGAGCCTGTAAGCGACGAACTGGCTCGCAGTCTAATGTCGAGGTCGCGTCAGTTCCTAGGCGGAGATTTGTCTTTTCGCCATACCCGTTCTGCAAACATTTCGCTTTAATCCAACCACCAACGTTAGCAAAGAGAGGGGTTTTCTATGAAAGCGGTCGTTTATCACGGGCCGAAGAAAGTTAGTGTTGACACGGTCCCCGATGCCAAGATCGAGAAGCAGACCGACGTCGTCATCAAGCTCACCACCACCAATATCTGCGGCTCTGACCTGCATATGTATGAGGGACGGACCGATGTGGAAAAGGGCAAGATACTGGGCCACGAAAATCTCGGGGAGGTAGTCGAGGTTGGCAAAGCGGTCGATACCGTGAAGCAAGGCGATCACGTCGTGCTGCCCTTCAACATCGGCTGCGGTTTCTGCGCCAACTGCGAGCGCGGTCTCACTGGCTTCTGTCTCACCTGCGCTGATCCCTCCGTCATGCCGGGCATGGCAGGCGCCGCCTACGGATTTGCCGGCATGGGACCCTACTCTGGTGGCCAGGCGGAATATCTCCGTGTACCGTACGCGGACTTTAACTGCCTCCAACTCCCCGATGATGTTGATGAAAAGGAGAATGACTACGTCATGCTCTCAGACATCTTCCCTACCGGTTGGCACTCCACGCGTCTCGCGGACCTCAAGCCCGGTGAATCGATCATCATCTACGGGGCCGGCCCGGTCGGCCTGATGGCTGCATTGTCGGCAAAGATACAAGGCGCAAGCCAGATCTTTGTCGTTGACCACAAGGAGGATCGCCTTGCGCTCGCCGAGCAGATCGGCGCTACATCGATCAACTCATCCAATGACGACGTGGCGGAACAGATCCGCAGCCACACCGGAGGTCTAGGGGCCGACTGCGGCGCCGAATGTATCGGCTACCAATGTCACAACTCCAAGGGCAAAGAAGTACCGAACATGGTGATGAACGCGCTGGTCGACGCTGTGAAAGCGACCGGAAACATCGGTGTCATCGGCGTATTTGTTCCCCAGGATCCCAAGGCTGAAGACGTTCTCGAGAAGAAGGGGCAGATCGCGTTCGACTTCGGCAAGTTCTGGTTCAAGGGGCAGAAGATGGGCACCGGGCAGGCGAACGTAAAGGCCTACAACCGCCGCTTGCGTGATCTTATCCATCACGGTAAGGCAAATCCCTCGTTCATCATCTCTCACGAATTGCCACTTAGCGAAGCACCGACTGCCTACAAGCACTTCGATAATCGCGATGAAGGCTGGACAAAGGTCATCCTTCATCCGCAAGCCGCATAGATCATGCGCTAGGGCTGCGGAAGAGGTCTGACCGGGCAGGAAAGCATACAGGGGCTAAAGAGTCTGCGTGGGAACCCACCTACGCACTCAGCCTCATAGGCTTTCGTTCCCTCACAAAGGGCGGGTGCCCCACATCTCGCTCGTTTTTCGCGAGATGTGGGATTCCACTGCTCTTTCCGTCTGACTCTCGATTCATCCGACACACTTAGCGGTCCACATCGTTGGTATCCCACATCTCGCGAAAAACGAGCGAGATGTGGGGCACCCGTCCTTCGTCTGGGAACCAGGAACCGATTGTAGCGACTCTCCCCTCGCCGTAACTTGGGCTCAACGGTGACCTTTCTTTCTCGCCGGCAATCCATACAACGACAATCGCACGGCCTTCTTGCCAGACGAGTCGCTATATTATTAGCCGGGTGGTACTCCCTGGAGGCTCACTTATGCGGCGACGCGATTTTCTAATGTCTATACCGCTGGCCGTTCTCATGCCGCAGTTACGCTCCGCGGCCCCGCTTAAAATCACCGGCATACGGATCGTAAATCTGAAGGTCGTTCGCGAAACCGGCAAGATGGAAGCGGCGTGGAATCCGGGCACCGTGACCACGTGGCGGATTGGCGGCGGATCGATCGTCGAGATTCAAACCGATCAGGGTATCTCTGGCATCGGGCCGGGGATCGACCCCGCCGAGTTGGAGGCGGCCAAGTCTCAGCTCATCGGTAAGGACCCGTTCAATATCGAGCAACTGGCCGGTCCGCTGCGCTACTACGTGGGTGGAGGCCCGCGCACGATTTCAGCCCTGGAAATTGCGCTGTGGGACCTTATCGGCAAGGCCACCGGCCAACCCCTCTACAAAATCTGGGGCGCGGCCAAAAATCGGGTACCAGCTTATGCCAGCATGATCCAGCTTTCTACTCCAGACGAAAGGGTCCGCATGGCGGTCGAGCTCAAATCGCAAGGTTGGAAGGCGATCAAGCTTCGGGCGCATTACCCGACATTGAAGGAAGACGTGCAACTGGTCCAAGCGGTGCGCAAAGCGGTGGGCGACGATATGGAGATCATGGTGGACGCCAACCAGGCCCAGTCTTTTGGCACGTGGCAGCCGGGCGTGACGTGGGATTTCCTCCGCGCGCTCGAGACCGCGCGCGAACTCGAGCGCTTGAACTGCCTCTGGCTGGAAGAACCGCGTCCGCGCTACGCATTCGATGAGCTGGCCGAGTTGAGCCGCCGGGTGGCCATTCCCATTGCCGGGGGAGAGAACAATCGCGGCGTACACGAGTACCGCTGGATGCTAGAACAGAATGTCTTCGCCATCCTGCAGCCCGATATCATGGTAGCCGACGGCGTCACCGGCTTTCGCGAGATTGCGGCGCTGACCCAGGCGTACCACAAGCGAGTGATTCCCCATCACGGCGGAGGGAATCTCGGCACCATTGCCCAGCTCCACGCCATCGCCTCCTGGCCAAACGCGCCGTGGATCGAACTCCTGCACGACCCGCCCATCGCCGCGTATACCAATGGGTTCGCCATCATGGAAAACCCGCCACTGGTGGACAAGGAGGGCTATTTAAACTTGCCGCAAGGTCCGGGTTTGGGAGTGGAGATCAACGAAGACTTGATTATCGCTTGACCGGAACACTAACCAGCTCCGTTTGCGGCGACCAACGCCGGCGCCGATCTCTCTTCTAACTTGGCCTTCATCACATCCAAAAATGCCTGCATGGCAGGAGACATCCATTTGTCCTTATGCCAAACGATGTGAGTCGCGATGGTCATCTTTGCGCCGTGCCAGTTCAACAAAGCAAACTGCCTTTTTTTGAGTTCACCAGCGAAGACGATCCTGGGCAAGAGACCCAAGCCCATCCCGGCGGTCACGCATTGTTTAATGGCTTCGACGCTGGAGAACTCCGTGATGTGCTGCGGCCTGACATTTGCAAACGCCAGTTGCATATCCAGCTTCTTGCGGTAACCGCAACCAGCCTCAGTCAAGAGCAGTGTTTGATCCAACAGATCTTTTGGATATACCGTCTTGGCGTTTGCCAGCGGATGATCGGGTGTGCCGAAAAGATAGATCTCTTCGGTACGCATCCGGATGGAGCACAGTTGCTCCCCTTCGATTGAATCGCACATGCCAATGGCCAGGTCCAGTTTGCCGCTCTCGAGCGCGTCCCCTACCTTGTCGTCCAAACCCGGACGAAAGATGAGCTCCACTTGCGGATAGCGCTTGCGGAACAGCTTTAACACTTCTGGCAAACGGTAGGTCAACACGCTCTCCGGCGAGCCGATGCGCAAAGGACCCGCCGGTTCGCTGCCAAACTTTACCGCGCGGTGGCCCTGCTCCATCGCAGCCAATGCCCTCTCTGCATAAGGGAGAAAGCGGTGGCCGGCCTCAGTAAGCAGCACACGCTTTGCCAGGCGATCAAAGAGTTGCGTTCCCAGTTCCGCTTCCAGCGACTTGATCTGTGAGGTCACGTTGGATTGCACCGTGTGCACTCGTTCCGCGGTGCGGGTGAAGTTTAACTCTTCCACCAGAACGCAAAATGTATGAAGCTGTCTGACCTCCATCTCACCATCTCCTTTTGAGATCGATCTGATACTAACAATCTATTGGACGGATGTACAGCATGGGCGGAAACTCGGCCTATGAGCTTACTTCCACTTAAGTTTCGGGATGTATCTCGGGCCAAGGTTGGGATTCTCCTCGCGGTCTTGCTCACCTACGCTTTGGCTCCTGCTTTGCATGCACAGCAACCCGGTACGGCGGTTATTTTTTACGCGCAGCTACAGATAAATGATGACCTATGGCCCGATTTGCTTCAGTCTTTGCATGCTGATTTGACCGCCGGTATAGGCGAAGCGCCAAACGGTTTTGCTTTACCGCAAAACCCCGCCTTTTTTCGCGGCAATGACCTTGCTATGGAAATCAATTTCTCCAGGGTGATTGTCGTCAAGTTATTGGGTCGCTGTGATGTGTTCCCGCAGTCGAATCGTTCATCGCTGGACGGCCCGCTCGGCTGGGTGCTGATGGTCTCGGGAACGATCCAGCCCTATATTTTCGTCGACTGCGCCCGTATTGCCCAAGCGCTCCGGGCAACATCCCTCGGCCTGAATAAGTACGAGAGCCGGCATGAGATAGCTCAGGCAATCGCCCATGTCGTGATTCACGAGTGGATTCATATCGCAACCCAATGCCCTGCGCATGGCGCACATGGTATTACCAAGCAATTTCTCTCGCCGGCAGAACTGACCGCGGACCCCAGCAATGACACCGTGGCGATCGCAGCCCACTAGTCACAAGGCGGTAATCCGCTTCTGGGCGATCCGCGGACCAGCGAACCAGCCCGGCTTCGAACGAACCGGTGACCTGGGCGGCACCGGCATGGGATCGGGCGGCGGCTGGGGATGGGTCTGGATCAAAAGGCTGTTGACCCTGTGAAGCAATACCGGTTCAAACCCGCCACCCTCCGGGGCACGCCCGTGCCGGTTGAAGTGAACATTGAGGTAACCTTCAGAATTTATTGAGTCCAATCCACTTCTCCACTGTTCTTGCGCAATCTAGATGGACTATATTGTCCACGTGCCGAGTTCGGGAGGAGTTCGATCGCGCCCCGGACGCTTCGATACTTGCGGTTTCGCAATTGCGTGGTCTGTCGAGGTTCGCGAGGAGTGGTTTTCCTTGGGGGAAAACCACGAAAAGCTCTTCGGCTTCGGTCTACACCGATTGCGAAACCGCTGTGCGGTCAGGAGGATTAGATGAGGATCTCCGACACGATTGGACTTGTGCTGAAGAACAAAGACCAAAACAGGGTTCTGTCGATAGCGCCGGACCAGACGGTCTACGAAGCGCTGGAGAAGATGGCCGAGCACGATGTCGGCGCCTTGCTGGTGCTTTCGAACCACCGGCTGGTCGGCATCTTATCGGAGCGGGACTACGCGCGCAAAGGGATCCTGATCGGCCAGCCTGCCAAAGAAACCCCTGTCCACCAGATCATGACCAGCCCGGTTTTCTTCGTAAGTCCTCAACACACCGTGGATGAATGCATGACCATGATGACCCAACACCGTTTTCGCCATCTCCCGGTGTTGCGGGATGAGACGGTGGTGGGTTTAGTCTCGATCGGCGACCTGGTGAAATGGGTGATCTCGGGTCAGGCGCAAACCATTCAGGAACTGCAGGGCTACATTACGGGAGCGTATCCAGGATAGGGCCAGGGTAGCTTCCTGGTTTCAAACGACTCTGCCCATCGGCAATCGCCGTACGCGCTTCCCGGTCGCCGCGAAAATTGCGTTTGCGACCGCAGGAGCTAAGGGAGGTACTCCTGCTTCTCCCACACCATGTGCGGGATCACCCTGGGCTGGCACAAGATGCACCTCAATCTCAGGCGCGTCTTTCATGCGCAATACTTGATAGTTGTGGAAATTGCTTTGCTGCACCGCGCCTTCCTTAATAGTGATCTCTCCATTGAGCACCGGGGTCAGAGCGTAGTTAATGCCGCCCTCGATCTGCGCCCGCACGCTGTCGGGATTCACCGCTAAACCGCAGTCAACAGTGCTCACCACGCGGTTGACGCGCAGCAAACCGCTCTTGTCGATGGACACTTCGGCTACTTGCGCAATGTAAGTGGCTCCGAAAACACAACAGGCGATTCCCCGGCCTTGATTCTGAGGCAATGCTTTGGCCCAATCCGATTTTTCTGCCGCGAGTTCGAGTACCGCCCGAAGCTTAGCCGTTTCTTGCGGTTGGTCCAGATGCAAGAGCCGCATGCGAAAGGCGTACGGATCTTGTCCCGCGGCATGCGCTAGCTCATCCACAAAGCATTCAATCCCGAATACGTGAAATGGGGCGGAGACAGATCGCCACCAGGCACGGGGAACGACTGAAAGAACGGGCGCGTAGTCGGAGCGGTAGTGCGGCGCTTGATAGGGAATATTGTCGTTAACGTCATAACTGGCCACATGTTTCGGATCCTTCAACAACTCCGGCGAGTCGAATACGGAACGAATGGGGGTTGATACGATGCGGTGCGACCAGGCCACGATATTACCCTCACGGTCCAGTGCGCCCGATATGCGTTGATAGGAATATTGCAGGTAGAAATCGTGTTGGATATCGTCTTCCCGGCTCCACAACAGCTGCACCGGAACTTTCATTTCTTTCGCTATCTGATAGGATTCGGCCAGGTAATCCCATTGATAGCGACGACCGAACGACCCGCCGGACAGCGTCATGTGCACGATGACATTTTCGGGCGGTATGCCCGCAAGCTGAGCGAACTGCGCTTGCGCAATATTGCCGATCTGCGTCGGCGACCACACTTCGATGCAACCGTCCGCTCGCACATGCGCAGTGGTGTTCATCGGCTCCATGGTGGCATGGGCCTGGAAAGGCATCTCATAATCGGCCTCGATTTTCTTCACCGCGCCGGCAAGAGCTTGGTCCACATTGCCCCTATCGGTCGAAACTACGCTGGGCGGACCTGCTGCCTTCTGCCGAAGCTGCTCTTGTAAGGCGGCGGTGCTCTCTTGTGCCCCTTTGTCCCAAACGATTTTCAGCGCCTTTCGACCCTCAAGCGCAGCCCAGGTACAATTCGCAACCACGGCAATGCCGCCGGCCACATTCAAGTTGCGATCGATTCCCGGCATAAAGCCGATCGGCGGAACAGCGAAGACCGCTTTCACTCCCGGCGTAGCTTTTGCCGCGGAGTCATCGCAGCTAACCAGCTTGCCCCCGAAGTGGGGACAGCGTGCGATTACGGCGAATAGCATCCCCGGAACACGAACATCGATGCCGAAGATGGCAGAGCCGTCGACCTTGCCCGGCGTGTCGACTCGCCCCATCGGCTTGCCGATGAAACGGAAATCCTTTGAAGCTTTCAACGGAACCTGATCCAGTTTCACGGTTGGAATCGTCGACGCGCTCTCGGCTAAGTCGCCGTACATCAAACGTCGTTGCGTCGGTGTATGGGTAACTGCTCCGTTTTCCGCTTTACAATCCTTTCTCTCGACGCCCCATCGCTGAACGGCAGCAGTCAACAGCAGCTCCCGCACCTGGGCGCCCGCTTGCCGCATGGGAAGCCAGGTGGCAAGAGTGCCGCCGCTGCCCCCAGTTTTCAGGTGCTTGTAGATTGTGGGAATCGTAGGCGCCTGCTCCCACTGAATGCTGGACCACTCCACTTCCAGCTCATCGGCAAGCATCATCACGTTCGCGGTGCGTGTGCCTTGACCCATCTCTGGTATCTCGGTCAGCACGGTGATCCGGTTATCCCGTGTGATGCGAACCCAGGCATTCGGCTTGAACACGTCCGAGTTACTCGAGACGGGCTCCTGCCCGTGCCCCGGCATGTAGAAGCCGAGAACGAAGGCCGCTCCAGCTTTCATCGCTTCGCGGCGGCTGAGGCTTGTCGTCATGCTTTTTCCCCAGCGGCCCGCTCAATAGCTCGGCGAATTCGTTGATAGGTCGCGCAGCGGCAGATGTTGCCCGTCATCCCCTGGTCAATTTGTTCTCGGCTCGGGTGTGGAGTCTTTGCCATAAGCGCGGCGGCCTGCATGATCTGCCCAGATTGGCAGTAGCCGCATTGCGGGACCTGTTCGGCGATCCAGGCGCGCTGCAGGGGGTGGCTGCCATCGCCCGACAACCCTTCGATGGTGGTGACCTTCCTGCTTCCGACCGAAGTTAGCGGTGTTTGGCACGAGCGAACTGCTTGTCCGTCAAGATGTACGGTGCATGCTCCGCACATACCGATTCCGCATCCATACTTGGTGCCGGTCATATTCAGGAGGTCGCGCAACGCCCATAGCAGGGGCATCTCTAGCGCCGCATCGACGGCTCGTTCTCGACCATTGACCTGGAGTACAAAGTGAGCCATTCCCGATCCTCAACTCCAACCTCAGCTTTTCAGACGACACTCGCCACCTTTATGCAGGCTGCCCCCACAAAAACGCAGCCAGGGTATTCACTTGTGCAGGGAATGAGCGAAGGGAGAGGCGTACCTCAGGATTCTCACCAGGGTCGTGTCTGCCCGCCGTTCAGGTTTGAGTCCCGTAGGAGTCTGTGTCATAGCAGGAGCAGATAGACCCGGTTGAATGCTTTTGCTATCCAAAGCCCGATTTGCGGGAACTCAGCAGATGCGATCGTCGGGGCGTAGCTAACTTGTTAAGGATGTTTTTCGTCAATACGCCCACAAAATCGTCATCCTGAGTGGAGCGGCCTCACAGACCGATCGCGTGACACAGCGCTTGTGGCGCGGAGTCGAAGAGCCTGTCCTGAGCGTAGCCGAAGGAACCTCGGCGGTGCTTATTTTACCCATGCTGATCGGAGCTTTTCGTCCGCCGACGCCCGACAACAGGATCTGCTGCGATACGCACTTGATAGTCAGGGGTACATCTTTTCATGCACTGTAATCATCTTCCATCCCCAGCTCTGTGCAATGCTAGCAAGTTCTTAGTTCTCGCCTCAGGGAAAAACTGTAGCGGGCCCGCCCCGGTGCAGGCTCAGTGGTTGAAAAGCTCCGAACAGCATGGGAAAGACAAGCACCGCCGGGGTTCCTTCGGCTACGCTCAGGACAGGCTCTTCGACTCCGCGCCGCAAGCGCTCTGTCACGTGATTGATCTGTGAGGCGCTCCGCTCAGGATGACGATTTTGTGGGAGTATTGACAGAAAAACATCCTAAACAAGTTAGCGCTTATGGGGCTACGCCGCATCGCTTTCGGCCCAGGTACGATTTGGCGACGCCCGTCCTATTCCTTCTGACCTTGCTATGACACACACTCCTGCGGGACTCAAATCTGAACCTCGGACTCAACCCCGGGGCTCGCACAGATTGGTCACCGGCCGGATGCCTAAACATACCTGTTGACATTCTGCCTATTCGGGTTCAGCCTATATGTAGAAAAACAACAGGGAGCAGTCATGGGAGAAAGCAAATCCGACGTTCTGCAGGGTACCCTGGACCTCATGGTCCTCAAGACCCTCGAGACCATGGGACCGCTGCACGGATACGGCATCGCTCGCCGCATTGAGCAGGTCAGCGGCGACACCCTCAGCCTCAACCAGGGCACCATCTACCCCGCGCTGCTGCGTCTCGAACAGCGGGGCTGGATCAAGTCGGAGTGGGGCACATCGGAAACCAATCGCCGGGCCAAGTTTTATTCGCTGAGCCGCATCGGGCGCAAGCAGATCGAAACCGCAACCGAGAACTGGGAGCGGATGGCGGCCACCATGGCACGCTTCCTCGCCCCCTCCAACTAGGAGCCGGAAATGGACCAGATACGCACACTGCTGAGCCGCTGCGCATCCTTATTCCGCAGACAACGCCTTGATGAAGATCTCGACCAAGAGCTGCGTAGCCACATCCAGCTCGCCATGGAAGAAAACATGCAGCGAGGGATGTCGGAACAAGACGCACGGACAGCCGCGCTGCGCGCCTTCGGTGGTGTGACCCAAACCAGGGAAACTTATCGCGTGCAGCGGGGACTTCCCTTCCTCGAGGTTTTGTGGACCGATCTGCGCTACGCCGTTCGCCAGTTGTCGAAGACGCCCTGGTTCACGCTCACGACGGCGCTCACGTTGGCGATTGGGATTGGCATGAACACGGCGGTCTTCAGCATGATGGATGCCGTGATACTGCGTCCGCTCGCGGTGCCAGACCTGAGCCGCGTGGTCATCGTGGCGGAAGAGCACGGTCGCGGCAGCAGCGATTATCAGCAGGTTGCCTTGGCAAATTACCAGGACTGGAAACAACAGAGCCGCTCTTTTACAGACCTGGCCGTTCGCACCTACGCTTCCATGAGTCTGACTGGAGCAGGGGAAGCACTCCATGTACAAGCGGCATTGACCTCGGCCAGCTTTTTCCGGGCACTGCGTGCCAACGCGTTGTTGGGTCGCGTCTATCAGGATCGCGAATGTGAGCCTGGACACAACGCAGTCGCCGTGCTCAGCTACCCATTCTGGCAGGATCATTTCGGTGCGGATCGGTCGGTGCTGGGCCGCTCCATAAAGCTTGACGGACAGGCGTACACAGTGATCGGTGTGTTGCCCAAGAGCATGCGGTACCCATCCGTCGCCGAAGTGTTTTTACCTCTGGCGCCCACTCCGCAACAACTGGAGAATCGCATCGCCCACGACTATCTGGTGGTTGGGCGCTTGGGGCCCGGGGTATCCGTGCATCAGGCTCAGGAAGAACTACGCGTAATTGGCGAGCGCCTGGCCAAGACCTATCCTGCTTCGAACCTGGGGTGGTCGGTAAGAGTGGAACCACTACTTGATGGCATCAATGGGGAGCTAACACCCCTCTACTACCGCCTGATACTGACTGCCACCGGATTTGTTCTGCTGGTGGTGTGCGCCAACGTAGCCAATCTGCAGTTTGTGCGCAGCCTATCGCGCCGGCCAGAGATTGCTGTGCGCACGGCTCTTGGCGCTGGCCGGGGGCGGTTGTTGCGTCACTTGCTGACTGAGAACCTGGTATTGGGAGGGCTGGGCGCAGCCGGCGGGCTCGTGCTCGCTGCCATCTGCATGCATCTCTGCGTGATCGCCATGCCGAAGAATATAGAGAGGTATATCTCGGGGTGGAGCAACATCTCGCTCAACGGCCGCGCTCTCGCCTTCTCTCTCTTCCTGGCACTGGCCGCTGGCCTGATATCCGGGCTTATGCCGGCGCTGAAAGCGTTACGCGTCGACCTGGTCACCCAGCTCAAGGCAGGGTCGCGCACCACCAGCGCTTCCCGTGAGACACACCGCCTTCGAGATCTCTTCTCGGTATCGCAGATAGCGTTCTCCGTCCTGCTGGTCATCGGCGCGGCCCTCATGTGCAAAGGTATGTGGTCGATGCTGCACGTTGCCGACGTCTATCAGCCGAAGCAGACCCTCACTTTCAGGGTGGACTTGCCGGCGGGCCGTTACGCCACGGACGAAAAGCGCGCCACATGGTTCAACAGCAGCCTGGAAAAACTGCGCGCATTACCCGGCGTGACTCGCGCCGAGATCACCACGTCGCTTCCCCACGGCCAGAATGCCGACTACGACGATTTCCGGATCGAAGATCGTCCTGTACTTCCCGGCAAGTTCCAGAGCACCATGCGGCTTTCGGTAACCGGCGGATTTTTGAACGCTTTCCATATTTCTGGAATATCCGGACGCAATTTCAACCGCAGCGATACCCTCGACACCCAACCGGTGGCCATGGTGAGCCGGAAATTTGCGGAGGTGTATTTCCCCGGTGAAAACCCGATTGGGCACCGCATTCAGACGGGCGCGGCAGGCAGCCCTCAGGCACGGTGGGTACGCATTGTCGGCGTGGCTGACGACGTGAACTATCTATGGATTAACCGCTCCACAGAACCGGTCGTTTATTTGAATGCGGTTCAGGTGCCTCCCGCGGGCGCTATCTACGTCCTGACCACTAGCGGCGATCCCATGGCATCGGTGGCCGGGGTTCGCCACGCGCTTGCGGGGCTTGACCCTGCTATACCGCTTGACGAGGTGCAATCCTACGACACTTATCTAACCGTCGAGCTCACCGGACTGATCTACGCTGCAACCATGCTCACGATCGATGCTCTGATTGCCTTGCTGCTAGCCGCAATCGGTATCTTTGGTGTGCTGGCTAACATGGTGGCTGAGCGAACCCAGGAAATCGGAGTTCGTATTGCCCTGGGGGCCGGGCCTGACGTGGTGTTGGCCATGATCCTGCGCCGCGCTGCGCTGCTCACGGGCATCGGTGTAATGGTAGGAACCGTCCTGGCTGTTGGGCTGGCAAGGCTGAGCGCTAACCTGCTCTTTGGCGTACGCCCCGACGACCCTGGAGTATTTGTATCCATCATCGCGGCGATTATCGTGATCGCATTCCTGGTAAGTTGGGGTCCGGCACGACGGGCAGCGTCCATTGATCCAATGCGCGCCTTGAGAACGGAGTAGCCCTCAGCGGTTGCCAGGGCAGGAACCTATTTAGGAGCGGCTTGCTGGTTCCCCCACCAAGGACGGGTGCCCCATATCTCGCTTGTTTTTCGCGAGATATGGGATTCCACTGCTCTTTCCCCTCCAACTCTCGATTAACCCGGCGCACTTAGCGGTCAACATCGGTGATATCCCACATCTCGCGAAAAACAAGCGAGATATGGGGCACCCGTCCTTGGTGAGGGAACCAGCGCCTATCGGGCTGACTAAAATCCCCGGCTGGCACACAAAGGTTGCGAGATAGCGTCAGGCCGGTTTTTCCTGCTTCGCCTTCAGGTCCTTGAGCAACGTCTCAATGTGCTCTTCCCGGTCCAATGCGGCGAAGCGGTCTTCCAGCGAATCCCCACCCAACAACTCCACCTCCGCTTCATTGCGCGCCTCGCGGCCTACAATGCGCGATTTCATTCGATCCAGCGACACTGAGTTTTGTTGCTTGCCGATGATTTGCCGGGCCTCGGTAGCCCGGCTAACCATCCGCGTCCTGCGGTCCTGCGCGATCAGCAGTTCGCAGCGGCTGCGCGTCTCCACCAACTTCTGGTCGAGCTTGCGCAACGCGGTGCGCAGCGTGTCCGCTTCCGCATGCTGATCCTCAAGCTGCTGCGAAAAACCCTTCGCAATTTGATCCTGGCTCAAGGAACGCTCCAGCGCTGCCCGCGCCAGGTCATCGTCTCCTTTTTTGACCGCCAGCTCAGCCTTGCTGCGCCACTCCGCCGCGCTGTCCATATGTTCCTTTCGCTTCTTCTCCAGCAGATGCTGGTCGGCGATCGCGATCGCCACCTGGGTTTTTACCTGCATCAATTGGTTTTCCATATCCAGCACCAGCTGCCGTAACAGCTTTTGCGGATCTTCCGCCTTGTCGATCAGGTCATTCAAGTTCGCCCGCAGCAACGTACTTACCCGTTCCAGTAATGCCATACCATCCTCCTTCTACCGCTGTTACCTGATCGCCGAGCCGTTTCCATCGTGGCGCGGCTGCATGCTCTTGACGTTGGCCATCAACTCCGCCACGTTCATTCCGGAGAGCGATTCGAAGAGCGCCGGAACCTGGGACGCGATTTTCATCATGTCTCCAGTAAGTTTGTTGGCTCCGGTTATTCCATCGCTTCCAGTGGAGACAATGGTGATCTTGTCCACCTTGGACAGGGGTTCGGAGAGTGCGCGCATCATTTCGGGCATGGCTGCAATCAGCCGGTCGACGACCGCCGCCTGCGACCACTCCTGGTAAGCTTCCGCCTTGACGTTCATGGCCTTGGCTTCCGCCTCGCCCTTCTGGAAGATGATGGAGGCTTCCGCTTCGCCCTGCATCCGCGTGGCTGCGGACCGGCCTTCAGCTTCCGCGGTCAACCGCGACTTCTCAGCCGATGCAAGGTTCTCGATCCGCTGGCGCTCAATCTCAGCGCCCTTCAACACAGTCGAGATCAGTTCCTTCTCGTGACGCAGGATTTCCGCATCCTGCACCTTGATCTGTTGCTCCTTCTCCACCTGCTGGATCTTTACCTGTTCGGCAATCACCCGCTGCTGCATCACGTTGGTCTGCAACTCGTAGGACTTGTCTGCCGTCGCCTCCTGCTTGCGGCTCTGCTCCGTGAATTGCGCCTTCTGGATATCCAGGTCGCGCTGCGCCTCGGCCTGCTTGGCCAGCGAAGCCGTCTCTGCAATCACCCGCTCCTGGTCGGCCTGCGCCTTGGCAATCGCCGATTCACGCAATGCGTTCGCTCTGCGGATGGCAGTATCACGCTCCGCTTCCGCCGCCGCTACGTCGGCATCGCGCTTGATCCGCGCCACGTCGGGCCGGCCCATGTTGGTAATGTAATCATTCTTGTCGCGCACCTCTTTAATGGTGAACGATACGACTTCGAGCCCCATCTTGCTCATGTCGTCGGCGCACGTGGAGCGCATGCGATCGGCAACCATCTCCGGCTCTTTGACAATTTGCTCCACCGTAAGCTGGCCGATGATGCCGCGCAGGTGACCTTCCATTACCAACCGGATTAATCCCTCGCGCTGGGGAGGGGTCTTGGTGAGGAATTGCTCGGCAGAAGTCAGGATCGATTCCTGATCGGAGCGCACTTTGATTTGCGCCACCGCCTCCACTGTCACTGCGACGCCCTGTTTGGTGTAGAGATCCTGTTGCGGCGCAACGTCAAATGACATCAATTCCAGCGAGAGCTGGCGGCTGCTTTCCACCATGGGAAAGATCACCGTGCCGTGTCCCTTCACCACCCGCGGTCCGCGAAACCCGTAGACGATGATCGCCTCATTCGGGCCGGCCTTGCGAAACATCTTCGCGATCATACCCAGCAGCAGGATGAGAGCTAGAACGCACAATCCAACTACAACCACAACTGTGTTCATCATAAGAGCCTCCTGATCCTTTCATCAGGGACCATCGAACTACGTTTGTGCTCTCTTCATCTCGGTCGAGAGCGATTCGCCACCGGAAACTTCATCCCAGCGGCGTACATAGGCAACGCCTCGTTCGTAGCGCATCACCACCACCTCCATGTCCCGCGCAATCGGCTGCCCGTCATCGCTGCGCGCCGGACTGGAGCGCCGGGCGCCGTTCTGCGAATACAAAATCTCCCCCGTGCCCTCACCCCGAATCGTCCCGCTCACGCGTCCAATTACGCCTGTCATCTCCGTCTCCTCCGCTGTGAGCGCCTTGTCATGCGGCGCCAGCACCTTGGCCAGGAACCAGAAGATCAACATTCCACCGGCCACGCCGCTGAACGTCGCCAGGACCAGAATGGCCGGCGTCACAAAACCGCCATAGCGTTCGAGCAGATAACCGGCCCCGCCAAACCAGCAGAGAAAGGCGGTGAGAGTAAAGCCATTCACCGGGGAAACGCCGCGGCTGCCCGTCCCGTGGGCGTGGCCGATATGAACCCCACGATGCAGCCCAAAGTGCAGATGAGGATGGAAAGCGCCCGCCAACGAAACCACGGTCAACGCCAAGCCAACACCAAAACAGATCAGGTAGAACATCTCCCAGCTCATCGGCTTTTCTCCTTTCCGCCGCGCTTGGTCTTCCCTGCCGCTGGATCCTTTACTTGAGAATTTGGCGCTACAGGCCGCACTTTAAAGTGCTTATCGCTCTTTGCAGCGGGCCGCAATACTTCAACCAATCGATCCACCAGCCCCGGCGTCTCAATCAACGACTCCATCAACAGCAGGCATTGCCTCGACTCCGGATGCTTGGCCAGGGCCAGCAATGCTTTTTTAAGCTCGGGATCGCGCGGGAACCGCTCCGCCCCGTTCACCAGCCACAGGTCCAGCTTGTCATCCAGCACCCGCGCCTCACTCATCAGCTCTGCGTGGTAGCCCTCCGGGTCATCGACCAGGTAGCCGGGATGCACCTTGAAGAATTTCGCCAGCAACTGCCGCGTGGTGTTGGTCAGATGCGGCCGCGCGCCGCTTTCGATCTGCGACAGGTACGACTGGCTCATGGAAGTCTTCAGCTCGGCCTTGATCGCGCGCACCAGCTCCTGCTGGGTCATCGCTCGCTCTTTGCCGCGGAGGCTGCCTTCCACTTCCCGCAGGTACCGTAATTTCTCGCCCAGTTTCATGATTATTGCGATCCGGGATAATAATATCGCAATCTGCGATTCTGTCAAGCACGGCCGGTTCCCGCTGGATCCTAAGGTTTTCACGCTTTTAGATAGGCAAGCACCGCTCGCGCGATCTCTGCTTTCGCGTCAGCGAGTGACGACCCACGAGGACGCCGGAGGACTGCTCCATGACAGAGCGCCTCAACCATGTGGGTCACCACAAACACTACCTTATCGAGATCGCCGCGCTTGCGAAGTTCGGGCGCTGCGGATGAAATTGCCAGCAGGAACGCGCCGTGAAGACGCGCGGAGAAATCCTTGCTCCTGCCCTTTCTGTGGGGAACCTCGGTCATTAGCAAGTCACCTATCTCGTTCGATCGGTGGGCAATCGAGAACGCTGCAGCCTTTTGCTGATGAGATTTACGTTCGCCTGGCCGAATCGTTCGCCCGTTCGCGGACATCAACATTGCGGGTGAAAACGCCGGGCCAGGTCAACAAACATCGTGCGCATACTCGACTCTTTACCGCTTTCTCATCTAGTCCTCGCCTTGCTGTGCGTGCTGCAGCCATGGGCAGCCCATGCTGCCTCAATTCCCAACAATGCGCTGGATCCGGTAGCGGCCGATCTGGCCGCCGGCAGGGCAGATGATGCAATTTCGCGCCTGAACCTGTCCCTTACGGCACAACCGGCAGACGCGAAAGCGCATAATTTGCTCTGCCGTGTTTACTACCAGGAGCAGCGATGGGATGATGCGATCCACCAGTGCGAGGCCGCGGTTCAGCTTGAGTCGCTGGATAGCGAATATCATCTCTGGCTGGGCCGGGCGTATGGAGAAAAAGCCGATAGCATCCACTCCATAAAGGCCTACGGTCTGGCCAAGAAGGTGAAAAGCGAATTTGAGCGTGCGGTCCAACTGGATAGCAAGAATGTAGACGCGCTCTCCGACCTGGGCGAGTTCTATACCGCTGCCCCGGGATTGTCGGCGGAGGCAAGGATAAGGCGCAAGGTGTGGTTCAGAAACTCGAGCCGCTTGAACCGCCGCAGGCTTTCCAGCTTAAAGGCCGGCTGGCGGAGAAGGACAAGAACTATCCCCAGGCAGAGGCCGATTTCAAGGCGGCGGTGGAAGCCTCTGGTCAGGCTCCCGATGCATGGATGACGCTGGCCTCCTACTATGCGCGCCGCAAGCAATGGGACCAGATGCTGGAGGCATTGCACGCAGGGATCGATGCGGATGCAAAAGCTGCCAAGCCGCACGGGCCCGCGCTGGTAGACGGAGCAGGCGTCCTTAGCCACAGCCGTCAGGACCCGCAACTTGCCATCCAGCTACTCGAGCTCTACCTGGCATCGCCGAATCAATCCGCCGATGCGCCCGCCTTCCAGGTGCATGCGCGACTGAGCCGCTTATTAGAGCAGCAGGGCGATCACGCCGGAGCCCAGCAGCACATCGAAGCCGCCGCCCTCCTCGCCCATGACTATCACCCCGTCGCGCCGAGAGCGGATTGAGCTTAGTTCCTTCGCTTTCTTATTACCCAGGTCGTCATGCAGCGATAATCCTGCACGATGGTCGTCTTCAGTGGATCGACGAGCACCGCGTTCATCTTCTCAGTCAACTCCAGAAGCATCTCCTCATCCACCAGAAACCATTCTGAACCGTCCCCTACTACGAAAACATTGCCCCGCACGTGCGTGAAGTCCATTCCGATTCTGGAACCCAAGCGGCAAAACAGCATGCCGCCGGGCCTTAACACCCGCCACAGTTCCCGCAACATCGCCTGGAAGTGGCGGTCATCGCGGGCAAAGTGAAGCACCGAATTGCAGATCACGACATCGGCGAACCCATCTGGAAACGGCATTCGCTCGATCGACCCCACCTGGAAGTTTTCCGCCGGCAGTCCAGTGGCAAGCGAGGCCGACAACTGCCGCACGTGCTCAATCGCGTCGCTATCCCCGTCGAGGGCGAATATCTCGCACCCCTCGCGCAGCAGATGCACCAAATTGCGCCCATACCCGCATCCCGCATCGAGCACCCGCATGCCAGGCGCGATGTTCCCGCGCAAAATCTGATCGAATACGTAGATGTCGATCTGCCCGAACTGTTCCTGAACGCTCAGCGTCACTCAGTCACCATCCTCGTGCCCCGGGTTCCCTCACAACGGACGGGTGCCCCATATCTCGCTCGTTTTTCGCGAGATGTGGGATTCCACTGCTCTTTCCCTCTGGCTCTCGATTCATCCGACGCACTTAGCGGTCAAGATCGGGGTATCCCACATCTCGCGAAAAACGAGCGAGATATGGGGCACCCGTCCGTTGTGAGGGAACGAGAGGCAGACCTCACTCTAGCGAGCCGTCCAGCCACCGTCGATCACCAATGTATGGCCGGTGATGAGGGAGGCAGCCGGCGAAGCAAGAAAGACGACAGCGCCGGCCACTTCGATCGGCTCTCCGATACGATGCAAGGCGGCTATGCGGTCAATCACATCCTGGCGAAATGCAGGGTCGGCAAGCGCGCCCTCTGTGCCCGGGGTGTGGATGAAGGTAGGCGCCACTGCGTTCACGTTGATGTTGTATTTCCCCCACTCCACCGCCAGGCACTTTGTCAGGTGGACGATGCCCGCCTTGGTCATGCAGTAGATAGACTCAGTCGGCAACGCGGCGAACGCCGCTTGCGAGCTCATGTTGATAATGCATCCGCTCTTCTGCTGTATCATGATCCGCCCCGCAGCCTGGCAGGCGAAAAATGTGCCTTTCAGATTAATGGCCACGGTTCGGTCAAAATCTTCCTCAGTTACGTTTTCCGCCAGGTTATCAGGTGCGATCCCCGCGTTGTTAACGAGTATGTCCAAGCGGCCGAAGTGCTGAACTGTGATATCGACGGCCTGACGGATCTGCCCCGGGCTGGTCATATCCATCTGCAGCGGCAAAGCTTTCCGTCCCCGGCCAAGAACCTCGGCAGCTACGCCGCTGTCACTGGCAATCTCACGCAAACCAAGCGCAACATCCGATCCAGCCTCGGCAAGCGCGAGCGCAATCGCCCGGCCCAATCCGCGTGCCGCTCCAGTAACCAGTGCTACCTTGCCCTGCAAATCAAATCTAGGTAACGCTTCCATCTGCCTCCCTTTATAATCACCCGCCGTGAACTTCTTTCTGCTGGCTGACGCTGCTGCCGTCCCCACTTTTCAATCGGCTGAAGACGATCGTGGATAGGATCGTGAATCCGCCCAGAACGACGAGTGCCTTATGGATGCCGTGAATCATTTCTCCCGGGTTGGTGTGAATTTGGGGAACGAAAAAGGCGGTGGCCAGCCCCGCCGACGCAACCCCAAAACTAATCGACATTTGCTGCACCGTGCTGGCGATGGAACTTGCGCCGCTGGTCTGCTCCTCGCTTATGTCAGCATACGTGAGCGTATTCATGCTGGTATATTGCAGCGAACTAAACATCCCGTAGCAGAAGGCCTGCAACACGATCACCCACACCGGTGTGTGCAGCCCGATGGTAGCGAACAGCAGAAGAAGAAGGCCGAGGATCACGGTGTTCGAGGTCAGCACACCACGGTAGCCGACGCGGGCCAGAACCTTGGGCATAAGAAACTTCGTGCTCATGGCCGCGATCGCCTGGGGCATGATAAGCAGGCCGGACTGGATGGCGGTAAACCCCAGGCCAACCTGGTAGAGCAACGGCAACAGGAACGGTATTCCTCCGATGCCGAGGCGGGTGAAAAAGCTGCCGCTCACCGCCGCGCTGAAGCTGCGAATGCGAAACAGACCCAATTGCAGCAAGGGATACGCAATCCTTCGTGCATGCAGCAGGTAACCCCCGAGCAGAGAGAACGAGATCGTCAATAGTCCCAGGATTTCGCCGACGCTCAGCGTATGTTCGCCGAAGATCTCCAGCACATACGACAGCAGAGCGACGCCGGAACCGAAGAGGATGAGGCCGACGATATCGAGCGGGTGGGTTTCCTCACGATAGTCCGGCAGATGGATATAAACCATCAGCAGACCCAAAAGGCCTATGGGTATATTCACGAAGAAGATGAATCGCCATTGAAAGTAGCCGACGATCAGGCCACCCGCGACCGGCCCCAGCATAGGACCAACCAGTCCTGGGATGGCAACAAAGCTCATCGCGCGGATCAATTCGGATTTGGCAAATGTACGCACCAGGGTGAGCCGGCCTACCGGCACCATCATGGCTCCGCCGCAACCCTGCAGTATGCGGCAGGCGACCAGCAGATGAATGTTGCTCGATATGCCGCAGAGAAATGACCCCAGTGTAAAGAGGCCGATCGCAGAGGCAAACACGCGGCGGGTTCCGAACCGGTCAGCCATCCAACCGCTGATGGGGATAAAAACCGCCAGGCTCAACGTGTAGCTGGCCAGTACCGACTTCATGCTCAGCGGAGCCACATGGAGAGCCACCGAGATGGCGGGCACCGCGGTATTCAGAATCGTGGTATCAAGCGACTCCATGAAAAACGCGACCGCGACCAACCACGGTAGAAGACGCTTGCTTGCAGCTGCCGGCTGGGGTGTCAGAGGAAGGGCGCCGGAGGTATTGAGCGAATTCATAGGCTTCCCGTGGTCACTCCGGCAGCCCAACGCGGTGCTTGAGATCAACAAAGCGCGGGTCGGCATGGAGACTGTCCAGACGAGAGTCCGTGGGCAGATAAACGGCCAGAAAATAAGACCGCTCCTGGTAAGCCCGATCGAGCCAGGCGAATACCTGGTCCTTTTCCCCCAGGCCCGCATAAACGATTGCCCGGCTGTAAGGCGAGACGTAGTTGTGCGTAGACAACTCGTTGAAATGGCTCAGCACCTTTTGCGCTTCGCTCTTGTTGCCTGACAACGCGTAGGCATGGCCCAGGCCGGACCAGATCTCGGTATTGTCCTTGTCCAGCGCCAATGCGTTCTGAAACTCGGCAATCGCCTCCGGCAGTCTTCCCTTTGCTTCATAAGCCCGGCCCAGAAAACAATGATCAAACCAAAAATTGGGCTCGAGGTCGATATCGCCGTGCAGTTGCGCGATCGCCGGGTCCCACTGTCGCGTGAAGACTAAGACCGATGCGACAAAAAAGTTTCCCAACGAGGAGAGTGGGGCGATTTGCTGGCCGCGTTTGGCTTCCACCAGCGCCTCCGGGCCGCGCCCCATCGGGGCCAGAAACCAGGAGTAATACCCATGTGCCTCCGCATCGTTGGGGTTCAGTTCGATGGCGCGCTTGAACTCGCTTTCCGCGAGCGGCCAGTTCCATTCGTACCATTGAGCTTCGATCGCCAGTGCCAGGTGCGCGTCGGCGTCCTTCGGGTCGATGGCCAATGCCTTCTGAGCCGCTTCTTTTGCCTTGGGCCCCGCTTCGGCCCCACGCATGTACCAACCGTCCTGGTTGATGTAGTTGAAAGCCAGGCCGTTGTAGGCCAAACCGTAGTTGGGGTCGATGGCGATGGCCTGGTTGAAGTAGTCGATGCCCTTGGCCAGGCCGTCCTTGGTAAGTTTGTTTGTGTAGTACTTGCCTTTTAGATAGAGCTGATAGGCTTCCGGATTGCCGGTTGAGTCCTTGCTCATCGTTTGCACGGTTGCTGCCGATGTTTGCCCACCCAACCGTTGAGAAACCTCGCTGGCGATGTCATTCTGTATCGCCAGCAGATCGGCCGCGTTGCGATTGTACTGCTGCCCCCACAGCTCTTTGCCATCACGAATGTCGTCGAGTTCGACGTTGACCGTAAGGCCGTCGCCATGCGGGGTGACGCTGCCGGTGAGTACCGATTGGACTTTAAGCTCGTCACCAACCTTTTGCGCATCCACCTGCTTGCCCTTGTAATGCAAAGCGACACTATGAGGAATCACTCTCAGGTTGGGCAAACGCGCCAGGCTGTTATTGACGCTTTCGGTGATTCCATCAGAAATGTAGTCCGCGTCGGCATTCTTACTCCGATTTTCCAGCGGGAGAACGGCGATGGAATCAATTGCGCTCGTCCTCGACCCCTTCCAATAAATGCCCACCGCGATGCATGCAGATCAACAGCAGAGCGCGGCGATCGCCCAAGCAACCGTGCGCCGTTTACCGCTAGGAATGGCCGTGTCCCGAATGGATGCGCCTTCGAGCGCCCTGCGAAGATCGGTTGCCGACTGAAAGCGCCCATCACGAGATTTCGCCAGGCACTTGCTCACAATGGCCTGCACCGCAGGCGGCCCGGAGAGTGGCTCCGGTTCCTTGTAAATGACGGCGCCGATGATCGCCGCCGCCGAGCCCCCGCCAAATGCGCGTCGTCCGGCGAGCATTTCGTGAAATACCGTCCCAAAGGAGAAAATGTCGGAGCGCGCATCGGCCGGCTTGCCCTCGGCTTGCTCTGGCGACATGTACGACGGCGTGCCCAGGATGATGCCCGCCTGGGTGACGTTCACGGTCCTCGTTTCGTCGCCGGGCGCGCTGCTAATGTCCTGTTTTGCCAGTCCGAAATCCAGCAGCTTGACCACTCCGCTTGGGGTCACCAGGATGTTCGCCGGCTTCAGGTCGCGATGGACGATTCCCTTGGCGTGCGCCGCTTCGAGCGCCGCAGCGATTTGCGTACCCAGCCGCAGGGCCTCAGCCGGCGGCAACGCCCGTGGTTGGTCTGAGGAGACAATCGGCGCCCCCTCAATTAGTTCCATGATCAGATAATTGGGGCCAATATCGTAAATCTGGCAGATGTTGGGATGATTCAGCGCCGCAATGGCTTGAGCTTCCCGCTCGAAACGCTCGCTGAACTGGGCATCGGAGAATTTGATTGCGACATCCCGGTTCAAACGCGTGTCCCGGGCTCGATACACCTCTCCCATGCCGCCCGCACCGAGGAACGCAAGGATTTCGTACGGGCCGAGTTTATCTCCGGGAGAAAGGGGCATATGGAGAACAGGGCTCAGTGTAGCCCATCCCGCAGCCTACGGGCTTACCGCCAATCGTCGATCACGTAGGCATCCGCCCGATTGAACCCGTCGCCATGGGGACGCTGCATGGCAACCCCCTGAGCGGCCACTCGATATCCGCGGGAGCGCACGCGCCGGTAGGCATCTTCTCGCGCCAGGTTTACCCCCGCCTCTATGGTCGCGCCGCGCGAGGACGCAAACCCCTCGCAGGCCGCCAGCAGCTGATCGAAACGTTCCCCCGCCCCCGAACCGCCGCGGACCGCCCCAAACTTGACGTAACACGTCTTCTCGCCACCTTCCGAACCAGGTCCGTTCAGGCAGACCGCGAACCCGTCCAGAACCCTGCCCGTGTATCGCAAGACGACGTCGCCGTTCCGCTGTGCCAGCAGAGCCCGGATTTCCCCTGTGAGATCGAGCCCCTTGTCTATTTTGTGGGTAAGTCTGCCGCATGCCTGGATGGCTTGTTCCCGCTGGCTCTTCTTCAACGACGACAACAAGGTTGGCGCTTCTGCGCCTTTAGCCTCGGACGGGCCGGTCATGATGGCGGTGAGATAGCGTGGCCAGTAGCCGAACTTCTGGTACAGGGCCACATGCTTGGTGCTATGGGCGAAGGTATACAGCCCGGTATGCCGCAGGCCCCATCGCTCGAACACCACCATCGTGGCTTCGAGTAGCCGCTGGGCCACACCGCGGTCCCAATATTCCGGCAGCACCGTCAGGGGGCCGAAGAATCCGAATGAGCCCCAGCGCGTGACGACGTTCGAGCCGATCAGACGCCCGGCGTCACGGGCGGCTAGCACCTTCACGTGGCTTGAGCGCCAGCGCGGCGTCAGGAAATGGCGATCGCCCATGAATTCGAGCGGATTGGGCACTCCCAGAAACGTTCCAAACGCCAGCCGGAGGATACGGTCCGCCTCTTCGACTTCGCTTTTTTTGAGCGGGCCAACTTTGATGTGCTGCTTTTCCGGCATCGTGCTTAGGCCTCTAGTAGTTATCTTTCGCGGACCTAGTACTTTTCAGTTATTGTTTATAGTCCGATTTTCAGTCATCGTGTATCTACTAAATAAGAGCTCAGAGCAGCCCAGAAGATGACGATCCCACGACAGCGGCTTTTGCTTCCCATCGTTAGCCTGGCGATGGCGGCTTCGGCGGCTGCTCAAATCCTGCCCGCGGCTGGAGAGCTATCCGCTCCGGGGCAGTTTTCCGCTGCGCCCTCGGTTTCGTTCTCGCTGCAGAGCTTCTCCCCGGAGAATCCCGCGCCCCTGGATGGCGCACAAGTGTTACTCGATTTCAAGGACAGCGATATCAAGTTCAGCTTGCCGATCATGATGGAGACCCTTCGCGACCACCGCCATGAAGGCTGGGTGCTGGCTGCCTATCCCGACCCCAACACGGGCCGGCCGCTTATTGGCGCAGGGTTCAGTCTGGATGTCCAAGCGGCCGTGCATCCCCAGCGCGATCCCCTCAATCCGCATCCGTTCGTTGAGCCTTCATCGGCTGAGCTTTGGCAGGCAGCCGGGCTGGCGCCGGATCGACTACAGGAAATCCTCGCTCAGTTCGACCACAATGTGGGGGCGTGGTCGCCGAAAACCTATCGCAGGAAGATCATTCACCACACGCTGACGCCGCAGCTCACCGAAGAAGAGGCCACGCAACTGCTGCGTATCTCTGCCCTGCAAGCCATCTACAACGCCAGGGCTTATTGCCGCGGCTTCGATCAGCTGACCGGCTCGCAACAGATGGCGTTGAGCCAATTGGTCTTTCAGATGGGCACAAATCTCGAGCAGTTCGTCCAGTTTCTCGATGCCCTGAACGATAACAACAACGCCCGCGAGCTTGCGCAGCTCGACGGCTATATGGAAACCTACGGCGAGCATTGGAAGACCGTGCAGGGCACGCTGATCGACAGCCAATGGGCCCGCCGCTACAGCATTCGCGCCGCCACCGTTATCGCCATGTTTGACCCGGAGTACAGCCAGGGACCCAACGCGGCGGAAGAGCGAATCGAGGCTACCCTTCGTCTTCCGGCACCGCCGCGGCCTAGAAGCCACTCCACAGCTACTCTCCGGGTTGCCAGCTACAGCAAGCGGTCCGGCCGAACGCACAGCAAGAAAGCACACAGCCCGCAGACCAAGCGGAAGCTAACCTAACCCCCACCTCCGCACAGCGCTCAATCCGCTAGACTCCGGCGGCTCTCACCGGCATCCAATCACACAGAAGCTTCCAACGCCCTCGAAATGACTTCAGTTGAGGTGAGCATTCCGTCGTGGCAAACTAAACCCAGGAGAATTGGCATGGAGCGAGTCAAACTAGGTAAATCTGATTTGGAAGTCCCGGTGCTTTGTCTGGGCGGCAATGTGTACGGGTGGACGCTCGCCGAGCCCGATTCTTTCTGGCAATTGGATGCGGCGCTCGAGGCTGGCCTGAACTTCATCGATACCGCGGATGTCTACTCGCGGTGGATCCCGGGTCATACAGGCGGCGAGTCAGAAACGATTCTTGGCAAGTGGCTGGCCAAGGGCAATAAACGCAGCAATGTGATCCTGGCCACAAAGGTCGGCCTGGAGATGGGCGAAGGCAAGAAAGGTCTGAGCGCCGCCTACATCGAGCAGGCTGTCGAGGCCTCGCTGCGCCGCCTGCAGACCGACTATATCGATCTCTACCAGGCCCACCGGGACGACCCCGATACACCCCTCGAAGAAACCCTGGCGGCCTTCGACAAGCTGGTGATGCAGGGCAAAGTACGCCACATCGGCGCTTCGAACTACACCGGCCCACGCCTGGCAGAAGCGCTCCAGACCAGCAAAGACAACGGGCTGGTAAGTTACGTTTCGCTGCAGCCACTCTATAATTTGGCTTCGCGCGAAGACTTCGAGACCAACCTTCTGCCCGTGGTGCAGGAGCATACCCTGGGTGTAATTCCCTACTACTCTCTGGCGGCCGGCTTTCTCACCGGCAAGTACCGCAGCAAAAAGGATGCCGAAGGAAAAGCGCGCGGCGGAAGCGTAAGCAAATTTCTAAATGACTGGGGATGGAGCGTTCTCCAGGCGTTGGACGAGGTTGCCGAGGCGCACCACTCCACGCCAGCCCGGGTCGCGCTGGCGTGGTTAATGGTGCAACCCTGCATAACCGCTCCCATTGCCAGCGCCACCAATGACCAGCATCTGACCGACCTGATCGAGGCCACCCGGTTAAAGCTGGATCACGCGTCGATCGAGAAGCTGAACGCAGTAAGCACCCCCGCGGCGGCTGTGAAAGCTTAAAACCGGCGAGCAATATTCAAAGCGTTCCTTGTACCGGCTTTCTTACGGGCTGGAATTCGCGAGCCATCCTGTTGCCCAGGAACGGCTCGCGAAACCGGCTTGGTAATCGCCACGTTACTCGATCCGCGTACCAGTGGCAGTGGCACATCCGGTGATGGTGGATCCGCCATTCGCCGGAACCAATACCACCGAGGCGGAGGGAACCTCAAATGAATTGGGGTCTGCTCCCATCTCAATCTTCTGCGTGATTGTCTGCGTGTTAGCCAGCGCCCCGTTTAATGTAATGAAGGCGACCGAAAGCGCCCGGTATGTTTGCCTTCCCGTGGGGCTCCACACTCCATGGCCGTCCCCTCGAACGGCAGGAAAGAACATTGGATTGGAAGTGGACTCCACCAGGGTCCCTCCACGCGAAAACGTGAGCAGGGAAAGGAACGGTTCGCCCAACGGATCACCCGTTGCACAGTTGTGCTGGGTCACCTTGACCGTCCAACTCCCTTCCAGTCCGCCGGCTTCCGGCCCCCAGGCTTCTGTCTCTGCCACCGCGGCTCCGGCCAATAACAAAGCGCATGTACCTGCAAGTACAAGCCGATAAAACACCCCACAAGCTACAGATTTCATTTACTTTCTCCTTTCTGCTTACAATCGGCCGGCGCTCTCTCCAGCCTCCAGGCTTATACTCACTCTCGTGCCACAACATGTCTTTAGGTGGATCTGAAGGTTTCTGAAAACTTCTGAAGATCGCGAGCACCGTGATGAGCGACGCCGAGCTTCCCGTTTATGAGTTTGGGGACTATCGGGTAGATCCCGGGAACCTGCTTTTATTGCGTGGGGGCCGGCAGGTGCCCCTCACCCCTAAGGTTTTCGACACGCTTCTTCTCCTGGTCAAGCGAAGCGGAGAAGTGCTGGACAAGGAAGAATTAATTCGTGCCATCTGGCCCGATACCATCGTTGAAGAAAACAACCTCAACCAGAACATCTCGACCCTGCGCCGCATATTGGGCGAAAGCCGCGGCGAAAATCGCTATATCGCTACTGTTCCGGGCAGAGGGTATCGCTTCATTCCTGAGGTGCGAACCGTTTCGCAACGATCATTGGCGCCGCCCCAGGCGGTGAGAATCGGCGTGCTGCCTTTTGAAAATATTGGGGCCGGCCCGGACCGCGAGTACCAGGCAGACGGCCTCACCGAAGAGACCATCGCTGCCCTTGGTCAGATCGATCCGCAGCACCTGAGCGCCATCGGCCGAACGTCAGTCATGGCCTACAAGCGGAGCACCAGGTCTCTGCCGGAGATCGGGAAGGAGTTGGACGCGACCTACCTGGTCGAAAGCTCTCTGCGAGCCGAAGGCGCCCATTTGCGAATCACCTCCAAACTGATTCGCGTCCGCGACCAAGTGCAAATCTGGTCCGCGTCCTACGACAGCGAGCCCGGCAGCGTGCTCGCGCTGCAGCGTGAGCTAAGCAAAGCTATCGCTGAACAGATACGTCTCACCCTGTCTCCCGAACGTCTTCGGGCTCTGGGCCGCCGGCAGACGCAAAACGCTGAAGCCTATGATCTCTACCTGCATGGGCGTCACTTCTGGCAACAGCTCAGCCCACCCACGACGAAAAAGGCAATCGAATATTTCACCCACGCCACCGAGCTTGACCCAAACTACGCCCTCGCCTGGTCGGGACTAGCCGACTGCTACACCTCCGGCCCGGTCAATGGCGATGCAACCCCACAGGTGTTCTGGCCCAAAGCACGCGCAGCTACCGCGCGCGCGGTCAGCGCCGAACCAAATCTAGCCGAGGTCCAGACTTCCTTAGGCAGCTTGAAATTCTGGCTTGACTGGGATTGGCACGCCGCCGAAATCGCCTACCGCAAAGCCATTGCATTGGACCCCTCCTATCCGCTGGGCCATCGTATGCTTGGAGTGCTTCTTTCGCACATGTGCCGGCATGAGGAAGCGCAGGCGGCAATCCGCCGCGCTCGCGAACTCGACCCGCTTTATGTAATGCACCAATCGCTCTCCTCGCAGATAGCGTTCGCAGCCCGAAATTATCCGGCGGCGGTTCAGTTTGCCCGCCAAGCCATCGTGGTGGACCCGGATTTCTGGATTGGCCAATTGCATCTGGCCCAGGTATTGATAGAACAGGACGAGATGGACCTGGCACTTGCGGCGCTCAATAACTCAGGGAAGTTGGGGGTCAACTCAAAGGTAATTGCGCTGAGGGGTTACGTATTCGCCAGAACCGGCCGGCGGGAAGAGGCGCAGAATGTGTTGCAGACGCTGCTCTCCATTGCTAAGGAGCGATATGTTCCCCCCTACGCCATGGCGATTGTGCATGCCGGATTGGGTGAGTTCGAGCTTGCTTTGCAATGGCTCGAGCGCTGCTACGACGCGCGCGACGTACATCTGATCTTTCTAACGGTGGATCCCAAATGGGATCCACTCCGAACCGAGCTACGCTTTTCCAGCTTGTTGCAACGTTGCGGTTTCGCCCAGGCATGGAATGTAAGCCAGGCAGGTCCGGAGGCGATTCTGCCGCTCGCGTATCGGGAGGCATGATGCGGACTAGCGATGCGGCACGCAATTTGGATTGGAACCCGCCCGCGCCAAATTGCCTTGCCCGCACAAGCGACCTCATGTAACCTCCAGCTAACTTTCCGTGTCCAGCGCCGCCACCATCGACCCGTCCGACCCGCTCGTCCCGGCGGCCCGCAGGTCCGCCAGCGGAGCTCTTCAGATCGCCGCCGCCACCATCGGCAATGCGCTGGAATGGTTCGACATCCTCGTCTACGGGTACTTCGCGACCACCATCGCCGGCGTTTTCTTTCCCAACTCCAACCCGGTGGTCTCGCTGCTGCTCACCTTCGGATCGTTTGGCTTGTCTTACCTGGCCCGTCCGCTCGGGGCGATTGTCCTGGGCGCTTATGCTGACCGCGCTGGACGCAAAGCCGCACTCGCTCTCTCCATCCGGCTGATGGTCATTGGCACGGCCGTGATGGCCCTCATGCCTTCCTATGCCACCATCGGGCTGATCGCACCCATTGGGATTTTCACCGCACGCCTGCTCCAAGGCTTCGCCGTGGCTGGAGAATTTGGCAGCTCCACCGCCTTCATGGTGGAGCATTCCGCCCGCCGCAAAGCCTTTTTCGCCAGCTGGCAATTCACCGGGCAGGCCATGGCGAAATTGCTCGCGGCGCTCTTCGGCTTCGGCCTCATGAGCACTCTCAGCGGACCTCAGCTGCATAGTTGGGGCTGGCGTGTTCCCTTTCTATTTGGCTTACTGGTCGGGCCGGTCGGCATGTATATCCGGCGCAAGGTGGATGAGTCCCCTGAGTTCCTCAACACCACCCACACACGCACTCCCATCCGCGAGACTTTCGCCACTGAGAAGACGGGGTTAGTGCTGGGCGCCGGCCTGGTAGCAGTTGGCACTGCCAGCACGTATTTCTCTCTCTACATTCCCACCTACGCGACTACGCGCTTGCATCTGCCGCCCACCGTGGGATACCTGGTGAGCATCGTGCTCGCATTGGTGGCCATTGCGCTGATACCGATGGCCTCCCAAGTCGCGGACCGAATCGGTTGCACACGGATCATGCTTCCCGCAGCCTTCCTTATGCTGCTTTCCTTCTATCCAGTTTTTTTCCTGATCACGCATCGCCCCCGCCTGTCCACCCTGCTGCCGGCCCTTATTTGGGATTGCCTCCTGCAAGTCGCCTATGTCTCGGCAATGCCGGCCGTGATGGCAAGCATCTTCCCGCCGCGCACTCGGGTCACCGGGCTTTCTCTCAGCTATAACCTCGGCGTTACCATCTTCGGCGGCTTTGCCCCCGCTATCTTCACCTGGCTATCCGACGTAACCCACGACAACACCGCGCCCAGCTTCTATTTGATGGCGACAGCCGTGGTAAGCATCGCCGCGGTGCTCGCCGTGAAGCGCCGCGATGGAATCTACGGCAACGCGAAGGCGAGCACATAGTCGCCCTGTTTTGTGCCCAGCTTGCCGTGCCCGCCGGCCGCGATCACCACGTATTGCTTGCCCTTAAAGACGTAGGTCATCGGAGTGGCTTGGCCGCCGGCCGGGAGCTGATATTTCCATAGCTCTTTACCGCTTTCGCTATCGAAGGCGTGCAGATAAAGATCCATCCCAGCGGAGGTGAAAACCAGGCCGCCGGCAGTGATCATCGGTCCCCCAAGGTTGATGGATCCGGTCTGCTTTCCTGGAACCAGCGTGCCCAGCGGAACATCCCACACCTGCTTGCCGGTAAAAAGATCCACGGCTTCGGTGGTTCCCCACGGTGGCGCGTTGCAAGGCGTTTTATTCGGAGAAAAAAGGAAGGTGCGATAGAGCCCGTAGGGAGCGCCTTTCTGACTTCCGAATTCGCCATAGATACGGTTGTCTTGTTGCTGGTGGTGCTCGGCGTCCAGCTGGTCGCGCGGAATCAGCTTCACCCAGGCAATGAGGCGATTGGTGTTGGCTACCATGATATGGCGCGTTGGATCGTAGGCCGCGCTGCCCCAGTTCACCCCACCCACATTGCCGGGAAACACCAGCGTCCCCTGGAGACTTGGAGGCGTAAACATGCCGTCCCAGCGCGAGGCCTTGATCTTATTCCGGCACCACGTAATATCCTCGGGAGTCGGCCCCCATGCATCGTCGGGCGAAATTTTTTCCGGCACCAGGGAGATGGTCGAGAAGGGCTGCGTCGGCCAACTCTGCTCGCCTGGAATATCACTCTGCGGCACCGGCCGCTCCTCTACCGGAAGCAAAGGGACGCCGGTGAGCCGGTTGAGCACGAAGACATGGCCCATTTTTGTATTGATGACAATCGCGGGCGTACCGTCTTTCCAGGTGAAGAGCGTGGGCTGCGAAGCTACGTCATAGTCCCAAAGGTCATGGTGAACCACTTGAAAGCCCCACACAAACTTGCCCGAGGAGGCGCGTAACGCCACCACCGAATTGGCCCACTTATCGTCGCCTTTGCGAATGCCGCCATAGTAATCCGGGGCGGAGCTGCCGGTGGGAACGAAGACCAGGTCCTCAGCCGGGTCGACGGAGAGCGTCGACCATGCGTTGCCCGCGCCGGTTCGAGGGTTGGTATCTTCGGCCCAAGGCGTGGGATTCCATGTCCAGCGTAGTTTGCCGCTTCGCGCGTCGAAGGCGCGGACGATGCCCCGGCCCGTATCCACCTTCCAGTTGTCGGCAATCGAGGAGCCGGTAATCACCAGCCCATTCGCAATCGCCGGAGCGGAAGTTACCTGGTAGCCGCCGGTCCACTCCGTTGCGGTGGCTGCGTCAATAGCAAGGTTCACTTCGCCCTTGACGCCAAAATCAAGACATGGCTTCCCTGTCTCGCCATCGAGGGCGATGAGCCTGCCGTCGAGCGTGCCCAGGAAGATGCGCAGGCGGCAGGCCTCACCTTGCTTCCGCTCAGGATCCTCCCAGGCGGAGACTCCTCTGGATGAAACCTCGGAGTAGTCATGGGACAGGTCTACCTGGGCGTCGTACTCCCAAAGCCGCTCGCCACTTTGCGGGTTGAGGGCAATGACGTGGTTGTAAGCGGTGCTGAGGAACAGCCGGTTCCCGATCAGGATGGGAGTCGCTTCGAAAGCTGCCTTTTTAACTAGCTCTGTCTTCTGCTCCAGTGCTCCCGTGCGATAGGTCCAGACTGGCTGCAGGCGTGCGACGTTGCTGCGATCGATTTGCCGCGCTGCGGAGTAGCGTGTACCGCCGGCATCATTGCCGTAGTTCGGCCAACCCGTCTGCGCCCAGCCAGACAGAGCGATCCCCGCCAGAAGCAAAGGAAGCGTTCTTCTCATATCCGCTTCATACGCCGGACGCAGACATAAAGTTCCCCATCAGGTATTGCATCGATACTCGTTCTCTAATAACGACATCAGGACAAGAGGATGGTAGGCTCCATCGCGATAGATCGCGTCGCGCATGATGCCCTCTTTCCGGAAGCCAAACGTCTCATAAACATGGCGGGCTCGGTCATTGGTCACGAAGACGTCCAAAAAGAGCCGGTGTGCACGATGCTCGCCAAATGCGCGATCTGCTACCTCCGTCAGAAGCTTTCTGCCGGTGCCCTGATTGGGAACGCCAACCACTAGGCGCTTGAGTTCCACCGATCTATGTTCCGAATCTAGCCCCCGGAGAATTGCGAAGGCAGCAATCTGTCCTTGTTGATCTTCTGCCACGATGTAGATGACGCCAGGGTCGGCAAGCATTTTCAGGTGCTGTTCTTGCGGCCATGAAGCAACCATCGTACGGAACTCGGGAAGCCTCTCCAGGGCGCAAATCTGTGGGATGTCGGCAGCGGTTGCGTCTCTGAACCTCATCGAAAAAGATTACTCTGCGCAACCGGTAGCCGTGGAATTGGTCCGGGCCCTGACATTGTTTCCATCCTAAGGTTTACGGGTGCGATGCAGACGAGCCGGTCTTTGGCATGGCTCAGGAATATTCCATAACCGCCGCCAATCAAATACCCGGCACCCAACGGCGTTCAGTTCTCGGGATAGATCATGTACGTTGGCGATAATGTGCCATAGGTTTGCTTGGCCTGCTGCTGTGCCCGTCATCCCTGGACTATTCGCCGCTTCGGACTTCCAATGGCGAAGTGTGAGGTATCTTGACGTACACAAAACGGATGAGCCAACTCTCGAATAAAAGAAAAACCACGGCGACCAATATGAACAGCAGACCACCGTTCAGGAGCATCAGACCCAAAGGGATCAGCGCTCCGACAGCGATGAGCACGCCAACGCGCCATTGCTGCTCGCGGGTATAGAGCAGCGCATGGGCCGGCCGAAGGTTCGCAAACAACAAGCCTAAGGGAATCACATTGAGCACGAGCAGCACGATAAAGGCGGTGCGGAGGATAGCGGTCGCCTGCGTTTGCCCCATCAGGGCGGACAGGACAAGCAGCTCGGCGCAGCCCATCAGGAGGGCCGAATTGGTGAGATAACCTCCCAACCAGCGCGCGTCTTTCCAACCGGGTTGCGCGTTCGTGCTGAGCAAGACGCCCTTGTAGGCCGCGGAGGCGAAGCCAGGCAGCAGTCCCACGACCACCGCGGTTATGCGAGCCCACTCGAAGTCCCACCCCAGTAAGGCCAGCAGGCTGAGCCCCGCCGCCGCAGTCAGCGGGAGCGAAAAGATGGTCAGACACCACGTCCCCAACGACATCGGCGAGCTAGGCTTGAAAACCCTGAGCATGTGATGAAAACGCAACGGATCTCCCAGATCCAACACCAGCAATCCGAGGTCAACGAGCAAAAGCACGAGAGCGATCGGATAAGCCACTTTCGCCACGCGCATGAAGACCGCGGGCGCCGCCAATTCGCTGACCGCCGCGGCCAGGAACAGTCCGGTCGCCATGCCGTTGAGCAAAGCGTCCCAGGCGATGATGCCGTGCCACCCCGGCACCTTGGTCACGGTCATATTCTCGTAGCCGCTCTGGCTCCCTGTTTCCGGCAAGGGAGGTTTGGCGAGAGCTTGCTGCGAGCTGGAGTTTGTGTGCATTCAGGGCTTCAAAAGAAACACGACCACGAGCAGTACAGCGATAGCGGTCAAACCGCCGGCGACGGATCGAACGTAATCTCCCATCATGTGCAGCCACGGATTAAATGGAGCATCCGGCAGGCCATAAACGGAAGGGCGATCGACAAGCAGATAGAAGGAATGCATTTCGGAATAAGTCTCAGTAGGGACGTCGCCATAAAGATACGCCTGCGGGACGCCGCGCTCGTGAAGTTGCTCCACACGTTTGCGGGCCTGCTCGCGAAGCTCGTCGACCGGGCCGAAGTGGATGGACTGGGTTGGACATGCCTTGGCGCAGGCCGGCTCCAGACCGTCGCGCTGGCGGTCGTAGCAGAGCGTGCATTTGTGCGAATGACCGCCCATGTCGCTGCGAGTGATCACGCCGAATGGGCAGGCCGCTATGCAGCACGAGCAACCGTTGCAGATGTCAGCCTGAATATAAACGTTCTCAAACTCATTTTGAATAATGGCGCCGGTCGGGCAAGCCTGATGGCAAGGAGCCGCCAGGCAATGCTTGCAGTGGTCGCTCATCATGAGCCAGCGGTTAAGAGGCGACTCGTCGGACACCGTGCCGAGGGAAGCAAGCTGGCTTGGCGATTCGATGGAGAATTGCTCAATGAACTTCACATGGCGCCAGGTCGTCGCCGACAACTCAGTCGTATTGTCATAGCTATTGCCGGTCCATTCAAAGCCATCAGAGGGTAGTTGGTTCCACTGCTTGCACGCCACCTCGCAAGCCTTGCAGCCGATGCATACGGTGGTGTCGGTGTAAAAGCCAGTAGGCGTTTGGGGCTTGGGCGCTTCACCATGCAGGAACGGATAGATCAGGCGTCCCATCAGCTCCGGCACCGCGCCGCGCGCTTCACCACGCAGGAACGGAGAGATTAGGCCTGCCAGCAGCTGCGACAGCCGGCCGCGCGGCGGATCGCTGGCCTGGGGCAAAGCGGACAGTTCCTGTTCTCTACTTGCCATGTCCGATCCTTCCTTCTGGTTGGGCGCTGGCCGGCGTGTCCGGAATCGGATCGAGGGTCGGCCAGTGCGCTGTGGGCACCGTCGCGTTCAGAGCCTCGCCTTCGAGCCGCCCGGCTTGGACTTGGCAAGTGAACGCCTTGCTTTCGTGCATGCTCACGTTCGGATCGGCCAACAGCGCGGTCAGGTCGTTGGCGTTGCCGCCGACAATCTCTCCGGCGAAAGCCCAGTGGAACGGGAGGCCGATTTGGTGGACCACGCGCCCCTCGACGACAAAGGGCCGCAGCCGCCGGGTCACCATCGCACGGGCCTCGATTCGACCGCGCGGCGTTTGGATCGTCATCCAGCCGCCGTGAACAATACCGCGCTCGGCGGCCAGCTCGTGGCTCAACTCGGCGAACATCTCCGGTTGCAATTCGTTAAGCCAGCTATTGAAGCGGCTCATTGGGCCACTGAGGTAATGCTCAGTGAGACGGAACGTCGTGGCCACCACGGGATAGTCGGCTGTCGGCATGTGGGCGATGTGGTTTAGCGGTCCTGCGAATAAGCGTACCGTCGGGTTGGTACTGTGTTTGGGATAGAGCAGGTTGCCCAGCGGCGACTCGACCGGCTCGTAATGTGTGGGAAGAGGCCCGTCCTTGATGGCGGGGGAGTACAGCCAGCCCAGTCCGTCGGCCTTGGTGATGAAGGGGTGAGTACCGGCGATGGCGGCCATGCCCTTCGCGCCTGGAGGCGGTTGGTAATCGGGCGGCTTGTTCACCTCGAAGTCCGGCTTGTCGAGTCCGACCCAGCTCCGCTTCTCGGAGTCCCACCAGACCAATTTCTTACGCTCCGACCAGGGCCGCCCTTCGGGGTCGGCCGAAGCGCGGTTGTAGAGCACGCGGACATTGTTCGGCCAAGCGAAGCCCCATTCGGGTTGGATTGGGTTATCCGTAATCTTGCGTTCGTTCGCGCGGTTGCGGCCCGGCTCGGGGAAGACGCCGCTGTAGACCCAGCAGCCGCATGCCGTCGTGCCGTCGTCCTTCAATTCCGAGTAGCCGCTGACAAGACGCGGCCGCCCGGTGCGCGGGTCGGTTTCATCCAGCCGGTGACCGTTTATCTCCATGAGGACCTTCTCAAGGTCCGGTTCCCCTTCAATGCGGCTGAGCGTTCCGTCGGGCAAACGCGGCTGCTCGTCGAAGTCGTAGTCCCAGGTGAGGTTCAGCAGCCCCTGATCTCTAGGATCGGTCGAGCCGGCGTAGAGCTGCTTGAGGCGCTTACCCAGGTTGTAGAAAAACCAGGCGTCGGAACGGCAATCGCCGGACGGATCGATGGCTTTCTTGTGCCATTGGACCAGCCGCTGCGTCTGGGTTAAGCTGCCCTCCTTCTCCTGAGCGGCTGCCGCGGGGATGAAGAAGACCTCGGTCCCGATCTCGGAGGGCGGCGGTGCATTCGGGTCGCTCTTCCAGAAGAGGGCGCTTTCCGTCTCGAACCAGTCGAGAACCACCAGCCACTCAAGGTTGCGCAGGCCGGCACGGTGCACATTGGCGTTGGGTCCGCCGCCGGCGGGGTTCTGACCAGCCAGGAAATAGCCCTTCACTCCACCCTTTGACATGCGATCGAAGTAGGCCAGTTGCGAGTAGTCGCCGTCCACGCGCGGCACCCAGGAGAACCCGAAGTCGTTGTCCGGCGTTGCTGCGTCGCCGTACCACGCCTTGAGCAGGCTCACAATGAATTTGCTAAAGTTCGCCCAGTAGCCGGTGGGCATCTCTCCATATTTGATATACCAGCTCAAATCCTCGTGCCTGGGGTCGTGTGCAGTGGGTTGCGGCAGGTAACCGGGCAGTGAGTCGTACAAAGTCGCGATGTCGGTCGCGCCCTGGATGGTAGAGTGGCCGCGCAGGGCCATAATGCCGCCGCCAGGCCGGCCCATGTTGCCGAGCAACAATTGCAAGATGCCGGCAGTGCGTATGATCTGCACGCCGGTGGTGTGCTGCGTCCAGCCCAGCGCGTAGGCAATGCAGGTGGTCCGCTCGCGTCCGGAGTTGGTGCAGAGCAATTCCGCGACCCGCAAAAACTCTTCCGGCGCGCAGCCGCACACCTGGGAAACAACCTCCGGCGTGTAACGGGCGAAGTGCCGGCGCAGAATCTGCATGACGCAGCGCGGATGCTGCAAGGTCGGGTCGCGCGGTGCGTTGATTATGTCCTTGTACGGCGAGGTATATGGTTCGCCGCTGCCATCCTTGGAGTGGCCATGAAGGCCGGGCTGGTCTGTCGCGGACTTCGCCTCAGGCGTCTGCTTCGAACTGTCCTGCTCCGCGTGGCCGTTCCCGGACTGCTCGTAGCCCCAATGGCCCTGCTTGGAATCATAGGATTCGTGCTGCTGGTCGAAGCCGCTAAACATCCCTGCCAAATCTTCGGTATCCCGGAAACCTTCATCGATGATGGTCGAAGCATTGGTGTAGGCAAGGACGTATTCATGAAACCAACGGTCGTTCGTTAAGACGTAATTCACCAGGCCGCCGAGGAAGGCAATGTCGCTCCCGGAGCGGATGCCCACGTAAAGATCGCACACCGCCGACATACGGGTGAAGCGCGGATCGACATGGATCAGGGTCGCGCCTTTCAGCTTGGCCTCCATGGGCCATTGGAAGCCTACAGGTTGAGCCTCCGCCATATTCGATCCCATGAACAGGATGCAATCGCTATTGGCCATGTCCTGCTGATAATTTGTGGCCGCGCCGCGGCCGAACGAGGCGCCCAGACCGGGCACCGAGGCGCTGTGTCATATTCGCGCCTGGTTCTCGATCGACAGCACTCCCAACCCGCCGCCGAGCAGCTTCTTGATAAGGTAGTTCTCCTCGTTGTCAATCGTTGCCCCGCCCAACGAGCCGATGCTGCGCACCGAGTTGAGCAAACGGCCTTGCTCGTCGCGAGTGGTGAAATCGGCGTCGCGGGTCGCCTTGACTCGCTGGGCAATCTGCTCCAGTGCCCACTCCATCGTCCGCGTCTCCCAGTGATCGGAATAGGGAGCGCGGTAGAGGACCTCGCGGACGCGATGCGAATTGACCGAGAGCTGGTACGCGTTGGCCCCTTTGGGGCATAGGTGGCCCGTGCTGATGGGAGAATCAGGATCGCCCTCAATGTCGATGAGTTCGCCGCCCTTGCTGAAGATGAGCTGCCCACAGCCGACGGCGCAGTAAGGACAAATGCCCTGGGTTACATGGGCGCCGCGCAGCCGCGAAGCCTTCGCCAGCGTCTCTACGCTGAACGGTTCCTGAGAAGTTTTTGGTTTCCGGGTTAATGGGAAGCGGAACATAGCACCTCCTGAGCAACCTTCGTTGCGGATAGTAGCACAAATGCCTTCAAACAGCGGTTGCACAGGAATAGGACAATCTCCTGCCGGAAACGATTAGCCATTTCTGCTGAAACCACGCGAAAACACAAGGCGGTCGATAGACACTGCCCCTGCGCTCCGGACAAAGACCAGGAACCCCAGAGCGACCCCGATCATGTGATACTCGTATCCTTCGCCTTTCTGGTGTCCCATCAAATTCATAAAGAAGCCCAGCGAATTTTCGACCGTCACTACCGTACCGGTCATTTCTATGATGAGGGCGAGGGCACAACAGACTCAAACTTCAAAAAAAACTCTGCAAAGATCGCGAATTCAGGCACGGGGATTCAGTTCTGAGAATTAGCCCATACCCGGGGGGGAGTTGGACAGCGGCGAAATCGAGGTGAATGGCCCGTCGATGATCCGGCAAACGCGACGCAGAGGATGCGTGAAGCAGGAGGGGTCGCATCAAAAACACATCTCCAATTCCCAAGACGCAGACGTGCTCGGGGCTGGCCTCTCGGATAGGAGGGATCTTTTCCTCTGCAATGCGACCCCAACGATGAGAACCTGGGATCACTCGCAGTGCGCCATTTCCTTCTCCACAGGTATCGAGGTGAAGACGAAGGCAAAGCATCTGTTCCAGCACCGCGGCAGGAGGCTGGACGTGAAGAACGTCGGCCTTTATGGACCAGGGCCCGAATCCATCCGCCTCGATCCTGTTTTGAACAGCGATGGTTACATCCTGGTGCCACGGCACTTTCCAATTTGCGTCTGGAACTTTGCAAGGAGATTTGCAGCGGGACTTACTGGCACCAACCGAGGAGCATCCGGACCACAATCCCAATGTCCGAGCCATGTGACAGCCTGGCTACTATTTATAGATGCGCGATTCCCATGGCGCCAGGTTAAGAGTAGAGACGTTGGCTTCATGGGAGCCAGGGATGTCGGAGAGGAGGAGGTTTGCCGCTTTGAGGCCGTTCGGCAGCGTGTAGACGACCGGACTTGAGCTAAAGTTTTCAACTATGAGGTACTTCTCGCTGCCGAGGGTGCGGGTGTAGGCGAAGATGTGGGGGTGCTGGGGGTCGAGGTCTTCGAAGTCGCCGTAGACGAAGGCGAGGGTGTGGGCGCGTAGGCCGATGAGGGCGCGCACGTAGTTAAGAACGGAGGCGGGGTCGGACTCTTCTCGAGCGGCGTTGATCTCTTTGTAGTTGGGGTTGACGGCGAACCAGGCATGGTTGCCGGTGGTGAAGCCGGCCTCAGGGGAACTATCCCATTGCATGGGGGTGCGGGCGTTGTCGCGGGCGACCTTGGCCTCCGCCGTGAGAAAGGCTTCGGCGGAGATCTGGCCGGTGTCGACCAGCGCTTTATAGGCATTCTTAACGGCGATGTCGTCATAATCGGCGAGCGTCTTAAAGGGATAGTCGGTCATGCCGAGCTCATCGCCCTCGAAGAGGAAGGGTGTCCCGCGAAGCGTGAGGATCATGGTCTCGAAGAGCTTGGCAGAGGGGACGCGCATCGCGGGAGAGTCATCGCCGAAAGTGGAGACGATGCGTGGGTTGTCGTGATTGGAGAGGAAGACCGTATCCCAGTCGTGCTTGGTGAGGACGGTGGCATGAGCGTCGTAGATGGCTTTAAGTTCCGGCAGGGTCCAAACACCGAGCTGGCTGAGGCCGAAGTCGGAGCGGCCGAGCTTAATGGCGTCGAAGTTGAAGATCATGTTGAGCTCGTGGCGGCGGTCGTCGACGAGCTGGTTGGTCTGGGCGAGAGTGGTGCCGGTGGCTTCTCCGACGGACATATCGTCGTACTTCGAAAGGACGTCGCGATCAATCTCGTGAAGGTACTCGGCAAGGTGGGGACCGTTCGCGTAGGCGTTGGGGGGCGCCTTCAACTGTTCAGGGGTGAGGTCGGGCATGCCGGTAGGCTTCGAGATGAGCGGGATCACGTCCATGCGGAAACCGGAGACGCCCTTGTCGAGCCAAAAGCGCATCAGCGAGAAGACCTCCTCGCGGACCTTTGGGTTCGCCCAGTTCAGGTCTGGTTGTTTGGCCGTGAAGTAGTGAAGATAGTACTCGTTCGTCTCTGGATCCAGCGTCCACGCAGAACCCGAAAAATACGAGGGGTAGTTATTAGGCGGGGTGCGGGTGCCGTCAGCGGCGGTGTGGCCAGGACGCCAGATATAAAAGTCGCGGTAGGGGTTGGTTTTGCTGCTGCGCGATTCAACGAACCACTTGTTCTCGTCTGACGTGTGGTTGACGACAAGATCAACGATCAGCCGCATGTGGCGCTGCTTGATGCCCGCAAGAAGCTGGTCGAAGTCGGACATGGTTCCGAACTCGGTCATGACCTTCCGATAGTCACGAATGTCGTATCCGCCATCGATATTAGGTGAGTCAAAATGCGGGCTAAGCCAGATCACATTCACGCCCAGCTTTTGCAGGTAGTCCAGCTTGGAGGTGATGCCTGGCAAGTCGCCGATGCCGTCGCCATTGGAGTCTTTGAAGGAGCGTGGATAGATCTGGTAGACGACAGCTTCCTTCCACCACTTTGGTTCGTAGCCGTTGATGAGCTTGTGTTCTTGGGCGGATGCGGCGGCAAACGATAGCAGGGCGGCGACAACGGCTGTGCGTAGTAGGGTGCGGAAGAACATAGCACGCATTGTACGGGAGGCGAGCAGGAAGTGACGTCCGGATTCTGGAACCTGCGCTTCACGTCAGCTAACTCCTGGCTCACTCGGAATGGGCTATTTCACTGGTCGTTGACGGCGAGACAAGGCGGGCTGGAGGATCGAGTTGAAGCTTCACAACCTGCCCGATTAGCCCTCTCTCCACCTTTTAGATCTTCCTGCTCCTCCTAGGGTTTTTCAGCGGGTGGCAGAAAGTGCGCCAGGGAAGCAGACTGGTACGCGGAGAACGAACCGCAGATGTTTCCAGACGCACGCACAGCCACGACCGACAAGGCACTAATCGTTCAGTGCTTCACCCCCGGCAGCCCGGGTGATCACAATGGCACGCAAGCGCTGTCACGTTCTTTGAGTCCTGGCAGATTTGGCTGCAGTACTTCTGCTTATCGGGTGCGATACAGTTACACGCGGGGTGCGCACACTTCCTTGTTCCGGCCATACCAGTCCTCCTCGCTTTTCGAATCTTGGTGTCACAAAAAACAAGACTCGATTGTTCTAGTGACGCCGAAAGCTGGGGCTCGGGTTTCCCGGATCACAACATTTTCTCGAGAATTGCCCCAGTGGAGGGGCGATTAGGCGAAGTTACTTAAAATGAGACTTTTCAGGCATAGCGGAAAGCATTTCCGCGGGCGCCCCGGTAAAAGTACAACAGGTCACGTCCTACTTATGTTTACCGATCTGAATCGCTTCCCTCTCAACGCGTGTTGACGAACGCGCCTCGCTACCTCGGTTGGCTCGCTCATGTAAACAGAGCTGGCGCGTCTTGCGCATTTTAGGAGTTCTGAGCGTTCGCGGGCGGCGCCAATCGCGGTGACAACAAGAGCATGAGTGGCACAACTGCGAGGGCCGTCAGCGCTGCCGCAACGGCCGCCCAGACTGGCCCCGCCGCATCACCAAGCCGCCCGTAGAGTACGGGTGCCAACGCGCTTGATCCCAGCACGCCTGTGTAGAACCGAGCGAAGCCTCGCTCGATCTGTTTAGCCGTTACAAGTTCTGGGACCGTGCCGTAGAGCACTGAGGACGTGCCGTTGAGCATCACCCCCAAGACAGGCAGCACGGCCACGCTCGCTGCAAGAGGCAAGGCGAGTACGGTCAAGATTGCTGCCGCCGTGCCAAGCTCGGTCGTCACCACGGTGGCAAGAAGACCAAGACGAGCGCCAAGCCATCCGCAGGCGGCTTTCCCGAACGCTCCGCCGATAAAGACTAGCGACAAGGCGAACCCCACGGTCGTCAGCGATGCGCCCTTGGCCTTGAGAAGAAAAGGCAGGAACAGCAGAAAGCCCATGCGTGCCGCACTGTCAAGCACGCCAATGGCCAGAAGCAGCCCGAAACCGCCCTTACCGGCGGCTTCATGGTCCGGCGCGGTTACGGTTTCAACCATAACCGGAGCGACTGGGACGAGTGGCATGAGCCAGCGGATCATCACCGCGATCAGTGTTCCCAAACCGGCTACGACCCATAATGCCGAACGCCAATCCATCACGGTCAGCAGTAGAGAGACAGCCGGCGGGAGTGTCGCTTTGCCGAGGTCGCCGGCAAAGTTGTAGGTGCCGAGCGGGCCGCGCGCTCTCTCGCCATAGGCACGCGACACCGCGGCGGCAGCGAGTGGATGCTGCGTGCTGCCGCCCGCCCCGGCCAGGGCGAGAGACGCGCATAATCCCACGAGACCGCCCGAGAGGCCGGCCAGAGCAAAGCCAGCCGCGCTCAGCAATGTCCCGAGCACGAGAAGGGTCCGCGCATTCATATGCCGTGCGAGATGACCAGACGGCATTTGGAGCGCGGCCAGAGCACCGACATATAGGCCGCGCAGTACCGCCAGAGCGCTATAGCCGAGCGCGAACTGTGCCTGCCAAACTGGCAGGAGCACGTAGATCATGTCGGTGAAACCGTCGTGCACGGCGTGGACAAGACCGGCTAGCACGAGAGTGCGTTGGGCCCGCGACTTTCCCGTCACGTCTCTACTGTCAGGTGGGACGACAGCGAATTGACTCAACCGCAGTTCCTCCACACCGTCACCTTCAGGGCCAGTCACGTCGCAGAAAGAACCCTGCGTGCAAAACGAAGAATGTCCTCAGCTGCTGCTTCAGGATGTTCTTCTGCGATGAAATGACCGCATTCGGGATAGAAGATCAGATCGAGTTTCGTAAAGACGCGATCAAAGCCATTTGTCCAAGGGACTGGAGAAACAGGATCATTTTTACCCCAGAGTACAAGTGTCGGCGTGCTTATCTGCTTTCCCTCATCTTCCTTCCACTGATCGCACTGCTTTACTCCGCGAAAATCGTAAAATTCCACGCACTGATCTGCTCCTGAACTGACGTCTCAACCATTGTGAACCCCTCGCGATGGAACCTTCCACCAGTGTCGGATAATCACGCAATGGCGGTCTAGAACGATCTTGCTAGACATGCCATGAGGATAGTTGCCGAGGTGGCCGCCACAGTTGCTTGGTGCAGAGCGCACTCACCAACATCGCAAGCTGGGATGTACTGGCATATCCATCAGGGTCAATCCCGTCCAGGCCTCGGGATTTCCCACCCGTTTCAAAAGATCACGGACGGCAGCCATGCTCCGGACGGATCGCTATAGAGTCCGGTACTCATTAATGTCATCGGCTGGACCACGCGCAGGCCGTTCGTCAAGCACCAGCGCATCAGAACGTGGTTTCTTGAAGGTACAAGAATTCCCGGCCCCGCGAAGGATTCTGCTGAACCGATGAGGGCTTGCAAGTCCACGTTCGTCTCTGCCGTGGAATGGCCGAAGAACGCCAGGTGCGTCGTGTACCCTGTGATGCGGTCCCCACGCTCTACCACCCGCGCAGTTCCCTGTTCGATTGCTTGAGCCAAATCGGTGCCTCGATCGAATCCGTGAACCCGGCGTGACAGAGCATTGCAGGCGACCGCGTCGTCAGGTTTGGCCGGTCGCACCGTGCACCCAGGCAGGCAGGTTTCGTGCGTCCGCCCCTGCATGCATGACAGTGGCTCCTGGACGTCAAAGCCGAGTAAGGCGTAGAGCGCGAGCGAGCGATTGTGAAAGCCCGCCTGTGTCAGCCGAATTCCGGCAGCCCCGCGCTCGTTCGCGCGATCTATCACCGCCTGCATGAGCTTACGGCCGACCCCGAGGTTTTGTGCGCCGGGATCAATCGTGATTGGCCCGACACCTCGAATCACGGACCGCTCATCAAGCACATTGCTGCCAACAATCCGGCCACCGTTTTCCGCCACCACGCAATAGAAACCGGGGCTCGAGAACATCATGGAAAGCAGGCCGGTCGTAACTTCGGAACTCGGAAAGTCGCGAGGAAAACCGTGGGCTGTGCTAATCGCGGAAAAGGCTTCGTAGCAGATCTGCCCACAAGTGGGGCCGTCCTCCGGTGTGGCAGTCCTAACCACAACTTCAGGCTGTGTTTCCCCCGACATAATCCAAACCTCCTGGGTTGCGCACAAAGTGTACCAGCCACGTAAATTCCACGACCTGCGCTACATACTTCCATGAACCACCCCCGGGGGCACACGGGACGATACTTCCGCTTAAAACATGGTCGGTCTCGATATGCCTGAACGGCACACAGTGCAAAGGTCTCGTCGCAGGCTGGTAACCACTGAGCGTTCAGCTATCGCGTATCCCCAGCGAATTCAGCGTACTCCAACCTGCACGGTTTAACGGGCGGTTTCGGTGAGAGACACCCAGCCATAGAGCTATACTGGCCTCCTAAGAGGAAGTATGGCTACAAGACGACAGGACGAACCGCCCAGGTCACCGTCACCGCCGTTGACGCCACAAGCCATGCATGACCTTTCCTCGACCCTGAACAAGGAACTACATCGCCTGCTCCGGCAGGCGACCTGGCGGTTGGCGTGTTTCGCCCTATCGTTCGCTCCATGATCGGCCAAACCGTCTCCCACTATCGAATTCTCGAAACGCTGGGTGGCGGCGGCATGGGGGTTGTTTACAAGGCCGAGGATTTCTCCCTCGGCCGGTTTGCCGCCCTTAAATTTCTTCCTGACGAGCTGGCCCAGGTTCCCCAGGCTCTGGAACGTTTTCGCAGAGAGGCGCGAGCGGCGTCGGCGCTCAATCATCCCCATATTTGCACCATCTACGAGATTGGCGAGCAAGACGGTCAAACGTTTATTGCCATGGAATTCATGGAGGGCACTACGCTGAAGGATCGCATTGCCGGCAAGCGGCTGTCACTCGATGAAGTGCTTGAGTGGGGGATCGAGATTGCGGATGGGCTCGGCGCTGCCCACAGCAAGGGAATCGTTCACCGGGATATCAAGCCTGCGAACATCTTTGTGACGGACCGCGGCCATGTCAAAATTTTGGATTTTGGTCTGGCGAAGTTGATGCCCACCGCGGCGATGACGACAGACGTCGAATCAGAACGGCTCACGCAAACAGGTGCGGTGATGGGCACCGTGGTTTATATGTCGCCCGAACAGTTGCGCTGCGAAGAGATGGATGCCCGGACGGACCTGTTTTCTTTTGGCGTCGTACTCTATGAGATGGTCACAGGGTTCGTGCCGTTCCGGGGCGAGAGCATCGGCGTGGTTGCGGAAGCAATTTTGAATCGCACCCCGGTCTCGCCGGTGCGGCTGAATCCTGGCATTCCCCAAAAGCTCGAAGAGATCATCTATAAGGCATTGGAGAAAGACCGAAAGCTGCGCTACCAAAATGCCGCCGATTTCGAAACCGATCTGCGACGGTTAGCGCGGGACAGCAGCCGAATTCAACCGGATGGATCGCCTCCGAGGCATGAAAAACAAGAGACAGCAGAGCATCAACTAATAAAGACGAAGGCGCGGAGAGCCTACTCCTATGTTGCGGCTGCGGCTCTTGTTTTGGCGCTTGCGGCCGCCTTTCTGTATCGACTTTCCCCTTCAGGCCATGTGCCAACAAGCAAAGAGTGGGAGCAACTGACATTTTTTAGGGATTCGGCGGTGTATCCCGCTCTATCCCCGGACGGACGAATGCTCGCCTTCATTCGAGGAGACAATTCAAATGTCCCAATGGGAGAGACCAATTCATTGCTCCCACTTGGAGAGGTCTACGTTAAGTTGCTGCCGGGAGGCGAGCCGGTCCAGCTCACTCACAACTCGACTAAGGGAAAACTAAGCCCGTCGTTTTCTCCAGATAATTCGCGAATTGCCTATGGCGTCGTCATGCCATTTGAGACCTGGGAGGTGCCGGTTCTCGGTGGCGAACCTCAAATGCTGCTCCCCAATGCTTCCTCCTTGACCTGGATTGAAGGCGGAAAGCGACTGCTTTTCTCTGAGATCAAAGAAGGGGTGCATATGGCGGTGGTGACGACAGATGAGGGCCGAGGAAATAGCCGGGACGTCTACGTGCCCACGGGCGAACGCAGCATGGCCCATCATTCCTACCTTTCGCCGGATGGCCGATGGGTACTCGTGGTTGAGATGGACAGCCGAGGTGAAATTCTGCCCTGCCGGATCGTTCCCTTCGACGGCACAAACGAAATTAAGCTTGTTGGCCCTCCCCATGGTACCTGTCTATCGGGCGCGTGGTCACCTGACGGTAAATGGATCTATCTCACTGCCAGGACGGACGACTTCCATATCTGGCGTCAGCGCTTTCCAGATGGAGACCCGGAGCAGTTGACCTTCGGCCCCACGTCTGAGGAAGGAATAGCGATGGCGCCTGACGGAAAGTCCCTTATCACCTCCGTCGGGTCTCAGGACCTCACGGTTTGGCTGCACGACAAGGACGGAGACCACCAGATATCCTCCGAAGGAAACACTTCCTCACCCGCGTTTTCCGCGGATGGACGCAACCTCTACTTCCTTAAGGCCAATGGACAAATGCGTGGCAATGAGTTGTGGGTCAAAGAACTAGATAGCGGAAAGGCGGAGAAGGTCTTGCCAGATTACCCCATGCTGGGATACTCCGTATCGCGAGACGGGAAACAAGTTGCATTTGCTATGAAAGATCAGAGCGGCCATACAAACCTGTGGATTGCTCCCACCAGCCGTCGCTCGTCCCCGGTGCGCATCTCCTCGGCGGCCGTAGAAGATTCTCCCTTTTTTCTGCCTAACGGTGAACTGATCTTTCGCGCGATAGAAGGCGGCTCGAACTTTCTATATCGCATGAAGACCGATGGCACCGGCCGCCGCAAGATCACCTCGGAGCGCATTGTGGATGTCAATTCAGTATCGCCAGACGGCCGATGGGTTGTTGCCGGCGCGGAAGACGCCGGCGAAGAGCACCCGAGGAGGATGAAGGCGTTTGCCCTGGATGGAAGCGCGATGGTGAGTCTCTGCGTCCCTTATTGCCAACTCCATTGGGACATGAGCGGAAGGTTTGCCTTCCTGAACTACCCAGCAGCACGGCACGGCGGCAGTTATGTGTTGCCGGTAATGCATGACTCGGGGCTGCCAAAAATTCCACTTACCGACACCCCGCGCATCGAGGACTTTCCCAATCCGAAAGCGATCACCACAATTCCGTGGTATGCGGAGTCGGCCGTGAATCCTTCGCTCTACGCTTACACGCGGAAGAATGACCGCCGCAACCTCTACCGCATCCAACTACCTTAAGCTCTTCGAAAGAACCACAGGGGCTCCCGGTGATTCACGAGGTGTTGCGTACAAGGCGACCCGGTTCAATTGTTTGCGGCCTGACCCGGTTCTTCCAGCGTGTGACTTCCACGTCGCAGCGGATGCGGTGGTCCGATTGAACTCTCAAAGAGCGCCTTGCCCTGGAGTTGTCACTCCACTCGCTTTATTCAGGAAGGCGGGATCGATTCGCGGCATCAGTTCTTCTGAAAGAGCAGCGGCACAAAGTGAATCAGATTGTTGTGCCAAGCTGTCCACTCATGTCCGCCCGGCGTTTGGATTGCGGTGACCGCAAAGCTCTTGCCCCTCAAATCGGCGATGAATTGCTGATTTACTGGCAGGAAATTGTCGTCCGCTCCACAAGCGACCCATAGCAGGCGAAAGTTCGTTCGCGTGGGATCCATGGAAAGCGGGTGCGGCAACTGGTGTGTGTCACCGGAGCTGAAACTCCCTACCCATGCGAAAAGTCCGGGGTGATTGAAAGCAATGTAAAGCGTTTCCGCAGCACCCAGAGACAGCCCGGCAATTGCTCGGTCATTCCTATCTTTCAGGACGCTGTACTCCGATTCCACAGCCGGCAGAATTTCATTCAGAACTGCATTGGAGCAATCATCGACAGCGAACCCGTAACACAACGGCATTACCGCAATCATTGGGCTGGTTTTTCCCTGTGCGATGAGGTAATCCAGAATAAAGTTCGCTCCACCTGGAACCGTCCAGTCGGCCGCCGTCTGTGAGTAACCGTGCATCAGGTAGAGCACCGGATACCGCTGACTGTTCTTCGGGTCATAACCGGGTGGCGTATACACGTAATAGTCGCGATGCCCGGTGGACAGGCTGTAATTCGGCGCCGAATACAGGTAGTCTTCACGATGTTCTCCCGCCACGCCGCTGGTATAGCGGGACTTGTAGAAGTGATGATGCAGTTCGCCGTGCGGAACATCCGTTGCCTCCCAAGGCTGCGGAGCCGGTCCGCGGACAACGACGAAGCTGTTGAAATAGATGTAGTTCGGGAGCACAAGTCCGTTCACTGGGTCGAGTTGCGGCTGGCCATCGACAAGGAATGAGTACCAGTATATTTCGGGTGGAAGCGGCGGCGTTGTTGCGCTCCATATTCCCTCGCCTTCTGTCATAGCGATCGGAGTTTTTAGCGCCGAGATAGCAACCTGCACTTGCTTCGCGCCCGTGTTGCGATAACGGAAGGTGATGGTGCCATCGGGATGAACTTCATGCGATGGAAGGGGCGCCACCGTTTGCCCGGACATGCCGCACGGCTGCAGGAAAGCAAGGGCGGCCGAAAGGACGAGAAATGCAGCGGACCTGTGAACGAGATTTCGACCATGCAGGCACATGAACGAGGCGTTCCTTTCTGGGAAGGTGACGGCGGAGCCCAACTAACTGGCAAAGTTTCAGCCGCGGCCTTGCGGCCTCTACTTCCCTTACCTGCGCGGAGCTTAAGGCTTTTGGAGCAAGGGCATTTTCATGTACTGTGTTGCGACAGTTTCAATGTGATCCGCTAGCTTAACACTGCCTTGTCGCCGGCCCACGAGGCGAACGTAGCCCAGAAATTTGCCTCGATCAGCCTCGAGCGCCTCGATTTCAGATTGGTTGTCGGGAGCTACCACCTTGTGCCAGTCCAGCCAAAACTGCCAACCGTCGGGCATAGTGTCGCCAACCTCGACGTCGATGATGCCTGTACGATCCCAGTGCCGACGCCACCAGTTCGCTGAGTGTAGGCACCAGAGATCCTGTGTCCACCACTCGCGGAGATGCTCGGGAGGTGTCGCCTCGACTTCTTGCATCAGCCCAGCGCCTGCGATTCCCACCCGCCCGCCCCGCTTCACAAACTGCGCGAGATAGTTTAGGTATAGATCATCCGTCCCGAAGTAAGAAAAAGAATCGATGCACAAGATGGCATCGAAGAATTCAGCTGCGAACGGCATCGACCGGGCGTCCGCATGGATCGGGAACAGGCGTCTTCGACGCCTGCGTCGCGGATGCGCTGCATGTTCTCCGAAGCGCTGAACCAGAGGTCCGTCGCCCAAACTTGCGCGCCGAACTCCCGCCTCAGAAAGATCGACGAGGCAGCCCGTCCGCAGCCGAGGTCCAGTACACGCATGCCAGGCCGCAAATCCATCGCCGCGGCGAGCCACTCGCTAAGCCACAGCGGATTAGCCGCGCCGCTGACACTGGCAAGAACCCAGTCGGGATTGTACTTCGCAGCGCGCGGAAATCGTTTGGAGACCTGTGGCATATCTGAAATCATGCGAATTCTCCTCTTTCATGCTGGCTTAATTGCGCGTTTGCCCCAGTTCTCAGTGAACGTCATGATGCTGGTCCAATAATGAGGATCCTGATAACAGGAGTGAAACTCCTCCAGCATTTTCCCGGTAATGTAACCCGACTTTAGAAGTGCAGGCGCCAACTCCCGCATAGTCGCGGTCCAGTATGTTGCCCAGTCTGACCCGCCGTTGAACTGTGCAGTGTGCCCTTCCCCGGCAACCTCCTCCAGGCCGAGCGAATCCAGCCATGCGGGAATTTTGCGGCCGATGAAGTAATCGATGCCCGCCTCCAGCGACCATTTAAGCCATCCTTGCCAGAACGCGCGCATCGCATCCGGCTGGGTAACCGTACAGGGCAGCATATCCGGCTCGATGGAAAGAAGCACGCCTCCGGGCTTCAGCGCAGCGACCATCCGTTCCAAGGCTTTGCGGGCAGGCGTGAGATGGTGCAGCAGCGCGCGAGCGACCACCAGGTCGTAAGAACGCTCTTCTATCGAATCTTGAAGGATATCGATGCGGCGGACTTCAAGACACGGCGTTTTCAGGCCCGCGATGTAAGCCAGATCGATGTCGCTCGCGACCACGTGACCATTGGGCGCCACGCGCTCAGCCAGGCCCTGCGCGATCGATCCGTTGCCACAGCCGAGTTCCAGGCAGCGCCAGCCTGGCCGTACGCCAAGCCACGCAAAACGAGCCCGCTCGACGGGATCGAGTAACGCGGACATCAGCCCCAGCCGTTGCTGCTCGCCCACTAACTCATGGGGCAAGGTGTATTCGCCCATTGACTTCACTTTTCCAGGTGCGACCCATTCTAAGCCCGTCCGTGTTCTCAAATCGCACGCTTATGAAAATTGCCGTCTTTCATAATGACTGAGAGGCGATCGCCGCCACTTCCCAGCACGGAGATATCCTCGAGAGGATTGCCGTCGACCACCAGGATGTCTGCCATGGCTCCTTCGCGAATGCAGCCAAGCTTTCCCGCTTGTCCTATTAACTCCGCATTGACCGCACAGGCCGAACGAAGCACATCGATCGGCGGCAGCACCCGCGCGCGCAGAGTGAATTCGGTACTTTGCCGCACGTGCAGGCTGCCCAGCAGATCTGTGCCCAGGCCCATCCGCACCCCTGCCCGCTTCATGATCTCGAGCGTCAGAAACGCCCCATCGCCGAACCGTTTCAACTTCTCCAGGCTGGCCGCCGGCAGTCCAAGGGACTCGCCCTCTTCCAGCAGGCCCACCATGATTGCCATGGTGGGCACCGTGAACGCGCCTTTCTCCGCGACAAAGCCGGCAGTCGCCTCATCGATCATGGTGGCATGCTCGATCGATCGCACACCTAGGGCCGCAGCCCGGCGCACGGCTTCTTTCGGATGACAGTGAGCGGCCACATAGCGACCGGCACGATCCGCCTCCTCCACCGCGGCGCGAATCTCCTCGTCGGAGTACTGGCAACGATCGATCGGATCGGTCGGGGATGCGACTCCTCCTGAAGCCATGATCTTGATGTGCGAAGCGCCCCGCCGCAGTTCTTCACGCACCGCTTGGCGCACCGCGTCCGCGCCGTCGGCAATCACCGCCAGCTGATCACCGTGATATGAACAGCCGCAAAAACTTCCCGTCTCCAACGAGTGATCTCCAGGACGAAAATCCCCATGGCCGCCGGTCTGCGAGATAAAGCGGCCGCCATAAATCAACCTTGGGACTGTCCCCAGCAAACCATCCTTGATGGCCAGAGCCAGGCCAATGTCGGCCCCCCCAACGTCGCGCAGTGTGGTGAAGCCGCGATCGATGCTCGCCGCAAGAAACCGCGCCGCAAAGTGCGCCAGGTAAGACATCGGCGATTGCACAACCCTAACGATATTCAACCCCGCTCCGTACACGTGGACGTGCGCATCGATCAACCCGGGCATCAGGACACGGTCTCCACAATCGATGACCTCGTCCTCGCTGCCCGGCGGCCGAGCGGAGATTTCGCTGATCACACCGCCTTCCACGAAGACGTGCTCCCTGGCTCGCAGCGTTTCCGATGCGCCATCGAAGATGCGGGCGGACTGAAAGACAATTCTTCGCTTCATCACTTCACCTCCCGAAGCCGTCGCCATCTTCACCTGAGCGACGGCGACCTTGTTGAGATCGACACTTGCAATTAAAGGCTGACCTGGATGGTGAATGAGCCACCGGCTCACACGCACACAGTCGTCGCTGACTCAAGCAACCGAATCTGCTTACCGTCACAGTCGATTTCCGCCTCCACTCCAATGGGAAGAACGAACTTCGGATCGGTGTGTCCAAAATCCATTCGCGTGATGACCGGAAGCGACGTTAGCTTCAGCTCAGCAAGTACACGCAACAAAGCGTCATCATATGCCTCAAAGCCCGCTTCATCACCATAGGGCCTGCCGTAAAGTATCCCTCGGATTTCATCCAGCGCTCCCGTTGCGGCCAGTGCCCGGAGCATGTAGGTGACTAACGTAGGAGACGGCTGATCTTCGGATGTTTCCAGGAACACTATGCTGTTGCGCCACGCCGATGGCTCGGGCCAGACTGGCGTGCCCCGAAGCCAATCCACGACCTCGAGGCATCCGCCGATCAACTTACCGCGATGCTGTCCGCTCCCCTGAAGCCACCTCCACCCTGTGCATGGTCGGTGCTGCCGCTTCTTCTGATTCCGCTTTTCATCGGCCCAGTCCCAGGATGCGATGGTCCATCCATCGCAGTTGGGTGAAATCAATACAGATGGCGAGGGCGCAAAAAGCGCCTGGCGTACAGATTCCACCATGTAGGGTGACAATCCGCCATTTTCGTCAAACCCGGCCATGAGGGACGGTCCATAGAAGGAGGTCACCCCAGCTTTAAAAAATGCGAAGTGGGTGACGGTTGAGTCGGAGTAGCCCAGGAACACCTTGGGATTCTGGCGAATGACCGAATAGTCCAGGAATGGCAGCATGCGGATCGAATCCTCACCGCCGATGGTAGAGACAATCCCATGTATCGCGGGGTCCTTCAGCACCTCCATCAGGTCCGCTGCACGAGCCTCGGGATGCGCCGCCAGCCAGTGAATGTCCGCCATTGCATGGCGGCTCTCAACCACTTCGATGCCGAAAGCTTCCTGCAATTGGCGCTTCCCATCCTGATACGCACGCGGGTACACGCTTGGCCAACCGCGGGAAAGCGAAACCGCGGCAACGCGATCACCTGGACGAAGACAGCGACGTTTAATCATGGGTCGTGGTGGCGAAAGAAGACTCAACCGATTATGGCAGTCGTCGCAAAAATTGGCGCGGCGAGGTCGGCTCTTCCGCCGATCACGGCCGAAGAGCGGGCCTTTTCGCGATCAATGCCCTTGGTGAAGAGACGCCAAGCCACATCCTGAGGAAGTACCACGTTCGTCGCCGGCTCGACGGTTGAATCGAGAACGAGGGTCCAAGCTTCTTCGGCCCTGTAAACAAACCAGACTCCACCCGCCTCTCCTGAAATCTCAAACCTCACAGACGTTCCCCCCGGTGCCGTGGCATTGCGAAAGGCATACGGTAAAGCTCGCACGAATGTATCCAGCACCGGCGATAAAAAGTACGGGTCGTAGAGTGGCGGTCGCCCGGTGGCGTCCCGAATCTGTTGCTGGTGGTGCCACCGCTCCGTAAATTCGCGTGCGAGATCAAACCATACAGGTGCTGAGTCGGGACCCGCCCAGCTAACCGGACCGCCCATCCTCATCGGGTCGAGAGACGCAAAGCACGCCTCCACTTCTGGTCCCGAAAAAGCTAGTAGTTCGCGGAGTAAACGCGGACTCATCCGGCGCGCTGCCAGGACCCATTCGCCATTCAACCGGTCCACAAGTTTAACGAGTTGATCGTAGCTCTCGATTTGCTGGGACGGACGAAAACCATCGCGCCTCCCAGAGATAATCGAAATATCGCCCCCCAATAAATGTGCCGCCACGTCCTTTACACACCAGCCTGGCGCGGCGGTAGGGCGTGGCCAGTCGTCTTCGCCAAGGTCCGCCAGTAGCGTGAGCAGATGGGTTCGCAGAGGACGAAAGCGATCGACCACGGTGATCTTGTCGGGACTCTTCATGAGAGAGTGTTATGTTCCGGGCACCTTCTTTTGATTATCGCCGGCCCTGAAGCTTTCCCCGCAACCGATGAATCGCGCAACCTGCAGACGCTCAAGATGGACGACGGAGACTATACCCCAAGATGACGACACAGATACAGCGCCCACTAAACTGAAAGCATGGAACTGAGAATCCCGAGTGGGCTGGCAGCAAACTGCCGCAAGACCCCTGAGCGTGCGGCCTGGCTGGACCGCCTGCCCGATGTGCTACGTAGTCTGGAGCACCTATGGGCCTTGACACCGGATGCCCCACTCGATGCTGAGGAGCCAAGTTGCTCGTACGTAGCAGCTGTGCTGGCTGCGAACGGGAGACCAGCGGTACTCAAAATTGCCATGCCGCACATGGAGGGAGAGCACGAAATTCATGGCCTGCGCTTCTGGGACGGAGACCCGACCGTGCGACTACTTGAGGCCGACGATGAGCTCGGTGCCATGGTCTTGGAGCGTTGTACGCCAGGAACAACACTACGCGCTCTTGCAGAGTACGATCAGGACGTGGTGATTTCAGGTTTGCTGCGTCGCCTTTGGCGGCCGCCATTAACACCGCACCCATTTCGCTCCTTATCAACTATGACAGAGTATTGGACTAACGGGACGCTGGGCCAGATCGAGCAGTGGCCTGATGTGGGACTGGTCCGCGAAGGTCTGCAGCTACTTGAGGAGTTGCCGCGGAATGCAACTAGAAAGGTCCTGCTAGCGACCGACCTGCACGCGGGCAATGTGGTTCGGGCAGAACGTGAGCCATGGATGGTCATCGACCCAAAGCCGTTCATAGGAGATCCCGCCTACGATGCGACCCAGCACCTGCTCAACTGTCGTACGAGGTTGCGATTGGATCCGGATAGAACGATTCGAAGTTTTGCAGGCCTGGCTGGAATCGAACACGAACGCGTCCGGCTCTGGACGTTCGCCCGCGCAGCGGCGGAACCGCGCGACGATTGGAGCAATGACGATCTGGTGTCGCTCGCACGATCAATTGCTCCCTAAGAGACTGCGGAAGGCGTCCCTCAGCATCTAAAGCCGAATTCATTGCCAGCATTTAAGTACGGCCTGAAGTATCTGCGTGAGAACCGCCGGTTCAGAAGTGATTCTCGGCGGAGTCTGTGCCCTAGCAGAACCCAATAGGAACTGGACGGGTTCTCGCGCAGACCTTGAAGGCCGTACCCTTCACGAACATGAGTTTTTCCTGCAGCCAGTGTTTCGGCTTAACCCGTGTCTCACTTTTGGCGTGCACTACACTACACTACAGCCTGCCCCCTAAATGTCGTCCTCTTAGCGCTCTTTCAAGAAAGGAACTCGTTCAGTGAAGCGACTGCGCATCACGTCCCATCTGATTCTGTTTATCCTGGTCATTCTGGCAAACGGCTCCGCGCAAACTGCTCCGCGACGCGTGATTATCGATACGGATCCAGGCGTTGACGACGCCATGGCAATCCTGTTGGCCTTGAACTCGCCAGAGCTTAAGGTCGAAGCGCTGACCGTGGTGCCGGGAAACGTTGAGGCGCCACAAGGTCTGGAAAACGCTTTGAAACTTGTGTCACTTGCGGGGCGATGTGATGTGCTTGTGGCGGGCGGAGCACAGCACCCTCTGGATCAAAAGCTGATCACGGCTCAGTTCTGGCACGGTAAGAATGGTCTTGCCGGAGTCGATTTGCCAGCCCCGAAATGCAAGGCCGATGCGCGCTTTGGGCCCGACTTAATCATCGAGATGGTCCATAAGTATCCCCATGAAATCACGCTCATCCCCGTCGGGCCGCTGACCAATATAGCGCTGGCCGTTTCTAAAGATCCCGGGATCGCACTTCTGGTCAAGGACATTGTCATTATGGGGGGCTCCATAACCGGCGGAAACGTGGACGGAGCGGCAGAAGCGAATATCTACAACGATCCGGAGGCCGCACAAATCGTTTTTAATGCGGGCTGGATGGTCACCATGATCGGTTCCGACGTCGGGGAGCGCACGTTAATCACGCGCAAGGATGTGACCCAATTGCAGGCGAGTCACAGGCCGGAAAGCGACTTCATCGGTAAGCTTGCCGATTTCTACCTAACCCGCTCGGAGAAAAGCGGGTACCAGGGAGCGGCAATGTACGACCCGCTGGCAGTGGGCGTGGTGATTGACCCAACGCTGGTCACGCTCAAGAACATGCATGTGGACGTGGAAACCAAAGGTGAGTTCACCCGCGGTGAAACCGTTGCCAATCGCATGGGATACGACGAGAACAACGTTCTGCACGGGGATCACTATGAGATTGAAAACCTGGTTGCTCTAAAGCCAAATGCCCGGGTCTGCGTGGCCTCAGACGCGGATCGGTTTGTGCGGCTGTTTGTCGACCGGATCTCGGGGCAATAAGTAGACTCGGGCAGCGCTCTTCCCACTGTGGCTCGTCCGCCCAAAAAGCAATCTCCAGCTCTTAGGATTCGCGGCACGGACGGACGGGCACTCGAGAGGAAATACCCTCGTTCCCGCCCGTCGCGCAATCCTCTACTCGTTCGACCTCTAGTGAACCGTCGAGGCAACGACCGCAGACGCGATGACGCCGGTGGCGACAGCAGCAAGGACGTAGTTGCCATCAACCGACCGCCACTCATAGCCGTGTGGTGGAGGGCTTAGATGATACTGTCGATAGTCAACCGGTCGCGCCCTGTTCCAGTCCTCCTGCTTCATGTGGTAGCCCTTCTTCCATTCGTCATGGCGAACGTAGGTGTCATGGTGTTCGTCTGGATGTTCCTGGGCAAAGGACATAGGGCCTATGAGGCTTGCGCCTAGAGTAGTGACGGCTAGAATTTTGTAGATCCTTTTCATGCAGTATCCTCGCAAATCGCAATAAATATGCGATGCGGGCCAAGCTCGTGGGGTTTGCTGTCTGCCATGGAGGCTGAGCCGTTCCGCTCTCCGGGAAACTGGCGATTTTGAGGAGCGTGCTGCTAGAATCGTGTGCGCGTTCGGGTGCACGGAAAATGAGCAGCTTAGCAGGTGGTCCAACGCTGTCAGACCCGGGTTTCGTTTCCCTCACACTCTGCCATGATCAGGTGCAAAGGATTGTAACTTCCAAGACCTTTCAAAGCGCACCGACCCTTCAGCAACTGTTCCGGTTTCTGGCCAGCAGGGCTCTTGAAGCGCACGCCGATGAAATCAAGGAGTACACAATTGGTGTCGAAGCTCTCGGCCGGAAGCCGGACTTCGATCCTAAGACCGATCCCATCGTCAGGGTTCAGGTCTACAGGCTCAGGCAGAAACTGAAGGAGTACTACGAACTGGAAGGTTCTCGAGATTCCATACTGGTGGAGATTCCCAAAGGGCACTACCTCCCCAAGTTTGAGCTCCTCAAACCTTTGCCGTCGAAGCTTCACCCTGTACCGGTGCCTGAACCAGGAAGTGGCCCCGCGGGCGCCGGAGCAGTGGGCATAGAAAAACTTCATGTAAGGGTTTCACGCCGCACAACGATCCTCGTGATTCTGTTTGCCCTGGCTGGATTTGCTGCCGGCTTCGGGACCGATCATTACCGCCATCGCAGCCAGCAGGATGCGCTTTCACTTCGCTTGGGACAGGAACGCGAACAACCGGCCGACCCTGTCAAGGCCTTCTGGACCAAGTTCATCGAGGAGGATCCAGCCCCGATCCTCGCTTATGCGGATGCATTCTTCCTTCTCGATGGGTCGACTGACCTGTTCAGATACCGTCATGGAGCCAGTGACGACCGTGGCGCGAGGGTCGATCCGCATCTTGCACGCCAATTTGCCTCCAACCCGGCGCTGGTGGCAAAGGCGGGCCCGCTTTATTTCGACAATGGATACACCGGAACCGGCGACGTTGTAGCTGTGGCCATGCTGACCAGTTTGTTCACGCAAATGGGCGCAAAGCCGACGGTCGAGTCCAGCTATGACATCACCACCAATGATCTGAAGCAACACAACGTCATTCTGCTGGGATCTTCGTTTCAAAACGTTGCTGTGGCCCAACTCCCAACCAGGGGCGATTTTCTTTACGTGGCGTCGGATTCGCTGCACGATCTGTGGGGAGGCCGGATTGTGGACACCCACCCCCAGGGCAATGAAAGAACCGACTATCGGACAGAGCGCGACCCCACAACCGGGACACTGAAAGCAGACTATGCCCTGATCTCTTTTCAGCCAGGTGTGGTTCCCGGACGCCACATCATCAACCTTGGAGGCTTGGATACGAAGGGCATGGAGGGCGCGGTCTTGCTTGCGACTTCGAAATCGGGCGTAGAGGAACTGTCGAGAGCCCTACCGGAGATAGAACAAGCAAACCCGAAAGACAAGATACCTTCCTTTCAGGCCTTATTGCGAGTCAACCTGGAAAAGGGCTACCAGGTGTTAGACACCCAGCTTCTGGCGGTTCATGCTCTCAAAACAACGCACCCAGCAGTGACGCAACCCTCGCCATCTCCCTAGCGAACAGCCGAGCCCCCCATTCATTCACGGCAAGCCTGTCGCGCAATATTGCGTTTGTCCGGTTCCCCAGCTTCGCATCCAGGCCTCAAGCAGGACCCTCTCCCAAAGATGTCCCACTTGTTGGGCGAGGGAAATCCTACGATCCGCTATATACCCATGTAACTGGCAACGTAACAACAGCCTCCCAAGCATGTAACGTGACTGTTTCTGCACTGCGTAGCCTCTGCGTAGCCTCGTTTAACTGGACGGGGATTGCACCCCACTCCTACCGTTTGTCGGGCGGAGGAATAGGTCCGCGTGAAAAGGACGGACCCATGTATCCGTCACCGAGCACTGGCATGGAATGGAGGCCGTTATGCGAGCGAAATTAATAGGGTGCGCAGAATTCCTGATCCTGGCGCTGGTCATGCAAGTCAATCTCCTGGGGCAAGCAGTTACCGGTACGTTGCTGGGAACTGTTTTGGACCCCACAGGAGCGGTTGTGCCGAACGCTAGCGTGACAATCACAAATGAGGGCACCGGGGTTAGCGACAAAATGACCACCACCGCCCAGGGGTTCTACACCTTCCCCACGCTCACCCCGGGGCTATATAGCCTCTCAGTGGAGACACCCGGATTCAAAACGACGATTTCGCGGGGCAACGTCGTGCTCGTCGAGCAGTCGACTCGCGTCGATATCACCCTTTCACCCGGCCAAGTCAACCAGCAGGTAACGGTAACGGGCGAAACCCCGCTGGTCGAGACCACGACCTCCGACTTGGGGCAGACCATCGACTCGACCCAGATCAACGCTCTCCCTGTCAACGGACGACTTTTTGAGACGCTGATGCAGATCGCTCCTGGAACCACTCCTGCAGCGTGGGGCGACCAGATCGAGAATCCAGCCGCCTCGGGATCCATGTCGTCCGGAGGAGCGGGCAATGGAGACATGACCTCGGTCAACGGCTTCCCATTCCAGGCGAATCTCTATCTAGTCGATGGAGTAACCGACATGGAATTGGAGAACGCCTACATTGCAATCGCAATTCCCTTTGCCGAGATCTCCGAAATGAAGCTGGAGACGAGCAACCCTACCGCCGAATACGGGACGTTCGGTGGCATGGTGGTCAACATGACGACCAAGACCGGCACCAACAAATTCCATGGCCAGCTCTTCGAATATAACCGCAATACTGATTTCAATGCGGCTGACCGCTTCAGCAAAGTCAACCCCCCAGTTCACATGAACCAGTTCGGCGGCGAACTCGACGGCCCGATCATCAAAGACAAGCTCTTTTTCTCAGGGGATTATCAGGCACTCCTCGAGCATGAAAGCTCCTCCGGAATCTGGAGCGTGCCGACGGCCGCGGCCCGGGCGGGAGACCTGTCGGCCTTCGACGTCAATGGAGCAGGCCCGATTACCAACGCCGCGGCCTGCCAGATGAGCGCGGCGGCCAACGGACTCGCTGGCGCGGTTCCTTGCACCGCAAGCTCGGCGGTTACGGTTGCCGGCACATACGACACCGTGCCGGCGGCCGACATTGTGCCGATCGCTGCGAACTTCATGAGTCCCCAAATTGAGGTGATGCCGAACCTCCCGGGGGCCACGAACAATTACGCGTACACGCAGTTGACTGAGGAGACGGTGAATCAGTTCGATATCAGGGGCGATTACGCTTTCTCCGACAAGCACCACTTCTTTGCCCGCGCCTCGTATTTTCACCGGAACTACACGCAGCCTTCACCCGGCACTCCCTACATGAATAATGGAAACGCCAACGGAAATAGCGTGACCACCAACGATGTGCTCGGGTGGGACTACTTCCTTTCGAGCAAGACGATCAACCAGTTTCGCCTCGGGTTTAGCCGCTACGCTACCATAGACTACGACGCGCAGTACGGAATCTCTGCGAACAATAATCTCGGTGTCCCCAACGGGAACCTGTCCGATCAGCCGGTTACCAGCGGTATCGCCCAGATCAATTTCGGATTCAACTCTGTTGGTGACCCCGGCTGGGTGCCTAACACGTTGGGCAGACTTTCCAATATTTACCAGGTTAACGACCAGTTCAACATGATCCGAGGCCCCCACAACCTGAAGTTCGGCATCAGCTACAACCATATTCAGGCGCGTGTCAAGAACGCGCAAAACGATCCGCGCGGTCAATTCTATTCGAGCGGTGACTACACCGGAACCGGCAGCACCGCTGCATCGTTGAGCGACTGGCTGGTCGGCGCTCTCAGTGGCGCCCATCGCGACATCTTTTTCACCACTCCCAACACCCGAACCAACTTCATAGGGTTCTTTGCCCAGGACGATTATCGCGTGACCCCCAAGCTCACTCTGAACCTCGGCCTCCGCTATGACATTTACACCTCGCCTGTCGACACCAACAACTTTCAAAGCAACTTCGTCACCACCGGATCAGACGCCGGCCTGATTCAGATTGCGTCCTCCGGTAATCGCGGGCCGAATTTGGATACCTACTACGGGAACGTGGGACCACGCGTGGGCGTTGCTTATGCCGCGAACGGTGGCAGGACCGCAATTCGCGGCGCGTATGGGATCAGCTACTTCAATGACAACTTTGGCGCGATGGGCGGGACCCTGGAACGAAATTTCCCATTTCTGGAACAGGAGAACAATAGCGCGGTCCAATCGAACTGTTTAACCCCTTATACTGGCGCTCAGACCTACCTGTATTCGGGCTGCGGCTCGCTTACCCTGGCGAATGGTTTGCCTGGTAATACTGCCGGCACACCAGGTGTAACGCCCGGCGTAGTTTACCAGCCGCTGATTTTGCCATCCTTCTCGGCGGGCGGATTTATTGCCTCGCCTCCAGGCTTCGGCGTATATCAGGTGGCGAAGAACTTCCGGCAGGATGTGGCTCAGGCCTGGAACGTCAGTCTAGAGCAACAGTTGACTCCGACTATGTCGCTTCACATGGCCTATGTAGGCACCGCCGGCAGTCATCTCTATCATGACTACCAGCTCAACCAGTGCAACCCCCCGAACTATAACCTAGCCACCGCGCCCCCGCCATTTCCGGCCTGCTTGCCGTTTTACGGCATCGCCCCCGACATCTCGACCATGGATTTCCGCAACAGCGGCGGAAACTCGCACTACAATGCCGCCCAGTTCCTGCTGCAGAAGCGCACGAGCAAGGGGTTGACCTTCACTGCCGCGTATACCTGGTCAAAGATGATGGATAATATCAATAATCCCATCACGTCCTACTCCACTCGCGAGGAGCTGGATACTGCTAGCTGGCAGCGCAACAACTACCCGCAGGTCGTTACTCTCACTTACATCTACGAGTTGCCCTTCGGACGCAATAAGCCGTGGCTCAACTCCGGATCTTGGGCGGAGAACGCGCTTGTCGGTGGATGGTCGATCAGCGGGATCACGAATTTCCGCTCTGGACCGCCGTTGCTCATTACTGCCAGCGCCGGTGGTCTCCTACCCCAGAATAGCGGGCAGCGCGCGAATTACGTGTGCACCGGCCAAAGCAATCCTCGCACCATCAGCCAATGGTTCGATACGAGCTGCTTCGCGCAACCGCAGGGCTTCGTCCTCGGAAACAGCGGCGTCGGAGACGTTTACGGACCACGTTATCAGGATTGGGACATTACCGCGAGCAAAGGAATTTTCTTCGGTGAGGGCAAACAACTTCGCTTCCAGGCCAGCTTTTTCAACGCGTTCAATCACGTGAACCTGGGGCAGCCGGATACCGGCGTAAACGACTCGACCTTCGGAGTCATCAGCAGCGACTTCCAGCCACGCTACGGGCAGCTTGGGTTGACCTTCACATTCTAAACTGCGCGTGGCTGAACAGGAGTCGGTTGTGATGGGAAGGGGTTCATGCTAAAACTTCCTCTGTATGCGCCCCATCTCGTCAGCGCCGGCTGCGAAAGAGGAACGCTTCGCCATCAAACTCGGCAGTCCCGCTTCGCGGTTGCCGAGCTGAGGGCTGGAACCACATCCTTCGTCACCAGGCGAGAGTTCCTCAGTTCGCTGATGACCGCGGCGGCCTTGTCTAAAGGCGCGCTCGGCCAGCTCGCTCGCCTGAGCTTCGTCGATGGCTCTCCGCAGAAGCAGCCGGAAGGAACGCTGGAGTTTGCCTCATCCGATACAGCACTGGTGGAGGGCTTTCGCTGGGCCAAAGCCCAGGCGCTCGCTTACCGTCGCGATAGCCCCGCGATCGGCCCCTGGTATGAAGCTGCACTGCCCGGCAGGAATGCCTTCTGTATGCGCGACGTCTCCCACATGAGCACAGGCGCGCAGCTTCTTGGACTGGCGCCAAGAACCCGAAACATGCTGCGCCAATTTGCCGAACACATCTCAGCTTCGAAAAAGTGGTGTACCTGGTGGGAGATCACTGGAGACGGTAAGCCCGCCCCCGTCGACTACAAAAGCGACCAGAATTTCTGGTACGACCTGCCGTCAAACTTTGACGTTGTCGATGCCTGCTACCGGCAGTGGCTGTGGTCCGGGGACAACGCCTATCTCGACGATGTCTTTCTGAATTACTACCGCCGCACCGTGATCGATTATGTGAAGCAATGGGATCACAACCACGATGGTCTACTGGAGCACCTGCATACCGATGGCCACATGGGCATCGGCACCTACGACGAAGACCTCGCCAACGACGTACTGGTAGGAGCAGACCTGATCGCGGCCCAGTATGCGGCCTACGAAGCCTATTCTGCCTTCCAGCACGCCAAAGACGAGCAAGCGGTAGCCAATGCGTTTGCGGCCAAAGCGCGCGATCTGAAATCGCTCTACAACAGCAAATGGTGGGATACATCCCGCAATTGTTATTTCGCCGCACTTGGCGAAGACGGCAAGTTCCATCCGGACCTGAAAGCCAGCACAGGGGGAACGGATATACAGTTTCCTCTCTACTTTGGACTGACCGAAAGCGGACCGAAAACTCAGGCCGCGCTCGACCAACTAGAGCAGCGCCTGCGGCTGGACAGCGCGACGCTGGGTGGAATTGTCGGCGGAGTCGAAGGAAGAACTTACCTTCCTGACATCTTTTACAACTATGGCCGCTCTTCGTCAGGATTCGCAGTATTGGTGGCGCTGATGAACCCAGCCCTGAAACGCCGCGAATATCCGGAAGTGTCCTACACGGTCATTGGAAATCTGGGCGCCGGGCTGATGGGTATTCATCCGTCTTCCCGTCCAGAGGAGATTGAGACTTATCCTCAGCTGACAGCCGAAACCGAATGGGCCGCCCTGGACCATGTGCCCGTCGGCCACAATATTATTTCCGTTAAGCACACGCTCACGGGGGCAACGACTTTTTCCAACGAATCAGGACCGGACATCCTTTGGCGGGCAAGCTTTCCCGGAAATTCGAAAAAGCTCCTCGTCGACGGCAGTAGAGTTCCTGCCGAGAGCGCAACACGTGCTGGAGGAATGGTTGAAAGCTTTTATGCTCTTCATGTCAGGTCTGGGGAAACTCGAGTAGTGTCGGTGGGATAGATTGGCGGATTTCGCGAACATGATCTTGGGAGGGGTAATGGGTCGCGTTTGCCAATGGATGCGCATCCTGGCTTTGTTTCTATTGACCGGCCCGCTTCTTTCGGGCGGTTCCGGGTCGCCGGTCCGCAGTCCGGTAAGCGTGCTCACGCAACATAACAATGGCGAGCGCACCGGGGCCAACTTGAATGAGGTCATTCTCACCCCGTCCGACGTAAGCACGAAGCGGTTTGGCATGCTTTTTCGGAGAGTGGTTGACGATCAGGTCTACGGCCAGCCGCTGGTGGTAGCCAATGTCAAGTTGCGCGGTGGGACACATGATCTGGTATACGTCACCACTGTGAACAATAGCGTGTATGCGTTCGATGCCAATGATCCTTACGCTTCCGAACCGTTCTGGCACGTCAACTTTGGTACGCCCCCCAATGTCTACGATGGCAAATATGGCTGTTCAGACATGAATGGGAACATGGGCATTATCGGAACACCGGTGATCGATGCCCAGGATGGCACACTCTACGTTGTAGCTGCAACGCGGATAGGCAGCGGTTTTATGCAGCGCCTGCACGCGCTGGACCTTGCCACCGGTGCAGATCGCGCGCTGAGTCCGGTTACGATTACAGCGCCGGGCTTCCATCCGCTTATGCAGAGCCAACGGCCCGGCCTGCTTCTCTCGCGCGGAAAGGTATACATCGGCTATTCGTCTCATTGTGACAAAGAGCCCTATCATGGCTTCCTGCTCAGCTATGACGCGAAGTCGCTCCAGCAGACCGGAGTGTTCAATACTTCGCCTGCAGGACAAGCGGCAAGTATTTGGCAATTTGGGCAGGGTCCTGCCGTGGATGCAGAAGGAAACATCTACTTTGTAACCGGCAATGGAAGCTGGAATGGCAGCTCAGACTTCAGCGAAAGCTTCCTCAAACTCGACCCCAACCTCAAAATACTCGATTGGTTTACGCCGACAGATCATGCGCATCTTGACTCCATCGATGCGGATCTCAATTGTTCCGGGGCCGTTCTGGTTCCGGGAACCGGTCTGGTCATGGATGCGGGGAAGCAGGGACTTCTTTACCTTGTAGATGCCCATCACATGGGACATCTGGGCGACGGCCAGGCGGTCCAGCATTTTCAAGCAACCAGTTCGCAACTCCCCAGCCTGGTCTATTGGAACAGCGCGAAGAATGGTCCGCTGGTTTATATGTGGGGGCAGGCAGATCGACTGAGAACCTATCACTTCGAGGGCGACAAGCTCAAAGAATCGCCTTTCGCCATGCGGACGGAGGTGACTCAAGGTCATCCTGGCGCAATGATCTCGCTTTCGGCAAATGGGAAGAAAGATGGAATTCTCTGGGCATCCATTCACGCGAGCGGAAGTTCATGGCATGAGTCGAGACCCGGCATTCTGCACGCCTACGACGCGGACGATATCCTGCATGAGCTCTGGAATTCTCTTGAAAACCCAACCCGCGACGATTGCAACAACTATTCCAAGACGGCTCCGCCCACAATCGCAAACGGTAAGGTCTATCTCGCCAGCTTCGGAACACGAAATACGGGAAGCGGTGAACTTTGCGTGTATGGATTGCTGCCGGATGGCCCTGCCCCATTGCCGCCGTCAAGCGTGACTGTCTCCCCTGGAGATAGGCAAGTTTCGCTGTCATGGGCGACCTCGAGAGACGCCACCACATATACCGTGAAGAGATCGACTACGAACGAGCCGTTTGAAATCGCCGCGAGCGGTCTCACATCGACCATCTTTACCGACATGACGGCAGATAATGGAATGACCTACCAATACACGGTGAGCTCCGTCAACTCCAACGGAGAGAGTGGGCCTTCCGGTGCCGCTACCGTCTTGCTGCCCAAGCCTCCGTTGCCCATCAGCGTCTTGCCCCCCGGGGCGGGGCGTGACGTAACGATAAGAGTCTGTTCTGGTTGCCACTCGCCTGGGTTAGTGGCTAACGAACAACTCAGCCCGCAAGAATGGCACGACCTGGTGCGGCTAATGGCCGCCCAGGGCGCCGTCGCCACCGACAACGAACTCAACCAGATTACTGCCTACTTGGCCAAGTCGTTTCCCAACCAGACCAAGAAGACAGTTAGCAACAGGAAGGAAGAGAAATGACCGTCTTTCGAAGGGATTTTCTAAAGCTGGCAAGTACCGGTCTGGCTGGCGCTATGCCAGGCACTTCCCTCCCCCTTCAGGCGCAAACTGCAATCATGCCGGGGGCGGGTACGAATGCCGTATTCGATGTAAGAGCTTATGGCGCGCGAGGCGACGGCGCCTCGATCGATACCCCGGCGATCAACAAAGCCATCGACGCGGCAAGCGCCCAGGGAGGGGGAACGGTTCGATTTCCCTCGGGCACGTATGCTTCGTATTCAATTCACCTGAAGAGCAATGTCGTGCTCTACCTCGAGATTGGAGCAACGATTCTGGCAGCAAGCGTTGCGCCAGGCGGCAGCACCAGCGGCGCAGCCTATGATCCCGCTGAGCCGAATACACCGTGGGAAGATTATCAGGATTATGGCCACAATCATTGGCACAATAGCCTCATCTGGGGTGAAGGGATCCACGACGTTGCCATCCTTGGACCAGGATTGATATGGGGCAAGGGGCTAAGCCGCGGCGGCTCAGAGGAGCCCCGAGCCGAAGCTCCAGGCATGGGGAATAAGACAATCGCACTCAAGAATTGCCACAACGTCCTCCTGCGGGATTTCTCCATTTTGAAAGGTGGCCATTTCGGTATCCTGGCGACCGGGGTCGACAACCTGACGATCGACAATCTGAAGATTGATACCGACCGGGATGGAATAGATATCGACTGCTGCCACAACGTTCGCGTGTCGAATTGCAGCGTTAATTCTCCCTGGGATGATGGCATTTGCCCTAAAAGCTCATTTTCACTGGGTTACGCACGTTCCACCGAGAATGTAACGATTACGAATTGCTATGTCACCGGCGCTTATGTGCTGGGAACCATGTTGGACGGCACGTATAAACGCTGGCCTGCCGATTTCAAGGTGGCTCCCACTGGCCGCATTAAATGCGGTACGGAGTCGAACGGAGGCTTCAAGAACATCACGATTTCGAATTGTGTCTTTGATGGCTGCCGCGGATTTGCGCTCGAAAGTGTCGATGGTGCTTTGCTGGAGGATATTACCTTTAGCGGTGTCACGATGCGTGACTGCACCAACACCCCATTATTCCTCCGCCTGGGAAGCCGCATGCGAGGTCCCGCGGGGGTGCCTGTAGGCACCGTGAAACGGATCATCATCAGTAATGTTGTCAGCTACAACTCAGCGTCGCAATACAGCGGCGCGGGACTCATCATGGGCATTCCTTCGAATCCGATCGAAGACATCAAGATCCACGACCTGTATATGGAGCATCGCGGAGGTGGAACACGCGAAATGGCAGCACGGGTGGTGCCACAAATGGAGCAGGGATATCCTGAACCGTATAGGTTCGGTGACATCCCTGCGAGCGGATTCTTTATCCGCAACGTAAACAATATCGAGTTGGCGAACGTTGAACTTTCCTGGAGCCAGCCGGATGTCCGGCCGGTTTTTTACTTGGACAACGTGAAGGGCGCTGACTTCTTTCGTATTAAAACGCCGAAGGCGGTCAACTCCGCGATCTTCGAGCTCAGAAACGTTCAGGACTTTAGCGTGGCGCTATCGCGAAGCGTCAAAGACATCCACTTAGAAAAGGTTGATCAGAAGACAATTACGGATTGACGGAATCTGGGGAGAACACGTGAAGAAGGTTCAGCTCTTGTTGACTCTTGCCTTGGGGGTAAGCATGGCGCAGGCCGCATCCGTGGAAACCCCCACCGGCGATGCCGCAAAGCAGGTCTTAGCTCGCGAACAGGCTCGCACTGCGGCGCTGGAGCATTCCGATGTGGCCACGCTCGAGCGGATTATGGCGGATGATGTCACCTATATTCACGCCAGCGGCAAAGTAGATACGAAGAAAAGCTATCTGGATGCGATTCGTAGCGGACAGTTGCGTTACATTTCCTGGCGCCCCGTGAATTTGCATGTCCGCGTCCTAGGAAGTGCTGCGGTCATCGATGGCGAGTACGCCGTGAAGGTAACGGATTCTCGAGTTCAGCCCGCCCCATTCGATATTAATATTTTCATCCTTACCGTCTATGAGCGGCGCAATGGCCAATGGCAGCAGATCGCATGGCAATCGACGCGTGACGTGGGGGCCCCCTCTCTTGTCCACGAGAGGTAAGGGGCTGACGCTGCCCATTGCAGACCTGCTCGCGTCTTGAGACCGATAAATTTGACCAGGACGAAATCATGCCGGTCAACCGCTTAGGTCAACGGGCACTCCCCTCCTTCGCGACGCCTTGGCGAATCGCATCGCTTAAACCAGACGGTTCGCTGCCTCCTCATGTCGAAATTTAGACGGCGTGGCTGCCAAGCGACAGTATTCGACGCGCCGAGCGTGGTCTTCTACTGAAATAGCGTGACTTATGCCCGTCCTTGTTTGGCACAAGCATTGCTCTTGCCAAGGGTGCCTGCCGATCGGTATCGCTGCAAGGTGGCCTTTCGTCGCAGAGCCGCAGAAGGAGGAGTATATGAAACAGAGACTACTTTGCTTATTAGGGTTTATCGGCGTCGCCCTCGGTATGAGCACAATCAGTGCTCAGGGCCAGATCATCGGTCAGCTGGAGGCGAATATTCCATTCACATTCCACGCGGGAGGGTCCAAGCTCCCACCTGGGAAATACGTCATCCACGTTCTGGACAACAAAGACCTCAGCCTCATGGAAATCGAGAGTGCAGATGGTCGCACCGCCGCTTTGTTTCAGGTACGCGAAGCACAGGACTCGACTGACCCTAAGAAGACCGTGCTAGTCTTCAACCATTACGGTAACCGGTATTTCCTTTCGAAGTTGTTTGACGAGGGAGAAAAGGTGGGTAGTGCGGTTGTGGACTCCGGCTATGCAAAGCAATATGCATCTGGCCGGGAGTCTGCCGAGGAAAGGGATGTGCCGGCAATCCACCCAGGGAACTAAGGTATAGTTGGCGCGGATCGCGGGCTTTCGGCGATGGGGTGCACTGGTCGCAGGCAATTCGTCTCTGTCAGCCCGTTACTTTCGCGTTTCACCGGATTTGCCTCAGGGAGACTGTCACGTTTTCAATGCTGCGAGACAGAGCGAGGAACGTCTGCATTTCCGCTGTGAGCAACTCTTGCGGCTCTTCCAAACAGCAGGTCCGGACTGTCCGTTCCAAACGCTCAAACGCACCTTCAAAGTGGTCTGTTCCGTCTGCTGGTTCGCCCTCCATCCGGTCTGCCATACCATCCAGGAGTCTGGCCAACCGATTGTCAAAGTCCAGCTGTACCTCACGCACTGGTTCCGGTAGTTCGAAACCGGGAAGCTGGAGACGATATTTCAGCAACGCAAGCCGTGTCACGAAAAGCGTACGCAGCTGCGGTTGCCACTGTCGGATTTGATCGCGCAATGCGAGGTCCGCCTGCCGGGAAGACCCCAATTCGAATAGAACCCCGTCAGCTAGACTCCTCACCTTGTCAAAGTTGCTGTTGATCGTTTCACGAAGAGAATCGCTGCGCCAAGTCTTCTCTGTTCCGGGTAGCGGTTCCCTGACAAATTGACCCAGCGATCGCAGGTTGGAAATGAATGTCCTTCTCATCTCGACCGCGGCGGAAGAGCCCCACAGCTGATCAAAGACAAGCCACATCATGAAGAGGCCGAGCAAAATGCCGGCAACACGATCCCTTGCCACCGCAAGTGACGTCTGTATTGTAAACTCCTGCAAGTGGATGAGGTAGAACGCGACGGCAAACTGGACCCCAAAATATGAGAGACGTGGACTTGAGGTTGCGAACCAGGCGGCTATGCTGGTGACCACCACGAAGAGGAGCGTGAACCCGGTAATCGAATCGAGGTAAGGCAGAATAAACACTTGCGCTCCCATCCCGACCACCACGCCGCCGACGATGGCGCCCGCGAAACGCAAAAACTGTTTCTGGTGGGATGAGCCGACCGTGGAAAGCGCGGTCAGCAGGCACGTGGTGATGGCTGTGCTGATGCCCGGCCAATCGACGGAGGTGTAGATGATGTAGCAGAGGCTCGCGGCAATGCACCCTCTCAACCCGAACTTGAGGTGTTCAGGATTCGATAGAGCGTCCGCAACAAAAAGTGTCGATCGTCGCTCGCCGGCGGGTAGCGAGGGCACATACGCGCTTATTGAACCGGAGCCTGAAAACACCATGGGAATCAGTGGTACGGTTTTTTCCATCTCGCGCAACAGCGGAACACCCCCGGGGTGTTCATTTTCACTATTGACCTCAGTCTGGCCTGGAACTTTGCCGCTCACCAGATCGGCGTGAATGCCCGCGATGTTCGCAGCCAAGGCACGTATTCGCTGCCGGTCATCGCCGGCAAACTGAATCCCAAGCTGCGTCAGGTTGGCGGCGATGTCTACAAGTCTTCCGACGAGCACCACAACCGCGCCCATCTGTGCACGGTATTGCCCCGAGTGGGTGGAGCGCGTTAAGTTGCTTCGCAACCTCGATGTCCCAAGCATGGCCAACCGTGTGACCCTCTTGGCCGCCTTATCGTCGACCGGCCGGCCTTCTGCATAGCAGGTGAGTAACTCTTCAACGGAAGCTAATCGCTCCGCGATGGAGCGGACAAGCTCATCCCCAGGCGTCATCGCTGCAAACACCAACGCGCCCAACCAGGCGACCACGCTCGCAATGGTTATGGCCCATACCGCCCAAAGGGTGCCTTCTACCTTCAACTCGGTCGGGATCTGGCGATCCCAGAGAGGAACTGTGATGATAATTAAATAGCCGAAGCGTGCAGCCGCTCCGTAATTCGCCACAGTGTTAATCACATAGAATGACGTGAACAACGACCCGATCACCCACAGCAAACGCAGCAGTGGATCGCCGAAAAAAAACCAGGCGCTGAACAGTACATAGGCTCCTCCAAGAACAAAAGCGGCAACTATGGATTTCACTGCTGTTCCGGTTGTTTGCGGGCTTTCGCGTGAAATGGTAAGTGCGTATAGAGAAGCGTATGCGCCGTAGGGCATGCGAAACGTCATGGTGATGAGCATGACGATGGTTGCAGCAATCACCATGCGGGCAACCAGTGCGGCTCTTTCCGGGTAGGGCGTCAGTTCATCTCTTAGAAAATCACGAAACCAGGCTGTCGATCGGGGCGGCGGCGGCGGCGCGGTTTGTGCAAGAAGGGCCATCTTCGACGTCCGGCGAATGATGACCACGGCTGACTCGCCGAGGCACATCGTCTGGGCGGCTATTCGCCCCGCCAGCTCGTAAGACTTATATACACCGTCCACGGGGGACGGGCGAAAACATGGCCTACAGCGGGAAAACCGCCGCATTGAACCTGGATGGCCAGCTTATCGGCCGCGTCTACTCCGGTGCGGGCCGCCTCATCACCGGCAAGCAAGGCCAGCCGAAGCTGCTCTGCGGAAAATAACGCGGCTGGGTGCCGTTGGGTTACGGTTGTGACATAGTGTATCCTGCACTTTCATAATGGTAGCTGGTAGTTTTTGCAGTTACCCTGCTCAACTTGCGAGTCTAGAGTGGCGAAGGGACATTGAAACATTCACCCGTCGCGAGGGCTGAGCTGGCTTCGGGGGGGAGTCGACGCGACGATGTTGTTGCCTGGAGTCCTATCCGCAGCACAGGACGGGAAGAGAACCTTCACCATCCTGCACACCAACGACCTCCACTCGAACTTCATCGGGATGAGCCCGGCTTCGGACTACAGTCCCTTCACACTCAACGACGACAAAACCCGAGGCGGGTATGCACGTCTGGCTACCTTGATCGCGGCGAGGAAGGCCGCGCTCCAAGCTCGGGGGCCGGTGCTGGTGCTTGACGATGGTGACTACAGCATGGGGACCGCGTTCGGAGCCGCCATCCGCGAAACCGGTGCGGAACTGCAACTGCTCTTCCAGATGGGTTACGACGCCACTACCTTTGGCAACCACGAATTTGACTTTGGACCTGACGGTTTGGGGATGTCCATTGGCGTAGCCGCCAAAGCGGGACGGTGTCCACCGATCCTCGTCTCGAATACCGACTTTTCGAAGGACCACCCCACACTGGCCGGCCTCAAGCGCTTGGCCGAGGATGGGGTGATCCGCCGCTATCTCGTGATCGAGCGCGGTGGTATTCGCTTTGGCATCTTTGGGTTGCTGGGCAACGAGGCCGTCGTCTTCACAGAAGGTGGAGCTGCTTCGTTCCCCGATGCCACCGAGACCGCCAAGGAGATGGTGAATGTTCTCCGCGAGAAGGAGAAGGTGGACCTGGTCATCTGCCTTAGCCACTGCGGCGTGGCGAAAGGGAAGGACGGGCGATTCACCGAGGGCCCAGACGTGGAACTTCCAAAGGCCGTGCCGGGCATTGACGTCGTGATCGGCGGCCACACCCACACCGAGTTGCAAGAGCCCATCATCGTCAACGGCCGCACGCCTGTGGTCCAGAGCGGGCAGTATGGAGAGAACCTCGGCGAACTGGTGATCACCCTGGACGGCGCCACGCTGTCCGTCGATTCCTACCGGCTCATCCCGATCGACGACACTATCGCGGGTGATCACGCCATCGCGGACGAAATCGATAAGCTTAAGAAGACTGTTACCGAGGTCGTGTTCGCCTCGCGTGGTTACAGCATCGATCAGCACTTGGCCAGGGTCCAACAAGACATTCCTAACACGTTTACCGACATCGCCGCGAGCACGCCCTTAGCCAATTTAGTCACCGACGCCTTCCGAAAAGCCACGAATGCCGACGTCGGCATGACCGGCAATGGACTGATGCGAGCAGGACTCACCCGGGGCAAGACAGGCGTGGCAACCGTCTATGACGTGTTCGCCGTGGGCCCGCTTGGTTTCGGCGTAGTGGATTCGACCGCGGGAAGTGCACTGGTGACCGCTTACATCACGGGCCAGGAGTTGAAGCATATTCTGGAGTTCCTGTTCATAGATAACCCGGCTCACCCCGGCCAGATGTTTCCGCGCACGTCCGGGATGAGATGCCGATACGACCTGTCGCGACCGCAATTTGATGTGGTGACGGCCATAGAACTGGGAGACATGGACCACGGCTACCATGCGATCGATATCTCCGGGAACGACAAACGCTTGTATAGCGTCGTGAGCCCCTTGATGTTCGGCAAATTTGTCGCGGCCATCCCCAAGTTCACCAAGGGCAAACTAACGCTGGCGCCCAAGAACAAGGAGGGTCAGCCTCTCAAATCGAGGATCGAGCTGCTCCAAGACCCTCGCCATGACACGCCCGACCTGCTTCCGCCGCCATGCACCGTGGATGAGAGTTGTATCGACACGATGGCGGATGATGGCGCTATCCGGGAAATAAAGGAATGGCAGGCAATCATGGATCACATCCGCAGCCTCCCAGTCAAGAACCCGGGTGAACTCCCCACAATCCTGGTCGATGATCGCGCTAAAGAGGTTCGAGCCATTAAAGTGGGTTGATCGGGTTTAGGCAGCCACTGTCACGTAGTGTGGCACGCCGACGCCGAAGGCCCATCACAACTCTGTCGAAAAACACTTCCGGAAGGGGTTGTGGGGGGAAAAGAACTGCAGATCCCTCGGCTTCGCCGGATTTCCTGTTGATCTTGTTGGCGTTGACGGACTTCATGCGGTTTTCTCCTACAGAAAACAGCACACGCGGCTGTGTCCAGTGCAGCGTGGCAGGAAATCCGGGTTCGCTCGGGATGACAAAGGGGAGGGCAGCGCTGACCTTTGCAGCCGTTACCGAGGGATGGACAGAGCGATCGCTTCCGCGTTTTTCATCCCCTTGGGTGGGCCCAAGGCCCAAGACCTCCCCGGTCGGAGCGCAGCGCAGTGGAGGGACCTGCTGTTTCTCTTCGGTTCTCACGCAAACGCTAACGCCCCCGGAAATGACGGCCGGTTCCAAGGCTAGAGTGGACGAGTGTTGCACCGAAACCTCCCTTCCCCGAGTTCCGTCCGCCTCGCAGAGGCGCCGATCTGCCGTGCTTTTCGAAGTTTCAAATAAAAGTGCGCTAAAAGCGCTATAAGCGCTAAAAGTCCCAGGCCAGCAGTTCCAACCCACTCATTTATTTCCGGAACAGGTCCCGGACCTGTTCCGAGACTGGCATTAGGCTGTGGGTTGCCGGTTTCCAAATAAAAGTGCGAGAAAAGCGAGATAAGCGAGATAAGTCTCTCCCTCGCGTGCCGGCTTGCCAGTTCTTTCTCGATCACGGAAGCTAACGCTCTGTGGGTCTGCGACTTCATGACAAGCGACGATATCTCTGCCTACGCGCTACGGATTGGCCAGCGTCCGTGTCATCTACCCTGGAAAGGCCTCAGGCCGTGTGGCGTCTTCCAAGTTGTCGAGCGCGCTCGAGTTATTCATGCGCGCGCACAACTCAGATTTAACAAGCTGATGCCCACAATGGATGTTCCGCGGAATTACGAAGGGAATATCCTCGTGATATCAAAGATAGCAAGGTCTACAAGACACGCTCCCAAAATGGGCGTACGGAGGCAAGGAGTGGAAAAAGGATTCGGGAAGCTCATCGTCTTGGCAATATTCGGAACAGTGTCAATGACAGCTTTCTTTGCAGGTGCTCAATCCGTTTCGCTCGATCCGGCCAAGATGCGGCGCATCGGGACAATCGATGAGCGATTTCAGTCCTACAACGTTGAAATGCTCGAAGTGACCGGGGGGAAGTTCTGGAAGCCCTATAGCTCTCCCGCGAAACAAACGAGTGGATCGCCGGCATCCTCCGGAGATACTCCGTCTGGCATGGACCCGAACATGTATGAGTATCGTCCACCCGTGGACCTCGCCAATGCACGCCTACGGAAGTTGGCCAAGGCGCTTGGTCCGGCCTATATAAGGGTAAGCGGGACTTGGGCGAACACAACGTATTTCACAGATAGTCCGGGGCCGGCTCCGGAAACCCCACCATCTGGGTTTGGAGGTGTCCTCACCCAGCAACAATGGAAAGGGGTCGTGGACTTCTCAAAGGCGGTCAACGCTGAGCCTGTTACCTCGGTTGCCATTAGCCCTGGTGTGCGGGATGCATCCGGTAAATGGACGCCAATCGAAGCAGCAAAGGTCTTTGCGTATACGAAATCCGTTGGCGGAATGATCGCTGCGGCGGAGTTCATGAATGAACCGAATGTAGCCAGTATGGGTGGCGCACCTAAAGGTTACGACGCCGCAGAGTATGGAAAAGATCTGGCCGTGTTCAAGTCTTTTCTTGTGGAGCATTCTGCCAAGACGATTCTGCTTGGTCCTGGTTCGGTGGCTGAGGGCGGTGCTTTGTCTATGCCGGTCCCAGGCATCATACCCAGCACTGATCTCCTTTCGGCTTCGGGCGCCACCTTCGACGCGTTTTCGTTTCACGTTTACCCGGCTGTCTCCAACCGTTGCTCCAAGATGGGCGCTTCTATGGGAACGACCGCCGCTGATGCTCTCTCCGCGGAATGGCTTGGTCGACCCCAAGCAATCGAGGCCTACTACGCAGGCCTGCGTGAGAAGTTTGATCCGGGAAAGCCGCTCTGGATCACAGAAACTGCTGATGCCGCGTGCGGCGGTAATCCGTGGGCATCAACCTTCCTGGATACGTTTCGTTACCTGAATCAACTAGGCATGATGGCACACGACGGCGTAAAGGTCGTGATGCACAATACGCTTGATTCCAGCGATTACGGGCTATTGCACGAGGGTGACTTCACACCTCGCCCGAACTTCTGGGCAGCCGTGCTTTGGCGGAGGCTGATGGGAACGACAGTATTGCAGACTGAGAGATCGCCTTCACCGAACCTGCACCTCTACGCTCATTGTCTCCGAGGTGTGACCGGTGGAGTGGCTATACTCGCCATCAATGCAGACCAAAAAGCGGAACAAACGCTTTCCCTTCCCGGGCCCTCGGAAACATACATGCTATCGGCGGAGCCGCTCCAGAGTAACCGAGTTCGGCTTAACGACAAGCTGCTTGAACTTGGAGCTAATGATGCTTTGCCAGAACTCGATGGGATTTCCAAGCCTGCCGGAACAATCAAGATACCTCCGGTTACCATCATGTTTATCGGAGTTCCTAAAGCAGGCAATGACGGGTGCAGATAGTTAGCTACCCTCGACAAATCTGCCAGCTTCGGTGAGCGACGGAAGTGGCGCTTTGGAAAACACAAGAAACGAGACCAGTCGCTCCCCGGGACTTGGAGAGGCCATCCTACTTGCTCTAATTGGGTGGGGCGGCGCTTGTTTTTAAAGTGCCATTTCCGTCTCACCGAAGCCTGAGCAAGGCTCGCACGACGGCGGGTAGGAACTGCGGGGTATGATGGTGGGGAGGTGCCGACATGACCTGTGGAAGAAGATGGTTCTGACTGGGCTAACAGAATGCATAGCAATCGGCCTCACCTGCGTCGACCTTTCCTGACTGCTTTATTGCTCGTCTCGCTTATCACTGGCGCATGCTTGCTTTATGGCCAGAATCCCCCGCCAATGACACTCCATGCATATGCAAACTTGTTGCAAATGCCAGTATTAGTGCTGAGCCCCTCCCTCAAGCCTCTTCCACTCATCTCTGCATCGAAGTTCGCAGTCAGCCTTGACGCGGGACCGAAATTTCGCCCTACCCATGTGCGTCTGGAGGGCGAAGACCCGATCGCGCTTTCCATCCTCCTTGATGTAAGCCGATCCGACGCTCAATTGATGCCTGATATCGATGACGTCATCGCAGGTCTGTCACCGACTTTCCTGCGGCAGGTAGATCGCGTTTCCATCTACGCTCTTGACTGCACTCTGACACGTTCTCTCTACAACGTTCCAGCCGACAGCACCAAACTCAAGGACGGTGTTGACGCAGCTCTTCGCTTGTGGAACAGTCGCGGTCAACGAAAGCAAGCGCATTGTATGAAAGCAGTGCACCTGTGGGACGCCTTGGCGGTCATGACTGAGAATCTGTCCTCGCTTCCCGGTCGACGCGTTATCCTCGCCGTCACTGGCGGGCCTGTTCAGGGAAGCTCGAACACATGGAATGACCTCAGGCGTTTCGCCGCTGCCTCGGCAGTCGCCATCTTTGGCATGACCCCGCATGAATTACTACCGAATCCCGAAGACTCTTTGAATTTAGTCTGTGGACTGACCGGTGGCGTCGTACTTACGACCGACAAAAGCAAGATCCGGCGAGATCTCGAGAGGTTCACGGATATGCTTCGTGGTCGCTACATCTTAGAATTTCCGCGTACCGACAATGCTCCCGCAGGGCTACACGGTATCGACGTGACCATTGCAAACAGTAATGCTGTAATTCGCTCAACGGGTATCTCGGTACCAATAACGGATCCTCGCATTCTTGCAGATCCCACCACCGTTCCTAGTGACCCTTCGCACGCTCCCCAGTTGGGGAAACGACGCATCCTGACACCTGAGTGACCCTTTGCGAATATTAGATCACCGTAGTTCAGCAATCTCGTGGATCGCGTCGATCACAGCCTGTGGATGGTCCGCCTGGATCATATGCGTGCTTCCTGGAACTACAATTTATGAGGACCGTGAGGAAAGCGATGTCAAATCCTTCTGCATTTGTGACCAGGCAGTGGCCATTGGCCCCGGCTCACTCGTGTCGTGAGATAGAACGACCAGGGGGATGTCTCCGAGTGACTTTGTTGCCAAAACCTGCGCTGAGCTTTCGTCGAACTCCCGGTATTCCGCTAGGTGATGCAACCATGGTTGCATCTGGCCATGCTCTAGATGCACGATCCTGCTGCATATTCAAGCAGCCGGGCCCACGAAGATAGGTAGTGGCGAATTAAGCCGCTTTTCTGGGGGATTAAAATGCCCGTGACCAGCCGGAGGATTGCCGCATTCTCCTGGTGATCACGAGAGGCCGGGCTCATCCCGAGTTCCGTCCCGGCGTGTTTCGACGCGGTTGACGAGGACGGATCCCGCCGAAGAGCTGAGTAGCGCGTTGATGAGAAAGATCCGTTTGTCCGCCCCTTGGGGCGTGCCAGGGGCGGCGGCCCTGGTTAGGGTTGGGTTTCAGGAACGCGCTGTTCCCGTCCTGGTGGCGGCTAAGTCCTTTGTTTCATCAAGATGGCCAAATGGTGCAGCTAAGTCCTTTGTTTTATCAAGATGGCCAAATCTTTTGATTTTCCCGCCCCCATAAGTCATTTAGGGGGCCCTACGCATTGAACAGCTCCTCGTCTTCCGGGAGGGCCCAGTTCCAGCAGCCGGAGATGCTCTCTTTAGTGCTCACGACGCCCAGATCAAACTTGGCGCGACGCAAGGTCCTGATGCAGATACCGTCACGCTGGGCCGCTGTCTCGACGTTGTATTGGGAGCGCTGCCCGTCGCTGAGGTAATCGCGCAGCCATCCAGCGGCGAGCTTGCGCAGGGGCAGACCTGCTCCGATGGGCCGGTCGCTCATGAGTTCCTCCGGTGCGAGCTTGCTGGGCCCGGTCCAGGAGAAGGAGCCGGTGTGGTCGATAAAGTATCCCAGCGACGGAGCGAGGCAGCCTAAGTTGGATTTCACCTGCACCAACGCGGCGCGGGCCGGCGCATCCGGACTACTTCCGGCAAGGAACTCGGTGCGGACCGCGGCGGAGAGCTCGACGGGAACGAGGCCACGTCCACGCTTGCGGAGATGGCGGACCAGGAGAATGCAACAGCGATGGTTTTCCGCCAGACGAGCCAGGTCGTCGAATGCGCGCCCGGAATCGTTGGCACGGTGGCCATCGGCCCCCAAGAAGCTGTGCAAGGCGTCGATAATGAGTAGCCGGGCGTGGGTTCTATCAAGGGCGTCTTCGAGCATGGGTATGTCACGAAGGCTCAGAGCGGCGGATTGGGCAGAGCCGGCGGCGAGGGCACCGCGCAACAGGATGAGGCGCGCGGGATCGCCCTCGAGATTGGTAAACCGCGGGCGGAGAAGTTCGGCGGCTCCGTTCCCGGTGGAGGCGTAAAGGCACGTGCAGGGGCTAGTACAGCTACTGCCGGAAGGGGCGGCAGGCTCGCGCCCTCGACTTAGGGCGGCGGCAATGGCGAGGGCGACCCAGGTTTTTCCGGAGCCCGGGTCTCCGGAGAGGACGGAAAGAGCGCCAGCGGCGAGGCGGTCTTTCCAAAGCCAGTCTATGGGGCGGGGCTCGATGTCTGCGAGGCAGACCAGGTCAGCCTGGCGGGTGGCGGCGGCTGGAGTTACCTCGCTTAAGGAGGGGTCCGGCGGCTGCCGGCTGTCTGTCGAGGACGGAGATGCCGGGTCGTCTCCCGGCCTAGGGCGAAGAGGGTGACCCGAGAGATCTGTGCTACCGAAACGATGTTTGAAGAAGGACATCCAGGATCTCCATGCTTGGGGTGCTCCACCGGGAATGGAGCCGTTCCTCGGTGCGATTTGTGAGCGATGCTGTTGGCTTTTGCCAAGCACAGGTCTCCATAACCACTAACGATGTCTTTGCGTGGAGCCTGGGCAAGGTTTGTTATTTCGACGGTAGTATGGGTTTGTTTCGTCGTCCAGAGACATAGAGAAAAAAGATGAGGATAAAGGGGGGGGTAACTACCGAGCATTTTCAGGTGGTTTAAGTAATGTGGTTGTTCGGGTACTTCCTTCACGTGAGTGAGGGTTGTTATGCTTAGCGCACTCCGGGAAATCCCTGGATATCTGCTAGAACTTGCGTCTCAAAAAAGGTCTGCCGGTCGTAAGCCGGCATTGTCCCGGCGCCCGACCGCGAATGGATGCGGGAACAAAGCCACGCAATGCGATTACGCATCTTTTGCGTGGATACCCAGCGAGTCTCGGCCGTGGAGAAAATAGGTGTAACTGCGAAGGAGTTCGCTCCACTGGGCCGAGTGATAGAGCTAGTGAGGTATCTGACTTAGGTGCGCGGGGAAGAAGGATTCTTCGCGGTTACTGCGCTTGTCGCACTATGTGGAACTTCCCGTCTGTCCCTTCCGGGGTCTTGTCCCTTCCGGGGTCTGTCCCTTCCGGGGTCTGTCCCTTCCGGGGTCTCCAATTGTGGGGGGGCTCAGACCACAACTTTCGCGGCCGAGAGAAGGACAGGGGTGACACCGCCGGGCAGGAGCCGTTATGTCTGGCCGGCAAAGCTTTCATGATGGGGGTACTTCCGTGTCGGCGAAGCGAATGTATTCGTTGGTGTACTCATGCACCTGCCATAGGAAGTCTTCGAGCGAATTTGAGTCGTCTAGTTCTCCGGCTTTGCTCAATGCTCTGTCTTTGAATCCTGGCCTCCGGACCGGACTCATCAAAATCCACCGATTCCACCTAGCGGGCCGCCACCCTTCCCGCCAAGTCCTCCTTTGGGGCCCGCAAGGCCTGAAAGGCTGCCGTATAGGCCGCTGACGGTTAAACCTCCGATGGGCACCGCGCCCTTTGGATCGGGGGCTCGATAGGTCAACTCAAAAGCTGGATACTGGGTTTGGGTTCCGCGTATCACGAATTTTGGCAGAGGCTCCATCTTTTTTGTTGCTCGCTTCCAATCCTCTGGCAGAGGGTGCGGGTATGATGACCCAGGACGATACCGTCGCGCTCTTTAAGCAAGGTCATTAGTTTGCAGGCGACATTGGGAACATTCCCGACTGCGACCAGGCTATTGTGATCTCCTCGTACCCCGATCCTTGCAATCGTAAGCAGGCCGGTTTCAATCCCCACGCGAAACTGAATCTTTGGTAGACCGTTGGCCACCAGCTTCGGTGAGATCACGTGATCGTTGTAGCAATGCATCGTGACCGCAGCTTCCACAGCACGCTTCGCGCACTCCGCTTCTGGCTGATCGCCAAAGTAGGCCATGAGACCGTCACCTGTGTTTTTTTCAAAGGACCCCTCGTGCGCCTTAACGATCTGCAGCATTTCGCTCATGAAGAGAACCAACAGCGTGAAAACTCGATCCTGCTCTGCCTCGTCGCCGCTGTCGATGGTAGAAAACCCGCAGATATCGAGGAAGAGCACCGAGACTCCATTTAAACGCCTCCCGTCACTAAGGCGGGCTTCATTGCCGCCGCCGCGTCGGCGCTGATCGGGACTTCTATTTCGTCTTCGGTATTAGATTCCTTCCTGCTGAAAGCACCGAGCCTTTGGTATCGGTCGCAATGGCTGGCATCTATCGGATTGCTGTCGCTTTCGCTTTCAACGATTTTCAGCCTTGCAGTCATATGGCCGCGACTACGGAATAAGAAGTACGTCGGCTTCATTTTTTGGGAGAGTATTGCCGGTCACCAATCGGCACTCAACTTTTCCCAAGCTATTCACAAAGCCACACCGCAAGAACGGACGAAAGCGATCGCCGAACACCTCTTCATTCTCGGCTCTGTAGCCAGGCGCAAGTACCTCTACGTTAAATATGCCCTCTGGCTGGGAGTTCCTGGTGGCGGTCTCACGGCAATCGCCATTTTTCTTCAGCACGGGTTAAAGCCGTAGGGCCAGGCGTCTATTCGGCACTCACTCGCCATGCAATTCTTTCAACTTCTTGTCCAAAGCCTTTTCGCAAGCTGCCTGAGTAAAGGGATGTGTAATATCGAGAACATCATATTCCCAATCTTTGTCGCTTGACTCCACTTCAATCTGAACGCACGTCTTGAGCGATGGGCTGAAAAACGATTCAACACGAGAATAGGATTGAGTTTTGTCGAGGCTCACCTGACCCCTTGCAGTGCAATATTTGTTCAACTCCTGCAACAGCCCATTAGACGAGTACAGGCCGGACTTGCATGATGAAATCAATAAGGAGAATACAACGAATGCCATTGCAGAAGTGCGCTTAAAGTTCATTTGCTAACCCGCCCCGCCGCGTACCTGCCATGGTCGCCGCTCTGTTATTTACCGCAGGGGTAAGCCCGGCTGAAGGCAACCACGGCCACCGACGCGGCGCTCATGTGTTGAGTCGTCGGATCGTCGGCCACCTGCTTCAGGAAAACATCGCGCAACTCAGGAGCCTTCACCCCTAAAGGTATGCAGTATCGAGTGCTTTTGGACAAAAGACCGGCAGACTCGAACGCACGTAGTGTGTCGGAAACACCCTGGAAGTACCAAAGGCAGGCCTCCATGTGCTCACTACCCGTGCTGCATTCGTCTCGCATCTCCGCAGCGCTCCAGTAAGCTGAGGTGTGATTCTCAGCCAATGCAGCCGCCGTTAGTGCCCAGAGCAATACGAGCGTTGCGACCAACGCTCTTAGAAACGCTTGATGCATTAGAGTTCTCTCACCTCCCGCCTTGTGTTGTTCTTCTGCTTCTCTCGTCTCGTTCATGCGAGAAGAGTCTCCCACAGACCAGCTACAAGGTAACAGAGAAAATCAAGGTCGCCTCAGACGGGCATATTGCTCCGGAGTCGGCCTCAAGTAAACCCCGCCCCTGCCCACCTCAATGGCATACTCCAGCATCTGCCGGGCCTCCGAGGTTCCCAGAGCTTCGCCGCGCCGCGCCAGCTCCCGGATCTTCTCTGGGTCGGCAAAGGTGAAGGTCCTCGGTAATGGAGTCTTCGCGTCCGTTTCAAGGAAGGAGACATGCCAACCTGCCCGGTAGAAAAACGTCATGTACACCCGGTGGCTGGGGCGGTCGTAGCGGGACATGTAGGAAGTATAGGGCGAAGGAAGGGCGAATGAATCCACTGGGCCACGGCGGCTGAAAGTAAAGGCCCGAAAAAGCTTCGCGTATCTTTGACATATCGCTGACAAGCTTGAGCGGCTCGAATGGGAATCTCTGTTGAACAAGGTCGATTTACTTTTTCAACTCTGCAAACCACCTAAAGCCTACGCGCCGATGAACAATTACAAGTTCGACAGAGAGCGACTCGCGAAAATCGACGATGCACGACAAGGGATAATCCACGGAAACGCTATCGCACAGCCACTCGCCGATATCGACGCTGACCTAGAGTGCATTTTGAAAACAGCGAACTTTCTGATGGGGCTCTTGAATCAGAGGTACGGTGTTCAACTCAACTCAGAGAAGATGTATCCTCCCAGCGCCACAGCTCAATCAGGATCGTGAGAGGTGGGGACCGTCGGCTCCACGGCTAACGGGCGGACCTTAGGCTCACGCCGTACTGGTCACGCAACCCCGTTCGCATGCAAGAACCTCTCAAGCACGGGTCGAGGGGTGCGCAGTACTCTGTACGCCCGCTTGAAACGCATCTCAGGGAAGCGAGATCAATGACGCCCAGAAGGTGCTCGAAACGCACTAGTGGGGTTTAGCGTTGGTTTCGGGAATGATACGAACATCGCCGTGTGCGTCAATTTCACGAGTCTTTTCGTTGAAATCAACCGCGTCAGCCCGCAGAAGGAGTGAACTTTTTTCACAACCGTGGCCTGAGGGCGCGCACAGCCTCACTTGAACGTTCCCTCTTAGCTGTAGGACCGATTCGACGTCGGCACTTGTCAGATTTGCCTCGGGGCTAAAACTGAGCTGAGCGTCCGATGCCGACAACTCGATGAATCCTGTATGTTCCGTTGGCATCCACGAGAAGTACAGTCGCGGTGAATCCTCGTGTGCTATGTAAGGGCGCTCAGGCTGTGGGTTCTGCTGTTGGCAGACCCCTCTGGGAGCAGAAATGAAAGGTAAGCATGCCACCACAAAACTCAGCATTGGGAGTTTCATGAAATGCTCCTCCGCGCGAGACTAGTTTACTTTGCCTGCCCTTTACCGACAACCTGCTGGCAGGCCCTGGACGAAAATGAGGCTCCTGCTCACACGGATCATTGAGCACCGATGCGCATCGCGGCCTGGGGGGCTACGCTACAGGCTCCAGGTGAAGAGGCCTGCCAAGTGGAGCCGTCAGCATAGGTCACCGAGTTCACGTCAAAAGTCCTGATAGCAGGGAAATGGGCGAACGAGAGTTCACGAGTAGCGCTGCCATTTCCCTTCACATCGAAGGCGACATCAACCGTCCTCCAGAGGTCAGGTGTTGGAGCCGGGACACTAAAAACTCTCCATTTGGAACTGAACGCGTGAGCGGTGATTTCCGCGTTCACGATATCGTGAGGCGAGAAATTCGTCATTTTGAAATCAAATCGCTGCGACCGCTGATCAACATCGTCCGCTGGACCATGCGCTGATCCAGACCCAGCAATCGCGCCGTAAGAAACAGGGCTGCCGTTTTGCTCCACTTCAAGCCCGACAGGACATTTGGAAGGATCAATGCGTGGCGGCTGTGTGAGACTCTGTCCGGACACTGATGTGGTTGCGAGCATGATGGCAAGTGGGAGAATGCTGGCGGATTTCACGTCTGCCTCCAGGTTCGTACGCCTGACGCAAACAGGCTACTCCTGCTGATTTCCTTGAGCAAGGCTCGCACGGTGGCGGGTAGGAACTGGGGGTATAGTGGTGGGAAGGCCGACATGAGCGAATGGCAGAACCGTACGGGAACGATTCGGGTTGGAGCTATGGCTGTTGTACTCGCGGTCATAGGGGTTAAATGGCTTATTCGGCACTAAGCCTTAACCTTTGCCCATCTCGCCTTTTGCGCTGCAGCTATTCTCGCCCCGCCCTCCGCGCTGATCTTCCGCCGTGGCTTAGCCGTGGCCTTTGTTGTGACGGTTGATCCCAACGGTCGCCCGCGTCCTGCGGGCGCGCTAACGTGGCCGTTCAATAGGGCGCGCGCCTTCTCAGTTGGGGAAACGACGCATCCTGACACCTGAGTGACACTTTGCGAAGATTAGATCACCGTAGTTCGGCAATCTCCTCGTGGATCGCGTCGATCACAGCCTGTGGATGGTCTGCCTGGATCATATGCGTGCTTCCCGGAACTACAATGTATGAGGACCGTGAGGAAAGCGATGTCAAATCCTTCTGCATTTGTGACCAGGCAGTGGCCATTGGCCCCGGCTCACTCGTGTCGTGAGATAGAACGATCAAGGGGATGTCTCCGAGTGACTTTGTTGCCAAAACCTGCGCTGAGCTTTCATCGAACTCCCGCCATTCCGCCAGGTGAGTCAACCATGGTTGCAGACGACACTCGGTGGCCCGACGCACCGCGCGTATTTCGGCGGGCCACTGATCGCACCAGCCGCTGAGACGCGGCCAGCCAAACAGCATTGTGTCTTCAAAGTATCCGAGTCTGCGCAGAAAGTTTGCGTTATACGATTGCAACTCAACTGGCAAACGCTTGTACTGATCAGGATATGAGGAGTCAACCAGCACCATGCCTGCCGTATCCCCGGGGTAAAGGGCAGCAAACATTCGCATGTTTAAGCCTCCCAGCGAATGACCCACCAGGATGAAGGGGCCTTCGATCTTCGCATTCTTCAGCAACCTGTGCAGTTCCTCAGCAAACACCCTGCTGGTTCGTGGCAAGGGGCTGGGATCGCTCCAGCCGAGACCCGCGCGGTCGTAGCTACAGGAACGGGTGACCTTGGCTATCTCTGGCTGAACTTTGTACCAGGTGATGGAGTCGTCCGATAGGCCCGAATCGAAGACGACAGTCGGCGATCCCTGTCCGATGCAGTCAAGGTGCAGACGATAGCCGCCGATATCGATCATCTGCCCGGGAGGTGGATGAAGCCGAAGATCGCGACGGTTCGAGAAGAACTGGTAGCTTGCACCTGCCAGGAGAACGACTAGCAGGATGCTGAACAAGCCAAGCGCTACTTTGCGCAGTCCTATTATTAAGGTCGCGCCCATCGGTTCCTCACGCTTTGATTCCGATCCAGCACTTCAGCATACGCTCATTGGGTTCCTCCCAAAGACGGCGGGTGAGGATACTCACGCGGAGTCTGGTTTCGGTATGTATGGTTCGACGAGCGCTTATGGGCGTAGCCCCACGACCGCATTTCTTGAATCCGCGCAAATCCGGGCTTGGAAAGATGTACCCGTGACCATCAAGTGCATATCGCAGCAGATCCTGTTGTCGGGCCTCGGTGGCCGAAAAGCTCCGAGCAGCATGGGTAAAGTAAGCACCGCCGAGGTTCCCTCGGCTACTCTCGGGACAGGCTCTTCGATTCCGCGCCACAAGCGCTGTGTCACGCGACAAATCGGTGGGGCGCTCCGCTCAGAGGCTGTGACTTTTTTGATTTCTGTTAGGTTTTGGTGGCCGGAAAGCTATGAAGAGCACCGGCTAACAAGCATCGTCGGGGTCCTTCGACTACGCGCCATAAACCCTCTGTTAAGCAGTAGATCTGCGAGGCGCTTCGCTCAGGATGACTCCTTGTGGAGCTTTTAAAACAACAGTCTGGTTGGGCGTGACAAAAACGCGCAAAATCAAAAAAGTCACAACCTCTCAGGATGACGATTTCGTGGGAGGGGCTGTCTTGCAAAAAGCGAAAGGGCGGCGGCCTTTGGTCGCATTCCTCCGCACGTCATCCGACCGCAGTGCTTCCACAGGGAAAAACGGCCTAGGATCGTGTAGGATGTGGTAGAAGATATCGATATGACTTGTTGTCGACCCACCTGTCGATAAAGTTCTGCCGCCCCAAGCGGCCATGCGCCTAAGGTCCCAACCCCTCCAAAACTCAAGGGAGAATCCAAAGTGCACAAAGTTCTTTATGCAGTTGTGTCTGCGCCTTTGCGCCGATTGCCGCGATCCATCTCTGCTGTGCTTTTTCTGTTTGCTGTAGCGGCCTGCATGCCCTTGGCCGCGCAGGACGACATCACCACGCGAAACGCGACGTCCGGGTACAATGGCGCATGGATCACCGGGCCGGCTGCGAACCCGTTGAGCTTCCTGAACGGCGCGGCCGGGCGTACCACCGGCAATCCGGCGCCCTACGACTTTCCCGACTTTGCCCCAATGACCTACGTCGACGAAAAGCTGCCCAATTGGATCGATGTGCAGGCCGAGGAGCGGCTCCGGTATGAGGGGTACCGCAATAATAACTTCAAAGCGGGTGCCAATGACTCCTACCTGTTGAACCGCTTCCGCTTTCAGGTGGATCTGTATACGCCCAGTTGGCTGCGGGTTACGGCCCAGACACAGGACGCCCGTTCGTTCTTCCAAAACCCGCCGATCGGCCCGCCGAACACGGTTCGCTGGGATCTGAAGTTGGCCTATGTGGAGGTTGGCGCCCCGGAAAAACACTGGTTTAGCCTCCGCGTGGGCCGGCAGATCATCAACTACAACAATACGATCATCGCCGACTCGCAGTGGCGCAACCAGGGGCGGTCGTACGATGCGGCCGTGCTGAACCTGGACACAAAGCGCGAGCACCTGGGCATCTTCGCCGGCTCAGCTGTGGTGCCGCAGCCCTATGGTGTGAGCCCGCATCAGGAAGGCAACAACATCTACGGAGCCTACGGCCGCATCGATGATTTTCTTGTGCCGCACTCGGACACGGAGCCGTTCTTCCTGTGGCGAGTGCAACCGGCGGAGGTTGTAGAACCCGCCGTAAGCAAGGCCACCGGCAAGGAGGACGAGAAGGCTCTTGGCGCGCGCTTCAAGGCGCAAGCCCACACCGCGCTCGATTACTCAGGCGAGGTGATCCTCGAAATCGGCAAGGTGGGACCGCAGCCGATTCATGCCTGGGCAGGGCAGGCAGGCGCGGCGTACCAGTTCCTCGATGTAGCGTCCAAGCCGCGGGTCTTTACGCAGTACGACTACGCCTCGGGCAACAGCAATCCGGAGAAGAAGGGAGCGCACACCACCTTCGACACGATGTACCCGACAGCCCATGACCGCTTTGGCATCACGGACCTGTTCGGCTGGCAGAACATTGAGACGGTGCGCGCGGGAACCACCGTTGAGCCCCATCGGCGGCTCACCTTCACAGTGCAGGGGCTGGACGATTGGGCGGCAGATGGGCTGGACGCGATCTACAACACCTCGGGCAGCGCGATCGTGAGCAACAAGACCTACCACGGCCGCCATGTGGGCGCGGAAATCGATGGCTATTCCTGGTATGAGCTGAATAGGCACTTCAACGTGGGCGGTGGCTTCGGCTACTTCGGCGGCGGCCAGTTCCTGTCGAATGTGACAACCAGCCACTCGTACACGTACTACTACTTTGCGCTGAACTTCAAAGACAACGGAAAGAAGTAGCCAACGGGGTACACGAACTCAGGGAAGAGGATGGTGTGTGCTAAACCTTTCTGACTATCTGCTGTTTGTCGATTCTTCTCGTAAGCGCGTGGAGCTGAGTCCCACTCACAATGCAGAGCCCCGGAAGGCTCCTGTTTTGATGCTCAAGGGCCGTTTCGATTTCTTTGGCTGTCCAGCATCTCTCAAGAGCCCATGATCAACTCTGACGTTCGCTCACCAGAAACGGTAAACGAGCTTATAGCCGATTACACGAGGCATGTCTGGCGTGCTGCTCTGCTTCGCCGACACCCGATGAAGGTGGCGGGTTCTGGGTAGATGCATCACTGGGCCCCTAGACTGATAAACAACACATCCTGCTTGCAGCCAGGGGCCTCGGCCCCGCTATGCTGCTCCGGCTCGCGCTGGGCGACACCTTATTCGCCTAACAAGAACGGCGCATCCGTGTGGAATCGCGGCCCCGGTACACTATGGGGTTCTAGTGCCCAATCCCCTGAGAGGTCTTTGATCGGGTAGAGGTTTTGCGTTCCGCAGATTGCACACTCGTGTAGCCGCAGTTCGGTTTCCCGTGCCAAGACTTGGATTTCTTCGAGGCTTAAAGCCCCTGTACACTGTCTCGCGTTCATGTCTCGCAACCTAGATGGTTAAGAACAACTTAGGGATTTCCCAAAAAGGCCCCGGCCCACACTTGGGGGGGTTGGGCGCAGCAAACCTTATTGAGTCCCCGGTGGTCAGTCCCGGGAAAGGACTATGGCGCGGCTGAGATCAGCGGCGGACACCATTAGCCATGGTTCGGTTGCGCCTGCTTTCCAGGGCCTGTGCGACCCTATGGCGTGACGTATTTCGTTGGCGTCTAGTTGAAGTGTGAGCCGCCTTAACTGGGCTGCGTCTGTGGCGATAAGCAACCGTTTCCAGCGAACTGTTTCCATTCGAATCACCCCAAGTTATATATCGGCTGTTCCCGGGAAGGCTTTAGAATGCCTTGATTCGGCGCGTCTCGTTGCATGGTGAGCGCAGGCACCCAAGGGCGCGTTCAGCGACTGAAGCCACAGTACGAGTTTGCTCTTCGAATGTGGGTACAATATGTCGCTGCCCACAGTACTGCTAGTGTCTCAGGTAGTGCAGTTCCTCGTTACTCAATCTGTTAGGTGAGCAATAGTGAGCTACATAGGAAGCCTTTGTCTTTTAACGTTCAGGAAGGGGCACTCTCCATGGCGCCATCCGCCGACTGATGCCGCATTGAAGTACTGAGGAGCAACCGAATGCTAAAAGTTGTCAAACCGGAACGGAAAATAGACCAACCGCTGCGCGTGTTGATCGTTGAAGATGTCAAGAGCGACACCACCCTCTTGCTCCTCGCTCTGCGCGAGGGGGGCTTTGAAGTTACCTATGAAACGGTGACTACTCAGGCCGCCATGCGGGTAGCATTGCAGCATCACCAGTGGGACTTGATCACATCCGACCACGGTATGCCGCAATTCAGCGGCCCAGCCGCCCTGGCCTTGACCCTCGAATTAAGTCCTCACGTGCCTTTTATCATTGTGTCGGGTGAAATTGATATCAATGTAGCTGTCGCGTTAATGCAGGCAGGTGCGCGAGACTACGTGCAGAAATCGGAGCTGGTCAGGCTCGTTCCTGTAGTCGAACGGGTCTTGCTCGACCGAGAGGTTCGCAACGGCAAGGTGTTGGCGGACCAAGCGCTGATCGCTTCGGAGGCCCAGTATCGGCGGCTATTCGAATCGGCCCAGGACGGGATATTGATCGTGGATGCAGGGACCGGGCAGATCCAGGATGTCAATCCTTTCTTGCTGGACCTTCTGGGCTTTTCCCGAGAGGAGTATTTAGGGAAGAAGCTTTGGGAGGTCGCGGCTTTTCAAGACAGTGAGACATCCAAGTCAGCGTTCTTGGAACTCCAGCAGAAAGGCTACATCCGGTATGACAATATTCCGCTTCACTCCAAAACCGGAAGCGACGTTGAAGTGGAGTTCGTAAGCAACACTTATGAGGTCGGTCAAAAGAAAGTGATCCAATGCAACATCCGCGACGTCACCGAACGCAAACACGCTGAGGCAGAAATACAGCAGCTAAATACCGAACTTGAGCGGCGGGTATGTCTGCGCACCGCCCAAGTGGAGGCGCTGAACAAGGAGCTGGAGACCTTCAACTATTCCGTTTCCCATGATCTGCGAGCCCCCCTGCGACGGATTAGCGGTTTTGTGACGGCGCTCGAAAGAGCTTGTGGAGACGAGCTGACCCCCAAGGCAAAGGAGTTGATGGTGGAGATTCATGCATCCACGGAACATATGACAAGTCTGATCCAAGCCCTACTGAAGCTAGCCTCCCTGGGGCGGTCCGAACTCCAGTGCGAGCAGACGGACCTCAGCTCACTTGCGCATATCATCGCCAAAGAACTACAGCAAGGCGATTCAGTCCGGCACGTGGAATTCATTATCCCCGATGGTATCTTGGCTTCCGGTGATGCCGCCATGCTACGCATAGTCATGGAAAACCTGATGGGGAATGCTTGGAAATTCACGGGGCTCCTGGATCTCTCCCGAATAGAATTCGGCGTCACATACCCTGCCGGTAAACCGGCTGAGTATTTTGTACGCGACAATGGCGCTGGGTTCGATATGCGATACGCCAACAGGCTTTTCGGCGCCTTCCAACGTCTCCACCTGGACGACGAGTTTCCGGGGACGGGGATCGGATTGGCATCTGTGCAGCGAATTGTCCACCGACACGGTGGACGTATCCGAGCTGAAAGTTCAGTGGGCAACGGGGCAACGTTTTACTTTGACTTGGACGGCGTTCAGAATGTTCCCGCATCGTACAAAGTTTCATCCGCCGCTTAGGAGACTGATAAGGTGGCGGACTCTTCAAACGCGAATGCCGGTGGCAGAGGTGCGGGGCGGAAGGCGCTACGACAACGGGGTGTTGCAGGCTTCGCAGTTCATTTCATGCCAGCCTAAATCCTTAATGGCTGTGGTCATTGCTGCATATGCTTCTTTGACCAATTCTTCATAGCGCTGTCTTGAAATGCCCACTTTTTCCTCGTTCAATCGAATGTAGATATAAGCCTTGCGCTTGCTCTCGCACAAGCCAGCCAGTCGCATGTATTCAGAGCAGGGCATTTTATAGGCTCACAAGATTAAAGACTAGATCGCTCGAAATTGTACTCGCAATGTACGGCAGGGACGGAACGGCATAAATACGGCGTAAACTTCGGAATGGCCGTTAGAAACACCAAGCATTGCGAGGTCGAAGAGAATGCTAGAACCCAAGTTCGAAACGGATGATACCGTTCAATTTATGGGAACGAACACACTCTTCACTGTAACGAAATGCCGTAAAAGAATGCACGAATATCAGATTCAGCGCGGTGATAAAAACGACCGATCGTCAGTGGGTGGCTGAAACCTATCTTGAACTGGCATCGCCGACCAGACCTGCCAACTCGTACCGCTCTGGCCTACAAGCCGACGCTGATTGACGCACCTCGGCGTCATTTGTCGTCGAAGCAATTGACTGCCTCGCCCTACACTTCAGATAGCGTCTGACGTGCGAGGGCCTCAATGCAGCCTCGGTGCTCGATATGTTGGACTCTTCAGAATCTTGCGAAGTGTTCCAATGAAGACTGTCCGCACCTTCTGTGTACTCTGCACGGCAACCGGTACGGAGGTCACTGCGTAGAGTGCTGGGAAACTGCGAGCATATTGCTGCTGCCTTCGAACCGCCCGCGCTCACGCCCTGTGAGGGTGCACCACGGCACCAGGACTCATTCCACCGGCGCCTAAAACGCTCCAGCTTTCAACGATCTCCATTAAGAACAGAGCAGCCAGCTTGCCCTCTGAGTTCAGGAGAGCAATATGATCACCGTGTATTTCCGCCCTCGCTGCGATAACGGTTTGGAGGCCAATCTCCCGCGGCTTGAACCGGACTAAGTATGTCTTCTCGGTCATTTTCCAGCCTATTCAGATAGAGGCGAATTTAGCCACTAGCAAAATTACGAGTTAATCTACATTGAAAAGCGCGAAGACTTACTGAGCGGATTAACAGGTTCGCGGAACGGCCTCAACTCCAAAAGTTGCTCGGTCACATGGCCGGCGGCGATATTTTAAACTCTTGAGGCAACTCAGTAAAATCTGTATAAACAGTGGTTAACGGAAGAGTCAACTCCCCACTTCCGTTAATGCGCGACGGTTTTCGAATGGTCATCAGTGAAGTTGGAAGTGGAGCAAGATACCTGCGCCGAGCGAAGCGGTACTTGGAGAGTTGAACGAAAGGAAGTGGGAAGAGTTCGCTGATAAGATCAACGCCGCAATGAAGCAAGCAGAGGACAGGAGAGCGGGCGCTGCTTTTGGAATTGCGAGAGAGTCCATCCGCCGACTGAAGTCTTGCCCCAGTGTGAGGAGCCATGGGCGACCCAAAGCAGCTTGTTCGGTCGGGCAAATCGATCAATAGAAGCAATCGGTGGGGCAAGATGACTACAACCTTTTTGAGCGAGGAATAACGGTCCCAATGCCCACCCCACCCCGGTTTTTTCTGCCGTTCCTGCCTCCGGAGTTAGCAGAGGCTTCCTATGCCCATATAGCGGAGAAGTGCGACAAAATAGCCCCGGGTCCGCGAGGCAGAGTGTATTCCATAAGTTTTGTGCACGAGAGAGTCGTCTGGGTTGCTACAGTGGGCAAACACCTTAAGGGTCACAGGCCAGGGCATAGAGCCACGACGAGGCTGATAGAAGACCCCGCGATGGTCCTTGCCATCTTTCCGGGTACCCCGTACACCGTCGTCACAGATGCCCTGCATACCACCGGCTCCAATTTCAAAAATATCTTCTTCGGGACACCTGTGGAGGTCGAATATTTCTCTCTGCCACCTTCTGCGTGAGGAAATCTTGGTCAGCTTACCAATGGAATGGCCACCCTGATGACACGCCCGATGCTTTCGATTTCTGTCCTGTACCTCCATCTCCTGCTTGGGGCTGGCGATAGCGAGTGCGGTATCAACGTCAGCCAGCCTGAGTTTTCGTCCAAGTCGCACCAGCCGCAGACATAGCCGTCCCGAGTCATCAGGAAATAGATGGGCCGTCGGAATTCGTGGGTCCAGTTTCTTCGAGTTGAGATTGCCCGCTTTTGGGTATCGATCTGAACGATAGAACCAGCAGGAATCATAGGGCGCAGGGTCAGGTCGTGTTTTCCTATGATTCCACGCCTGTATGGCGTCGGTGACTGACCGTTCTCCGCAGCGAGTAGACTGGTCTCGTTGTCAGGCGGCAGAGCGGGAACAGGCTTATCCGAAGCCAGATTTGCCTGTGCCTCGAGCGATCCCTCGCCTAGTTTCATGCTCGCATTTTCAGGGGAGAGCTGTCTGGGAATCAGGTTCTGTCCGCTTCCGGGATCAATGCAACGCAGCAGTTGCCCCGGCGAGACGTTATAAATCTCTGCCAATGCCATTAGCTTACTGACGCTCAATTCGTGCTCTTCGCGCTCCAGGCGGTGAAGCCAACTGGCCGAGACCTGGTAAGACTGATTTCCCTTTTCCTGGGCCAAGCAACGGGTGCGTTTCTCAACCTCTCGCAAAGAGAGTTGCCACTGGCGCCGAATTGCGAGGAGCCTCGCGCCAATGCCTCCCATCAACACCCCCTCAGATGCGAAGTATCAAAACCACTGCAGTCGGGACCATAATACGCGAGTTTTCCGACTTGTTAATGAGGGAGTTTCGTCTTCCTTTCAGTGGCTGGCTAAATAACGGTGAACCAAGGTAACAGCCATTGCGCCTCCCCGACAGCCGAGGCGCATCGTTTGACAGACCCATGGCGAACATCGCCGGGAAAGCTGGTTTCCAGATAGTAGGGTTCGCGATCGAGCGGCCATTTCCTACCAAAACTACTGTGCTGTCGTAAATCCGGCCCGGTAACGAGATAACATTGTTCGCCGCGCACCAAGCCGGCTTCTGCAGCCCAGTTCGTGTTGGGAAGACCGCCGAGGCATAGGAAAAGCCAGTACGTGTTGATCCTAACGGACATGCACATGCCCAGAATGGACGGCTTCGGGCTTGTCGGTCACTTGAAGGAGCGTGTGAAGCTCTCGACGCCGACCATCATGATGCTCACTTCCGGTGGTCAGCGGGGCGATGCGGCACGTTGCGAAGAGTTGGGGATCGCCGCGTATCTGCTTAAACCCACAGTGCACTCGAACTTCTACTTGGGCATGGACCTCCCGGGGGCGCCCTGCTCCGCATTTTTGGCGCACCCGGTGTGACCGTCTGGAGTTCAGACCTGCACCTCGGCGGGTGGTTCCAAGTTGTCAAAACTGCTCGATCAAGAGCGCGCACTAGGCGCACCCTGCCCCTGCCGTCTGGCCCCCTGGAGTGTGACTGGGGCGGCGACCCTGGTTGTGTTTCCAGGAACGCGATGGTCCTGTCCTTTTCCTGTCCTTTTCTGGTCCAGGGTGGCGGCTAAGTCCTTTGTTTTATCAAGATGGCCAAATCTTTTTATTTTCCCGCCCCCATAAGGTCTTTAGGGGAACTAGGCATTGGCCAACTCCTCGTTTTCCGGCAGAGCCCAATTCCAGCAGCCGGAGATGCTCTCCTTCGTACTCACGACGCCCAGATCAAATTTGGCGCGACGCAAGGTCCTGATGCAGATACCGTCGCGCTGAGCCGCGGTCTCGACGTTGTATTGGGAGCGCTGGCCGCCGCGCAGGTAATCGCGCAGCCAACCGACGGCGAGCTTGCGCAGGGGAAGGCCTGCGCCGATGGGCCGGTCCGTCATGAGTTCCCCAGGAGCGAGGTTGCTGGGTCCAGTCCAGGAGAAGGCGCCGGTGTTGTCGATAACATATCCCAGCGACGGAGCGAGGCAGCCTAAGTTGGATTTCACCTGCACCAGCGCAGGCTGGGTGGGCGCATCCGGACTACTTCCGGCAAGGAACTCGGTGCGGACCGCGGCCGAGAGCTCGACGGGGACAAGGCCACGTCCACGCTTGCGGAGATGGCGAATGAGGAGAATGCAACAGCGATGGTTTTCCGCCAGACGAGCGAGGTTGTCGAAGACGCGACCAGACTCGTTGGCACGGTGACCATCGGCCCCCAGGAAGCTGTGCAGGGGGTCGATGATGAGCAGCCGAGCCCGCGTTCTCTCGAGGGCGTCTTCGAGCATGGGTGTGTCCCGGAGAGTGAGGGCGGCGGATTGGGCAGAGCCGGCGGAGAGGGCCCCGCGCAACAAGATGAGGCGCGCGGGATCGCCTTCGAGACTAGCAAAGCGGGGACGGAGGAGCTCGGCAGCTGCGTTCGCGGTTGAGGCGTAGAGAATGGTACAAGGATCGGCGTACCCGCTAGCGGAGAGGCCGCCGGGCTCCTGTCCCCGACTGAGGCCGGCGGCGATGGCGAGGGCAACCCAGGTTTTTCCGGAGCCTGGGTCGCCGGACAGGACAGAAACGGCGCCAGCGGCGAGGCGGTCTGTCCAAAGCCAGTCTATGGGGCGGGGCTCAATGTCCGCGAGGCAGACCAAGTCAGCCTGGCGGGCGGCGGCTGGGGTTGCATCGCTTAACGAGAGATCCAGTGGCTGCGGGAAGTCTGCCGAAGACGCAGACGCCACGTGGTGTCCAGGCCCGGGGTGAATGGGGTGACCGGAGGGGTTTGTGCGACCGATACGCGGTTTGTAGAAGGACATCCGGGATCTCCGTGTTTGCGATGCTCCACGGGGGGATGGAGGCGCTCCTCGATGCGATTTGTGAGCGAGGCTGTTGCCTTTTGCCGAACACAGGTCTCCGCCGGCACGAACGATCCCATCACGCGGAGCCTGGGCAAGGTTTCTTAGTTCGACGGTAGTATGGGTTTGTTTATTTCGTCCAGAGACTTAGAAAAAAAAGATGAGGAAAAGCGGGGGGTAACTACCCGGGGTTTTTGAGGTGGCTTAGGTAATGTAGTTGTTTTGGTTACCTTAATTAAGCAGGTGAAGGGTGGGGCCTTTGCGGGCTTTTATAGGTTGCGGTCTTAGCGCGCGATGGGAATCCCTGGATGCCCGTTAGAACTTTCCACCTAAAGAAGCGGTGAAACGAGGTGACTGTCCCCCTATCTCTTCTAGAAGCAGGGTTAGGGGAGTTCGGCGATGTTGGCTCTGGTATAAACTGACCCGGAACACGTTACAACGCCGGTTGCATCATTTACGGTATACTGTCTGGATCATGGCACCGAAGAAGCCAGTCAGTGAGCCCGGCCGGAAGTCCAATAAGTTCAGGATGGTCGTGTTCGAGGGTGATTTCAGCGACGAGAGCGTATCGGAGATTGCCCAAGCGCTTAAAACCAACCGTGCCCCCGGTGATTCGTCAGCTTCCAAACGGCAGGCCTCCCGCCCAGTTCACTGCGCCCGAGCCTGAGGACGAGCTTCAGGATGAAGAGGACGAACCTACCGAATTATCCGAGGATGAATCTGACGAGGAGACTGCTCCGGTCGCGCCAAAAGCTACGCGCGTAAAGAAGCCGAAGCCGCCTGAATACCTGCCTGACCTGATCGCGGATACCAACGCTTTCAAGGAATTCGCGAAGCAGAAGAACCCGACGAGCAAAAGCCAGCAGTATCTCGCTGCCGCCTACTGGCTTAAGAAGAATGCCAATTCCCCAACGGTTACAGCCGATAAGATTTATACCTGCTTCAAAACAGCGCCGTGGCCGGCAGGATTTAACGACTGGACCCAGACATTCCATAACCTAGTCTACGATGAGCTGATGCGGCGCGTAGGAAAGGGCGAATTCGCAATCAATCCGACCGGCGAGCACCAGGTCGAAACCAGTAATGCTTAACTCCTCCCGATGGATCTGAAAGAATTCGTCGCGGCCGTCCCCGGCTTTGCGGGTCTTGCACATCCCGATAAAATCCTGCATTTCGGCTGGTTTCTCCATAAGCACAAGCAACAGGACACGTTCACGCAGGCCGATATCCGTGCCTGCTACAACGACCAGCATATCCAGCCGCCGAACCTCAGCGACACCTTCACGCGGCTGCTGGCTAAGCGCCCGAAGGTCCTCCTCGAGAACAAAGGCGCCTACAAGCTCGAGCACAGCGCGCGCCAGAAGCTAGATGAGAAATATGGCGAGCACGAGACGACGATAGCCGTATCGGCTTTATTGCGTGATCTGCCGGGAAAAATAGCAGATGAGGCCGAGCGTATTTTCCTGAGAGAAGCCATTACCTGCTATCACAACAAGGCATTCCGCGCCGCAATCATCATGGCGTGGAATCTTACCTATGACCATTTGGCTCGCTGGATTCTTGCGGACGCCGGTCGCCTTTCCTCATTCAACTCACATATTGATGCCCGCGTGGGCGCAACATCTAAGCGCGCCGGCACACGCATCTCTAAGCGCGCCGGCACACGCATCTCTAAGCGCGAGGACTTCGAGAAGCTGGAGGAAAAAGAGATGATCGATATCATGGGAAACGCTGGCCTACTGCCTTCCGCGAACACGAAAAAGATTCTCGAAATGCAGCTCACCCGCCGAAACATGGTGGCGCATCCATCCCTTGTTTTTGTCGATGCACCACAGGCCGACGACGCGATAACCAGCTTGGTGCAGAATGTCGTGCTGGTCCTCACATAATGACACCATCATTGTATCTTGAGACGCCATCATGGCTCGCTATCGACTTATTTGATGCATTGCCGGTGCGCTGGGAAAGATCGTTAAAGCAGCACATACCTACGAGTCATGGAAGGACACCTCGTATGCGGAACGCGCCGCGATCGTCGCCAAGGCGGCCGAGCTGATCCGACGACATCTCGTTGCAGTGTGAACCAGCGCGTTCTGGCCGCCGTGGAGCAACTCTATCGCGATTGCCTTCGTCGCGGTCGCGGTAGAGGTTAAAGTCATTCGATCGGATCGTTAACCGGACGCCCGACCGCTCACGTGGTCTTATGGAGCAGGCACGTTAATCACCGTGTTAACCATTGTGATCGACGCAGCCAAAGCTACCACTCTGCCGTTTATTGTCGTTACAGTGCCGACTCCAGCAGTTGAGATCGTGATCGCCGCCTGAGAGATGATGGTTCCTACCATTGTCCCGCCACCCAGAATTCCGTTGATCGTCGCTGCGGTTCCGACCTGCCAGAAGACATTTTTAGCCTGGGCGCCGTTGACTAGGATGACACTTTCATTGGCTGAAGGCGTGCCTACGGTAAGCGTCGTTGCCATCTGGAATACCCAGTAGGCATTCGGGTCACCTTGAGCGTCGAGAGTAAGATCCCCCACCGTTATGCCGTACGTACCCGGCGCGGACTTATAGATCCGGCAGCCAGCGTTCGTCCCCCTAGCTCGCCCGCCGAGCCACCGCCGCATCCGAGGCAGGTTGAAACATCCAGACCTCCAGGTAAGGCAACAAGAGCACCGTAAGCCGCAAGAGCGTCAGCGGCCGCGTTGGCTGCGATATCGGACGTGGCAGCAGTTCCTTCATTAGGGCACGAAATAGTTGGTGGAGGCGGCGCGGTGTCGATCGTTCCATTGACCATTCCTATATTGAGTGGCGTTTCTGTATAGATGCATCCTGGGCCGTTATCGTGGAATCCGGTTATCAGAGTAGAGGCGCCCGTGGTCCCGATATCTCCATTGACACCGTGGAGGTTCCCTGGTTGGTTATGCCGGCTGCCCCGCCAAAGGCGCCGAACAGTGATGCCGTTCCAAGGTCGACCGGCGGTGGGAGCACTAGCACGGCGGTGGTGAAGGTCCACACGTAGTTGCTGGTCAGGGCATTGCCCGCCAGGTCCGTTTCTCCGGTGGTGATCGTTGCGGTGTAGGTTGTGTTGTATGACAAGCGAGGCCGAAGGGCGTGAGAGTGGCAATGAAGTTGATCGGATCATAGGCTACCGTTCCTGCGATCAGAGGCTCCTCCCGGACCGGTAAGTTGGAAGGTTGCAGTGGTGATCGTCAGCGGATTCATCGCCTCGCTGAAGGTTGCACTCACTGCCTGATTGATAGGCACGCCCGTGGCCGCATTGAGAGGGATGGTCGAAACTACCGTCGGCGGGGTGGTGTCGGGAGCCGCACCGGTGGTAAAGGTCCACACGTAGTTGCTGGCAAGTGCATTGCCCGCCAGGTCGGTGGCGCCGGTAGTGACCGTAGCTGTAAACAGGGTGCCAGGCGCAAGATCGGCTGTCGGGGTGAACGTAGCCGCATTCCCGATGGTTGCGTAAGTAACCAGCCCAGCTATGGCCGTTCCGCCCGGTCCTGCCAGCTTGAAGGTTGTCGAGCTGATCGTGGCAGGGTTCATCGCCTCGCTGAAGGTGACACTGACCGCCTGATTGAAAGGCACGTTTGTGGCTGCATTGACAGGGATGGTCGAAATCACCGTCGGCGGAGTGGTGTCTGGTGCGGCGGCGGTGGTGAAGGTCCAGATGAAGTTATTGCGCCAGCGCATCGCCTGCCAGATCCATGGCCCCGGTGGTGATCGTGGCCGTATATACGGTGCTGGATGCCAGGTTGGCCGCCGGTGTGAACGTCGCCACCGAGCCAGCGGCGACATACGTGACGGCTCCTGTTACGCCCACTCCGCCCGGCCCTGTCAACGTGAAGGTGGCCGCGTTGATCGTGGCAGGGTTCATCGCCTCACTGAAGGTTGCGGTCAGCGCCTGGTTGATAGGCACGCTTGTGCCTCCATTGACGGGCACGGCGGAGATGACCGTTGGCAGGCGTGGGGGCCGGAACTGTTCTGAAGCTCCATACGAAAGCACTGGCCAGGGCATTGCCTGCCAAGTCCGTGGCTCCGGTGGTGATCGTGGCTGTGAACAAGGTGTTGGTTGCCAGGAGAGCCGTTGGTGTGAAGGTCGCGACGCTGCCGGTGCAGTTGACTGTTCCTGCTACGGCGTTGCGCCCGGGCCCGTAACCGTGAAGGTGGTGTGCGGGAGAAGTGAGGGTCGCACAGTTCATCGCCTCGCTGAAGGTTGCGCTCAGCACCTGGTTGATGGCCACGCCCGTGGCTGCGTTCGCAGGGATGGTCGAAACCACCGTCGGCGGGGTGGTGTCGGGGGCAGTCGCGGTGGTGAAGGTCCACACGTAGTTGCTGGTCAAGGCATTGCCCGCCAGGTCCGTTTCTCCGGTGGTGACCGTTGCCGTGTATACGGTGCTGGATGCGAGATTGGCCGCCGGTGTGAACGTCGCCACCGAGCCAGCGGCGACATACGTGACGGCTCCTGTCACGCCAACTCCGCCCGGCCCTGTCAACATGAAGGTGGTCGCGTCGATCGTGGCAGGGTTCATCGCCTCACTGAAGGTTGCACTGAGCACTTGGCTGATGGGCACACCCGTGGCTCCATTGACAGGGATGGTCGAAACCACCGTCGGTGGGGTGGTGTCGGGAGCAGTCGCGGTGGTGAAGGTCCACACGTAGTTGCTGGTCGGGGCATTTCCCGCCAGGTCGGTTTCTCCGGTGGTGACCGTTGCGGTGTAGGTTGTGTTGTATGCAAGCGGGGTTGAAGGGGTGAGAGTGACAATGAAATTGGTCGGATCATAAGCTATCGTTGCTGCGATCAGGGCTCCTCCCGGAGCGGCAAGTTGGAAGGTTGCAGAAGTGATCGTCAGCGGATTCATCGCCTCGCTGAAGGTTGCACTCACTGCCTGATTGATAGCCACGCCCGTCGCCCCATTGAGAGGGACGGTCGAAACTACCGTCGGCGGGGTGGTGTCGGGAGCCGCACCGGTGGTGAAGGTCCACACGTAGTTGCTGACAAGCGCATTGCCAGCAAGGTCGGTGGCGCCCGTAGTCACCGTAGCTGTAAACACGCTGCTAGGCGCAAGATCGGCTGTCGGGGTGAACGTAGCCGCATTCCCGATGGTTGCGTAACTAACCAGCCCAGCTATGGCCGTTCCGCCCGGTCCTGCCAAGTTGAAGGTGGTCGAACTGATCGTGGCAGGGTTCATCGCCTCGCTGAAGGTGATACTGATCGCCTGATTGAAAGGTACGTTTGTGGCCCCATTGACAGGGATGGTCGAAATCACCGTCGGCGGAGTGGTGTCTGGAGCCGCCGCGGTGGTGAAGGTCCAGATGAAGTTATTCGCCAGCGCATCGCCTGCCAGATCCGTGGTCCCGGTGGTGATTGTGGCCGTATACACGGTGCTGGATGCCAGGTTGGCCGCCGGTGTGAACGTCGCCACGGAGCCAGCGGCGACATACGTGACTGCTCCTGTTACGCCCACTCCGCCGGGCCCTGTCAACGTGAAGGTGGCCGCGTTGATCGTGGCGGAGCTCATCGCCTCACTGAAGGTTGCGGTCAGCGCCTGGTTGATAGCCACGCTTGTGCCTCCATTGACGGGCACGACGGAGATGACCGTTGGCAGGGTGGGGGCCGGAACTGTTCTGAAGCTCCAAGCGAAAGCACTAGCCAAGGCATTGCCTGCCAAGTCCGTGGCTGCGGTGGTGATCGTGGCTGTGAACAAGGTGTTGGTTGCCAGGAGAGCCGTTGGTGTGAAGGTGGCGATGCTACCGGTGCAGTTGACTGTTCCTGCTACGGTCGTCGCGCCCGGCCCCATAACCGTGAAGGTGGTGGCAGGAGAAGTGAGGGTCGCACAGTTCATTGCCTCGCTGAAGGTTGCGCTCACCGACTGGTTGATGGCCACGCCCGTGGCTGCGTTCGCAGGGATGGTCGAAACCACCGTCGGCGGAGTGGTATCGGGGGCAGTCGCGGTGGTGAAAGTCCACACGTAGTTGCTGGTCAGGGCATTTCCCGCCAGGTCCGTTTCTCCGGTGGTGACCGTTGCGGTGTAGGTTGTGTTGTATGCAAGACTCACTGTCGGTTTAAATGTCGCGACGGAGCCCGTAGCAGCGGTATAAGTGATGGTTCCAGCCACGGCGACTCCACCTGATCCAGTCACTGTTAAGGTCGTACCGTTGATCGTGGCTGGATTCATCGGCTCGATGAAGCTTGCACTGAGCACTTGGCTGATGGGCACACCGGTGGCTCCATTGGCGGGGATGGTCCAAATTACTCTCGGCGGAGTGGTGCCTGGGGCAGTCGCGGTGGTGAAAGTCCACACGTAGTTGCTGGTCAGGGCATTTCCCGCCAGGTCGGTTTCTCCGGTGGTGATCGTTGCGGTGTAGGTTGTGTCGTATGCAAGCGGGGCTGAAGGGGTGAACTTTGCGACCGAGCCGGAGACGGCATAGGTCACGACACCGGTTATTGCGGTTCCCCCGGGTCCTATCACAGTAAAGGTTGTCGCGTTGACGCTGGCATGGTTCATCGGCTCGCTGAAGGTCGGACTCAGGACCTGGTTGATGGGCACACCCGTGGCCCCATTGACAGGAATGGTCGAAACCACCGTTGGCGGAGTTGTGTCGGGGGCGGCAGCGGTGGTGAAGGTCCAAACAAACTTGGCAGCCAACGAATTGGAGGGGTCTTCTTGGTTCCGTGCGCCCGTTGTAATCGTGGCCGTAAATGTCGTGTTCGGCGCCAGGTTCAGTGTCGGCGTGAAGGTGGCAACTGAACCCACAGAGACATAGGCGATGGTTCCTGTTACAGGAGCCCCGCCGGGCCCAGCCAACGTAAAGGATGCTGCATTGATTGTGGCAGGATTCATTGCCTGACTGAAGGTTGCGCTGATCGTCGTGTTTAAGGGGACATCTATAGCACCTTGAGCGGGAGTTGCGGACACTACTCGGGGGAAAATTGCGGCTGGAATCGCTACTGTTTCCTGACCGCATCCGGAAATAAACACGATGAGTAGTGCGGTTAAGAACCCTTTGATCAACCTTACAAGCGCACGTTCGAGTTCCTCGTCGAACTGAAGCGACATAATGTCCAACACATTTCTTGCCTTCGACTCAACTGCGCGGGCTTGTTTTCCTGGCTCTGGAAGGTAAGGAAATTCAAGTCCCTCTCTTTCCGCAATCCTGGACCTCGCGAGAACCCCGATCCTATTCAACCGTTGACCCGGCTTCTTTCTTTGGCCGCGGCCTTTGCCGGGCTTCTTGCTGGCTGAGCAGAGATAAGGAATCCGCTACGTTGAACGGGAATTGCCGAAGGGACTGTTGACCCGTGGTACTGAGAGTGATGTCCACTCGTCGATTGCTGGCCAATAGGATGGTGGTCATGTTCTCCAGCACCTTTTGTTTCTCCGCCCCAGTCAGCTCCGGGTTCTGCTCAACCGCATCTTTCACCTGCTGATCAGTGAGATTTTGTTGCACACCGACCGCCTTGGTCTCAATGTTCGCCCCGGGCACACCTCGATCTGTCAGGAAGCGCTTCGCGCCCTCGACACGGCGTTGGGAAAGCTCTTGGTTGTAGTGGTCGGAGCCACGTGGGTCGGCATGGCCTTCAAGAATCAAGTGGGCTTCTGGCTTGGTCTCGAGATATTTCATGAAGTCGCCTGCCAGTGAGATCAAGATCTCTTTCTGACTCGAAAGCAGACCCACGGCGGGTTCGTCAGCGGTGGGTTGGGCGGTGGGAAAGTAAATGCTGTGGAGGGCGAGTCTCAACTCCAGTGGTGTGGGCGCCTGGGCATCGACATCCACCGAGCAATCAGCCGTTCCTCCGCGTCCGTCGGCCACGCGACCTGTTACCGTATACCGTCCGGTAGTGAGACCCGTGGTATCCAGCTTCACAGAGGGGCCAGAACCGACGATCGTTGCCTCCGCTCGCGCTCCAGGAGTAGGTCAACGAGTCCTGCGCCGCGTCGCTGGCCGTAGCTGTCACCTGAACCGGTTGGCCGGCTGCTACCGAACTTCGGTCTGCGGCGCAAACCATCGTTGGCGGCTGATGTACCTTCTGGGCAACTCGAACATCCGCTGAGCAATCGCCCGTAGCCCCTCGACCATCGTCCACATGCAAGCTGACAGTGTAGGTTCCCGGTGTCGCGGCAGCGGTCCATCGGGCCTCCGGACCAGAACCCGCAACGCTTCCGCCGTTGGCCGTCCATGTGTAACTGAGGGTAGCGTCGCCGGGACCGCTCAACTGGGCGCGCACTATGGCTGCATCGCCCGAACCGGCATACACAGTCTGTTTGTCGGTCGAGCACACGACCCCAAGCGAGCGGTTGACCGGGGGCGCCAGGGGAGTATGGCCGCCGCCCAGGCGGAAGAGGAGGCCGGCAGAAAGGCGAAGATCATTCTGGGTGTCGCCTGCCCCGGTCGTGGGATCGGAGAACTGGGTCATCAAGTATTCCGCTTGTATGGCGCGGATGGAGATGTGTCGAGCCAGACGAATATCGAACCCGCCGCCCGCGGTCATGGCGAAGGCAGTCTGCGCGGGGAGAGGCGTACAGGAAGTACCAGTGCAGCCCGAGAGGGTCACTTGCCCGGCATGCGCCGCTCCAAACAGGACTTGCGCAAAGGGAGTGACCCTACTGTGGTTGCGAAAAGAGAACCGAGGACCAAAGAGGTAGGTGAACGCGGAGCCGCCGGAGTCTACAACGCTGGGCGGGTTTGCTCCTGGGCCGGCAAGTCTCAGCTGCGTGTCGTCATAGCCGCCAAAGTCGGCAGCGATTCCGAAGTAACGGCTAAGGTTCAATGCGATCGATGCGCTGCCTCCATTCAAGCCCACAAGCCGATTTCCATTCGCCAGCTGCGGCACGGCGCGAAGGTAGGAGTAGCCAAGAAAAATATCGACTTTCGGCGTGCTCCTGGGTTCACGCACCGACGGGGCTGGGGGGCTCGATGTGGAAGACTGACCATTGCCATCGGTCGCAATGTCGAACAGGCTTGCCATGCGTTGCGCATGGAGCGAGAGCATTGACAGCGGGGATATTGCAACGACTACTGTGGCAAGGATCCGCACCTGTAAGTTCATTACTTCTCCTGACTGCGCGTTGCGACCTTGATCGGGCATCGCATGCCCCACGCTGGCATAGGCCAACCATGAGGGCGGTGGTTACTGCCTAAGGGGCGGGCACATTTACGACGGTATTCACCACGGTGACCGGCCCGGTGAGAACCAATAGCCTGCCGTTTACGGTGGTCACCGCAGCGACGCCGGCCGTGGAAACCGAGATCGCAGCCTGAGAAATGATGGTTCCGATCATCGTGCCGCCCCCGAGAATTCCGTTGATCGTCGCGGCCGACCCGACTTGCCAGAAGACGTTCTTAGCCTGTGCGCCGTTGACCAGAAGCACGTTTCGATCGCTGGCCGGAGTACCTACCGTGAGTGTGGTTGCCATCTGGAACACCCAGAAAGCATTTGGATCTCCCTGCGCATCGAGAGTCAGATCACCCTGGGTGATGCTATAACTACCGGGCGCGGCCTTGTAGATTCCGGCATCCAGCGTGCGACCGCCAAGCTCGCCCGCTGAGCCGCCTCCGCATCCCGGACAAGTCGACACATCCAGGCCATTGGGAAACGCGACCAGGGCGTTGTAGGCGGTAAGCGCGTCGGCCGCAGCCTGAGCGGCAATCGCGGCTGTTATCGCCGTTCCTTCTGTGAGACATCCCACGGTCGGAGGCGGCGGAGCAGTGTCAATGGCTCCATTTACCAGGCCTATGTTGAGCGGCGTCTGGGTATAAATGCAATTTGGACCGTTATCGTGAAATCCGGTTATCAGAGTGGAAACGCCCGTGGTTCCAATATTTCCATTGATCACGGTATTGATCCCCTGGTTGGTCATCCCGGCACCGCCGCTGAAGCCGCCGAAGAGCGCTGCTGTTCCCAGATTGACCGGTGGGGGAACGACAATGACACCGGTGGTAAAGCTCCACGGATTCGGCGCACCTGTGGTGCCCAGCGGACTGCCCGCCAGGTCGGTTGCACCGTCAGTCACAGTTGCGGTATAGACGCTATTGCCGACGAGTGAAGCGGTGGGGGTAAATGTAGCGATAAAGTTGACCGCATCATAGGCCACAGTCCCGGTTACCGTTACGCCTCCGGGACCGGTAAGTCCAAAGGTCGCAGTGTTGATGGTGAGCGGATTCATGGCTTCGCTAAAGGTGGCACTGACCGCCTGATTGATGGGCACGTTGGAAGCTGCGTTTGCCGGGCTCGTCGTCACTATCTGGGGCGGGGCGGCGTCAGGCGCCGCACCGGTGGTAAAGCTCCATACATAGTTGGCGGCCAGCGCATTGCCCGCCAAGTCTGTGATCATGGTGGTTAGGGTCGCGGTGAACAGGGTGTTGGGGGCAAGCGTGGCCGTGGGCGTAAAGGTCGCTGTATCGCCGATCGCTGCATAGGTAACCAAGCCGGCCACGGCCGCTCCACCAGGCCCTTGGAGCTTATAGCTGGGTGCGGTGAGGGTGACGGGGTTCAGTGCTTCGCTAAATGTCGCCGTAACCGCCTGGTTGGTAGGGACGTTGGTGGCTGTGTTTGCGGGGATGGTCGAAATAACTCTTGGCGCTGTGAGATCCGGGCCGGCAGCGGCGGTAAAGCTCCAGACATAGTTAGCAGCCAAACCTCTGGCCAGCAGATCCTCGGCTGCGGTGGTAATCGTCGCCGTGTACACCAGGTTGGGTGAGAGAGCAGCCGCCGGAGTAAACGTTGCGATGGAACCGGCGCCAACATATGTCACCACCCCGGTCACCGCAGCTCCTCCTGGCCCCGCCAGGGTGAAAGTGGCGGCATTTATGGTGGAGGGGCTCATAGCCTCGCTGAAAACAGCGCTGATGGCCCGGTTGATGGGCACAGCAGTAGCCTGATTGGCGGGCACGGTGGAGATAACCGTGGGCCCAGTAGTGGCGGTACCGGTCTTAAACGTCCAGACATAGCTTCCGGCTAGCGGAGTGCCGGCCGAGCTGGTCGCGCCGGTGGTAATGGTGGCTGCGTAGAGTGTGCTGTAGGCTAGATTGGCCGCCGGCGTAAAGGTCGCTACGGAATCAGAGGCCGTATAGCCAACGGTGCCTGCGACAGCGATTCCACCTGGTCCGGCGACAGTAAAGGTGGCGGCATCGATGGTGGCGGAGTTCATCCCCACACTGAAGGTTGCACTCACGGCCAGGTTTACGGGCACACTCGTGGCCCCGTTCACGGGGGTTGTGGAGACGACCGTGGGTGGTACGGGTGCTGTGACACCGGTAAACGTCCACACGTAATTGGCCGCGAGTGGGTTGGCTGGACTGGCCTGGTCCGTAGCTGCGGTGGTGATGGTGGCCGTGTACACTACGCCATAGGCAAGACTGGCAGACGGAGTAAAGGTTGCCACCGACCCGGCGGCGGCATAAGTAACCGTTCCTGCTACCGAGGCTCCGCCTGCCCCCGCCACCACAAACGAGGCCGCATTGATAGTGCTGGGGTTCATGGGCTTACTGAAGGTTGCAGTGATGGCCGTGTTTAAGGCCACCGTGGTCGCACCCTGAACGGGCGTGGTGGATGACACCTGGGGCGGGGTTGTGTCCGGAATATTGACGGTTTCTTTACCGCATCCAGCCATCAGCACTATCGTGAGTGCCGCAAAAAACCGTACGATTTCGAGCCGCGGTGTGCGCATTTTTTGTCCCCTCATGGGACTGTGGTGACGGAAGACCTAACACTTCTTGGTTATCGGCTGTATCTCCTGGACACTTGAGTCACCTGAGAATGGCAAAGCTGCGCAATCGTTTTCATTTGGCGTACGTGCCCCATGCAGAACGGCCGGGGCGACCATCCGGTCATCACGGCGAATGCCCACATACCGTGACGCAGATCGTCATGGACTGCAAGGGCCTTCGGAGGGGAAGGAAGCGCTACCGGTTGGACGCCGTATTCAGAGGAAGAGCCGCGGATGAGGTCATCGCCGTGACTATCGATCTGCACAGTCTGGGCATCCCTTCGTGGTGCAGTGTTTGGTAGATCGTTCGAACGTGGCGCATCCCGCCAGACGGACGATCGGGGCAAGCTTTAATCGATTCTGCGCTTCTCAGTATCGATATCGGCAGGCGCATCTATCGTCTTCAGGGTGTTCAGTCACTCCGTGCTCATGGGCCTGGTCATTTCCTGTACCAAAAAGGAGACGCCTCGCCCTTATTCACTCCCTTCGTCGAGTTCCTCAATCAGGCGCACGCAAAGAGGCAGTTCCTTGAGCAGGAAGAAACCGAGCTCCAGCGCAACCAAGTAGCCAACCTCACGCAGGTCCCCGGGACTGCGCTCCACGCTGGCCTCCGTTGCCAGTAATTCGCCGAGCGTGGCCTATTCGGAAAAAATCGAAGGGCACTTAAGATACTTCTGGTTGCGCCGATAATCATTTGGAGGAGCATCGATGTTGGCCAACAGAGTACTTCTTGTGGATGATGACGAGGTTGTACGCCTGACTCTGACCGGACTGCTTGAGCAGAGTGGCTTCGCGGTGACCTGCGCATCGAACGTAATGGAAGCGCTGAAACGTATCACTTCAGAGCCTTACGACGTGCTTCTGAGCGATCTACACATGCCAGGCGCAGGGGATGGCCTCACAGTCGTTAGCGCAATGCGCCACGCCAATCCATCCGCTGTAACGTTGCTGTTGAGTGCATTTCCACATATGGAAGCTGCGGCCCAGGCCATCCTGGTGCAGGCCGATGAGGTCTTGGTTAAGCCACTGGACGTGACATACCTCGTCCATGTTATTAAACAACGGATCTCAGTTGGGCCTGTTCGTAACCGCGCGATCGTGAGTGTTGGTGAAATTCTGGATCGTAGTGCCGAGTCGGCTATTGCGGAGTGGTACGAGCGTGTCGAGAAGAACAAACTGCTCATGTCCGTTCGGATGACCTGCGAACTTCGCTGCGGTCATCTTCCTCAGGTTTTCCATGACCTGGTTTTGCGTCTCGGCTCGTCCGAACCAATCGGCAGCGGCACGTTACTGACACCCTCAGCCGCTCTGCACGGTTTGAACCGGCATCAGCTGGGCTACACTGCCGCAATGCTAGTAGAGGAATCTCGCCTACTGCAAATCTGCATATTTCATTGCCTGCAGAACAATCTAGCCAATATTGATTTCAGCGTCCTGTTGATCGGAGTGATGACTATCGCTGATGAGGTTGACTCGCAACTTAGTCAAGCGATGTCAAGCTTCGTCGCGGCTTCGCTCCCCGGTGCACCGCCTGCCTGGGCGTAGTCCTCCGTGAATCAAAGGCCCTAACGGGTGAGGGTCTGCCCCGGCCCCACTCCGCCCGCTCAACAATAGCCCAGCGAGTTGGGCAGGCCTGAGACATCGGTGGTCCGCTTAGCATCGCAGGGCACAAGGCCAAACCCAGTTTCGGCGAGGTGCACAAACCGTATTTACGCAGGAAGGGTATCTAGGAGTGACTCCTCGACATAGCATTCCATCGCCTGCCGGAGCTGTGAGTCCACCTCATCCGCGATCGTCATCACTTGAATTAGCAGCACGCTAAAGTCGATAGTAGCTAAATTATTTTGAAGTATATGGAAAATACAGACCTGCAAGATGCGTGACTCTTCGACCATCACCGGCCCAAAGTCATTCACCAGGATCCTGGTGAATGACTTTGGGCCGGTGATGGCGGTGGAAGCACGAGAGCATTTGCAGCGCATCGAAAACGCCGTTGGCCGGATGGGGCTGCTGATCGATGCTTTGCTGAAGATGGCAGTACTCCGCCGGCAATCGTTGCGGCTAGGCCGCAGCGAACTAAATCCCATCGTCGATGATGTGATCTCGATGCTGAAGCCTGAGTGCGGTGGACGTGATGTGGAGTGGCACATTGCGAAGCTGCCCTCGCTGGACTGCGACCCAATCTTGATGGCCCAGGTCTTCCAAAACCTATTAGGCAATGCTCTGAAGTACTCCCGTGGCCGGACCAAGGCCGTGATCGAAGTCGACAGCATCCAGCGACCGGGTAAACCGGCAATCATCTTCGTGCGAGATAATGGCGTGGGCTTCAATATGAAATATGCCGAGAGACTGTTCGGCGTGTTTCAGCGCTTCCACACCGACTCGGAATTTGAAGGAACCGGGGTAGGTCTGGCCACCGTCCATCGGATCATTCAAAAACATGGGGGGATGATCTGGGCCGAGTCAGAGCCCGATCACGGAGCCACTTTCTATTTCGCTCTGCAAACGACCGAACAAATCGGGGCGACACCAAAGGCGGCTGGCCAGGGGGCCCTAAACCGACCTGGTCTGAGACGTTAATCAAGTAATCGCCGTTCCTCGCCTCTATTCCGTCCTTAGCGCCTGCATGGGATCGAGCCGCGAAGCGCGCCAGGCCGGCATGGCACAGGCCAGTGCCGCCACGGCAAGCAGCGTGGCACTGACCACAGCGAACACGATGGGGTCGAATGGCCGCCTTCCAAACAGCATTGACTCGATCAGCTTGACCGACCCGGCGCTGGCCGCGAGGCCTAGCAGCAGCCCGAAGAAAGCCGGCCGCAGTCCGTCGACGAGAGTGAGCCGAAGAATCTGCGCACGCTTGGCGCCGAGAGCGATGCGAATGCCTATCTCCGTTGTCCGCTGCGCGACGATGTAAGAAAGCACGCCGAACAATCCCACCGCGGCCAGCAGCAATGACAATGCTGCAAAGACAAGCAGCAGCGTCGCATCGAAACTGGCTTCGAGCGTATTGCGGCCGAGGACCTCATCCATCGTCAGGACATCGGAGGCGGCCAGATTGCGGTTCATGGTCGCGAGAAGGCGCTGAACGGGAATGGCAAACTGCGTCACGTCGCTGCCGGAGCGAAGCACCAGCGAGGCCGAGTGGATGATGGCCGAGTCGGCAAGAATCGGAAAGTACATCATGGGGTGCGGGGGTTCGCCGGGGTCGGTGCGCGTGTCGCCGACGATGCCGACGATCTCTGAGCCCGTCTGGTTGAAGGTAGTCAGGTGCTTGCCGATGGGGTCCTCACCGGGAAAGAACTGGCGCGCAAAAGAGTCGGAAACGATGATCTCGGTTGAATGACCGGGCCGCTGATTGCTGCTGAAGCGGCGCCCCTTGTGGACCGGAATCCCCAGAGTGGCAAAGTAGCCGTTGTCGCACCAGCGGTTATTGGCGATGTTTGTTTTTCCAAGAGGCAGGGGCGGATGCTCGACGATGACGAAGCCATCGTCGCTGGCGGGGCCGTCGCCCGGCACGGCAGGATAGATCAGGCCCGCTGCCTGGATCCCCGGAAAATTGCGCACGCGGTCGATAAACGACGTGAGGAAGTTTGAGACCAATGCGGGTTCCTTATAGATTGCATTTGGCAGCGAAAGATCCATCTTGAGAACGTTGTCAGTCAGGCAGCCGAGATCCGTGGAGCGCAGTTGAGCGTAGCTCTTGAGCAGCAGGCCCGCGCCGACCAATAGGACAACCGTCAATCCCACTTCAAGCGATAGCAGAACCGAGCGAAGACGCGTCCGCGCCACACCCGCGCTTTGACCGCGCGACGACTCGCGCAGGGCTTGGAGCGCTCGGTCGCCGCGCATCGAGAGAGACGATATGGTACCGGCAAATGCAGCGCACAGAATGACCAAACCGAGCGAGAAGGCAGCAACGACGCGGTCGACGGCTATCGAATCGGCGCGAGGGACGTCGTGCCGCACAGCGACAAACCAGTGCAGCACGCCCACGGCGAGGAAAAATCCGAGGGCTCCGCCAACGACACAGATCAGAAGGCTCTCCATCAGATGCTGACGCAGAAGGCGTAGCCTGCTTCCGCCGAGTGCCGTGCGTATTGCCTGTTCCTTCCGCCGCGCCGCCGCGCGCGCCACCAGCAGGTTGGCCACGTTGAGGCAAGCAATCAACAGCACGCAGCCGGTGGCGGCCAGCAGCGCGTACAGAGGCGTCTTTACGCGACCCACCATCGCATCGAGCAAGGGCCGGCCGTTGGCCGCGAAAGCGATGAAGCCCTGATCCAGATGCTCATCGTGAATGCGGCGCGTGATGAGCGTGAGGTCGGCAACCGCCTGCGGCTGGGTTATGCCAGGCTTGAGACGGCCGATGGCGTAGAATTCGTGCTCGTCGAGCATCTTCATGAGGGCGGGGCGTTTCGCCTGGTAGATTGGGGTCCAAAGCTGGATGGTCCTTGAACCCGACAACGAAAACCAGGCCGGCATCACGCCGATCACGCTGTGCGGCACTGCATCAACAAGGATGGTCTTGTTCAGGATCGCCGATTCGCCGCCAAACCGGCGCTTCCATAATCCCCAGCTCAAAAGCACGGTGGGATCGGCCGACGGCTTATCGTCGTCCGCTGTGAAACTTCGCCCAAGCGCAGGCCGCACGCCCAGCAGCGAAAGCATGCTCCACGAGAAATTTCCGGCATGAACCACTTCGGGGGGCTCCCCCGCGCTCGAGAGGTTGTAGTCCGTCGAGCCCGCGATGGCCATATCAGCGAGGGTCTGGTTATGTTCCTTCCATTCCGCATACATGCCGGCGGCGCTGGCGCCATAGGGAGCGTTGAGCCCGCCGACAGAGATGTTTTCGTATAGCCGCACCAGGTGTTCGGAATCAGCGTAGGACAATGGGTTCAGCAGCACCGAGCGCACGATGGCGAACAAGGCGATATTGGCGCCGACGCCCAGTGCGATGACGAGAATCGCAATCGAGGCAAAGCCCGGCGTCCGAAGTAGAGTCCGCGCGCTTAACCGCACATCGTTCAGCAATAGTTCAACGCCGCTCCAGCTCCATGTATTATGTGTCTGCTCGCGCAGGGCAACAGGGTTTCCAAAGGCTCGCAGCGCGGCGAGGCGGGCCTCTCCCGCACCCATGCCGCGGGCCAAATTGTCCTCGATCTGCCTGTCGATGTGATCGCGTAGCTCTTCGTCGAGGTCCGCCTCCAGGCGGTTGCGATGAAATAGGGAACGAAGCCGCAGCGGTATCGTGTACAACCAGTGCTCAAGCCGCATCCTCACACCTCCGTCAGCCGCATCACGCTGGAAATGGCCGTGGAAATGCGTTCCCAGTTAGCTGCTTCTCGTTCGAGATGTCGCCTCCCAAGCCGTGTCAGCGAGTAGAACTTCGCCCGCCGGTTGTTCTCGGTCGCTTTCCACTCCGCCTGAATCCATCCCTGTTGTTCCAGCTTGTGCAGCGCCGGATAGAGCGACCCGTCGCTCACCTGCAACACCTCGCCGGAAACCTGCTTGAGCCTCTGGCTGAGAGCCCAGCCGTGAAGAGGCTCAAGGGCGAGAATCTTGAGGACTAACAGGTCCAGAGTGCCTTGGACGAGGTCAGATGGCTTGCTCATGTCTACTCCCCATGGTTACCGAGGGATGATAGCGCATCTTCCCTCGGTAAGCAAGAGGAGCGTCTGATAGTGTCCGCTGGCGTGAGCTGTAGTGCTTGGATAACAAGCGCTTCCCTAGGCGCTTGGTCGACGCGGCGTCGAACGGGTCAGTCAGCGCGCCACATGCACCGGGGTGCGCGGTGTAAATTCCACCACCTCAATATCATCGAATATTCCCAGCTCGCGTACTTGGTGCGTGTCTTCGGCATTAGCCTCGAGCCAATCAACGGTATCGTAGGACGGGGGAAATGCAAGGGCCAGGAAGCGTTCTCGTCGTAGAACTGCCTGGTGTAAGAACTGCGAGCCGATCCGGGTTGCCTCATCATTAAGTGACCGCGGCAGCCCGACCACCGGTACCGTGAGTTTGTAGTAGGTCAGGGGCGCAAAAAGGGCGTTATCCTTAACCGCCGCGCCTACTGGGATGACCCTGTAGTCGGACTCCGGAAGATCGCTACAGATCAGCACCGGGGCGTTGTCGGCAGAAGCGTTCTTCTGGGCAAATTCCAAAGCGTATTTCCAAGTGGGACCATGTTGCTTGGCATCTGGGGTAGTGCTGAGTTCATAGACCGTAGTCGCAACGATGGCCATGCAGAAAAGCAATCGTAACGCGCGGGAGTCAATGCGATTGACGATCAAAGCCCAGCACAGCGCGATTCCTGGAATCGCAACCAGCCGGTAGCGGAACACGAAGATGTGTACCGATGTTCCCAGGCTCACACCATAGAGGATTAGAATCGGGATGAGCCCCAGTGATGCGCAAAGTAATAAAGGCCAACCCTCAAAATGGCTTCGCAGGTCAAGTTGACGTGTCGCGGCGGCAAGAAGAACGGTACCGGCAAGGATAGATCCCAGCCATCCCATGCCGAGAGTCGCGCCTAAGTCTTCCAGCCTTGGAGATGGAGCCCAAACATGGGTGCCGCTGGAGTGAAACATGTACAGCAACCCGGGAATCACCGGCAGGAACGCCAAAGCGAAGACACCGAGGGCAACACCAAGCTGCCGCCATAAGATCTTTCGGTCGCCAATTCTGAGCGCGATAAAGGAAATGGCCAGGGCCGGCAGGATGACCACGAATAGGAAATGGAAGTAAGCAATGCATGCTGCCGAGAGGCCGAAGAGGGCAGCCAGCCAAGTTGAGTTGCTGTGCCGTAAACGAACCAGAGTAAAAATAGATGCGTTGACCGTCAAGGCCGCAAATGCATAGGGCCGAACGTCAATCGACTCAAAAATGACGACTTGATGAAGGCAGAAGACGATGGCTGCGATGATGGCAACGTCGCGATCGAAGAGCTCCCGCGCAGCGCGGTACAGCAAGTAGACCGCCCCAATCATCGCGAGAACCGAAGAGATCCTCAGCGTGATCTCGCCCGACCCCATAACTTTGGCCCACAGCCAAAGAATGTAATAGTACACCGGAACGTCAGGCCACCCCTGGCGAGACATGATCTCCGCGAAGCCGCCTTTGATTAGGAAGAACGAGATGGTCTCGTCCAGCCAAAGCGGTGCCCGGATGGCGATGAACCAGACGGAAATGGACAGAGCAAGAGCTAAACCGTAAATCGGGTACTCAAGCCGATCCAGAAGATATCGGCTGCCCCCAACGGGGATCTGGCGTTCGCCGGGTACCTCGATTGCAGTTTCTAGAAGCTTACCGGAAGCTTCCATGAGAATGCTCCTTACCAGAGGGCTCTTATGGGCGCTTAACATCGTCCGCAAAGCGCCATTGCGCGAATGTTTGCAAGCCTTATGTCTCGGTTCCAGTTAATCGACGGAGTAACCTACGAGCGCGGTTCGCTTACACCGAAGCGCCCGCGTTCGAAAGCCTCGTTAGCCGCTGCACCTTTAGCCGCGATCTGACGCGTTGTACAATCCGGGAATCCCTCAAGTACCTGTGCCAGCCCGAGGGGCCGAGCGGGAGCAACTCAAGAAACAACTCCGAGAGCTTTACCTGCCCTCCCCGAGACGCAGCCGACAGTAAAGAATTCACCGTAACCGAGGCCATTGCGACTCGCTGTACTGACTCACTGAGGCTGGCAGCGGCCGGCCAAGCTTCTAGATGACGGCTCAGTACCGTCGTCAATTGCTGTGCCCACTCGTTCGGTTGCACTTCGCGAGCCGCCGTCTGCGACGCGGGGTGAACGCGGAAAGCGCTTAACGGTTCCGCAATGAAGCGTACTGGGCCGAGTGATCCGAGGCGAAGCCAAAAATCCCAATCCGCCGAATACCAAAGTGCCTCATCCAGTCCACCGGAAAGGATAGCTGGGCTTCGCCGGAATACGGGCGACGGAATGGCGATGAAGTTTTGAACGAGGAGGCGTTCGATGAATCGATTTGGCGGCACTTCACCGTCCTGGAGCGGACAGGTCCAGGGCCCGAGTGTTTGTCCGTCGGGGCCGACGAACACTGCATTGTGAACAATAAGGGAATCTTTGGCGCTCTCCATCGCAGGCCGAAGTCGCTCGACCCTGCCTGGCAGCCAGAGATCATCCTGATGAAGGAAGCAGGCCCACTCGCCTGTGGCCTCACGTAATCCAATATTACTGACCGCGACCCAGTTCCCAACCCGACTCGGAGTAAGCAGTCGAATCGGCAGAGCAGGAGCGTAGTCACGCACAATATCGAGGGTGCGGTCGGTAGACCCATCATCTACGATCACCAACTCGATACCCTCGATATGCTGGGCACGAACGCTCTCGAGGGCTGCGGCGATGAATTTCTCGCCGTTGTACGTTGGCATTACAACTGAGAGGAAAGGGTTCAAATGCTCATTCCTTACGGCGCCCCGGTTATGTCCGCGCTATGGCCAGGTCTTGATCGCTCGCCTTGTGCATACCGTGCTGCGACCGAGTGACGTGAACGGCTACGTTGTTGCGCCACGGTCGCACCGTATCGACCTGGCGGATGGTTTCCGGGCCGAAGATGTCGGCCACAAGCGTGTTCATGCCACCCATTGTGCAATAGACCACGTCGTCACCCGTCAAGTAACGGTCGGACATGAGGCATAGCCAATGAATAGGGCTGGAGGAGACCACCCAGTCCTTAAAGATGAGGCTCCCGGTCGGCGCCATGGCTTGCGCGATCGCGGACAGCAGCGATCGCCGGGCTTCAGCGGGCACATGGTGGATTACATCGGCCAGGATAACGAGGTCGAAGGAGCCCGGTTCTTTGGCAGCTATATTCTCGACGCTTTCCTGATAGAAATTCACCCTCGAGGTTTTTCCACGAAAGAGACGACCGACATTAGGGGTGATATCAATCGCGGTCACGGCGGCGGCTGGATAGAGACGGGTAATTCGTTCTGTCATGGCGCCTTCGCCGCACCCAACTTCCAGAATCTTGTGCGCCTTTGGCACCCAGGTGTTCATTAGCCCGGCGAGTTCGTCCAGGTCGACGAAAATCTTGCGATAGGCCTCAGCGACTCCATGTTCATACGGTCCGAATAACCGCCTAACGAGAGGGCCAGGGTGCCAACGTCGCAAAGTCATGAGCGCCGCCTGAGACCAAGGATGCTAAGGAAGAAGCTGCTAAAGATGATCTGAACACCCATGGTCAAAGAAAAGACAGAAGGCATAACGATGCGGAGCATATGTTCCGCATCCAGGGCCCCGAAGCTTCCTCTCGCCCAGCCAGAAACGGCGAAGATCGTTCCACCCATACCGCAGAACGTCAACAAACCGCCAAATACCAAGCCGGTTTCCAACGTGACCCAGCGAAACGCACGTTCTAATCGGGGGTCTTCGGGCAACAGGCCTTCGGTGATGGCGAAAACCTTGGTAAAGGTCGCGAAGGCGATGAGCTCAAAGCCGAGTTGCACGCAAGCGAACGCGTACAACAGCGTATGCAGGTCAAAGCCAATACCGTGGAATACGCGTTGTCCGGGAAGCAGTAACACGCAACCAATCAAGCCCACCAGCATCAACGCCATTCCCGGGTAGAAGAAGAGCCAGCGCGGCTGTACATCAGAAGAAAGCGAAGATGCCGCCAGCCGTCACGCCAGGTACGCAGGTGCGGCGCCCGGCTGCGCCCATCGTGAGATAGCGTTGTGGGCACTTCACTGACTTTCATCCCGAGCAGGCTCGCCTTCACTACCATCTCGCTTGCGAATTCCATGCCGGTCGAACGTATATCCATTCGACGGAAACTGTCTTTGCGAAAACCACGCATGCCGCAGTGAAAGTCGCCACAGGGTGAACCGAAAAATAGTTTTCCGATGCCGGTGAGAGCAGGGTTTCCCAAGTATCTATGGAGGAAGGGCATCGCCTGGTCTGCAATGCCGCCGGGAACTGGTTGCCCATAGCCAATTCCGATCCCGCGCGCAGTTGCTCTACAAACCGGGGAATATGAGCGAAGTTATAGCTGTCATCAGAATCTGCCATCAGCACGTACTCCCCGCGTGAGGCTAGTATTCCGGCCTTCAGAGCGTTCCCGTATCCCTTCTCATCGATGCTTACTACTCGGGCCCCCTCTGCCTGCGCGATCTCGACAGAGCCATCGGTCGAGCCATTATCAGCAACAATGACCTCGCCCTTTATGCCTGCCTCTCGAAGGGTGGCGATCGCCTTGCGCACACATACGCGAACAGTTTCCCGCTCGTTTAGGCAGGGCATAACAACGGACAGCTCAACCTGTTTTTCGGCAGGTACGAACCCACCTGACAATTGGTCGAGAACTCCTGTAGAGGTGAGTCGATGGTTAAGTCTTATCGCCGAGCTCATATTAAACGCTCCAATAGGAACAGACGGAATGAACCTCGATTGAGTTGAACGCCGTCAGCAACGGCGCGTTCTGCTCGGTACAAACGTCACGACGTGAATCTATGGACAAGTAGCAGCAGCGATGCCTGTCAGGCTGCGGAGAACTCCGCACTCGGCAGGAAAGCAATACCTCAGGGCCAAAGTGTCTGCAAAAGCCCCTTCTATGGCCGGCCTGGGACTTTCTCACCAGGGACAAAGCTCGGTCATTGCAGATCAAGTGTTCTCGC
>CAWBBY010000008.1:0-367672 GCA_963787145.1 uncultured Acidobacteriaceae bacterium
CTCGAACCCCAATAAAACCTGATCGTCACAGCACCCTGTGTGCGAATTGGGTGCGGAATGAGAAAGATTTGTAGGATTGCGTGCATAGACCGCTACAATCCGTAGCGGCAAACGAACATCACGAAGGGACCCGAAAATGGCTGAAAAAACGATATTGGAGAAGGCTGCGGAGAAGGTGGGATACGGCCTTGCTATGGCAGAAGACGTTGCGGGTTCCGTCAAAACGGCGGTTGGTGGGGCCGTTGCCACGGTGACCCAGGCGCTAACGCCTGCTAAGAAGGCACCAAAACCATTGGCAAAGAAGGTGCTCGTAAAGAGTACCCCCAAAAAGGCTCCTGCGAAAAAGGCTGCGAAGAAAACTGCAGCGAAGAAGTCACCAACCAAGAAGGCTGCGAAGAAGTCCGTGAAGAGACCCGCAAAGAAAGCTGATCGCACCAAACGGTGAATTGAAACAGGGTTGGTGCTACAGCTTCCATACAACAGGTTTAAGGGTTCGAGGGGATATAAAGGATGCGTTGGGATGCCACTGTTTGAGAGCTTTACAACGTGTGGCCCACGCCGAGAGGCATCTGGGTAGGAGCTACCGTCTCCTCCTGAGTTCTATGAGCCGTATCCTGTTTTGCCGATAGTCACTAAAGAGCTGGCATGAAGAACGCCTCACCAAGCGATAAAAAAAATTTGCACCAAGTATTGTGATACTGTCGCCATGCCCAATAAATCATGGAAATCGTAGCGGGCGGTGTGGAGGAAGCAGCATGCCGTTTACGTTCAATGGGATTGGCACGACTATATACGGAGCTCGGGACTTCAAGCCGGACGGCTCCTACATCACAACCGAATGGCTTGTTTTCGTTTACGTTCCGGTTATCCCTTACAGAAGCATGCGGATCCTACCTAACGGAAAAACCACAAACGCCGTTGTGTACAGATCAACCGGCTATCAGATTCTTCAGAAAACGGGCATCAACTTCCTTCAGGTGCTGTCGGTCTACGCATTTTTTGCGGTTTTCATTGGGTCCTTGTGGGCTGGAATAACGCTTCAGATTCCGTGGCTTTGCGCGCCTGGGGTTTTGGTCCTTTTCGTCCCCTGGCTGCTGCACAAAAGGGCAATCAGGAGGATGGTCGACGACTATAAGCGCGCAAACCTGGCCACCTCCGCGATCTCTATCGAGTGACCTGAAACAGCTATAACCGTTTCACCATTGCAATGTTTTGATCTTCTTCGCCCCGTTTGCTTGTACCCCACAGTCTCGGGTGTAACCTTTGACGCATGGAAGACTTGCCCAACTACCTGCTTTGCGCCTCTTTCGGCTTCCCCAAAAAGGAGCTGGTCCAGATCAACATCCGCCTGTCCGGAGAGCCCGAAGGAACTGCGGAACTTAACGAAATCCCACTCGACAAATTCAGGGACATCCTCGTCCTTTTCAAGTTCAAGCCGGAGGACATCGACCGGGAGACCGGCAAGATGCAGATGGGCTACAGCTTTAACTGCAATCTCTCGATGACCGAGGACGGCCTTCATCGGAGCGGATTGCTGACTAGGTACCAACAGGGGGCGGACGGTGCCAAGCAATAAGAGCCGTCTGTTTCCGCCCTTCTGGCCTGGCCTGACTGAATCTCAAAGTGGAAACTGCCCGATATGCGGCGGCGGGAACGCGAGGTCCGCTTCCGGGGAAGTCTCTCGTTATCGGGATCACCAAACAAGCCTGAAATACGAAGCTGTTCAGGGTTGGTGTCCGGCCTGCACGAATTTCACCATCACGAGAGAAGCCATTGAGGACGCTCGGGCAAAAAAGAAGCTGTATCTGCTGTCTGCGTATTTTCGGCAATTGCCGGCTGAAGACGTAAAGGCTGAGTCATTAATCGGCGTACAAGACTGGGAGGGTTTGGTCGCTTCGATAATGCCGCCGGATGTGTTGGAGCTATTCGATGATGCGTTGGTGAGGATTTGTAGGTCTTGTCCGGGGCTTGGACAAGCTTCAACGTTCGACTATGGCTTGGATTGGCCATTACTCAAGGTGGAATCTTCCGGGGCGGCGCTCTTTGTCATTAATGCCTTGCTTGATGCAGGGTTTCTCCAGCGGAGTAGAGAGGGAGTTGGCGCGCATTTTCCTTTGACGCCAACCTGGAAGGCCTATGAACGCCTAAAGGAGTTAGAGTCTTCAGGGCATTCTTCCGAACGGGCGTTTGTAGCGATGTCGTTCGATCCTAAGCAGGACGTTGTTTATGACCAGGTTATTCGTCCCGGCCATCCTTGCTGCAGGATATTACCCTGTACGGGTTGACCGCGTATCGCACAACGAGAAGATCGACGACTTCATAATCGCCGAAATTCGCCGGTGCCGATTCGTTGTGGCCGATTTTACAGATCAGAAAACCGGGGTATATTTTGAGGCTGGTTTTGGCTTCGGTCTCGGCAGGCGGGTGATTTGGATGTGTCATAAGTCAGAGACATCTCTTCTTCACTTCGACACCCGGCAGTTTTACCATATCTTGTATGACGATTATGACAAGGCTAGGGAAGACCTGAGCAATAGGATCGAGGCGCTTGAAGGTCATGGTTCGTATGTGGAGACCGTGCCATGAGAATTGCGGGAAATTTCAGGATGGTAAGCAAGGATGTAGTCCGTGATTTTCTGGGCATCCGCGGCGCAGTGAAGTAGCTCTCGCTGTCTTCACGAAGCTTCTTTAGCCAGCCGGCGACGTACGCAGCATAATAGTAAAATCTGTCGGCAGGTTTAGGGTGTTGCAGACGAAAGCTGCCTCCATCTCCACGCGAGCCTCTTCGGTATCCGCGGGCTGAGGCTAGGGGTAGGTCGGCAAGTGCGAAGGAACTTTCGCGAGGTTTGCGGCGAATTTTGCAGCCTCTGCGACGATCAGGGGTGCGTCGAGATCAATTCTGCCGGGATAGATCGTGTCGTAATCAGCATTTTCGCGCTTGCGCTTGAGGCGTTTTCCCCAGGTGGCAAGCCTTTTACATTGAATGTCAGGGCTCTTCGCAAATCCGTCCCATACCTGCTGATGAGTTCGAGAACCGAGAACAAGAGGATGCTTATTTTGAAGCAGCCGCTCCTTGCTCTGGTGCATCGCGAAATAGTAGGAGCGGCTAATGGCAGACCTTAGGCATTGCTCGTCTGGAAGTGTGACGAGTTGCTGAGCCAATTTTTGGTAGTTCGACCAGTCGAACGGCAGCGACGACATCAGACCAAGTCGTAGGTGAAACTGAGATGCCGGCCTGCCGGGTAGGAATTCGCCAGCCACCATTCATCGTCCAAGGCATTCAGGGCCTCGATAACCTTGCCGGGCTCCCTGTTCCATGACGCTACGGCGTAAAGCATCTGGTCATCGTCTTCGTCGGTAGTCTCGCGGAGCGAAAACATGCAGCCTTCGAAGTGCTTGCGAAGATGGGGAATGGCCTCGGCCAATACCTGCGTAACCATCTTGTGAGACTGCAAGAACTCTTCAACCTCGGAGCCGTTCCGGATGGTGTAAAAGGCTACGATCTGACGGATAGCGTCGAGCTGCGCCTGCTCGAAGCGCTCCATCTGGTCTTCGTAATTTGCAAAGAATTTTCCTTGATCGGCCGGATGTCGTGGAGAGCGCCCGGCTTCCTGATGGACCTCGTGCAGCATGGGAGCATCCATCTGGCCTGATTGCGACCAATCATTTCCGGAAGTCTGATTTTCGATGATGCCGTCCATTATTCGGCGCCCTCAATATCCAAGAGCTCAAAGACCTGCTCTTCGTCTCTCTGAAGCTGCTCGGCGATTGTACCGTAGCCAACGCTCCCGTCGAAGTCCCTCTCAAGTCTAAGGAAAATCCCATTCGCGACGTGAGCAGACGTGTCGATAGTGACCTTCCGGTTTGGCCAAGTGACGATTGAAGCCATTGCCTCGGGATAGCCTTCCTCAAGGCCTGCCAAACCTTTGGATACGAAGGGCGACAAAACCTTCATAAACGGCTGCTTCTCTGGTTGCAAATGCAGAGCGATTACCGTCTTCCGCTTTACGATCCTGATTTCAGTTTCCTTTTCAAGCACAGATACGGCTGCATCGATCATCTGGATCGTCTCGTGAGCCACTGACCAATCCGTGTTGTCCCGGCTGAACTTACAGGAAATCGGACCCATAAAGAATGAGGATTGCTTTCGAGGAATCTTGAATTTGACGCCCTGCTCCGATGGTTTGCCGTTATTTAGAATGTCAATATCGTCGATGTTAATGTTCCAAGGCTTCAGCGCCTCATATACCAGCGCGACCGTCTTGGCGCGGTCTAGATACAGTTTCAAGTATGGCGCGGCGTACTCCATGTCAGTCTCGAAAAACGACAATTTGGTTGTGACTTTTTCTGGCATGGGTGCCCCTGGCAGCATTAAGTTTACGCCATAACAAAATCAGCGACTTTTCCAGCGGCGGGGTCCCTGGGCCGAAGGAAGTACGGTTTTTGGACGTTATCATCCACGATAGTGTCTCGGGGAAGGCGGTATATGAACAATACGGGAGACTACCTTGCCTTTGCCGCCAGCGCTCCCTCCGTTCGTAAGATCGGTCGTCTTGGCGCCCGGCTAGGTCTGGCAATATGCCTTCGTCGAAGCTATATCGGGTCTGCTGTGGTTGCTAGGATACTGTGGTAAAGCATTCCATGTTTGCCGATCGAGGGATTGATGTACGAGCTAAGGATTAGGGACGATCGAATCAATGCCTACCGGGTAATAAGGGGGGAAGACAGGTATGACGTTCAGGCAAGGGCCGCGGCCGTGCAAGCTGCTTGGGATGAACGCTGCAGAAGAAAGCAAGCCCTGGAGGAATCGCGTAGGCTCCGAGAAGAGCAGCGGAATATTCTCTATGATGGGGCGCAGCGCGCACAGGAGTTGACGAGCGAAGTACAGTCAGCCGCCAAGGCTTTGGATACCATTCTGATTGATGGTTGTGACGAGCCTTCCCCTACTTGGGAAAGTCTGAAGCATCCGGCTGCCATTGAGTTGTTGAGGCCCCATAAGCCCAAGCAGCCGAATCTACCGAAAGCCCCCGTGAAAGAGATTTACGAACCCGTCTTGACACTTTCTGACAAGCTGATCCCCGGCAGGAAAGCTAAAAAGATCGGCGAAGCCCGAGAGCGCTATGAAAAGGAACTTCGCGGCTGGCAATCGCAAGTCACCGCGATCAAGGGCGCCGCCGATGAAGAAGAAGCACAATACCGCGCAGCGCTTGAAGCCTGGCGCAGCCGCAAAAGCGCCCATGAGGACTTCATCGATTCTGTTCAGAAGTCTTATGGCTTGGTTGAAAAGTCGTCCGTCGAGTATCTCGTGAGCGAAGCCTTGTACGGGTCGGTCTATCCGGAGAGCTTTCCAATCGGTTTTGACCTTGGGTTCAACCCCGATGCAAAGACGATAGTACTCGACTACGAACTCCCAAATCTAGAAGCCTTGCCGCAGCATAGGGAGATCAAATACGTTGCCAAACGTCGCGAACTTCAGTACGTACCAGTCACGGAGACTTGGCGCAAAGCTACATACGACAAGCTTCTTTATCAGATGGCGCTTCGAACGATTCATCGAGTCTTTGCGGTTGATAAAGAGGCGGCAGTTCTTAGCGTGGTCTTCAATGGCTGGGTGAAAAGCATTGACCCCGCGACAGGATCAGAGGCCCACGGGTGCATCTTGTCAGTGCAGGCTGGCCGTGATGAGTTCACCTGTCTCGACCTGAGAAGGGTTGACCCGAAGGCGTGCTTCAAAAGTCTCAAAGGCGTAGGTAGCAGCCGCTTGACAGATCTGACACCAATACGCCCAATCGTCAAGCTAAACAAAGAAGATGCTCGATTCGTCGAAGCCTACGGGGTAGTAGAGGGGATAGACGAACGGACGAATCTCGCCGGGATGGATTGGCAAGACTTTGAAAACCTAATCCGCGAGATATTCGAGAAGGAGTTCAGCAGTAACGGGGGTGAGGTTAAGATCACCCAAGCTAGCCGGGACGGTGGGGTAGATGCCGTCGCTTTTGACAATGACCCATTGCGCGGCGGAAAGATCGTTATTCAAGCGAAGCGGTATACGAATACTGTCGGCGTGTCAGCCGTAAGGGACCTCTATGGGACCATTCAGCACGAAGGTGCCATGAAGGGAATATTGGTGACAACAGCAACGTTCGGCAGTGATGCGTACGAGTTCGCACGTGACAAACCCATCACGCTAATCAGTGGAGCTGAACTGCTTGGTTTGCTGGAGCGGCATGGTCATAAAGCAAAAATCAATCTCGCAGAGGCTAGAGCTATGCGTCAACTTGATAACTGAGGTTCTGCCAGACGGTTGCCGAAACCGATGAGTGCATAAGTCTCGCTTTGCCGATTAGCTAGGAAGGCCATCGATTCGACTTGCAACTCCGGTTGCTCCTTTTCCACGGTCTAACGGCGATTTGGGCCGGAACCTGATCGGTTGCAGGATGGTTGATCTAACGTTGCGCGTGCGAAGTCTAGTTTGCAGAAGGTTACTATCGGATATTTCCGAACTATTATTTTCGTGCTACTTAGGTGAATCGAGAAGAATAACAAACGTTATCAGGCATCGTTACTGGGTTCGCCGGCTGCGAAAATCGCGAACGGGCTCACTCGAGTTCCGGATGGTCCCAATTTCGACATCTGGCTGCCTACGCAAAAAGCAAAGAAGCTCTCTATCTCAGTTCTAAGGATGCTAGCCAGGTTCTCGGTTGCATCGGGGGCTTCGAACGTCTCCGCGGTGAATCACCGATTGTTGGCACACAATCAGCACACTTTCGATTTGTGATTTTGCCCCAATGTCGGCTACAAATCGGCGTTGTTCTGCCGAAATGCCATTGATGAACGCAAATCAGTGACGTCTCGGCCATCTCCAGAATCTTCCCAGAACACAACGAGGACTCATCGAGGACCGATCAGTACCGATATGTCTTAGGGCTTGTCTGGTTCCATGATCTCGCTGCGCTCCCTCCAATAAAGAGAAATATCCCTCTGAACACTCCTAAAGAGAAAAGAAAAGCTTGTAAAGCAGGAGAGAATCTTAGCGTGCCTGTTCCTGCCCGCAACGCCGACCCTGAAAATCCATGCGTGCTGACGCACGCCGATAAGGAAGCCAAGCCTCGCTAAGGGGCGTCTGCCCCGATCGCGCCGCGCAAGGGGTTTCCCCAGTCTTCCGCGCTGCGCTTGTGCAGACCTTCGCTGCGCTTCGTCCTTTCCGCTCCGGCTTCGCCTCCGCTCCAAGGATGGGAGATCCCCCTCCCCTTTGCGCCTTGCTACCCCCGCCTTCGCCAGGTGGCGTTCGGCATGTACATGCCGCGTTTCAACGCGGACGTGCAAAAGCCAAACCCAAGGAGAAGACACCATGAACAGCGCAGCCACCACCAACCCACGCAGTCAGGATAAGCCCCAACCCAAGACGGCGAAAGAAGTAATCGCCGCCAACGTGCAAAGCCTCATTGAGCAGCTAGAGGCCGGTCACTCCGATGCACTCACCGCCTACCTCAATGCGATGAGCCGTTTTCATAACTACAGCTTTGGCAACATCCTCGAAATCGCACGGCAGAGGCCGGACGCAACGCGCGTTGCGGGTTTGTACGCATGGAACCAGATGGGCCGCAAGGTGAAAAAGGGCGAGAAAGGCATCCGTATCCTTGCTCCCATCATCGGCGTTCGCCGCAAGAAGAACGAAGAGGCCGAGAAAGACCCTACCAAGCAGAACACGGCGGTTTTAGTCGGGTTCCGCACTGCCTATGTCTTCGACGTGTCGCAGACGGACGGCGCAGACCTTCCCGAGATGCGCCAGATTCAGGGCGACGTGGGCGAGAACTGTGACCGTTTGGTTGCCTTTATTGAGCGGCAGGGCATCGAGCTTATGTATAGCGAAAACATCGCTCCCGCGCTGGGCATGAGCTACGGCGGACGTATCGCCATCCTGCCCGAACTGTCGGATGCGGAAGAGTTTTCCACGCTGGTGCATGAGCTGGCGCATGAGATGTTGCACAAGGCCCAGCGCCGCACCGCCACAACCAAGGTTGTCCGTGAGACCGAGGCCGAGGCTATCGCGTTTGTGATCTCCAAGGCGGTTGGTCTGGAAACCGGGACCGCCTCCGCTGACTACATCCACCTGTACCACGGCAATGCTTCCTTGCTCGCCGAGAGCTTGGAAGTCATCCAGCAGACCTCCGCCGTCATCCTTGCCGCATTGCAACCGCCGCCCGCCGCCGAAACGGTGGCGGAGGCAGAACTTGCGGAGGTGGCGTAATGCAAACCATCCTGCAAATCTTGGAGCGGGCCGGAGGGTATCGGCCCACCCTCTCTCTCAAGATCGAGAACCCGCCCTACATGGCACTCGTCATCGAGGCCATTGAGCCGGGACCGTTGGGACTCCCCGGCCTGTCCGTCGCGCACTACGGCGAACAAAACGGCGACCTCATGCGCGACCCGGAGATGTGCTTCGAGCTGTCGCAACCCGTCCGAAGCAAGCTCTCCCTCGATCCGTACTACTGGCGTAACGACTACCTGGCCGTCGAGCAATGGTCCCGCAACCTCATCAAGGGGCATTACGTGGCCTTGTTGGAACTGCATCGGCAGCATGAACTTTTCGCGGCCGATTGGGACAACGTTCTGCGCTTGCAGGGCTTTGCCTACGCCTTTGAGCGGCAGCAGCGGACCCCACGCGCCTAGACCTTCTCCGCAATGGAGCGGACACAGGAAAAGCGCGTTCGCTCCCCAGCCTTCTTGCAGTGCCACCGCTCGAAAGGAGCAACTTGTTATGAACACCACCATCACCAATGCCACCGAGTACCGCGACCTTCCCCTTTTCATGCTCACTGAGTCCACTACCAACCCCTGCCGCATCTTCGAGGACGATGCTTTGAAGCGGAGCCGCAAACACTTCTCGCACTCTATGACATATTTTTTTGCCGAGCGGACATCGACTCCACCTATTGGTCCGCGCGTTGGGCTGACTGCCGACCGCGTTCTAGGCAAGGCCGTGGAGCGCAACCGGATCAAGCGGCGCATGCGCGAAGCGGTCCGGTGGAACTGGCCGATTATGTGCCCTAGGCACATAATCGGCATTCTGCGTTGTTGGCCGTTTTTGTGGCCGGGGGCCCCAAAAAGGCGTTTGGCAGCAGGCGATCCGCGTTCCGAGGGGCAATAACGTATGAACGGGGACCCAAACCCAACTGGGTACTGTTGGGACGGCAACCTACGGGCCGCTCAATTTCCGGTTAGACCTTGAGAACTAAGTCGCTGGCGATCCGGAAGCGATCCTCCGGTAGGTGCCTGAAAATGTCGCATTTCCGGTAAGTTCCCATCCCGGAAGGGTCAGGGACGAGCAAGTTGCCGGCACCGCTTTTCAGGCACTTCATCGTGCAGGTTGACAGGACCCTGCGCGAGTCGGGGAGGGAGCAGCTCTTTGACAGGGGTTGTCATTTTGCAGGGCCTCCTTTTGAGCCGCTCGACTCCGGACGACTCTATCGCTGCGTCAATACGGCAACGTGGCCTACTGTTTTTTCACAGGAGGCGGATTCGCGCCCAGGCCAAAGCTGCGTCATAATGGCACGCTTCAGGTAATGCTGCCTCGACGCCCATCTCCACCGCCGGATCGAGTTTTGAAATGTCAAAGCTCGTGCCGGGCTCAATGCCGATGCGTTTCATCTCGGCGACGATGGGCTGGTCAGTGAGGTGAGGAGGATGGAGCTTGAGCAACTCGGCTGCACAGGCAAAATAAGCGCCCGCGGACATGCTGTCCACCTGCACCATCGGTGGCGTCTTCATATCGACGGTCGGGTCGATCTTCACCGACACCGGTTCGGGTGCATTTGCCCCAGCGCAAGAGCGGCGTAAACATTGTTCGCTCGGTGATTCCCTTCACACGCTTGTTTTCAGCAGCGGGCATCTCCAGCCGGTGGTAGACAGGAGCAGGATACAAGCAGCTACCGCCCGGCACTACTAGTAGAACTGGCAGTTCCGCATGGAAAGCGTCAGAGCATCGTGGGATTGCTCCTGGGTGACGGACAATCCGGAAGTGATCCCGCGAACCGCCTGCAAAGTCGCAGTATCGGTAACTTGAGTCTGACACCCACCGCCGCGCCTATTCTTTTTGTAATAAGGGCACGACCCGGAGACCCCTGGCGCCCGGCCTGCCACAGCAATATGGAACCATAATCATCCAGCCAGGACCCTTCGTACCCGCGCAAACCATTCACCGCCTCTCACCCAGCTTCCGATAGTGAACCGAGCCTATGGTCAAACAATTCGAACGATGCTCGCTGCCTGCCACCCGGACACAGACTGGGGCGTCGGGGCCAACACTAGGTCGGCCAACCTTACTGGCCTGAACCCGCCAACAAAATCCCGCAAACTGCTAAACTACCCTGGGACAGCGAAATAAGCTAGGCCGGGAAATGACGCTAAACGCTGTAGGGACTTTTGTAGGGATACTGCTTAAAAAGGGCGGGTAATTGTGGGTAATCCCTACAATTACGGCCAAGTGCAAATTCCCAGCAAACCGCTGAAAATAAGCAACGTAGAGCAACAATGGGCAATGCTGAACAAGGCAAATACCTAGCTGTTAACCGAAGGGTTGTAGGTTCGAGTCCTACCTGAGGAGCCAAATAAATCAATAACTTGGCATCCTTCCAGCAATTCCCAAAACCCCACCGTAGTAGCGCTACACGGCGATTGGCGTCAGTACCATTTGGACGACCTTAGAATTTGCAGCCTGCTTAGCAATTACATCCTGTCATGCAATCCAATCGGTATGTACAGGCTGTTCTTGCCTCCCTTCTCACACTCGGACCGTTCCTAGCTTTCTCCCAGCCTCGGAGCGCTAGCGAGAATGTTGCCGTAGCCGACCTTGGCCCGAATTTGGTTGTGTTCACTACCAGCACTGGGAACGTTGTGGCCTCCGTTGGCCGGGATGGGGCCCTGCTCGTTGGCACCCCATCGCTCGCAAGCACCGCCCAGATTAGTCGCATGCTCTCATTGCGGACCCGATCGCCACTTAGGTACGTTGTCATCGCGTCGGAGGACCCCGACCGCAGCGAAGGGGACGCGGGCTAGCAAGCTCGCGGAGCTTTTGTCGCGATGCAGGAAAATGCTCTCGGTCGTTTCGGGGGGCACACTATGGGTGCACCCATGCCACTACCGCAACATCTAATTCAGTTCGGCGTCGACCGGCCCCGCATCTCTTTCTCCGAAGTCCTTTCCTTCGATCTGAATCACGAAGCCATCCACTTCATCCATCAGCCGGGTGGTAGCGACGGTCCTCGTCCATTTTCACATGGCCAACCTGCTGTACTTCGGAGAAGATTTTCCCGGCAACGGCTACCCGCGTGTAGCGAAGCGGCCATGCGGGAGTACGGGTGCCAGCACGAATCAGGACCGACAACGGTGCGCCATTCGCGACTTCGAAGTCTTTCCGGCTGCCGCAGGGGGGAGGCGCTTACCCTTCATGTTCGAGCACAAATAGTAAGAGATGTCCGCTCTATGAGTCACGATCTCGCCAAACCAGCGAACTCCCTTCGTGGCCCGGTAGCTGTACTTTGACTCGGGCATCATTTCCGCCGCCTTGGCGATCTTGATTTGGGCGTTGCCCAAAGACGCAGGAATGGAAACGGAGATTACACCTCCAAGAACCACGAATCGAACGACGGCTGGGAGCGTGCAGAAGACACTCTTCGGGAACTGCTTGCTTCTTTGTTGTCAACCAACAACCGGATGGCGAAGGCGATGGATTCCGCAGAGGTACTGTCCATTTTCGACCGAGACTGTTCGAAAGCGGGCGAAACTCCAAATGACTATTTTCTGAGCACGTTGACATTTCTTAACGTTCATTGCAATATGTCGCTATGAAACATATTGGAACTAAAGCTATCGATCGGGAATTGAAGAAGGGCAGTGCTGAGTTGCTGATCCTCTCCCTGATTGAGCACCGTACTCGCCACGGCTACGAGATCGGCAAGCTGATCGAGGAGCGGTCCGACGGAGTGTTGAAGTACAACGTTGCTTCCTTCTATCCACTGTTGTATCGGCTGGAGGCACGCGGCCTGATCGAGGGGCGATGGGTTGAAAAGGCCGGCCAGCGCCGTCGCCGTTATTACAAACTCACAACGAAGGGGAAGAAGATGCTGGAGGCGCAGCGTTCTACCTGGGCCAACCTCGTGAACGCGATCCGGCTGATCACGGAGGCCGAGAATGCATGACTGGACAAAGGAGATCGAGGTCGCGATCGCTCCATTGAATCTTTCGGCAGCGCGCGAAGCAGAGCTCGTCGAGGAACTGAGTCAGCACCTCAATGATCGTTATGAAGAGTTGCTCGTCTCAGGTGTCGGCGAGGAGCAGGCCTATGGAATCCTGAAGCACGATTTGACGGACGGCAAACTGGTGGCGGGATTGAAAGCTACCGTACGCGAGACGTCGGCGCCTATCCCCATTGGCGCGGAGAAACAGGAGCGGCTGTTGGCTGGCATCTGGAATGATTTGCAGTATGGTGCCCGTCTGCTTGTCAAAAGCCCTAGCTTTGCCACCGTCGCGATTCTTTCGCTGGCCTTGGGGATTGGCGCGAATACTACTATTTTTCAACTTCTGGACGCCGTGCGGCTCAGAACCCTTCCGGTAAAGAAGCCTGAGCAGCTTGCGCGGGTGGCCATTGTGAACTCGCCCCAATGTTGCACAGGGGATTTCTACTCGTCCAACTCAGACTTGACGGGCGACCTGTGGAAGTCCGTGCATGACGAGCAACAGGGTTTCTCCGCGATTGCGGCATGGGCCGATACCCGCCTAAATGTTGGAGAGGGCGGAGAGGCTCGTTATGCGAATGCGCTTCTCGTGAGCGGAGAATTCTTTCATGTTCTGGGGATACAACCGGTCCTAGGCCGTTTGATCTCTCCCGCTGACGATTACCGTGGATGCGGTGTGCAGGGTGTGGCGCTCAGCTACCCTTTCTGGCAACGCGAGTTTGGAGGCCGGCCTGACGTGGTGGGCAGCAAACTCATACTCAACGGCCATCCATTTGAAGTCATCGGCGTTGCTCCGGCAAGCTTCTATGGCCTGGAGGTAGGACAGAATTTCGATGCGGCCCTTCCCCTGTGCAGTGAGCCAGTCTTTGCGACGAATCTCAGCAGACCCTCCTTGATGGATAGTCCGGCTGTCTGGTGGCTTGCTGCCATCGGCCGCCTGAAGCCAGGTTGGACCCTCGAGCGAGCCTCTTCGCAACTCGATGCGATCTCGCCCGGAATCTTCGCTGCAACATTGCCTGCAGGTTACGACGCGATTGCGAGGAAGGACTATCTCACATTCCACTTGGGCGCAATGTCGGCAGCCACGGGAGTTTCAAGCCTGCGAAAGGACTATGAATCTCCACTGTGGGTATTGTTGGCGATGACCGGATTGGTTCTGCTAATTGCCTGCGCGAACCTGGCTAACCTGATGCTCGCTCGCGCGAGCGCGAGACAGCGCGAGATGGCCTTGCGGCTGACGCTCGGGGCATCGCGGAGCAGGTTGATCCGCCAGTTGCTGGCGGAGAGCTTGCTGCTTGCCACGCTGGGGACGTTGGGAGGCGTCGGTTTGGCCCAAATCCTGAGCCGTGCGCTGGTCGTATTCTTGAGCCCTCAACAGAACCCGATCTTTGTGGAACTGACTCCCGACTGGCGTGTGCTCGGATTCGCCGCCGGCTTGGCGATTCTGACCTGCATCCTGTTTGGGCTCGCGCCTGCCATTCAGGCGTCCCAAACCGAGCCAGGCGCAGCGCTCAAAGCCTGCACGCGTGGAACAACCGCCGGCCGGAATCATTTCCTGATGCGGCGAACTTTCGTCATCTCCCAAGTCGCGCTCTCTCTTGTATTGCTAGCTGCTGCTCTCTTGTTCGTGCGCAGCTTCCGAAACATTGTCAATTTGAATGCAGGTTTTCAGCAGGATCATATTCTGATTGCCGATTTCGAGTTCGCGCCGCTGAAACTGATGGCTGAAAGCCAGATGGTTTTCAAGCAGGAATTGCTTTCGCGTATGCAAGCCATTCCCGGTGTAAGTTCTGCCGCCGAGGTTCAGATGATTCCCTTGAGCCAGAGCGGATGGGATGGCAATATCGATATTCCGGGTGGAGTTGAGCGGCAAGACGTGACCTTGAACCGCATTAGCCCTGGATATTTTCAAACGATGGAGACTCCGCTGCTTGCTGGGCGGGACTTCGATCATACAGATGTGCCGGCCGCACCGCGCAAGGCAATCGTGAATCAGGCGTTCGCGCGCAAGTATTACGGCGGGGCCAATCCGGTTGGCAAGGTGTTCCACGATTCCGACGCGCCCGGCAAAACGTACCAGATTGTGGGCATGGTGAAGGATTCCAAATTCCACGATATGCGCGAAGACCCGTCACCCACGGTCTACGTATCGTTCACGCAGTCGAATGGTCCTGAGCAACGCTCGACGCTTATGATTCGATCGGACGAATCTCTGTATTCGCTGATTCCATCTATCAACAGGGCAGCAAATCAAATCAATCCCTCGATGGAGATTGAATACACCGTCTTCAAGACGCAAATTCGCGAGAGTCTCATGCGCGAGCGCTTGATGGCCACCCTTTCGGGCTTCTTTGGTGTGCTGGCGACGGTACTGGCCGTAATCGGCATCTACGGCGTGATTTCCTATGTCGTCCTCCAACGCAAAAATGAAATCGGCGTGCGCATGGCGCTCGGAGCCGATCGCAACCGCATCGTGCGAATGGTCTTGCGGGACGCTGCAATTTTGATATCCATCGGCGTGGTGGCCGGCACGGCGATGACAGCCGCATCCGGAAACGCCGCTGCTTCGATGTTGTATGGGCTAAAGCCGAGGGATCCAGTCACGTTGTCAATTGCAATCGCTGGAATCGTGGTGGTTGGTCTGGCAGCAAGCTTCGTGCCGGCGCTGCGCGCGGCGAATATACATCCCGTGGCGGCTTTGCGTGAGGAATGAAACCGTTTGCTTCAACCCGTTCGCTAGCTTCGGTCAAAATCAGCATGTTCTACAGGGTCGAAGAGTAACCCGTTCATGCGGCCTCCGTATTCTTGGACTCCTGGGAAGGGGAAGAATGTTGATCCGTTCTTCCCCCCTTTTTCAAAATGTTTCGGATTACTCGCGCAGAACGGTCTTCGATTCGTACGGCCGTCGCCAGTTTTTACAAGGAAGCCATGCAGAACCTTTTCAAACTCTTGCCCGTTGCTCTCGCTCTTGGGGCAATCATTAGTTCGTCCACACGGCTCTTAGCGCAGCCCGAGCAGAAGACACCAGACGAACTCCGCGCAAAAATCATTCAGGATCTTCCCGGGTGGCTCAAGCAATACAACGTCCCCAGCGCCTCCGTCGCTTACATCGCGAACGGCAGGCTTGCCTGGACAGTTGTCGCCGGCGAGCAGAGCCCAGGTGTTCCCGTTACGGACAAGACCCTTTACAACATCGCCTCGCTCACCAAGCCCATCGTCGCTGAAACAATCCTGCGCTTGGCCTCCCAAAACAAACTTCAGCTAGACGAGTCCATCTATCCCTACTGGGTCGACCCCGACATCAAAAACAATCCCTGGAACAAGCTCCTTACCCCGCGTCTCTGCCTCTCGCACCAGACCGGCTTCGCCAATTGGCGCAGAATGACGAACGGCGTCCTTACATTCAAGTTCCAGCCAGGTACTCAGAGCAGCTATTCGGGCGAAGGCTTTTTCTACGTCGCTCGGTTTGCGCAGAACAAGGCAGGGCAGCCGTTCGATCGGCTCGCACAGAACTACGTGCTCGGCCCTCTTGGCATGAAGGATACCTCCTTCATCGTCCAGGATTGGTTTAACGGCCGCCTCGCCCAGCCCTACACGAATAGTGTCTTCCTTCCGCCGGCGCTTACTTCCACCTGGAACGCTGCCGATCTGGTCGAAACGACCATTACCGACTACGCGCGTTTCGTTGCCAGCGTGATGCGCAACGACGCCCTCAGCCCGGCCATTGCTGCCGAGCGCCTGGTTATGACCCGCGACTGGACCTCGGAGGACGCACGTGAGCAGGTCTGCACCCACGAGACGCCTGGCACTGCCTGCCACATCTCGGCCGGGATGGGTCTCGGTTGGCAGGTCATCGTCCACAACGGCGTCACGATCGTAGATCACTCGGGTTCCGACACGGGAGTGAACACCCATGCCTTCTTTGTCCCTTCCAAGCATGTCGGTGCCGTTATTTTCACCAATGGTGAAAACGGCTCCAAAGTTATTGGAGAGATCGTACATGTGCTCTCCCCCGACCCAGTGTATGCGGCGACAGTCTCACACTGAAGTCTTACATGGACTCCTTTCACATGACCTTGCCTCCTCCCAGAACCCTGCGATCACAGTACATTCGGCCCGACAAATGCAGTTCTCCGAAGTGATCTGATTCAGGAATTGAGTGCTCCGTGAGTGATAATCGCCAATGCAGTGCGCCGGGATAAACCGGCATGAATCAGGGAATGCAAGAGTCCTACGAGAAAGGAGTAGCGAACCGCTCGGCCCTGAGTTTTGCGCTGCACACCGCGAGGTGTGTGGCGAAGCGTAAACAGGGGTACAGGTGGGCTGGGTATTGAGCTCCGAAAAGATGCAATCAGGACGCTGACGCTTTTGCATTGGCGGAAGGCAACACGGGCGGGAGCGATATCGCGAGTTCCTGTCCGGTCCTGCGTAGTCGTAGACCCCAGACACGCCTGGAAGCTTCATGCACGAGAACCGGGAGACCTCGGAGACGCCTTCTGCCAACCAGCAGCAGGACGGCGGGTGAAGGCTTAGGCCGTAATACCCGCATGAACGTCGCCGAGGGGTCGGACAGCGGCATAGTACCTATGAATCATTCGAACAAAATCGAGCAGTCGATGGCGGAGAGTGAGGAGGGAAGGCCGCTGATCAAGGAGAACATCCATCAGTCCAGCACGCGCCCGACACAGAGCGGGGCTTGCGTGTCACAGGGGCTGGCGGGTGTGCGGAAAGCAGCAAGGGAACACAAGGAGAGGAAGTTCACCGCTCTGCTCCACCATGTCACGATCGATCTGCTCAGGAGCAGCTTCGGTTCTCTGAAACGCAAGGCTGCACCCGGCGTAGATGGGATGACGTGGCAGGAGTATGAAGCCGGACTGGAGGGTCGGCTTGCCGATCTGCACAGCCGGGTGCATCGCGGTGCGTATCGGGCGCTTCCATCGAGAAGGGTTTACATCGAGAAAGGCGACGGACGGAAGCGTCCGCTCGGGATCGCCGCACTGGAAGACAAGATCGTCCAGCACGCGTTGGTCACCATCCTCAACAACATCTATGAGGAGGACTTCCTCGGCTTCTCGTATGGCTTTCGTCCGGGACGCAGCCAGCATAAGGCGCTGGATGCGTTGTCCTACGCGCTCGTGAAAAGGAAGGTGAACTACGTACTTGATGCCGACATCCAGGGCTTCTTCGATAACCTCGACAAAGCGTGGATGATCAAGTTCGTTGAGCATCGCGTCGCCGACCGACGCATCCTGCGCCTGATCCAGAAATGGCTCAAGGCCGGGGTGATGGAGGACGGGAAATGGTCGGATACGGAGACAGGTACTCCGCAGGGATCGGTGATCTCACCGCTCCTTGCCAACATCTATCTCCACTATGTGTTCGATCTCTGGATGGACGTCTGGCGCAAGAAGTCTGCGCGAGGCGAGGTGATCGTTCTCCGCTATGCGGACGACATCGTCCTTGGCTTCCAGTGGGATACGGACGCAGACCGTTTTCGCAAGGACTTGGAAGAACGGCTGAGGAAGTTCAGACTGGAGCTGCATCCGGAAAAGACGCGCCGGATCGAGTTCGGGCGGTATGCCGAACAGAACCGGAGACGAAGAGGAGAAGGCAAGCCGGAGACCTTCGACTTCCTTGGCTTCACGCATATCAGCGGGAAGAACGGGAACGGGTCTTATGCCGTGCGGCGCATGACGATCCGCAAGCGCATGCGAAAGAAGCTGCAGGAGATCAAGCAGCAACTCAGGATGCGCATGCATGATCCCGTGCCTCAGACCGGCGCGTGGCTCAGGTCAGTTGTCCAGGGGTACTTCAACTACTACGCTGTGCCCGGAAATCTCGATAGCCTCGGGCTGTTCCGGGAACGCGTGCTCCGCTACTGGGGGCAAGCGTTGAAGCGACGTAGTCAAAGACACCGGTACGCCTGGGTCCGTCGCCTCAAGCTGGCCGCACAATGGCTTCCATCACCTCGCGTGCTGCATCCCTGGCCCCTTGACCGCTTCGCCGCCAATCATCCGAGATAGGAGCCGCATGCGCTAATGAGCGCTCGTGCGGATCTGTGCGGGGGGCGATCAGCAACGATCGTCCCTACCGCGACCTCAATGACAAGCTATGCGTACCGAGTGCGGCACATTGCACTGTATGGCGGCATATCGGTTTGTCCAGCATTTGCTGCGCGGAGGCGGCCCATGGAAATGACAGAGTGTGGAAAGCATGGAAAGCCATGAAGCCGGCTTCCAACCCTTCCCACACTCTTTGGAAATCCCTTCAGGATTCCCACGGCCTCGACGACTGCACATACGTTTTCTCGCGCCCCTCAACTCGAACCATCGCCACCGCTCAGGTCCACAACATAACGCATGTCCTGGTACACTCACCCACGCACCCCCTGACGAGATTCCTAGTTGGATCGTAACTGTCTTGCAAGAGGAACCAACCCCACTCTAGACGGTTAAGGCACTAGGGACTGTTCACTAACAGTCGATAAGGGACCGATGCGCCATCGAGCTGTTCTGATGGACCAATGCCTTCAGCAAGTGTCGGAAAACCGTGTTCCGGAGAGGGCCCTTCAAGGGACTGCCTGCAAAGTTTGGTTTATCGGTAAATTCCCCGGAGGCGTCAGGCACGAGCAACTTACTCAAAACCCCGTTTCAAGGGAAGTTCGGCGTCAAGTACGGATCTGCTCTACCACGGATCAAGGACAACAAAACGATCGGCGTAGCTGATGAAGACGCGCCGGAAGAGTACTGTGGTCAGCAGTCCATCTTCCCTGGAGGTTACGGCATTTTCCGCGGAGCCTGCTGGCACCGCGAAGGATACTTTCTGAATGTTGAGCGAGCCGATCTGCATGCTCTGTGGGGGTAAGATCGAAAACTCTCGTTTCACCCCATCCGTCCCAAAGGCGTGCGCTGCTTTGGCTTGAAAGAATCCGGGGGCCAGATGTGCGCCATGGCTAAAAAGCAACGGTGCATTCGCGCCCGAATCCAGCGACAGCAGCAACTCCCGCCGGCCAAAACCGGAAAGATGAACCGGGATCATGAGCAGTATGGTCAAGGATACTTCGTCTTTTGGCTCAGCTGGTGTCACCAGCGCAATGTGCCCTCCTTTCACAGCTGCCTGCATCACCTTGGTGTTGTCGAGGCAAAGCATACTGTGCGCGTAGTCCATCAGCACGTCGAAATGCGCGAGAAAATCCCCCCCGATAATGCCTCGAAAGTGGAGATCGGCCGCCTGCAGAGGCTGGAGGTCGTGCATCACCACGAGATCGTGTGCAACCGAGTGTGAGCCGGCTTCCAGCAAGTCCAGATAGGCAAATGAATCATGCGTACTGAAACTGACACCGACCACCTCAGCCGAGCCTTGGGTCTTCAGGTGAAGTTCGGTTGCCAGCGATGGATCAACGATCGTGGACGCGGTACCTGTATCCAGCAGAAATGGGTAGGGCCGGTATGGTTAACGACCACTGGCAGAATGATTCGGTAACCGTGGACGAGGTGGAAGGTTAGACTGACAATATTGCCGGGGCAGCGTGGTTGTGAGTGAAGTGTCGGCAGGGTTATGGCGGCGAGACTGATGGAAGCTAAACACTTGATAAGCGACATTGGCGATCACCTCAGCCGGGTTGGCTGGGTGAACTCTCGGCGCGTGCCGCTGCATGGTCATGATGGGCTCCTGATCATTCCCTGAAAGGGGTGATGAATTCATGACGGAGCATAAGTGCTTTGTTTTCAACTTCGCGGATGTAGAGGTGCGAGAACGCGAGTTCTCCATCGTTAAGGCTGGCGAACTGTTGCCGGTGGAGCCGAAGGCCTTTCGAGTCCTGCTATTCCTGCTTCGCAATCCCCATAGATTGATTGCGAAGGACGAGCTTCTGGATGCGGTTTGGAACGATTGCGCCGTTTCCGACAATTCGCTCACCCGCAGCATTGCGCTGCTTCGGCGGCTGCTGGGAGACGATACCCGCGAGCCCCGGTATATCGCCACCGTGCCCACTGTCGGGTATCGCTTCCTCTGCGATGTGAAGGTTGTGGAGGACGGCTTCGGCGCGCCGAATGCGGCTGGTTTGCCTCAACCGCACAACGGCAATGAAGAGAACAGCCCTGAATTTGAGCCATTACAGGGAACGCTTGGTGTCGAACCCGCTCCACCCACGGCGCGCGGGACGGCAAAACGCGGGAAAGTGATTGCTCCTGTTGCGGCTGCTGTGCTGGCGTTCTTTGTCGCAGGTTACTTCTATCTTCACCTCAGGCCAAAACTCACGGGTAAGGACACGATTGTCCTGGCCGATTTCATAAACACTACGGGGGACCCCGTGTTTGACGGAACCCTGCGGCAGGGCATGGCCGTCCAGTTAGAGCAGTCGCCATTTCTTAGCCTGATCTCTGAGGAACGTATCCAAAACACGCTCCGGCTGATGGGGCGGCCGACGGATGCCCAGGTTACCCCCAAGCTCGCCCGGGAAATCTGTGAGCGCACCGGAAGCGCCGCTGTTCTGGAAGGGTCGATTGGTAGCATGGGAAGCCAGTACGTGTTGGACTTAAGGGCCCGGAACTGCCGCACCGGAGACATCCTCGATGATGAGCAGGCGCAAGCGGTAAAGAAAGAAGACGTCCTGAATGCTCTGAATCAAGTTGCCGGCAGATTCAGACGGCGAGTCGGCGAATCACTGGCCGCGGTGGAAAAGCACTCTACCCCACTCGCCGAGGCAAGCACACCATCTCTCGAAGCCTTAAAAGCCTACAGCACCGCCTCGCAGGTCTGGTTTTCAACCGGGCCGGCCGCCACTGTGGCGCCTCTGCAGCGAGCCATTGAGATCGACCCCCAATTCGCGATGGCGCATGCGTTCCTGGGGCGCGTGTACGCCGACCTTTGGGAGCCTGTTCTGGCGGCGGAAAGCGCTAACAGAGCTTATGAATTGCGGAATCATGTCAGCGACCCGGAGCGGTTCTTTATCATGGTCCCTCATGATCTGGATGTAACGGGAAACCTGGAAAAGGCCCAACAAACCGCTGAGTTATGGGCCGAAACTTATCCACGCGATGTGAGGCCGCGCGCGCGTATTTGTCGTGGATTGACCAGGAACTTGGCAGGTATGAACAGTCGCTCGAAGAAGCCAAGAGGGCTGTCGCTCTCGATCCGGACTTCCCGCCGGCGTATAACAATCTTGCCTGGGCCTATGTTCAACTGAACCGCCTGCCGGAGGCCGAGAACACACTTCTTCAAGCCTCGCAGCACAACGTCGCATTCCCCGAGTTTTTGGTGATGCGCTATTACATCGATTTCCTGCGGGGTGACCAGGCGGCAATGGAGCGGGAAGCGGCTCGAGACGAGAGGAATCCCGACGTAGGAGACTGGATCTTCCACGAGGAGGCTTCTGCCTTGGCCTATTCCGGTCATTTGCGAGAGGCCAGGAGGAAATCACGTCAGGCGGTGGATTCGGCCCGGGAGGCGAGCCACAAGCAAGAACGGGCGGCGATGTGGGAAGCTGGAGCAGCCGTGCGGGAGGCATTTTTTGGGAATCCGCTCGAGGCAAGGCAGCATGCCACAGCGGCCCTCGATTCCTCCAAGGGCCGGGACGTGGAGTACGGTGCGGCATTAGCGTTCGCCCTGGCTGGGGATAGGGAGCGGTCGCAGGCGCTGGCGAAAGATCTGGAAGAGGCATCGGAGGATACCAACGTCCGATTCAATTACGTGCCAACTCTGCGCGCGCTTTTTGCGCTGGGCCATGGCGATTCCTCCAGCGCCATCGAAGTTTTGCAAACCGCCACTCCTTATGAGCTGAGCGTAGGCAGTGCGTCCGGCTTCTTCGGGATTCTGTATCCAGTGTATGTGCGTGGGCAAGCCTATCTGTTGGCGCATCGATACGCCGAAGCTGCCGCGGAATTCCAGAGGATCCTCGACTACCCTGGCGTTGTATTCGCCGACCCCGTAGGCTCACTGGCTCATTTGCAACTCGGCAGGTCATTCGCTATGTCGGGAGATAAGACCAAGGCAAAGATTGCCTACCAGGATTTCCTTACGCTCTGGAGAGACGCCGACCCCGACATCCCGATTCTCAAGCAAGCCAAAGCGGAATACGCAAAGCTGCAGTGAGCAACAGTACTGTAAGTCCTACCGCCCCAGTGCTCTGATTTCGGAGTGAGCCGTGCGTAGCAATTACTGCGAACTGCCTGTGAAGTCGGGTTTGCGGTAAGTTCCTCAGCCCGGCGGAGCTTCTGGCTCGATGCCCAGCTTGTCATTGACGGCATGCACGATCCGCTGCCGGGAGCCAAGGTACCTTTCCGTCGTCTCTACGGACCGATGTCCCAGTAGGAACTGAATCTGCTCAAGCTCTCCACCGGCTGAATGGCAGAGCCTGGCACAGGTCCTACGCAGGTCGTGCGGAGCTACCTTCTCGATGGCAGCCTTTTTGGCAGCATGGCGCACGACCCACCAGACCACCTTCTCGCTGATGCCCGAACCCCAAACCGTACCGCTGTGGGTGACACAGCGGAAGATGAGACCGTCATCAATATGAGCTACCGCCAACCAGTCATCGATGGTTGCCTTTACCCAGCAGGGTACCGGCACCGTGCGCACATGACCTCCTTTACCGTATAGGTCAACAATGGCCCAGTGATCGTCTCGCTGCTGAAGGTGCGCCAGCTTTAGGCTGATCAGCTCGGCGCGACGCAGGCCGCAGCCCAGGAGGATGGCTAAAATCGCGTGATCCCTTTTGCCCTTCGTCTCGTCCCTGTTGGGAGCGTCGAGTAGCCTGCGTCCTTGGGCGCAGGTGAGCCAATTGCCGAGACGGGTCCCGAGTTTCTTTGCGCCTTTCACCCGCCTGATACTTGCTGCAAGATCGGGACTCAGCAAGCCATTGTCGGCAGCCTCGTAGGCCAGTCGGCGCACGGCCGCCAGCCGCCGGTTGATAGTTGCAGGGGCGAGCCGCCTTGCCTCCAGCTCATAGCGGTACCGCAGGACGACCGTGCGACCGAACGCGAGCCTGGGTTCGGAGCAGTACCAAGCGATGAAGTCATTGATAGCGAAAGCGTAGGTGCGTTTCGAGGCGACTGAGCTAAGGCTTTGCAGAACTGATGTCTTGGAGTGATCGAGGTCAGGCAGGCGCAGCGTATTCTTGGCCGAGCGCCGCTTGACCATAGGTTTCTTGGGCATAGGAGCGGTCTCCCTGAACCGCCCCGCCCATGATCGCCCGCCTCGATGACCTTACCCGGTATTCCGTGCCGGGAAGTTACCGCGAACCCACGTTTTGCGGGAACTTCGAAGTCGGTTCGACGACATACCTCAACTGGTCCATTGCTGGCTTAAATACAGATGGCGTTCCTGTATAAAGCTTTATTGCGTCTGCGGCAGAGTTGTCGTCTGCAGCTCTTCCCGCATGACGAGGATGAGAGCCATCATCGCGGGGATGAATGGAATTGCTACAACTAGAGAACCGATCATCTCGGTGATGTTTCTCAGGAATGTCATACGCGAAATTGGTATGTCCTGAAACAAGCGGCGGGTGACCAAGTTTAGAGATAGCCAAAGGGCGATGTAGGCGAAGCAGAACACTGCGGTGATCCCGTAGGCGAATAAACGCGGACGATTCAGCGAAACTCTGTTCTCCAAGGAACGAGGTTGAGGAGTCAAATTGGCAGAGATGAAAGACAGGATTGGTGCAAGCGAAAGGAATGCACCGATGAAAATGAAAAAGAAGACTGTGGCGCGATCAGACAATTCCGGGTAACGGTGGTGGAATTGAGACTGAAGGGAGTACCGAGTAAGGAGAACAGAGCCTAGAAGTGCAAGCATGAATGCAAGAAGAGCCAACACCGAGCAGCGAATCCATTTATTCGGCAACGCAAACTTGAGTTTCCCAATTCCTTCGCTCGCCGCGTCTTCATTTTTCCAGATTGGACTCGTAGTTAAGTCAGGGTCTAGCGGGGGCCTTTCGGTCGCCGTAACCTCTTCCTCAGGCTGGAATCCGGAAATCATCCGCGTTAAAACCCCCAACGCGAAGCAGTACAGAGCAACTCCGATGAAATTGCCCCCCCATATGAAGATGCCTCCTGCAGTCGAGAACCAAATCATTCGCGTACCGGACGGCATTTCGGGCGCGCCAGTTATGGCTGAGTGATGTAAAGTCGCAAAGCTTGCCATGTGCGCAAGCCAATGGCCAGCAAGAATCACCCAAAACTTCAATAGGTCAGCAAACAGGACCGGTAGCCACAGAATAGGGTACTGCCAGAACAAATACGCTGTGAGCCGAAGAAGGACCCTCATGATGAGCAGAACCGCGATCAGCTTAACACCCTCGGGCATTTCCGAGAAGGACCACTTAGGGGGTGATCTAAGGGGTCGGAGCGGGTCAAGCGCTAGGCCACGCTAGAGCTGAAACGCCTGCGAAGTCGCATTTTCGGTAAATTGCCGATCCTCGGGTCGGGACAGTCGAATTTACTGAAAACCCGTTTTGCAAGAACTTCGATTCAGGTTGTTAGTTAACAAAATTGCTTGTCGAGCTATGGGAAAGCGGGTTACCATCCGTGCCGGAGGAAACAGCCTATGGCGAAGATAATGAAATGTAGCTCCACCGGAATGGACTGTGATTTTGTGGCTCGGGGCGAGAACGAAGATCAGGTGATGGCTCAGGTCGCCGAGCACGCTCGAAAAGATCATGGCATGCAAACGATTCCGTCCGAAGTAGCGGCGAAGGTGAAAGCGGCCATTCATGAGGAATAAACGTTGGCGATGAAGTATTAGCTTGGGGCAACGCAGAACATGCAAAAACTTTCATCTTTGATAAGGCAGGTGGCCGAGGAACGATCCCGCCTCGTAAACTTGGTCACGAGCCTCACTTCCAAGCAAGCTAGCCATAAACCGACTCCTCAAACATGGTCGCCAAACGAAATCCTCGAACATCTGGTGCTCGCCGAGATTTCAGGTGTCAGCAAAATTTGGTCTGCGGCCGAAGGTGTTCGCGACGGTGAGCCCGTCTGGAAAGGCGAACACACGAATCGAGGCTTGTCGATCGAAGAAGTGGTAGCCTGCACCTGGAAGCCCAAAGAGATTGCACCTCCGCTTGTGGCTCCCCGGTTTGGTGGACCACCTTCGTATTGGCTTGAGGCCCTTCGTCACTCTCAGCTACTTCTGGATAGGCTCGAACCTGTCCTGGATGGGTTGAATATCGAGGCCGTGATTTTCCCTCATTTCCTCAGCGGACCTCTCGATGCCGGACAGCGTATTGATTTCTTAAGATTCCACATGCTGCGTCATAGAGGTCAGATCGAAGGGATGCTGGCGCAAGGCGACATCCCCGCGAATTAGACATTACATGTCATCAATCCAAGGGTGAGCTGCCAATAGCTAATTGCTAGTAGGCCAATGCAAATCGACGAGTTCAGATTGATCTCCGGCTTCGGCAACTGGACGTGACGGGCTTTTAGCAAGTTTGGCTCCCAACCTCCTGCAAAGTCTGGTTTCCGGTAAGTTCAACCCAGCCGGGGGCGGGGCAACGGCAAGTTACCGCAATCCCGTTTCACGGAAACTACACTCAACATGTGCGTGCTTGTCACGGTCGCAGCCACTTGGCGAATGATTTGCCACCAGGATCGAGCAGGAAAGCACCTATCCGAATTCCGTCTCCGACGATGCTTTGTGTTGACCCTTCTCGGGTGACGCGAGTGACCCACTGGAGTGAACGTCAAGATCTCCAATACTGGGCTCCCGATCGCGATGTGGCGGGCCAAGACTGGACCGCCGTCCTCGCCGACTTCATTCCCAAGCTCGCGCTCGCCAAAGACAAGACCGCATACCAACTCGCGCTCTTTGAACTTATCGCCAAGGCCAATGATACACATGCCAATCTTTGGAGTTCGCTGGCCGCGCGGCCACCAGTTGGTGATTGTGCCCGATCACCGACCTACCCAACGTGTCGGCATAGTCCCCGATATTGTCGTCAAGGCCACGGTTCAAAGCATCGCAGCCGGTCGCGATGAGGTGCTGGATACCGCTGTACACCTCATTGAAGATTCGAAGTGAAGTCTGGGTGCAATCCTGGCATATCTCCTGCTTGTAATCGAAATGCCCGTGAAGTCTCTTAACGTTTCCGGTCGCGCGCGTAAGTCGTTGATACTACGTTGGCTATTGCTCTGTTTTCCGAAGGATTGTAGGTTCGAGTCCTACTTGAGGAGCCAAAAAATCAACAGCTTAGAGCCGAATAAAGCAACAGAAAGACACGAAATTGGCCCCTCAAAACGGGTGCTAACCCAAAGCAACCGAGCTTAGTTGTGGCCCCTGAGGCGAACTGCTGCAATTCGATATTGCTCTCTTCGAGCGTCTCGTTGGCCTTGGCGAGGGGGTTCCAGTCTGCTACTAAGGTCTGGCGATCCCGTCGCCGATAAAAGACACGGATGGGTAGTTGGCGATCGGGACATCAGGACGGCATGGGTGATGAGAAGGTGACGCTCGATCTCAACGGGAGTACCGCGTCGGAGGCCCGATATCGTGGTCTGTTAGAGGCAGCTCCGGACGCGATGGTGGTGGTGAACCAGGATGGTGGAATTGTCCTATTGAATGTGCAGGCGGAGAAACAGTTCGGATATCAACGCGACGAACTGCTCGGCCAGAAGATCACCAGGATCATTCCCGAGGGCTTTGCGGAACGGTTGCTTGCCGACGGAATCCGAACCCCGACCGAGGCTCTCGCGCAACAGATAGGTATGGGGATCGAGTTGTCCGGTCGACGCAAGGATGGTAGCCGGTTTCCCATCGAGATCATGCTGAGCCCTCTGGAAAGCGCCGATGGAATCCTGGTGACAGCGGCTATCCGGAACATCAGCGCAGGCAAGGATTCGGAGGCCCGATATCGTGGTCTGTTAGAGGCAGCTCCGGACGCGATGGTGGTGGTGAACCAGGATGGTGGAATTGTCCTATTGAATGTGCAGGCGGAGAAACAGTTCGGATATCAGCGCGACGAACTGCTCGGCCAGAAGGTCACCAGGATCATTCCCGAGGGTTTCGCAGAACGGCTGATCGCAGACGGAACCCGAACCCCGACCGACGCCCTAGCGCAACAAATTGGTATGGGGATCGAGTTGTCCGGTCGACGCAAGGATGGTGGCCGGTTTCCGATCGAGATCATGCTGAGCCCCCTGGAAAGCGCCGATGGAATCCTGGTGACAGCGGCGATCCGCAACATTACCACACGCAAGGACTCGGAGGCCCGATATCGTGGCCTGTTGGAGGCAGCTCCGGACGCGATGGTGGTGGTGAACCAGGGTGGGGGAATTGTCCTATTGAATGTGCAGGCGGAGAAACAGTTCGGATATCAGCGCGACGAACTGCTCGGCCAGAAGATCACCAGGATCATTCCCGAAGGCTTTGCGGAACGGTTGATTGCCGACGGAATCCGAACCCCGACCGACGCCCTGGCGCAACAAATTGGTATGGGGATCGAGTTGTCCGGTCGACGGAAGGATGGTAGCCGGTTTCCGATCGAGATCATGCTGAGCCCCCTGGAAAGCGCCGAAGGAATCCTGGTGACAGCGGCGATCCGCAACATCAGCGCCCGCAATAAGTCCGATCGGGATAAGGCGAATCTTAGAGACCAGGCATCCGCCCTGCAGGCAGCCCATAGCGAACTGGAACTGCGTGTTAACGAGCGCACGCGAGAACTGGCGGCATCGAATCAGATTTTAGAACGAAGCAACATCGAGTTGCAGCAGTTCGCCTACGTGGCATCCCACGATCTGCAATCCCCGCTGCGCAGCATCAGCGGCTTTGTGCAGTTGCTCAAGATGAAATACGAAAGCAAGCTGGACGAACAAGCTGGCGACTGGATTCGCCGTGCTGTGCAAGCTATTGGTCAAATGCAAGCTCTGATACAGGATTTGCTCGCATATTCGCGAGTGGACTCGCGCCTCCGACCCTTCATGCCGACGTCCTTCCTGGATGTCTTCAATGACACCGTGGGACTACTTGAGTCATCCATCAACGAAGCCGGGGCACAAGTCACCTGCGGTGACCTGCCCGTGATTAGAGGTGACCGCTCACAGCTGGTGCAGCTAATGGATAACCTCATCGGCAATGGACTCAAGTACCACGGCGACAAAGCGCCACGCGTCCATGTGTCAGCGGAACGCAGCGGGAATGAGTGGACGTTTTCCGTCTGCGACAACGGTATCGGCATCGCGCCCGAATACTACGAGCGGATCTTTGAAATATTCCAAAGGTTACACGACAAGAAAGATTATCCAGGCACCGGCATTGGACTGGCTGTTTGTCGTCGTATAGTGGGTGGCCACGGCGGCAGGATTTGGGTGGACTCGGGCCCGGGACAAGGAAGCGCATTTCATTTCACAATTCCGCAGGATCGGATGAAACTTAGTGGACAGCAAACTGACCAGTGGCAGGCCTGCGCAGGTTCTGCTCGTAGAAGACAACAATAACGATGTGGAGCTGACCCGCCTTGCCTTTGAAATGTCCAATCTGCCCTTTCGCGTCCATCACGTGAAAGATGGAGTCGACTGCATGGCCTTCTTGCGCAAGGAGGGCGAGTACGTCGACGTGCCAACGCCTGATCTAATCCTGCTCGATCTGAATATGCCCCGAAAAAATGGGCGCGAAGTCTTGACCGAGATAATGGCGGACGAAATCTTCAGCTATCTACGGGTCGTTGTCCTGAGCACTTCTTCGAATGATGAGGAAATCCTGAAGATGTACAAGCTGGGCTGTAGCTCCTACATTGTTAAACCTGTCGACTTTGAGCGATTCATGGCGATCGTTCGATCGTTGGCGGAGTATTGGTTTACGGTTGTTATGTTGCCTCCCAAAATCTCGACCATAAGACCAACGGTACGCTTGGGGGGTTGAACTCTTGCGCGAGAATGATCGCCCTGGGGTTGGTCAGAGGAACTGATTATTTGTACAACGTTTTAGACCACGTGAGTTAGTGCTCAACGGCCTGGTCAGGAAGTTGCGGTTGCTTTGGTTTCGTCCCGATTTGCTCGGTCATTTGCAGAGCGAAATAGAAAGTGGCTCCGTGACCAGCCTCTGCCTCGGCCCAGATCATCCCTCCGTGCTTTTGAATAATCCGGTGCACGGTGGCCAAACCGACTCCGGTTCCTTCAAACTCCGAATCGGTGTGGAAGCGCTGGAATACGCCGAACAGTCTCTCGGCGTATTTCATGTTGAAGCCCGCGCCGTTATCGCGCACGAAAATGATTGGCGGTTTATCCGGCTGCTGGATACTGTCGACTTCGATCACGGCGCTGGCCCGCCCACGCGAGTACTTCAGAGCATTGCCTATCAGGTTTTGAAAAACCTGGGTCATCAAGACTGGGTCGCAATCCAGAGCGGGCAGCTTCGCAATGCGCCAATCCACATTGCGTCCTTGGCATTCCGGCTGCAGCATCGAGATCACCTCACCAACCATTGGATTTAGTTCGCTGTGGTCCAGCCGCAAGGACTGTCGGCGCAAAACCGCCATCTTCAGCAAAGCATCGATCAGCAACGCCATCCGGCTGACCGCGTCTTCGATACGCTGCAAATGCTCTCGTGCTTCCACAGCCATCGCCGGGCCAAAGTCGTTCACGAGGATCTTGGAAAAACCAGCGATGTGGCGGAGTGGTGTGCGCAGATCATGGGAAACGGAGTAGGAAAAGGCCTCCAATTCATGGTTGCTGGCCTCCAGTTGCTCGGTACGTTTGGCTATCCTCTCTTCCAGCTCCTCGTTGAGTTTTCGGATTTCTCGTTCGGCGCGTTCCTTGGCCAGTAATCGCGCTTGCTCCGCCTCTTTGCGCTCGGAGATATCGCGGGCGACTTTTGAAGCGCCGACAATGACGCCATTACCGTCTCTAATCGGTGAAATAGTTACGGAGACGTCAATCTTCGTTCCATCCTTCCGGACACGCACGGTTTCGAAATGGTTGACGCTCTCGCCGCGTTGGATATGTTCCAGAATGTCGGTCTCTTCCGCAATGCGATCCGGGGGGAGCAACGATAGCATCGGGTGGCCCAGCATCTCCGCCGATAAGTAACCGAAAATCTTCTCAGCGCCATGATTCCAAGCGGTGACGATGCCGTGCAGATCTTTGCTGATAATGGCATCCTCTGAGGAATCGACCACCGAGGCCAAATGTTCACGAATCTCGTTTGCCAGCTTACGCTCGGTAATGTCCGCGCGAATAGCCAGATATTGGCGGGGCTTGCCGTCATCGCTGAAAAAGGGAACGATGGTTGTGTCTACCCAGTAAATCGAGCCGTCCTTGGTGCGGTTCCGGATCTCGCCGTGCCAGACCTCTCCGCTAGCAATGGTTTGGAACATCTGATGGAAGAATTCCTTGGAGTGATGCCCGGAATTAAGCAGTCGATGATTCTGTCCGATCAGCTCTTCACGCGAGTAATTACTGATGGTGCAGAACTTATCGTTGACGTACGTAATAGTGCCCTGGATGTCGGTGATGGACACGATAGCGTGTTGGTCGAGCGCGTATCTTTGCTCGGCGAGCTGTTTGAGAGCTTGTTCGCTCGAGGCCAGGCTCCGTTGCACAGCTTCCGTGCGTTCGGCCACCCGTAGTTCCAGATCCGAGTTGCGCTTGCGCAGCACGAACACCCAGGCAAGGACTACCAGGGTGAGCAGCGCCGCCAAACCAAGCGTGCTGATTGCATGAGTTGGAGTCCACCAGGAGGGACTCTTGACCACGACCACATCCTGTGGCGAGCGCAGCAGTATTCGGAACGACGCGGGGATTGAAAAGCCGTCCCAAGGAATACCGGCTCTGTCGGGGCCGCCCTTCATCGAGCAGATTCCGACAACTTTGAGTGTGCTTCCCTTTTTCCAGGTGGGTAGCCACATTCCGGATTCTGCGGGCAAGACGGCGGCGAACACTTGATTCTGAGAAGACAACACGACATTGAGGTGGCCTGCAGTTTCGTCCTGTCCGACAAGCAGACCCTCCAGTTCGACCAATTCGGCGTCATGACTGCCGTGCAGCGCTTGGCCGGCGGTGACGGCCACGGGCGGGACCGACTGCTGGAAACCCGCTGCCTCATAGGTAGCGCTGGTCAGGGTTGGGGTAAATGCGCCGATGATAGGAAAACCGATTACATCGGCCAGCTCCCCGGGACTGAGAGGCGTGGTCTGGTCGGTCTGGGCACAAAGACCTTGGAGGCCGTCCTGGATGCAAAGCAGTCGGCCAGGCCAGGCCAGAGTAACCGTTCCACGAATGTGGACGCGGTGATTTGAAGGGGGTTCGGGAGTGAAGCGCAGCAGGCCGCTGACTGGCGAGATCGGTAACGCGAAGGGGTAGGCAGGCGCAGGTTCCACAACCGTTACCTGGGCGCGATCGGGAAAGAGCAGGTAAGCGCCAGTCATCGCACCTTGGTGATTGAACAGCGGGGCCTGGTTGCCACGAAGCCTTACTTTGGCGTCGACCAGGCTTTGATAGTCCGCTCCACCTTCCTTGACAGTGGTCGCTGTTACGGTGCCGTCGCTCAAAGCAACATCCAAGTGGATGTTTTTTCCAGACTTCTGGACCGCATGCACCACGCCCTCGACTTCCACCCATTGCCCATCCTCCGCACCGGTAAGTATCTGGGCGAGGGTTACCTTGAGCGGGGTCGTGGGTAAAGGGGACCTCCCAATCACGCGCGCTTCGCTGGCCTTGACGATGGGAGCGTAGCCCCCAGCGGCGCTTACGCCTGTTATTTCTACCAAATCGCCAGCTTGGAAAGGAACCGCAGGCACAGAGGAGAGTTCAACATAGATGCCGCCAGAAGAGTCGGAAACCCAAACCGTCGGATGTCGTGGATCGATGTAAGGGTCGTAGTAGGTGACGACGGTGCGCAAGTGCACGGGATAGCTCCACGCTGCTTGCTCGGACGTCAAGCTGTGCGCATCATGCGCCGTCGTGAGGGTAGGTAAGGCCGTTTGATAGGGGTGCTGTTGCTGACAAAGCGAATCAGCCGCGCCCGAAAGCAAGCCAAGGACCACGGTAATGGCTACAAGATAGCCGCTTCGGTGCGCACTTCTGCCCTCCTACTGGGTATCGGCATTTCCGGGTGTCCATCCAGTCCATGTTGAAGGAGGAACCGGGTCCCCTTAAATTGGATCGAGTTTTGCCTTCGCCTGAACTTTCAGTCGCGGCAGGAGGCGGCGCGGTTTAGGAGGAGGGCGCGTTCGCGGGTGTTTTGGGTGAGGGAGGCGGCGAGTTCGAATTGAGTTCGGGCTTCGTGATGGCGGCCTAGTTTGTAGAGGAGGTCGGCGCGGACGCTGGGGAGGAGGTGGTAGCGGTCGAGGGAGGGGTCGGTGGCGAGAGCTTCTACGAGGTCGAGGGCGGCCTGGGGGCCGTTGGCCATGGAGACGGCTACGGCGCGATTGAGCTCGATGACTGGGGATGGGGTTAGGTGAGCTAGTTCGGTATAGAGGGATACGATGCGAGGCCAGTCGGTTGCTTCGGGGGTGTGGGCTCGGGCGTGGCAGGCGGCGAGTTCGGCCTGAAGGAGGTAGGGGCCGCGGATCGGGGTGTTTTTTGGGGCGGGGCTTATGTCTGTGTGACTTCTATTTGTGGTGCTGTTTGTGTTGAGGATCTTTGTGGCTCGGTCGATTGCGGCGAGGCCTCTGCGGATGAGGAGGAGGTCCCAGTGGGCTCGGTTTTGGTCGAGGAGGAGGATTGGTTCGCCGGTAGGGCCGACGCGGGCTCGGGTGCGGGAGGCCTGGATCTCCATGAGGGCGACCAGGCCGTGGACTTCGGGTTCCTGCGGGGTGAGTTCGGCGAGGATGCGGCCGAGGCGGAGGGCGTCTTCGCAGAGGGTGGGGCGGATGAGGTCGTCTCCGGCGGTGGCGCAGTAGCCCTCGTTGAAGATGAGGTAGATGACTTCGAGGACGGAGGAGAGGCGGGCGGCGAGTTCGGGGCCGCGAGGGACTTCGAAGGGGATGTGTTTTTCGGCGAGGGTGCGTTTGGCGCGGACGATGCGCTGAGCGATGCTGGGTTCGGGGGTGAGGAAGGCGCGGGCGATCTCAGCGGTAGTGAGGCCGCCGAGGAGACGGAGGGTGAGGGCGACGCGGGACTCGGTGGAGACGATGGGGTGACAGGAGATGAAGACGAGGCGGAGCAGGTCGTCTCCGATGGGGTCGTCGACGGTGGAGTTGAGGTCAGGCACGGTTTGTTCGAGTGTGGCGAGGTCGCGTGCCAGGTCTTCGTGTTTACGCTCGGCGACGGCGTTGCGGCGGAAGAGATCGATGGCGCGGCGTTTGGCGGTGGCGGTGAGCCATGCCCCGGGGTTTTCGGGGACGCCAGACTGCGGCCACTGCTCGAGTGCGGCGACGAGTGCCTCTTGCGCGAGGTCTTCGGCGAGGCCGACGTCACGGGTGAGGCGCGTGAGTCCGGCGATGACGCGCGCGGACTCGATGCGCCAGACGGCTTCGATGGTGCGATGCAGGGCGTGATGTGGATCGGTAGCGGACACTGCTACCAATCACACCAGCTTCAATCCGTGGATGCAAGAGCGGCTATTTGTTGGCGGTCTGATTTGGCAGCTCAGCTCGGATTTCTACTTTGTGCTGGATCTGCTCTTCGGACAGGATGGGTGCGAAGTCTTCCATCTCAAAGATCTGGCGGATTTCCACTTCGTAGTCATCGGCGCTGCAGCTGGGGCCACGCTTCACCCACTCGATGGCCTCTTCGAGGGACTTGACCTGCAAGATGGAGAAGCCGGCGATGAGCTCCTTGGCCTCGGTGAAGGGGCCGTCGATGACCGTACGAGACTTGCCGGAGAATTTGACGCGTGCGCCTTTGGAGCTGGGATGGAGACCATCGAGGGCGAGCAGGACGCCAGCCTTCATGAGCTCTTCGTTGTACTTGCCCATCTCGAGCAAGAGCTGTGGATCCGGGAGAGCGCCTTCTTTTTCTGTCTCTGGGGTTGCTTTGACGATGACCATGAATCGCATTGCGAAATCTCCTTTGGGTTGAGCGATGGTTGGGTGGGTCGTTTTCTGGTTTAGCTGTTGTGTCGGCTAACCGGTGAACTCAGATTGAGAGCGCATTTGGATCGCTGTTGCTCGCTTTCGTACTGGCTCTCTGCTAATACGTCGAACGGGGTGTGGCCGAATCGACATGTGAACGGAGTTTAATTAATTATTATTCGGGGAGACGAAGGATGGTCTAAATTACGGATTTTATTGAGCCAGCATCAGGAAAACGAGACCAGCCGGTGATCCCTCCCACGGCAAAGCTGAAGATTGGACCAGCCGCGGCGATGGCAACAACCTGTTGTGAATTGCACCCACAACGATCTGCGTAGCCGGTCAACCGCTGCTGGTCAAACCCACGTACCCCCCGGTCAATGAACTTCGCACGGAGCTTAATCTCAACCCTTTCTCCAATCTTGCTATGTTGTATGCTACATAGGGGAACGCATAGGGAGCAGCAAAGAGTATCAGTCGCTTTGTCCCTTTTCTGTCCATGCTGCCGCCGGGGCGCGTCTTCATAGAGGCTTTCAGAATGCGTCAAAGCAGAAGGAAATGGATTTGTTATCGTGCGGTCGTCCTCTTGGTCGTCGTGGCGCTTGCGGTGTTGGCGGGAGCACAGAGGGTGATTACGTCCCAATACGACAACGCGCGCACCGGTGCGAATCTCAACGAGAGCCAACTGACGCCGCGCAATGTAAACGCTCAGCACTTTGGAAAGATTTTCACCCTGCACGTCGACGGGGATGTCTATGCCCAACCGCTCTTCCTCGGCGGCGTGGAGATTCCGGGGAAAGGCCGACACGATGTACTCTTTATCGCTACCGAGCACGACAGCGTCTATGCCTTCGACGCTTACGGCAATCCCAGTAATCCTCTGTGGCAGGCGAGCTTTCTCAAAGACGGTTTCACTACCGTGCCGGCGCGGGATGCGGGTTGTCCCTTCATTTCACCGGAAATTGGCATCACGTCGACCCCAGTCATCGACCCAGACACCGGGACACTCTATGTACTGGCCCGCACTAAAGCCTTCGGCTTTTGGCAGAACACGTACGCCCAGCGTCTGCATGCGCTTGCGGTTACCACCGGCGCTGAGAAATTTGGCGGCCCCATAGAGATTAAAGCCAGTGTGCGCGGTAACGGTACGGGGAGCAGCAGCAGAAAGCTTGACTTCAATCCCCTGCGGGATAACCCGCGAGCAGCGCTGTTGTTGAACCACGGGGTGGTTTACCTCACCTGGGCGTCGGCCTGCGACGTCGGCCCGTATCACGGCTGGGTCATGGCTTACGGCGCCCGAAGCCTCAAGCAGAAGGCGGTCTTCAATGCGTCTCCCGACGCGGATGACAGCGGAATCTGGGAAGGCGACACGGGGCCGGCGGCGGACAACGCGGGCAACATATTCCTCGCCACCGGGAATGGCCGTTTCGATGCCGCCAATGGTGGCCGCGACTATGGCGATTCTTTGCTCAAATTAAACGGCGAGAGCCTATTACTCAGCGACTATTTTGCCCCATATAACGTTGCTGAGTTAGACGCCGCAGACAGCGACCTCGGTTCCGGCGGGCCGATGCTATTGCCCGACCAGCCCGGAGCGCACCCGCACCTGGCAGTGGTGGAGGGCAAGGGGGGCGTTCTCTACCTGGTAGATCGCGATCACATGGGCCAGTGGCAGCCTGGGAATAATAGCCACGCCCTGCAGACGATTGCCGTCCCCAGTGGTGTTTTCGGATCGATGGCGTATTGGAACCATTACGTCTACGTGCTGAGCGACGGCGACGCGCTCCGTCAATTCGAAGTGAACGGCGCCAGGCTCTTGCCCAAAGCGGCCAGTGGCTTCCCAGGGGTATCGGCAACCCCAACTATTTCCGCGAACGGGCTCAAAGATGGTGTTGTGTGGATACTGCGCTCCAAGGCCTGGGACGCAGGCGACCAACCCGCAGCTCTCTACGCCTACGACGCCGCAAACGTCACCCATGAGCTCTACGATAGCGAGCAAAATGCCAGCCGTGACCGAGCCGGCCCTGCCCTTCGCTTCAATATTCCGACGGCAGTGAATGGTCATGTGTATGTGGGAGCAAGGCGGGAGGTAGACGTGTATGGCCTGCTGCCGCCAGACCGCAGATGAGTGTCGCGACTTCCGTGGAGCAGCAGGCTAAAGATATCGTGCATAGCAGCGGCGCCGGGCCTTGCGGTCGCTAGTCTCGTTTGCAGCCCGGATGGTTCGCTTGAAATACCAAGACCTCTGAGTTTGCGCGAAACGAACGGTGTGTTTCCGTAATGCACAATCTTTCATGCAGCCGATCCTGTTCTTAAAAGCTTGCCTTTTTTCTTCTCTCCTCTTTTTTCCGGTTCTTGTCTGGAAGTGTGCATCCAAGCTATTAGCAGGAAGGCCACCATCGAAAATCGTCGACCGCAAGGTCAAAGACGATGCCACCGGATGGTCCAACTTTTTGCCACGATCCAAGGTTGCCCGAGAGTCCCCCAAATCTGATTGAACGCCAGCGCTGACAGCATGCGGAGAAAAGGAATGGGCTATACCCAACTGGAAGAAGAAAGCACGCCGTTTTTGAAGTGGGATATGTGGTCGAAGTGGGTTTTATTTTTGCTGGTTGGTTATGCCCTTACCGGACGCAGCTTCTCTTACCTCGGAATCCCGCCGGCCAAGCTGTTTATCGGCGACCTAACCCTGGCGGCGTTTATTTTTCTCCAGCCACGCAAAATTCTCGATCCCTGGATCTTGGCTCTCACCAAGGGTGGGCCGGTGAGTTCGTTTGCGTGGGTTCTGCTGCTCTCGATCGCTTACGGCGTCTTCGAGGTCATTCGCGGCGTCTTGGCGGGCTTCTCTCCCATCACCGCACTGCAGAACCTGGTGTTCAACGTCTACCCCTTGTTCTTCTTTCTCGGCCTTTGGTTGGGCGCACGGCGGCCGGAGTTGCTATTGCGCTACATCCAGACTTTCGCTGTCCTCCTTTCCATCTACGCGCCGCTGTACCTGCTGTTTCTGAACAAGATTTACATTTCGATGCCTGGCTCGGACGGCGTGCCGGTCTTTGGTCAGGCGGGGGGTGGCGGTCTGGTCATCCTGTCGCTGCTCTGTCTTGACCCCAAGCCCGCTCGCTGGTGGCCTGCCATGGTGATTGCAGCAGCATGCTTCCTGGCAGCTCAGGTCCGTGCCGAATGGCTTGGCACGGGGGTGGCCATACTGCTCTGGGGTGTCTTGTCGCGGAAAATGACTCGCGTTGCCATGATCGGTCTGGGCCTATTTGCTGTGTTGGCGGTCGGCGCTCTTCTGGATGTCGACCTGCCTTCTCCGGCAGAACGTGGTGGTGCGATCTCATCGACGGAGATCGTGGCTCGCGGCCTGGCTGCCGTCAGTCCCGACCTGGCCCGGGACCTCACCGGATCGGACAACGTTGGCTTCTATAAAGGCACCATCACCTGGAGGCAGAACTGGTGGAAGGCCATATGGCAGAACTCTAACGAAAACTACACCAATCTGCTCATCGGTCCGGGCTACGGCTTCATGCTCAGGGACCTGGTGAATTACCTCGAACAGAGCGGTGACGTGCGCACGCCACACAACATCTTTTACTACGCGCTCGGCTATACCGGCTGGTTCGGAGTGGTCATCTTTTTTGCACTGCAACTTACCTGTGTTTCTATGCTTTGGCGCGTATACCGGCTCACTGGCCAAGCCTACGGGCTGGCAGTGTGGGCCGCTACTCTGATTGCCGCATTCTTTGGCAATGTCATGGAGACGCCTTTCGGGGCCATTCCAATTTACCTGACCATGGGTCTGATCATTGGACCGACGCTCAACATGGACATGGTTCCCGCTCCCGCGCTCTCTCGCTTTCAACCGCAGGCGGAGTACGAGTCGGAGCCGGCCTATACCGCCTAAGTGGCCTCAACGAACAGGAGTCGATCGATGCGTTCAAGATTAGTGAGAGCAGGAGGGGCGTCGGAAATTTCCTTCCCAGTGGAGAGCGTGCGGCGGGTACCGGAAAAAGGTAACGTTAAGAGTTTTGTCATCGCGCTGCTGCTGGTTGTTTCGTTCCTCACTTTCGTAGCGACAATGCTGGTGCACTACCCGCAAAGAGTGGATGCATTTCTCAACTCAGATGACCCGGCCGAGAGCAAGCACGTTGTGACCAGGAGCCAATGAGCTCCCCATATTCCTTTTAACATGACGCGGCTCGGGAGATCCGGGAGCGAAAGCCTGCAAGTTCCTCTACCAGCAATGCGCCATTTTCTGCCACTCCGGCCATTGCGATAGGGCATCATCTACTCTTGACAAGCCAAGGATCCGAATATTACCTATCCTAGGGGATGCCGCGGACGACCATGCGCTCAATCAACAAACGTCTCGGTGTGATTACTGGTTTCTTAATAATTCTCGCTCTGCTGGCAATAAATACGGCCATTCTGAGGCATCAACTCGCCGTTCAGGTCGGGAATCAGGAGTGGTTCAGCCATAGCCGGCGAGTGGTGCAGGAGCTGAGAACCACCGAGTCGCTGGTTAAGGATGCCGAGACAGGGCAACGCGGCTACCTCTACACCGGGAAGCTCGACTACCTTGCACCATACAACCTCGCCGCCGGTCAGATCGATTCGCACCTTGACCACCTTACCGTTGAGATCGGCGACAATTCCAGACAGCAAATTCAGGTCGCCAATCTCAGAGTTCTGATACACCAGAAGCTGGCCGAGCTGGCGCAGACGATCTCCCTCTATCAATCGGGGGACTCAGCTGGCGCCAAGGCGCTGGTGACGTCCGACAAGGGTTTCAACATCATGGAAAGCATTCGCTCCCTTGTCAGCCAGATGGAACAGGAAGAAACAAGGGTGGGCGAGCTCCGTAGAACCACTTACCAAAAAAGCATTCGGATCACGGTCGCCTGCATCTACGCGGCAAGCGCCGTCGCCGCCTTGGGAATCATCTTGTTAGGGTTAACGATCATCCGCGAGATCGAGAGGCGAGAGAGAGACGCCGCCGCGCTCCGCCAAAGTGAAGAATGGTTTCGCGTAACGCTCTCATCCATTGGAGACGGTGTCATCGCAACCGATGACCAGGGTCTTGTCTCATTCCTGAATCCTGTAGCGGAACGGCTTACGGGCACAAGCCTGGCACAAGCCAAGGGAGAGAAGATTGGTGATGTCTTTCCCATCTTCAGTGAAGTCACGAATAAGCCGGCAGAAAACCCGGTGGAAAAAGTCTTGGTGTCGGGTTGCGTTGTCAGTCTCGCAAACCACACCGCGTTAAGACATCGTGAAGGTCATTTACTGGCTATCGAAGACAGCGCCGCGCCCATCAGAGACGATGCCGGCAAGCTGATCGGGGTGGTCCTGGTTTTCCATGATGCCTCTCGTGAAAGGAACCTCCAGGAAGTGCTGCGCCGCACCGAGAAACTTGCAACTGCTGCTCGACTGGCAGCGACCGTCTCACACGAAATCAACAATCCGCTGGAAGCAATCGGTAACCTGATATTTCTCGCAAGAAACAATCCAAATGTGCCCGACACGGTTACTGAACAACTAAAACTTGCAGAGGGGGAACTCGCTCGGGTATCGCACATCACCCGGCAAACGCTCGGCTTTTATCGGGAGTCAGCTTCACCCACATCCGTCCACCTTCCGACCCTCATAGAATCTGTGCTCACGCTGTATTCGAATAAGCTGCAGATGAAGCAAATTCAGATTCAACTGGCCCTTGAAGATTGCCCCACGATCACCGCTCTAGCTGGGGAGATACAGCAGCTCGTGTCCAACATCATCTCCAATGCCATCGATGCTGTACCCGTCAAAGGAACGTTGAAAATCGACGCCTCACCCGTAAAGCTCGCCGATAGTGATTTGGTCCGGCTCGATATAGAGGACGACGGCCCCGGGATTGCCTCGGAGAACCTGAAACGGATCTTTGACCCTTTCTTCACCACCAAGAAGGACGTTGGAAACGGTCTCGGTTTATGGGTGTGCAAAGAGATCGCCGAACGGCATGGAGGGAGCATACAAGTGCAGTCCAAAAATGAAAATGGCACGCGGGGCGCCATTTTCACTGTTCTTTTGCCTTATGAAGAAAGCATGCAGCAATAGTGCGGGCGGGGCGGGGAATATGGCTGGATGGTACTTAAGAATCAAGGCGGGGCGCCCTCCCTCGGGCGCCCCATTTCAAATCGTCAAACCGCAGAAGCAGCACCTCGCATGAAATGGAAGATGATGGAAACTACGGCCAATAGCAGCAGAATGTGGATAAAGAACGCCGTGACGTGGAACACGAAAAACCCTCCCAGCCACAGCAGTAGCAATACGAATCCGAGAACTAGAAACATGCTTCGCCTCTTTCTGACTTTCGATGTCTGACGCACTTCGGGTCTGAGATCCGATCGACTCGCCTGCAGGTCACCGGGGACTTGACCACAGCATCGGGTGTTCCTGCGGTTGGGGAATAACTCACTTATCGCCGCCGGCAGGCCCGTACTTCGAATTAGTTAGGTGCCCAAAGGTGACGAAATGTTGCCTTCGGCCGCTAATTAAGCCGGTTGCGAGGAGATCAGGAAGTTAGTAAGCAGAGTGATCTTTTGCTACAGTTCCTTCGCAATGGTGAGCTTGACTGCTGGTCCTGATCAGCGACCACATCCCGGCTCTCTTAACGCCGGGCTCGCGACTCCAGAACGTGTGACACGCGCGCGAGCAATTCTGTTGGATGGAGCGGTTTCGTGAGGATAGTAACTTCCTGTCCCGCAGCTCGAGCTGCCTCCAGCAAATCCACGGTTGAGGCCTGTCCGGAAAAAAGCAAAATACCGCAGTTTGGAGTGATTTGCCTGATTGCCATCGCCAGATCAATGCCATTCATTCCAGGCATGGCGACGTCGGCAAGCAACAGATCGGGGTGAATAGTCTTCGCGATCTCAAGCGCGCGCTTGCCGTTATAAGCGACCATGGCCGAGATACCGTTGTATTCCAGAATCTTTGCCCGGGTGTCTGCGATCACGGCTTCATCGTCCACGACAAGAACGATAGGGTCCGGCAAATCGGCGGGCTGGGTCCTGCCCTTCAACGGAAGATCTGCCAATGGTACCGTTTGAAAATTCAGTTTCGCGGCCATCGCTGTTGTCCCCTATTGGCAAGGTAGCACCATAAGCGAGATGCGGGATAAATCTTTAATAATCTGATATTTAGAGGTTAATTTCAGCGGCGTCACAGTTTTAGAATGACCTTCTGCGCAGATTGTGGTAATTTATTTTCACGTTTGCGTCACGTTAGCGTTAAATTAGCGTCTTAATACTGACAACCTGAGCGGGAGGAAAAGGCGATGCCTAAAAACCCGAAGCAGCAGACATCTCCTATGCGCTTTGAATCCATGCGTCAGTCGGACGTGCCCAAGGGGCGTGATGGGAAACACAAAGCGATCATGCAACAATTACTGAGTGACCTTAACCATCTAGAGGAAGGCAACGCCCTTAAGATTCCTCTTTCTGCCCTTCCGGATTCGAAAGAAAACATCCGCTCCGCCTTGAGCCGTGCCACTCGCCAAAAGGGAATCGACATCGCTACTTCCAGCGACGAAGAATTTCTTTACGTGTGGAGGACGGAAGCCAGCGGCAATGGAAACAAGCATCGCGGCACTGCCCGCTAAATGGCGTGCGCGAGCAGTTACGCGGCAGGCACCCGGTAACCGGCGACTTTACCTTGAGCGCCGCGGTAGGGAAAAATCAGGCTGAATACAGTACCGCCGCCCGTGGAAGCGGGTTTACTGCGAACGTGAATGCAGCCCCGGTGCTTCTTTACGATATTGGACGTGACCCACAAACCGAGGCCCGAACCCTGCGCGCCTTTTGTCGTAAAGAACGCTTGGTAGATCTGCTTCCGGGTTTCCTGGCTCATGCCTTTCCCGGTGTCTGCTATAGTCACTCGAACGCCGTGCTCGCCCGTCCGCCAGTCGGTGCTTGGCCTCACTCGAATTTTGAGTTGGCCGACGGCGGCCATCGAATCGATCGCATTAGTGATCAAGTTGACAAAGACCTGGCGAATCTCGCCCGGAAAGCACATAAGTTCTGGGGCGTCGTCTGTCGCTAAATCAACATGAACGTGTGCCTCCTTCAGCCTTCCCTTGAGCAACGCCAGGACTGAACGCAACAGGTCTACCACGTTCGTCGAGGTGGCCGCGGAAGACTGCCGATGAAACTGGAGGCCCTGTGAGGTGATCTGGGAGACGTGACCAAGTTCCTCTTCGGCCTGCTTTAGGTAGGCGGCGGCCTCAACAGGGTTCGCTGCTTGACTAGCAAGGAAAATTAGATTGCCCACAGCCTCCAGGGGATTGTTGATTTCGTGGAGAATCGAAGAGGTGAGTCGGCCGATGGCCGCCATCTGTTCTTGGCGTTCGAGAATTCCCTCGGCCCGCTTTCGGTCACTGATATCTTCACAAATGGAAACCAAATGTCCTGGTCGCGATTGTTCGTCGCTCCTCAGCGAAACCGAGTTGCGGACCCACACGACGCTGCCGTCGGTGCGCATGTAGCGCTTCTCAATAACAAAGCCGGGAATTTCCCTGGCAAGCAATTTTTTCAGCAGCTCGTCGTGTCGCGACTGATCCTCCGGGTGCGTCCATCGGAAGAGGTTTGCATTCCGAATCTCTGCCGGGGTGCGGTCGACAATCTTGGCGAATGCTTTATTCACATCCACAACGTTACCCGTCAAATCGGTAATGGCTAAGCCGGTGGCGGCATGCTCGAAAATGTCGCTGATTTTTTGATGTTCTGCCATTGATTTTGAAAGGCAAGCTACAGCTCATATTCAGCTCACCATAAAAAACAAGCTGTTTTGAAGTAGATGCGCACCGCGGCCCTTGAGCCGCCTGGGTGAGGCGAACGAAGGTACTGCGGCACGAGGAACAGGCAGGGGAACGCTCCCCATCCGGGAGCCTACGGAGCACATTCCCTAAATCCGATCACTTTTCGGACATTTGGAACAACGAAAGTTCTTCGGTCTCCGGGTACCAGGCAGCAAACAGGTAGAATTGAAACACGCCCCCCTCGGTGATCTCGATCTGCTCCAAGACAACGTCCTCATCGAAGCCATACTCGGACAGGAACTGATCTATTTCGCTTGCGCTCGGGCGGCGTTCGAGCGGGCCTGTATCGCCATCCTTCGTGGTAACACGCTTGAGTTCGGCCATCAGTTTGTTTAGTTCTTCCGGTATGTCCATGCTCCCATCCTCTCAGCCATCAGATGCTGGGGCGAGCTAGAAAGTGAACCAACAACAAAGTGTTTTTTTTGTAGGCGGTGATTTTGCATCCTACCTCTCAGACGTAACAGGACGGTGCAACATGAGCATGAGCCAGGAAAAAACACCCGGGAGCAGTGGCGACGAGGCTCGCTTCACCACGATTGATCGCACAGCACCTGCAGGCAGTGAAAACTCACTGGGTGCGCAAAGCGTCCGCGATGGCCGGCCGGCAACCGATGACGGTGTGGTCGAGGCGATTGACGAAGAAGGCCCCGGTACGAGCGCTCAGCCCGCAACCGGCAAAGATGGAAAATAAGAAGCATGAGCAGGCAACCCAAGGAGAAGCCGGAATGACCGAAACGAAGAAATGCGCACACCCCGCCTGTAGTTGTATCGCCTCTGATCATCAGAAGTACTGTAGCCAAAAGTGCCAGGACGCAAAGAACCTGACAGAGCTTACGTGTCAATGCGATCATCCTGGCTGTCGCGGCGAGGCCCTAAAGGCCTAGTGCCAGTTCAATGCGGTAGATTCTCGGCGGAACCTGTTCTCGAACAGAACCCATTGAACTGGACGGGTGCCCCACGTTCGCCTCAGCGTACTCCGGATTTCCTGCCACGCGGCACTCACAAACGGCTACGTGTGCGGCTTTCAGTAAGGAAAGCCGCATGAGGTGCGCCAACGCCACCAATCTCCACAGGAAATCCGGGGGAAGCCCACCATAGCTTCTTGCGAAATCGAGCAGGAAAAGCAATCGAAACAAATCATTTTCGGCCCACGTACGCTTAGGCGAACGTGGGGCACCCGTCCAATTCCTAATGGGTTTTGTTAGGCGGATCTCGGTTTCCTGGTCGACGAGCTGGCCGCAGGCTCAGGCTTCGCCTTACTCGCGCTCGTCCCAGACTGCTTCTTCGCCGGTTTTCCCGCCTTGGGCTCGACCGCCGGCAGAGCAGCGGCTGGGGCGGAATTGACCTGAGTAATGCTCCTGCGCAATGCATCCATCAAGTCCACCACCTTGCCAGGCTTCTTCTCGAGCGCAGGTTCCGCCGCGGGCAGATGATTGATCTTGGCCTCGACCAGCTCGCGAAGCGCCTCCTCATAGTGATCCTTGAAGTTGCTTACTTCAAAGGGCTGCGTATAAGCGTCGATCAATTGCTTCGCCAGCCCGAGCTGGGCAGCGTCGGCTTGGATGCTTTCAAGGTTGTTGGAGTAATCACGAGCGTCGCGTAGTTCCGTAGCGAAGCGCAATGTGTACAGCATCATTCCAGGCTGGGTCGTCTTGTGCGGGGGACCTAGAATCATGAGATGTTGTCGCCCGCTGAACACTATTTCCCCAACCCCGACCATGCCGCTTTCCACCAGGCTTTGCCTTACGACGGCAAAGGCCGTTGCTTGAGGACCCGCCTTGGGCATCACAAAATAGGGCTTCTCGTAGAGAGCTGGATCAATCTCGATCGCCTTTGAAAATTGTGAGATCTCGATTGTCTTCTTGCCCGCAAGACGGAAGGTTTTTGAGCTCCGCGGGTTCGATGATCGCGTATTTGCCCTTTTCGTATTCATAGCCCTTAACGATGTCCGCTTTTTCAACGGTGTGCTGGCTCGGGCCTGCTGGAATATCGAGGGGACTTTCCGCTGCCTTGGCCTGCGGAGCGATGTGCAAGGAAGAGGTGTGTTTCGTTGAATTGTCCTCGGCCTCCTCGGCTCTGTCGACATCAGCCGCTTCTTCCTCGGGCGCTGGTCCCGCCGACACATTCTGCCGGTGTATCCGGCCCAAAGTATTTCTGTCCACCTCGTGGAAGGAAATAGGGCGGCTAGTGCTGCTCGCTGGGTAAACCTCGACTGCGAACCCAACCAACGAAATCTGAATGGTTCCTGACCACAAGGGTCTTGCCATCACAGCTCCTTTTCGAGTCAATACGAACGCTCGATTACCTCATCGCAGATAGCTAGGATGCTTCAGATTTGGCCGGAGAGGAAGCACATTTTGCCAAACTCCGGTTGTCCGCTTGCCGGGATCGGTTGCGCCGGCACGGACTTCGCGCCCCGCCGGGATTTTCTCTCCACAGGAACCACGGCCCCACTCAATCGTCAGGCCACCTGCTGAAGAGTCTCTGCTGGCCGATATGCAGAACAGTACCCTCTGTTTGGGCTCTCAGGCACGTTGCTGAGAGCTCTATTTTCGCCTGCAATACCGATTCCCCATGCCAGTCAGTGATTTTGCCATAGAATAGAAGCTGGACTGTTTCCGGCAAGCGCAGAAATGTGCGAGGACCCTTGTGGATGCCAGCCTCCCTCGCATAGCGCATTGGATCACAAGCACTCGATTCGAATCCAGAGCACGTTCACAGCAACTCGACATTCTCGACGGTTTTGTCGGAATGTAAGCTTTTTCGTGCTTGATCTCGTCTGTTTCATTGGTTGAGACTCGACTGCAGATGGGCCCGGCAGCTACGAATTGCATTTTCGTAATAAGCGACAGCCCATGTTGGCCGGTTGGGCGATTGGTCTACGCGCAGGATTGAGGAAGCCTATTGGCTTTAAATCGATGGTTTCTGGCTGCGCTCGTAGCCCTGGTCCTAATCTTTGCCGGCCCCGTGGCGAGGTCTGAAAGCCCCGGCGCCCCCCTGAACTTGCCTGACGCTCCGTTGTCTGGCCCACAGCAAACATCTCCCCCCAGCAATCCGCCCTTGACCAGTCAATCGGACTCGAAGCCCCCGCTCGTTCAAAGTGCGGTGACCCAAGACCCGGAGGAAGCAGAGCGCAAAAAGGCGCAAGAGCAGCTTCAAGCGCAGGAGAAACAGCGGGTCTTCGGAGTGATGGCAACATTCAACACCACCACGAATAAGGACGCGCTTCCTCTCAGTACCGCCCAGAAGTACCAGCTCTTCTTCAAGAGCGCGAGCGACCCGTGGCCCTTCCTGCTTGCGGGTTTCGGCGCGGGCATTGATCAGGCCGAAGACAGCTTTCCCGAATATGGGCAAGGTATGCAAGGGTATGCCAAGCGATTCGGCGCTGCTTACACCGATTACTTCACGGGCAATCTGCTGGGAAACGCCGTGCTGGCAAGCATGATGAAGGAAGATCCGCGTTATTTTCAGAAAGGCACAGGCAGCTTCACCAGCCGTTTTCTCTGGGCGGCCACCAGCACCGTGTGGTGCAAGCGCGATAACGCTACCTGGGGACCGAACTATGCCAACGTCCTGGGCAATTTGATGGGCGCTGCCGTTTCCAACCTCTACTATCCGCAATCCGATCGAACTGTCGGCGATACAGTCTCACGTGGATTCACCGTGACGGCCCAGGCAATTATCGGCTCCGAAGTCATCGAATTCTGGCCTGACATCGTGCGCCACCATAGGCGGAAACTGGCAGAGAAGCTGGCCCGGCAGACCGGGGTAAAGCCCATCTCTCAGCCTGCTCCTCAATCCGCTGACCCTGTACCCCCCTCCTCCCAACCCTAAGTGTGCGCCTTATCGCGGGGTTACCTTCACCACGTTAGCCCGGCACGACCGCACCCCCTCGCAGGCCTCGGGGCGGAGGTCTTTGCTTAGGCAGATCTCCACCGCCGTCAGCCGGTTGTTGCCGCAACTGAGCGCGAAACTTCCCGGTGGATAGCCGGGATTCGCCGCCCCAAAGCGTGCCAACAGGTCGTCTGGAGTGACGCCATCGGCATCCCTGCCCAAGCCAATATTCCCCGGAATCTTTACTCCTGCGTATGCCTTATGAATGGCGGCAAAATAATTGTCGGGCCCCAGTCCTGAGCAGGTGCCGTGTGTCTGCCACTCGTGCTCTACCAGGCTCGCCGTCGGCATGATATCGGTGTCGGCCTGCGCATTGGACGGGCCGGGCGCATCACTGCAATGCTGCGGATAGTCTCCACTCGTGTCCTGCGGCCACAATCCGTGCACCACAAACCCCAGGTTACGCCCGCACTCCGGACTGTCACCGTGGGTCGCGCAGAACTCCGGCGACCACGAAAGATTCAGCAGATAGAAATCGAATTCGCCTGGCGCCGCCTGCTCCTCCGGACGCCCGCGGCGCGACCGGCGCCTATGCTCACTGTTGCCGGCGTAATTTGAGCTGTCTCGTGGCTGATACTCAGGGTTTCTTGGGCGCGCCTCCGTCTCGCTACGCGGAGCAACAGGAGGTTGCACAGTCTTGTTGCAACCCATCATGCCAATCATGAGCAAGCCGCCAATGCTCACCAGTGCGCGCGGAATGTAGCTCTTCATCGTGTCTGTTGCCGCTCCGCGCAAATACTCTGCTGCCCCGGCGCGGCTGTTACGCCGCGCCGGGTGTTGGTGGTCTTCGCCTGGCTAGGAATGAATGATCAGTTCGCGCTCACAGGTTGATGACCATGGTGTTTGACGTATTGAGTAAGCGACTCGAACTTGGTTTCCTTGAGTAGCTCACCTAGAGTGCGCTCGCCATCCCAATCAGGGGCAAAGTGCTTGCCGTAATGCTCGCGCAGGTGCTTGATTTTGGTGGTGGGATGCTTGTGGTCAATCTGCCCGCTCTTCTCGCGGGCGCGGCCGTCCAGGCCAGGATTCTTCGGCGCGTCGCTCATACCGGACTCCTTCCGGACCCATGGCTGGCCCGGAGTTTGGACGGACTGCAGGCTCCAACAACAAGGGCCGTCCGTCTTTGGTGTGGGGGCGCGGCGTGGCGCCGCGCCCGGCGGAACTGCAATGCCGGCCATTCTACTCTTCATCATTTACAACCGTTCACCTCTCGTGTAGCATCTGCATTTTTGAGGCCGATCCACAGTTCCAGCTAAAGCGTTTTCACTTTTGGTGTATACAGAAGATCGAAGGCCGGCGCGCGGCTTTTTCTCGAAGAGAAGACGAACCCTCGCACTGTACAGAGCTGATGTGAAAATGCTTTAAGACTTGCCCTCTAATGCGGATCCCGATGGGTTGGCGAATTTGCCTGGTGATGATTGTGGTTGGCGTCTCCGCTGGGGCTCTGGTGGAGGTCGTACTACCCTCGCGAGCGACGCGCGCATCGGTGCCACCGCAATACGTGACTACCGGTGTATTCACCCCCGCGCATCCCACAGCATCCGCGGCGATAAGAGACTTTCTCGACATCCATCCGGAACATCCAGTACAGCCCATCGCCTACACTCATACCGTGCACCTCGCCAAGGGGTTGCCATGTACTTTCTGTCACGTGGGCGTGGATCAAGGACCCGAGGCGCGCATCCCCGGCGTGAATGTTTGCATGAGCTGTCACTCGTCGATCGCCACCGACCGGCCCGAGATCAAGAAGATCGCTGCCTACAAAGCGCGCGGCGAAGAGATCCCCTGGGTGCGCGTCTACAACTACAGCGAATCGGCGCACGTGCGCTTTAATCATGCGCCACACATCCGCGCCGGGGTCGATTGCGCCGCTTGCCACGGAGACCTGACCAAGCAGACAACCGCCGAGCGCAAAATTGATTTGAACATGGGTTTTTGTCTCAACTGCCACACCCAGAAAAAAGTATCGATCGATTGCGAGACCTGTCACTACTGACATATATGGAACGGCGAGACTTCATCAAAATATCGGCTCTCTCCAGCGTGATGGCAACGCTTGAAGCATGTCGCGCGCCGGAGAAGCAGCTGATCCGTTTCGTTCCCGAGGAAGAGCTGATCCCCGGCATTGCCACCTGGAAGCCCAGCGTGTGCACTCTTTGCTCCGCAGGTTGCGGCCTGTTGGTGCGTGTCATGCAGGGCGAGGCAGAAGTCGTGCGTCATGGTCAGCAGGGGCTGATTAAGATGGGCCTGGCGAAAAAGCTCGAAGGCAATCCGCAGCATCCCGTCAATCAAGGGAAGCTATGCGCCCGCGGCCAGGCAGGCTTGCAGGTGCTCTACCATCCTGATCGCATCACTCACCCCATAAAGCGCAGCGGCCCGCGGGGCTCCGGCGAGTTCCAGCAAATAACCTGGGACGATGCGCTGAAGGAGTTGTCCGCGCACCTCGCCGCGTTGCAAGCATCGAAGTCCACCAACGCTCTTGCCTTTTTGGCGCGGCCCTTGCATGGACAACGCCACGAACTTATCGAGCGCTTCCTGAAAGCCTACGGCGCGCCGCCGGCGATCTGGTACCAACCGTTCGATGAAGCCGTGTTGCGCCAGGCAAATCTGCTCAGCTTCGGGCACGCCGCATTGCCCACGTTCGATCTGGCCCGCGCGGATTATGTAATCTCCTTCGGCGCTGATTTCCTCGGCAACTGGAACTCTTCTGTGGCGCAATCGATCGGTTACGGCGAGATGCGCCAGGGCCGCCCTGGCCGCCGCGCAAAATTCGTGCAGGTCGAATCGCGTATGTCGCAGACCGGCGCCAACACCGATGAGTGGATTCCTTGCCGGCCCGGAATGGAAGGGGCGCTGGCGCTGGGCATCGCCCATGTCATCCTGGGCGAGAAGCTCGCGTCCCAAGGCGCCGGATCACGCGCTGGTTCGCTCATCGCCGGTTGGTCCGCGGGCCTGCCGGACTACTCGCCCGAAGCGGTAGAGAAGCAGACAGGCGTGCCTGCGGCTGTTATCAAGCGGCTCGCGCACGAGATCACGCAAAGCGGATCGGCGGCGGCCATCGTCGGCGGTGCGCCGCTCGCTCACACCAACGGCTTGTTCAACGCACTGGCCGTTAATGCCCTGGAATCCTTAGTAGACCGCGCGCCGATATTGGGCTTCACGCCCGATCTCGCACAGTCCGCGCCGCCGATGCAGGCAAGCCTCGCGAGTCTCAATGCATTTGCGCAGCAGCACCCGCCGCAGATGCTGCTGCTCTACGATGCCAATCCGGTCTTCTCCGCGCCGCCGGCGCTGCGCATACGCGAGACCCTCGCCAAGATCCCTTACATCGTCAGCTTCGGCAGTTTCATTGACGAAACCAGCGCCCAGGCTGACCTGATCCTGCCCGACCACGCGCCGCTCGAGTCCTGGCTCGACAGCATACCCGAGTCTGGCTCGTTGCAGGCGGTGGCCAGCCTCGCGCCGCCCGCCGTTCTGCCCCTGCACGACACGCGCTCCATGCCCGATGTGCTGCTCGGTTTGGCGCATCAACTCGGCGGCGACCTCGCAAAGGCTCTTCCGTTTGCGACATACGACGCCATGCTGCGCGCCGCGTTCGTTCCCCTGCGCACCCGTGGCGGCTCCATCGACGCCAAGACAGACGACGATTTTTGGGATGCCGCGCAGACCCAAGGTGGCTGGTGGAGCGTACCATCTTCGGCTCACACCGCCGGCCCATTGTCTCCGGTAGCGGCGCCCAAGCAGGCGCCCATGGCGATGGCCGCCCCGGAATTCGCCGGCGCCGCGGGCGACTTCCCGTTCTATTTTCTGCCCTATGCGTCGCAGGCGTTAGGCGATGGCTCGCTCGCGCACCTGCCTTGGCTGCAGGAGCTGCCCGACGTGCTCACCTCGGCCATGTGGTCGAGCTGGGTCGAGATCCATCCTAAGACCGGCGAGCGTTTGGGCATTGGTCATGGCGATCTGGTAGAAATCGCATCACCGCAGGGAAGCGTGCGTGTGGCCGCAGTTCTTTCCCCCGGCATCGCACCCGACATGGTGGCCATGCCGGTCGGCCAGGGCCATGAGAATTTCACCCGTTTCGCCAGCGGCCGTGGTGTGAACCCGCTCTCAATTCTCGCGCCGCTCGCGGAACCAGAAACCGGATCGCTCGCCTGGGCCGCGACACGCGTGAAACTCACGCGCGCAGGCGGACCCGAGCAGGCCAAGCTGATATTGTTCGCAGGCGGAATGAGCGGCTTCCCCCACGAAGAGGAACGCCGCTGATGTTAACAAGCTCAGAAGTGTACGGGCTTCAGCCCGTACGCCAGGAAAGTGAAACACGATGTGGCTTCACAGGCTGCGGAAAAACTCAGGACGAAGGGCACGGCTTCAGCCGTGCCGTCAGACATGGGACTTGATGAGGCCTTTAGGCCCTGAGGTACGTTTTTCGTCTGAAGTGTAGGGGCTTACAGGCTAAGGAAAAACTCATGTTTTGTATCAGGGCACGACTTTAGTCGGGCCGCACAAGCCACAGCTATGAGGGCTTTAGCCCCTGAGTTTTGCTTTTGAATTGTAGAGAAGGGCAGGCCAAAATCGAATGTCGCACAAGTGGGGTTTAGTCGTCGATCTTGACCGCTGTACCGGATGCGAGGCGTGCGTGGTCGCCTGTCATGCGGAAAACAATATACCCACTGCGGGTGAAGATCAGTCTGCGCGCGGCCGCGCCAAGCACTGGATTCGCGTGGAGCGTTACTGGGAAGGCGATTTTCCTAATCCCAAGATCCGCTTCCAGCCCGTCCTCTGCCAGCAATGCGACGAAGCGCCCTGCGAGCCCGTGTGCCCCACCTACGCCAGCTATCACACGCCCGAAGGGCTCAACGCACAGGTCTACAACCGTTGCATCGGCACCCGCTTTTGCGCCAACGCGTGCCCGTATAACGTGCGCTTCTTCAATTTCTATAATCCGCAGTGGGATATGCCACTGCAGCTACAACTCAATCCCGACGTCTCCGTGCGCACCGTGGGCATCATGGAGAAGTGCACCTTCTGCGTGCAGCGCATCAAGGCGGCCGAAATTCAGGCAGAAGCGGAAAAGCGCGAGTTGAAGGACGGCGAATTCACGACTGCTTGCGCGCAGTCGTGCGCCTCCAAGGCCCTGGTCTTCGGCGATCTGAACGATCCCAACAGCGAAGTCGCGCGGCTATCGAGCTCCAATCGCGGTACCAAGCTGCTGGGCGAGCTGGGCACCAAGCCCAATGTGACCTATCTCGAACGAGGCACGTGGCAAGATGCAAAAAACGGCTGAACAAATCGAGCACGACCTGCTGTGGCCGCTCTTCCACAGCAGCGGCAGGTATTGGGTCGCTGTGGCGCTTGCCACCAGCCTGCTGCTCGCCGGTGTGGCTGCATTTGGTTATCAACTCTATTCCGGGATCGGCGTCTGGGGTATAAATTCCCCGGTTTTCTGGGCCTTCGACATCACCAATTTCGTCTTCTGGATCGGCATCAGCCACGCGGGCACGTTGATCTCCGCCATTCTGCGTCTCACCAATGCCACCTGGCGCCGCCCCGTCACCCGCTGCGCGGAGGCCATCACCGTCTTCTCGGTCTTGATTGGCGCCATCATTCCGCTCTGCCATATTGGGCGCCCGTGGCTCGCTTTTTGGATGATCCCGTACCCCAACCAGCGCCATATCTGGCCCAATTTTCGCTCGCCGCTCGCCTGGGACTTCTTCGCCATCTCCACCTATCTCACCGGCAGCACCACCTTCCTTTTTCTGCCCACCATCCCGGACTTCGCCGCCGTCCGCGACGCCTCTACCGGCTTACGCAAGAAGATCTACCGCGTGTTGGCGCTGGGCTGGCAAGGTACGCCGCGTCAATGGCAGCGCCTCGAAATCGCCATGCACATTATGGCCATGGTCATCGTCCCCGTGGCCGTTTCGGTGCACACCATCGTCTCCTGGGACTTTGCCATGACGCCCGTGCCCATGTGGCACTCCTCGATCTTCGGCCCATACTTTGTTGCCGGTGCGATCTTCAGCGGCATCGCGGCCTTGATCCTGGCCATGGCGCTGCTGCGCAAGCTCCTGCACTTGGAGGAATACCTCAAGCCCATCCATTTCGAAAATCTTGGCAAGCTGCTGTTGACCATGAGCTTGCTCTGGTTCTACTTCACCTTCGCCGAGCGGCTCACTACCTGGTATGGCAACTCTCCTCCGGAAATGGCGGTCTTCTGGGAGAGCATTCGCAAGCAGTTCGCGCCGCTCTTCTGGATCATGGTGTTCTGCAACTTCATCATCCCCGTGCCCATCCTGGCCATCAAGCGCCTGCGCACCATCGCCGGCACCGCGATTGCCTCGTGTACTGTGGTTGTCGGTATGTGGCTCGAGCGCTTTCTCATCGTGGTGCCCTCGCTTGAGCACAAGTTCTTGCCTTACTCCTGGGGTACTTACCGGCCCACCTGGGTGGAAGACACTTTGATGGCTTCGAGCTTTGGCTTCATGCTGCTGCTCTACCTGCTGTTCTCAAAGTTCGTGCCCATGATTTCTATTTGGGAGCTGAAGGTTGGGCTGCAGCCTCACGGCGGCCTTCCTGTGGTCGCCACCTCCGATGGTAAGCATCATGGGTTGGTGCTGGAAGGGCCTCTGCCCACGGATGTGGCCGAATGAAAGCTCTTTATGGGCTCTATGCCGAGCCGGAGGCGGCGCAGCGCGCCGTGGACTCCTTGCGCGCGGCCAGTTCTGCGCTTCAATTCGATTTGCGGCAGATCATCATCGTATCCGGCGAGCCCCACGAGGGCTACGAATTCACTGACTCGCACGCCACCGGTGCCCCCTACCGCTGGGCAGTGCTGGGTGCTGTCGTCGGCGGCACCGGTGGGCTCTTGCTAACCACCTTTTCCCAGAAGTCCTATCCGATTCTCACCGGCGGCATGTCCCTTACGCCCGCGTGGACCAATGGCATCATCGTCTACGAGATGATCATGCTTGGAGCGATCCTCACCACGCTGGTAGTGCTGCTTATCGGCGCAGGACTGCCCAATTTCAAAGGCGTGATTACGGATCCTGAGATTTGGACAGGGAAGATACTGGTAGGCGTGGTCGATGCGCCGGAAAATTCGCAGCCGGAGCTGGAGAAGCGCCTGCTCCAGGCAGGCGCCTCGCAAGTGAAGCAATCCGTCTAGAAATTCGCTTCTTTTCCTCTAACGCGGCACTAGTTCAGAGAAGCGATATGCGGTTTTCTGATCGGCGCAACTTGCTGAATGGGTTGAAGAGAACGCGGGCAAACCGAAACCGGGTTGGTTGGTGTTGTTTGACTCTGTCCCTCCACCTCCACCACTGCCAAGGTGGACCGCCGCCCGCAAATTTGTCATCCCGACCGGAGCGAACCCGGGTTTCCTGCTACGCCGCGCTCACAAACGACCGCGTGTGCGGCTTTCAGTGAGGAAAGCCGCATGAAGTTCGCCAACGGCACAAACCTCGACAGGAAACCCGGGGAAGCGTAGGGGAGGGACCTGCAGTTTCACTTTCGGGCACAGCGAAAGCGCCGTGGGCGAATCGCCTCCGGGCTCCTTTACCCCATGAACGCAAACTGCAGGTCCCTCCCCTACGCTGCGCTCCGGTCGGGATGACAAATTTGCGGGTAGCGGCCCACCTTGGCGGTGGTGGAGGTGGGACGGCTGAAAATTACCCAGGATGCAACCCTGGGGCATCTCTACCTTGCAATGGACTATTGTCGATTCCCCGCAGCCAACCCAGGACTAAGGGCTAGGGACCAATCCCGAGAATGATCGGAGCGCGGGAGGCGCGCAACAAAAGTCGTGCCTTGATACAAAACAAAACCTTCCGCAGGCCGCCGTGGTTTTTCTCCAGGAAAAATCACACCTCGCGATCTTTGTCAGACCACAGTAATTGCGAAACTGCTCAGGTCTCCAACCAAAAGTAACCGCCGAAACGATAACCAGAAAACAAGTCTCCACGGCCAAATCCGGTTCCACAGCGTTGTATCCTGTTAGTAGACGATTTCGGCACAGCGGGCGGTTCTCGCCACCTCCCACTGGTCGGCAGTTGCCGCTAGTTTCGGCCTAAGCGCGAGCGAAGGACAGTTTTAACGCTGTCCGGTGTCACACCCGATCCCTGTCACAAAATAAGCGATCCGAAGATATCCCCCGGCTGTCCCGGCATGCCGTGGAGCGATTTTTTACGTGTCCACCCTGCTTCCCCAAGCGGTGGAAAACCTGTGCCCTAGCTTCTCTCAAATTTCAGGAGCCACTATGCCCAAAAATAAAGTCAGCGACCCCATCACCGATCAGGAAATAGCCTTTGCCCGCCTGGTCCTCTCTGGCGCCATGACCGACCGTCATGCCGCCGAAGCTGTCGGCCTCAACCCCGACTCCGCCGCCTACACCAAATCCAAACCCCGTGTCCGCGCCTACATGCTCGAGCACCGCGCCGCCGTGCAGCAACAGCTCGTCCAGCAAGAGGCCGAGGGAATCCGCCGGTTGAATCTGGACCGCGAAAAAGTACTGGACCGCCTTTGGGAACTTGCCAACCTCAGCCCAGAAATGACCAGAGGCAGCATTACCGGCCAGGTCAAGGCCATCTCCATGATCGTGGCCATGGAAAACTTCATCCCCGACCGCCGGGCCGCCTCCTCGGTGAAGGAATCCGCCCCTTCGCCTGCCAAGCCGCAAATCTATGTCTCCGAATGGCTTCGCAAGCAGCAGGCCAAAACCATAGATCCGCAGCCGACCGCTGCCCCGCCCGTCCCGCCTGCCCCGGCGAGCCGTGGGGCGTGCCGTGGAGCCCAGGAAGAAGTCCAGCAAGAAGATTCGCCTGCCGTCCCCGCCCGTCCCGCCTGCCCTGGCTCGCCGCAGGGCGGGTCCAATGGCCCCGGCTTCTCTTTTGTTCCAGACGCGAGAGGTCCCTTTGTTCCGGACACGAGAGTTCCTTTCTCTATAAAGAAGAACCCCTTTGCCCGCCCCCGCTGAGCTACCAATCTTAAAAACGACCCAAAAATATCAAATTTTAAAAATCGGGTTGGCAGGCGGCATTACTTAGGCGATGGAATAGCTTCGGAGATTTTCCGTCTAGACGGGCTTCGGAAAAACTCCGGTTTGCGAAGGGTAGGCTCTTTAAGCCCTGAGGTATTGCTTTCCTGCTCGGTGCAGACTTTTTCCGCAACCGCTAGGAGCCGGCCTTAATGCTTTCCACGTGGATCGTCTTGGTCGCCGGATTCAACGTCCCCGTCACCGCCACCTTCGCTCCGGCGAATGCGGCGCTTTTCTTCTGATCGTCGAGTTGATAGGCAGTCTTGGTGGCGGGATCGTACAAGGTGTACTTGCCGCCCATGTTTACGCAGCGATTGGTGCAATCCTTCGGGCTTTCGCCCTTCTGCTCCATAATCTGATGGCCGCCCAAAGCGGCGCACTGGCTGTCCATGATCTCGCCCTTATAAGTCTGCGAGCCTTGGGCAAAAATGCTCAGCGACGCCAACAGACAACCTGCACTGATCGCTAGTTTCTTCATGGGAGCCGTCTCCTTGTGCCCGGATTTCGGGGTCCGTAAATCACGCGACTACGTGACGACCGGGATACTTTCATACTGCTTCGAGCATTGTCAATATTGGACTTCGAGCCAATCTGTAGCCCGTTTTTCTCGCTACCGGCGCTACGACTATAAGATGAGGTATCTCACGCGCCAAGGATATCGAAGCATGAAGAAGCACGCGGCCCATCACAGCCACCATCATCCCCACCCGCACAACCATGTCGTGGACGGACCCACCTCCCGCCGCGATTTCCTGCGTGTCCTGATGGGGGGAGCCCTGGCTGGGGCTTCGATACTGGAGCTTGCCTGGCATCGAGCTGCCTGGGCCCGCGTGGCGGCTCCCAGTTCCGAGCCCAGCCTCTTCGACATTCAGAAGGTTGCCGGCGGCGTTTACTTTGCGCGTGCCCATCCTCGGGCCATGTTGAACTGCAACGCCGCCATATTCGTCCGTTCCAGGGACGTAGTCGTTGTCGACGCGCACTCCGTGCCATCGGCTGCCGCTTCTCTGATAGGCCAGATGAAGCGTGAGGTTACCACCAAGCCTGTGCGCTACGTGATCAACACCCACTTTCACGCCGACCACACGCAAGGCGATCCTGCCTATCGTTTAACCGGCGAGAAAGTCGACTTTATCGCCAGCTCGGCCACCGGGAAGCTGATGGAGAGCTTGGCGGTGGCCCGGATGAAGGCTTCGGTCGCAACCGTGCCGCAACAAATCGACGCCCTGCGCGACCAGGCAGCACACGCAACTTCTGCTGGAGAAAAGGCCTTCTGCGCCGACCAGGTCCGGCAGCTACAGGCCTATCAGGCTGAGCTTAAGGATTACACGCCCGAGTTGCCCACCATCACCTTTGACAAGTCGTACTTACTGCAAGATGCGGCATATGACCTGCACATCGAATTTCACGGTCATGCCCACACCGCCGGAGATGTTGTGGTCTATTGCCCGCAAGCGCGCACGGTCGCGACGGGAGATGTGATTCACGGCTTTCTGCCTAACATCGCCGACGGCTTTCCTCGCCTCTGGCCGGCCGCGATTGACTCGATCGGCGGCGCCGACTTCAACACCATCATCCCCGGCCATGCCGCGCTGCAAACCGGCCGCACGCAGATGGTCAACCTGCGCAACTATATTGAGGAATTGACTGGAAGGGTCGAGGAAAGCAGGAAAGCCGGCCTGTCCCTGGCCGAGATGCAACAGCGCATCACCGTGGCCTCACTCAAGTCTCTGCACTCTAACGGATATGAAGAGTACCTGGCGCGTATGAGCACGCTAAGCCATTCGCGATTCAGCAAGGTGCCGCCGTTGCAAAGCGGAGTAAACGCGAATACAGCCGATGTCTATGGCAACCTCGATCGAACTTAGTCGCGCCCGCGAAGTTTGGTAAGCAGCCTCAGGATCTCGAGGTACAGCCAAACCAGCGTGACCATAAGCCCGAAGGCGCCGTACCACTCCATATACTTTGGAGCGCCCATCCGTACGCCACTCTCGATGAAGTCGAAGTCGAGCACCAGGTTTAGGGCAGCGATGCCGACAACAATCAGGCTGAAACCGATCCCGATCGGCCCCGAGCCGTTGATGGAAGTAAAGTGGACTCCGAAGAACCCCAAAACAAATTGCAACAGATAAAACAGCATGATCGCGCCCGTTGCAGCCACGATGCCCAGCCGGAAGTTCTGTGTTACCGGGATCAGTCCGGAGCGATAGGCGAGCAAGAGAACCAGCAGGGTGCCAAACGTCAGGCTGACCGACTGGATGGCAATCCCAGGAAAGCGCACCTCGAGAATAGCCGAGATGCTGCCTAGTGCCAGCCCCTCCAGGAGCGCATAAGCAGGCGCAGTTACCGGAGACCATTCCTTCTTGAAGACCGTGATCATTGCGCAGACGAATCCGCCGATGGTCCCGATCCACAGCCAGGGGAGTACAGCGGCAGCCGAGTGCTCCTGATTAAAGAGGTGCCATGTCCACGCTGCGGTGGCAATCGCGCAAACCAGAAGCAGGCCGGTCTTGTTGACCGTGCCCTCGAGTGTCATCCCACCGCCCAGCTCGGCGACGCCCTCAAAACGCTTCGCGTTCAAAACTGGATTTGACGTCCTCATCAATTGCGCCACGTTGCACTCTCCTTACACAAACCGCTCTACCACCATTTTACGGCAACGGTGCAAAAGAACGCAGTGAAGCACTCGTCCTAACGCAACTCAGCGGGAATGCGCGAGTTTTCAGGTAGTCGCCACCCTCATGTTTTGTATCAGGGCACGGCTTTAGCCGGGCCGCCCGAGTCGCCAAAGTGAGGGCTTTAGCCCCTGAGGCACTGCTTTTTCGAGCGAGCGCAGTGGAGTGTGGCATCTGATTTGACGGTTTCAGTGCTGCGCGTGGCCGCGTTAGCACCGCGCAGGTAATTTACCTCTGCTTAACAACCGCTGGTTAGGCTGCAGCTACGAAAGTCATCTACCCTTGTAAGGGAGGAGGCTGTGGCGAACCTGATCAACACCGGGGTATCCTCGAACCCGGCATTCCTCAAAACGCAGGAGCTTCATTCTCGATGTCGCATCCCAGGGTGGATGTTGCGATCGTAGGCGCGGGAATACTGGGACTGGCCCACGCCTATGTAGCAGCGAAAGCTGGTAAATCCGTGGTCGTCCTGGAGAAGAGTCCGCGTGCGGCCGGTGCCTCGGTGCGCAACTTCGGCATGATCTGGCCCATCGGCCAGCCGGCCGGGACGATGCTTTCACTCTCCTTGCGCAGTCGCGAATTATGGCTGGAAATTCTGGATCACGCCAAACTGCCGCGTCGAGAAACGGGATCGCTTCATGTTGCCTACCGTGCGGATGAGGCAGCTGTGGCGCAGGAGTTCGCCGAGCTCGGCCCAAAGTTGGGTTACGAATGCTCCTGGCTGAAACCCTGCGAGGTGCTCGAGCGTTCGCATGCCGTCCAGCCCGACGGGCTTGCGGGTGGCCTATGGAGCAGCACCGAACTTACGATCGATCCCCGCCAGGTGATTCAGTCCTTGCCAGGGTTTCTCGCTGAGCAATACAACGTCCAGTTCGTCTTTGGGACCGCGGTGACCGCCATCGAACCTCCTGTCTTGTATACCGGCAGCGGCCGATGGCAAGCTGAAACCGTGATTGTTTGTAGCGGCGACGACTTTGAAACTCTCTACCCGCAGCACTATGCGGCCAGTGGCCTGACCCGCTGCAAACTGCAGATGATGCGCACGGCGCCCCAGCCGGATGGTTGGCAACTCGGCCCTTCGCTCGCGGCCGGGCTCACGCTGCGTTTCTACCCCGCCTTTCAGGTCTGCACCACGCTCCCAGCGCTCAGCCGGCGCATCGCCGAAGAGACCCCCGAGTACGACCGGTGGGGAATCCACGCGTTGGTTTCGCAAACTGCGGACGGCGCGCTCACGCTCGGCGACTCGCATGAGTACTCGCTCGCCGTCGACATCTTCAACAAGGAGGAGATCGACCAGATCATCCTTCGCTATACAAAGCAGTTCCTTCGCGCCCCCGATCTGACGGTTGCGGAACGCTGGTACGGCGTCTATGCCAGGCATCCTGAAAAGCCCCTGGTCGTAATGCAGCCGGAAGACGGGGTCAGGATTGTAGCTTCGCCGGGCGGTTCCGGCATGACGTTATCCTTTGGGGTGGCGGAGCAGTCGATGCGCGACTTAGGATTCATCCATGCCTAGCCAGAAAATCCCCGCGATCTTTCTCGACTGGGCGGGGACCGCCGTCGATCACGGAAGCATCGCGCCCGTGCATGCGCTCAAAAACATCTTCGATCAATTCGGCATCGCGGTCCCTCGCCCGCTGGTTCGTCGATACATGGGTCTGGCGAAGAAAGACCACGTCCGCAAGTTACTCGAAGAACCGGAAGTGAAGCAGCAATGGCGAGCGCTGCGCAATGCTGTGCCGCAAGAGCGCGATGTCGACGCAATCTATGCCGGCTTCGAGCCGCAAATGATGGAGGTGCTATCCGGCTACGCGACCGTCATTTCCGGTGTGGCCGACGCAGTGGAAGCTATGCGCGCACGAGGCATGAAAATCGCAGGCACTACCGGCTACACGCGCCCGATGCTTGACCGGCTGGAAACGCTCGCAGCCACGCAGGGCTATCGTACGGATCGCTCCCTGGCGCCTGAAGATGCCGGCGGAGGCCGGCCCTATCCTTGGATGTGTTACCGGCTGGCAATCGATCTCCGCATCTATCCCCTTTCTTCTTGCGTGAAGATTGGCGACACCGAGTCCGATATACAAGAAGGCCTGAACGCCGGTATGTGGACCATTGGCGTGACGCGCAGCGGCAACACTGTCGGACTGTCTGAAGCCGATTGGTTGCAGCTGGACCCCAGAGAACAGGCAAAGCTCCTTGCTTGCGCTGAGCAGGAGCTGCGGGCGGCAGGCGCACACTACACCGCGGAAACCGTTGCCCACGCGCTGCCGCTGCTGGACGAGATCGAGCGCCGGATTACCAATGGGGAGTGCCCGAAATGAATCCGGCGCACGCACACTCCGCGCCGCGCCTTACGCGCTGGCATGTGCTCACCATCTCCTTGCTGTTCCTCGGCTATGGCGGTTACTACTTCTGCCGTTCCGATTATTCCGTCGCCTTGCCCCTCATCATTGCCGAAGAAGTCCGCAAAGGCACGCCCGCAAACGTTGCCCAGGTGCGGCTTGGAACGATCGCTTCATTCGGAGTGCTGGCCTATGCCATCGGCAAGTTTCCCAGCGGCGGCCTGGCAGATCGCTTTGGAGGCCGGCGCAACTTCCTCGGCGGCATGTTGGGCTCAATTGTGTTCACCGTGCTCTTTATGGTCGGCGGCGGATTTCCCGTCTTCACCCTTGCCTGGTTAGGCAACCGTCTGGTGCAGTCCCTGGGATGGGCTGGATTGGTTAAGGTCACGTCACGCTGGTTTTCCTATACTGCCTATGGCAGCGTCATGGCAGTGCTCAGTCTCAGTTACCTTTTCGGAGATGCGATTTCTCGCGCTATCATGTCGCTCCTGCTGGCGCACGGTTTCGGTTGGAGAGGAGTCTTCGGCGCGGGGGCTGCTCTGCTCAGCGTGCTTCTCTTAACTAATCTCATTTTTCTTAGAGACTCTCCTCAGTCCTACCACTTGCCTCCTCCCGAGGAGAATCCGCTGAACCTCTTTTCCGATGCAAGCGCAGTGGCCACGCGCCCAGGTATGGCCGCAATCTTCCGGACCCTGCTAAGCTCGTATGCTTTCTGGCTGGTCTGCGGCCTTTCTCTCGGCACCACGCTGTTGCGCGAAACCTTCAATCTCTGGATACCCACGTACTTCACCCAGATGGTCGGCATGACGGGCGCGCAGGCCGCCAGCGGGAGCGCGCTCTTCCCCTTCTTCGGCGGCCTGTCGGTATTGTTTGCCGGCTTCCTTAGCGATTACCTTGGCCCCGAAGGCCGGAGCCGCATTCTCTTTGGCGGGCTCTGCTTTTCTGTTCTGGCGTTACTGGGTCTGGCGGAGGTAACCATGCATGCTCCGCGCTTTGTCCCGCTCGCCCTGGTCGCGGCGGTTGCCTTCTGCTTACTCGGCCCCTACTCGTATCTTGCCGGCGCGATGGCTCTCGATTTTGGCGGAAGAGAAGGGAGTGCAACTGCATCCGGAATGATCGACGGTTTCGGCTATCTCGCCGGCGTTCTCTCCGGCAATGGCATGGCACATCTGGCGGTCTCTTACGGGTGGCAGACGATGTTTCTTGTACTGGCTGGCGTCGCGGGACTTACCAGCGTTGTCGGCGGCCTCGCTCTCTGGCAGCAGCACCGGCGTGCCATCGCGATCGGTTTGCTCCGCCCTGTGGAGGGACAATGACTGCCAAACTAGCGGACATCGATGTCGCTGAGCTAAAGTGCACGCCGGCTGAGGTGACGATCACCTGGCAGAACTCCTCCTACAGTGTTTACAGCTCACTGTGGCTGCGGGACAACGCTCCCGCTCATCGCGATGCCCGTACCGGTCAGCGCATCATAAGCCTGGTCGATCTCCCGCGCGAGCCACGGCTGCGCGCCGCTGAACCATTGCCGCCGGGCCACCTCACCCTGAGTTGGGACGACGGCGAAACCGCCGTCTTTTCTCTCCAGTGGCTGCGTGCGTATGACCGCTCCCTACGCTTGAGTTCGCGGCCCACGCGCCTGCCGTGGATGGGGCAGCCGGCCACCCACTTCATCCGATGTGCGTACCCGGACTGGGTCGCGGATCCATCTATCCGCGAAGATTGGCTCTATTACCTGGGACGCGATGGGTTGGCTTTCCTCAGCGACGTGCCTATCGAACATGCCTCTGTGCTGCAGGTTGCCGCACATCTCGGTTTCGTTCGCGAGACCAACGAAGGCCGCATCTTCGACGATCGTAGTGTTGCGGCATTGCCAGTCCACACTGACAATCCTTATCGTGATCCGGTGCCTGGCTTCCTGCTGCTGCATTGTCTCTCAAACGCAGGCCGTGGCGGAGAAAGTAAGTTCGTCGACGGAATGGCTGCTGCGGAGCGGATGCGCGCTCATGACGCCAACGCTTTTTCCACGCTCTGTAAGACGCCCATCCTCTATTGCTTTCAGGATGCCAGCGTGGACCTTGCCGTCGAACGCACCATGCTTGACCTGGACACGCAGGAGCAGTTCCGTGCTATCTGTTACAACGACCGCTCGGTCGCGCCGTTGCCACTCAAGGGTCCTTTGCTCAAAAGGTATTACGCGGCCTACCGTCAGCTGGCCGATCTCCTCTGCGATCCGGCGCGATCCGTAGTCTACCGGCTGCAGCCTGGCGATCTCGTCCTCATAGATAACACCCGCATCCTTCATGGGCGTACTGAGGGAGATGGCGGCTCTAGCCACCTGCAGGGCTGCTATCTGGAAGCAGATGGACTCTATAGCTCGCTCGCCGTACTCTCACGAACAAGGAGTTCGCACCATGACGACCGCAAAGGTTGAGAGCCTGATCGATTTGCTCAATGCCAAAGGAGGGAACGCGTACTTCGGAGAGCCCGTCTCCATTCTTGAGCACAGCCTGCAAGCGGCCCATTCCGCCGAGCTGGCCGCAGCCGGTCCGGCTGCAATTTCCGCCGCGCTATTGCACGACGTCGGCCACATGCTGCACGGGCTCGACGAAGGAATCGCTCATCGCGGCCTCGACGGCGTGCACGAAGAGGTCGCCGCCAAATATCTCTCCCGCTGGTTTGGAGACGCGGTTACGACGCCGATCCTTCTTCACGTCCCGGCCAAGCGATTCCTTTGTTGGCAAGACCGCGCGTATCTGCGGCAGCTCTCCCCCGCATCGCTGGAAAGCCTCGCCTTGCAAGGCGGCCCAATGAACGATGAGCAGGCTGCGGACTTTTTGTGCAACCCGTTCGCACAGGCCGCCATTGCGCTGCGCCATTGGGACGACGAGGCCAAAGTGCCTGGCCTGCGCGTTCCTGACGCGGCCTACTATCTTCCCATTCTCCAGGCTGCATCGCGCCTGGACGCTTAGTTCAATGCAACCTCTACAATATGGCTGGATGACACTGCGTGAGAACTTATCTTTCCGAATTGAGTCCCGAAGGGACGGCTGAGAGTAGCCCAGGACGCAGTCCTGGGTGTTGCATGGAAAGTATGTTCAGTCCCGTAGGGACGGCTGAAAATGTCCCAGGACGTCGTCCTGGGCTGTTTCTTGGAATCGCTACCCTATCTTCCAATTCTCCAGGCTGCATCACGCCTGGACGCTTAGCTCCCGCCACTTCGCATCTGCGAGAACGACTGAAGTTTCGATCTGGCGTTCGGGGATCTTCCAATATTCTTTGAGGAGCCGGTCTTTTTCCGTGGTGGAAACCATCTGGAAGCCATGCCTCTCATAGAAGCGGATTGCCCAGACAGCATCGGCCCACGTTCCTATCAGCACCGGCCTTTTGGTCAGCAGGCGCAAATGAGACAGCAAGCGTGCTCCGACCCCCTGTTTTTGGCTCCTGGTGCGAACATACGCGTGGCGAATGAGAGTCACGTCCCTGACTTCCTGAAGCCCCATCACGCCTAGTAGATTGTCTGCGTCCTCGTAGCCCCAGAACACAACACCGTCATCGATCTCATGCTGAAGCTTTTCCCGGGACATATACGGTTCTGTCCACCGATCTGTCGGAATCGTCCCGCGATAAGCCTGTGCGCCATCATTGATGATGGCCCAAATTACCTCGAAGTCCACGTTGTCGCAGCGGCGGATCATGGGCCCTCCAATATAAATTTTGTGAGGCTTAGTATGCTGGCATATACTATTGTATATGCCGTTACCGGGAGGCATTATGCAGCGCATCGCCAAAATATTTATGAATAACCGGAGTCAGGCAGTCCGGCTTCCGAAGGAGTTCCAGTTTGCCACCTCTGAGGTGTTCATTCGCAAACAGGGGGACGATGTGATTCTTTCCGCTCGCCCTGAGGACTGGTCTGCTTATCTGACCTCGGGTCCTGTGGCCTCGGAGGAGTTCATGGATGGGGTCGAAGACTTGCCGGTTCAGGAGCGCTGATTCTGGTGCCGGTTTACATGCTTGATACGGACATATCGTCCTACATCATGAAGCGTTCTCACGATAGTGTCTTGAGGAGACTTCAGAAGGTACCCGTTGGTGATGTTTGTATCTCTGCCATCACAAAGTCGGAACTCACGTACGGGGTTCAGGCGTCGCCCCGGCGGCAACAGGACCAAGCTGCGCTCGATGCGTATTTGCGGCATGTCGTGGTTCTCGATTACCCGGATCAGGCAGCTCTACACTACGCACAGATTCGCGCTGATCTCAAGCTGCGCGGAACCATGATCGGTGCGAACGATCTCCTCATTGCAGCGCACGCCCGTTGCCTCGGGCTCACGCTAGTGACCAACAACACTCGGGAATTTGGACGCGTCCAAAGACTCGACATCGAAAACTGGACCAAACCAAGCCGCTAAGTGGTCTTAATGCGCAGATGACCAATCCAGGAGCTACCGCTGTGCCGGTTAACGGACTAACAACCCAGGGAAACAGCCCGTCCTTGCTGTTGCGCGGCCTGCGCAAGTCCTTTGCCGAGGTAGTGGCAGTGGATGGTCTTGACCTCGAGGTGATGCGGGGAGAATGCTTTGGCCTGCTGGGCCCCAATGGCGCTGGGAAGACAACGACCATTGAGATCTGCGAAGGCCTGACCGCTCCCGATAGTGGCACGGTTCAGTTGCTGGGGTTGAATTGGAGCAGCGCCGAAAACGAGCTGCGACAGCGTATCGGCATTCAATTGCAGGAGACCCAGTTTCCAGAAAAGCTGACCGTGGACGAAACGCTACGTCTCTTTCGCAGTTTCTTCCGTCAAGGCATTCCAGTGGAGGAGTCGATCCGGACGGCGCAGTTGGAGGAGAAGCGCCACGCCCGTGTGGGCACGCTCTCGGGTGGCCAAAAGCAGCGGCTTGCCATGGCCTGTGCGCTGGTGGGTGATCCTGAGTTGTTGTTTATGGATGAGCCGACAACCGGACTCGACCCGCAGGCGCGGCGCCACCTATGGGACCTGGTGGACGGGCTCAAGCAGGCGGGCCGCACCATCATCCTCACCACGCACTATATGGATGAGGCGGAACGCCTGTGCGACCGGGTGGCGATTATGGACCATGGGCGAATCATTGCGCTGGGAAGTCCGCAGCAGCTGATCGCCTCTGTCGGCGGGGAGCATATCGTCGAGTTCGCCATCATTGGTCACGAGACTGGAGATGGTCTGGTCGACCCAGCCGTACTGACGGCGATTACGGGAGTGGAGTCGCACCGCGTCGATGCTGGAGTGCACCAGCTCTCTGTTCGCGAGCTGCATACCGCAGTGCCCCTCATCTTTGCCACCTTGACTGGCCAGGGCCTCCATCTGAGCGAGTTTCGTACTCACTCTGCGACCCTTGAAGATGTTTTCGTCGGGCTGACGGGAAGGAATTTGCGCGATGAGTAAGCTTGAGCAGAGCAGCCTTTATCAATTGACGATGATTCGCTTTCGCCTCTTCTGGCGGGAGCCCGAGGCAATTTTCTGGATCTTCGTCTTCCCCATTCTGCTGGCGGTGGGGTTGGGGATTGCCTTCCGCAATCGGCCGGCGGATGTCTTCCAGGTGGGCGCGACGACCGCGCAACTGACCCAGGCACTGGCCGCGGACAAGGGCCTCACGGCGGCCACCATGAACGAGGTAGACGGCGCCCGGGCACTGGCAACAGGAAGCATTTTGCTGCTCGTGATAAAAACGCCGGACGGCGTTGCGTACGAATACGATGCGACGAATCCCGATGCGCGGACCGCGCGCATGGTGGCCGACCGCGCAATTCAAACAGCAGCGGGGCGGCGTGAGGCCGTTCACGTCGAGAATCAGTTGGTGCACGAGACGGGTTCGCGTTACATCGACTTCGTGGTGCCGGGCCTGCTGGGCATGAACCTGATGGGCTCCGCGATCTGGGGAATGGGCTTTTCGATTGTGGAGTCCAGGCAGAAGAAACTGCTCAAGCGCCTGGTCGCCTCGCCCATGCCGCGCTGGCAGTACCTGGCGTCGTACCTGCTGTCACGCCTGTCAATGCTGGTGATCGAGGTGGTAGGCTTCCTGGGGTTTGCGCGCCTGGTCTTTGGCGTGCCCTTTCGTGGGTCGATGTGGCAGTTAGGATTGCTCTGCGTGCTTACCTCTCTCGCTTTCTCCGCGCTGGGGCTCCTGGTAGCCTCGCGGGCTAAGACGATGGAGGCGGCCTCAGGACTGATGAACCTGGTCATGCTCCCGATGTGGATCTTATCCGGAGTCTTTTTTTCGGCGACACGCTTTCCAGGCGTGATCCAACCCGTGGTGCGGGCCCTCCCGCTCACGGCAGCCATCGAGGCGTTGCGGGGGAATATGCTGCAGGGTACGAACCTGGGCCAGCAGGCGGCTCAGATAGGTATACTGCTCGCTTGGCTGGTAGTGGCCTTTGCCATCTCGCTGCGCATCTTTCGCTGGAGATAGGCAGTTCATAGCGCCGCGGAGAGGATAGCATCGCGTTGAAGCGCCTTAAATCCACGGATGTAGTCATCATCGGCAGCGGATGGTGTGGCCTGGTAATGGCCAAGGAAATAACCACCCGAACTGCTTTGCAGGTGACTGTCCTCGAGCGTGGCCCGGCACGCAACCTCTCCCAATACGCCAGCGGCATGGACGAAATCAACATGCGGCGTGTGGGCCTGGTACAAAATCCGGCAGAACAGACCATCACCCATCGGCATTCCCTGAAAGACGCGGCTGTTCCGATACGCCAGTATGGTTCGTTTACACCTGGAACCGGAACCGGGGGCACCTCCGAACACTGGGGTGGCATTTCTGACCGCTATCTCCCCGACATCTTTGTGTTGGCCACGCATCTCCGCGAAAAATTCGGCGCCGCCCGCATGTCGCCGGATTGGGCCATTCAGGACTGGGGCATAACCTACGACGAATTTGAGAATTACTACTGGCGCGCGGAACAGTTGATGGGGATTAGCGGTAAAGCCGGTAACTTACGCGGTCAACTGATCGAAGGCGGCAATATCTTCGAGGGTCCTCGCCAGCATGAGTACCCTACTCCGCCTTTGACGGCGACATACACTATGGGCTTCTTTCATAAGGCAGCGATAGAGATGGGTTATCACCCGTACTGGCTGCCTGCGGCCAACCTGAGTCAGGCGTATACCAATCCCGATAAAGTCTCCCGGCCCGGCTGCGTCTTTTGCGGCTACTGCCCGAACTATGGCTGCATGATTGGGGCCAAGGCCCAACCGACGAACACCATCATGCCGGTCCTTACCAGCCGGAATAACTTCTCATTGCGCAACAACTGCTGGGTACGCAAGATCGTTCACCGCAACGGGCGCGCCGAAGGCGTTGTCTACATGGACGAGAACGGCGAGGAAACCATGCAACCCGCTGAGCTCGTCGTGCTCTCGGCATGGACCCCCAACAGCGTTCGCCTCCTGCTCTTATCGGAGATTGGCGAGCCCTACGATCCGGTCACAGCCAAAGGAACGCTGGGCAAGAACCTAACCCACCAGGTCACCAGTGGAGGAGCAGGGATGCTGGTATTCAAAGAGCGTCTGAATCTCTTCATGGGATCGGGCGCGGTGGGATACGGCATCGCGGACTTTGATGGAGATCTCAAAGAAGAACCTCCGGAAAAAGTTTTACGCGGCGGGCTGTTCCTGCGCGGTGCGGCTGCCAGCGTGGGGCCGGTTGCTTCGTTTGGTCGCATTCCGCAAGGAGAAGCAACACGCAACTGGGGCTCGGCCTGGAAGAAGGCTTCGATTAGCCACTGGGACAGGATCGGCCCAGGAGTCGAAATGAGAGGGGATCATTTTGCCTACAAGCAAAATTTTATGGACTTAGATCCCACCTATACCGACAAGTTTGGTGACCCTCTGTTGCGGATGACCTTGAATTGGACAGATTACGAAATGCGCCAGATGGCTTTCGGAGAGCGAATAGGCTCCCGGCTTCTGGAGGTGATTGCACAGGTCTCCGGAGCCACGTTAATAAAGACCGACACGGGTAGAACAAGCGGCGCCTTTCGTCGCTACAACGCTGCCCAATACATCACTACGCACATACAGGGAGGAGCGATCATGGGAAGCTCTCCGGACCAAAGCGTTGTCAACCCCTGGCTGCAACATTGGAAGATGCCCAATCTCTTTGTCGTGGGCTCGTCGTCCTTCCCGCAAAACTCTTCTGCCAACCCGACGCTTACGATTGTTGCGGTGAGTCATCGGGCGGCGGATGGCTTGATTGATCATTACCTGAAGAAGCCAGGCCCGTTAGTTTAGAGGAGGGATCATGAAACGGCGCGAATTCATAGTGCTCCCGGCGAAGGCCCTGGGCGGTCTGGTGCTGTACTCGCTGGTGGGAGAGCTAGTACCTGCTCCTGCGCAAGATGGAGTCAGGGTGCCGTTGCGCTTCTTTACCGCGGCTGAAGCGCAGGTTGTTCAGGCGGCGTCCGAGCGCATCTTTCCCAGCGACGAAAGCGGCCCTGGGGCAACCGAAGCGGGAGTGGTCGTTTATATCGATCGTCAACTCGCCAGCCCTTACGGCAAAGACGCACGGCGCTATACCAAGGGTCCCTGGGTGGAATCTTTTCCAGAACATGGCTATCAGGGCAAAGACACGCCTCAGCAGTCCTATCGCGCCGGTATCGCGCTGCTGGGGGCCGACTTTGCCGGAGTATCTGCTGAGCAGCAAGACCTGCGGCTGGAAAAGATCGAGGAGACTCACTTCTTTCAGCTATTGCGCCAGCATACGGTGGAAGGCATGTTTTGCGATCCACTGCATGGCGGCAACATCGGGATGGTTGGCTGGAAATTAATCGGCTTTCCCGGTCCACGAATGAATTACCGGGATCAGATCGACAAACACTTCGGCCAAACCTACAGTCTGCCTCCCATGAGCCTGGAACAAATCCTTCGCCAGCCAGTCAAGGGAGTCGAAGACGAGGCGGAGTAAACGCGGTCTAAATATTCACTCCTCTCCGGTACAATCGGGCTTGTCAGTCAGAAAGCCTGCCTTCGCGGGCGCTCCAGCAAATCACGCTCGGAAGGCTTATGTCCGAAACGAACACATCTCCGCCGCCCAGCCCGAACGACTCCCTCTGGGGACCGTACCTCAGTGAACGCCAGTGGGGCACGGTGCGCGAGGACTACTCCAGCAACGGAGATGCCTGGAATTACTTTCCTCATGACCATGCACGCAGCCGTGCTTATCGCTGGGGCGAGGACGGTTTGGCGGGCATCAGCGACGAGGACCAGAGGCTGTGTTTCGCGCTGGCGCTGTGGAACGGACAAGACCAGATTTTGAAGGAGCGGCTTTTCGGCCTGACCAATGGCGAGGGCAATCACGGAGAGGATGTCAAGGAGTACTACTATTATCTTGACGCTGCGCCCAATCATTCCTACCTGAAGATGCTTTATAAGTACCCGCAGGCTGCCTACCCATACGGCCGGCTGGTAGAGGAAAATCGCAATCGCGGCTTGCACGATAACGAATTCGAACTGATCGACACATGCGTGTTCGATGAGAATCGCTACTGGGATGTTTTCGTTGAGTACTTCAAGGCTAGTCCTGACGATATCCTGGCGCAGATAACGATTTACAATCGCGGCCCCGAAGCCGCCGCATTGCACGTGCTTCCCCAATTGTGGTTCCGCAATACGTGGTCGTGGAACACCCCTACGGAGAAACCGGAGATCAGCGCCCAGGGCCCGGCTCTCACCGCGAGCCATCCGCAGTTGGGCAACTACTATCTCTATCCGGAGGATCACGGCGAGCTGTTGTTTTGCGAGAACGAAACCAACGGTGCACGCCTGTATGGAGCTGCGTCCCAGGGCTATTACAAAGATGCTTTTCACGAATACCTGGTGCATGGGAATCGGTCGGCGGTGAACCCGCTGCTGCGCGGCTCGAAGGCCTGCGTGCACCTCAGCGCGCGGGTAAGCGCGGGTGCCTCTGCGAGGTTCCGCCTGCGCCTCTCGCACGCTGAGAATCCAGCACCTTTTGCCGATTTCGATCAGATCGCCAGTGCCCGAAAAAGCGACTGCGATGATTTCTACTTCAGGATTCAAACCGGCATGGAGCACGAAGACGCTCGCCTGGTGCAACGGCAGGCTTTTGCCGGGATGATATGGAACAAACAGTATTACGAATACGACGTGCGCCGCTGGCTCGCGGGTGATTCCGATTCTTCGCCTCCGCCCGCTCAGCGTCAGTCCGGTCGCAACTGTGAGTGGCCATATCTCAATAGCGGCACCGTCCTTTCCATGCCGGACAAGTGGGAGTACCCCTGGTTCGCATCATGGGACCTGGCGTTTCATGCCGTCACCTTCGCCTTGATCGATCCGGAGTTTGCCAAGAACCAGCTGTTAAAACTCTTGCATGTCTGGTTTTTGCATCCCAACGGCCAGCTTCCTGCTTACGAGTGGAACTTCAGTGATGCCAATCCCCCGGTTCACGGATGGGCCACCTGGCGGGTCTTCGAGATTGATCGGAAGCGTCGCCGCGAACAAAACCCGGATGACCCTGGAGACATTTCGTTCCTTGAGCGGGTCTTCCAGAAGCTACTGCTCAACTTTACCTGGTGGGTCAACCAAAAGGACATGCATGGTCGCGACCTCTTTCAAGGCGGCTTCCTCGGCCTGGACAATATAGGGGTATTCAATCGGGACCAGCCTCTTCCTAACGGCCGCTACTTGAGTCAATCCGATGGGACCAGTTGGATGGCGATGTACACGTTGGCTTTAATGAGAATCGCTCTGGAACTGGCGCAGCACAACCTCGACTACGATGACATGGCGACCAAGTTCTTCGAGCACTTCCTCTACATTGCCGGGGCCATGACGGACATGGGCGGCCGCGGCGTAGGGCTTTGGAACGAAGAAGACAGCTTCTATTACGACGTGCTCAATTTGCCTGACGGCCAGACTGTGCCCATGCGTATCCGCTCGATGGTGGGCCTGATTCCTCTCTTTGCCGTTGAGACCCTGGAGCCCGAACTTCTGGAGAAAGTGCCCGGGTTCAATCGGCGCATGGAATGGTTCCTCACCTACAGGCCTGATCTTGCCATGCTGGTATCGCGCTGGTTCGTTGCCGGGAAAGGCGAGCGCAAGCTGCTCTCTTTGCTAAGGGGTCATCGCATGAAGGCGCTCTTGCGCAGAATGCTCGATCCCAATGAGTTCCTTTCCGATTACGGCATCCGTTCCGTCTCCCGTTATCACCTTGAACACCCATATACATTCTTGACGATAGACGGCCGTGCGCTGAGCGTCGACTACGAACCCTCCGAGTCCAGATCGCGGCTATTTGGAGGCAATTCGAACTGGCGAGGTCCCATTTGGTTCCCGATGAATTTCCTGATCATCGAATCGCTGCAGAAGTTCTACCACTACTACGGCGACGACTTTAAGATCGAGTGCCCAACGGGTTCAGGAACATTTATCACCATCAACGAGGTAGCCGTGGAACTCACAAATCGGCTGACGAAAATCTTCCTGAAGAACAGTGAAGGACTTCGCCAGGTAAATGCGCTTTATCCCCGTTTCCAGGAAGACGAAAATTTCCGCGATTACGTGCCCTTTTACGAATACTTTGATGGGGACACCGCAAGAGGGGCGGGCGCTTCCCACCAGACGGGCTGGACAGGGATTATCGCCAAGCTCTTAAACCCTCGAGCAGTCCATCCAGGCCCGTAAAAATAGCTTCGAAAGGAATTTACATGTCACTCGCGAAGAAGGTTGCCATCGTCACTGGCGGCAATAGCGGTATCGGCAAAGCTATTGTGCTCGAGCTCGCCAGGCAGGGTGCATGCGTTGCGATCGACTACGTCTCTCATCCCGAGGCGACCGATGCTCTCGAAGCGCAGATCGCTGCTTTGGGAGAATGTGTTACCGGCATTCAAGCGGACGTCAGCAAGCTGGATGACCTGCAGCGCCTGGTGTCCGCTGCGGTCGATAAATGGGGGCATGTCGACGTCATGGTGAATAATGCCGGGGTAGAAACCCGCACTTCGATCCTCGACACCACCGAAGCGCAATACGAGAAGGTATTGGAAATCAACCTCAAGAGCGCGTTTTTTGGAACCCAACTCGCGGCCAAACAGATGATCAAGCAGGGCGGCGGTGGCCGTATCATCAACATCACGTCTATCCATGAAGACTGGCCAATGCCCGGCAACACAGCGTATTGTCTTTCCAAAGGCGGTATGCGCATGTTGACGCGCACGGCAGCTGTGGAACTCGCTCCCCATAACATCCTGGTCGTAGGAGTAGCTCCCGGTGCGGTCGCAACGCCCATTAACCTTTCCACCATGACGGATCCCGCGCTTATGCAGAAATTGAATGCTGCGATTCCACTGGGCCGTATGGCGAAGCCTGAAGAGATCGCCAGCGTAGTCGCCTTCTTGGCCGGAGATGGGGCCAGCTATATCACGGCGACCACCATCATCACGGATGGCGGTATGATGCAAAGTAGCCCCGGATTGTAGTGGAGGGCTGAACAGGCTGCGGAAAAACTCATGTTTTGTATCAGGGCACGACTTTAGTCGGGCCGTAAACGAGCCATAGCTATGAGGGCTTTAGCCCCTGAGGTTTTGCTTTCCTGGCCGGTGCAGACTTTTTCCGCAGCCTGTGAAGCCTTGCATCCATGAAGAACATGCGTTGGGTCCCGGTGTCGATTACGGTAATCGTGACAGTGGCGTTGACTATCGTCGTCACGACCCCGAAAGAGCACGTTGTTGCCGCGCAGGCATCAGTAACCTGGTCCGGCCAGATTGCGCCCTTGGCGTATGGCAACTGCACCACCTGTCATCATCCCGGCGGTGCGGGCCCGTTCAGCCTATTGACCTACCAGGACGCGCGCCGGTGGGGGCCGCAAATGGCCAGCGTCACGTCATCGCGCTACATGCCGCCGTGGCTGCCGGAGCCTGGTTATGGAGACTTTGCAGATGACCGCAGGCTTAGCAACGAACAGATTGCGCTGATCGCAAAATGGGTAGCGACCGGTATGGCGGAAGGAGATGCATCCGCAGCGCCGCGGCCGCCGGTGTACAGAGAAACCTGGCAGTATGGCACGCCGGATCTGATTCTTTCGGTGGAGCGCCCGTTTGCTTTGCCTGCTTCCGGAACCGATGTCTTTCGCAACTTTGTTCTCCCTTATCCCCTCAAGCAAACGCATTACATTCGAGCCATGGAAATCCGCCCGGTGGTGCCCCAGATCGTTCACCACGCAAACATTCTCATTGATCGAACAGCATCGTTTCGCCGTGCACATCCAGAGGAATGGAAGGATGGTGTTCCCGGAATGGAGTTGGAGGTGGATGCAGGAAACGACTTCGATCCCGACGGTAACTTTCTGTTTTGGAAACCCGACACGCCCGTGCTGGTTGAGTCGGAGGGTATGCCCTGGAGACTCGATCCCGGCAATGACCTGATCCTTAATATGCATCTCAAGCCTTCGGGCAAGCCGGAAATAGCTTCGGCACAGATCGGCCTCTACTTTACCGACAAGCCCCCATCGAAACAGCCGATGTTGCTCCAGCTCGAACACGACAGCGCGCTGGACATACCGGCCGGGGAGCGCAACTTCGTAGTCGAGGACGGACTTCGGCTTCCCGTGGATGTCGAAGTTCTTGGCATCTATCCTCATGCGCATTATCTGGGCAAGCGCATGGAGGCGTGGGCTACACTGCCCGATCAACAGAAGAAATGGCTGATTCTGATTCCCAATTGGGATATTGACCGGCAATCGGTATTTCGTTACCGCAAGCCGGTGTTTCTGCCCGAGGGTTCAGTCCTGCACATGCGCTATACCTACGACAACTCTTCCAGTAATGCGCACAATCCTCATAGTCCACCGGTGCGTGTGAAAGCGGGGAACCGGTCTGAAGATGAGATGGCGCACTTGTGGCTGCAGGTCTTGCCGGTAAACACGCCCAGTAATGGCCCCGATCCGAGACTCCTGCTCGAAGAGGCCTGGATGCGCAACTGGCTGACAAAGGATCCAGGCGACATCATCCCGCTCTATAACCTCGCATCCGCGCTGGCTGGCCAGGGCAAGTATCAGGAGGCGATCGCCGCGTATCAGCATGCGCTGGCCCTGCATCCTGACGAGGAGCGGACGCTGAATGAACTCGGCGCGGTGCTCGAGAATTCCGGTGACTGGCAACAGGCCCAGAAAATTTTTATGCAGGACATCGCTGCGCATCCCAAGACCTGCAATGCGCGATTCAACCTCGCCGGCTTGGAGTTAAAGCATGATCAGGCAAGTGCCGCCGAGCAGCAGTTCCGTACCATGCTCGCGCAGTGTCCCCCCGATGCGGGCGTGCATAGCGGCCTCGGGGCCGCACTGGAGAGTGAGGGCCAGCCGGGCGCGGCGCAGGCTGAGCTGCGCGCCGCACTAGAAGTCGATCCACGCGATTTCACGGCACTTTATAACCTGGGAGATCTGGCGCTTCAAGGCGGTCAACCTCAGCAAGCTGCGGAGCTTCTTGAAGAGGCCGTGAAACAGCACCCCAAGGACGTGGACGCGCGCGAACAATTAGCGGACGCTTATGCGTTATCGGGGCGCGTCGGCGACGCGGTGGTCCAGCTGCGCGAGGCCATCGCGCTATCCCCAGACAATCCTGAGCTGCACTCGCTGCTGTCGCAGGCGCTGGCCGGGACTGGGCAACCGCAGCAGGCGATTGTGGAGCTAAAAGCAGCGCTGCATCTGCGGGCAAACAACCCCGATGACTGGAACAACCTGGGCGTTCTCGAAGTCGGGGCCGGCCGGATCGCCGAGGCGCGTGAAGATTTCCGCCATGCCTTACAGCTCGCTCCTGATCATGCACAGGCGCGGGCAAATCTGGGGCGCCTGCCGCCATCCTGAACTTTTCATTCGCAACTAATCAGGAAGAGCGAAGCTATACAGCACGTTTCCGGCGGCGACCGCGACGAATTGTTTTCCGCCTACCGCATAGCTCATGGCTGACGAGGCAATGGCAGCCCCCGTCTGAAAATGCCAGAGAGACTTTCCTGAGTCGCTATCGAGCGCAATCAGATTTCCTTCCGCGGTGCTCACAAAGACCAAGCCGCCGGCGGTGGCCAGCACTCCTGCCGCGGCCGACATGTTAGAGATTGGGAATTTCCACTTCACCGTCCCGGTCTTCGTATCAATCGCCATCACGCCGTTCTGACCTTGCTCATTTGCCAGGAAAGGTGTTCCACCCATGTATTGCCGTCCCGCTTCAAACTTCACCTCTCCACTCCGGTAACCCATTCCGCCGTCGCGTGCGGCCACGTAGAGCACAGCCCGAACAGGATCGTAGGACGGGCTTTGCCAATTGGAACCACCGACCAAGGTCGGAAAAACAATGTTGCCCTCAGGCGATGATTTCCATTTCGGCGCCAGAATAGGATGCCCATCTTTGTCGAAGCCGAGATTCCATGTCTCCTTGACGTAAGGCTTGGCAAGAATGAACTTCCCGTCCGTTCGATCGAGAACGTAGAACATCCCGTTACGATCGGCCTGCATGAGGACGTCTCGTTTCTTGCCGGCAATATTTTCGTTCGCCAATACCAGATCTTCGTTGGCGTCCCAGTCATGCGTGTCGCCAGGCGTGAACTGGTAGTGCCACTTTCGCGTGCCTGTGGCTGGATCGAGAGCGACCACGGAACAGGTAAACAAGTTATCGCCCTCGCGAACGGCTCCGTTCAAGCTGGGGCCCGGGTTGCCCACGGCCCAATAGAGCGTGTCCAGATCGGGATCATAGCTGCCCGTCAACCATGCGCCGCCGCTGCCGTGTTTCCAGCTGTCCCCGCTCCAGGTCTCGTTACCAAACTCGCCCGGCCCGGGGATGGTGTTGAAGCGCCACAGGCGCTTACCGGTGGCCGCGTCATATGCGTCGATGACGCCGCGAATGCCAAATTCTCCTCCGGCGATGCCGACGATGATCTTGTCTTTGATTGCCAAGGGCGCTCCGGTAATCGAATAGCCCTGGAGCGTGTCGGCCACCTGGGTTTCCCAAAGCACACGTCCGGTGCGAGCATCCAGCGCGACCAGGGCAGCGTCGAGCGTGCCGAAGAATACCCGGCTGCCCAATACAGCCGGGCCGCGATTGAAGGGGTTTATCTGGTACGGACTTACTACCTTCTGCCGTCGCTCAAATTTCCAAATCTGAAGTCCTGTCCTGGCGTCGATGGCGAACATTTGTCCCGGCGGTCCGGAGGTATACATAATGCCGTCTACTACCAGCGGCGTCGCCTCCAGTACGGAACTACCGGGCATCTGTACCGACCATCGCGCCTGTAGTTGGCTGATATTTGCCGGAGTGATCTGATGCAAGGCAGTGAAGTGTTGCCCCGCGTAATTGCCCCAATAAGTCAGCCAGTTCTGCGGCTCTTCCTGAGCATTGCGCAATCGTTCAAAGCTCAAGCCCGCGGGCAGTTGCACCTGAATGGTCTTGCTCAAATCACGGGCTTTCAAGCTCTTTAAGTAAGCGACCAGGTTTTGAATTTCGGCATCGGAGAGAAGCTGACCGTAATTGGCCGGCATCAGCGATTCGTGTTCGATCTGTTCCCGGACCAGATCGCGCTTGTTCATCCGATGTAATGTTCCATTGGTGTCAGTCAAGATCAGGTTGTAACTGTCTTCGGCACGTGTGATGCCGCGGATCTGCTGCCCGCTTTTGGTCTTGACTCTCACGACGCTCGGTCCAAAGAAGCGCCTTCTCCTGAGCTGTGGGTTGTTGGGGTTGAGGATCACGCTGCGCAAGTACGACGCGGAGTTCGTTCCGGCAGCCGACAGATCGGGTCCGACATCGGCACCCCTGCCGTTCACCTCGTGGCACGAGGCACATCCGCCTTTGCCCCAGAATGTTTGTTCGCCCGCGACCGCGTCGCCCGCAACGACTTCATTGGCTGTGGCGCTGTTGGCATTGAGGCTGCGGAGATATGCAATGATTCGCCAGATGGTGTCTGTCGGCAGCGCTGGAAAGGCAGGCATTTGCGTGCCCGGAACCCCCATCCGTATGGTCTGGAAGAGGTCGCTGTCTTCGCCACCATGTCTGAAGTTTCCCGTCGCCAAAGCGGGACCACGATCTCCCCGTGCCTCTCCTCCGTGACAGGATTGGCAGGTTTGCGCATACATATCCCGGCCGGCGGCAACTGCGGCAGGATCACCGGCGAATGGATTCTTCACCGCATCGGGCGTATCCGCGCGCTGCGCGACCCGGATTTCCTGTACGTTGCGCTGGACAAGGCCGCGTGTGCGGCTTTCGTCAAGGAAAGCCGCATGAATTTCGCCAATGCCAACCAGTTCCACAGGAAATCCGGGGATCACTACCCCCGCACTCAGACCTACCGCCGCAACCCAAAGAGCTAGCCTGACTGGATGCAGCCCACCCCTTCGTTCATGGATCATCTTCTGTGGAGTTTCCTTCTGGTCTCGCTTCCGGCCTATCTCCAAAAGGGAAGACCGCTCCTAGTGTTTCAGCAGGCCCTGGGCACTCATCCACTCGAGAAAAAGCGAAGTCCAGCCTGAGACCGGAGCTGGATTCGTTTTGCGAACGCCAAACCCATGGCCGACGCCCGCGTAGATGTGTAGTTCGGCTGATACGTGCAGACGGGTGAGAGCGAGATAGAGTTCCGGCAGGCCTTGCGAAATATCCGGGCGATCGTTGCCCCCGCACGCCAGGAAGGCTCGTGGTGTGTCGGCCGTGAGCCTGCGATCATGGGGAATCGCTGGATACAGAAGCGCCTGGAAGTCTGGTTTGGAACTGGCACGCTCCACTGGATCGTCTGAGGACGGCGTTCCCTCGTCATAGCGCGTACTGGCAAGCGCGGCCAACTCACCTCCGGCAGAGAACCCCATCACCCCGATGCGTGCCGGGTCTACTCCCCACTCGGTGCTGCGACTGCGCACCGTGCGGATCGCACGCTGCATATCACCTAACTCGGTGTCTTCCACGGTATAAGTTGAGTCCTTCTGTTTGGCCAGCCGGTATTTCAAAACAAAGGCCGCGACGCCATGGTCGCTGAGCCATTCCGCTACTGCATAGCCTTCGTGATCCATCCATAATTCGCTGTGGCCTCCGCCCGGTGCGACGATTACCGCCGCCCCCGTGGCCGCAGCCTTGGGAGGAAGGTATGGAATGATCGATGGCTCCTGAATATTCGAGAGGATGTGTTCGCCGTCCGCATTAATCCGGACCGTCTCAGGAGTAAGGTTCCCTTCCGCTCCCGGAGCGCCTTTCGGCCACAACTTGATTGGCTCCTGTTGCGCGCCCGCAAAGCCGAAGCAAGAACAAATGAGCAGACATACGACCCAACATCTGGCTTTGAACAAGTGAGCCCTCCGAGATGTCACCCAGGCTATTTGGCTGACCCGTCCGCCTTGCTGAAGGTAGTTAGCCAGCGGGAGGCAATGCCGGTGAGCCGCTTGCGGACAACGATGGTGAATTCGGGCTCTTCCGTATTCTGGAGCGCGTTCACGAGTTCGTAGTGTTCTCTGCCCATAGACCCGGTTAATGGAGCGCCGCTGGCCAGGACGACGAAGATGAAGAGCGGCGCCATCAGCCGGTCCAGGGTCTCGGCAAGATAAGCGTTCCCGGATAGTGCCCAGCATTGCCTGTGAAATGCGTAATCGAGCTCCAGGAATTGGCGCCGATCGCCTCGCTCACCTGCTTCCACCACCTTTGCGATCTGGCGGCTAAGCTCCTTGAGATCGTTCTCTGTAACTCGCGGCTTCGCCCACTGCAACGCCAACAGTTCCAGTTCCACCCGGAGGGTATAAAGCTGGCGTATTTCTGCAGTCGTAAACTGGGTCACAAATGTGCCGGTATTGGTCACCCGGCGAACGAACCCCTGACCCTGCAGGGAAATCAGCGCCTCGCGAACCACGGGAGTTCCAACCTTCATCTGCCGGGCAAGCTCCCGCTCCACGATGGCGTCACCCGGCTTGAGCTCGCCGGCAAAGAAGGCGTCTTTTAATGCGTTGATAACGCGATCACTCAGAGAAAGTGGCTCAATTTCGGCAAAGGTGGGCATATACCCTCAAAATGTGCTGGGTGGATTAAGGGGGAGTGCTGCTCGTTCATTTATCATCGCAGCACCAGCCGGTGCTCGCAACCGCGGGCCCGTAGACTTCTCCTTTCGTCCGCGAGTAGGATGATAGATCAATTATCAAATGGTCGCATGAGAAAAGGCCAAAATGGCGTCAAGTAGCGATCCGGTGGCGACGGTGCTGCCGAGAGCTTCTCGCCCGCAACGGGCAGGTCCAACCCACGTTCGTTACATCGTGTTAGGGCTGACGATCGGCGCCTACATGATCACTTATATCGATCGGGTCGTCATCTCCTCCGCGGTTCCATCCATCCAGAAGGAGTTCGGGTTCTCCATCGTGACCATGGGATGGATTCTAAGTTCGTTCCAGTGGGCCTACGCTCTTTTTCAGATACCCGGTGGCTGGTTGGGCGATCGAATCGGCCCTCGGCGCGCGTTGACCCTCATTGTGAGCTGGTGGTCCCTCTTTACTTGCGCCACGGTGCTGGCCTGGAGCGCGGGATCGATGGCGATGATTCGCTTTCTTTTTGGCATGGGCGAGGCGGGTGCTTTTCCTATCGCTACCCGGTCGCTCTGCCGTTGGATGTTGCCCACAGAGCGCGGCTTTGCCCAGGGTGCTACCCACGCCGGCTCCCGGCTCGGCGGCGCCTTGACCCCGGCGCTCGTGGTGCTCATTATCGTGCGCTATGGATGGCGCACGGCCTTTATCTGTTGCGGTTCTCTGGGATTGATCTGGGCTGCCGTCTGGTTTTGGTACTATCGCGACACTCCGGATGAGCATCCATCCGTCAATGCCCAGGAACGGGAGCTGATACGGTCGTCTCTCGAGCTAGCCCGCGGGAGTAAGAGCTTGCAGAGTGTTCCCTGGAAGCGCATTGTGCGCAGCCCACAGATGTGGATTCTTTCGTCGATGTATTTTTGCTACGCCTATAACCTTTCTGTTTATCTGGTTTGGTTTCCCAAGTATCTGAATGACCATCGCGGATTCAATCTCAAGCAGATGGGCTTCTACGCGAGCCTGCTTTTGTTAGCCGGTACGGTGGGAGACATTTTTGGAGGTTGCATCTCCGATCTCTGGGCCAAAAGGTCTCACGACCTCAAGTCAGCTCGCCGCCTGGTGGGAGCTGCAGGTTTCCTGGTTTCTGCTGTGAGTATGGTACCCGCTTGTCTCACGACGAACCCGATGACATCTGTGTGGCTCTCCTGCGTGGCGATCTTTGCGCTGGAGTCGACGGTGGGTGTTTCCTGGGCCATCACGCTCGATATCGGCGGCGATTCCGCGGGCTCGGTTTCGTCGGTAATGAACACCTGCGGCAACTTTGGCGGAGCTATCGGCTCGGCATTGTCGGCCTATCTTGTCGTGTTGTATGGATGGAGCGCGCCGTTCCTGGTGATGGCTGGCCTTTCTGTGGTGGGCACGGTGCTCTATTTGCGGATTAACGCTAACCAGCGGCTCTTAACGGTGTGATGTGGCGAACTGCAGGTCCCTCGGCTACGCTCGGGATGACAAAGTTTAGATAGTTGGCGGACCTTGGCGTTGGTTATTCGGATGGAAGGTTCCGAAAGTGGTTGCGGCCGCTGCAGTATCTGCGGTTTTAGCGTGGGGCGGGGCCGGCGACGCGCTTGCCTGCAATATAGACCGCTTCGATGGTGCGGGTGTTCTTAATATCGTCGAGCGGGTTGCTGTTAAGTACGATCAGATCGGCCCACTTGCTTGCCTCGAGCGTGCCCAGGTCCTTGGCATGCAGAAACGCAGCGGCACTTCCGGTGGCTGCAGTGATCACCTGCATCGGAGTTAAACCCGCCTCGACCATGAGCTCCATTTCCCAGTGAGCGAAGTAGCCGGGAAAACGCCCGGGGGGACCGCTATCGGTGCCGAATCCATAAGGCACACCCGCATCCGCAAGGGTTTTCAGGTTATGTTCCGCCGTGCGCAGAAATGCTGGGTACTGGCTGAAATCGGGGTCTGATCGAATCGTCTGCTGATACGCAGGGCTCTTCAGTTTGGCAACGACGTCGGCCGAGACGCTGCGGGTGAAGAATGGATCGTTGGCAAAAGGAGGCGTTTGCCCATAGACGAACATCGAGCCCTCACGGGAGAGCGTGGCCGCCATCTGCCAGGTTCCATGCTGCTTCATATCGTCGATGAATGCCCTGTCGACGGGCTTATCACGGACGCTATGGGCCAGACCGTCCACGCCGTAATCGACGAGCTGCCGGGCATCCTGCAGGTAGAAGATGTGCGCGACTACGCGCAAATGATGGCGGTGTGCGCTCTCGATGATGGCCTGAGCCATGTCGTAAGGCATCTTCTTCTTGGTGCCCAGGTGGTCGTCCATCCATAGCTTGATAAAGTCGACGTGCTTCGCGGCCTGAGCGGCGACGGCAGGCTCTACTTCCGCGACCGTGGCGATTCCCTGGTTCACGCCTTCCAGACCGCCATAGCCGCCTTTGAAGACAAATCCTTGTCCTACGGTGTAAACGCGAGTTTCACCTGGACGCCCGGCGCGTTGTTCATCACGAATCTTGAAGATGGAGTCTTTATCGGTGCCCATGCTGAGAACTGTGGTGACGCCGTAGGAGGCATAGGTCTTCAGATCCTTCTCTACATTTTCCGGGGTGAAGAACTTTGCGTTTTGATCCAGGCCGATGGTAGCGCCGAGGTGGACATGCAGATTGATAATGCCGGGCATCACGTACTTGCCCTGCAGATCGATGACCTGCGCCGCAGGAGGCGCTTTCAGCCGTGCCGCCGGCCCTACCCATTGGATGCGCCCGTTGTCGAGAATCATGGCCGCATGGGCCACTGGGGCGTGGCCGGTGCCGTCGATCAAAGTGAAGTTCTTGAGTACCTTGACTTCTGCAACCAGGGAAGTTGCAAACAACAGCACAAGGCAGCAGAGCAGACTATTTCGAATTCGTCCGGGCATCTTCGAGAATCCTCTTGGCGCGCGCCGGATTGAAGATACCACAGGAGCAGAAGCGCGACAGGTAGGTGGCTGCCTGCTCCGGGCTGCGGCGATTCTCCTTTACGAAGTCGATCATTTTCTTGGCCAGCGAGTGGCTGATCATCCCGTGTCCGCACATAGTCGAGAGCGTGGTGACCTGCGAATTGGGAATCTTTTCCGTTTTCCCTTCAAAGCCCAAGGAGTAGCCGATACTGTGCCTGTCGATACAGGCATAGTTACAACAACGCTCAGCGCCCTCGATGGAGGTCGAGATGTTGACGCTCATACCAAAATTCTCTTCTTTGACGCGCTTGACGAATTGCTCCGCGGCGCTAGGGTTGTCAAAGACCGCGGCGCAGGTGGTAGCAACGGTGAGGCCTTTGACTACGGCCTGAAAATCCGGCTTCATATTGCGCTTCCAGTGCGCCAACGGACCCAGATTCTTTGAAGGCCTTAACGCGCCTCCATGACGTGTTTCTCCCAGGTTCACCGGCTTATACTCCATGGCAATTTCCAGGAAGCGGTGGAGTTTGGGCAGCGCATTCGGATCTTTGTTGCTCTTGCTTGGGATAGCAAAGACGATGTAGTCGTCGTAGAAGCTCTCGGCAGTGCCGAACCGATGGAGTGTATTGGTCATACGCTTGCAGTCTCGCTGGCAGGCTCGCCTGTAGGTTGAACAATCTGGCCCAAACCTATATTCGTTTTCGCGCGTTCCAGCTTATATCCCAACCGCTGAAGAATGGGAGCGACGATCACCTCTTCTCCGTGCTCCCCGCAACGCGTCGCGACACCGAGCGAAATCACCGTGTCCAGCCGCTTTTCAACATCCCAGACCAGGCGGATGATCTCTTCCGTGCGTGCGACCGGAACCTTGATCTCGACAATCGCCGACATGACCTTCTCATTCAGGATGTCGGGGCGCAGGGTCCCGGTAGCTACATCGGACATCAGCGATGTAACCGGATTCTTTTTTTCGAAGCTGACGTTCGCCTTCGCCAGGGCCCAGCACATTTCCTGTATCTCGCGGAAACGAACCCCCACCCCGGGTCGGCCAAATTCAATGGTGAAGCCTACATCGCCCACCTTCACTCTTCCCGTTACATCGTTGGTCTTCACCTCTTCGGTGCCGCGGCCTTCGACGCCAGTGGACTCGTGGGGCACGCTTGGGTCTGAGAATGCGCGGCGCACGACGCGCGGCCAGGTGAGCTCGTCGGGTTCGAAAGCGGCGGTAGGGCAAACATCGGGTTCGGGTTCAAAGCGAATCCGCAACGCCGCGAACACGCGACGCACAGTGCGCACCAGGGTAGGGTTCAGGTGCTCCTGGCTCAGCCCGTTGTAGCAGGCGTAGCACTCTACGCATTCGTCCCGATTGATCGTCGCCCGCTTCAGCACGGGGTCGATGTAGATGGCCCCCATGGGGCAAACGTAAGTGCAGTTCCCACACGCCACACACTTTTCAGGATTGATCTTCATCTTTCCCCTCGGCGATAAAGCAGGATCACACGATGATCTATCGTAGATATTAACATGGGGGTCGGGGACGATGGTTTGTTCCTGGAACCTCCCGCGGGTTATGGTTTACCGCCCTTGAAAGGCGTAAGCCGTTGAAAGGAAATGTCTATGGATCGCAGGCAGTTTCTAAGCAGTTCCGCGGTGCTGTTGGCATCGGGCACCCTTCCGGCCGCCGCCCAAGCACCGGCGTGTGAGGACCAGCCTCCGCGCCACGAACCGCTGGACAAGCAGCAGCAGCAATATCGCATCGGATACACCACCAATACCCGTGGCGGCTGGGAGGGCGACCCCTTCAAAGGCATGAGAGAGGGCAGGGAGGTGGGCTTCCGTTACATGGAGATCTTCGGCGCCTCGTTCTGCCGTCCTGACACGCTGTACTACCCGGATAACTCAGAGGGGTTGATGCGGCGCATCTTCGAAATCGGCGTCAACTTCGTGAGCATCACCGGCGGTTCAGCCACGGGCAACACCCGCTTTGAGGACCTCGACTCGCGTGAGGCCGTGATCGAGAACCATTTCGCCATGGCGCGCTTCAGCCGGCGGTTCGGTTGCCAGGTGCAAAAAACGAACACGGGACGCCGGCGGCCCGCCGGCACGACGGATGAAGACCTCAAGGTCATGGCAGGCACGATCAATGCGCTGGGCAAACGAGTGAGTGAAGAGCTGGACATGCAGCTTGGCGTTCACCCTCACCTGAACAGTCAGCTCCAGACCCAGCACGAGCTGGACTTCATCATGGAGAACACCAACCCGAAGTACGTTGGCCTGGTTCTCGACACGGGTCATTTCACCATGGCGGGAATGGATCCCCTCGCAATGGGTAAGAAGTACGGAACCCGCGTTCTGGAATACCACCTTAAGGACACCAAGGCAGAAGATCGCGGCGGGACCAGGAACGTACCGGGTCCGGAGGTCGACCTGATGAAGGCTCCCTATTTTTTCCCCATGGGCGAAGGCGGGGTGGATTTTCCTGGGCTCAAGGCCTATCTGGACAGCATTCAGTGGAGAGGCTTTCTGAACGTCGAGCTGGATACATCGCCCTGGCGTCCACCGCAGGAGAGCGCCAGGATTACGGCGAACTACATTCAGAGCGTGCTGAAGATCCCGCTCTAGTCAGGATTTGGCGCGACTTTGTTCGATTAAAGCGCGCAGCTTTCTCAGCCCGCGAAGCACGGTGGCCTGTTCGCTGCCGCTTGCGCCGCGCAGTGCCTCGGTGAGGGGACTGATCGCGAGTTCGGGCATGCGGTTGGCAACAAAGTCGCGCACCTCGCTGGATGGGGCGATGATCGTGGCGCGGCCATCTGCTTCATCCCTGCGACGGACAACCATTCCGCGAGCTTGCAACCGGTCGACGATACCGGAGACGGTGCTGTGTGCCAGGCTCAGCCGAGCGCTGAGCTCTTTGAGGCTTAACCCCTCTGACCGGACCAACACCTGCATCACCATACGCTGTGGACCCGTAAGGCCGCCGCGCGCAAACTCGGTTTCCAATGGCTCGCGCAACCGCTGCCGGATGATGCTGAGGTGCTGGTCGACTTCCTGCGCCAACTTGTGCAAGGGTTCCTGTTTCGTCGTTGATCTAGAGGACATACGGGATCAATGCTTTGACCCTCTCCTGATATCGGCGATAGTCTGCGCCGAACTGTTCCAGCATAAATCGCTCCTCCATCCTCAACTTGAACCAGTAGGAGAGGGCTAAGACTCCCACTCCTAAAAGGCCGCGGACCTCGCCCACAATGATCGCTACCCCTAGCAAAGCAAGCAGAAGCCCAGTGTAGATGGGGTGGCGAACGATGGTGTAGGGTCCCTGGCAAATGAGTGTGTGCCCCTGCTTTACGGTAACCGCGGAGCTCCAGTTCCCGCCCAGCACCAGGCGCGCCCAGATTGAGAAAGCGACGCCCAGCAGGACCAGCAGGAGCCCGGTAGCGCCGGCAAGATCAGAGTTCGGAACAAAGTTTAGGGCGCGCCAGCCGGATTGGAAGTAATTGGTGAAGACCAGACTGAAGGCAAGGATATTGAGTCCCATTTCGAGCAACCGGGAGCCCGGCGACTGGATTCGGGCGTTAGGTTTGGCGCTAAGCAGACCGAAAAGCCAGACGGCGGCGAGCAGCAAAAAGAGATCGCAGGCGATTTTGTAGTAGTCGAAGTGCATACGACCGCTCCATATACGTCGTATACGACGTATATTAGCTGTCTTTCCAGTGCCAATGCAAGGGGGAAAAATGAAAGTCCTGGCGGGGCCCGAAGATGTTAAAAAATGGGCACACGTTCGCATCTGCTGGAGCCTACTTGAAGATTCTGGATCGCATTCTCAGTTGTCTGCTGATACTTGGGGGCATCGGCCACACGCTCGGGTCGTTGCAGGGCTACAAAAATGACCAGATGACTCTGCTCTGGTCGCTCTGTGCCAGCCTCTTCGTCTTTTTGTTTGCCGCCCTCAGCCTCATTCGCGCCGGCCGACCGCACGATATTGCTTTGGCATGGGTGTGCCTGGTGGCCGGCCTCTGCTGGATTGCCGCCTCTCTGCGCTTCGGGGTGCTGATAGGCAACCTCCTGGACTTTCGTCCGTTGATCTTCGACGTGCTCACGCTTGGCCTCTGCGCGTTTTGCGTACGGACCTTGATCGTGGATCGCTGAGCGAGAGAAATCTATGAATAGAGCGCTGCCACTTCGTAATCGTCGATGGATGGAATGGTGAACACGACCACTCCGCTCGCGGCGTGGAAAGGAATGTTCCTTCCGGCGCGCAGCAACTCTACCCGGGTAACGTGGCGGCCTTCCGGCAGCCGCATCGATACCTTCTGCTCGCCGATGGGGTAGAACTCGCGCATCCAGCCGCGGTGTACGTTGGGGTTGGTGTAGTTCAGGACATGCACGGCGAAGCCCGCCTCGGTCTCCCAGGCGAAGACTTCGATCAAGCCTCGACCTTCTACCGAAACAGGCGCGCCGGAGCCTGCTACCCAGCGGATCGTGTTCTGCAGCAGGCGGCTAAGGTCAGTGTTTCCAGAAAGCCACATGGTGCGCTCTATATCTCCGGAGAAGTAGGCAAGCCGTCCCTTTTCCGTTTGCCGCAGCACTACCGCCGGCTCGTTCGTATGCGGTTGTGGAGGGTAGGAGAGTTCCGGTGGGTACGCTGGAAAGCCTGGGACCACTGTGAGCACCGGACTCTCGATGGGCGCTAAAGGTATTCGGTATTCTGCGCCCGGCAAAATGCTGGTATCGGTAAAGCCCTGTAAGCAGGGATGCTGCTTCTCGATCCGCGCATAGTACGGATTGCTGTTGCCGCGCCTACCGATCATCGCTCCGGCTGCGTGAATGCCGAGTACATCGCCAAGGCCGAAGTCAGCTCGCCGCACATACTGATCTGTATACATGCTGGTCTCGAAGGTGGCCAGTAGCGAGCCGCCCTGCTGCACGTAATCGCGCAACTGCCGGCATTGTGGGTCGCTCAAAAGGGCGGTGTTGGGCAAAATCAGCGCTGAATATTTCTTCAATTGCTCGGGCTGCAGTCTGTCCTCGTGGACGAAGTCGAACAGAAAGCGACCCTCAAGCAGCGCGTAGTACATGCCATTCATGTATTGGGAGATCGATACATCATGCGGCGGCTTATAAAACAACTGCGTGCGCTGGCCGATTAAGACGCCGATATTCGCGATCGAATGCTTATTCGTGAAATGTGCATCGTACTTCGCTGTCCAATCGAAATACTCGTAGCCGATTTTCTTGAAGCGGAGATCTTCGCCGAGTCCGTTTTCGCCACCGATGGAGTGTACATAAGGCGTCATGCCGCTGGCTGAGGTTTCATCAAGCCATATCTGCGCCTCGGCTGGAGACTTGGTGCTCTCTCGCCACCTTATTGGTCCGGTTGACCACAGTCCGACCACGTTGGCGGCCATCTTGCCGTCGAGCACCGCGTTGCACACGCGGCCCTGTAGCGTGCAGCCCCAGATTGGTTCGTCCTGGCCTCCGCGGCCCTGGTTATCGGCCTGGAACCACTGGCACATTTCGCCCAGGGTTGCCAGGTTAGGACCACCATGAACGCCTCCTCCCAGGTTGGCGAAGTAAAAGCTACTGGCCTTCTTCCGGTTCGCGAGGCCGTCGTAAAGCTTCCATAGGTAGAGAACGCGTTCGTTGAACTTGTCCCAATAGGCAGGCGTTCCCGACGCGGGGAGCTGGGTGCATTGTGTGCAGTAACAGGTCGGTAGGCTGCCAAGCGGCGGCCAGCCATTCATATAATGGGCGTCCACATCGTAGAGGCTATTGACCTCGCGAATGATGGCAGGCATGTAGTCGGTCATGTAGCTGGTGAACATGCAGGTTTCGTACAGGTCCGGATCATCCGCGGCGGGGCGTGGATTGCCTTGCGCGTCGCGCTGAAACCATTCGGGATGAGCCGCGAGCGCATCTCCCCAGTTGAGATCGGGGCTCATGCGGGCGATGGTGCGGATGCCGCGCTTTTTGGCGGCGGCGTTCAGTTCGCCGAAGAAGTCGCGGTTGCCCAGATATTTGCCCTTCCGGTGGAAAGGGACCTTAGTCTGATAAAAAGCAATGATGCCGGTTACGCTTATGAACGTGGCGCCCACCCGCAGGCGTGCCATGTAGTCGGCCCATTCCTCGACGTTCATGACCGCCGGGTCATGTTCCGTCATATTCACCTGGGCGATACGGCGCAGTTTCCGCTGCCATGGAATGTCTGTTGTGCCCTGAGGAATGTCCGCGTAGGCAAAATTACCTTGGGTCGCGAGATAGGCCGCTGCGGCCCCTGTCTTCACAAAAGTGCGCCGGTTGATCACGGTATTGTCCTCATCGATTACATGATTGCCGAAAGCCATGCTTTCAAAGCATAATCTCTAGCTGCCACTAACCGCGCCGGCTGCGGGACCATTTGGCATAATCGACAGCGAAAGACACTGAGGTAGAAATGAAATTTGGGGTGAACACATTCATCTGGTCTGCAACCTTTGATTCATCCAATTTTGGCTTACTGCCTCTCATCAAGGAGGCGGGTTTCGACGGAGTCGAGGTCCCGCTTTTGCGGCCAGAGGCCTTTGCCGCGTCCAGCATTCGCCAGGCCACCGAGGCTCACGGCCTGGAATGTAACGCCTGCACGGTGCTGGTGGACGGCCTCAGCCTGATCAGCGAGAGCGCGGACATCCGGCGCCGCACCCGCCTGCACCTGGAAGACGTGGCAAAAGCCGCTGCAGACGCCGGCGTCGGGATTGTCGCCGGACCTCTCTATAGCCCGGTCGGCTACCTGCCAGGCAGGCGGCGGACCAGCGATGAGTGGAAGTGGGCCGTCGAGGGTTTTCAAGCAGTGGGTGACACGCTAGCCGCTAATGGTGTGATTTTCGCCATTGAACCGCTGAACCGGTTCGAAACCTATTTTCTGAACACCGCCGCCGATGCTGCGGCGCTTGCCCGGGAGATTGGCCATCCGAATATCGGCATTCTCTTTGACACCTTCCACGCCAATATCGAAGAAAAGAGTATTGCTGCGGGCTACCGCACTGTCGGTCCCTATCTCAAGCACGTTCATACCTGCGAAAACGATCGCGGCATACCCGGATCAGGCCATGTGGAATGGCAGGAGGTCTTCCAGGCATTGCGCCAATTGAACTATGATGGGTGGCTAACCATCGAGGGCTTTGGTTTCGCGATCAAGGATTTGAGCGCGGCGGCGGCCATTTGGCGAGACATCGAGCGCACGCCAGAATCGATCGCCTTCGAAGGCGTTAAGTTTCTGAAGAGGAGCGTTGCGGCCGGTTGAGTACGTAGCTCGCCCGGCTTTAGGCAGCCTGCATCAGTTACAGCAACAGTGAACTGTCGAACAAGAGGGATGAGATGAAAGCTCGTGCGCTCTGGATCGCGTTTGGCGTCGGACTGGGGCTCCAAGTTGCCATGGTCATTGTTGGTCACTTCGTGCCGGTGGTGAAGAACAGCGGCTTCGCAGTCGGCGGTATGGCGATTTCACTTTTTGCGGGCTTTCTGTACGCGAAACTCACAGAAACCGGGTGGAGAGACAGCCTCGCCGGCGGCGCTCTCTCCGGTGGCGCCTGTGCACTGCTCGGCATCGCACTGTCCGTTCTCTTGAAGGATGTCCCCATGCCGGTATTAGGGTTCGGCACAATAGCTTCTGCGGTAACGGGGATGGCCGGTTCGGCGTTGGGCCGGCTGTTCCGCTAGAACGCCGTTCGCGCCACGCCGGGGTCGAGCGCCTTCGAAGGTTTCTGAAGCAGGGTGTAGCGGAACCCGCCGATAATTGACCGCAAGGCAAAGAAAATTGTGACTATCCGGCAGCGAGTGTTGGTGTAGAACTACGCAATGTCTCCACACCAACACTCGTCAACGCCAGCCTGCAATGGCCTCTGAACGTCTCTACGTCGTTATTGGCCGTAGGCGACGACGGAACGCTCTTCAACAGCGGTGGCCATCTCAGCTGCTTTCTTTTCGGCTTTCGTACGGACAGCGACCATTCCGGTGTCCTCGCCCTCGACGACAACTCTATTCAAGTACAGGTTGTCGCCATATTTATTGAAGATGACTGTAGATCTACTCGGAGTTTCAAGAGAATCCGAAGAATTCACATCAATAATGGCACTGTGTGAACCGTCCTCACTCCTGATGAATGCGACTTGGAAATTAAGGTCCTCGGGTTGAGTAAGGGAATAGGAACCGCTGGGCAGCTTCGTATCGCCGACGTAAAACGGAAACGGTGCTGTAAATTTAACCCCGTTGCCGACTTGTGCGGCGAGAGGCAGAACGGAAAGCAGAGATATAAGTCCGATTTTTGTGATTAACTTGCCTAAATTATTCATAATGCTTTTGATTTGACGCTGTGCTCCTTCCTGTCTTTTTAGACGCCTGATGTGAGCTGGAGTTGCAAATAAATGTAAGCAGAATGTAACTAAAATGTAACTGTTATTGTGATATGAAATTCTTGTATAATGGCTGCCTGCACTGTTCGCCCAATCCAAGCAACTCGTCGCTGATGGCAGAACCTAGTGGTGGTGTGCATCGACACAACCGCCGGCTACGGCTGCGGTGTTATGACTTCTGTATATGCGAATCGATGTTATGTAACTGTATAGGTGCCGTAATATTCTGGAGCGGCGAATCCGACCTGGCCCGGCATTCACCCGGGGGGACGTTTCGGGAGACGGGCAACTACTCGACACATAATGGACGCACCCGAAGCTACACTTGCTCAGGCAACTCGAGGGCAGGTTCGGACCCCAAAATCTTTGGGAAGGCAGGTGTTCCCGGTGCATGGGCGACCCGTTTTAGACTATATTTGCCAGGGACGTAAATTCGTCCCGGACGCATAGTTCTACGGGAGATTCTGAATGCCCCAAGTGGCTCGCTCGCCAAAGGTTTACGACGTATGCATCATAGGTTCCGGCGCCGGAGGCGGCACCGCCGCCAAGGTGCTTTCTGAGGGTGGGTTGAATGTTGTGATGCTCGAGGCGGGGCCCCTGCTGAACCCCCGAAAAGACTACAAGGAGCATGTGTGGCCCTATGCGCTGCCCCACCGCGGAGCCGGCATCGGCGGCCAGGCGCGGCACGAGTTGAACGGTGAGTTCCTGGCTCCCAACGGATTCTGGGAAATCGAGGGCGAGCCCTACACGACTGCTCCAGGCTCGACCTTTCGCTGGTTCCGCTCGCGCATCGAAGGCGGCCGCACCAATCATTACGGACGCATCTCACTCCGCGTCTCTCCCGCGGATTTGAAGGCCCGCTCCCGCGATGGCCTGGGAGACGACTGGCCGATCTCTTATGAAGACATCGCGCCCTATTACGACAAGGTGGAAGCGTTCATTGGCGTTTTTGGAACAAAAGAGAATCTTGCTTACGCTCCCGACGGGGTCTTTCTGCCTCCCCCCAAGCCCCGCTGCACCGAGACCCTGGTCAAGAAGGCCTGCGATCAGCTGAACATCACGTGTATTCCCTCGCGCATGGCCATCATTACCAAAGCGGTGAATGGACGCCCTCCGTGCCACTACTGCGCGCAATGCGGACGAGGCTGTATCAGCGCTTCCAACTTCAGTTCCAGCCAGGTGATGATTCCGCCAGCCCAGGCGACCGGCCGCTTCACGCTGATTCCCAACGCCATGGCTCGGGAGATCGTCGTCGGAAAAGACGGCAAAGCGCAAGCCGTCTCCTATATTGACAAGACGACGCGCCAGGAAATGCGCGTCAACGCCAAGGCCTTCGTCTTGGCTGCGAGTTCTTGCGAATCCGCCCGCTTGTTGCTCAATTCGAAATCCACGCTCTTTCCCGACGGTCTGGCGAATTCATCCGGGGTTGTCGGCCGCTATCTTACCGATAGCGTAGGCACCAGCGTAACCGGATATTTTCCCCAACTGGCCGGGGTGGCGCCGCACAATCACGACGGTATCGGCGGCATGCACATGTACATGCCGTGGTGGAGAGCCGACCGCAAGAACGATTTTCCGCGCGGCTACCACATTGAGTTTGGCGGGGGACGCCACATGCCCAGTGTGGGCAGCTTCGATGGCGTGTGCCAGGAGCTTGAAGGCTACGGAGCATCGTTGAAACAGGGCGTCCGCGGCAAATATGGAAATTTCATCGGATTTTCGGGGCGTGGGGAGATGATCCCAAATCCCGACACCTACTGTGAGATTGATCCCATGGTGGTCGATAAATGGGGTATCCCGGTGCTCCGTTTCCACTTTGCATGGAGCGACAACGAGATCAAGATGGCAAAAGATATGCAGGAGACTTTTAGCGCCATCATTGTAGCCGGCGGAGGTACTGTCACCAGCCCAGCCAAGCCGGACCCAAGGGGCAACTACGGAATCTCCGAGGGCGGGGAGATCATTCATGAGCTTGGAACCGTGCGCATGGGTAACGATCCAAAGACTTCAGTCTTGAATAAGAATTGCCAGGCTCACGACGTCAAGAATCTGTTCGTGGCTGACGGCGCACCGTTCGTTACGGGTCCTGACAAGAACCCGACGCTCACGATCACTGCGTTGTCGTGGAGAACTTCAGAGTACCTGCTCGATCAGGCGAAAAAAGGGGAGATATAGCATGTCTGTATCCCGGCGTGATGTATTGAAGTCACTCAGCATGGGGGCGGCGGCCACATCCGTGCTGCGAGTCATTCCGCTGCAGGCAGCGGAGTATGCCCACCACATGATCGACACGGAAAAGGCCACGAGCAAAACGGGTGTATACGCGCCCAAATATTTTCCGCCACAACAATACAAGACATTGCAATCGCTGTGCGAGTCGATCTTTCCTGCGGACGCGGACTGCGGGGGTGCCGTGGAGGCCGGAGCTCCGGAGTTTATTGACCTGCTCACCAGCGAGAATCCGGAGTATCAGCTGACCCTTGGGGGCGGTCTGATGTGGCTCGACTCCGCATGTGTGGATCGCTACGGCAGCGCCTATCTCGATTGCACGGCGCAGCAGAAGACCCAGATGCTCGATCTTATCGCCTATCGCAAAAACATCGCGCAGGACGCGAGCCTGAGCCAGGGAGTCGCGTTCTTTTCGTTCTTGCGCAACTTGACCGCGGACGGGTTCTTTACCAGCAAGATTGGCATCGAGTATTTGGGTTACATCGGGAATGGCTATCTGGCCGAATTTCCAGGCTGTCCGCCGGTGCCTGGCGTCTAAGGCGTCTACAAAAGGACGCCCAGGATGCTGTTGTGTTGGTTCTGTCCATCCACCTCCGCCACTGCCAAGGTGAGTCGCCGCCTTTAAATTTGTCATCCCGACCGGAGCGTAGCGTAGGGGAGGGACCTGCAGTTTGCGTTGATGGAGAAACGGAACCCGGAGGCGATTCGCCCAGGGCAAATTCGCTGTACCTGAAAGTGAAACTGCAGGTCCCTCCCCTACGCTACGCTCCGGTCGGGATGACAAATTTAAAGGCGGCGGCTCACCTTGGCAGTGGTGGAGGTGGATGGACAGAACCAACCAACGAGGGTACGCACATGGTTCAGCTTCGCTTGCGCAGCCAGGCTAATCCTTCTGAAGTCCCGGCCCTCGGCCGGTACTCGCAGCCGATCCAGCCGTCGTAACCAAGTTCATCGATCAAGTCGAGCAGGTAATCGTAATCGAGTTCGCCGCGGTCGGGCTCATTGCGTTCGGGGACACTCGCGATCTGTATATGCCCCACTTTCCTTTGCCCTGAGGCGGCCAGATACTTGCGCAGCTTCATGCTTACATCACCTTCAACAATTTGGCAGTGATAGAGATCCATCTGCACCTTGAGGGCGGGATTGCCAATCTCCTCGACAAGTTCATGCGCCTTATCCTGGCGGTTCAGAAAGTATCCGGGCATGTCGCGCGTATTGATCGGTTCAATCAGCAACTCAATGCCTGCAGGCGCCGCGAGTTCCGCGGCCCACGCAAGATTGGCCTTGAAGGTGCCGCGCATAGCAGCGCGTTCTACCCCTACCGGCTCCAGCCCAGCCATTACATGCACCCGCGGACAGGCCAACGTCTGCGCATATTCGAGAGCAGTGTGTATGCCGGCACGAAACTCGGCTTCTTTGCCTGGCAGCGCAGCGAGGCCTCGCTCGCCTGCCGCAAAATTCCCGGGCGGGGCGTTGAGCAGCACCTGGATCAGGCCGTGCTCATGCAGCCATGTGGCCAGGTCGTTTGCTGGATACTCGTAAGGGAACAGATACTCTACTGCCGTGAATCCATCCTTGGCGGCGGCAGCGAAGCGATCAGGGAAGGAATACTCCCCATACATCATGGTAAGGTTTGCAGCGAAACGCGGCATCACGTCGAGTCCTAAAATGAGAAGCTACCACGATGCGCCAAATTGCCGGCGCAGTTGATCGATCTGCTCCGCTGAAAGCGGCTCCGCCTTTCGGTCAGCGAGCAACCAGAGGCGCGCGGTTTCTTCCAGCTCTTCCAGCGCGGCCATCGCGGCTGCGGGCGTGCTGTGCCACACATTGGGGCCGAGCCGATCCAGCATGACCGCGCGGATGGGTGTGCCCTGCAACTGCATCTGCTGGATAGCCTGGGCTACCAACTCGCCCACCATCGCGTCTCCGGGACGGTAATACTCAATCAGCGGTACGTGACCTACCTTCATGACGTAATACGGTGTGATGGGCGGCAGGATATCCTGCCGCTTCCAAACCCCCATCAAAGTGAGCGCAACCAGATGGGTGGAATGCGTATGAATCACGCAGCCGGCCTCCGCGTCCGCGGCATAGATGCGCCGATGCAGCATCAGCGTCTTGCTGGCGCGCTCACCGCTCAGCTGCACACCATCCGATCCCACCTTGGCGAGAAACTCCGGCTCAAGGAAACCCAGACATGCCTCCGAGGGCGTGATGAGAAAACCCTCCCTTAGGCGAACGCTGATGTTTCCTGCCGTGGAATGAACGTAGCCCCGCTCAAAGAGAGAGCGGCCCACACGACAGATCTCTTGCCTCAGTTCCACTTCGTTCATAAGTTCACAACACAAAGGCAAAGGCTTTATTGAAAAAGTCGGGCGATCCAAAGTTACCCGATTTTAGAGCGATGTGGAGGCCTCCATCCGTGGCCGCGGAAGATGCGGCGTAGCACCAGGGCACTCCGGGATCGATCTGGGGGCCAATCTGCATTTGCCGGATCTCGAGAGCTTGCACGCAGATGCCGGCTGTTTCTCCCCCTGCGACCACGAGGCTTCCGACGCCGCGTTGGACGAACGCGCTCGCCAGGGCCGACATGGCCTGCTCGACAATTGCGCCCGACCGGGTGACCCCCAGTTGGGCGTGCGCCGCCGCAACTGCGGCAGGCTCCGCAGTCGAGTAGACCAGCAACGGCAGCGCGGCTTCGCTGCGCCAGCACGCATCGGCCCACGCCAGCACCCGGGCGATTTCGCACTCGATATCGGCCGCAAGCCGGAGCGGATCCAATGCGTAGGCCTCGCCTCCCTCGCGAAGAAAGCGCTGCACCTGGGCGTTGGTGGCGACCGAGCAACTGCCCGCGAGGATTGCCTTTCGCCCCCGCGCCGGCGGCAGGCTCACACCGGTAGACGGAGTAAAACCCCAATTCCGCGGCAGGCTGTCGCCTAGCCCGGAGCTGGCAGTGAGAAATAACGAGTCCCGCAGCGCCTCGCCAAGCCTGTTCAGATCCTCCTTGCTCAAAGCATCGACGATGGAGATCGCGATGCCCTCCGCTTGCAGCTCGTCCATGCGCTTGCGGATCGCCTCCGCCGATTGCGCTACCGTCCGGTAGTCCACCAGTCCCACTTTGCGTCCTTTGCCGGGATTCAGTTGTGCTTGCAGCACGCGCACCAGGTTGGCGTCGGTCATCGGGGTGAGGGGATGGTGGCGCATGCCGCTTTCGGAAAGCAGAGTGTCTCCAACAAACAGATGTCCATGGACGACCGTTCGTCCGTTCTCAGGAAATGCCGGCGTGGCGATGCTGAAGCCACAATCCAGTTCATCCGTCAGCGCCTCGATCACGGGGCCAATGTTGCCCGCCGCTGTGGAGTCAAAGGTGGAGCAGATTTTGAAGTAGACCTGGCCTACACCTTGTTTGCGCAGCCAGCGGCAGGCATGCAGAGATTGCTCAACCGCTACCGAGGCGGCCACTGTCCGTGACTTCAGGGCGACCACCACAGCATCGGCATCGACCCGCTCATCGTCTGGGGGGACATCCACGGTTAAGACGACCCGCATCCCGGCGCGCACCAGGTTGTTAGCCAAATCCGTGGCGCCGGTGAAGTCATCCGCGATGCATCCGAGAACAGGGCTACCCGGCGGCCTCTCTGGCGCAAAACCGCTCACCTTCAGAGTCCTTGCTCTTTCTGAAACTGGCGAATGATTGAGATGAAGTCAGGGTCAGCCGCCAGGCCCAGGTGCCGTGCCCGGGCGCTCTCGAAGGCGAAAGCCCATCCGCTCACCATCCTGGCTATGGTTTCGTTTTTTTCGAAGCGCACCCTTTCGCGCGCCGCCCGGCCTGCCACGACTTCCAGCGCATCCAGCATCTCACTGACGCTAACCGTCAGCCCGGGCAGGGTCAACGCCGTCGCGCCTCCCCACGCATCGGGCGTAGCCTCGGCGGCCTTGAGCAGACCTTCGATCGCGCGTTGCGGCGAAGCGACGGCTGCTGCTGTCTCCGGCGCCACCGGGCAGACTGCCTGCTGCCCATTCATGGGCTCACGCACAATGGAGGATAGAAAGCCGGACGCAGCGGCATTGGGGCGCCCCGGGCGCACCGTTACGGTCATCAATCGCACGCTGCGGCCGTCGATCAAGCCGCGCCGGGTATAGTCCGCCACCAGTTGTTCGCAGATAAATTTCTGCACTCCATACGACGACTGCGGCACAGGCAAGGTGTCGTCGTGGATGACACGCGGCATGGGCAGGTCGACATCCCCGCCGAAGACAGCCACCGAACTGGAGAAGACAAAACGTGGACCGCCACCCACTTCGCGCAAGGCATCAAGCAAAGCGCGGGTGGTATCCACATTTGAGCGGAGACCGAGATCGAGGTTCGCCTCGCACTCTGCTGAAACCGCCGCGGCGAGGTGAAAGACCAGGTCGAAGTTCTCCTGCCCGAGGGTCTTAGCCTGGTCTATCAGTGTGCCTGTGTATGCACGGACGCGTTCATCGCTCGCCACGTCAGGCGGGGGTGGAACCAGATCGGCCAGCACCAGCTCCCGGACTGGGCGGCCTGAAAGATGACCACGCTGCAGGATCGTGCGCGCCAGTCTGGCTCCCAAAAAGCCCCCTCCGCCGGTGATGAGCACCTTCATCGTGTTCGGGTTATCAATCGTCATTCGAGCCTTTCTCTGCCTTTTGCTACTATCTCGCCGTCGCAGATGACCACGTTGGCGCATTCCATCGTATCCCCTGAGTCCAGACCAGACCAGAGGCTAAACTGGTGGTGAAGAAAAGATAGAATCGAGAGGCCGGGCAGGGAAACTTGTACCAGGATTTCTGCTTCCGGAGCGTGGAGGCCATGGCCAAACGTGTCAAGTCAAGCCTCTCGCTCGATACCGTCAACGAGGCGATCGTAGACGCCCTGATCGAAGCGAAAGGCATAGGGCAGAAAATACGCCGCCTCCGGCTAAAGCGTTCCATGGGTCTGGCTGAGCTGGGAAAAGAGGTTGGGCTTTCCGCGAGCTTTCTCTCCCAATTGGAGAACGAGCGGGTGATCCCAACGCTAAGAAACCTATCCCGCATTGCACTGGTGTTTAAGAAGGAACTCTCCTACTTTTTCAGAGACGAGAATGACAAGGTCTTTCGTGTTTCCCGGGGGAAAGAACGTATTCGCCTTGTGGTAGGAGAATTCCTGATATCAGACAGCATGAGTGTGTTGGTTCCCGATCGTCATATCGTCCCCTGCATCGCAGACTTTTTGCCGGGCACTGAGGGCGCCGACTTCCATCCTCAGATATTTGCGGGACTCGAGTTGGTTTATGTAATTGACGGCCCGCTGACGCTCTCGACAGATGATAAGACGGAATTGCTGCACACTGAGGATAGTGCCTGGATCGACGGCAGCACCAGCCGCCGGTACCGATGCCATGAAGATAAGCCTGCGAGAGCGCTCATCGTCACTTTTGCGCTGCAATCATGAAGAAGGATCTAAAAAACAAATCGGAGCAACTGACCCGCCGGTCATTTCTGCGCGAGGGCGCTGCCGCGATCGGCGGTTTGACAGTAGTAGCGGCGGCCAGCGAAACGAGCGGGGCGCAGACCAGGCTGTCCTCGTTTCTTGATCTGCTGCGTGTGCCGGATGGAGTGACGGCACACGCGAGTTTCGAGCGGACGTTGCCCGCAGGCAGAATCCCGCTGCAAGCCACCGGCGCCCAGTGGGGCGGCGGCCAGGTTGTGGTCGAAAGCACGGTGCAACAGGATGGGTTGGTGCTGACGCTTGCTGCGCCGTCGACCAAAATCGCTGCGGTGCATGTGCGGTGGCAAGCGCAAGTGACGCCCGGCCTGTGTGCTTTGGGTGATGCGTGGGAGCGCAGCTATGGGGACCTGGGCTGGCGCGACCTGATTCCGGAACGCGTGATGCCATGGTACTTCGCCACCCACGATGGCTCGATGTGTCATGGCTATGGGGTAAAGACGGATGCGGCTGCGCTGTGCTTTTGGCAGCTTGATCCGGAGGGCGTGTCCCTGTGGCTGAACGTAACCAACGGTGGAGACGGCGTCGAGCTCGGCCAACGAAGGTTGACGATGGCGACGGTGGTCACCCGTCGCGGCGTCGATGGCGAGCGTGCAGCGGACGCAGTCTCGGGGCTTTGCCGGAGCATGTGTGCCCGGGCGTCGCGGCCGATCTTGCCCATCTATGGCGCGAACGATTGGTGCTACAGCTATGGGCGAAGCACAGCAGAGACAATCCTGCGCGACACGGAGTTCGTCGTCGAGCTCGCACCCAGGGGGGGCACGCGGCCCTTCTCGGTGGTCGACGGCGGCTGGAGCAACGGTACGGCCGCGTGGCCGGACATGGGCAATCTGGCGCACGAAATCAAGCAGCGTACAGCGCGGCCAGGAATCTGGATCCGGCCGCTCGAGGCGCCGCACGATGCTGCGCGTGGATTGCTGTTGCCGGACGCGCGGTTTGGGGAGAAGCAGGGCCGGGCGCGTGAGCTTGCCTACGATCCGACGCTGCCTGAGGCGCAAGAGAAAATCCGTGCCAAGGTGCGCGAGGCGACAGGCTGGGGCTACCAGATGGTGAAGCATGACTTTAGTACCTACGACCTGCTGGGCCAGTGGGGGTTCGAGATGGGGCCCCAACCGACTCTGCCCGGATGGTCGCTGCACGATCGCAGCCGGACAAACGCCGAGGTGATCGCGGAGTTCTATGCGCTGCTGCGCGAGACGGCCGGGGAGCGGATATTGCTCGATGGGTGCAACACCGTCGGCCACCTGGGCCAGGGCATCTTCGATTTGCAGCGGACTGGCGACGACACCAGCGGCCGCCAGTGGGAGCGCACCCGGCGCATGGGGGTGAACACGCTTGCCTTTCGGCTGCCCCAGCACGGAACTTTCTACACTCTGGACGCGGATCTGGTGGGCATTACGGAGGCGGTTCCGTGGGAGTTCAACCGGCAGTGGCTCGAAGTGCTGGCGCACAGCGGAACCGCAACCATCGTCTCTGCGGGGCCCCCAGCGCGAGGACAAGAGCAGCGCGCAGCGCTGCGTGAGGCTTTCGCGATCGTGGCTGCCGGTGGCACTACCGCGAGGCCAGTCGATTGGCTGGAGACCAGCACTCCTGAGCGTTGGCAGGGGAGCGGGAAAACGAGCGCACAGCAGCAGTGGCGTTATCGTTGGAGCGGGCCGGAAGGCGCTTCCGCATTTTTGAGTCCGTAGGAAGAGACCAATTCCGCTGGATACGCTGGGGAAGAGCTGACTTTTCTGAAAAATTCTATCTGACAGCAGAACCCAATAGGGACGGGCCCGAAAGAGAACAGCAGATCCCTCCACTACGCTGCGCTCCGGTCGGGATGACAATTCTGTTAGAAGGTCAAAGGTTTCGGCGTTAACAGAATTGTCATCCCGACCGGAGCGCAGCGTAGTGGAGGGATCTGCTGTTCTCTTTCGGGCCCGTCCCTATTGGGTTCTGATAGGACACTAAAGGCCAATGACCCTCAACTCCGCTGAGACAATCCGCCGGCCAGCTTGGCCGCTTTCACCTTCTCATTCACCTGCTCCACTGCCCGCAGGGCGCTCAATGCCGCTCCCTCTTGCCAAGCGACAATGTGGCTCACGTGATCGCCTGCGAAGATGATCGGCCCATCGGGCTCGATGAGTGTCTCGTAGCCCGGATTGGTCTGCATGCGTGCCGCGGCCGGATGTTGCGCTTCCCCCGTCTGCCGCGTTAGGCCAAAGGCTCGCCAACTCGATTGTCCAGGCCCATACGTCCGGATCCACGAACCTTCGTTGTGCGGTATCTGGCCCCAGCTCACGTACACGGGCTTCTCCAGCTCCTTGCCGTGCCCGGGATGCAGGCGCTCGATGGACTTGCGGCTTTCCGCAAACTTCTGCTCTATGGTGAGCCCTTCCAACGAGGAGCGCGACTCATCGGTGTATCCGCTCACCAGCACGCCGCGTGGCGTGAACATTCCCCCGGAAGGAAACCAGATGGGGCTGCATCCGACGTTGACGAACTCCAGACCGCCGTAGATGTTGTAGTCCTGCTCCCAGAATCTGCGGCTCTCCCACGCGATTTTGTAGGCGCTCGAATACGTACACTCGGCTATCACTTTCTTGTACGGTGCGCTGAAGTCGTTGGGCGTCTTCTTCAAAATGGTGAGCGGCATGGTACAGATGCAGTAGTCCGCCTCGATCACTCGCGCCGAGCCATGATCCGTATACCCGATCTTGACACCCTTCGCAGTCTTGCGAATTTCTGTGACCGGCGCGTTGTACTTCACCACGTCACCCAGCGCCTTGGCGAATGCATAGGCAATGCGATCCATTCCACCCACCGGCTGGAACATGGTGGCCTGCATGTCGAACTGCTCATCGAAGAGCATGCTCTGCCAGAAGTCCTCATCGAGCAGCGTGTGCATGTCGATGGGCTTGCTCAGTACGCCCGTCTGGTCACCGGCGCCGGCCATCTTGGCGTATCCGGCGCGATCGCTTCCGCCGTACTTGCCCGCCTCGTCCAGGGGACCGTATGTTCTCAAAAAACTCAGCATCCGGTCCCGGTCTTCCTTGGATAGTTCCTGATCGAGAGCTCCCTGGTTGATTGTCTTTGCCAGCAGCTCGCTCACGTGTCCCCGGGTATCGTTTTCAACCTGGCGCAAGACCATCGGCTTGCCGTCGTTCGCGTTATCGTTTTGCAGGAAGGCGGAGCGTGTCATATTCACCTCCACCTCAAGCGCGACACCCAGCTTTTGACAGTAGCCCAGCATGGTGTGATGGACGGAGGGCAGCCGCCCTGGTCCAAAATTCTGATAGTGTCCGTCTTCCCACGAGCAGGTCTGCGTCGTTCCGTCGAGGAAGGTTACTTTGTCTCCACCGCGAACCGTCCAGTTCCGTCCCCCCGGTCTCTGCCGGCTTTCGAGAACCGTACATTCGTATCCCAGGGCGCAGAGCTCGTAGGCCGCCACCAGCCCTGCGATCCCTCCGCCCAGGATCACTGCCTTCACTCCTTTGCCCGATCCTGGCGCAGCCGGCTCAGCTCGCTCGGCGGTCGCCGGCATCAGTCCCAGGCCCTGCATCATGAGGAAGGCTGCGCTGTATCCGCCTGCCCGTCCTACGCGATTCAAGAATTCCCGTCGGCTAACTGTCATCGTATTTATTTCCTTTCCGGAAAAGAATTCGGTGTACCGTTGCATGGGCCGCAGCGTCGATTAGTTAGGTTTAAAAAAGTCCCGATCGTACGAAGAGCGATCACGCCCCAGGCGAGGAGCGACCAAAGTTGTTGGACGGAGTGAAAATTCAGTCTATCGCATTTTTTTGGCGCTCCGCCCTGCCGGTTCGCCCAGGGTTGATAAAGACGCCTCGCGTAGATATAACCAAGGCGAAGACGTAGAGGCGGCTCCACATGCGGTTTACGCGGCGCGACACAATTAAATTGCTGGGCTACTCGGCCGCTTGGGCGGGGACGAGAAGCGCTTTTGGGCAGGCGCCTACGCTTCCCCTTACCTCAGGGCCCTTCCAGGCGACGCGCGGTTCGCTCGACGCCTACCAGGTCCCGGAGTGGTTCCGCGATGCGAAGTTCGGTATCTGGTCGCATTGGGGACCCCAGTCCGGCGTTGAGGACGGCGACTGGTTCGCGCGCAACATGTATATCCAGGGCACCCCGCAATACGAGTATCACCTCAAAACCTACGGACATCCTTCCAAGGTTGGCTACAAAGACCTGATTCCGTTGTTCAAGGGCGACAAGTGGGATCCCGAGTATTTGATGGACCTGTATGTGAAGGCCGGCGCCAAGTACTTCGTCAGCATGGGCGTCCACCATGACAACTTCGATATGTGGAATTCGAAGTATCAACCTCGCTGGAACGCGACGGCCACCGGGCCCATGCGAGACATCGTCGGGCTTTACAAGCAGGCCGCGCGCAAGCGTGGACTGCGCTTTGGAGTGAGTGAGCACCTCTCCAATAGCTTTGACTGGCTCGCGCCGGCACACACAAGCGACACCACGGGCCCGTTGGCCGGAATATCCTACGACGGCACTAACCCGCTATTTGCTGATCTCTATCACAGCTACACGCTGATGCCGCATGACTTTGCCAAAACAGCGAAGGCTATGGGACGCGTCGCGCCCGACGAGTGGAAGCTGGAGTACTTCAACCGTATTAAAGATCTCATCGACCAGCATCAGCCCGATCTGCTTTACACCGACGGCGGCATTCCGTTTGACGAATACGGGTTGGCCACCGTGGCCGAGGTTTATAACGTGAGCGCCAGCCTGCACAGCGGCAAGGTGGAAGCCGTCTACTGCAGCAAGGCAGCTAGCGACTGCGCGGTCGGCACCTGTATCGTCGACCACGAACGAGGAGTTTCCGACGCCATCTCGACCGGCCCCTGGCAGACCGACACCTGCATCGGCGATTGGCACTACAAGCGAGGACAAGTTTACAAGACCCCGAAGAAGGTGATTGATCTGCTGGTGGACATTGTTAGCAAGAACGGCAATCTACTGTTGAATTTTCCCTTGCCCAACAGCGGTGAACTGGATCCCGAAGAGTTGAAAGTGCTCGAGGGCATAACCAGGTGGATGGCCGTCAACAGCGAAGGGATCTATGGTTCACGCCCCTGGAAGATCTATGGTGACGGACCATCGACTGAAGAAGTGGTTTCCCAAAGCGGCTTCAATGAGAGCAAGCAGCCCGGTTTGACGGCACAGGATGTGCGCTTCACCACAAAGGGAAAAATTCTGTACGCCTACGTCATGGGAATACCAGCCGGCGAATTCGTCATCAAGCCGCTGGGCGGCGACAGTCCGCAGAAGCCCGGGAAAATCCTCAACGTACAATTGCTGGGATACCAGGACAAGCTGCATTGGAAGCAGGACAACCATGGTTTGAAGGTACGCATGCCGGCAGTTAACCTGTCTGATATGGGCATTACCCTGAAAGTCACGTTGGCCTGAAAGGCTCAAAGACGAATGAAGTTGCTGATCAGTGCTCTTTTGCTTTCTCTCTCCGGCACGCTGTGGGCGCAGGGCGTAGACAACTCCATGCTACTGAGTCCGCCAGCCGACAGTTGGCCCCTATACCACGGCACATATGACGGACAGCGCCACAGCAAGCTGGAACAAATCACGCCGCAGAATGTCGACACCCTGGCCCTCGCCTGGGCTTTTCAAACCCACCAGAGTGCGGAAATCAAATCCAGCCCATTGCTGGTCGATGGCGTGCTGTACTTTACTGTCCCGGACAACGTGTGGGCGATCGATGCGCTCTCCGGTCACCAGCTCTGGCACTACACGTACCCGCCCAATCATGGCTTCCATATTGGCAGCCGCGGCGTCGCGATGTACAAGGATTGGCTGTATTTTTTGTCTGCCGATGGGCACCTGGTGTCGCTCAACGCCAAAGATGGTAAGGTGCGCTGGATCGTGGAGGCCGCTGATTCCACCAAGGGGTATTGGACCAGCATGAGTCCGCTGGTGGTGGGCAATCACTTGCTTTTCGGTACCTCGGGCGATTTCGATAACCTGGTGGGGTACGTGCGGTCGGTCGATCCTGAGACCGGGCAGACACAATGGCAATGGAATGCCACGCCGCCTCTGGGTACACCGGGAGCACCGTCCGGTGGCAATTCATGGATGACGGGCACCTACGATCCCGAACTTAACCTGGTGTACTGGGGAACCGGAAATCCCACGCCGGTACTCACCGCCTCAACTCGCCCTGGAGAGAACCTTTATACGTGCAGCATCGTGGCCCTCAACCCGGATACTGGAAAGCTGGTGTGGGCCTTTCAGCCCTCCCCACACGATACCCATGACTGGGATGCGGCCGAGACCCCGGTGCTGGTGGACGGAATGTTTCACGGCAAGCCGCGCAAGATGCTGCTGCAGAGTTCCCGCAACGGCTATTTTTTCGTGCTCGATCGCACCGACGGCAAGAGCTTACTCACCGTTCCTTTTGGGCCGGTCGACTGGTCCCTTGGGGTCGATAAGCAGGGGCGTCCCATTCCCAACCCGGCCAAGGAACCCACGCCCGATGGGCGTTTGATAGCGCCCGACGAGAGTGGAATGACCAACTATCGAGCTCCCAGTTTTGATCCAAAGACGGGGCTCTTCATCGTGTCCGCCCACCCCAGCTACTCCATCTATTTCGCCAAACCTGCCGATGGCGTATACGGCTGGGCCGGGGCCGATTATGGGCTGTGGGGCACAGGCGTTATCGAGGCCATCGATTATCAAACGGGCAAAATTCGGTGGACGCATGATCTGGGACGAGGAACTCCAGGCTCCGGAGTGATGACCACGGTCACCGGGCTCACCTTCACCGGCGATATACGGGGAAATTTTCTTGCTCTTGACACCAGCACCGGCAAGACCCTCTGGCATGCCGGCTCGGGTGGGAATATTGGATCTTCACCCATCAGCTATCTAATCAACGGGCGGCAATATTTATTAAACAGCAGCGGCGGGGTTGTCTTCGCCTGGACTCTCCCGACTGCGGCGAACGCTGGGCAATAGACGGTAAATGTAATCTTAACTGTATTACTTGGCATCCTTGTAGGAGTGCCAGGCCCAGCCCAGGTAGTGCGGGTTGCTGCTCAAATCCTGCTCTACGGTTTTGAGCATGTTGGGAAGCTGGCTCTCGTAATCGGGAGTGCGCAGACCGATGGCCATTTTTGCCAGGTGAGTCTGACTCAATCCCTGATACGCCATGTTGAAGTAGTTTTCGCTGGCTTGGCGAAGCTTAGCCGCCTGGGCGGCGGCGCTCTCTCCGTCGGACGGGTTGCTCAGCTCGTAAAGCATCAGCGTCAACCGGGGCAGGGAAGACATCAGCGCCTGGCGCTGACCCTGGTCACCCTTGAGAAATTTGTTGGGAATGTCCGCATTGACGGTCATCCGGTTCTGCTCGACCAGCGCGCGCACTTCACGGTAGGTTTCGAGGAGATCCGGAAGGAACGCCAGGTTCCCCGGGCCCTTGTTTTCCGGGCGCTGGTGCGGCTCCACGTCGAGGTGGACGCCATCGAATCCACTACGCGGATGCTTGCGATTAAAGTCGAGTACAGCCCGGACATGGCCGAGCAGCTTTTCCCGGTGTGCGCCCGGCTCATCGGCGTTCACGCTCGATAGCAGCGCCTCCACCCGGATTCCAGATCGATGGAGCAAAGCGATGACCCCGGCGACCTCCTCTTCTTCCGTGGCGTCGGCCTTGTCTGGCGAGTAGGAGAGGTATACCTCGTTGACGGTTTGCGCCCGGCAGAAATCGCGTAAGGCCTCACCGCTGTTCGGTGCGGCGAGAACCGAAGCGGTCTTCCATACCCAGAGACCATGCACGAAAGGTTGTTGGGCAAAGGCGGTGCCGCTCATCGCTATCCACAGCAGACAAAAGGTAAGCCGCATAAGAGAGTCCTCTCCGTATAAGTTTCGCACTTGTGAAGTGACCGGGGCCTAGGTAGGCTGGTTGGCACTGGGAGGCAGGATAAAGATGCAGCGTATAGGGATTGCGTGTGCAGTGGCGGGGTTGATGCTTTCGGGAGTGGCTGTGGGGCAGGAAAGCCCGCTGGCGAGCGAGGCGCAAGCAGCCTATGCGCGAGTTAAACCGAACATAGTCAAAGCAGCGGAGAAGATGCCGCCGGAGGATTACAGTTACAAGCCTACTCCGGATATTCGGACTTTCGGGCGGGTGGTGAACCATGTGACCGAGGCGCAGTTCCATATCTGCGGTGCAGCGAACCACATAGATCCAGGCGCGGCCCCGAAAGTGCCGGCGGATACAGCGGATAAGGCTGTAATTTTGGAGGCGTTGAATGCTTCCTTTGCCGAGTGTGACAAGGCCTATGCCGGCCTAACGGGTGCCAATGCGACAGAAATGCTGCAAGCCGGCCCGGCGAAACGGTCGCGCTTGAGCCTGTTGTGGGGGAACATTTCCCATGACAATGAGCAATACGCCACGCTAGCGCTATATCTGCGATTGAAGGGGCTGGTACCGCCCAGCAGCGAAAAATAGGGGGCATCTTTCGACGGGACGCCGTTAGCTCTCCGAAAACCTGAGCAGATTTGGCGGTTCTTGAAAATTATATCGTGACACGATATAATTCAGACATGAACGGAGTTTCCAAAAAGACAGCGCAGCAAAGGCTGCAAACATTGGCGGAATTTCGCTATGCACTTCGCCGGTTCCTGCACTTCAGCGAAGAAGCAGCAGCAAAAGCAGGGCTTCACCCGCAACAGCACCAACTCTTACTACAGATCGCCGGCATTCCCGACGGGGTTGTGCCGACTATCTCGTATGCGGCAGAAAGGCTGGGATTGCGCCATCACAGTGTCGTGGAGTTGAGCAAACGCTGTGAAGAGCAGGGCTTGATTCGACGAATACAAAACACCCATGATCGACGATTCGTCGAATTGCAAGTCACTTCCCAGGGTGGGCAACTTTTGCAATCTCTTTCCCTGGATCATGAGCACGAGTTGTACGAGCTGGCGCCACAGCTCATAGCGGCCTTGACGCAGATCCGCGCTTTCCAGGGCGCAAAAAGACCGCGGGTGGCCCGTGACGCGAGAGAGCGAGGGGTGACAGTTGAGGTCTGAACCTTCTGTTCTAAGAGATTTCACAGTCGATCGGAGGGTGTGGCTGCTTTCGGGAGTTGCCATTGGGATCGGCGCGTGCGCGACGGTGTTGGCGGTATTGCTGTTACGCTGCATCGCGCTGTTTACGAATCTGTTTTACTATCACCGGCTCAGCACGGTAGCGGTTTCGCCGGCGGGCAGTCCGCTCGGCTATTGGATGGTCATCGTGCCGCTGTTAGGCGGTCTCCTGGTGGGATTGATGGCACGGTTTGGTTCAGACAAGATCCGGGGCCACGGAATTCCAGAGGCGATCGAAGCGATTCTCCTTCATCGCGCAAAAGTGGATCCGAAAATTGCTCTCTTGAAGCCTATCTCCGCTGCGATCGCGATCGGATCGGGCGGACCCTTCGGGGCAGAAGGCCCGATCATTATGACCGGGGGAGCGGTCGGATCATTGATCGCGCAATGGATGCATGTTACCGATGCAGAACGGACAACGCTCCTGGTAGCCGGAGCGGCAGCGGGTATGTCCGCGACGTTTGCTACGCCGGTGGCGGCAATCCTTCTGGCGGTTGAGTTGCTGCTCTTTGAATGGAGGCCCCGGAGCCTGGTTCCCGTGGCGATCGCGAGCGTGACCGCGGCCATCCTGCGCGTGTATTGGCTGGGCGCTGGTCCGTTGTTCCCCATGCCCGCCGTTGCTGTGACTCCGAGTGTCAGTGTTGTCGTCGGTGCATTGCTGCTGGGCGCGGTGATGGGTGTGGCGTCTGCTGCGATGAGCCGCATGATGTACGCCTTTGAAGATATATTCGATCATCTTCACCTGCACTGGATGTGGTGGCCGGCGCTCGGGGGGATCGGCATCGGCGTGGGAGGCCTGTTCTTTCCCCGTGGACTGGGCGTGGGTTACGACAACATCGCACAGCTACTGCGCGGCCAAGCCACAATCGGCCTGATCGCCGGGTTGCTCATTGCAAAGTCGCTGATGTGGGCATTCTCGCTGGGCTCGGGAACGTCGGGCGGAGTGCTCGCCCCGTTGCTGATGATTGGTGGCGCGGTGGGTGCGCTGGCCGGACATCTGGCGCATGCCTCTGTTGACGCGCAGGCCTTCTGGGCTCTCATAGGGATGGGGTCGATGCTTGCGGGCTCGCTTGGTGTTCCGCTAACGGCGATTCTGTTTAGTCTGGAGGTGACGCATTTTCTCCCAGCGCTGCTGCCGCTGACGATGGCGTGCATTGCGTCCTACCTGGTGACATCTTTGCTGATGCCCCGTTCGATTCTCACCGAGAAGCTAAGCCGCAGGGGGTACCACCTTAGTCGAGAATATGGCGTGGATCCACTCGAGCTGGTGATGGTGCGGGAATTGATGACGCCGGTTCCGCCGACGAAGGCAGCATTGCCACCGCTCTACACCTACTCCGACGGAACGGCGCGCGGTGCAGCAGAGATGATGGCAACTGAGGGCTTGGCGACGCTGCCTGTCATCGACCGCAAGAGCCAGGAGATTTGCGGAACGATTTCGCTCAGCGACCTGCTTCGCGGCCGTACCCGATCGATGGAGCGTGAGAGCGAGCGGTTGCGTCTCTTGAGCTACCCACTCCCAATCCACTTTAATCGGCGTCCGAGCCTCAGTAGCAAACATCGACCGCCTCTAGCTTAGGATAGCGATCTTACCCTCCGGCGTCCTGGTGAAAGCATGCACCATGTGGCCATTTTGATGCAGGTGCCTCAGGGTCATCAGCCGCGCAGTTACCGAGATACGGCTAAAGCCGTAAACCTTCTGCGCATAGGGCCCGCGCTGCGCAGGATCAACCTTGAGCGAGTACAAATCCGCCCCTCCGCCCCAGAAAGGAAATGGCTGGTCGGATGGCCCTCGAACATCCAGGTGCTGCGAGTCGTGGTCGTGGCCCGCCATGTAAAGGTCCACTCGACACTTGCAGATGACGGATCCCAATCGCGGATCAGCACCGGGTGGTCTCCGTGGGGCCCATCTGAGTAGACGGGATGATGTGCGATGACTCCCAGAAAGGGAGTCATGCGGGGACGCTTTAACTCGGCTTCGAGCCATGCCAGCTGTTCTGCCTGTTGCTCGGGAGTCAGGGTGAAATCAAGTCCGAGGCTTAGCTTGGCTGCCGCGTGCGGCATGTTGCTGTCGAGCGCCAGAAACGTAATCAGTGGGTCGTTCGCTGAATTCAAAGCGATACCAGCGCGAGGGCATTGTCCAGCGGGTAGCTGCACCGCCGTTGCGTCCGCTGCGCGCGTATTCCAGTTCCGCATCCACCTCTCTCCGGCCATCGCTGATAATCATGGTTTCCCAGTACAGCATCACAGGGCAAGAAAAGTCTCTGGACAGGTACATCTCTTCGAGAGTAGCCCAGGACGTCAGTCCTGGGTGTACATTCCCACCCAGACCAGTCCCGCAGGGACGGCACAGAATCACCCAGACGTCCAGTCCTGGGCTTTCCAGGCTCTTTGAAAGCGGCTTGATGCCCGAGACACCTGATGGCTGCTTTGTTTTCGGCGAGTGCTGTCAATCGGCCGATCGAAAAAACTATTTGGACAAGACTGAAGCATCAGGCCTTCTCCTGCAGCACGGGTTGGTCTGCCTGCCGCCGATGCCAGCGATAGGCGGCAACCGAGTTCTTCCAGAAAAACTTCTCTTCGGCTTTTCGGCCTTTAGCTTGAACGAAGTCGCGCACAATCGAGATGCTCTCCGCGTACGTTGCATGATGGTCGCTATTCGGCCAGTCGCTGGCATAGAGAACGTGATCTTCACCGAAGACGTCCCAAAGGGCGCCGAGTGTCTCGTGGTCGAATGTAGGACCGCCCGCCTGTTCGATTCGGGCGGCGATTACTTCGGAAAGCTTGACGAAGACGTTTTTGTTTTGCGCCAAGTGACGCAGCAGCGACCAATACTCATCGTGCGCGGCTGCTTCAGAGGGCACGCGTGTACTGGGCAGGTGGTCGATCACAATGCGCAACTCGGGAATATGGTCCGCTACGCCGGCGATTGCCCGAATGAGACTGGGATCGGGATTTGCGCTATCGAGCACCAAGCCGCGCTCGGCCAACATCTTCAGCCCGGGAAGGAATTCAGGCTTATTGACGTCGACAGCCAGGTCCCGGTCCCATAGATTGCCGTACCGGATGCCCAGGAAGAGAGGGTTCGCATGCAGCCGGTCGAGTTCCTTTTGATACGCAGGAGTACCCGGAATCAGGTCCCCGACCATGCCGACGATGATGGGATAGTTCGCTGCTACCTTAAGCACCCAATCGTTATCGCTCACCAGGTTACTGGCTTCGATCACGATCGCGCCAACCACACCAAACGGGCCGGCAATGCTCTTGTATCGCTCGGGCAGCGCAGGTTTGTAGAGCGCGGTGTCTGTTTTCGCCGGCCACGGCACGCCTCCTGGACGGCTCGGATCAAAGAGGTGAATGTGGGTATCGATAATTGGTATCGGCGGGGGAAGAGCCTCGGCGACTCGACTTGTTGCCAATCCGCCGGCGACGGCTGCTCCAAGCTTGAGAAGTTCACGCCTTTGCATGCACGTCTCCTTTCTCCACGCGTAATTCCAGCCACGCCACAGTAACAGAAGAAATGCTTTAAAATTCTCCTTTCTATGGAGGAGCTTTGCAAAGACGCCATTTCCTGACCTCGTCCCTGGCCGCAGCGGCGGTTGCTTTGACACCGAACGATTCCCCGGCTCAGGCGCCTGCAGGCAAAGCCCGCGAGTACTATGAGCTGCGCAAGTACCATCTGCAGTCAGGACCGCAGAGTAAACTGTTGCAGAGCTACCTGGCCGATGCCCTGATTCCTGCGCTCAACCGGAGGGGCTTTTCGCCCATCGGCGCCTTCAACCTCGACCTCGGTCCCGAGACCCCTGCCCTTTACCTGCTTATCCCATCGACGACGCTGGAATCACTGGCTACGGCCGAGTTGCAGCTGGCAAAAGATGAAGAATTTATGAAGGCGGCTGCCCCATTCTGGAGCGCGCCGGCGACCGCGCCCGGTTTCGAGCGGATCGAGAGTTCACTCATGATCGCGTTTGAAGGCTGGCCCCGGCTGGTGCTGCCGCCCGCTACCGCGCAGCACGGCAAACGAGTTTTTCAGCTGCGCACCTACGAAAGTCCAACTCAGCAGGATCATGTGACCAAAGTGGAGATGTTCCATAAAGGCGAGTTTGAGGTCTTTGCGCGCGCCGGTTTCTGGCAGGTTTTCTTCGGCGACACCTTGATTGGGCCTCGCCTGCCCCAGTTGACCTATATGGTCAGTTATCCCGACATATCGGAGATCGACGTGAAGTGGGACGCGTTTCGCTCTGACCCGCAATGGAAAAAGCTGTCGGCTTTGCCCAGATACAGCAGCGAAGCGATAGTGAGCAATATCTCCAACCTGATACTCAGGCCGACGTCCTTTTCCCAGATATAGACGCCTAAATATTGGCCTCGTTGTCCGGCGACTCATCTTCGAGTCCGAGCTCTTCGAGGCCTTTGCCTCCGTGCTTTTTCAGGTCAGCCAGCAGTCCTTCATCCGTGAGGTCAAGCGGATGAGCGTTCTTCCAGTCACGCTTCACGATCTGGTGCAGACGATCCACGATGTGTTTATCGTCCACCTCTATCGCCAATTCGCGCCTGCTGTCGAAGCTGCCGGGCGCCAGGTTGATTGACCCGATAATGGCCCGTTCTCCATCGGCGAGCAGCATTTTTGCGTGAAGCTTCAGCTTCTTCAGCTTGCGTACCTGGACGCCTATGTCGTTCAAAATGCGAAGCCCACCCACGCCCTCGATCAATTTGTCCTTCTTGAGCGTGTGCGGCGGCCGGGCCATCACGTGAACTTTTACTCCGCGTTCTTTTGCCCGCACCAGGCACTCGATGATCATCTGATCCTGATAGCGTTCGTTTTGTAACCACAACGAGTGCTTGGCCTGGTTGATGAATTGGGTAATCCGCTCCCGTCCATTGCCGCGGCACCAGATCAGATGCCTGGACGCGAAATCCTGGCGGCTCCAATCCGCTTCAAAGCCGTTGATAATCTCTTCCACTTCGTGCGCGTGCCTGGTGATGACGGCATAGTCGCGAGTACTGGTTAAATTCTTGGTCTGCCAATTCAGCGACTTGACAAAAGCGGTTTTATCGTCGACCACCATGGACTTTTCGTGGGTAACATCAAAGGCCGGATTGCTGTCGCGCACCTCGATGCCGGCTGCCTCCAGTTTGCTGCGGGTCTCATCGTTCTCTGAAACCCCATTGCGGCGCCTGGGATTCAACATGATGCGTACCTTGACACCCCGGTGATGGGCAGCAATTACCGCATCCAACAGGGACGGATCGGTAAAGATGAACATCTTGATGCGCAGTGATTTTTTCGCGCCGTTGATCGCGTCCAGAATCGGCTGGACAGAATCATCAGGGAGAACGATCAAGGTACGGGACATATATGACTTTCCCTGGCCTCTAGAGAGCGGCCTTGGCCGCTGATGTATCGAACTGTACACTATACAGCTCGGCGTAGGTTCCACCCAGAGCCAGCAGTTGAGCGTGCGTGCCCTGCTCTGCGACCACGCCGTCTTTCAACACGATTATCTTATCCGCATCGCGGATGGTGCTCAGCCGGTGCGCAATGGTGAGCACGGTTCGTCCTTTCATCAACCGCTCGAGCGCTTCGATGACCAGTCTTTCCGATTCGGTGTCAAGGGCTGCCGTCGGTTCATCGAGAATCAGGATTGGGTTATTGCGTATGATCGCGCGCGCGATTCCGATGCGCTGCCTCTGGCCGCCGGAGAGGGTGTCGCCCCGGTCACCGACGAAGGTTTGATAGCCATTGGGCATGCGGGAGATGAACTCGTCCGCGTTGGCGAGCTTCGCGGCTTCGCCAATCTCCTCGTCGGTGGCGCCCACACGGCCGTACGCGATGTTATCGCGCACGGATCCGCGGAAGAGCACGGTCTCCTGCAGCACATAGCCGATCTGGTTGCGCAAGGACTGCAATCGATAATCGCGCACATCGATGCCGTCGACTAGAACTTTGCCTGCGCCGGGATCGTAAAACCGGGGAATCAGGCTCATGATCGTAGATTTGCCGCCACCCGTGGGCCCGACGACGCCGATCATCTGTCCGGGCTTGACAGTGAAGCTTACATCGCGCAGCACTGGGCAGCTTTCATCATAGGCGAAGGCCACATGATCGAAGACGATTTCCCCGCGAATCGGTTGCTCGCGCGCCTCTGGTTTTTCAGGAAGTATGGCGTCGGCATCGAGAATCGTCCGAATGCGTTCCACGGCCACCGCAGTCTGGGCGATGGAGTTATTCATGCTGGCGAGGTCCTTCACCGGCTTGAAAAATGAACCCAGATAGGAGAGGAAGACGGTTAATTCCCCCGCCGTCATCCATCCAGCAAGAATGAGCAGGGAGCCGCGCCAGAGGACAAAGCCAATACAGAAGGCGACGATGATGGAAACGATGGGCGAAAGCAGAGCCTTCACCTGACGCGCTTTGAGCGCCGCAACTACGGTTGCGTTGCTCACGGCCTGAAGTGTTTCCTGTTCCAGTTCCTGGCGTCCGAAGGCTGTGACCACGCGGATGGATTCGAGATCTTGCTGTACCACCGCCACGATATTGCTCTGCTGCTTGCGTACCTCGTGTGTCGACTTCTTGACCGCCTTCTTGAACCGGGAGGCCAGCAACAGCAGCAATGGCGTCACTGCGACCGCGATCAAAGTAAAGTCCCAGTTCAGGAAGAACATGATCACCAGCATGCCCAGGATGGTGATCATATCCACCACGATGCCCAGGGTTGCCGACGAAGCGAAGTTTTGGATGGTGAGCACGTCGGCGGTAATCGTGCTCAGCAGGACACCGGACTGGTGGGTGTCGTAATAGCGCAACGAAAGATACTGCAGATGATGGTAGGTCCGCATCCGGAGATCGTTGGCCACCCACTGGCCCACGCTCTCAGTGAAGTAATTCGCGGTGTACGATGCAAGGGCGTTGAAAATGGCGATACAGACCACGGCTAGCGCCGCCAGCATTGCAAGATGTACGCGGTGGCCGTGCGTCAACAACGGCTCGAGCAGGCGGGCCATCCATGAATCAAGCCTGCGGCCGACGACTACGTTATCGAGGATGATCTTGAGCGGCCAGGGTGCGGCCAGCGTCATCGCGCTCTGGACGATCATCGCCGCAAGAATGATGGCCAGACTGCCGCGGTAAGGCCGCAGTAACTCGCGGATGAGGCCCATCATCCCCGCCCGTTCATCGTCTTTCTCTTGCGGTATAGCTACGCCGTCCATGGAGTTGACTCCACTTTAAACTTTATTCTGCAGTCCTGTCGCCGGAGATTGTGACGGGTGTCAGAGAGCTGGTGCCCCACGCATTTGTTGGGGGTTGAGTGAAACTGCAGATCCCTCGGCTGCGCTCGGGATGACAAAGGGTAGGACGGTGACTTTTATAGGGGCCGTCAGATCGGATGGACAGAAAAAAACAGCAGGTCCCTCCACTACGCTTCGCTCCGGTCGGGATGACAGTTTTGTTTGAAACTCAACGACTTCGTGCGAAAAATCAATAAAGTCACAGCCTCTCGGGATGACAAAGGGGAGGGTGGCGCTTCCATCCGGCAAGGGATAGTGGCTGAAAAGGCTTCAATCGCCCCGTTCCTAGTGTGTTCTGTCAGGGCACAGATTCGGCGCTGGCGACCAGATGGTAGATTTGGGCGCCGTACTTTTCTACGGTGCCCATGCCAATCCCCGGCACGGCAAGCAGGGCGGAGTCGCTCTTGGGACAGGTGCTGGCGATATTGCGTAACGTCCGGTCGCCAAAGATGCGAAACGCCGGCATGTTTCTGCGTTTGGCCTCGGTCAAACGCCAAGCCCGCAATGCCTGTTCCAGGCGAACCTGCCGTTCCGGCGGCAGAGCTTCCACTGAAGCCGGCTTGGTTAGCTTGCCTTGCCGCAGCGTCGCAACGATCGTACCTTTCTTGCCGCGTTTGGGCGAAGCCACAGTAGCCACGGCGTCTCTCATAATAAAAGGCGCCGTCTGGGTCTCATTGAAGTTCAGCCCGGCCGGCAGAAGACTGACCGTGCGGTAGGGAATCCGCTTGCCTTGCTTCTCAAAGACGGCATCGGCAAACGCCAGCAGTTCTGCCCGGGCCATCGCCCCCAGCACCTCTTCGAAGTCATCCCGACTCATTTCGTTTTCTGGGAACAGGTCCGCATGCAGCTTTCCCGTAGATCTCCCAGGGAAGGATCGCAGCTTTTTGAGAACCCGGTCGCAGGCGATTCGCTCCGCATGCGTAGCTCCTCGAAATCTCTGCGCAACGCAATTGGCAGGGGCGCAGAAATCGCAGATTCCGCACCCGGCCCCGCTATCCGACGTGTCCCCGAAGTGGCGGACCAGTGAGGTCATCCGGCAATGATGGCTCTCGGCGAAGCGGAGGATCTCCTCGATCTGGTCCTGCTTCTGCTCCGCCTGCATAGTGTAGGAACCTCGCCAACTCTCTACCCCACGGCTTACATTCTCCGCGTAGTCCAGCACTGCTCCTTTGTGAATCCAAAGTTTTTCCAGAGCCTTGTCGAAGATGTCCTCTTCCATCTTGGCCAGTTTGCGCACCGTTTCTTTGCTTTGAAGCTCGGCGCCAAGCTGAGCAAAAATACGATCTAGTAACTCGACCGGCGGGTAATCCCGGCCGAAAAAGAAATCGTGCGTGTGGCGGTCCGAGTAGGAATACATGAGCACGGCGCGACTCGGCTTTCCATCTCGTCCTGCGCGGCCAATCTCCTGGTAGTAGCCTTCCAGGCTTCCGGGAAATGCAGTATGGATCACGGTCCGGACATCCGCCTTATCGATCCCCATACCGAAGGCCGTGGTGGCTACCATGACATCTAGCTTGCCACCCATGAATTCTTCCTGCACCCGGCGCCGCCGTTGGGCATCGAGCCCGGCATGGTAACCGGCCACGCGAAACTCCCTTTTCCAGGATGTGGACAGAGCTTCGGCCAGCTTGCGTGTCGGCGTGTAGACAATCGCCGGGCGGTTGCCGGCTTCGAGCAGGATCGCCCGCGCCAGCGTGGGACGTTGGGAGGGCAGCGCCTCCACAATCTCGATGCCGATATTCTCCCGGCGAAAGCCATGGATGAAGTGCTTTACCGTGCTCAGCCCCAGTTGCGCCGCAATGTCTTTCTGCACCAGCGGCGTCGCCGTCGCGGTGAGCGCCAGCGCCGGGGCCGGACGAAGAGTCGGCAGGTATTGGCCCAGCATGCGGTAATCCGGACGGAAATCATGACCCCATTGCGAGATGCAGTGTGCTTCATCGATAGCGATCAGCGAGGGTTTTCGCTTGGCCAGCATCTCAGGAAAGCCGGGCACGCGCAGCCGCTCGGGAGCGATAAACAGAAACTGAAGATTGCCCTTCATGTAGTCGACACAAGCTTGCCGTGAGCTCTCACGATCGCGGCCGGAGTGGATGCACTCGGCCGACAAGCCAAGTTCCTTCAGCTTGCGCACCTGGTCATCCATCAAAGCAATGAGCGGACTGATCACCAAAGTCGTTCCACCACGCGCCAATCCTGGCAATTGGTAGCAGAGCGACTTGCCCGATCCGGTCGGCATGACCAGGAGCGCATCTTCTCCGGCGGTCACCGCCTGGCACACCGCCTCCTGATTTGGCCGAAAGCTGGAAAAGCCGAACACGCTTTGCAGTAGCTGGCTGAGGGTGGCATCGCCCGCGATGGTCTTTCTAGCAGGAGCTTCTTTGGCAACTGTTGTCTCAACCTGAGCGGGTGGCGGCGCTGTTCTCGCTACAGGTGTAGTTTGGCTCACCCGCCCCACCACTGAGCGAACGTAATCGCTGATGCGTTGGAGGAAGGGATCGAGCTGCGCCTCACCGTGCTGGATCCGGTTGAGAAAGGCCTCCCATTGGCCGGTCATCGCTGGACTCTTCACTTCAGGGTGCACCACCTCAATCAGGTGTATCCCCTTGTCCGTGGCCTCCAGGCTCTTGCCTGTCCTGGTGACGTAGCCGCGTTTCAAAAGCACTTCGATGATGGCTGCCCGAGTCGCCGGCGTTCCGAGCCCGGTTTCCTTCATCGCATCGGATAGCTCTTTCTCGTCCAGGGTTCTGCCCGCCGTTTGCATCGCGGTCAGGATCGTGGCATCGGTAAATCGTTGCGGCGGCCGGGTCTTCTTCTTCATGGCTTCCACGTTGGTTACCGTTTGCGCTTGGCCCTGCGCCAGGGTTGCCGGCAGCGCCTGATCGATTGCCTTCTGTTCAGAATCTTTCTTTGGCTCCCTTCGTACTTCGCCGCCCACGTCGAGAATCTTCCAGCCCGTTTGCCGCACCACCGTCCCCGTGGTGCGATACCTGTCCACGATTGATTCGCCGCGGATGGCCGTAATCACCGTGGTCACTTCCTGCAGATGATCGTCATGCCACAGCATGAGCAGGCGGCGGCAAACCAGGTCGTAGATTTTGTTCTCCTCATCGGAGAGCCTGCTCGGTTGCAGCGCAATCGTGGTGGGAATAATGGCGTGATGATCGCTGACCTTGTTGTCGTCGACATAACGCTTACCGAGGGCGCGTTCCCCGGTCCCCGGAGCCAGTTGCTGGCGGTACGGCCCGGAGATGGCGGAGACAATTTTGGGCACCGTCTCCGCAATATCGGTGGAGAGGTAGCGGCTGTCAGTCCGGGGATAGCTGATGAGTTTGTGTTGCTCGTAAAGTGCCTGGGCCAGATCGAGTGTCTTTTGTGCGCTGAAGCCGTAGAGACGGTTGGCATGCCGCTGCAGTTCGGTGAGGTCATACAGCAGGGGCGGTAGCATACGCACTGTTTCCGAGTTCAAGCTCTCGATGGCGGCTTGGCCCGTGCGTGCCCGCGCTATGATCTGGTTGGCTTCCTGGCCATCGGCGGGCAACCTGTTGTTCGTCGATGCATCTTTCTCTTCGCTGGACTTGGTGGGGGGACGGAACCAGGTGCCGTCATAGCTCGCCTGGTTGGCCTGGAAGGTGGCCACCACCTGGAGATAATCCTCGGGCACGAAGCGTCGCAGGGTGAGTTCGCGATCGACGATCATGGCCAGTGTTGGGGTCTGGACGCGGCCCACAGAAAGCTCTTCGTTATAGACAATCGAGTAGGCGCGAGAGAGATTCATGCCCACCAGCCAATCGGCCCTGCTTCGACCGGAGGCGGCGTCGGCCAGCCGGTCATAATCGCTGCCGGGACGAAGGCTGGAGAATCCTTTGCGGATGGCGTCCGGCGTCAGCGAGGAGATCCATAATCTGCTGAATGGCTTTTCGCTTTTGGTCGCCTCGTAGATGTAGCGAAAAATCAGTTCTCCTTCCCTCCCCGCATCCGTGGCGCACACAATGCGCGATACGCGTGGAGATAGGAGTATCTGTTGCACTACTTCGAACTGCTCTTTGCTTCGCTCGTAGACCACCAGGGGCCAATGCTCGGGCAGGATGGGCAGTGCCTCTAAGCGCCACTGCCTCCACTGCGGATTGATTTGGTGTGGCTCGGCCAGGGAAACCAGGTGTCCAATGGCCCAGGTGACCACATAGCCATTTCCCTGCAGGTAGCCTTTGCCTCGTTTCTCGGCTCCAAGTACCCGGGCAATGTCACGGGCAACAGAAGGCTTTTCCGCCAGAACGGCGACGGTACCGGATTCACTTGCCTGCATCGTGATTCTCAGTCTACCGCGATCCCGCTTCCTGATTCGCGGCCCCCCCAATTAACCGCGTGTGGGCCTTCTATGAAGAATCCTTCATGCTCCAGTTTGTCTTAGCATGCCGTGGGGCCGAAGGGGGCATCTGCCGTTCCACTTTTACGCCACTAGCAGAAATGCTTTAATCCATATGTGGACGTTTCCCTCGTTGAAATAAAGCAAGCAGAACAAAGAATCCGCGATTTCATCTATTTTTCCCCCTGCCAACTCTCGGCCGCGCTCTCCGAGGTGACCGGTCAACAGGTCTTTCTCAAACTGGATAATCTGCAGCGAACCGGAGCCTTCAAAGAGCGCGGCGCGCTCAACCGGATTCTCCTGCTGAGCGACGACGAGAAGCGGCGCGGCGTGATCGCCGCCAGCGCGGGCAATCACGCCCAGGCCGTGGCCTACCACGCCACCCAGCGTGGTGTCCTGGCGCGGATTGTCATGCCGCTCATGACCCCCCTGGTGAAGATCTCTGCGACCCGCGGATTCGGAGCCGATGTGATCCTCCACGGTGCAAACTACGATGAGGCGTGTGACGAAGCGCTCCGGCTTTGCAAGCTGGAAGGCATGACGTTTCTGCACCCCTTCGATGACAATGCGGTGATCAACGGTCAAGGGACCATCGGTCTCGAACTGCTCCAGCAGGTTCAGGGCTTGGAGGCAGTCGTTGTACCCATTGGTGGCGGGGGGCTTATCAGCGGCGTGGCCTGTGCCCTGAAAGAGAGCAACCCGGCTATTCGCGTGGTCGGAGTGCAGACCGAGCGCCTTCCCTCCATGTTGCGCGCGATCGAGCACGGAGGGCCGGTCACCCTGCCGGCAGAAGCGACGATTGCAGACGGAATCGCGGTCCGGCGCGCCGGAGATCTCACCCTGCCCCAAGTGAAACGCTTTGTCGACGAGATTGTCACCGTCGATGAAGAGGAGATCGCCAACGCCATCATGGTCCTGCTCGAAAGGGAGAAGACCCTGGCCGAAGGGGCCGGAGCCGTGGCCTTGGCGGCTCTGCTGCAAAAAAAGACCTCGCTCAAGGGAGAACGAACCGCAGTCCTGGTGTGCGGAGGCAATATCGATGTAAGCCTCCTGTCGAGGATTATTGAACGCGGCCTGGCCAAAGACGGCCGGCGGGTGCGCATTCGCGTCCACCTCGCTGATCGCCCGGGGGCGCTGTATCAGCTGACCAAGATCCTCGCCGATCAGCGGGCAAATATTGTCGAGACGTTGCACAGCCGTGCTTACTACGGCGTCAGTTTGGGCGACACTGTGATTGACATCACGCTCGAAACGCGGGGCGCCGCGCATATCACGGCTATTGCCAATGCCCTTGAAATGGAAGGCTATCGCTATGAGCGTATTCAGTAAAACGATAGGAACCAGGCCAATGCAAGAGTTTTTAAGGTTAAAACGCCTGCCGCCCTATGTCTTCAATATCACTGGCGAGCTGAAGGCTGCAGCGCGGGCGCGCGGAGAAGACATTATCGATTTCGGCATGGGCAATCCTGACGGCGCCACGCCCAAGCACATCGTTGACAAGATGATTGAAGCAGCGGGCAAAACCGCCACTCATCGCTACTCCTTGTCTAAAGGAATCCCGCGGCTGCGCAAAGCGATTTGCAACTGGTATCTCAGACGCTATGACGTGGAGCTGGATCCACTGACTGAAGCGATTGTCACTATAGGCTCCAAGGAGGGCATTGCCCATCTTTGCCTGGCCACCCTTGACCGTGGGGATGTGGTGGCGGTGCCGAGTCCTAGTTATCCGATCCACATTTATGGGCCGGTGATTGCGGGAGCCAATGTGCGTGGTATCCCCGTACACAGCACGGACGATTTTCTGGCGGAGCTTGAACAGAGCGTCCCGTTGATGTATCCGCGGCCCAAGATGTTGATCCTGAACTTCCCGGCGAATCCCACGACGCAGTGCGTGGATCTGGCATTTTTCGAGCGCGTTGTCGCTCTATGCAAAGAATTCCAAATCTACCTGGTGCACGATCTGGCTTATGCCGATCTGGTCTTCGATGGATATCGCGCTCCGTCGATCCTGCAGGTGCCGGGAGCGAAGGATATTGCAGTCGAGTTCTTTACCTTGTCCAAGAGCTACAACATGCCCGGCTGGCGAGTGGGCTTCATGGTGGGCAACCCTGAGTTAGTTGCGGCCTTGGGACGGCTCAAGAGCTACTTCGATTACGGTACGTTCACGCCCATTCAGGTTGCTTCGATTCTTGCCTTGGAGGGCCCGCAGGAGTGTGTGCAGGAGATATGTGATACCTACCGCAAGAGGCGCGATGTGCTGGTTAAGGGGCTCAATCAATTGAACTGGCAGGTCCCGCTTCCGAAGGCGACGATGTTTGTGTGGGCCTCCATTCCTGAGCGATACAAAGCGATGGGCTCGCTCGAATTTTCCAAGAAGATGCTGACCGAGGCCAAGGTCGCGGTCAGTCCGGGTGTTGGCTTCGGTGAGCACGGGGATGAGCACGTGCGCTTTTCGTTGATTGAAAATGAAGAACGAACCAGGCAGGCGTTGCGCGGCATAAAGCAGATGTTCCAGCAGTAAAGCTACTCTCACCTCGACGGGTGCCCCAGGTTCGCCACAGCGTACCTGGGAGATGATGATGTTTTTCCAATGCTTTCCGTGAAGGCGCAACCGGACCATTTAAGGCAAAGGCAATGGTGGGGCTACGCCCCATCTTTTCGGCCCAGGTACGCTGTGGCGAACCTGGGGCACCCGTCCAGTCTCGATAGGCATTTGTTGGGGAAAGATGCGTCCAGTGTCGATAGGCATTCGTTAGAGGGAAGATGTGTCCAGTGCCGATAGGCATTCGTTAGAGGGAAGATGCTGATCTAATGGAAGTCGTGGGAGTGTACCTCGAGGTTTGTGAAGGCCAAAGGCTGTATATGCCTGGCCTTGACATGGATCACACCATCCTGATTCTGCAATGCACCCTCGACCAGAACAAATTTGCTGCGTGTGACCACCACCCGCTCGCGCTCGTATAGATCCGGAGTGATGATGACATTGGCGATGCCGGTTTCATCTTCCATGGAGAGAAAGATGAAACCCTTGGCGGTGCCTGGGCGCTGCCGCGCAATGACACAACCAGCCGCGCGTACATAGGCGCCATCCTGATAATTCCGCAATTCGCAGGCGGACAACACTTTCCTCGCTCGCAGCTCCTGCCGGCGGTAGTGTAGTGGATGCTGTCCAACGGTCAGGCCCGTGCCGGAGTAGTCTGCACTTAGCCTCTCCTCTATATTCATTTGCCGCAGTGGAGAAGAGCTGGAGGCATGATGTGCTGACTTCAGCAAAGGGCCGACTGGCCGAACCGCTTCCTCTACCTGCCAAACCGCATCGCGCCGATGATCGATGCCATCGAGTCCATTCAAAGCGCCAATGCGGGCCAGCAGCGTGAGCTCTTTGCGATGCAGCAGGGGGACACGCAATGACAGATCTTCGGCGGAACTAAACTGGCCGGATAGCCTCCGGGATTCGACCATCGCTTCCCCCACCTCCTGGCGTAGTCCTTTGGCATACATCAAGCCCATGCGCAGCGAGAGCTCGCCATTGATTTCATGCTCAATCATGCACTTCCACTCCGATATCTGCACATCGATTGGGCGTACGCGCAGGCCGTGACGTTGCGCATCCTTTACCAGTACGGCAGGCATGTAAAAACCCATGGGCTGATTGTTGAGAATCGCACAGGTGAACGCAGCCAGGTAACGCACCTTGAAATAAGCGGACGCGTAGGCAATCAACGCGAAGCTGGCGGCATGAGATTCAGGAAAGCCATAAAGCGCGAAGGAAGTAATGTTTTGAATAATGGTTGCCTGAGTAGCTGCATCGAGACCGTTTTTCGTCATGCCACTGCGCAGCTTCACTTCCAATTGCTCCATGCGCTGCCATGAACGGCGCATGCCGACGGCGCGGCGCAGTTCTTCTGCTTCCGCACCGGAAAAATCAGCCACCGTCATGGCCATGCGCAAGAGCTGTTCCTGAAACAAAGGAACGCCTAAAGTCCGCTTGAGCACTGGTATCAGCGATGGATGGGGATAAGTAACAGCTTCTTTTTTCTGCCGACGGCGCATGTAGGGATGCATCATCTTGCCTACGATGGGGCCCGGGCGGATGATGGCCACCTGCACTACCAGGTCATAGAATTTGTCCGGGTGATTGCGCGGCAACGAGGCCATTTGCGCCCGGCTTTCCACCTGAAACATGCCCACCGTATCGGCGCGCTGCAGGGTTTCGTACACCAACGGATCCTGGGGCAATTGCGCCAGGTCGACGGGCTGATCGTAATGCTGCGCGACCAGGGTTAGGGACTCCTGGATGACTGCCATCATGCCCAAACCCAGCAAATCCACTTTGATGAGACCCAGATCGGCGCAGTCTTCCTTATCCCACTGGACCACGGTTCGGCCAGGCATGGAGGTTCGTTCCAGCGGCACTACATGATCCAATTGGCCCTGGCATATCACCATGCCTCCCGAATGTTGGCCGAGATGCCGCGGCAAGTCCTGAATCCGCATGCAAAGCTCGAGAAATTTGTGGATATGCGTATGTTTGACATCGAAGCCCGCATGGAGAAAAGAATTTTCCAGGGTGTCATTCTTCCCCTTCCACTCCCACTGCGACACCAGGCCCGAAAGGCGCCCCAGGGTCACAGGATCGAAGCCCATCGCCTTTCCCACTTCGCGTGCCGCCGACTTGCCGCGATAGGTAATCACGTTGGCAGTGATGGCGGCGCCAAGCTCCCCGTAGCGCTGGTAGATGTACTGGATCGCCTGCTCACGCTTATCCCCGGAGGGCAGATCGAGATCGATATCGGGCCATTCCCCTCGGCTCTCGCTCAGGAAGCGTTCAAACAATAAATCCATGCCCACCGGATCGACGGCTGTAATTTCAAGCGCATAGCAGACGGCGGAGTTTGCCGCACTCCCCCGGCCTTGCACCAGGATGTCGTTTCGCTTGCAGAAATCAACCAGGTCCCACACAATCAGAAAATAGCCGGCAAATCCAAGTTTCTGAATCAAGGCCAGCTCATGCTCAACCTGCTTTTCCACTTTCTCCAGTAACTTGCGATTGCGCTTGGCGCCGTAGCGTTTTAATACGCCCTCGTCTACACGCTGGCGCAGAAAGCTGTCCATGGTTTCGCCTTCAGGAACCGGGTAGCGGGGAAATTCATAGCCCAGATCATGGAGTTCAAATTCCAGCCGCTCGGACAAGGCCACGGTATTCGCAATGGCCTGGGGAAGATCTCTGAATCGGACCGTCATCTCCCGCACATCGCGCAGGTGGCGTTGGTTATTGACAGTGAGCAGACGGCCGGCCTGTTCCAGGTCAGTATGGTGGTGTATCGCAGTAAATACATCGAGAATTTCTCTGTCATACGCCGTGGCATAACGAACACCGTTGGTAGCCAACAGCGGCAAGCGCAGGCGTTGGGCAATACGGATGGCGGCCTGGTTGCGCCATTCTTCCTCACGCTCGTCATGGCGTTGAAGTTCGACATAGACATTCTGTCGTCCGAAGACTCGAACCAGCTGTTCGGCAACTTTAACGGCTGCAGATTCCCCTCCCTGCATGAGTGCCGCTGCCATTGGGCCTTCATCGCCGCCGGTCAGACAGACCAGTCCGGAAGAATATTCTTCCAGGTCATCGAGCGTAGCTGCGCCTTCGCTCTTGGTAGTCTCCCGCATCTTGTACCGGGTAATCAGTTGACAGAGATTTTGATACCCGGCGCGCGAAGTGCAAAGCAGGGGCAGGCGCGCAGCTTCGGGAACATGGCGATGCGGTAACCATGCCGGAGGCATCAAACGATTGCCCAGGCTGGATACTGCAATCTCCGCGCCCACATGTGCCCGTACCCCGTGCTTACGCGCAAGGGTATGAAATCGCGCTGCGCCGTAAACCCCGTTGCGATCCAGCAGAGCCATGGCCGGCATATTGAGCTCGGCAGCGCGCTGGATAAGGTCTTCAGGCAGAGATGCGCCTTCAAGAAAACTGAATGCGCTGGCCGCATGGAGTTCGACATAGCGCTCAGTCATACAGCGCCTCTACCTGCCAATGTTCCTGAGTTAGATCACGGGTCAGGCAGCAACAGAGCCAGGTTGCCTGATTGGCAGCATCATCTGTCCTGGCCACCAGGTCCCATTGCTCGAGCGACCAGAGAGTCGGTCTCCACCAGTCTCCGCCGGAAGACCAGGGTCCGTAAGCACGTTCGACGGTGTATCGCATCTCCCTGAAAATGAATGAGTCCGGTTGCTGATTACGCACGGTAACAGTCACGGTTACCGCCGGACGTAATTGCCGCATTGCAATGCGTTGCGGTCCCAGTTTCGCGTCAAGCGTGGTCGAAGAGGGCACAGTAAAAGGTTCGACGCGAAAGGCTTCCGGGCGATGCGTGTCTTTGAGCACCACCTGTCCCGCGCAGCCCTCGCCAACAATGCTGCGAATGCGCGCCAGGGTAACATCCAGCCGCATAGGCTCTGGTACTTGTGGAGAAAAAAGTCCAAGTTGCACCTTGCTGGTGCTGCCTGGCTGTGCGCTCAAGCTAAGCCCAAGGATGGCTGCCTGCGGAGGATGCGCCTGCAGATCCAGGTGGATGAGCTTCAACCATAGTTTTCGATCATTATTCGGCAGTGCGGGCCGCACCGTGCGAGTGTGAGCCGTGCTGCCTTCAAGATCCAGATGGAGTGTGATCGAGGCCAGCGCCAGTATGCGTGATTGGGCGCGCACAATAAGCTGATCGAGCATCACTCCCAGGATAAAAAGGAGCGAATCGAGCAGTTCTACAGGTGAATCCAGATCCATTCGCTCTTCAAGGGCCAGACCGGCCTCGATCGCGCGAAATAAATGCGGCGATTCTCCCCGTGCCAGCAGGCGCATTTCTTTGCCCGGTTGTCCAAGCCGGGCAATCAATTCGGTTTCCTTGAGATTCGCCAGTTCTCCGAGTGTCGTGATTCCCCACATCGCGAATGTTTCCGCATGTTCCGGGGAAAGATCGAGAACCGTGATTGGTAAAGGCGCCAGGGCAGCGCATTCCATTCCTCGCGGCACCACCCGTATGCCTGCGCATTTGCGGTGCCCTCGCGCCAGGCACATGGCGGCGTGAAAGTTACTACTGATAGCGATGGATGCTCGTACGCATAGTGCTTGTGTCTTTTTGAGCAGGCTCTCGCCCAGTGCATCCGGGGAGCCAAAGAGCGTCTCCGTGCCGGCGATGTCAATGACGCAGGTAAAGTAGCTGTCACTGCTCTGATCGTCCACTCGTGGGGAGAAGCCGCCGGCACACTCCAGCAAGGCTGCTCGAGCCGCTGCCTCCTCGGCGCGCGAGCGTGGCAAGACCAGGGCGGTAGGAAACATCTCCATTTCCAACCGTGTCATGCCCAGGGCTATCCCCAGGTTTAGCGCCGCACCGTTGAGCGAGCACACCTGCTCGAATGGCGGCTCGCCATCGAGCACGGCTACCGGCTTGCTCTGCAACTCCGGCCTTAGGCGCAGGAGCGCCTGCAGCGGAAACTCCTTTACATCGATGCAGGCATATCGTTCCGTCATGAGCGGCCTGCCCAAAGGGTTCTACCCTGCCACTGCGTTGTTTGCACGCTTTGCGGCTGCTTGCTGTCCCGCCCGTCCCGGCGTGCCGTGGAGCCTGCCGTGGAACGCATGGGGAATACATTTCCAGGAGATTGGGGAAAACGCTGGCGGGCTAACTCGGCCCGATGTTCGAGACCGGTAAAGATGGTTGAGTCAGGAGCAAGCACGCTGCCCGGCTCCAGACGAAGCACCAGGCCGGCGCTATTCCTGGAGCAGGCATGTTGGGTCAGCAGCAACACATTCGATTGCAGCCGTTCAGCTGCGGCACGGAAGCGAAACCATGTCGCCAGCGGCACGCGCAAGGCATACTCTGCGTTCAGGCTGCCCATATCCAGAACGATGCAGCTGAATCCACCAGCCTGCAGCAGTAGATCCGTAACCCGTAGCGCCTGTTCCAGCCGCGCCCAGGACTTGCTCCTGGGAGCCTTTTTGATGGCTGGCAAGGGCACAGTAACGGGAGACGAGCCGCACCGTACCCAGAGCAGCCGCGAGAGGTGTACTCCCATGGATGCTGCCGATTCAGGGTGCAAGGTGTCGGAGACATCTACCCAGGCGCACACTTTTCCTGACTGAGTCATGCCGGCGACAAAGGCGAGCGCCAGCGAGGTGCGTCCGGAGCATTCCGGTCCAACCACCTCGCTGAGGGCGCCGACAGGGAATCCGCCATGCAGTAGGAGATCGATCTCGGGAATCCCTGTAGGCGCAACCAGGTAGGCAACACGAGCCATCGGCGTGAGTGCCGAAGGAATCCTTTCCGCCAGGGTAGCTTCTATTTGTGCGCGCAGATGGCTGGCGGTTGACATGACTGTATCTTCGCCTTATTTTCGCCTATCGCAGGTCTCCAGTGTCAACCTATGGTTGTGGGAAAAGTCCGGATCTATATCTTCAAGTGATTGAAAGTAAGGCGCTTATATAATTTAGATCGATGGATTGAGTGGCTTTCGGCGCATCAACAAAAAGTGTTCTGGATAGGGATCAGGTACATGGCTTGGTTGTTTGACGAGTGCGATGAAACAGCACGGCTACTGTGTCCGTCTCATGTTACGGCTGCCTTGATAAAGTCACGGCAAATACAGGTTCATCGAAATGCTGCATTGCGAGCTTGGGAGATAATCAATATAAGAATTAGGGGCTGAATGATCCTGAGCTTTTTTCATTTCGTGATATTGGGGATGGCCGCAATCCCTTTGATCTACTACTCGCTTGCGCTGTTTAGCGCATGGCAGTTTTTTCGATGTTCGCGCAAGCCACCTTCTACCAGCTATACCCCTCCGGTGAGTAATCTCAAGCCCATTCGGGGACTCGATCCCGATACCTATGAAAATCTCGCCAGCTTTTGCCGTCAGGATTACCCGGAATACGAAATTGTCTTTTGCGTAGGGGATGCGTCTGAGCCTGCATTGCCCACGATTCAGAGGCTCATCCGCGACTTCCCCGAATGTCAGATCCGCGTCCTGATCGGCTCCGGCCGGGTAGCAACCAACGATAAAGTCGCCAAGCTGGCGCGAATGACTGCGGAAGCAAAATACGAAACGGTCGTGATGAGCGACAGCGATGTGCGCGTGCAACCGGATTACCTGCGCACCATTGTTGCCCCACTGGCGGATCCGAAGGTCGGTGCAGTCACGTGCTTTTACGTGCCCGTTGCCAGCGAAGAAAAAACCTTTGTGCAGCGCGTTCAATCCGTGGGCATGCTCTCTGACTTTTATGCCGGGATTCTGGTTGCCAGGCAGTTGGATGGAGTTAAGTTTGCCCTGGGTCCAACGATTGCCACCACGCGTAAGCATCTCGCCGGCTTTGGCGGCTATGCGGCGATTGAGAACCGTCCGGCGGACGATCTGCTGGTGGGACGCTTGATTGCAGAGCAAGGCTACGAAGTAGAACTTCTGAACTATGCGATTCACACCGTGTCAGACTTCCAGTCGCTGCGCGACCTATTCCTGAAGCGCCTGCGCTGGATAGTGGTGATGCGCATCATGCGTCCGTGGGGACATCTGGGCCTGATTTTTACCCTTGGTTTACCCTGGGCCCTGGCAGCGATCTTTGTACAGCCCACTCCCGAAGTAGCGTTCGCTTATCTGAGCGCATATTTCGCCTTCCGCATCGCCATGATGGAAGTAATTGGCAGATGGGGTTTGAAGCAGCCAGGTATTTACAAGAAGCTGTGGCTGCTTCCGGTATGGGATCTGCTCGCTGCCTGTATATGGCTAACCAGCTTTACCCGCAACAGCATTCGCTGGAGAGACGGCTACTACTACATTCGCAACGGCGAGTTAGTTCCGGTCGACCCAGCTGCCGCTATCCGAGCGGCGGAGAAAGCCCCAGAGCGGGTCTAAGGCAGCGTTCTCACCAGGGCTAAAGCCCGGTCATGGCAGACGAAGCGTTCTCGCGGGTCTGAAAACTCCGCTCCCCCGGACTGAAGTCCGGGGCTGGCACGTTTATCTGCAGCTTGCTAATTGACACCGTCTACAGTGCTGTCTTGGCCAGGACAGGCTTTTCCACGCGCCTGTCGTTCCTGGTCCGGCGCCAGTTTACCCGCGGCAGAAATAGCGCCGTATCGATGCGATCGCGGTAGCGAACCGCAATATCGATGAGTGAATCCAGTAGGGAATCGGAGAGAAAGTGCGGCGCGAGGCCAAGATCGATCAGCTTGGAGTGCTTCGCATTGTAGTAATGCTGCTCCGCTTCCACGCGAGGATCAGACAAGTAGTCGATCTCGACTTTCAACCCCATTTGGCTGCCGGCATTCTGCACCAGATTGGCTAGATCGAGCACAGAAAACTGCTCGGTGAATTGGTTGAAGACGCGGAATTCCCCCTTGGCCGCAGGATTTAGACAGGCCAGCTCCACGCAACGTACCGTGTCGCGGATATCCAGGAAGCCGCGTGTCTGGCCGCCTTTACCGTAGACCGTGAGCGGGTGGCCAAGGGCTGCCTGGGCGCAGAAGCGATTCAGCACCGTGCCGAAGACCTCGTCGTAGTCAAAGCGGTTGATCAGCGCTTCATCCAGGGCGACTTCATCGGTCATGGTGCCATACACCACGCCCTGGTTCAGGTCAGTGGCGCGTGTTCCCCAGATCTTGCAGGCGAACATCATGTTGTGGCTGTCGTGGACCTTGGAAAGGTGATAAAACGACCCCGGCTGCTTGGGATAAGGGAGCACGTCTTTGCGGCCGTTGTGCTCGATGGTGATGTATCCCTCTTCGATATCGATATTGGGGGTGCCGTATTCACCCATGGTGCCGAGCTTGACCAGGTGGCAGTCGGGCTGGAATTCGCGCAGGGCGAAGAGCAGATTCAGCGTGCCCACGACATTGTTCACCTGGGTGCCGACAGCGTGGTTGCGATCAATCATCGAATAAGGAGCGGAACGCTGCTCGGCGAAGTGGATCACGGCCTCAGGCTCAAAGGTCTGAATGGTTGAAGCCAGAAACTCGTAGTCCGTTACGTCGCCAACGAAGAGCTCGATCGACTTGCCGGTGAGCTCGTGCCATACACGCAAGCGATCGGCGAGCGGGCGAATGGGCGTGAGGGACTGCACTCCAAGCTCGTGGTCCCAAAGGCGACGCACGAAGTTGTCGATAATGGCCACGGAATGGCCTTGTTTCGATAGATAGAGGGCGGTTGCCCAACCACAGTAGCCATCGCCTCCCAGTACGGCAATTTTCATGGTTTCTCCAGATCGTTAATCAAATGTTTATATTGTATGGCCCGCAGCAGGAATTGGATGATTCGTGAGCAGGACTTTGCCGCCACTACTACTGACAGTATTGAGCTGGTTCTGGCTTACCAGCGACTTTAGATGATCAACCTGGTTGTCCCTGGCGAAGATGTAATATCGCTCAGGCCGCCGCCAGAGCTCCTGGAATTGGCTGTCGTCGATAAATACGTTTGCTGAGCCGGGAGCATACGAGCCATAGACCATGTTGAAGAACCTTCCGTTCAGCAGCAGCGCTGTCCTGTTGGTATAGAAGAACACGGAAGAAAACCAGTAGTAGTGGTGGTCGACGATCAACTCGCCTTGCGGCGATCGCTCCAGTGCGTCGATCAAGGGCTTGGATGACAGGTATGGGTCGAAGCTGACCATCGCCAGGTGGGCGGCGTGAAAGAAGACGACCATGGCAAGGGCAATCGTCAGATAGACCCTCTTGCTGGCCCTCAGGAGGGTGCCCACGGCGGCAATGACAAAGGCCGCCGCGGCTAGACCCAGCGGCAGCCGAAGGTAGGCAAAAGACTTGAAGGTCAGGTCTTCCATGTGGCCGAGCGACAGCTTGTACGCGCCCGGATTGGATGTCAACGCCTGGGAGATATCTCCTGGCGTCGGGACGTGGCGATCCGCGATCAGGATGGCAATCGCCGCCACCGCGGCGACGGTGAAGATCACAGTCAGCAGCCGTGTCCCTCCCCGTACAAGTTTTCCGTCCGTCGCCATCGCCGAGCCAATCAGGAGCGCCATCGCCGGGTAGATGGGCATGGAGTAATACTCCTGGGTGGTCGAGAAGGTGAAAAACACCATGACAAAACCGATCCAGCACAGCGCCAACAGGCGGGTCTTTCCAGCGCGGTCGTTCGGCCGGTAAGAGAGCCTGAAGGCAGCCGGCAGATAAACACTCCAGGGGAAAAGCCACGCCAGGTTGAAGAGCCAGAAGTAGACAGGCGGCACGGTGTCGTAATCCCGCGGGTAGCGCAGGTTGAGGAATCGCAATAGCTGCTCGTTAATTAAGTAGAACCAAAGGAAACCGTGATATTCCCCGGGAACACTCCTCATGGAAAGGCTGAAATAAGGCGGGTTTCGCAGCGTGGCAAGGATATGCCAGGGTGCGGCGATGAGCAGGATAATCGCCAGTCCGCTGAACGGCCTAAGCTGCCTCCACACGCGAGAGGAGAAGAACTGACGCGTGAGCAGCAGATAAACGGCGATCGCCCCGATGGGGAAGACCACACCAATCAGGCTCTTGAGGAGTAAGCCGAGACCCAGGCAAGCGGCGAGTGTCGCTGCCCATGCCCGGGGGTGGCGCTCTTCTTCATCCAGCACCCGAAGAAAGGCCCACAAAGCCAGGGCGATGGTGAGCGTGAGCATCGCGTCCGGTAAAAGGATGCGAGTGAAGAGGAAGAGCCCAACGCAAGTGGACATGCAAAGGCCGGCCAGGAATCCAGGCCGCCTGCCGAATGCCCATGCCCCGAAGACTGCAGTGATCCAGCAAAGCGCGATGACTGAGAGAGCAATCGGGATACGCGCAGCCCAGGCATGCGCGCCAAAAACCTTCATGGAGGCTGCGACCGTCCAGTAGAGGAGGGGAGCCTTTTCCAGGTAAGGCACACCGTCGAGGCGAGCCGTCACCCAGTCGCCGGAGGTAAGCATGTTGCGGGAGACTTGTGCCATGACGGCATCGACGTCATCCATCAGCGACGGCGGGGAGATGATACAGCCGAGATACACCATCGCTGCAGAAAGCAAAACAATGGGAAAAAACCGGCCGCTATTTATAGTTCGACTGCGAGCATCTGTCTCTTCGATATCCGAGAGGGCGCTGACTGAATGTTCCATCGTTTCATCCAAAGGAAAAGCATGATCAGGCCCCACAGGTGATAGCCAACATTGATGCTCCTGTTCATGTGAAGTTGGGTATAAGTACGGATCGCGTCAAAGCGAAATAATTCGGAGTGCTCTGCTTCTGCCGATGCCAGGGTTTCCATCAGAAGCGCTTTTAGAGGGCCGCGAAACCACTCGTGCGCGGGAATGTCGAAACCTGTCTTCTTACGCTGCAGGATGTTAGCCGGCAGTTTTGTTCGCATCAGCTCTTTCAGGAGGTATTTTTGCCGTGCTCCGTTGATCTTGAGCTCAGAGGGTAAGGTGGCCGCAAATTCCAGGATGCGGTGGTCGAGGAAGGGGGGGCGTACCTCAACCGCATGGGCCATGCTCATTCGGTCCGATTTCACCAGGATGTCGTCGGCAAGGTAGTAGTTCTGGTCAAAGTCCAGGTAAGGCGCGATCCCGTCGCCGGGTAGACTTGCCCGGGTCCGGGCAAGGACGTCGATGAGGCTCGGGGGCAGCGGGACCTTTAACAGAGTTGCCTTTTCAGCATCGGAGAAGGTTCCGTTCCAATAGACATGCGCCCGCTCAGGCGGCATGAGGCTGCCTTGCAAGAGCCGCTTCAGCTTGTACTCGAGGCTGATTTTTTCATTGGAAGCGGGCCACAGGCGCAAACTGCGCAGCGCGAGATGGATTGCCCCCGGCGGCAGATGCTTCAGCCGCGCGGCGATGATGTTGGCGCGATAGGTCAAGTAGCCGCCGAAGATCTCGTCGGCGCCTTCCCCACTGAACGCTACTGTACATCGCTGCTTGCAAAGCTTGGCCAGAAACCAGACCGGGAGTGCCCCGGAGTCCGCGCTGGGCTCATCTGAATAGTAGGGGATCTCCTGAATAGCGCCTTCCAGGTCCTGCTCCGGGTTGAGATCCAACTCCTCGTGAGAGGTTCCGTAATGGTCGACGATCTGGTGGATATAGCGCGACTCGTCGAAGCTGTGCCCCTTGAAACAAATCGAGAAAGTCTGGAGCCGCGAGCCCGATGCCTGGGCGGCGTAGTGCAGAACGGTTGACGAATCCACACCCCCGCTGAGCCACACCCCCAAGGGCACCTCGGACATAAGGTGCTCGCGAAGCGATTGGTCCAGGAGAAAGTCCAGCTCCTCTTTTGCAGCGTCCAGCGACTTCGGCGCTGGACGAATCTCAGGAATATGCCAATAGGTATGCTTGCTCACCCGCCCGTCGCGCCATTCAAGCCACTGGCCAGGCGGCAGCTTCTCAACGCCTTCCACCAGCGTCCACGGGCATGGAACATAGTTGAGGGATAGGTAGCAATCCAGTCCCTCAAGGCTGAGCCTGCGTTCGATTTCAGGATGGACGAGGATGCCTTTAAGCTCCGAGGCGAAGAACAGATCGTCGCCCCGTTCTGCAATATAGAGCGGCTTGATGCCCATGCGGTCGCGGGCCAGCACCAGCCGCTGCTGGGAATTGCACCAGATGGCAAAGGCGAACATGCCGCGCAGGCGTGCGAAGCAGCCTGTATCCCATTGCAAAAACGCTTGCAATACAGTTTCCGTGTCGCAATGAGTCTGGAAGTGGTGGCCCAGAGCTTCGAGCTCGCGCCGGACCTCGAGATGGTTGTAGATTTCGCCATTAAAGACGATGGTGTAATCACCGTCTTCGGAAAAGATCGGCTGGTCGCCGTGGGCTAGATCCACGATTTTTAGGCGGGTGGCGCCTAGGGAACAGCCCCGGGAACGGAAAACTCCCTGCTGATCAGGGCCGCGATGAATAAGAGTCCCGGTCGCCGATCGAATGCGCTCCGGCTCAGGACGCCAGTTCCTCGTCGTAAATCCGACAATGCCACACACGTAAGGTTATACCTCTACCATAGATGGCACTGGGGAGTTTTGGGCGTCATAAATTCTGTTTAAACAGTGTTACATCCCTACATTTATCATAAGATACGATCGCCTGGCGGTCAGCTGCCGCTATTGACACGACTAGGCTCCTCAACTATACCAAGAACAGGATATGATCACTGGGTCGAGTGTCATCACAGTTGAGCAAAACGGTCGCCAGGCCACCTACAAATTTCTCGCTACTCTCGACGAACTAAAGAAAACCGGCCAACTTACGCGGTGGATCGACGACCACGACGTCCTGCTGTACGAGTACGAGGGTGAGATCAAGGCGCTCAGCAACATCTGCCGCCACTTCGGTGGTCCGGTCGGATATCACAAGCACAAAGACGGTGTCTTTACCTGCCTTTGGCACAATTGGACGTTTTCCTGCAAAGATGGCTCGTGTACCTCGCATCCCGCTTACCCGCTCCGGCAATACGCGCTAAAGGTTGTCGACGACAAAATCTATGTAGATCTACTTGGGTAGGTTTCAGCCATGAAGACTTTTCTATTGACCGCCAAGTTTCGCGCTGAAATGGATTGCCCGAAGGAAGTGGTGATGTGGAATTATTACGACCACGAGCACCTCGTCGGGACCCACTACAAGTACTACAACGCTACCCGCGTGCTGGCCGAACGAGACGATTGGTCGCTGGTGGTGCGCGGCAAGCGCATGCCACTTTTGCCGTTCTATACCTCCGGCATCGGTTTCCAGTACATGGACGGCAACACCATGAAGAGCTTCCATCAGGACACCATTGGTTTCATGCTGGAGATGGAAGCGTTTTTCGAAGACTTGCCTAGTGACCGCTGCGCGGTCACCGTTACCTACCGCATCAATACGCATCCCATCTTCAAGCTGTTTGATCCGTTTTTCCAGAAGCTGTTCAAGAAGTGGTTCTGGGCCACATGGGAAGAGGATGCACCCATGCGTCTGCGACGCTGGAAGGTCCATCAGCTGGGATTTAAGGACTTTAGCGGGATTGATTACGTCAATAAGAAGTTGCCACGTCCGGAGCACATAGAACCGACGCCATACGAGTTCATTCCGCCGGTTAAGAAGTCTTCTCCGATCAGGACGACGGAAGGCATTGAACGGCCCTTCGACAGCAGTGTCGAGCTCGGCTATGCGGATCGATAAAGTATAAAATTAGGGGGGTCTCTTGCCGGTTGCTCCCGGGTTAGCCCCATGATGATCCCCAAAATCCGTCACCTCAAAACATATCTGCTGATCGGCGTCATGGTCATTGCGGGCCCTCTAGGGAACGTTTTTCTGGGCAAGGGCATGAAACAGGCCGGCAGGCTTGCGGTATGGCCGCCTGTAGAAGCGCTGCACACCGCCTTGCGCATCTTTGGCACCTCCTCCATCTGGCTTGGGGTTGGTTCTCTGCTGGCCTTTTTCCTGGCCAATCTGCTGGTCCTTTCCTGGGCCGACTACAGCTATGTACAACCGGCATCGTCGGTAGGCTATGGCGTTTCTGCGCTGCTCGGATACTTTGTGCTAAGAGAGCCGGTTTCACCCTTGCGCTGGCTGGGTATCGCTATCATCTGCCTGGGTGTGCTGGTAGTGGGGCAGAGCAACCCGCGCAGCCTTGAGCGCAGCCCGACACGAATGGGGCGGAACTAGCGTGCTTGAGGTCGTTCTGTTCCTGCTGATCGTCGTGGCCGGTACTGGCGGCGAACTGTGCGTATCCCGTGCGATGAAGGCGGTCGGAGAAGTGAAGGATTTTCGTCCGGCGGCCATTGCTCGAGTGATTGGGCGCGCCCTGCGGGTAGGTTGGATGTGGGCGGGAGTGGGGTTGATGGCCCTGGCATTTTTCTCTTTGCTGGGCGCGCTCTCCATTCTGAATGTAAGCTTCGTGGTGCCGGTGACTGCGCTGAGTTACGTGGCCGGAGCGTTGGGAGCGGTATTCTTTCTGCGTGAGCGGGTCAGCCGGCGGCGTTGGGCGGGTGTCTTTCTGGTCTCGCTGGGGGTCACCCTGGTGTTCCTGGGGAATCGATGAGCGTTTCAACGCCAGTTCACAGCACTCAAAGCATTGCGTTCCGCGAGATCGTACTGCTGGCCATCGACTCCTTTCGTCTCAACCAGGTTCGCTTCGCGCTCACCGCGCTCGGTATGGTGATCGGGACTGCCTCGTTGATCCTGGTCGTGACAATCGGGCTTTCCGGCAGGCGATACGTCCTTACCTCCATTCAGAACATCGGCACCAATCTCATCTGGGCCGAGTACGCCGGTCTGTCGGATGCGACTAGCGCTTCGGTGCGCGATTACCTGACGGTGGACGATATGCTCGCCGTGGAGCAGCAGGTGCCCGGCATTCAGGCCGCGTCGCCGGTTCTCAACCTGCACCAGTACTTCACCAGCGGCGGGGGCAAGGAACGCGATGTCCTGATCCTGGGCGTGAATCCGGAGTATCCCGACATACGCCGGCTTTACCTGACCGCGGGCCGTTTTTTTGATCAGCAGGACTCGATCACACACAGCCATGCAGCCCTGGTTACGGAGCGATTTGCGTGGACGCAGTTCGGCAGCCCCCAGGAAGCCGTAGGCAAGACGCTGGCCATTTCCAACGTGCCCTTTGTCATCATCGGCGTTTTTCGCGAGCGCGTAGCAACCTTTGGGCAGTCGGAAATTGTCGATGAGACGGTGCTTATCCCGTACACCGTTGCCCGCTATTTCACCGGAACCGACGCCGTCAACCAGATTTACTTCTCCATGACTGACTCGGGCAGTGTGCCCTGGGCCTCGCAGGCTATTTTGAAGGCGCTCAAGGGCCGGCATCGCTCCGAATCCGTGTACGACGTGGGTGATCTCTCTGCGGTGCTTTCTATGGCAGGGAAGACGGCCACTGCGTTCAGCATTGTCCTGCTCATGTTTTCCCTGGTGACCCTGCTGGTCAGCGGCGTGGGCATTATGAATATCATGCTGGCCACGGTGCGTTCGAGGATCCGGGAGATCGGCATTCGCAAGGCCTTGGGAGCGACCTTCCGGGAGATTCAACTGCAGTTTCTTGCCGAGGCGGTGCTGATCTCGCTCAGCGGGGGGGTGGTGGGGACGATTTTGGCGATGGCCTTGCCGCTGGCGATCGAGTTGTTCACTAACTACCGGCTTCAGGTCTCGTGGACATCGGCGGTAATCGCCATCCTGGTCTCGTGCGCGGTAGGGATCGCCTTTGGTACGGTTCCGGCAGTGCGGGCGGCGCGGATGGATCCTGTAGAATCATTGAAGTACGAGTAGGGAAGGCGAGCATTTTTTCGTCTTTTCGGGCAATTTTTTCATTGCACTTGTTGCATCTGCGGTATATCCTCAAAGAGCGTCGAATACGATTTTGGTTCTCAGCTCGTTCTGCTCTAGGAGTCCGCACTACCTGCAGATACCCCGATTGAATTCAGCGTCATCTCGTTACTAAGGAAGAAACACAATGGAACAAGGTACAGTGAAATGGTTCAACGATGCCAAGGGGTTCGGCTTTTTGAGCCGTGCAAATGGTGAGGATGTTTTCGTGCACCACACAGCGATACAAGCAAACGGCTTCCGCACTCTTCAAGAAGGCCAGGCGGTTCAGTTCAACGTAACCAAAGGCCCTAAGGGTTGGCAGGCAGAGAACGTTCAGGTTCTGTAGTCTGTAGTCAGAATTTGTGAAGGAAGAGACGGTGAAACGCCGTCTTTTCCTTCAGCTTCCCGGTGAATATTGGCCCAGTACGACTGCGGCCGGTTCTGTTAGGTCTTTTTGCGTCCTAAGTCTTTCCCTTCCACATCCCAATAGCCTAAGATCGCTCTCAAGGAGCAGTCATGTTTCGAGCGTCTCTTCTCTTGCTGCTTGTCTCTTGCGCGATGGTCATGGGTTGCGATACCGGTAGCACTGCCCAAAACGTCAGTACGACTGGCTGGAAAGGCCAAAAAGTCGGTAAGAGCTCGAACGTCGCCGGGCCAGTACCGAGCTCAACTACCGGCACCCCGGGAAATATCCAGGATCCCCAGCCCAAACCCCCGCAGGACGAACCCAAAGCCACGCAGAACCTCGACAGCGACTAATTTTTGTGGCTGCTAGACTCAACTGGAACTCACATCTCTGAACAGGAGTCTTGCATGGCTGAAGGGGAAGTAACTATCACGGTTCGACCAAACGGACCGTTTCGCGTCGAGGGTCCAATCAAGCTGGTGAACACCGACGGTACGTTAATAGATCTCGCCGGTAAACCGGCCGTCTCCCTGTGTCGCTGCGGAGCGTCGACCAACAAGCCATTCTGCGACGGAACCCATTCCAAGATCGGTTTCCAGGCCGCGGCAGCGGTGGTCCCGGAGTCTGCAGAAAAAGTCTGAGCCACAGGGACGGCTGAAATCGGAGCTGTCCAAATCCCTATTCTGGCTCCGCTGACAAATCGCATTCACAGCAGGTCCCTCCACTACGCTGCGCTCCGGTCGGGATGACAATTCTGTTGCACAACGGGAACTATCCTGAGAAATCGTCGATTTCACAACAGAGTTGTCATCCCGACCGGAGCGCAGCGTAGTGGAGGGACCTGCTGTGAATGCGATTTGTCAGGAGTGATCCCGATTCGCCCCTTTGTTGCCACAGCTGTCGAATCCTTTTGTTTTTGCTCTAGCCGCCAAAACAGCCGAACTACTCCTCGTTGGTAAGCGGCAGTTTCGGCCTTCTCCACAGGCGCTGCAGTGGTGACAGATCCACCATGCTGTGCGCAAAACCTCCCAGGGTGTCTCCCAGGAGCCCCAGGCTCTCCCGCAATACATAGAAGGCGGTAAAGACATCGCCGGCCACCAGCGCGATGGCAGCGCCACGCAGGCCGAGCGAGGGAACGTGCAGCAATAACCAGGCGAGTACCAAGGCCAGGCACGTGGCGGTCAGCATCGCCCGCGCTACCCTCTGGTGCTGGTTGGTGGCTAGCGGCACCACCAAACTGGTGAACCAAAACGCGGAAACCACCATCTGCAGCAACATGATGTTGAGCAGCATAGGGTCGGTCGGCACCTTGCCGACAGTCCACACGCGCCAGATCCAATCACCCAGAAACGCCACTCCGAGGGTAATCCCGAGGCATAGCAGCAGCGAGATCTGGCAGGCCCGCCGGTGGAGCATCCGGGCGACCTCCATTGCTCCTACGCCAAAGGCGGCCGACATCTCCGGCCAGATCGAATTATTGATCAGGTTCATTCCCTGGGCAACGCTGCGGGAGATGGTTCGCGCCGTATTGAAAGTCACCACCGCGACGGGACCCATCACATAGCCGATCACCACCAGGATGCCCTGCAGGTTAAGAGCATTGACCAGCGGGAAACTCATAAAGGAAAACGCCGGGCCGGTGAGGCGGCGAATGACCGCCCACTGGGCGTGCCGAATGCCGAAACGGATCCAGGGCACTTCGCGCCTGAGCAAAATCCACAAGGCAAGCACGCCCACCGCATTGACGGCAACATACAGCACCGTGACGGGCACAGGAGACAGATGCAGCCCAACGCCAAGCATGGTGCTCAAAAAAGCTGCCAGCACCACCACGCTCTTGGCCATGGTCCCCAACGGGTATTTGCCCACGCAGCGAAATGCGGCCTGGAACAAGGTCTCCTGCATGCCCAGGAGAACCGCTAGCCCCAGCAGCAAGACGATTAGCTTGGTGTCTGCCGCGCTGATCGCGTGCGTGTGCAGCCAGACGTCTAACGGCAGGAACCAGACGGCTGCGATCAGCAGCAGGCCGATCAGGCTCGTGATGACCGTGGTAAGCACCCAGACGCTCTGAAAAACGACCAGGGCCTGCTCGAAGTTCTGGGCCGCCGCCAGCATGGTCATCTCGTTGCCGGCGACGCTGCCGAAGCCTACATCGCTGAGCCCGAGATAGCTGGGAATGGCATTGAGAAGGATCCATTCTCCGTAGAGGTGCACTCCCCAGTGGCTGAGGAAGACAGGAACGGAAAAAATCTGCGTCAGGGTGGTGGAGAGGCGACTGAAGGTATTGGCGCCGAACCCTGCGATCAGCCTGCGTTGAAGACTGCGTGTGCTCATGAGTAAAGGCGGGAAGCGAGCAGCTTGGATTATCGTACATGCTTGAGGATGCGAGCGCTTACGATGTACCCTTATGGCCACTATGAAAGCTTTGCTTCTCTCTGAGTACAACCAGCTGGACATCGCGGATCTGCCCGCTCCCGTTCCTGGCGTGGACGAGATCCTGGTGCGCGTCGCCGCCTGTGGTATCTGCGGCAGTGACGTGCACGGCTACGACGGCACTTCCGGCAGGCGGATTCCGCCCATCGTCATGGGCCATGAAGCAGCCGGGGTGGTTGCCGCAGCAGGCACCGGTGTGAGCAAGTTCAAGCCCGGCGATCGGGTGACGTTCGACTCCACCGTCTACTGCGGTCAGTGCGAGTTCTGTCTCCAGGGCGATATCAATCTATGCAATAACCGGCAGGTGATCGGGGTTTCGTGCGGAGACTTTCGCCGGGCCGGCGCTTTTGCAGAGTATGTCGTGGTGCCCCAGCGCATCACCTATCACCTTCCTAAGGCGCTCGAGTTCCAGGAGGCGGCCATGCTCGAAGCCGTCTCGGTGGCATTGCACGCCGTGCGCGTTTCCGAGATGAAGGGCGGCGAGACGGCCCTGGTAATCGGTGCGGGGATGATCGGTTTACTCACCCTGCAGGCGGCGAAGGCCGCAGGGGCTTCCCAAGTGCTCATCGCGGACATCGATCGCTCACGCCTGGAACGGGCCGAGAAGCTCGGCGCCGACGCGACGCTGCTGCTTTCCGGAAGCGAGCTGGTGCAGGAGATCCTGCGCCGCACCGGCGGCAGGGGTGTGGACCTGGTTCTGGAAGCAGTGGGACGAGACGAAACCATCTCCGCTTCCATCGCTAGCGTGCGCAAAGGCGGAACGGTTACACTGATCGGCAACATCTCTCCCCAGGTCAAGATCCCGCTGCAGGTGGTGGTCTCCAGGCAAATTCGCCTGCAGGGATCATGCGCGTCATCGGGCGAATATCCTGAGGCGATGGAATTGCTGGCTAATGGAAAAATCAAGGTGAAGCCATTGATTACAGCGGTCGCTCCTCTGAGCGATGGACCACAATGGTTTGCCCGGCTGCACGCGGGCGAGCCAAACCTGATGAAAGTCGTGCTCGATCCTGGCGCATAGCCTTTCTCTCATTGCAACCCCCCTAACCAATGAAGGAAAACATGACAAGGAAGGAAGAGTTTTCATCGACCGCTCGCAGGCGACTGCAGGCATGGTGTCTGTTGGCTGCGGTTTTAGCGTGGTCCATGCTCGCCGGAGCGCAAGCGGTAAAGAGCCACTCGCTCCAGGTTTACTTCATCGACGTGGACGGCGGTCAATCAACGCTCTTTGTGACCCCGGCAGGGAAGTCGCTGCTGATCGATACCGGGTGGGCAGGGAATAACGGCCTGGATGCCGGGCGCATCGTCGCCGCGGCCAAAGACGCGGGCGTGAGCAAGATCGATTACCTGTTGCTGACCCACTATCATGCGGATCACCTCGGCGGACTACCCGAGCTGGTGGCGAAGATACCCGTGGGCACGTTCATCGACCATGGACCCAATAGCCCCACCGATCCGGGCAACAACAAAAACTATGCGGCGTATCAACAGCTTTTGACCAGCGGTCACTACGGTCATATCGTGCCCAAGCCGGGCGACGCTTTGCCGATTCCAGGGATCAAGGCGGTGGTGATCAGCTCCAACGGTGAGGTGCTCAGCCATCCATTACCCGGAGCAGGGCAACCGAATACCTACTGTAAGGACTCGGAAACCAGGCCGGAAGACCAGACCGACAACGCCCGCTCCCTGGGCACCCTGTTCACCTTTGGCAAGATCAGAATTCTCGACCTGGGCGATCTCACCTGGGATAAAGAAATGCACTTGATGTGCCCCGATAACCGGATTGGCAAGGTGGACATCCTGGTGGTATCGCACCACGGATTGTTCCAGAGCTCGAGCCCGGCATTACTGTTTGCGATTGCGCCGCGTATAGCGGTCATGAACAACGGGGCTAAGAAGGGCGGCTCTACGGCAACCTTTGAAACGCTGGCTAAGACACCTGGGCTCGAGGCGCTATGGCAACTGCACTTCTCCAACGAGGCAGGCATGCACAACATGGCAGAGGAGTACATCGCCAACCCCATGGGGCAGAATGACGCCGCCAACTACCTGAAGTTGACCGTTACTCCCAAAGGCAGTTTCTCTGTCTTCAATTCGCGCACCGGTGCAAGCAAGGATTATCCAGCACGCTGAGGCTGGCTGGGGATTCTTTCGACACGGCCGAGCATGAAGATGTAGGCCGAGATCCCGATGCACAGGTAAATGGCGGAAACGCCAAAGGCCCATCCGAAGGAGTGCCGGGCGCTGACCAGGTAGCCGGTCACGATTGGCGCCAAAATGCCCGACACCTGGCTGGAAAAATTCATGATGCCGGCCAGGGTGCCCACACTACCCGGGGGGCCGATCAAGGAGGGCACAGACCAGCCGACGGCTGCCGCTGCCGACAGCCCTCCCAGCGAGATGCTGATCCAGATCAGCGCGCTGGTTGCCGTCTGGGCATAGGCTGCGCCAATGATGCCCAGCCCCATGGTGGTGCCGCCGATCAGCACCGCGCGCTGCACGCTGCTGGCATTCCATCCCCGCTCGAGCAGCCGGTCTACCAGCCATCCTCCGACCACCAGTTCGCAGGCCGTAGCAAACAACCAGGGCACGCCGGTGTAGAGAAACGAGTGCAGCAGGTCAATGTGCAGGGCCTGGGAGAGATAGCTGGGCAGCCAGGTCAGCAACAGGTAGAAAACGTAGTTGTAGGCGCCGAAACCGAGGGTCATGCCAATTACTTTCGGCTGCCGTATCAGATAGCCGAAGGATGCGGTCTCCGCGGGTAGAACCGGCTCCACGGCATCTCGTTCCAGGATGTAATCCCGCTCTTGTTCGGTGAGCCCCGGATCATCCACGGGGTCGCAATAGACGTGGCAGAAGAGCAGGAAGTAGAGGAAGCTGATCAAGCCGGTGGCGGCAAAACTCCAGCGCCAGCCGACCTTCAGTAGCAGCATTCCAATGAGCGGCACGCCGATGGCCGATGCGAATTTGGCGGAGCCGTCGAAGATGGATGTTGCCGAGCTCCGCTCCTTTGCGGGAAACCAGTAGCCGATGGCTTTTGCGTTGGAGGGAAAGGTGGGGGCTTCTCCTATGCCCAGCAGCAGGCGCGCGGCAAAGAAGCCGCCCAGGTTGGGAGTAATGGCGGCGGCGAAGGAGGCGACGCTCCACAGAAAGCTGCTGATGCGTCCCACGCGGCGCACGCCGAATTTGTCCAGCACGACGCCCACCGGAAGCTGGCACAGCGCATAGGTCCAGTTATAGGCGGCGGAGAGATAGCCGAAGGTGACGTTGGAGATGGCGAAGGTGGTGATGAGCGCAGCATGGGCAACCGAGAGGTTGACGCGGTCGAAGTAGTTGACCAGCACTCCGACGGCCAACAGAAATGCAATGCGCCACCGGCGCCTGGGAATTTTTGGCATGGGTTCAAACGCAGTGCCTAGACTAATCTATGCACCGTCGCGAGTCGGCCTGATCGGTATACCACGACCGCACACCCCTGGACGGGTGCCCCTCGCTGTAGCGTACGTGGGCCGAAAATGACGGGGCGAAGCCCATAAGCGCTAACTTGTTTAGGATGTTTTTGGTCAAACTCCCACAGAATCGTCATCCTGAGCGGAGCGCCCTCACAGATTGATTGCGTGACACAGCGCTTGTGGCGCGGAGTCGAAGGACCTCGGCGGTGCTATCTTACCCATGCTGTTCGGAGCTTTTCAACCTCCGAGCCCGCACCGGGTGGCCCCGCCACGGTCTTTCCCTGGAGACGAGAACCAAGAACTTGCCAGCAGTCTTGCTCTGTCCGGCGCCTACATCTACATTCTCGGCAGCCATACAGGCATGTGCGTATCGCACCAGATCCTGTTGTCGGGCTCCAGTGGTCGAAAAGCTCCGAACAGCATGGGTAAAATAAGCACCGCCGAGGTCCTTCGGCTCCGCGCCACAAGCGCTGTGTCACGCAATCAATCTGTGAGGGCGCTCCGCTCAGGATGACGATTCTGTGGGAGTTTGGCCAAAGACATCCTAAACAAGTTAGCGCTTACGGGCGAAGCCCCAACGATTGCTCTTATCTTCTTGACGCGAGCTCGGAGAATGGATCCGAGTGAAAGCAGTCGAAGAAAATCATTTTCGGCCCACGTACGCTACAGCGAGGAGCACCCGTCCAGGGCGAGGGGCCGGTAGTTCGAGAAGTTGGGCTCAGCTACCAGCGGCGGCCTTTCTCGGCTTACGTTTGGCGTGGCGTCCTGGAGTGGCGCCGTTTTTTCCCCGCTGCGTGGATTCGATCACACTGCGCATCCAGTAATCGCCCTCGGCATCCACCTCGATCCCGTGAACCTCGCGTTCAAAGCCGGGAAATTGCTTGCCGAACTTTTCCAATGCCAGCAGCAGGCGAATGGTGGGGCTGTCGATGTCGCCCAGGCGCTCTCCGGGCATGCGCACCGGGATGCCGGGAGGATAGGGGACCAGCATCACGCCGGCCAGCCGGCGCGCCATTTCGGAGATGCGAACTTTTTCGGTGCCATTCCGAATCAGCTTCTGATACGTCTGAGCGGGCGTCAACACAGGTTCCGGGTCTACATCGCATGCCTGGTGAAGCAGATTGGTCAGATTCAGCTCCCCCATGGCCGCGTGCATTTCGTCGCTCAGTTCCTTCAACGTCATGTCCTTGTATCGGTGGGGATGCTCGGCGACCAGGTCCGGCAATGCTTCGTATAACGTTCCCTCGTTATCGTAAAGGCGCTTGAACTCGAAAAGAGTCTCCAGCAGGCTGCCCCATTTCCCTTTGCTCGTTCCCACCGAGAAAAGGATCAACGCGGTGTAGTCGCCGGTGCGCGCAATCTCCACCAGCCGGGCATCGAGAAACTCGGTGAGGATCGCCGCCGGGATGCCCCATTCCGCCAGTTCTCCACGAGAATTGATGCCAGGCATGAGGATCGTGACCTTGGTGGGGTCGAGCATGCAATGGTCTTCAGCGATGTCTTCATCCCTGAAGCCATGCCAGTCTTCCTCCGGCTTGAGTGTCCAGCATTCTGACGACTGGATGAGCAGCGAATCGGGAGTCTCTTCAAAAAGAGAGCTCTGCCCGGTCATCGGATCGGTCACCGTATCCGGCTGATAGACACGGAAGAACCATTCTTCCCCATTGGCCGAGCGGAGCCGATGAGCAATCGAAGACATGGCCTTCCTAAAGCTGATCGCATCCTGAATGGTCTCGTACATCAGGGTCGGACCAGCCGGTTCGTCCATCATCGAGGTGGCCACATCGAGCGATGCGATCATGGGATAGAAGGGCGAAGTCGTGCCATGCATCATGAAGGCTTCATTGAACAGATCGAAGTCCAACGGCGCGCGGTCGCTTAATTTGACGTGGATCATGGATGCCATGGAAAAGGCTGCGAGCATCTTGTGCGTGGATTGCACTGCGAAGATCACGGGCCGGTCCGGCATATCGTCGGGCACATCCATGGCGAAGCGTCCGCGATAAATGGAATGGAATTTGGCGTAGGCGTACCACGCCTCGTCGAAGTGGAGGCGGGGCACGCTACGCGCCAGCTCGGCGGTCACGCGTTGTACGTCATAGCAAAAGCCGTCATAGGTCGAATTGGTGACCACCGCGTAGGTGGGTTCCTGCGAAGGCGCGCCGGCGCTGAACGGGCTTTCCTTGATTAATTCCTGGATATGCTCAGGGGAAAAGCGCCGCATGGGCACCAGCCCGATCATTCCGTAGCCGTTCCGGGTGGGTTTGAAGTACACCGGCCGAGCGCCGGTCACCGTGAGCGAGTGGCAGATAGACTTGTGGCAGTTTGCGTCCACCAGGACAATATCGTTGTTGCCGATGACGCCGTGGCCCACGATCTGGTTCGAAGTCGAAGAACCGCTCAGAACGTAAAAGGTCCAATCCGCTCCGAAGATGCGCGCGGCATTGCGCTCCGATTCTGCCGGAGGCCCGATATGGTCAAGCCAGGAGCCCAGCGATGAAGTGGAGATGCCCAGGTCGGCGCGCAGCAGGTTCTCGCCGAAGAAGCGGTGAAACTGCATGCCCACCGGATGCTTGAGGAAGGCCACGCCGCCCATATGGCCCGGGGCGTCCCACGAGTAAGCGCCCTGATCGGTATATTTCTTGAGCTCGCGGAAATAGGGAGGCAGCAACTGCTCGTTATAACGGGCGACGGCAAAGTCCACGCGGTTGGCGATGAAGGCCGGTGTGTCTCCGAAGAGGTGGATGTATTCGTGTACCTGCTTCACCACTTCCAGCGGCAGCTCGCTGACCAGCGTGCGGTCGGCGATCAGGAAGATGGGAACCTTTTTATTTCTGCGGCGGACGGCGCGGATAATCTTCAGCGCCGCGCGCTCGTCGAACTGATGTTCTTCTTCGAGATCCCAATCAAGCAGGATGGCGCTGTGCGATGGGTCGGATTTCACCAGCGAAAGCCCGTCTTCGGGGGTTGATGTCCTGACCACCTCGTAGCCTTCTTCTCCAATCGCGTTGCACAGCCGCTCCATGGCGCGGTCAGAGACGGAGTTAGTCCCACCCAGCTCACTGGCAATCAACAGTACCCAACGGCCATCACTCATAGCTTGGAGTCTCGACGAATATTGTTACGTGCATGTTTCAATCCTTAGCGGGTAGCGAGTGACGAGCCTGTGGTGGCCTCTACCAGCTTGGCAACCGCTGGGGCAATCATGTCCACCAGCACCGCCTGCGGCTTCTCCGCGGTTTTGAGAAGGGCAAGTTGACGAGTTCTCCAGTCGGCCGGCGCGCTCTTGTGTTCGCGCAAATAGCCAATCGCGTCCAGGCCGGCCTGCGAGACCCGGTTCAGGCTGGTGGAGACCGGCGCCAGCTCTTGAGTAAGTTCGGACCTTGCTAGCAGTGGCTGCAGTTGCGTATCGTTGTCTCGCCACAGCACAAGCCATTCCTGCGCCTGTTCCCAGTCCTCGGAAGTGGCTTTTCCAGCGACGATGCGATTGACCATGCCGAGAAACTGGCGCGCGGTGTCGCTCTCCGGAGGAATGGCATCGACTAGCCGGTTCAGCGGAGTGAAGGCGTCGTAACTGCGCTGCTCTTCACGCGCATAGTCGCGAGGAGGCTGCATGACGTCGCCGAAGACGCGCAACGGCAAGGGATCGGGTTCGCCGGTCATGCGGCTCAGCATGGCGGGATAACTGGAGTTATGTTCGAGCCCATAGTTGTTCAGCTGCTGGGAAATGATCGCCAGCCGGGCGTACATGGATGCGACATCACGGGTATCGCGGGGCGACCAAAAGCGTTCGGCAATAGCGGCGGTGCGGGGCCAGATGCGGCTATCGACATTTTCCGGGGTGACAAATTCCGACCACATGGTCGCCTCACCACCCAGAATGCGCTTGCGCTCTTCGCTGCTCAGGTTGTTTGGTCCTTCACCCTCGGGGTCGGCAGCGTAGTGCTCCGAGGCTGGCTGGTTCAAATCGATATAGTAGCCGGCTGACAACAGGGCGCGATTGCCCGCGCGTGCAGCCTCGCCAACAAATTGCGGGCCGCGCCAGGACTGGATGACGACATCCTTGGGAGTGCCGGGCTGCAGAACCTCATCCCAGCCCACCATGATCTTCTTGTGTTCGGCGACAATTTTTTGCACCTTGGCGCTGAAATAAGCCTGCAGAGCGGCGTTGTCTTTGATTGCGTGGGTCTTCATGAACTGCTGGATGCGCGGGTTCGCGTCCCATTCCTTGCCGTTGCACTCATCTCCTCCCACGTGGAAGTAGGAGTCGGGGAAGAGGCCGGCCATTTCGCCGATGAAGGTGTCGAGAAATTTGTAGGTGCTGTCGCGGGTAGGGTCCATCGCGGGGTTGAGGACGCCCCAGGTACGTGCGATTTGATAAGGGCCGGGGCCGCTGGCTAAATCCGGATAGCCAACAAACCAGGCGGTTGCGTGAGCGGGCATATCGAATTCCGGCACCACGCGGATGCCTCGGTCGCGCGCGTACTCGATGACGCCGCGAATCTCTTCCTGGGTGTAGAAGAGGCCATCGGAGCCCTTCTCCTGCAGCAAGGGAAACTTCTTGCTCTCCACCCGGAAGCCCTGATCTTCCGAGAGGTGCCAATGGAAGACGTTGAGCTTGACCGCTTCCATGCCGTCGAGGGTGCGGTACACCACACCGAGGGGCATGAAATGGCGGCCCACGTCCAGCATCAATCCGCGCCAGGGAAAGCGCGGCTGATCGTCGATAGTCATAGCCGGAACGACGAAGCCTCGCGGCGTGATACGGACGAGCTGCAGAAAGGTTTGCAGGCCGTGCAGCACGCCCAGCGGCTTGGCCGCTTCGAGGTGCACCTCATTGGCTGTAATCTGCAGATGATAGGACTCATCTTCATCGACCTGTTGCACAGGTGCGCTCGGCCCCGTGGTCTTGATGAAGAACAGTGGTTTATTGAGCACAGCCTCGCGCCACAGGGGAATCCCGGTTTGCCGCGAGAGGATGTTCAGAAAGCGCTGTTTGGCGCGTTCCAGGCGCGGTTCCTGGTAACCTTCGAGAGCCACGCCGAAGCCATTGTTGATGACGAACTCGCCAGCGCCCGGCTTCACTTGCGCCGGAAGCGGCATCAAGGGAAGAGGAGGGGGCAGGGGAGCCGGAGGCTGGGTTTGGCCGCCGGCGATAAGAGAGCTGAGCAGCAGAGTCATGGGCAAAACAATCCGAAGCAAGGGCGACCTCAAGCGAAAACCGTAAACCGCGCTCAACGATTCTATCTGTATCGTTAAGGGTGGTATAGATAAGCCAAAGGATGGATTGTCCATGATGCAAGCCGGCGACGTTTTTGAGCACGCGATGCTGCGTGAGATCTATGAGCAGCCTCGGGCGCTCGCCGACACCATCGAGCATTATGCCCCCAACGGCAAGCTTGCCACCGACGTCTTTCAGCCGGTTGCGGATGCACTGCGCGGACGGGAGCGCCTGGTGATCGCCGCCAGTGGCTCCAGCCGCCACGCGGGGCTAGCCGCGGAGATCATGCTGGAGGATCTGGCCGGCTTGATCGTCGATGTCGAATATGCCAGTGAGTACGTCTACCGCTCCACGCACACCATTCAGGATCCGGGGGTTCTGGTCATCTCCCAATCGGGCGAGACAGCGGACACGCTGGCTGGCTTGCGCGAAGCCAAGTCGCGCGGCTTGCCTACGCTGGCCATTACCAATAACCCTCGTTCTAGCATGGCGCAAGAGGCAGACGCTTCCTTGCCCACCTGCGCTGGGCCGGAGAAGGCCATACCGGCGACCAAGAGCTTCACTACGCAGCTGGCAGTACTGTATTCACTGGCGCTCTACCTGGCGCGCATTCGGGGCAGAATGACGTCGCCGACGGTCGAAAGCCACACCGAGGACCTGCGCCGTCTGCCCGCGCTTCTGGAGCCCGCCCTGGTGAGGTGGCAGCAACAGATAGCCAATATGGCGCCGTCCCTGAAGGGGTCGCGCGCATTTCTCTACCTGGGTCGCGGGGTCCATTATGCGATTGCCCGTGAAGGAGCATTGAAGCTGAAGGAATCGGCCTATCTGCAAGCGGAGGGCTATCCGGCGGGCGAGTTGAAGCATGGTCCTAATGCGTTGGTGAGTCCGGATGCACCGTTGGTGGTGATTGCTACCAGTGACCCAACGGATCCGGACGCCATGCTGCGCTATCGCAAGGTGCTGCAGTTGATGAGGGACATGCGGGCGCAGGGCGCGACCATATTGGCTGTCGCTACGGAGGGAGATGTGGAGGCTGCCAAGCTTGCCAACCACTGCATCGAGGTTCCCAAAACCGAAGATCTGTTAGCAACCATGCTGGAGGTGGTTCCTTTGCAGCTGCTTGCCTACCAGTTGGCGATCCAGAATGGGATTGATGTGGACCATCCACGCAACCTGACAAAAGCCGTTCTGCAGGAGTAATGCGATCGCACTCTGTCTTTACCACGGACCGACGGATTCCCCATTGAGTCGCGTAGGGACGGCTGAAAATATCCCCGGACGCAGTCCTTGGTCTAACTGCCCCGAATCGCGAATAATTCATTTCAGAGGTAGAGAAACCCAGGATTGCATCCTGGGTCATTTTCAGCCGTCCCTACCGGACTAGTCTCGGTGGGAATGTGCACCCAGCACTCACGTGCTGGGCTATTTTCAGTCAGAGCTGTCCAAATTAGCGGATTGGTCGACCCTGTAGCGTTGATTTTATTGGACAAACGAGTGCTGCAACCGGTCATTGCAAAATCAGGTTGGGGTGAGGGGAGCGGTAGATTGAGAAACGTGCTGTCCAAGTGTTTTGCTATAGAGCTCCCGATTGTAGGGCGATTTAGGTTTTTTGACGGTCGGCTAGGTTTCAGCTGTCCTAAAGAAAGCTAAGAAAATTAGAGCGCCAGCCGAAGCTGATCATGAATTCCTGCCAGGGCAGGCGGCGGTTCAAAAGGACAATCTAACCAAGCCCACAAGTCGCGGTATACGAACAACTGCTGGCGCAATAAGGCCACTAGATTGGAGAGCGACCAATCGAAGGTTGATTTCAGCTTCAGATATTTCAGAATCAACATGGCGATCAAGGCGGTCCAGATCTGCGTCTTTAGGGCGTTGGCGCTGGTGCCTACAAATGTCTTGACCCGCAAAGACTGCTTGAGGGCCTTGAAAAAAGTCTCGATCTGCCAACGATCGCGATAGATTTTCGCAATCGTGCTGGCAGCAAAATCCAGTTTGTTGGTAAGAAATTCGAACTTCTTGCCTGTCTCTGGATCGCGCACTGCCACCCGCCTGACCGGCACCCCGGTGCGGTAACCGCGGTGGCCCAACAGCACCATCTGATCGGCCAGGATGTTGCCCTTTTCCGGGATCGGCAGCTCCTTGACTACCTTCCGATAGCTGTTCCACCGTTGCCGGGTCACGAAGTACACACCTTGCGCGGTCAAGCTGGCGAACCACTTGTAATCGGTATACCCACGATCGAACACCAAAATCGTGCCCGGTTCTAAAACCAGCTTGCGCGCTACCTGGATTTCCGCCTTGCTGGCTGGCTCGATCACCGCGTACTGGGGCAGATATCCGTCGTGATCCAGCAACAAATGCAGTTTCACTCCACCTTTGGTCCGGCGGAACCGGGCCCAGTCATACATCGTCGCGCTGAGGTCAATCACACTGCCATCCAAACTCAGCAACTTGTTCTTAAAGCGGAATTTCTTCCCTCCCCGCACCTCCCGCTGACACTTTTCCAGCAACTGCTCAAACACCGTCTGGTACAGCTCCCATGGTCTATGTTCGTTGGCGTAGGCCAACGTCGAACGCTTAGGGCACTGATCCACCCCCAGATGCCTCAACTTGCCTTCGCAGGCCGCCAGCCCTCCGCAGATCTCTCGCAACGACTGCGCTCTGCCCAAATGACAGAACAACATCGCCACCATCTGGCTCCAACTGCTAAATCCACGAGCGTGATGCTCCGCTCGATGCTGGCAAACCGCTTGTTCAAACTCGACCCGAGAAAATACCCCCAAAACCTGCGAAAAAATACTGCATACTCCACTCATGGCGGAAAGCTCCTCCTGATTGAGATTGGTTTTCCTGGAAGAAATCCCAACCTCAACCTAGCAGGCTTTCCGCCTCATTCATAAAACCTAATTTGGACAAGACTGACTCTCAGCCGTCCCTTCGGGACTCAATGGGGAACTCGTCGGTCCGTGGTGAAGACAGAGCGGTCCGCGGTCAGGACAGAGTGGTCGTGATGAGGACCGAGTCGAATTCCCTCAGCTGACACGGAAGTTATAATGGATACGTAGACATACGAATATGGTCACCAAAAACCTTCCTCTGGAAAGTCACCCCGGCAACTTATTGATTTCGCAACGAGATCAGATCTTTGACGCATTTCGCCGTTGGGGTCATCTGCAGTCAAAACTCGACCCTCTTGGGCAATACCTGCTGCCGGCGCCCGTCCCGGAGTTGAGCTTTGATGGAGAGGCTGCCGAGGAAGCCAAAGGCTATTACTGCGGAAGCATCGGGGTCGAGTTCATGCATCTTCCCGACGCGGCCAGGCGGGAATGGATCCAGGAGCGCATGGAGCAAACTTCGCCGGCGCCGGACCAGCGCCAGGTTCTCGAACGGTTGATCCAGGCCGACCTCTTCGAGCAGGTGATTCAGTCGCGCTATTTGGGCACCAAGCGTTTCTCGCTTGAAGGCGTGACCGTGTTAATCCCCTTCCTTGACGAGATTCTTAATCGCGCCGCGGATCATGGCGCGATCAAGTCTGTCGTTGGAATGAGTCACCGTGGGCGCTTGAACGTGATGGCGAACACCTTCGGTAAGTCGGCCACCGATATTTTTTCAAAATTCGAAGATGCCAATCCGCGCAGCATCCTGGGCGGCGGTGACGTGAAGTATCACGTAGGCGCCACCGGGGAATTCCTCGCCAGGAGCGGGGGGAAAATCGGCATGCACCTGGTTTCGAACCCGAGTCACCTGGAAGCGGTGGATCCGGTGGCTATGGGCCGTGCCCGGGCCCAGCAGGTGCGGTTGGGTGAAAACGGTCAAGACCAGGTGCTGCCGGTGCTCATCCACGGAGATGCGGCCTTTGCCGGCCAAGGCATCTGGGCAGAAACGCTGAGCCTCGGGGCCATGTGCGGCTTTACTGTGGGCGGCACCATCCAGATTATCGTCAACAACCTGATTGGCTTTACCGCGGACCCCGAGGAGTGCTACTCGTCGCGCTTCTCCTCCGATATCGGCAAACGGCTACCTATTCCTATCTTTCACGTAAACGGAGAGGATGCCGAGGCCGCCATTCGTGTTGCCGCGATGGCCATCGAATACCGCTACACGTTCCACACCGATGTGATCATCGACCTGGTTGGCTACCGGCGCCACGGCCACAGCGAGGTAGATGACCCTACCATTACCCAGCCACTGCGCTACGCAAAGATCAAGGATCATCCTCCTCTCTACGAGATCTATGCCAAACAAATCGGCGTGGACCCCTCGGCGCGCGTTAGGGAAATTCAGACGGAGCTTGCCGAGGCGCAGAAGCAAGCAGCCAAGATGGCCAAACGTGTGGTGCTGGCAACGCTGCCCGCCTATTGGTCGAATTACTCTGGTGGACCGTACAAGCCCGAGTACGAGGTTGACACCGGGGTGAGCGCCGCCAAGGTTGAGGAAATCTGCAATAGCCTCACCACGTATCCGCGACAGTTTCATATTCATCCCAAAATCAAGAAGCTGCTCGAACAACGCCGGGAAATGGGGCGCGGCGAACGGCTCTTCGATTACGGCATGGCCGAAGCCCTGGCCTTTGGCTCTCTATTGCTCGAAGGCACGCCGGTGCGTCTCAGCGGCCAGGATAGCCAGCGCGGCACTTTCAACCAGCGGCATAGCGTGCTGGTGGATATCGAGAACGAACAGCACTATATTCCCCTGGCCAACCTGGCTCCGGATCAGGCCCGCATCGAGATATATAACTCGATGCTCTCGGAAGCGGGCGTACTGGGCTTCGAGTACGGTTACAGCCGCGACTATCCAGAGACGCTGGTTTTGTGGGAGGCGCAGTTCGGTGACTTTGCCAATGGCGCGCAGATCATCATCGACCAATTCATTGCCTCGGGTGAAGACAAGTGGGGACTGCTGGGCGGAGTGGTCATGCTGCTGCCGCACGGCTATGAGGGTCAGGGGCCGGAACATTCCAGTGCCCGGTTGGAACGCTACCTGCAATTGGCGGCGCACGACAACATACAAATCTGCCAGCCCTCCACCGCCGCCCAGTACTTCCACCTGTTGCGGCGGCAAGCGATGCGGGCATGGCGCAAACCGCTGATCGTGTTCACACCCAAAAGCATGCTGCGCAATCCCGACGCAAGTTCGCCGCGGGCCAGCTTTGAGTTGTCGCGCTTCCAGAATGTCCTGCCGGAAACAGAGGTGCAGGCAGTCAAACGTCTGCTGCTCTGCACTGGCAAGATCGGTCACGAGTTGCGCATCGAACGGGCCAAGCACAAAGACAGCACCACCGGCATCGTCTTTGTGGAACAGCTGTATCCCTGGCCGGAGGCGGAACTGACGGCGGAAGTCGCCCGCCATCCTGACGCGCGTGAAATCGTTTGGGTACAGGAAGAGCCGGACAACATGGGGGCGCTGTCGTTTGTCGTGCCGCGCCTGCGCAGGCTCTTTCCTGAACGCAGGGTGCTCAGTATCAAGCGTTCAGCGGCGGCTAGTCCGGCGACCGGCTCGGCCAAGGCGCACGACCTCGAACAAAAGACGCTCATCAGCCTTGCCCTGCGCGACGAAGGCAAATGATGCATGTGTGGGTAGTGGCCTGAGTCAGTGATGAAAACTGAAATGGGCGATCCTGGCTTCGCCATGCGCGGTGGCGAGGGCTCCGATTGTGCCCGGCGCCGGCGACACATCGTAAAGCTTCCACGGGTAGAGAAAGCGGACCCTCGTACGGAGCAGCTCCGCCGGCGCGTCGGGCAACAGCGCAACATCGAAGCTATCGAGCGCACGATGAAGACCCACTCCTTCGGCCTTGAGGATCGCTTCCTTGCGCGTCCAGCAACGGTAGAAGCCGCTGAGCCAGGCATCGCCCTGCAATCCGCTTAGGTCAGAAAGCTCGCTGGCGGAGAAATGGCTGGCGGCCACTTCCGGTTCGATAGGTCTCACCTCTTCCACATCCACGCCTACGGGTAGTCCGCGGGCCACCGCCAGGACGGCAATGCTTTGGCTATGGCTCAGGCTGAAGTTAAGTGAAGAAGCCTCACCGGCCAATTCGGGTTTGCCGAAGCGATTGGCATGGAAGCTGATTTTTTTCGCAGGCTGGTTGAGATAGCCGCCTAGAATCCTGCGCAGGTTTGCATGCGCGACAGCGTAGCGTTCACGATCCGGAGCAAAATGAAACTTGTCCATCCGCTGCAATTCTGCGGGGTCAAGGATCTCGATGTGAGCAGACAGATCCTCCACAACCGGGTCGAGCGGCCACGCCCAAAGATGGACCTCTTCAGCGGAGATCACGGTGGGGATAGCGCAGGCGGGCCACCTAAGCGCGGAGATCACGTTTGATCGACTCCCTTACCACGAATCTCCACTGTGCCGAGAGGGGATCTGCGGTTCCCCTTAATTATCCGCGTGCCGCCGAGGGACTATGCGCCTTTGTCCGGGCTATCCCCTCTTTTGGCGCCTCCGGGGTTCTCGATCCACATCAATTCCAGTTGGCGAAGTTTGTTCATCAGGAAGGCCACGTCCCGGGCGCTGACATCTTCCGATTCCGCGCGCGCGATCTCGTGCTGTAAGAAGTTGAATGCCGGGCGCATGTCCACTGGGAAGTCGTCGCTGCGGAGTCCGCGCAGAACTTCCCACGCCTGAAGAAGGAGTGTCCGATCACCCGCGTTCGTCCCTTCATGCGCCAACAGCGAGGCGGCGCGCCGGAGTCTTTCATGAGCATCCAGTTTGGTCATTGGTAATAAAGTGTGACACGAAACGGCCAAACTCATCTACCACCGGGACGCGCTTTCCGACCGCCCGCCTTTTCCGCGAAACAATATACTTAACGGGGCGGCCCCGAGGGGACTGAATCGGGAAGCAACCCATTTCCGGGTTAACTACTCAGATAACAGGGAGCAAAGCGCATCTCGCAAGGTTAAACCGCCGATGAACACAACTTTACGCAACACAAAAAGCGGTAACGATGCGGGCTGCAACTTTCGTTCCGCGTTGGCCGAGTATGTACGCAGCCAAGCATTGCCGGTGGATAAGCTGGGACATCAGCCGCGACTCTACGCGCTGACGCAATTGGTCGGCCAGGGGCTCGCCTACGACGATGACGTGGTGTACGCTGCGGCGTGGCTGCATGACCTGGGCGTGTTCATCGGTCATCGACCCGAAGACCCGGTCGAACTCTCCCGCTGGGACAATGTTGCCTACGCGATGAAGCAAGCGCCGGCGGCACTTCTCCAATCCGGCTTTCCTACAACCAAAGTTGCACAGGTAGTGGAAGCGATACGCACCCACCAGCCGCATCTGAGTCCGTCCGCAATCGAGGGCACGATTCTGCGCGATGCGGACATTCTTGAGCAGCTAGGGGCGATCGGCATTTTGCGCGTGGCGGGAAAGATTGGCCGCGATACGCGTTATCCAACATTCACCGATGCCGCAACCACCTTGCGCAAGGCCCTGGTGGAGTTGCCGGGCAAGCTTCACCTTGATGCTGCGAAGGCGCTGGCGCAGCCAAGGATCGCTCTCCTTGAGGGCTTCCTAGAGGAGTTGGACCAAGAAGCACACGGCGCCCTGTGTTGAAGTCGTTCGTTATGGTTACCCAGGTCGTTCCAAGGATCGGATAGCTGTGCGTGGAGTGTGAGAGACTAAACCGTTGCTGCGGCATTGTGACAAGGTCTTTGCGTAAGGCTGCGGCGGCGGATTGAATTGGGAGCCTTTAAATGAAGTTAAAAAACGCCAAGGTAGTGGTGTGTGGCGCCGGCGGTTTCATCGGCGGACATCTGGTCAAGAGTTTGTTGGACAATGGAGCAAACGTCATCCGCGCGGTGGATGTAAAGCCGTTAGACGAGTGGTATCAAACATCGTCCGGCGTGTCCAATCTATCTTTGGACCTCAAAGACAAAGACAATTGCATGAACGCGGCGCAAGGCGCTCAGGTGGTTTTCCAATTGGCTGCTGACATGGGCGGCATGGGCTTTATCGAGAACAACAAAGCCCTCTGCATGTTGAGCGTGTTAACAAATACGCACATGCTCATGGCCGCGCGGGAAAAGGGAGTCGAACGATTTTTTTACGCCTCCTCCGCTTGCGTGTACAACGGCGACAAGCAAAAAACTCCAGACGTGGTTGCGCTTAAGGAAGAGGACGCCTATCCGGCGCTGCCCGAGGACGGCTACGGCTGGGAGAAGCTGTTCAGCGAACGCATGTGCCGCCACTTTGAAGAGGACTTTGGGCTGCAGTGCCGAGTGGCTCGCTACCACAATGTCTACGGTCCTTTGGGTACCTGGACGGGCGGACGTGAAAAAGCGCCGGCCGCCATCTGCCGCAAAGTCATCGAGGCCAAGTCATCGGGCAAGCATCAAATCGAAATATGGGGTGACGGCAAACAGACCCGCAGCTTCATGTATATCGACGATTGCACCCGGGGCACACAGGCGATCCTCGAAAGCGAAATCCATGAGCCAATCAATCTGGGCAGCAGCGAACTGGTGACCATTAACCAATTGGTAGATCTGGCCGAAGCGATCGCCGGGGTGAAGCTGGAGCGCAAGTACAATCTCGATGCGCCCAAAGGCGTAAACGGACGCAACAGCGATAACACCAAGATTAACGGGTATCTGGGGTGGGAGCCTTCGATCCGCCTTAAAGAAGGCCTGGCAAAAACCTACGCATGGATCGAGAGCGAAATGATGGCAGTATCTAAAGCGTAATCAATGCTACTGCGAATTGGTCATTCCCATTGAATAAGCAACGGTGATAGTGAGCTAGGCTGAGTCTACGCAAAAACCTACGCATGGATCGAGAGCGAAATGATGGCGGTATCTAAAGCGTAATCAACTTACTCCGATTGGTGATACCCATTGAATAAGCAACTCTGATAGTGATCTAGACTGAGTCTACGAAAGCTGTGAGAGTGACAACATTGGCGACGGCAAGCGCGCAGTTCCGGCAGATCCTGGGAATCCGATTTTTCATTGGAGATGCAGATGAAGCGATCGCCCGCATGAGTGCCGGCGGCCTCCTGGTGGTTCCCGCGGCCCCGGCACTGAAAAATCTCGCCTACGATTCGGAATATCGTGAAGCTCTCCAGGGTGCGGACCTGGTAATCACTGACAGTGCATTTATGGTTATGATCTGGAATCGCCTCAAACGCGATTCGATCCCCCGGGTTTCTGGTCTGAAATATCTATCCTCGCTATTGAAGCACCCCGACTTTTACCAGCCTGGCGGGAGCTTCTGGATCATGGCCAGCGAGGAGAGCGCGTATAGAAATTGCGCGTGGCTGCGACGGCAGGGGATTGAGTTGGCCGCCGCAGATCGGTATATCGCCCCGCTTTATGGCAAGACAATTATTGATCCTGTGCTCTTGAAGCGGATCGAAGAGCGGCGTCCTCGCCATATTGTCGTGACCCTCGGGGGCGGCACGCAGGAGCGCCTCGGGCTTTATCTAAGAAGCGAGCTCGGCTGCAAGCCTTCCATCCACTGCATCGGGGCGGCCATCGCCTTCCTCAGCGGCGACCAAGTGCTAATCCCGAGATGGGCAGACCGCATGTATCTGGGATGGCTCTTTCGCTGCCTCTCGGATCCGCGGCGTTATATGCCGCGCTACTGGGATGCCCGTAAGCTGCTTGCGCTCATGGTCCGTTATGGCAGCAGCCTTCCGGAAGCCCTTAAGAGCGGTTCGCCGGCGATGGTAGAGCTGACGGCGGTTTCGTCACAGAACGACTGTATTCCATCTACGCCCAGCACGTCACGGTAGCAGCGCAGCTAAACGGCCTGCTTGTTAGCTCAACCGGCAGGAGTCAGTCTCTTAACAGAACCCATAGGAACAAAAAGCTATGGTGGGCTTCGCTCCATAAGCGCTAACTTGTTTCGGGGGTTTTTCGTTAGAACTCCCACAGAATCGTCATCCTGAGCGGAGCGCCTCACAGATTTATCGCGTGATACAGTGCTTGTGGCGCGGAGTCGAAGGACCCCGGCGATGCTTGTCTTACCCACGCTGTTCGGAGCTTTTCAACCACCGAGCCCGCATCTGGCGGGCCGCCACGGTCTTTCCCTGGAGCCGAGAACCAGGAACTTGCTGGCATCTTGCTATGTCCGGCGCTTACATCTACATTCTCGGCAGCTGTCGGACTTCAGTGGTCGAAAAGCGCCGAGCAGCATGGGTAAAATAAGCACCGCCGAGGTCCTTCGGCTCCGCGCCACCAAATCCTATATCACGCGACGAGTCGGTGAGGCGCTCCGTTCAGGATGACGATTCTGCGGGAGTTCTGACGAAAAACCCTAAACAAGTCAGCGCTTATGGGGCTTCGCCCGTCTTATTCGACCCACGTACGCTGAGGCGAACGTGGGGCACCCGTCCAGTTCCTATGGGTTCTGTTGGGCACAGCCGAGCTAAGAGCCGCTGCTACTGGTTTCCCCGCACGCTGGCACGTTGTGTTTCCGCATGCTTGGCTGCGCCCTCCAAGGCTTTTGCCTGGGGCAGGTAATCGAGCGCTTTGTTGATCATGGGATCCCAGGTTGCCCGCACCTTCAAACCCTCTTCCTGGCCAAACTGGGTGGTGAAGATCTCAGCCTTGATGTTGGCCTTGACCCAATCCATGACCGGCGCCAGATCCGCATCGGTGTAGGGAATCTGCTGGCTGGTGAGGAATTGCTTGAAGGAGTCGATCACCGCGTCGTCCACCTGGAAATCTTTGCCAACCGTCCGGTTAGCCATGTAGTGCTTGGCGAAATTGAAGAACGCGTAGTGCTCCAGCAATACATCCTGAACGGGGACGGATTTCGGGGTGTCGATCTTATCGTCGGGCGTGATTCCGCCTCCGCCGAACACGGTTCTCCCGGAGTCGGTGGCCTTGACCTCACGACTCTTCGTGTCCTGCGGCTGGTCGTGGTTGTAGTAGTAGTCGTAAAGCGAAACTCCGTTGTAATTGCGCTGAATGAGCCGGCCGCTCGGCGTGTAGTAGTGATACGTCGTCAGCGCCAGGCCGGTGTTTTCAGACAACGGATAAACGGTTTGCACCAGTCCTTTGCCGAAGGTGGTCTCTCCGGCAATGATGGCACGATCGTGATCCTGCAGCGCACCAGAAACAATTTCCGCGGCCGAGGCGGTGCCATGATTGACCAGTACCACGATGGGATATTCGCGGCCTCCGTTGCCGTGGGTCGCACGATAGGTCTGTTCCGGGAAGGCACGCCCACGCTGGGAGACAATCACTTGGCCCTTCTCCAGGAACTTGTCGCATACCGCCACGGCCTCGCTCAATAACCCGCCAGGATTTCCCCGCAGATCGAGAATCAGTCCATCGATATTGCCGAAGTGGTCGAGCGCATCCGAGAGCTCACGTCCGGTGGTCTCCTGGAAGTTCGTGATGTGTACATAGCCGACCGTGGGCCGGATCATGTAACTGAGGTCAATGCTGTTGTGCGGGATCTCATCCCGGATCAGGTCGAATACCAGCGGCTTGGCCGCGCCCTCGCGCGCGATCGTAATCTGCACGTGGGTCCCTTTGGGCCCCTTGAGCACATTGGCCACGTCTTCTGAATTCATGTTGTCCGTGGACTTGCCGTCCACGGCGACGATGACGTCTCCGGGCCGTATGCCGGCCTTGAAGGAAGGAGTGCCTTCAAAAGGACTAACCACGACGATCTTGTTGCTCTGAGGCTGAATCAGCATGCCCACGCCGTAGTACTTGCCATGCTGGTCTTCGCGCATCTTGGCGTAGGCTTTTGGGTCGTAGAAGCTGGAGTGGGGGTCGAGCACGCGCAGCATGCCGGGGATGGCCCCATCGTAGACCGCCTTTTCCGCTTTGTCGCCGGTCAGCGGCTCGGCGTAGTTTTGTTCCACCAGGTCATAAACACTGGTGAACGAGCGCAAATCATCGCGCAGCGCGGACTCATCGGTGCTGGATTGAGCGCCCAGCCTCTGGCTGACCACCGTGCCAAGGATGCCACAAGTCACAAAGAAGAGAAGGATGGAGAACAAAAATCGTCGTGTGCGGGAGGCCATAATTGCGGGTTTCCTCTGGGTCCGGAGGGCGCGAAGGTAGGCAGCCCTGCTGCGCGGCCCGGAGTGTTCTTGACTCGAAGTATATCATTGGACGTAAGCTGATCTGATACGTACTCGAGGGTGCAAAACCTTAGGAAATCCGGTCTGTTTCACTAGCTGCACAACGGTGCTGGTGCGAAACCAGGCAAACTACCACGTAAGGGCTAGAGCGTAACACTTAGCAGCTATACGAGATGTCCAGACCCATGACGTTCTTTAAATTCCAGCAATCCGCGGCGATTTTCATCCTGAGCGCGAGTCTAAGCGCTGTCCCCACGCTGGCCCAGGCCACAACCCAAACCGCCAATGCGCAAACGCCGCCCAACCCGGCCGCGCTGGCGCCGGTCAATGGCAAGGTAGTGGAAGACATTGTTGCCCGGGTCAATGACCAGATCATTACCCAGTCGGACTACGATCGAGCCGCGGAACAACTCGATCAGGAGTCCAAGCAGCAGGCCATTCCTCCCCGGGAGCTACAGCAGAAACAAGCCGATCTGCTGCGCGATCAGATTGATCAGCAGCTCCTGCTTTCCAAAGGCAAGGAACTGGGGATCACCGGTGAAACCGAGCTGATCAAGAGGCTGGACGAGATCAGAAAGCAGAATCATCTGGACTCCCTCGAGGACCTGGAGAAGGCCGCGCAGCAGCAGGGTGTCTCTTATGAAGACTTCAAGGCAAACATCCGCAACAGCATCATTACCCAGCAGGTGGTACGGGACGAGGTAGGGCGGCACATTAGCATGTCGCCGGCGGACGTGCAGAGCTACTTCAAGCAGCATGAAAGCGAGTTTGCCCAGCCGGAGTCAGTTACGCTGAACGAAATTTTGATCCCCACCCCCGCGCCAGCGGGAGGAGAGGGGGCCGATGCGGCCCAAGTCGCGGCGGCGCAGGCGCAAGCCGAGGCGATAGAAGCCAAACTGGCTGCGGGTGCAAAGTTCGAAGATTTGGCCAAGCCGGCGCCTACTGACCCCACTGCGCCCAAGAGCGTTACCCTGGGCGAGTATCGGCGCGGAATGTTGGCTAAGGAAATAGAAGATAAGGCCTTTGCCCTGAATGCAGGGCAATTCACGCAACCGATTCGCACCAAGCAGGGCTTCATCATTCTGCAGGCCACCCAACATCAGCTTGGTGGTGATGCCAGCTTTAAGCAAATTGAGCCGCAAGTGGAAGAAGCGCTCTTCCTGGAGCGTATGCAGCCCGCATTGAGGGTGTACCTGACCAAGCTACGCGAAGAGGCCTATATAGAGCTCAAGCCGGGTGCGGTGGATACCGGGGCCAGCGGCAACGAGATGCGCCTGACCTATAGCGCCTACACGCCTCCCGCGGAGAAAAAGAAGAAAAAATTTGCTCGCACACGCTTCCGCGGCAGGCAGAACCCGGCGCCGGCTACGACGCAGACGGCGGCCGCGCAAAACTCCGGGGCAGCGACGCCCGGCCCGACAACCGCAGGCTCAGCGGCCGCCGGCGGAGCGACTGCCGGGGCAACGACCCCTAGTGCGGCGACCCCTGGCGCAGCGACCGCCGGGGCGACGACAACTGGCGCAAAAACCGCTGGCGCGAGCACGGCGACCACGCAACAGGCGAGCAACAGCGACCAGAACGTGCAGAAGCCCGGCAAGAAAGAGAAGATTCGCTTCGGGCAGGCCCCGCGCGAGTCTCTTCCTTCCTCGCAGGTCGCCACGGCCAACGCTCCCGCGGTCGGTCCGGACACGAATCCTAGTGTCACTACTCCGGAAACGCGCTACGTAAACCCGGATGGTACGGTAAGCGGCGCCACGGCTTCGGCGCCTGATCGCAAGACTCGCCTGAGTAACCGTCCGCCGGTGAAAAAGGCCAAGAAAAACAAGTCTGATTCTGATACGGATACCTCCTCGAAGCCGACTCCCGAAGAGCTGGCTTCGCAGAAGGTACAGAACGCCCCGCTGGGGCTGGCTGACCAGACGGCAGCGCAGAAAAAGGCCAAGCAGAAGGGCGAGAAGACCCGCTACGCGGACAAGCCGAAAGAGCCGGACCAAACGCCCGCGCCTTATCTGGGCAAACCGGCGAATGCAGACACCCAGCCGCCTGCGCCCGCCACCAGCCAGCCGGCGCCCGCCACTGGCCCGCCGGGTGCAACCCCTCCGACCGGGCAACAGCCTTAGGCGAATGAAAGAGATTTACGTTGCTGATCTAGGCAAATTCGAAAACCAGGCAGTAGTCTCTTTCTTCGCCGTCACCTCCAGGCAATTGCGCAGCCGAAAGGACGGTGGCCAGTACATGGCGCTGACCCTGGGTGACCGGACCGGCCAGATCGAATCCCGCATGTGGGACAATTTCGCCGATACCGTTGCCGGGTTCGACGAGGGAGATGTGGTCAAGGTTCGCGCCGAGGTCTGCCGCTACAACGGCCGCCTGCAGCTGAACCTGGAAAAGCTCCGCCTCGCTACCGCGGATGAGTTCGAACTGGTCGACTACGTTCCCCACACGCGCAAAGACGTGGAGGAACTATGGTCGGCGCTGGTTAAATGCGTCGACAGCTTCTCCGATCTTTCCCTGCAGGCGCTGCTGCGCTCTTTTCTCGACGATCCAGTCTTTGCTGCGGCTTTCCGCGAGGCGCCGGCCGCCACCCGCCTTCACCATGCCTGGCTGGGCGGTCTGCTGGAACACGTGGTCTCGCTCCTGGGCATCTGTGAGCTGGCTGCGCAGCATTACCCTGAGATCAACCGCGACCTGCTTCTGACCGGCGCCATTCTGCATGACATCGGCAAGCTGGAGGAGCTGCGCTGGGGCACCAGCTTCGACTACACCCTGCAGGGACAACTCGTAGGGCACATCACCATCGGCATCGGAATGATTGAAAAGAAGCTGGCAACGCTGCCGGACTTTCCTCCAGCGCTCCGTATGCTGGTTGAGCACATGGTTCTGAGCCATCATGGCAAACTGGAGTTTGGTTCGCCCAAACTGCCCATGATTCCAGAAGCGGTGCTACTTAACTACCTGGACGATCTCGACGCCAAGATGCACACCATGCGCAACGAATTTGAGCGTCACGAAGCGCAAGGGGGCGAGGCGGGTGAGATGACCGATTGGGTGCGCTCGATGGACCGGCCACTGCTCAACACGGCAACCTTCCTCAAGCCCAAGTCCCCGCCGGAGGAGTAGACCATGAACTATCTGCTGAAGACTGAACCAACCGCCTACTCCTTTGCCGATCTGGTGCGGGAAAAAGAAACCGATTGGACAGGAGTGACGAACCCGCAAGCGGTTAAGAATCTCCGCGCCATGAAGAAGGGCGATAAGCTCGTTATCTATCACACCGGCGACGAGAAGGCGGCGGTGGGCGTAGCCCATGTGAAGACCGTGGATTTAACTGATCCCAAAGTTCCGTTGGTTCGCATCGCGGCCGGCCCGGCGATCAAGCGGCCAAAAACTCTGGCGGAAATCAAGCAGCAGCAGCTCTTTAAAGATTCGCCCCTGGTCCGTCAGTCACGGCTTTCTGTTGCGCCTCTGGACGAGACGCAGTACGACTGGATCGTCAACAATTAAGGGCGGCCTTTTTGTACGGGTAGTTGCGATAGGGAAGGGCGCACAGCAGATCCCTCGGCTACGCTCCTAATGAACAACCTCCGGTTGAGGTAGGGGGACGAGCTGGAAGCCTAGGGCGCGTGCTTGTTTGTGCAAGCGATGTTGGTTGCGAAGAGCTAATTTTTGTTCTTCTAGGGCGAAGATGCTCTCGTCGTAAGCGGTGCGGGTGGTGATCAGGTGATATACGATGCGGGCCAGTTTATGGGCCGCAGCGGTGATGGCTTGCGGCGCGCCCAGGCGCGCCCGCATGCGGCGATAATATGCGCCCAGGTAGGAGTGACTCTTGTGTAGCGTCTGCGCGGCCAGTCGCAGGGCAGCGGCGAGACGGCTGTTGGACTTGCGCGTCTTTGAAGAGAGAACCTTGCCCCCACTCTTCTTGCTCCCGGGACACAGCGTCAGCCAACTGGTGAACGCCGCCACATTGGGAAAACGACCGAAATCGGTTCCGATCTCCGTCACCAGCGTATGCACCGTCAGCGCACTCAACCCGGGTACGACCGTTAAGTCGGTGCCCAGCACGCGATACAGTTCCTTGCCCATGTCGAAGTGGAACTGGTTCTTACGCCGTTTGCCCCGCTTATGGCCCTGCAACGGTTGGCCTCCGTTGGGTTGGTTGGGCAATTGGCCCATGCGCTGCTCGATCTCCCGATCACAGTCCAGCAGCATCTTCTGATAATGCCGGTAGGCTTCCAGAGACTGACGCAGCGTGAACAAATGCTCGGAACGGTAGTTACCCACCAGCGATTTGATGACTGTTTCCCTTTCCGCACGAATGCGGCCGTCGGCCAACCTGGCCAACTGTTCGGGATCTCGTTTGCCCGCCAGAATGGCGTCTACGATCGACAGACCGCTCTTACCAGTGATGTCGCTGAGCACATGATGGATCTGCAGATTCATCTGCGTCAGCGCTTTTTGCATGTGCTGCACATGCACCGCAGCCGCTTCCACCAGGTTGGACCGATGACGGCTCAGCGCACGCAGGGCGCAGATCGCTGCCTCAGGACGGAACGAGCCACGCAGCAGACCCACCGAATGCAGGTACTGCAACCACTGACAGTCGCTTACGTCAGACTTGCGTCCCGGTACATGCTTCACGTGCCGTGAGTTGACTAGACACACCCGCAGCCCGGCCTCTTCCAGCACCTCGTAGAGCGGTATCCAATACACCCCAGTCGATTCCATCGCTACGCTGGCCACGCCGCACTGCTTTAACCACGCCGCGATAGCTTGCAGCTCCTCCGTAAAGGTGGAAAAACAACGTACCGGCTCAGGGTCTCGATCCCGCGCCACAGCCACGTAAATCTCTCTCGCCCCTACATCAATCCCAGCCGCGTTGGGCTCAATACACTCCAAACTCAGCTCCCGGAACTCCTTCTCTCTTCTCATCCCCTCTCCCAGACTGGGCCTAAGGCCAGGCGGCCGATATCAGTAATCTCCTAAACGGGATCGCTACCTAAAAAAGGCAACCTCACCAATCTCTCCATCACGCAGCCTGGGACCATCCTCGGGATCGGGCTACTACGCTCCAATCGAACGCCGGCCTACTTCCTCCAGCCTCAGTCCCCTCAAGCTTAAACGCACTCACCCTAACACCCGTTCATTGCTCCCTTTAACTTGCCCCAGGCAAGTCAGCTCCTCGGGATGACAAAGTTGAGGTTCCTTCCTCCACAGTTGTGATGTGGATGGAAGGATCGTTCGCTTCGCGCTCTGCGTACAGCTCTCTCAATCCCTTATAACAGCTGCTTAGGTGAACGCTGCCCTGCCCTTTTGTCATCCCGAGCGCAGCCGAGGGACCTGCTGTGCGCCTTTCCTGAACGCAACTGCGAAGGATGACAAAAAAAGGCGCGTCGAGTGCTGTGGTATCCCACTCAAGCCAAAACCGGGCTTGAATGGGGCACCCAGCTTTCGTTGACGGTGAACCAATCCAAAAAGTCACAACCACTCGGGATTACAAGGGGTGGGTAGTGACTTTTATGGGGAGCGGTCAGGAATCGTCTACAATCAAACGTTAGGTCTGCTCGCCTCATACAATGCTACGTTTTTCAACGGCTGGTGAATCACACGGCGAGTGCCTCATCGCCCTCATTTCCGGACTGCCTGCGGGTCTCGACGTCGATCTTGAATTCATCGACCGGGAGTTGTGGCGGCGCCAGCAGGGCTTCGGCCGTGGCGGCCGCATGCATATTGAGCAGGATCGGGCGCATATCCTCTCCGGGGTGCGCCATGGCAAGACCATTGGTTCGCCGGTTTCCATCCAAATTGAAAATCGCGACTGGAAGAACTGGACTGAGGTTCTGCCCGTGGCTGTGGGCGATCCGCAAAAGCACAAAGCCGTGGCTTCGCCGCGGCCGGGCCACGCCGACCTTGCGGGTTCGCTGAAGTACGATTTTCCCGATGCTCGCTATGTGCTCGAACGGGCCTCCGCGCGCGAGTCAACGGCTCGCGTTGCGGCAGGCGCCATGGCCAAGTTGCTGTTGAAAGCACTGGGCATCGAGGTCGGCAGCCATGTAGTGCGGGTTGGCCGCGTGGAGCTGCCGCGCCTTGCCTCCTGGGATGAGATCAAGGCGCTGAACCAAGCCGATGCCATCCTGCTGAACTGCGTCGATCCTGCCACCGAAGAGCAGATGAAGGGGGAAGTGGATCACGTCTTGCGCACGGGGGATTCGATCGGCGGAGTCTTTGAAGTGGTGGTGCACGGCGCGCCTCCCGGCATCGGCACTTTTGCCAACTGGGATGAGCGGCTGGATGGATTACTCGCCTGGGCGGTGATGTCGCTGCAGGCGGTGAAGGCAGTGGAAATTGGCCAGGGGGTCACGGCTGCCGAGTCCTTTGGTTCCGCGGTTCACGACGCCATCGGCTATAGTCCGGAGGAGAATGGCGCGGCGCCGACGAGGTTCACACGCGAGCACAACAACGCCGGTGGCATCGAGGGTGGCGTCTCAAATGGCGAAGACATTGTTGTGCGCGGTTATTTGAAGCCGATCTCTACTCTGCGCAGGCCGCTCGGATCAGTTTCCTTTGCTACGCGGGAGGCGACCAAGGCGGCTTATGAGCGATCCGATGTCTGCGTTGTGCCCGCCGCCGGAGTGGCTGCCGAAGCGATGGTGGCGTTCGTTATGGCGAAGCTCGCGCTCGAAAAGTTCGGCGGCGACTCGGCCGGGGAACTGAACAGAAACTACCAGGGATACCTGGAGCAGATTCGCAGATTTTAGGAAAGATATCCCGTCGAATGGTCTATCCCATTGTCAAGTTTCCAGATCCCATCCTGCAGCGGCCGGCTGAGCCCGTCACCGTGTTTGACGAGGATTTGAAACAGCTGGTCGACGATATGTTCGAGTCCATGTACATTGCCCATGGCATCGGCCTCGCCGCCCCACAGATTGGAATTCCCAAACGTTTGACAGTGATCGATCTCAGCTTCCAGAAGACTCCCGAAGACAAAATCGCCTTGATCAATCCCGAGGTGGTCACCAAAGAAGGAAAAATCTTCGAGGAGGAGGGTTGTCTCAGCCTTCCCGACATTCGAGAGAAAGTGGCGCGCGCCGCGAAGGTCAAAATACGTGCCCAGGATGTGCAGGGTAATTGGTTCGAGCGGGAGGCCGACGAACTACTGGCCCGCGCCTTCCAGCACGAAATCGACCATCTGGACGGGATCCTCTTCATCTTCCGCATCAGTGCGCTCAAGCGCGATTTTGTGTTGCGCAAGATACGCAAGTTGCAGCGAGCCGGGGAATGGTAGGTGAGGCTCGTCTTTTGTGGCACTCCGCAGTTCGCCATCCCTACCCTTGAGGAGCTCATCGGGGCCGGCCATACCATCGAGCTGGTAGTTACCCAGCCCGATCGTGTGCGGGGACGCGATCAGGATCCTTCGCCGCCCCCGGTCAAGATTCTGGCAGCCGCAGCTGGCTTGCCCGTCGTGCAGCCGGAAAAGATCAAGAACAATCCGGAGTTGCGATCTCGCCTGGAGGCGATCCGGCCGGATGCCATCATCGTGGTCGCCTACGGCCGAATCATTCCCGACTGGATGCTGCAGCTGCCGCGATGGGGCAACCTCAATCTTCATGCCTCGCTGCTGCCGAAATACCGCGGCGCTGCTCCCATCCAGTGGGCGGTGGCCAACGGCGAGACCGTGACCGGCGCCACTACCATGCGCATCGACCCGGGTCTGGATACAGGCGACATTCTGCTGCAGCGTACCTTGGCAATCGAACCGGACCAGACAGCGGAGCAGCTCTTTCCTTTACTTGCCCAGAGCGGAGCAAGCCTCATGCTTGACACTCTCCGGGGCCTGGAGGCGGGCACGATCCATCCTGTTCCGCAGGATGATGCCGGTGCATCCCTGGCGCCGATCCTGGAGCGCGAAGACGCTCTGGTCGACTTCGCCCGGTCCGCCCGCGAGATCTACAACCGTTGGCGCGGCTTCCAGCCGTGGCCCGGGGCCTACACTTTCTTCCGCGGGAAAAAGCTCGCCCTGCATCGTGTGCGGCCTGCTGGAGCTGCCGGCATCCCCCCGGGCGAGCTGATAGTGGACGGAGATCGCCTGTTCGTGGCTGCGGGGTCGGGCACGCGGCTTGAGCTGCTGGAGGTTCAAGTGGAAGGGAAGAAGCGAATGCCGGTGGCGGATTTTCTGCGCGGCGCTGCTCCCCATCCTCATGAGAGCCTCGGCACGGCATGATCGCGCCCGCCCGGAAAGCCGCCTTCGAGCTGCTGCTGGAACTCAAGCGGAAGCCGGAATCGCATAGCGATGTACTCCTCCGCTCCAAACGCGTGGAAGCGTTGTCTGCTCTCGACAGAAACCTGGCGACCACCCTGGTGATGGGAGTGCTGCGCTGGCAGCTGGTGCTGCAGCAGCGAATTCGGCAAGCGCTCACCAGGAGCAAAGGTCACCTGGCCGACCCGGTGCAGGTTTCGCTCGAGTTAGGAGCGTTGCAGCTACTGTTGCTGGATCGCATCCCGGCGCACGCCGCTATTTTTGAAAGCGTGGAGCTTGTCCGGCAATCAGGAAATCCCTATGCCGTAGGATTGGCCAACGCGGTCCTGCGGAAACTGGCGCAGACGCCCAAGCTGCATGAGGCGGATGCCTCCGCCGCGCATCCGTCGTGGATGGTGGAACGGTGGGCGGCGGCGTATGGCAGCGAAGCGGCTGCCGCAATCTGCCGTTACGATCAGCGCCCCCCTCCGACCACGATTCGCCTTACCTCGCTGGACGCAGAACCGGGTTTGCAACTGGAGCCGGGGAGCTTCGTAGCGCGCGCCTGGCGGGTGGTGGCGGGAGAGGTAACAGGCACGCTGGGCTTGCGCATGCAGGATGAGGGGTCGCAACTCATTGCGGAGTTAGCGGGCCGGGGCACTGCCATTTTGGATTGCTGCGCGGCTCCGGGAGGGAAGACCGCCATCCTGGCCGAGCGCAATCCCACCGCCACGATCACCGCCTGCGATGTCAGCCCTCGGCGGCTCAAAGCCATGCAGGCCCTCCTTGCCGGGCATGCTGGAAACATTCGCTTCCGCGCGCTCGATGCCACGGAGTTGCCCTTCCAGCCGGAGTTCGACTTAGTGCTATGCGACGCCCCCTGCAGCGGAACGGGAACCATGGCCCGCAATCCCGAGATAAGGTACCGGATCACGGTGGATGAGTTTGCCCGCCAGCATGAACGCCAGGTACGTCTTCTTTGCTCGGCGATGCGTTCCTTGCGCGAGGGTGGGAGGCTTGTCTACTCCACCTGCTCGCTCGAAGGCGAAGAAAACGAAGCTGTGGTGGCTGAGGCTCTGGAGCGGCAGAGGGGTTTCCACCTGCTTCCCTGGAGTCCGCAAGTCTGGGCGCTGGAGCGTGAGGAAATCCTGCACCCCGGAACAGCGGAGCGCCTCTTCCCAGGCGGCTCATCGGACGCCTTCGTGCGTACGCTTCCAGGCGGTTACCAGGGGGACGGCTTCTTCGCCGCCTGCCTAACCCGCGACTAAAGCCAATGGTAATGGACGGGTGCCCCAGGTTCGCCAAAGCGTACCTGGGCCGAAAACGATGGGCAAAGCCCCCACGATTGCTTTTTTATTCGATGCGAGAACGATTCTTTCCATTGCTTTTTCTGCATGTCGGAGAAAAAGCAATCGAGGGGCTTTGCCCCGTCGTTTTCATCCCAGGTACGCTTTGGCGAACCTGGGGCACCCGTCCATTACCAGCTGCTTCTATTGCGCCACGCGCAGGGTGATGGTCATGCCGGGTTCGACGCGATGGCCTGCAGGGGGGCTCTGGGTCAACACCGTGCCGGCGGGATCCACTGTGTCCGCAGGGGCCATTTGCGATGGGTTCGCGTCCGTGTCGGTCGCAGCGGGTTCGCTCGAATAGCTATTCTCCGCTGGTCCCACCTTCAGCCCTGCGTGGACCACCAAAGCAGTCGCTGTGGCCAGCGGCAAACCAACCAACTGCGGCATTACCAAGGCTGGAGGAGAAGTGACTACCGGGCTGCTCACCAGCAGGCTCACGCTGGGGCGCTCTACGCCGGCTGCCCCCGCCTGGGGATTCTGTGCAATCACCGTTCCTGGCTGAACGCCGCTGTAGGGCATCTGCGCCGTCTCTTCGAGATCCAGCCCCAGGCGGCGCACTTCGATAGCCGCCAGCCGTTCCTGCTGGCCGACTACCTTGGGGATTGCCACCCGCTGCGGGCCCAGGCTCTCGGTCACCCGCATACGCCATTCGCGGCGAACAATTGCCCCAGGCAAAGGAGATTGCGCCAGGACCCGGCCGGCCGGCACATCGGCGCTGTAGTACTTGTTGTCGATGCCCAGGTTCAATCCCATATTCGCCGTCCGGTGCACGGCTTCAGCCACTGTGAGCCCTTGCAGATCGGGAACCTTGACCTCTGCACCATGGATGGCAAAATGCATCGTCGTCACGGCCGAAATCAGCCCCGCCATGGCGAGCGCCATCCCAGCTAGGACCAGGCGGAAGAAATTAATCATGCTCCCTCGTAGGTGATCTGGTAATCGATAGCTGCCGCTTTTTCGAGCATCTTGGACACGGAGCAGTACTTATTCTTGGACAGTGAAACCGCATCTTCGGCAGCCTTTGGCGAAACCTTTCCGCCCAGGTGATAGGTGAGATGGATGTGGGTGAATACGCGGGGTGGCGCCGGCGCCTGTTCGGCAACTGCCGAAACCGTCAGCGAGGTGAACGGCTCCCGCTTCTTTTGCAAAATTGAGACCACATCGACTGCGGTGCAGCTGCACAAGGCCATCAACACCAGTTCCATAGGGCTGGGGCCAGCCAGATGCGCAGCGTCCGCGTCCACGACAACGTGATGGCCGCTATGAGATTCGGCATCGTACTGCTGGTCATGCTTCCAGGTTGCGATTGCGCGCATGCTCTAAGTTTATCCAGTTGGCCTCCGCCCGGGCTTCCACGAACGTGGGGCGACCTCACCTGGTTAACCCGCAGCGTTTGGCTTGACGGCGCGATACAGGCCCGCAATGCCGAAGCTGTAGGGGGTCCATGAAACGTCCTTAAAGCCTATCGATTGCATGGTTTGCAGTAGTTGTGGCGGAGTGGGGAACTGGTGGACGGAGCGGGGAAGATAGCGATATGGTCCGGAGACTCCGGAGATCATCGAGCCCACGGCCGGAAGAACCCGGCGAAAGTAAAAGGCATAGAGCTTGCCCATCACGCCGCCCGGCTCGCTAAAGTCGAGAATGCCCAGCTCCCCACCCGGTTTTAATGTACGGTAGAACTCCTCCAGGCCGGCTCGATAGTTGGCCAGGTTACGAAAACCGAAGGCTGTGGTCAGCAGATCGAGCGAGCCGGTGGGGAGAGGAAGATGGAGGGCGTCGGCTTCAAAGGCTATTCCGCCCCGGGGGGCGAATTTCGCCGCACCGCGCAGCAGCATCTGGTGGGCAAAGTCAGCAGCCAGCACTGGGCGTCCATCCTTTGGCCTGCGTCTCAGCAACGCCAGCGTCATGTCCCCGGTTCCGCAGCATAGGTCCAGAATTTGTGCATCTGGGCGGGCCAGCACCTGGCGAAAACTGCGGGCCGCCCGGCGCCACCAAAGGCGATCGATGTTGCAGGAGAGGACGTGGTTGAGCAGATCGTAGCGCGGGGCGATCTGATCGAACATGGAGCGGACCGCGGCCGCCACGCTTATTTCGTCCCCGGTTCCCTCTGGTTGAGCGCCAGGCGCGGCCACGGCTATTTGCCGCCTGCAGAGAGGCGGTAGATCGCATCGATGGCCGCTAGCACCTCGGCGTCGGTTACGTCTTCGGCCACCACCGCATCGCCCAAGCCCTGCAGCAGGACGAAACGGCGCACCCCAGCCCGATTCTTCTTGTCCCCGGATGCTGCCTGCAACAGGCGTTTGGCACTCAAAGGGGGCAATGCCGGGGGCTCAAAGTAGCGGATCAAGTTCTCGATGCGGCGCACCGCTTCTGCCGTCACCAGGTTTCGCTGGCGGCTGATGTGCAGCGCCGCCATCATGCCCCAGGCGACGGCCTCGCCGTGCAGCAGGGCACGATAGCCGCTGGCCGCCTCAATCGCATGGCCGATGGTGTGGCCGAAATTGAGAAACATGCGCACACCGAACTCCCGTTCATCCAGACTGACCACCTCGGCCTTGATCCGGATGGAGGCCGCGACCATCTTCTCGAGCGATGCGGGATCGCCCTGGTCAAGGGCCTCGCGGTGGCTCTCAATGAAGCGGAAGAGGGCAGAGTCCCGGATGAGCCCGGCCTTGATGCTCTCGTAAATCCCGGCGCGCAGCTCCCGGTGAGGAAGGGTGTGAAGCAGGCTGATGTCGGCCACCACCTCCTGTGGAGGGTAGAAGCAGCCCACCAGGTTCTTGCCGGTTTGCAGATTGACCCCGGTCTTGCCCCCCACCGAGGAATCGACCTGCGACAACAGGGTCGTCGGCATCTGGATGTAATCAATTCCGCGCATGTAGATGGCGGCGAGAAACCCGCCCACGTCGCCGATGACGCCGCCGCCGAACGCCACCAGCAGGGAGGAGCGGTCGCCCCCGGCTTTGGCCATCTCGGTGGCCAGCCGCTCCACCTGGGCCATGCGCTTGTGGCGCTCGCCTGGGGGCAGAAAGAGCACGACCGGTTCCTGGGGAAGCGAAGCCTGGAGGCGCCCGCCCCAGAGGGCCCAGATCTCCGAAGAGGTTAAGAGAAAGATGAGTTTGCGCTTCTTGCCGGTGAGCGCCGGCATGCGCTTGGTTAAGGAATCCAGGATGCCGCTTCCCACGGAAACGGTGTAGTGCCCAGACTTTGTCGTGACCGAGATCTTACGCACGCTTCGTCCATCGTATCGCACACCTTAGGGAGTGCTCGCGTTGTGGGTTTTGGTTGAAAGCAGGGAAGCAGCGGCGGCTGCGAGCACCACCAGGACAATAAAGCCGAGTGAAACGGCGACCGGCACATGGACCCATTTTGCCAACACCATCTTGGCGCCCACGAAGCCCAGAATCGTAGCCAAGCCAACATGAAGATAACGCAGCCGATCAAGCAAGCCGGCCAAAAGAAAGTAGAGCGACCGCAAACCGAGAATGGCGAAGATGTTTGAGGTGTAGACCACAAACGGGTGATGGGAGATGGCAAGCACAGCCGGCACGGAATCAATCGCGAAGACGATATCGACCACTTCGATGGCGATCACGGCAAGCACAAAGGTAGATTTGGGGCCGCTGCCCCAGCGTTTCGCCCATTGCGTAACCCACTTTGCTGGAGCGGGCGTGGACCCGGCCTTTCCCCGCAACAGCCGCACCGCGGCAACTAGCAGCAGGGCGCCGAAAAGGTACTCAATCCAGGCGAAGCGCAGCAGCAGTGCGATTCCGGCGAAGATGAATACTCCGCGCATAACGATGGCGCCGAGGACTCCCAGCAGCAGCGCCTTCCTTTGCGCCTCTGCGCTTAGGCCGAAGGCGCGGAAGAGGAGCAGGAAGACGAAGAGATTATCGATGCTCAGGGAAAGCTCGATCAGGTACCCGGAGGCGAATTCGAGTGCTGTCTGGTGCTCGTCAACGTGTCCGATCCATATCCCGAAACAGGTAGCGAGAGAAAAGACAAACAGGACAAAAATGATGCTATCGCGGGTCCGGGCGGAGGCTTTGCCTAGACTGAGAACGGTCAGGTCGGCCACGATCAGGAACAGGATCACAACGTGGAAACCTATCCAGTATGTGATCGGGGCGCCGTCCAGCAGCATCATGCAATCCTAGCCTACGGTGGTGATTGATGAAGAAACCGCAGGGACCTGCTGTTCACCGCTGATTCAACAGCTGCACCGTCTCCAGGAAGACGTCGCCGACGATGGTGAGGCTCTTGGCGCTCAGCTTATCCATGGTGTCCTGGGGGGTGTGCCAAAACGCGTTTTGGTATCCGTAATTGAAATCGATGATGTCGGCGCAGGGCACGCCGCGTTGCATAAACGGAGTGTGATCATCGCCCACCGTATTTTGTCGCTGGAAAAAATATGACTGGTCGCCGAACTTCGCCGCCGCCTGTCCCACCAGGTCGAGCAGCCACTGGGTTGAGCTCAAGTCCCGGTCCACATCGAGATCGCGGTCACCGATCATATCGGCCAGGAGAAATCCCTTGATGTGCTTCAGGGTCCCATCAGCTTGCCACTTGGCCGCGAGGTGCCGGCTGCCGTAGGCCGAATCAGTGTCTGTCCACTCCTTAATCGCCTCTTCTCCGTCAAAGAAAACTAGCCAGACGCTGTATCCATCCAGCTTCTTTCCCCGGAAGCTGTTGGCCAACTGCAGCAAAAGGCCAGTGCTCGACCCGCCATCATTTGCGCCCACGTAGCCCGTATCTTTCAGGGGGTAGTTGGTGTCGTAATGGCTGGCCACCACAATGATGCCGTCCTTGCTGCCAGGAAATTTGACAATGTAATTCGTCATTGCCGGAGGCCCGATGGGTGTTGATGCGGTGAAGCTGTCCTTTACCAGGTCGTCTTTGGCGAATTGCCGTTCTAGAAAGGCCTGGGCCTTGGCATGTCCCGGGCTGCCAACCCAACGTGGACCTGTAGCGACGAACTCCCTGGTGTACGTCAGTGCGCGCTCGCCGTCAAAACGGGGAAGCGGGGCTGCAGCCTGCGCCCCGGCCATTCCACCTAACAGGCAATAGAGCAGCGCGCCGCCGAGCGGCCGGGAAAGAAAGGAGAAGCGCTTCATGATGCCTGTTTTTGGCGGTTCCTTCGGCTGGGATGGACCATGTAAGCGACGCCGATACTAACCAGGTAAAGCGCGAGCATCGGAGCGGCAAAGACACACATCGTCAACACATCGGGAGTTGGGGTGATGATCGCGGCGATGATGAAAATGACCAGGATGGCGTAGCGGATATTCTTCAAGAGAAATCTTGCGTTCACGATGCCGAAGAGGGCGAGAAAGAAGACCAGGATCGGCAGCTCGAAGGTGATCCCCAGCCCCAGGATTACGGTCATGAACAGTTCGGTGTACTCGCTCACCGTCACCATGGGCCTGAATTGAGACCCATAGCCAATGAGAAAAGTTAACGCGCCGGGGTAAACGTAGTGGTAGCCGAAAAAGGCGCCGGTAAGAAATAGCCCGACCGTGGCCGTCATGAAGGGCAGGATGTAGCGCTTCTCCTGCCGGTAGAGTCCAGGGGCGATGAATAACCACACCTGAAACAAGATGAACGGCGAGGCGATGATAGCCCCGCAGACCAGGCTGATTTTGATGTAGAAGTTAAACGGGTCGACCGGGTTCAGATAGACTAGGTGGGAGTCCAGGTTGTGCGCCTTGAGCGCCGCAGTGATGGGCTTCACCATGAACGCGGAAAGCCTCTCGCGGATGGCGTAAGCGATAAAGAAACCGACAATCAGGTAGAGTCCGGAATGAATGATGCGCTTGCGGAGTTCCTCCAGGTGTTCCAGGAGGCTCATGCCCGGCAATTCTGCTCTTTCCGTCATGGCTGTCCGGGCCCGATCTGCGATGTCAATCATGATGCGTGGTTGCCTGCTCCGGCTCGTGCTTGAGGCCGTTGGCGGCCAGTTCCGGGTGGTCCCCCGCGACTGCTTCCAGTTCCGCGACTTCTTCGTGCACCGGGACCACCCTGGACGATGGGCTCTCCGTGCTCACAGTGGTTCCGTTACTTGGCGGCCGTATGGTCAGGGCCTCTGAGGTGGGTTCGGGGGCGGGCGACGGAGTCACTGGCGGCGCAGCAATTTGCTTCTGGCGATCTGCCAGTTCGGCGGCGCGTAACTCTTCCTCAATCTGCATCTTGAACTCGTTGCTGGCACGCCGGAACTCGAGCACCAGCTTGCCTAGCTGGCGGCCGATCTCGGGCAGCTTTTTCGGCCCAAAAATTACCAGCGCCAGTCCGAAGATGAAGATGGTATCGGGCAAACTCATCGCTCTGTCATGATACCTGCCTCGAGAAGGGGCCACAAATCAAGGTGGTTTATCATGAAGTTTGGACGAAGGTCGTACTGATGAAGACATTCTCTCTGGATGAGGCGCAGTCGCTCTTGCCGATTCTCCAATCCCTTTTGCGGCGGGCGATCGAAGGCAAGGCGAGTGCCGGTCTGGTCGAAGCGGAGTTGCAGATGCTCAGCCAGAATATCTTCCTTTCCGGAGGGATGCTGGTCGATGTCGCGGCGGTGGCGCGTAAGCGCATGGCCCAGCGCGCCTCGGTCCAACAAGCCCAGGATGCGATCCAGGAAATTGATTCGATTGGCGTCCAGGTAAAGGATCTCGATAAAGGATTGCTGGACTTTCCCTGCCAGATCGGCGACCAGATTGTTCTGCTCTGCTGGCAGTTGGGCGAAACAAGAATTGACTACTGGCACACGGTAGAAGCAGGCTTCCAGGGCAGACAGCCGCTCGATGAGCGCTTTCATCAGAAGAGCCGCCCGGAAAGACCGAACTAAGCCACTTTCGTAAAATCAAAGCAACGTGAGATGCCCGATCCTTGGCGTGTGTGGCGTTTGCCCGCAGACCCCTCCCCAGGGTTACTAAATTGACCCTGCCGCGACTCTCTTACTAAGCTGCTCCAACCTTCCCCCCAACGCTGTTAGACTGCAACCGGTCTTCGATGCACGAAAAGCACACTACGCACGCCAGCCTTACGCTCCTGCTCGGTACGCTGATCACGGACCGGCAGGGCCGCGTGCAGGGCCGACTGAAGGACGTTGCGGTGGCGACCGGACCAGCGGCGGGCAATGTGGCAGGACTGCTTCTCAAGACGCGGGAGGGAGCCAGGCTGGTCGCCGTGAAGGATGTACTGCAGACACCGGCCGGAACCCTCGAATTGCGCGAGGATGCCCTGCTTCAGCCCCTCCGTGGAGATGAAAACCTGCTTCTGCTCCAGCAAGATGTGCTGGACCGGCAAATTATCGATGTCCACGGGCGGAAGGTGGTGCGGGTCAACGACGTCGACCTGCAGTGGTTTCCAGAAAACGGCCGTGAGGGCTTGCGCGTCGCCGAGGTGGCTGTCGGATTGCGGGGAGCGGTACGCAGGCTGCTCAAAGGTACGATGCCCAGGCGAACGCTGGAAAACTTCGCCATGCATTTTCGCTCCAGCATCATCCCTTGGGAGTTTGTGGACCTGATCGAAGTGGATCCGGCGCGGCGAGTCAAGCTCAAGATCGAACATGAGCGGCTGGCCGATATGCACCCTTCCGATCTTGCGGACATCCTGGAAGACTTGCCGCCCCCTGAGCGGGAGGCGGTCTTCGGCTCCCTCGATGAGGAGGTAGCAGCAGAAGCGCTGGAGGAAGTAGATCCTCGTCTGCAGAAGTCGCTGCTCGAATCGCTCGATTCCGGCCGCGTAGCCGACATCGTGGAAGAGATGGATCCCGGCGCGGCGGCCGATCTGCTGGCCGAACTCTCCGACGAGCGTTCCGAGGCCATTCTCGAGGAGATGGAGCCGGAAGAGCGACATGAAGTTGAGGAGCTGCTCGAATTCCGGGAAGATTCCGCCGCCGGGAGAATGACCACCAACTATGTGCAGGTGGACTCCGGCGCCTCGGTAGCAGACGCAGTGCGTGCCCTGCGCGAGTTTGATGGCGACCCGGAGGGAATAAGCGAGATTTATCTCACCGGCGCTAACGATGTGCTCGAGGGCGTCGTCCCGCTGTCGCGCCTGATACTAGCCTTGCCCGAGACGCGAGCGGCGGTTCTTTCCGAACCGCGGATTATCTCCTGTCAAGCCGAGGCCCATCAGGATGAAGTCGCAGAACTTTTCGACAAGTACAATCTGCATGCGTTGCCGGTGGTGGATGGCGCAAACCGGCTGGTGGGCGTCGTGCAGGCAGATCATGTGATCGCGTTTCTGCGCGCCAGGCAATGATTAGAACCCCCGGATTTCCTGTGAAGTTTGGTGGCGTTGATACACTTCATGCGGCTTTCCTTAACGAAAGCCGCACACGACCCGGATTTCCTGCCATGCTGCACTGGACAGAGCCGCGTGTGCGCCTTTCCGTGAAGAAAGGCGCATAGAGTTCGCCAACGCCAACAAACTTAACAGGAAATCCGGGGGTGGCCGTTGCTTGGTGCCGCGTACAGGAAATCTGGGACCGCAGTAGCCTGAAATTCAAATTGAAATCTTCACCTCGACCGCATGCTCAAGCGCTGGCGAATCCGCATACTGCTCTTCCTCGCCGTGCTGGGGCCGGGATTTATCACCGCCAATATCGATAACGATTCGGGAGGCATTCTCACCTACTCCAATGCCGGAGCGCAGTTCGGCTATACCCTGCTCTGGACCATGATCCCCATCACTGTGGCTTTGCTGGTGGTGCAGGAAATGTGCGCGCGTATGGGGGCGGTCACCGGCAAGGGCCTGAGCGACCTGATCCGGGAAGAGTTCGGGCTGCGCATTACGTTCATCTTGATGCTGTTGCTGGTGATCGTCAATTTCGGCAACGTGATGACGGAGTTCATCGGCATCACGGGGAGTATGCAGCTCTTCCACGTCAGCAAATATATCTCCGTGCCCGCAAGCGCCCTGTTGATCTGGTTCCTGGTGGTTAAGGGAGATTTCAAGAGCGTCGAAAAGGTCTTTCTGGCTGCGTCGGTTTTCTATATTGCCTATATTGTCACCGGCGTTCTTTCCCAGCCCAGTTGGCACGAAGCCATGGTGGCTACGGTGGAGTTGCCTAAAGGCTCCATATGGCACTCTAAAAGTTACATTTACATGATCGTGGCGGTAATCGGCACCACCATTTCGCCCTGGATGCAGTTCTATCTGCAATCTTCGATCGTGGAGAAGGGTGTTACTGCGAAGAGCTATCCGGCTTCGCGTCTCGACGTCATCATCGGGTCGTTCTTCACTAACATTGTGGCCTGGTTCATCGTGGTCGCCTGTGCCGCCACGCTGTTTGCCCATGGTATGGGAGCGATCAAGGAGGCGGCGGACGCGGCCCAGGCGATGAAGCCGCTGGCCGGGCGTTATGCTTTCCTGTTGTTCGCCGTGGGGCTGTTCAATGCTTCGCTCTTTGCGGCCTCGATTCTGCCCCTTTCCACTGCCTACACGGTATGCGAGGGGCTGGGTCTGCAGTCGGGCCTGGATGGCGGCTTCAAAGACGCACCCGTCTTCTATTGGCTGTATACCCTCCTGGTGGCGGGCGGGGCGCTGGCCGTCTTGTTCGTTCCCAACTCCAAACTGATCAGCATGGTCATCCTGTCGCAGGTATTGAACGGCGTGCTGCTGCCCCTGGTGATCGTCTTCATGCTCCTGCTTATCAATCGCAAGGACCTGATGGGCAATTTTGTAAACTCCGGCTGGTTCAACGCGGTGGCCTGGGTTACCGCGGGGGTGGTCATCGTCCTCTCACTGGTGATGATGTTTACCAGCGGCTCGGGCTAGGGTGTAAAGGTGCGTCAAACTCCCACAGAATCGTCATCCTGAGCGGAGCGCCTCACAGATTGATAGCGTGACACAGCGCTTGTGGCGCGGAGCCGAAGAGCCTGTCCTGAGCGTAGCCGAAGGAACCTCGGCGGTGCCTATTTTACCCATGCTGTTCTGGTGCGATACGCACTTGATGGTCACGGGTACATCCTTTCATGCACTGTAATCATCTTCCATCCCCAGGTCTGTGCAAGGTCTTTGAACATGTAGATGTAGGCGCCGGACATAGCAAGATGCTAGCAAGTTCTTGGTTCTCGGTTCCAGGAAAGACCGTGGCGGGCCCGCCCGGTGCGGGCTTGGTGGTTGAAAAGCTCCGAACAGCATGGGTAAAATAGGCGCCGCCGGGGTCCTTCGACTCCGCGCTACAAGGGCAGTGTCACGCAATCAATCTGTGAGGCGCTGCGCTCAGGATGACGATTCTGTGGGAGTTTGACGAAAAACACCCTAAACAAGTTAGCGCTTATGGGACGTTAGTCCTGGGTTCAATTAAGCGTCATGCTTCGCTACTCTCACTAGTACACAGCAGAAGTGAAAATGCTCCGACCGCATGTAATACGATGAGAGTTCAAGGTCTATCTTGGACGTCGAAGCAGCTCCCAACTCTCTCTCTGACGCCGCCAAGCAGGAGTCCCTAGCGGAGCGGAGGACCCCCTCGGCTCTTGGCTGGACGATTTTTCTCTTTGTGATATTTTGGGCAGTGTTTTACGGGCTGTCCCGCGGTCTGCCCTACCTGAAAAATGGCTCCGATATAGTTTTCAGCGCCAAGCTGCAATTGGAGGAGAGGGGACAGGTCTTTTCCGCCGGGCCTGGAGTCACTGGCCAGGCAGTCACCCGGGTCTTGATCTTCGGCAATAGCAAGATCCTGGCGGGTTTTGTGCCTGCCTGGTTTGACCGGATGAGTTTGGCGAACCATCTAAAAGTCTTGTCCTTCAACTCCGGGTTTCCGGGCAGCGATTTGTTTTTGCCACCGCTGGCGGCCATGTGTGCGCGGGGCCAGGCTCCCAACGTGTTGCTGCTCACGCTCCCATGGAACCCTGATCCACCCCGGCGCGGGATCTTTCGTTTCATTCCCGATGATCACGCTGTCATTGATCAGCTCTTTCCCTTTCGTAATTTTCTCAGAGACATGACTGCCTTCCTGCTGGCAGCGCCCAGCCACGGCGGCTTGGTGAGTTATTACCGCGAGTCAGAAGAAAACGAGCGTGCGGTGATTGCCGAGCGAGGCTACCATCTGATCACCGAGCAAAGCCATTTTCCCGGTGGGCGGCTGCCTGATGACTTCCGTCTCGATTCCGACCAGCCGGCGCAGGTGGCGGCGCGGGTTGCTCCCGCGAAAAGCGCGCAGATTGGTCAGCTGAATCAATTGGTGCGGCAATATCGCATGGATTGTTACTACGTGCCTTATTACCTCCGGGAGGGAGAAGCGGCGCCGGCTGGCGCGCGTGACGAGCGCTTCGCCGCGCTGCTCCAGCAGACCACCTCATGCAAGCTGCTCGGTCCGGACTACTTTCTTTATCCCAACCGGCTCTTTGCCGATCAGACGCATCTCAACGAAGCCGGCGCGCGGATTTATACAGAGGCGTTGTTCCAACTGCTGAAGGACAGCTCTCATGCTCTTCAATAGCTTTCAGTTCCTGTTATTTTTTATCCTCGTGTGGCTGCTTTTCCTGGTCACGCGCGGCACCGCCCGCAAGGTCATTCTGCTCATCGCCAGCTACTACTTCTACATGTGCTGGAGCACGCGCTACATCTTTGTGATCTGGGCCATCACGGTGATTGACTACGTCGCCGGCCTGCAGATCGAAAAAGCGGAGCAGCCCGCGCGGCGACGTTTGTATCTGGGCGTAAGCCTCTTTTGCAACCTGGGACTCCTGGTTGTATTCAAGTATTTCAATTTTTTGACCGGCTCTTTTCGCAGCGCGTCGCACCTCTTTGGGCTGCGGTTTGATCCGCCGCTGCTGGCGATCATCTTGCCCGTCGGTCTATCCTTCCACACCTTTCAGGCGATGAGTTACACCATCGAGGTTTACCGGCGGAGAGTACCGGCGGAAAAGAACCTGTTGGAGTATGCGCTCTACGTTGCCTTCTTTCCGCAAATGGTGGCCGGGCCCATCGAGCGGCCGTACGAACTACTGCCCCAGTTTCATCGCGAGCCGGAGGTCAGCTTTGCCGGCGTGCGGGCCGGCCTGGTGCAGGCCCTTTGGGGTTTGTTCAAGAAGATGGTGCTGGCTGACAATGTCGCTGATTTTGTAAAGCTCATTTACGACACGCCGCGGCATTACAACGGGGCAGCGTTGTTGCTGGCAACACTGCTGTTTTCCATTCAGATTTACTGCGATTTTTCCGGCTACACCGACATTGCGTTGGGCTTGGCGCGGATGATGGGCTACGAGCTGCGTATTAATTTCATGCAGCCCTACTTCAGCCGCTCGGTAGGTGAGTTCTGGAGGCGATGGCACATCTCGCTGTCCACCTGGTTTCGCGACTACGTCTATATTCCGTTGGGCGGAAACCGGGTGAAGCTATCGCGGCATTATGTCAACCTGATGATCACCTTTGTGATCAGCGGGCTTTGGCACGGCGCCAACTGGACCTTTGTCGCCTGGGGCTTTTTGCACGGCGTCTACCTGATCGTGGCCCAGGCCACGGCCCCTTTCACCGCGCGATTCGGCCGCCTGGCCTTGGTCAAGACTGTTTTCACCTTCAACCTGGTGACCTTCGCCTGGATATTTTTTCGAGCTAATAGCCTGGGAGACGCCTGGTTTATTGCCACCCATCTTTTTCCCCCGGGGCGGCTCGACCCTCTACTGCTGAAGGTTGGCGGCTTCAGCCGGGCCACGGCTCCCTATTTGGTCTTATCGATCGTCGCCATGTTTGTCATCGAGTGGTGGATAGCGCACCCTGCGCGCGTCCCTCGGCTCTGGGCCCGGCCTGCGTTTCGCGCCCTGGCTTACAACGCATGTGTGTATGCGATCGCGTTCTTCGGCTTTTTTGGCCATCGCGACTTCATCTACTTTCAGTTTTGACTATTGCCCCTGAGCAAACAACGAAGCCCACTTCCCTGGACGGGTGCCCCATGTTCGCCCCACGGCACACCGGGGCACGTGGGGCGAACATGGGGCACCCGTCCAGAACCATGGACCGCGGCTAGGAGAGGGAATCCGCCAGCTTTCCTTGCCAATCTAAACTGCCGAGGGAGACGGGCGGCTAATCGTCAGAGCAACTTACCCGCAGCCAACTCGCGGATGAGAATGCGATCGGCGGCGAGAAAGTCATAGCGGGTCAGCTCGCGCAGCGGGCACCAGCGCAGGTCGTGAAAGATACGGTTGGTCATTTCCCCGGTGAACTGGTGGACAACAAAAAACTGCAGATCGATCGCACTGCCACTACGGTAGGTATGGCGCGTGTGGGCCACGCGGTTGCCGATATCAGCGGTGATTCCTAACTCCTCATCGAGTTCACGCCGAAGGGCTTGCTCCGCGCTCTCACCGTCCTCCACCTTGCCTCCGGGAAACTCCCATTTCAGAGCCATAGGCTGGTCGGGCCGCCGCTGACAGATCAGAACCTTTTGCTCCCGCAGGATTAGCGCAGCCACCACCAGCCGAACTACCTTGGCGTCCGTTCTCGGTCGGCTGGAGTCTTTCTGCACGGTCATATGATTTTAGACGTTGCTTGCACAAGACCGTCTGGCTGCAGGGAGCGAACGTTTTCCGGGACGCCAAAAACCTGGGGATGGATGGCGCCCGCCAGCGCCTTCAGCCCCTGTAGAAGGGTGGGTGCGGGAGTATTCAAAAGCTCGTCCGGGATACAGAAGACGCGGCCGCTGCGCACCGCGCGCAGCGATTGCCATTGCCGCCTTTCGATCACGCGAGCGAGCGGAACCCGGTCCCCGGCGCCGCACCAGGCAAAGACGAGCACGTCAGGATCAAGGGCAGCGACCGCGGCAGCATCTGTCACCGAGCCAGGTGTGCCCAGAAAGCGGCCCCCGGCGGCGGCAACCAGCTCTGCCACCCAGGATTGCGAGTGGATAAGCGGCTTGCCCCACTCTTCACAGTAAACCAGCGGTGGTTCCGCAGTTTGGACAGCGCGCTCCGTGGCCGCAACCGCGGAGAGCATCTCGTCGATCACCGCTTTCGGCTCGATCCGGCACGTGGAGAATGGAGCCGAGAAGCCGGATGTCCTGATAGATGTCGGCCAGCGAATGAGGGGCCAGGGTGAGCACCGGCACGCCGCATTTCAGGATTGCGGCTAGGGATTCGAGCCTGTAGGGAACGGAGGCCAGGACCAAGTCGGGCGAAGCAGAGAGGATTTCTTCCGTAGTCGAAGACCACGAGTCCGCGATCACTTTCAGAGTACGTCCGCGCAGTGCAGGGACGGCCTCGAGGCAATAACGGGTGCAGGCGACGAGCGACTCGAGGCAGCCTAGACGATCCAGCGTAACGCTTACGCTGGGCTGCAGCGCAGCGACACGCAGACTGCGCCGTTGGGGCTTCATGCCAAGTGCGGGCAAAGTGCCATCCGGGTAGAAGACGGGCCACCCATGCCGGGCCGCGATCTGCAGCAGTGCCGGTGTGGGGTTCACAGGAAAGGCCTTACGTGCGATCTCGAGCATCGCCGCGTCGTGAATGGAGTTGCCGAATACCACATCCGGGGCCGTCACGCCGGCCTTTACCAGCGATTCGGCCTTGCCCTCGCCGGTGGGAACGTCGAGCAGCTTGCTGGTAATTACGCCACCCAATACCTGGGCACGCGCGGAAATGACCCTGGAGGGCGGAATGTTGAAGCCACGAACGCCTTCTTCAATGACCCAGTTGTTGGTCGAGCTGACCACCCAGATCTCGGTCCCGCGGTCATTCAACGAGGAAACCAGGGCCTGCATTTCGGGGAAGATTTTATCCAGGAAGCGCGAGCGGAAGAAAGCGGCCGCCGCCCGGCGGATTTCCGCTTCGCTCACGCCATCGTAGATCTGCACCATTTCCCCGCACATGGCGAGCTCCGAGACTTTTCCTGCCAGGTAGAGGCGGTAGCGGGAGTCGATCCAGTCACTTGCGTTGCGGGAGACGATGCCCTCTTCGATCGACCACACCATGAAGTCATAGCCGGAGTCTCCGCTCCACAGCGTTCCATCGCAGTCGAAGACGGCGACGGCTGGGTCTCGGGAGAGAACCGCATCGACGAATTCTTTGGGGGAAAGGCTGATAGGGGTGCCGGACTTGCTAGTGGTCAAAGCGGAAGGTCGCTCCTGGCTAGGGCGTATGCCCTCTTCTATTCTCCGCGATCTGACGCAATTTTGCACTTCCGGTGTAAAGGGCAGGTGAACGTGGGCAAGGCTGTCTCTCTTGGTTCCTGCGCCGGCCGGCCAGAGCAGGTCAAGCGCGGCGGGAGCAGATAATCGAGATTGTGCCCGCCCCCAACCATCCCGGCATCTTGCGGCAGTATCTTGCATATCTGCGGGTGGAGAAAGGGCTGCGGCCGCTGACCTGCGAAGCCTATGAGCGGGACCTGTGCCTCTTCGCGGAATACCTCGAAGGTACGCACGCCCTGCCCATGACCGCCGGGCAAGGCCAGGTGGCTGGGTTCCTTGAGCATCTGCAGAAGCATGGCGTGCAGTCACGCTCCATCGCGCGCAAGCTCTCCTGCTTGCGCGGCTTCTACAAATGGCTGCTGCTGGATAAGCGAATCGGGCACGACCCGACGGTGAACCTCGAGTCGCCTTCGTCGTGGAAGGTTTTGCCAAAGGCGCTGGCCCAGTCGGAGGTGGAGCACATGATGGAACAGGTCGGGACGTCGGCTGAGCATCCGCAGGCCGATGCGGTGGCCCTGCGCGACCGCGCCATCCTGGAGATGCTGTACGCAGGTGGAGTGCGCGTCTCCGAGCTCACCGGGCTGGGGGTTGAAGATCTCTCCCTGGCGGACGGCCGCATGCTGGTGCGCGGTAAAGGGGACAAGGAGCGCATTGTGCCCCTGGGGCGGGCGGCGGTCGAGGCGTTGGACGCGTATTTGAGCCGGGGCCGGCCGGCGCTGGCGGTTCGCCCACGGGAGAGCCGGCTTTTTCTCTCCATTCGCGGCGCTGGACTCACCCGGCAATGGGTGTGGCGACTGGTGAAGCAGCTGGATGCCCGCGCCAGCCCGCATGTACTGCGCCACAGCTGCGCCACTCATATGGTCGAGAACGGAGCCGATCTGAGGACCGTGCAGACTCTTCTGGGGCACGCGGATATCTCGACGACGCAGGTCTATACACACCTGGCGCTGGGCAGGCTGAAAGCCGTGCATCGTGCTCACCATCCCCGGGCCACCAGAAGGGTTGCAAAGTGAAGCCGCAACCCACGCAGTTGGCGGAGGAGTTCCTGGCCATGCTGGCGCATGAGCGGGCTGCCTCCCCGCATACCTTGCGCGCTTACCAGCGCGAGATCGACAATTTTGCCGCCTACCTGATCGAGCAGAGCGGGCAGGGGGTCGAAATGCATACCGTCGATCATCTGCAGATACGCGGCTATCTGGGTGAACTTTACGGCCGGGGGTTGGCGAAGGCGTCAGTCGCGAGGTCGCTGGCGGCGGTGCGCTCCTGGTTTCATTGGATGGCCCGGGCAGGGCACGTCACCAGCAATCCCGCAGCCTTGGTGGCGACACCCAAGCTGCCCAAGCATCTACCGCGAGTGCCCTCGATCGAACAGATGAACCACCTGGTGGAAACGGCCTCGGCGGAGACGGTTGCGGCGTGGCCGGAGCGCGATCGTATGATCTTCGAACTGCTCTATGGATGCGGCATCCGCAACGCTGAGCTGGTGGGGCTCAATGTGGCCGACGTGCATTGGGCGAGGGAAGTGATCCTGGTCCGGGGCAAAGGGCGGAAGCAGCGCTATGTTCCGCTGGGAGATGCGGCGGCAGATGCGATCCGGGCTTATCTTCCGTCGCGGGCGGCTAAGCTCGGGCCGAAGTCGACCGACGCATTGCTGTTGAACTTGCAGATGAAGGGAAGTGGGCGCCTGACGACCAGGAGCGTGGGGCGGATCGTCAAGCGAATATCGCTGGCCAAAGGATTACCGGCGGAGATTCATCCCCACACCCTGCGCCACGCCTTCGGCACGCACATGCTGGAGGAGGGAGCTGACCTGAGGGCTATTCAGGAGCTGCTGGGGCACGAGCGGCTATCGACGACACAACGTTATACCCAGCTCACGGTAGGGCAAGTTACGCAGGTCTACGACCGGACCCATCCCCGGGCGAAGTAGAAGCGGGACTCAATTTCGTAGCGTAGTGAAGCGATCAGCGGTCTCTTTTTACAACGAAGCGATAGCCGTAGCTTCATCCCGGTGCAGGGCAGCGTATTTGGTAATCCCCACCATGGTGAAAACTTTTTGGAAGTGCGGCGTAAGCCCAAACGCGGCGATAGTCTGGTCAGCCTTGCTGGCTTCCATCAACATCTGGATGACGAGAGCAATTCCACTGGAATTGATGTATTCCACTTTGGAGAAATCGATCAGTACCGGGCGGCTCTTGACCACGCCCTCGTAAGTTCCAAGCACGGTGTCCCGCGAAGTGCTAGAGATATCGCCTGTGAAGCGAAGAACGGTGACCGGCTGTCCATTCGCGGCGATCACCTCATCAACCTTTGCTTTCGTCTCCGACTGCACTTTACTCACTCTCCTTGGCCAGCCTGATAACCAGTCTTACGTAGCTTCCTTTTCCGGCGCTTCCCTTGACCCACTCGGCCTCATCCACTAGCGATTGGATCAAAAACATGCCCATGCCGCGGGGATCCTCTTCGCCATGCATCTTGCGGTCGATGTTCGGCTTGGATGGTGCTTTGGCGATGCCCGAACCGGTATCCATTACTTTCACCTCTAGCGCTTCATCGCTGACGGAAAGGATCACGCCCACGCAGAGGTTATCGTTCAAGAGATTTCCGTGTTCAATGGCGTTAATGCACGCCTCGGCCAAGGCGGTCTTGAGGTCTTCAATGCGATCGTCGGGAAAGCCCATGAGCTTGGCCACGCTGGCAGCCGTGCCCATCGCTACTTTTTCGAAGCCCAGCCGCGATGGGAGTTTGACTTCCACCGCCGTGCCCCTGGTTTCAACCATTTTGCTCTTCCCTCACTACGCCTGCATGCGCACTAATGCCAGCGCCGTCATGTCGTCTTGCTGCGGCTCTCCCCGCGAAAATTCAGCCAATTGCTGCCACAGGATCTTGAGGATAGCAGTACAGTCCTGCGACTTGCACTCTCGAAATGTTGCAAGCAAACGTTCTGGACCGTATTCGTCATCGCCGTGAAAGACCTCTGTGAGCCCGTCGGTATAGAAAAGGAGCCGCGCTCCGGGCGGGAAGGCGAGGGTTTCCGAGCCGTATTCCATCATAGGAACCAACCCGATTGGGGTTCCGCTGGCCTCAATCTCATGCACCATCTTGTCCCCGGAGATCAAAAAGCCAGGGTTATGGCCGGCATTGACGACTTCGATGGTATGCGTCTGCGGGTCCAGTTTTAGAAAGATCGCGGTCACGTAGCGGCGCCGGGCCTCCTGCCCTTCGCCGTAGTGATGCTGGTTTATGTTGGCGGCCAGTTCGGCCAGCGGCAGCCCGGCTAGCGCCATGGCGCGAAAGGCCGAGCGAAAAGAAGTGGCGACAATAGCAGAAGCCAGGCCCTTGCCGGCGACATCTGCCACCACCATGATCTCGCCCCCATCGGGGAGGCTGACAATGTCCACATAGTCGCCGCCCACCTCGTAGCACGCGCTCGATCGCACGGCGACGGAATAGCCGGAAATCTCCGACATCTGTTGCGGCAGCAGGCTGCGCTGAATGGCGCGGGCGGCATCCAAATCCTGCTGCACTCGAGCCCATTCGACAGCCCGATCATGGTAATGGGCATTCTCGACCGCAACGCCTGCCTGCAGTACCAACCCTTCCAGAAAATCCTGCTCATAGAGCGACAGCGTCTTGCCCGGCCCGGGGTTCACCACTAGTTCGGTCAACTGGGTTCCGTCTTTGCTGAGCAGAGCAAAGCGAGGGCAGCCGTCCCAGGGTGGCGGGGGCATATCGCCCACGGTCAGAGCAGGCTCAGTTACGTGGGCCCCGGCCATTTCCAGCTCGCGCACCACGATGCGCAGCACCGCTTGCAGCACTTCTTCGGGGTGAACCGCCGCGTGCACCTGGCGGGAAACCTCGAGCAATGCCTGCAACCGGGCAACCTGCTGTTGCAGGTCAATCACATCGGCGTGGCTCCCGGAGAAGGTGGACATTGCGGAATGGCATCAATCTAGCACAGCGCTAGGAGCCTTGGATCAGGATTCGCGTATCCGCCGATTCGAGTGTGACACACAGTGATCTCTTTGGGGAAGATATACTGGGAAAGGCCAAAATTATGGAAACCAAACTCGCTCTTCCCGCCCAATCGAAGTTTTCTGAAGAGGTAGCAGAGTGGATTGAGGCCTTTGACGACCTGGTCGTCGGCGAAGGCCCGGTACAAGGCGCGGAGCTGATTGCCGCATTACGGCAGCGGGCGCGGGAGGCCGGGATCTCCACTCCCAGCGCGCTGACCACCCCCTACCTGAATACCATTCCCAAGCATGACGAGGTGCCCTACCCCGGCGACCGCAAGCTCGAGGAGCGGCTGGAAGCCCTGATTCGCTGGAACGCGATGGCCATGGTGCACGGTCAGAATAAGAAAGATGCGGGCATTGGCGGCCATCTCTCCACCTACTCCTCGCTGGCCACTCTGCTCGAAGTGGGCTACGAGCATTTCTTCCGCGCCACGTACGGAGACCAGCCCGGCGACTTTATCTACTTCCAGGGGCACGCTTCTCCAGGCGTCTATGCGCGCGCTTACCTCGAAGGACGGTTTGATGATGAGCGCCTGTTGCACTTCCGCCACGAACTGCGGGGTAAGCCTGGGCTGTCTTCTTATCCCCATCCATGGCTGATGCCGGATTTCTGGCGCTTTCCCACCGTTTCCATGGGCATTGGACCCCTCAATGCGATCTACCAGGCGCGCTTCATGCGCTACCTGGAGAACCGCAGCCTTATTCAAAAAACTGACCGCAAGATTTGGGCATTTGTCGGAGATGGCGAGACCGACGAGGTGGATACTCTGGGCGCGCTCAACGTCGCCTCACGCGAAAAACTCGACAACCTGATCTTTGTGGTGAACTGCAACCTGCAGCGCCTGGACGGCCCGGTGCGCGGCAACAAGCGCATCATTGATGAGCTGGAAGGCACCTTCCGCGGCGCAGGTTGGCTGGTCATCAAGATTGTCTGGGGCAGCGATTGGGATGAACTATTCGAGCGCGATTCTTCCGGCTTGCTGCTTAAGAGGATGGAAGAGTGTGTCGATGGCGACTACCAGTCGTTCAAGGCGAAGGGCGGAGCCTACCTAAGGCAGCATTTTTTCGGCAAGTACCCTGAGTTGCTGGAACTGGTGAGCGACAAGACGGACGAGCAGTTGGAGAATTTGCATCGCGGCGGCCACGATCGATGCAAGATTTACAACGCTTACCGCAAAGCGATCAATCATCACGGCTCACCTACTGTGATCCTGGCCAAGACGGTCAAGGGCTACGGCATGGGCGCGAACCAGTCACGCAACGCTTCGCACCAGGAAAAGAAACTCACCGACAGCGGGCTGGCCCAGTTCGTGAAGCGCTTCAAGATCCCGGTTCCGGAGCAGGAGGCGAAGTTAGGTAAACCTTATCGCCCCGCGCCGGATAGCCCGGAGATTGTTTACCTTCAGGAGCGCCGTCGCGCCTTGGGCGGTTACTTGCCCCACCGCGAGGTGCCCAAGCTGGACTTCAAGGCTCCCCGGCTGAAGGAGTTCGCCGAGTGGACTGGCGGCTCCAAGGGGCGAGAAGTTTCCACCACCATGGGATTTGTCAGCATCCTGCGCCACCTGCTGAAAGATCCGGTCATCGGCAAGTTGATCGTGCCCATCGTGCCCGACGAAGCCCGTACCTTTGGTTTGGAGTCGGCCATTCGACAAGTGGCCATCTATGCCCCTGAAGGGCAGAAGTACACGCCGCATGATAACGACATGCTGCTCTACTATCGCGAAGAGCAGGATGGCCAGATTTTGGAGGAGGGCATTACCGAAGCGGGCTCCATGGCTTCCTTTACCGCGGCCGGCACCGCCTACTCCAATTACCGCGTGCCTACGATTCCGTTCTACATGTATTACTCGATGTTCGGCTTTCAGCGCGTCGGGGACATGATCTGGGCCTTTGCGGATTCGCGCGGCAAGGGCTTCCTGATGGGAGGGACCGCGGGCCGTACGACCATGCTGGGAGAAGGGCTGCAGCACCAGGACGGGCATAGTCACGTCTTGGCCAGCACTGTCCCCACTTGTCTCAGCTACGACCCGGCTTACGTCTATGAGCTGGCCGTGATCGTCCAGGATGGCATCCGCCGCATGTACCAGGAGGGCGAGCCCATCTTCTACTACATCACCATGTACAACGAAGACTATGCCATGCCGGCCATGCCCGAAGGGGTTCGGGACGGCATCGTCCGCGGTATTTATCGCTTCCAGGCCGCTCCCGGAGGCAAGGCCACGGCGCAGCTCTTCGGCAGCGGGCCGATTCTGAACGAGGTCGTCCGGGCACAAGGCATTCTGGCCGAAAAGTATGGCGTGCAGACCGACGTTTGGAGCGTGACCAGCTACAACGAGCTGAGGCGTGAAGCGTTGGGCGTGGAACGCTGGAATCGTCTGCACCCGACGCAGCCGGAAAAGGTTCCTTACATTCTCGAAACCCTCAAGGGAACTGAGGGTCCCATTATCGCGGCCAGCGATTACATGAAGGTCGTGCCCGATCAGCTTTCACCCTGGCTCTCGACCCGGCTGGTGTCTCTGGGCACGGATGGCTTTGGCCGCAGCGACAATCGCGAATATCTGCGCCGCCACTTCGAGGTGAACGCGGAGTCGATCGTGGCAGCAACGCTCTCCCGCTTGGCGCGTGAAGGAAAATTCGACCAGGCGCGGGCCCAGGAAGCCTTTACGGAATTGGGCCTGGAGACGGAAACAGCCGATCCGGCGAACCTGTAGTTACAAGGTGGGCAGGTTTGCCGCGGGCCTTCTACTCCAGGCTGGTCTCCAGCCACTGCCGCTGAAGGGGGACCGCACTCTGCGTCCCCACCACAGCCACATGAGCAGGGCCATGACGGCGATCAGTACTAAAGCCAGGAGGCTGCCTTCCGGTCCGGTAGTGCCGCCGCTCCACAGCAGCTGCCCAGTAGGGTGTTCACCGAGCAGATGACCCCGCGCCACCATGCCGCTGTCGGAGGTCCCGTAGAGATAGGACTCGGCCCAGTCCCAGCCGGCGTGGCAACCTACTGCCCACCACAGCGATCCCGTATACCAAAGGCTGAGACAGAAGACCAGGCCTACTGCCGCTGCGGTAAATAGACCCACCGGCGTTTCGCCGGGATTAGTGCCGTGGGAAAACCCAAACAGGGACGAAAGCAGCAACGCTCCCCACCAGAACCCGATGCCCCGGGTCAGGGTGAATTGCAGATAGCCCCGCAGGGTCGATTCCTCGAAGACGCCGACCACCAGGAACAGCAGTCCCCAGCCCAAGGCGTACTTCCAGATGGCAGGGCCATGTAGCTGCACGCCGTCAAAGGCCAGCAGCCGTGCCTTCCACAAAACCAACACCAATGCCGAAAGCGCAACGAATCCCCAAACCAGGCCGGAAATGAAGCGCACTGCCCTCGCAGGGCCTTGATATCCGTACGCCAGGAGAGATCGGCTCTCGATCAGAGCCATGATCGCCGTCGCCAGCAAAAGGGGTACCATTTGCGCGGTTTCCGAAATGAACGCCAGTCTCAGGGGAAGCACTGCCGAACGGTGACTGTGGGGAAGTAAATGCCTCAACACCTGGGCGGTGAGAAAACCAAATCCGAGAAAGAGCAGGACGAACAGCAACACGCCCCATCCCGCTCGCAGGCCCTCAGCGCCGAAGAATATCCAGTGCACGCCACGCTTCGGCGGTTGCGGAGTTGCGAGCGGAGAAGCCTCGGCTTGTAGTATTTCTTCGTCCAAGATGCCTCCCGAAAGGTGCTCTCTCATCTTACCCGGGCCGAAGCGCGTAGGTTGAAAGCGAAACCGCAGATCCCTCCACTACGCTACGCTCCGGTCGGGATGACAAATTTGTTTGGGTGGTGGGACTTGGTCCCCAAACAGAATTGTCATCCCGACCGGAGCGTAGCGTAGTGGAGGGATCTGCGGTTTCGCTGTTGGCAAGGAACAACTCAGTAGGAGCCGGAGTCGCCAGATCCTGGGTGTTGGCTCACCCACTGCTGCGCATGTTGCATCTCGGGCAATCCCGGATCCGCTGTCTTCCACGCGCTGAGGAACTGCCTGTAAGCCGCGGAGGTTGCGCCGGCGTCTTGCATCCTCTCCTTCGCCTGGGCAATCCCATAGAGCGCGAAACCAGAGTTGGGACGCTCCACCAGCGCCTTCTGAAATGCGGCTTCAGCCTCCGGCCATTTACCTGCTGTCATGAGCGCCGCCGCTTCACTTTCCGCCACCGGACGGATATAGAAGGGAGGCTCGCGGTAGCCGAGCTCCTTCTCTTCCCGGAGGGCGGTGGCGAAGAGCTTTTCGGCTTCGGGAACGTTGTTCTGTGTAGCCAGCATGGAAGCGCGCAGCTCGAGCGACATGATGGAGAGCATTTTAAGTAGTGGTTGAGGCAGGGGATCGGGAGACATGCTTTGGTTCCCCGTCGGCGGAGCGGCCTTCTTTTCCTTCGCTTCCTGGTCTTTTATCTGCTCCGACATGCGCCATAAGCTGGAATCGAGCAACACCGAGTGGCGTTCAGCTACATCCGGTTCATGCGCCTCCACAGACTGCATTCCCAGGGCAAATTGCGAAAGGCCGCCGGCCAGGAATTCCATGTGCGGCATGTCCTGGGAGAGATTTGCAGCATTGACCAGTTCCACCACGCGGGGCCAGTCGGCGGTGCGCAAAGCAACCGGCAGCGCGGGATTGAGACGGGCAATGGCATCGCGGGGCGACCAGGGGTAGAGAGTGTCTTCCAGATGACCGCGTGCTTTCCCCAGTTTGACCGAAACCTGCGCCGCCTCCTGCAACTGCCCGGCCTCCAGCAGGTTGGCGATCGAATACATCAGGTTGTGGATATAGTTCCAGTCATTGTCCGGCGCGATGTGCTGTTGGCGCATGTAGGTTTCATCGGCCTGCGCAGAAGCGTCGAATGACGTCTGGGCGCGGGCGTAATCTCCAGTGCGGTAAAAGATGTGACCGGGCATGTGGACCATGTGCCCCGAAGCTGGTGCAAGCGGGCCCAGAATCTCCGCGCTGTGTAGAGCCTGTTCCGGATGCGGGCTGGCTTCGACCGCGTGGATCCAGAGATGGTTCGCGGCGGAGTTCTGCGGCTCATCCTTGAGCACACTTTGCAGGAGCGCGAGCGCCTCCTTCTTGCCTTTGCGCGCTTCTCCATTGTCGTCGTAGCCATCGTCGACGGCTCCGGAGAGAGCGATGCGGGCGTTGGTATCGCTGGGATTCTCTTTCGCCAGGGTGCGCAAAAGTTCGATCTCGTGATCGAATTTTGCTTTGTCCTCGAAGCCGGCAGCTTCGCGGACCGCTGCCTCGTGGGCCTCGGCAGCCTGAATGTAGAGCTTCTCGCGTGCTGTTACATGTCCTTCAAGTGCAACCGCTTTTTCGAGCGACGCCTGCGCGTAGGCCTTTGTCACGCTGTGGTTAAAGCTCTCCGCATGGTAAAGCCCCCAGTAGCACATGGCACAATGGGCATCGGCGCGGATGGATTCTTCAAAGGCACGATCGGCCTCGTAATCCCAAAAATCGTAAAGCAGGTTGTACCCCTGCTCGAACCACATCTGGGCCTGGGCATTAGCGGAAATAGGAAAACGCACATTGCCAACGCCTTCAATGCGTTGCGGCGCGGGTAGCTGCTCCGGGGGTACCGGATCTCCGGTATCGCCCATTGCCATATTCATCTGCCCGATAGCCCATCCGGCTTGCAGCAAAATCAACAGCAACAGGAAAAGTCGTTTAGGCATCTGGATCTTCTGGCCCTCCGCCAGCCGGGTATTCTGCACCAAATACCCGGGGTGAACTAAACTAGAGTAGTAGAAGTAGCCCTCGGCACAGTAAAAGGAATTATCCATTGATCGCAAGCACTTTAACCAAGATTTTCGGAACCAGTAACGAACGCGTGATCAAGCGGATGATGCCCATGGTCGAACAGACCGGGTCTCTCGAGCCTGCCACGCAGGCTTTGTCGGACGACGAGCTGCGCGCCAAGACCCTGGAATTCCGCGCCCGCATCGCCGCGCGGCTGGACGGCATCGACGACCCCGAAGAGCGCGTAGCCGAAGAAAAAGTGGTGTTGAACGAGATTCTGCCCGAGGCCTTCGCGGTGGTACGCGAGGCCGGCCGGCGCGTACTGCAGATGCGTCACTTTGATGTCCAATTGATCGGTGGCATGGTGCTGCACCAGGGCAAGATCGCCGAAATGAAGACCGGCGAAGGCAAAACCCTGGTCGCGACCCTGCCCTGCTACCTGAATGCGCTGGCGGGCCACGGCGTGCACGTGGTCACGGTCAACGATTACCTGGCCAAACGCGATGCCGAATGGATGGGCAAGATTTACGAGTTCCTGGGGCTGACCGTCGGCGTAATTGTGCACGATCTCGACGATGCCCAGCGCCGTGCCGCGTATGGCTCCGACATCACCTACGGCACCAACAACGAATTCGGTTTTGACTACCTGCGCGACAATATGAAGTTTGATCACGCTGATTGCGTGCAGCGCGGACACTACTTCGCGATCGTCGATGAGGTTGACTCGATTCTGATCGATGAAGCCCGCACCCCGTTGATCATCAGCGGCCCCACGGATCAGACCACAGACAAGTATGCCCGCGTGAACCGCATCCTGCCTTCGCTCGAACAAGGGGAAGAGATCGAGCGCGGCGAAGAGAAGATCCTCACCGGCGATTTTGTGGTCGATGAAAAACACAAGACCATCAGCGTGACCGATGAGGGGTGGGAGAAGATCGAACAGCTGCTGGGCATCGGCAACATCGCCGACCCGGAGAACTGGGATTTAAAGCATCACGTCGAGGTTGCGATCAAGGCCCACTCGCTCTACCGGCGCGATGTGGCCTACGTGGTGAAGGATGGCGAAGTCATCATTGTGGACGAGTTCACCGGCCGCCTGATGCCTGGCCGCCGCTGGAGCGACGGACTGCACCAGGCGATCGAGGCCAAGGAGCAGGTGAACATTCGCCGCGAAGACCAGACGCTGGCCACCATCACCTTCCAGAATTACTTTCGCCTGTACAAGAAGCTCTCCGGCATGACCGGCACGGCGGAAACAGAGGCCACGGAATTCGAGAATATCTACAAGCTCGAGATCGTGGTCATTCCCACCAACAAGCCGATGCGCCGCCTGGAAAATCCGGACGTAGTGTTTCGCACCGCCAAGGAAAAGTATTTTGCCGTGGCCGACGAGATTTCGCGGCTCCACGAGGCCAAGCAGCCGGTGTTGGTGGGCACCACTTCGATCGAGAAGTCGGAGCTGCTTTCTTCGATACTGCAGCGCAAGGGTGTGAAGCATGTAGTGCTCAACGCCAAATATCACGAGCGTGAAGCGGAGATCGTGGCCCAGGCCGGGCGCCTTGGCATGGTGACCATTGCCACCAACATGGCGGGACGCGGTACCGATATCGTGCTCGGAGGCAACGCGGAATTTGCCGCCAAGCAGGAGCTGCTGAAGCGCGGTGCGGCCCAGGCGGTGAACGCAGCTCAGGGGGCCATCAATCCCATGGCCGGCCCGGGCATGATGCGCTTCTACTACCAGGGGCAGGAATTCGAGACCAGCCAGGAGATCTGGGATAAGGCTTATGCGCAATATGCAGCGATTGCTGAGCGCGAGCACGAAGAGGTGATTGCCGCCGGTGGGCTGCATATCGTGGGCACGGAACGGCACGAGTCGCGGCGCATTGACAATCAGCTGCGCGGACGAGCCGGCCGCCAGGGCGATCCTGGCGCCTCGCGCTTTTATCTCTCGCTCGAAGACGACCTGATGCGGATCTTCGCCAAGGAGTGGGTTTCGAATCTGCTGCAGCGGCTGGGTATGGAAGAAGGTGTGCCCATCGAGTCGCGCATGATCAGCAGCCGCATCGAGGCCGCGCAGAAGGCGGTGGAAGGGCAGAACTTCGAAGCCCGCAAGCACCTGCTTGAATACGACGACGTGATGAACAAGCAGCGCACGGCGGTGTATGGAACGCGGCAGCAGCTGCTCGAAGGCCTCGATCAAAAGGAGCTTATCCTCGAGGACTATGTCGCCAATCTGCTGAGCGCGGTGATGGAAGAGCACGCGCCAGAAGCGATGCATCCCGATCAGTGGGACATCAACGGGCTTAAGGGCCAGCTGGCTTCCCAGTTCGGCATCGATCTGGAGAAGGAAGGCATCGATCTCAACACCCTGAACCGCCACGAGTTGGGCGAAACGCTGTTCGAGCGCTTGAAAGAGAAGTATGAGATGAAGGAAGCCATTCTGGGCAGTAACACTATGCGTTATCACGAGCGCATGGTTATGCTCAGCGTGCTCGACGGATTGTGGAAAGACCATCTGCTGAGCATGGATCACCTCAAGGAAGGCATCGGTCTTCGTGGATACGGACAGCAGGATCCGCTGGTCGCCTACAAGAAAGAATCCTTCGACATGTTTGAAGCCATGATGGGACGCTTTCAGGAGGACACGGTCCGTTTCCTCTTCCTGATGCAGATCGTCGGACCCGATGGCCAGCCGATCACCCAGCTACCCCGCAGGCAGGCGCCCGAGATCTCGAGCGAATTCGTCCCTCCGGTTCTTTCTCCGGTCGGTGCTCCGGTGACGTTAGAAGGCAATGGAACTCGAGCCGTTCCCGCTCCAACGCCGGTGCGGCCGCCGTCCGTTCCTGTTCCGGTCCGGGCGCCTTCGACAACCATCGACGCCCTGGAGCAGGAGTTTCAACGCAAGAAGAAGCGCGAGCTCGAACAAGCCAGGATGGCCGGCGCCAACGGAAGTTCCGATGCGCCCGCGCAACAGCGTCGAGCTGGAGAGAAGGTAGGGCGGAACGATCTTTGTCCTTGCGGCTCCGGCAAGAAATACAAGAAGTGCCACGGCGCTGACGCTTAGGTTCGGAAACCGCAGGTCCCTCCACTTCGCTTCGCTCCGGTCGGGATGACAATTCTGTGTTGGAAACGACTCTCCGTAACCCCACAGAATTGTCATCCCGACCGGAGCGAAGCGAAGTGGAGGGACCTGCGGTTTGAACGTCTACAAACGAAAGCTGTCCGGGATCTCGTCGAACGTGAAGTTCTGGGCCGGAGATCCCGTCTCATCCCGCCAGCACTCGAAAATGCGACCGTAACTGAGCGTAATGAACTCGCTCTCGCGGATGCCGAGCTGTTGCGCTGTTGCATCGATCCAGTCGCTCGGGCCTTCCAGCTCGGCGTAGAGCCCTAAGGGAGTTTCGTCGAGAACGCAATGGCCCTGCTGATCGGCCCACTCCGTCCGCCATTTTTCATAGACGAATACCGGACTGAAGCCAAGGGCCTCGAAGACTTTGCCCAGCACCGGCCCATCTTCGACCACAGTCTCAGTTTCCACGCGATTCTTGTGCGGGCCTTCCTCCGTTTGCCCGCTGGGGACGCTCTTGTGGGTGACCACCCATTTGCTGCCATATTGGCGAATACGCAGGATCTGCCGCGAGTTGCGCAGACGGCGGTCGGGAGTGTCGTAAAGTGTGTTCCGCTCCAGGGTGCGGGCGGTGACCCGCGCGAAACCAAGTGCGGGCAGCTTGCGCTCCAAGGCCTCGCGGTCCAGCACCCGTATCTTTACTTCCGTTTCCATGGCCTGCATAGGCCGGAGTCTATACCCAGCCGCGGTGGACGCCGTGGGAAAATGACAACTGGTGATCGTGAAAAAAACACTGCGGCTAGCCGTTGATGCCAATGCCATCGATTCGCCAGCATCCATGGCGTCGTTGTTGCAGGGCGCCGAACTGCTTCGCAGCGGCGGCACGGTGGCATTCCCGACCGAGACTGTTTATGGATTGGGCGCGAATGCGCTCGGCGAGGCTGCGGTTCAAGCCATCTTTGAGGCTAAGCAGAGACCGGCGTGGGATCCGTTAATCGTCCACGTAGTCAGCGAGCAGCAGCTAAGCATGGTGGCCGGCGAGATACCGCGCAACGGCCGCTTGTTGATGGAAGCCTTCTGGCCTGGCCCTTTGACCTTGTTGCTGCCGAAAGGCCCTCGCGTCCCCGCCATCGTGACCGCGGGCCGGCCGCGGGTAGGAGTAAGGATGCCGCGTCATCCGGTTGCCCGCAGATTGATCGAGCTTGCCCAATTGCCGGTGGCGGCGCCCAGCGCGAATTCCTTCGGCCGAACCAGCCCCACGCGCGCGGAATTTGTTCTGCAGGACCTGGATGGCCGCATCGACGCGGTTATCGACTCGGGGGAGACGGCACTGGGGCTTGAATCGACCGTGGTCGATGTCTGCGAAGACCCGCCCATTCTCTACCGTCCAGGCATGGTGACCTTCGCGCAGTTGCAGGCTCTATGCCCATCGCTGATTGCCTATCGTGAGTTTCAAGATGAGAGTTCGCGAGCCCTGCCCTCCCCAGGCGTAGGCCTCAAACACTATTCTCCCCGCGCACGGCTCATTCTGTTGGAGTGGGGCACCGCCGAGCTACTGAGCGTCGCTCGAAAGCAGCAAGCCGCGGGCGAAGTGGTCGGCATCATGTTGCCCAGTGATGTGAACATTGGGCACCCATACCTGATTTATCGCTGGGGAGCTCCAATGGATCAGGAGGAGCTTGCCCGGCGTCTGTTTGCCGGACTGCGGGAATTGGATGCAGCCGGTGCCACCGTCATTGTTTGCCCGCTGCCCGAGGACAAGGGGCTTGGCGTCGCCATGCGCGACCGCCTGCTCAAGGCTGCCCGTTGATGGCTTTATCTTCGGCCTTGTACAGGTATTTGATGCCGGCTTTATAGATAAGCGTACGCACTTTGCCCCGCCGCACCTTGATCGCATTGCGGTCGTACCATTCGATCATGCCCTCGATCTGTTCCCCGTCTTCGAGCACAAACGTCATCAACGTCTGGCTGTGGATCTGCTTTTGAAAGTAGAACGCTTCGGCGTGAGAACTTTCCGCGGCAGACTCCCATCGATGGTGGGCCGGATGCAAGGGAGCGACGGTAGAAAGTAGGGCTGGGTGGCGGCTTGCCGGCGCACGCGCCGGGAGGTGTGGACGAATGAGCTTGCGCGGTCCCGCGGGGCTGACAGAAGCCAACGTGGATGAATCGTGTCCATCGGCTTTGGTCTTGGCCTTGGGTGGGCGCGCATCGTATACGCGGCGAACCGGAATGGCAGAAGAATCAGGCATGGTGTCGGTGTGAGTCTAATGTGTAGGATGCAGGATGTTCCCAATCGGGTTTAAATGTCAAAAATCGGCGGAAAATGGCGCATTGCACAGGTCATGGCGCAGATAGGCCGACAGCGAAGGCATCGAGTGACAAAGACCGCAGCAGGTTTCTCCGCATGCCTTGTTCCACTTGATCCAGGCCGCGCACAGCCGCCTCGATCCAGGCCACGCTGATGGTTTGCGACACGCGTGTCAGTTCGGTCATAAGGTCGATGTTGCGAATCAAATGGCCCGCCCCCGAATGCAGCAGCAAGAGATCTTCCAACAGGCTGGCGAATGCGTGCAGCAGGGCGCTGGTTTTTTGCTGGCCCTCCGCGCCCGCTCGATAGGTCTCGGTTACCCGAAAGATAGCTGCATAGTCCGTCTCACCCGCGCCATCTGCGGCGTTGTACAGCATCACCAACGCATCCTGGCGGCTCGCCAGATAGCTTTCCAGATCGAAGCCGAGGGCCTGACCGATTGCGCCTTCCGCGAGGCGTGCGACCAGCGCGCGCTGCTTCGGCTTCCAATCCTTGCGGTGCTCGGTAAGCACGGCTTCGATCTGTTCCGGGGGCAATGCGCCCAGACGAAAGATGCTGGAGCGGGAACGAATGGTGGGCAGAAGTTCGCCGGGATTTTCTGCCAGCAAAAAAATGTGAGCGTAGGCCGGCGGCTCCTCGAGAATTTTGAGCAGGGAATTAGCAGCCTCTTTCATGAAGGCTGTGCTGGTGAAGATATACACCGCGCGCGGCGCATCGGCAGGGAGGCGATAGATGCGCTGCAGCACACTGCGTACCTGGCCTAGCTTGATCAGCAACTGGGGTGGGTCGGGAGGAACGACCACCACGTCGGGATGGGTTTGGACGAGGATGCGGGTCTCTTTCTTATCGACCTCACGCAACTCCTCCCGGGCGGCGATGGCTTCGCTGACGCGGTCGGCTAGGGGGAGAGAGAGCGCGATGCGGGTGCAGTTGCTGCAAACTCCGCAGAAATCAGGCAGGCCGTCGCTGACCGGGTGCTGCAGGCAGGCCATGGTCTGCGCCAGCATGATGGCCAGCGTATATTTGCCGGCGCCGCGCGGTCCGGCAAGGATGAGCGCGGGCGGCATGCGTTCCGCAGCGATCGCCTCGCGCAGATGGCGGACCGTGGTTACGTTCCCCGCAAATTGATCGAAGCCCACATCATGAGACTAGCAAAAGGCACGGGTGTTTCAGGTTAAGAGTTCCGCGGAAAACAGATTTGCGAGAGGAAGAAGGCGCACAGCAGGTCCCCTTCGACTTCGCTCAGGGCAGGCTCTCCACTCCGCTGCGCTCCGGTCGGGATGACAAATTCGAGGGTTGGTGCTTCCATGGTGATTTGGCTAGTGGATGAAAGAGTGAGAGGCGAAAAGCAGTGGTATCCCACTCAAGCCCAAACCGGGCTTGACCCCGATTTCCTGCCACGCTGTGCTAGAGCGGTCCGCGTGTGCGCCTTTCATTAAGGAAAGGCGCATGGAGTGTATCAACGTCGCAAGCCTCCGCAGGAAATCGTGGCAAATGGGGCACCCAGCCTTCGTTGACGGTGAAGAAATCCGAAAAGTCACAACCTCTCGGGAAGTTTGTTTGGGTACGAGATCCCACCACCTAAACAGAATTGTCATCCCGACCGGAGCGAAGCGTAGCGGAGGGATCTGCTGTGCGCCCCGGCCCTCTCTCAGATGCATGTGTGCTACCGCGGCTCGGGAACAAACATCATCGGGTACTTGGGGCGCAGCGTTATCTTGGGTTGCACCTCGACGGTTTGTCCGGGAACGAACCGCAGCCGCCATTGCTGTGCGATGGTGGCCACCATCAGCACCCCTTCCATCCAGGCAAAAGCCTCCCCGATACACTGCCGGCTGCCGGCGCCGAAGGGAAAATAGGCAAAGCGCGGGCGCTTGGCTTTTTGTTCCGGAAGAAAGCGTTCGGGGTCGAAGCGCAGAGGGTCGGGAAAATATTCTGGACTCCGCTGGATAATGTATTGGCTGAAGAAAAAGTAAGTCCCCGCAGGAAAACGATACGGGCCCAGCTCCACATCGGCGGTCGACTGCCGTCCCATGGCCCAGGCCGGCGGGTACAGACGCATGGACTCAGCAAACACCATCTCTGTATAACGCAGCCGAGGCAGGTCCGCGAGTGTGGGCAGCCGGCCCGAGCCCAGCACGGCGTCGATCTCCGCACGCAGGCAAGCCTCCGCCTGGGGATTTTGCGATAACAGGTACCAAGTCCAGGTGAGCGCGTTGGCCACGGTCTCGTAGCCGGCAAGAAAGATAGTGAGCACCTCATCGCGCAGTTGTTCGTCGGTCATACCCGAGTGGTCGGATTCCTCATCGCGCGAAGCCAGCAACATGGAGAGCAGGTCGCCCCGGTCCACTCCATCCGCCCGGTGGTCTGCGATCATGCGCTGCACCACCGTGTCCAGCCGGCTGCGTGCGCGCCGGAAGCGGACCAGCCCCGGAATAGGCCAGTGCAGATACGCTTCGGCGCGGGGCAGCGCGATCAGGTAGTTGTAGAGCTGCATGATCACGTTGACCTCGTCGTTGATCTGCAGCACATCGCCGGTAACGTCGGTGTTGAAGAGGGTTCGGGCGACGACCTGCAGCGCCAGTTGCATCATCTGCGATGCAATGTCGATGGGCTGGCCCGGTTGCCACTGGGCACGCATGTGGGCAGCGCGATCCACCATGATGGCGCCGTAGGCCTGGATGCGCTGGCGGTGGAAGGCGGGAGCAGCGATGCGCCGTTGACGACGGTGTACCTCACCATCGCTGGTGATGAGCCCCTCGCCCAGCAAAATCTTCATGCGCCGCTGGGTCCGCTCCTTGATGAAGTGCTGCGGCTGGTTGATGAGGATCTCGTGGATAAATTCCGGCTCGTTGATAAAGACAATGTGGGAGAGGCCCAGGCGGTAATGGGCCATACGGCCATAGGCCTTTGTCAGGTGCTCGAACAGCGCGATCGGATTGGCTGGCTTGAAGAAGCGGCGTAGCAGGTAAAACGGCAGATTCAGCTGCAGGCCCGGGGGAAAGCGATAGCCATCGCGCTCCAGCACGGTCCACTGCCGCTCGTCGCGCGACGCCGGTGGATAGGTTGTACCCATAGAATCGCCGCAGCTCAGCGCAACATGCCCGCCGCTGACAAACGCCCTTGTACCACTTGTACGACGCTCTGGTGCACTTCATCAATGGAGCCATCGCTGTCGATTACGACCACACGCAAAGGTTCGCGGGCGGCAATCTCCTGGTATTTGTCGAAGACACGGCGATAGAACGCGGAGCTTTCCTTCTCAAAGCGGTTTTCGTCACTTCCCGTGGCCGCGACCGCACGCTGGTTGCGCTGACGCGCGCGCGCCAGCGAGCGATCAAAATCCGGCAGCAGCAGCAGCGTCAGGTCGGGCTGGAGGCCTTTGCACAAGCTGGCATGCAGATCGCGGACGATCTGGCTGCCCAGTTGGCGGCCACCGCCCTGGTAAGCTTCGCTGGAGTCGGTGAATCGGTCGCAGAGTACGATGTGCCCAGCTTCCAGCGCAGGCTCGATGACCTCGGCGATCGATTGCGCGCGGTCAGAGAACATAAGCCCCAACTCCGCGAAGGAGGAAATGCTGTCAGTACGCGAGTCAAGCAGCAGGGCGCGAATGCGATCGCCGACGCGCGTGCCCCCGGGCTGACGGGTCGCCGTCACCGTTAGTCCCTTGCTTTGCAGCCACTCTTTCAGGCGGCGCAGCTGGGTGCTCTTGCCCGACCCATCCAGGCCCTCGAAGGTAATGAAGAAGCCTCGTGGCATGCCCGGAGTTTACACTGGCATGCCAAGCGTCCTCACAGGCTCCGCAGAGGGCGGCTACCCAAGAGGAGGCCTCGAAAAAAAAAATCGCCAAACTCGAGCGGCGAATCTATTTCATTTCGCTGATTTCTATTGCCCAGTTCACCTTGCTGGCGGTCATGTGGCTTTCGACTTCCCGCGGAGGCCCGGTTTCTGCGCAGGCCGCACCGCAAGTCCTGACCGCCCGCGGACTCATCATCGAAGACCCCCAAGGACGTCCACGAATTTTGTTGGGTGCGCCATTTCCCGCAGTAAAGGAGCGCATAAGACAAGACGCCCGAACAACTTCGATCTTGTTTCTTGATGAAGACGGCCATGACAGGCTGACTCTGGGTCAGGAGCTCGATCCACAAATTGGTGGCAAAGTGCCCCCAGGTATTCATCGAATTGCATCCGGATTCGGTGTGGTGATCCACGACGGAACGGGTGATGAGCGCGGGGCTTATGGATGGCTATCCAACGGACGAGGCCTTATCACCCTGGATCGGCCCGGAACGGAAGCATTCGTGGCCATGGTCAACGACAAAACCGGAGAAGCGAAAATTTCTCTCGGCTTTCCTCCGCAGGTTTCCGCCGACGCCAGTGCAATTGAAATGGGAACCAAAGCCTCAACCGCATTCCTTCGCTTCAATAACAAGAAAGGCGAGCCTCTCGCGGTTTTCAACAGTGAAGGTGGGAGCAAGCCTTCGTTCAAAACTTTCGATGCGCAAGGCCGCTCAAGTGAGGAGCGGCTCAACGCGTCTCAATAGACCTAATGCCCCTATCCGGCTGCGGCCAGGTCTGCGATCTCAAGTTCTAAACCGCCGTATTCCGGATGAACGTTTTCCCGCAGCTTGTAGGCAAGGTGGATGACCGAGCCTTGCTCCAGGCCGATCGCCTGGACGCGTGCCGCCCAATCCCATCCCAGGGCGGACCAACTGGCGCCGCGTGCCCCCTGGGCGAGCTGCAGGCAGATATGTCGCTCCTTGATGGGTCGGACCGGGGCTGTCAGGCGAACGTTGTAGGCAACGAATACCGGCTCTTCGTTGCCATTGCCCAGCGGCTCCAGGCGGCGCAACCAGGTGAAGAGAGCATGGGTAATTTGGTCGAGGGGCAAGACCGCATGGCAGCGCAGGCTCGGCGACGTCTCCTCCACGTGCAATGCGGCCCAGGCCTCGAGGTGACTCCTCAGCTCCGGCACGCGCGCCGCAGGGAGACTAAAGCCGACAGCGTGGGAGTGGCCACCGAAGCGGGTGAAGAGCTGCTTGCAGCTTTCGATCGCGTTCAGCAGATGAAAGCCGGGAACTGAGCGGCCGGAGCCATAGGCCTCACTGCCTTCGAGCGCGATCACCATGGCCGGGCGCCGCATACGATCGACGACTCGCGAGGCAAGGATACCGATGATGCCGCGATGCCACCCTTCTCCTTCAACCACGATGCAGCGGCTCGACTGGAAGCCCGGTTCCTCTTGGAGCCGGCGGTCGATTTGGTCGAGCATGTCGGCTTCGGCCTGTTGACGTTCGCTGTTCAGGCGGTCGAGCTTGCCGGCCAACTCACCCGCCCTCAGCGCATCGCGGGTGGTGAAGAGTTCGACCACGTCGGAGGCAACATCCATACGCCCGGCGGCGTTGATGCGGGGCGCGATGCGGAATGCCAGGTCGGTTGCAGTAAGGGTCCGCTGTGCCGGGTCGAGCTTGGCCACCTGCATCAGCGAGCGCAAGCCCGGACTGGCCGGACGTTTTAGCTGCTCTATCCCAACGGCGGCGATGACGCGATTTTCGCCCAGCAGTGGAACAGCATCGGCCACCGTGGCGATGGCCAGCATCTTCAGGAAGGAGGGGAGGATCTTGTTCCGCGTCCGCTCCAAATCCCACGCCTCGAGCAATGCCTGGGCGAGCTTAAAGGCAACCCCGGCGCCGCAGAGATGTTTGCACGCGTAGCAGCAGCCCGGCTGGTTAGGGTTGAGGATAGCCAAGGCAGTGGGCAGACCCCACGGCTGGCCGGGGCAGGCAGGAAGGTGGGGCAAGTCGTCGGGCAACTCTTGCGGCAGATGATGATCGGTCACGATGAGGTCGAGTCCCAGGCGGGCGGCTGCTTCGGCGGCGGTGAAGTCGCGTATGCCGGTGTCGACGCTGATGACCAGGCTTACGCCTTGCCCTGCGGCGGCGGCGAGGACCTCCGCCTGCATGCCGTAACCTTCGCGAAGCCGGTGGGGTACGTGGAAATCCACCTTGCCCCCGAGCATCTCGATAGCCGTCTTGAGCAGGACGATGGCCGTGGTTCCATCCACGTCATAATCGCCGTAGATGAGGATGGCCTCCTGGTTGGCGATAGCCGCCTGAACCCGGGTAACGGCAGCGGCCATGCCTTGCATGGCGTAAGGATCGAGCAGGTGTTCGATGCGCGGGTGAAGGAAGAAATCAGCCTCGGCCGCAGTGCGCACACCGCGTTCCGCCAGCAGCTCGGCCACGAGGAGGGGAAGTCCGGCGCTTTGCGCCAGCGCTGTGGCGGTGGAGTTCGCTTGAGGCAGTACCCATCCGGTGCGGGGAACGGCGGGGTCAGACTGGATGGCCTGAGAGCTTAGCGCTGTGGAGCCGGCAGCATTCACCCTTCTTCTTCGTCCTCGTCATCTCCGAAAACGATGTCTCCGAAGTCTTCCACAAACTCCAGCAGTTGCTGGTAGCGCTCGTACCACGGGGTGGCGTTCTCGTGCACAAAGACGATGCCCTGATGGGCAAAGCCGAGCTGGATGTACCCGATCTTGCCCACGTAGTTGACCAGGTATTGCGCCTCGTGCACTTCGGCCGCGGCCTCATCGGGGAAATTGTCATCGCGGATCTGCTCCAGCAGCATGGCGATGTCTTCCTTCTCCAGCTTCACTTCGCTCATGGTGACGAACGGCGCAGATGCCGTTTTAGCCATCTCTACGAAGTCTTTCCAGCTATCGGGATTGTCATCGTCTTCCCACAAGACGGTTGGCAGATCTTCGGTGATAAACCCAGGGAGGCGGCGCATCGAATGCCCTTCAATAAAGGCCACCATGTCGTCTTTCAGAGATATCAGATCGTCGGGGTGCATATTCGCGCCTCTATTGTCGCAGATGTCCCGAGGCAGGGTGGGTTTTCGCCCCCCCGGATTTCCTGTACGCTGCGCTGGATAGGACCGCGAGTGCGGCTTTCATTAAGAAAAGCCGCATGAAATTCACCGGCGCCAACCAGTTCCACAGGAAATCCGGGCCAGGTGACAGGCTGTGAGGAGTGCCGGGCCGGATAAGAGGCGCGGACTGCGGCCACAAACGAGCGCTGGATGGCACCGGATCTCGTGCAGTCGCGGCCCCGGGTGCGAACCGGCTCGGCGCTTCATATATGCTATAGTCCCAGTCAGATCACATGATTTTTTCGCGGGAGTACGTGAATTATCTGGCGCGCCAAACGGTCAAACAGTTGATCGAAGCCAAGATGATCCGGGTGGGGAAAGTTGCTGTTGTCGCTGAGCGGGTGAATGCGGCCATCCTGGAGGAGTTGTCGCTCGAAGACCGCATCAACGAAGAAGTGCGCGTCATCCTTGACGCCTACCAGGAAGACATGCGCCGCACCGGCGCCAGCTACGCCGAGATGTTCAAGAAGGTTAAGCAGGAGCTGGCGAAGAAGTACAAGGCGGTATTGTGAGACTTTCCCGGGACAAACTCAACAAGCTGGCGCATGTGGTTGCCGATACGCTTGCGGAGACGGACGAATGTGAGTTTCTGGACGACCGGAATACCATCCGTCAGGAGGCGCGCAAGGCGCTGGAGAAGGTGTTGACCGAGGAGATGAAGATCGACCAGGCAGCGCGCCTGAAGATCGCCTCGCAACGCAAGATCATCGTCGAGGGAAGCCAGGAGTGGGACATTCTTTACCGCAAGTATTACAACGATGAGGTAAGAAAATTGGGCATTTAGGCAGCGACCGGTCTCCGGATTTCCTGCACGGGGCGCCACCAAGGAATGCGTGTGCGGCTTTCATTAAGGAAAGCCGCATGAAGTACGCCAACGCCAGCAAGCACAACAGGAAATCCGGGGGGCTCGCGCCGTTGCTTTGTTATACTAACGTTTGTTGACTGCGGTGCAGATCAACTCCCCTGCCTCAAACCATCGTGGCGTCATGGTGTAATTGGTTAACACGCCGCCCTCTCAAGGCGGAGAGTTCGGGTTCGATCCCCGATGACGCTACCAAGCCAAAAGTATCTGCTTGACGAGCGGTCCCCGTCCTTTGTCTGGGAACGAGAGCCTATGTTAGCGCAGGCTTTGCGGGATCCTAATGGGCGCGCGTCAGCGTTTCATTCGTGGCCAAACTTTAATCTGCGATGTGTCGTCACAGTCATGAGCACGATCTTGACGGGAGCTTGCTGGAGCAATGCCATCAACCGGACTTTGTGCACGAAGGGCTTACGTGAACACAGGGTCGATTTATTTTAGGGACGATTCTTGCTGCGAGACTTCCTGAATGGGAGACGTGACAATCGGTGCGCTGTATGCGGGGTGATGAAACTCCAGGTGCATCCCGCGACCGATGAAGCGCGCCTTGAGCATGGAACCGTCCCAGGTCGAACCTGCGAGGGTCACTTGAACCGGCTGCGGACAGTATTTCGGATGTCCTGAAATCAGAACCGAACTGTCGTTTAGAAGTAGTGCGGTATAGAAGTGGTGCTGAGTCCGAATCTGCAGCACGGTGTCGGGCGGCAGACCTTCAAGGAACACCCCTCCCTCGATTTCGGACTGGACAATATCCCGATTCACATCGTCGCTGAAGTTAGGATGAGGCGTGAACATGATTCATCGTACCGGGCTTTCACCTACGTCACAATATCAATAATCGCTGGTCAGCACCCAAAGGGGTCACCCATCAACGGATGTCGAATGTGAGCTCTGGGGTGTCGACGCTCTTTACGTTGGGAATAGCAACATCATAGGATTCACCAGTGCCGAGAACCTCAAACCTGGATCCATTGAATCGACCGACGGCGGTGACGGTTGCTCCCATTGGACGAAAGCCGTTCTCGCGGATGCGATTACGAAGGTCACTCATTCGGATCGTATTACCAGGGTTTAGCTCAATTTCGAGTGTTCCGGTCTTTAGAGTCACCTCCACCGACCTCACACCGGCCAAACGATGAATAGACGCGCCCACGCCGCGCGCGCATAACTCACAATCCAAGCCGTATACTTTCATCTGAATGCGCCGGTACTCCGCGCGAACCGGCTCGATGGCTAGCAATAGCCCCGCGAGAACAATCCCACGGAAAGTGCTTCTCCAGAAAAGGGTCATCTGCGCCCTTTCAGGAAAAAATAGCTCACACCGATGAATGAGCGGATCCCCTCTGCGGGTTGGGTGCCGTTCAGTTGATTCCAGAGCGGGAACAAGACTCCGCCCTGTATGGCGATATCCCGATAGGTATACAAAAATGAGGGACCGGAATAGATTCCTTCTCCCCCTGAATTTGGCAGCACAACGCTGTCGGGCGTGGGCGCCGGGGAGGCCAAAGTGGCCAAAGAGCGGAAGTGACCACTAGGAGGGGGCGTAGTGGCTGAGGTTCCGCCGCGACGCGCCATTCCAACCCAGTCGCCCGTCGTCTCCCAGAAAAAACGGACATCGGGCTTGGGGTAATCTTTGTAGAAGTACTGCGGTCTCCAGCCAACCACGACGCTAGTCAATAGAGAGTTACTTTGATGGTCCTCACTGCCTCCCCAGTGACCATAGAGTTGATAACCCCCTCCTGCCCAAACGTAGTAACTTCGGGAGATATGGCCGGTCGCTGCGGCGATGTAGTACGACGGTTCCCGACTAAGGGGCGGCCCATCAGTACGGGGCAGAGTCTGCGTTGTGCCCCCGATCCCCATATAAAGAGTACTTTCATTGCGGGTTCCGACTCCGGTTAAGGCATGATGAAATCGCCAGGCAACGAGTGCCTCTGCCAGCGGTTCGCCGGGCATCGTTGCGGTGAAGCGGCCCACCGGATGCTCTCCATAGTTAAGATCGAAGGGCGCGGAGATCGAGAATTGAAGATTTTCGGTAACTCCGTAACTGAATCGCGGACCGAGCATGGCTACGCCAGAGCGCCACGTCAGCTCCGTTTCGATGCTACTGTCGCCTGAGCCCAAAGTAGTCGTGGAGTACCCGAACGCGGGACCATGCGCATCCGCCCAGGCCTGTGTCGTGCAGAAACAGCAGATGCAAAGGAAAACAATTTGTTTCATTGCCCGTCCACGGCCACGCAAATCTCAAATATCTCGCTCTGCCAATAACTGAGCGAACCTGTTTTGTTCTCCGCAAAGCCTTGATCGGCAGCATAACATCGAGCGATCCTTTTGGGAGCAAGAATCTACGCCGGATTCTTTGCCACTCCCGCGGCAGAAAGCATGACATCGTAGTTGTCGTTCAGGTACCTTTCCCCAATCTAATGTATGAGATCCATGAGGTTGACCGTTCGTATAGGGCGCGATGTTGCCCCCCGCGCTTCTGGCTCGTAGCGTAGCGACGAGGTTAATCGGGCAGCGCGTAAGATCGACGCAAAGATTGTGACGCTTGCAACAGTACCAGCTGGAGCCCCCTGGGCGAGTCCTGCCCTGTGAGCACCCCAGCTTCTCGGGCTCTTCGCGAAGAGCTCCGCTCGATTTAATCTTTTTCTCTCGCTTCGTCCTTCAACTTGTTTTACACTTTCCGTCCAGTAACATTGAACATTGCGTTCTCTCCCTCGAGAATGATGCGCTACCGAACCTGATCGTGGCTTCACCATCGGTTGACGTATGTTTGACACAACAACGGCAGTTAATTTAGGGGCTCAATTCACGTGGAGAGATAGAATGTCGCGTTTATGGGTGCTGATTGTCCTGTCACAACTTGCTTTGGCCGGATCGGCCTTCGCTCAGAGCCCCTGTCCGACCGCATATCAGACGGCAACCTCCACCAGATCTTCTGATTTGGTTTGCACGGTTCCGCAGGTTTACGGTCCAGGCGGCCTGGTGGGCACCGGGTTCGGTGGCCCGTTATTTCCTACCGCTTTCCACAATGTTCACTTCCAGGCTACGAGCATAAGTAGTCTGGTTCCTATCAATGCCGAGATTGGCGTGCAGCTTAGCCAGTTGCCGCTCGCATCACCGGTCGCCGGGTTCATTTTTGAAAATGGAGTGTTGCAGGAAGCTTACAGTTTCGGACCGGTACTGACAGATCGCGCGGAAACTATTGGCAAGCGACGGATTTTTGTAGGCGTGAGCTACCAATATTTCGACTTTGATAAGGCCGATGACGTAAATCTTAAAAACTTTGGAGCGGTTTACTTGCACGAGTCGGAGCCGACTATCTGCACGGGGCCGCATCCTCCCGCCTGCTTCGGGCCAGTTGGTAGCCAAGAGCCGATATACACGCAAGACATCGTTACGACGCAAAACCGGATAGATGTAAAGGTTAACCAGGTCACGATTGTTGGCACTTATGGGATATTGCACAACCTGGATGTATCGGTTGCGATACCTCTAATAGACGTCCGCATGACGATGGATTCAAGTGCCAACATCATCAGTTTTGAGGCACCCTCTACAGCTCCTGGCTGTACTACCGGTACGACGGGCTGCATTGAACACTATTTTAATGATCCTGCCCCAGCGAACATCCCCGGCGAAACATTCAATAGTTCGTCCAGTGCAAGCTTTGTGAACAACAATTCTTCGTTCGGCATTGGCGATCTTCGGCTTCGCGGCAAATATGTAGCGTGGCACAGCGCGAAAGAGAAGTCAGCAATAGCGGTTGGGTTAGATCTTCGTCTTCCCACCGGCAACGCATATAATTTTCAAGGCTCGGGCACCTATGGTGTACGGCCTTTCGCGATCTATTCGTATTCTGCAAGAGTTTCTCCACACGCCAGCTTCGCGTTTGAAAAGAATGGCAGTTCGGTCCTGGCTGGGACTGTGACGGGGACTACGACGTCAACAGCCGTAAGCACTGCCCAGCTGCCGAATGTTGTTTCGTATGCGGGGGGTGCGGATGGCTCCGTGACCCACTGGCTCGGTCTTTCGGCAGATTACATCGGCGTTTCTCTTTTGAATGAACCACGATTCAAAACGACCAACTACTCGGATTCCGGGGCCTACAACCCCTACGATACCCCGGTAGGCAGTTACCCAACCATCACCACGTTTACCTCAACCGCCAATCAGGCAAATATCTCGTTAGGGGCCAAGGTGCGACCCCTTGCCAGATTGCTGGTAACCGGAAATGTCTTATTCCGTTTAAACGACGCGGGTCTCCATTTCAAACCATCACCTTTACTCGGCGTCTCATACACCTTCTGAGCTAGAACATAGTAATTTTCAGGACTTCTCTCCAAGATTCATCTCTGATGCCGGCCATGAAGGCTGGCGCGCCGGCTTCTACTGGATAGAGCTTATCCGCCAGGAATTGCTTCCCTGCGTGCTTTGTTTCTTCAAGGTCATAGTGACTCGGGACGTTGCCGACATATTCGCCTTGAGTTGTTGCTCAATGATGACCGTTGCTGAATCGCCTGTTATGTCTGGCCCTTTCGTAATAACGTAGGTCAACGTGACTTTGCCCGCATCGCGAAAGGCTGTCCGCAGCCCACTAATCTGTTTGGAACTAATTTCCGGCCAGATCTCCTGGAGCTTGGCTAGATTCTTGGTATCATAGGCGGCCTTGTAGTTCTCGAGAACGCCACGAATTGCATCCAGATCGCTGAGACTGTCAGTACGGTCAGCGACCTTGGGGCCAGCGGTCGGAGGCGGCGGCGGAGGAGGTGCGGGCGCTGGAGCGAGCCGGGCAAGCTCTTTGCTGGCTTCATCCTTGTGTCTTCCCGAGGGGTAGGAGCTCAGGTAGCCTTTAAGGCTGGCGGTATCATCCTTACCTATTGCTTGCCCCCAGGTGAGATCGTCAAGAAGAGTAACTGCAAGATCGTGATATTCTCCCGTCGGGTGCTGATCAAGAAACTTCCTAACCTGGGAGGGATCCTTGGTGCCTCGGAGAGACTCCCACTGCAGGCGCGCTATCGCCGCCAGTGCAGCCGAAAGATGCGGACCCGCTGGTGACGAATATCTGGCTACATATTCTTGAAATGCTACGATGCTCCCGCCGCTATTAGCCCTGGACCAATATAGATCTTCGAGCTTCGACTCCGCTTGCGGCCGCAAAGGGGAATTTGGATAATTGCGGAGGAATTGTTCCAGCCCTGCTATGTCCCCCCCGGTGGCGAGACGCGCCCAGTCGTTCTGCTCCGCGGACGTCGCCGGAGGAGGCTGCCTGAAGTCACGACGGTCGAGCTGGACGGTTGCATTCGGTTTGAATTGACGCGGGTCTGCGATGAGCTCTTGCTTTCCCTCCACAAGCCGAAGCCGATGGGAGCCTGGTGTCAGATCCCAAGTACCCGGCGCACCGCTTGCAGGAACCCGCACATCATCTACAAACAGTTGATCACCGGAGCGGAGTCCTTTTACAACCAGCTTAGCCAGAGCAGACGGTTGGCTGCGCTCCGGGGGAGCAATTGTGGGCGCCGGCTGCTGCTCCCGGGCGAGCTCGACCGAAATTGTTTGGTCGTTTCTCAAAGTCACGGATTGGCTCGTGGAAACGTACCCCTTGAGATCTGCCTTGACGGTATAGGTCGCTCCCGTCGGAAGCTTGAAGCTGCAGTGCGGTGTGATGCACTTGTGCCCATCTACTTCCACATCCGCACCCGAAGGCAAACTCTCGACGTTAAGAACAAAAAGGTGAGGTCGCGCAAAAAGGTTAATAACTCTTGGGACCACTAGAACCGCAAGCAGCAGCGCCACAACGACCCCGGAAATGAGCAACAACTTACGCGGATTCCTTGTGGGGCCCTCTGATACTTGGCCTAGTACCTGGGTTTTCTTCTGTTGCTCCACCCTTTGCCGATTAGCAGATTTCCGCGCCGTAGAAAGCAGCTTTTGGAGCTGTTTTTCATCAGGCCATTGCGTGCTAGCAACTTCAAGAAGGGCTACGGCCTCCTCGATGCGGTCGGTCCGAAGAAGATCTGTTCCCTTGCCAATCGCCGCCTGCAGAGCGGCTCTTCGCTCGTTCGCTTGGCGTTGAGCCTCTTCCTCTGTAGCGATCCGCTCTCTGCACTTCACGAGCAAGGACTGCAGACCTTCGCTTTCCGGATATTTCGCTACAGCTTGTTCGATGGCGCTCAGCGCCTTTGCGGGCTGCTTCGACTCGAACAGTCTTGTACATGCATTGATCTCAAGCGCTATTGCAGTAGCACGGGCCTCAGCCTGACGCCTCGCCCGTTCCAAACGCTCCAGGCTCTCCTGCGCTCTGAGCAGCATGGCCCGGGCTTCGGCACTTTCCGGGAAGGTTTTGATCAGCTCCTGCAGCTTCCTTATGTGCGAAGCGATCGCGGACGGCTGCGATTGCGAAGACTGCTGCATCCTGCTCCTCAGACAACCGATTTAGTTCGATCTGCAATAACTTTGCACGTGCCGAGCGAACGTCAACCTCAATCTGCCCACAAAGATCAGTGACCGTGTCATCAGCGGAATGGCTGGCTCCTATCTGTACAGCCTTTTGCCTAATGAGGTCTAACTCCGCCACCCCCGTAGCCTGACTTATTGAGGCGCTCAGCGAACCCAATTCCTTACAAATGAGGTCATGCTCGACCCGGCGATCATGAACCTGCGCTGAGGCGCGGACCGTTATTTTCTGAAGATCGTCGAGTTCCGGGTGGGCTGCAGCCTGCCCTTGTGCATCGGCGAGTAATTGCTCAGCCTCCTCGATGCTTTTCGCTGTTAGCGCGCTCTCTACGGCCTGGTTGATCTCGGCCGTCAAACGGGACATGAACTGTCTTCGAGACTCTGCCGCCGTCTTTACCCGGTCGAGCGCGGCAGCGATTTCGCCTTCTTCCTCGTCGCCAGATGCGAGAGCCTGGGCATGGTTGAGAAGCTGGGACAGGCCCTTAAGCGAGTTAGCCTGGGACGAGGCACTTTCCAGCTGCTCCATCTCCTCAAGGAGGGTCTGGCGTTGAGCCAAACGGAGATTAACTTCATGCTCGATCTGTTGCAGCAATGCACCGACTTGCGCTTCCTGAAGAAATCCGGCCGAGATCTCGGTTGAACGCCGCAACAGCTCTGTCGACTTACTGAGCCGAACTTTTCTTACCGATTCTGCTATCTTCGTCAGCTCCGCTAACACTCTTTCCTGTTCACTTATGCGTGCCTCAAGACGCTCCAGGCTTTCCTGCGCGCTGAGCAGCATAGCCTGGGCTTCGGCACTTTCCGGGAACGTTTTGATCAGCTCCTGCAGCTTCCTTATATGTGAAGCTATCTCCTCCGGCTGCGATTTCGAAGCCAGCGCATCCTGGTCCTCAGACAACCGATTTAGCTCGATCTGCAATAACTTTGCACGTGCCGACTGAACGTCAACCTCAATCTGCCCACAAAGATCTGTAACCGTGGCATCAGCGGAATGGCTGTCTCTTATCTGTGCAGCCTTTTGCCTAATAAGGTCTAACTCCGCCACCCCCGTAGCCTGACTTATTGAGGCGCTCAGCGAACCCAATTCCTTACAAATGAGGTCGTGCTCGACCCGGCGATCATGAACCTGCGCTGAGGCACGGACCATTATTTCCTGAAGATCCTCGAGTTCAGGGTGGGCTGCAGCCTGCCCTTGTGCATCGGCGAGTAATTGCTCAGCCTCCTCGATGCTTTGCGCTGTTAGCGCGCGCTCTACGACCTGGTTGATCTCGGCTATCAAGCGGGAGATGAACTGCCCTCGAGACTCTGCCGCCGTCTTTACCCGGTCGAGCGCGGCAGCGATTTCGCCTTCTTCGTCGGCAGATGCGATAGCGTGGGCATGGTTGAGAAGCTGGGACAGGCCCTCAAGCGAGTTAGCCTGGGACGAGGCACTTTCCAGCCGCTCCAACTCCTCAATGAGGGTCTGGCGTTGAGCCAAACGGAGATTAACTTCATGCTCGATCTGTTGCAGCAACGCACCGACTTGCGCTTCCTGAAGAAATCCGGCCGAGATCTGGGTCGAACGCCGCAACAGCTCTGTCGACTCACTGAGCGGAAATTTTCTTACCGATTCTGCTATCTTCGTCAGCTCCGCTAAAACTCTTTCCTGTTCATTTATGCGCGCCTCAAGACGCTCCAGGCTCTCCTGCGCGCTGAGCAGCATGGCCTGGGCTTCGGCACTTTCCGGGAAGGTTTTGATCAGCTCCTGTAGCTTCCTTATGTGCGAAGCGATCTCCTCCGGCTGCGATTTCGAAGCCAGCGCACCCTGGTCCTCAGACAACCGATTTAGCTCGATCTGCAATAACTTTGCACGTGCCGACTGAACGTCAACCTCAATCTGCCCACAAAGATCTGTAACCGTGGCATCAGCGGAATGGCTGTCTCTTATCTGTGCAGCCTTTTGCCTAATAAGGTCTAACTCCGCCCCCCCCGTAGCCTGACTTATTGAGGCGCTCAGCGAACCCAATTCCTTACAAATGAGGTCGTGCTCGACCCGGCGATCATGAACCTGCCCTGAGGCACGGACCATTATTTCCTGAAGATCCTCGAGTTCAGGGTGGGCTGCAGCCTGCCCTTGTGCATCGGCGAGTAATTGCTCAGCCTCCTCGATGCTTTGCGCTGTTAGCGAGCTCTCTACGACCTGGTTGATCTCGGCCATCAAGCGGGAGATGAACTGCCCTCGAGAATCCGCCGCCGTCTTTACCCGGTCGAGCGCGGCAGCGATTTCGCCTTCTTCTGCGTCGGCAGACGCGATAGCCTGGGCATGGTTGAGAAGCTGGGACAGGCCCTCAAGTGAGCGAGCCTGGGACGAGGCACTTTCCAGCCCCTCCATCTCCTCAATGAGGGTCTGGCGTTGAGCCAAACGGAGATTAACTTCATGCTCGATCTGTTGCAGCAACGCACTGACTTGTGCTTCCTGAAGAAATCCGGCCGAGATCTCGGTTGAACGCCGCAACAGCTCTGTCGACTCACTAAGCGGAACTTTTCTTACCGACTCAGCTATCTTCGTCAGCTCCGCTAACACTCTTTTCTGTTCATCTATCCGCGCCTCAAGACGCTCCAGGCTTTCCTGCGCGCTGAGCAGCATGGCCTGGGCTTCGGCACTTTCCGGGAAGGTTTTGATCAGCTCCTGCAGCTTCCCTATGTGTGAAGCTATCTCCTCCGGCTGCGACTTCGAAGCCAGCGCATCCTGTTCCTCAGACAACGGACTTAGTTCGATCTGCAATAATTTTGCACGTGCCGACTGAACGTCAACCTCAATCTGCCCACAAAGATCTGTAACCGTGGCATCAGCGGAATGGCTGTCTCTTATCTGTGCAGCCCTTTGCCTAATAAGGTCTAAGTCCGTCAATCCAATAGCTTGACTTATCGATTCGCTCAGCGAACCCAATTCCTTACAAATGAGCCCATGAACCTGCGCTGAGGCGCGGACCATTATTTCCTGAAGATCGTCGAGTTCCGGGTGGGCTGCAGCTCGCCCTTGCGCATCGGCGAGTAATTGCTCAGCCTCCTCGATACTTTGGGCTGTAAGCGCGCTTTCTACGACCTGGTTGATCTCGGTCATCAAGCGGGAGATGAACTGCCCTCGAGAATCTGCCGCCGTCTTTATCCGGTCGAGGGCGGAAATGATTTCGTCTTCCGCGTCGGCAGACGCGATCGCTTGGGCATGGTTGAGAAGCTGGGACAAGCCCTCAAGCGAGCGAGCCTGGGACGAGGCACCTTCCAGCTGCTCCATCTCCTCAACGAGGCTTTGGCGTTGAGTCAAACGGAGATTAATTTCATGCTCGATCTGTTGCAGCAACGCACCGACTTGCGCTTCCAGAAGAAATCTGGCTGAGACCTGGGTGGAACGCCGCAACAGCTCTGTCGACTCACTGAGCGGAGCTTTTCTTGCCGATTCCAGTATCTTCGTCAGCTCCGCGAGAACTCTTCCATGTTCCACACGTTCCCGCGCCACCAATACCGATTCCCACGCCTTCAGCAATGGCTCTGCATCCGGGAATTGTTTCAGGCCCTCTTCAAGAGTGAATAACGCCTGCTCAAAGTGACCTTCCTTGGCCTGAGTGTCCGCTTGGCGTTCAATCTCAGTGATCCTCTGCTCCTGAGCGCGAGATTCCGCAAGGGTAAGCAGATCGTCGATCTCACTGTGCCCGGAATATTGCGCTGCCAACTGCCGAAGGATCTGTGTGGCAAGAATCGCTTCACCTTGGTTTAGCAGATCCTGCGCATGCTGGACCGCATTCCGCACTGCCTCTTTCTGCCGCGTCGCTTGTTCGAATTCGATTGAGGCCTCAACAGCCCTAATTCCAGCGGGATGCTCCGGAATATCGTCAGCTGCCCGTGGGGTACTCTCCGCGTACTGTTGGGTGAGGGTGAGCTCGGATTGCGGTTCAACTGGCTGAGTCGGGGCGAGTGGGGCGTCGGGGTTGAAAGGCGGCGGAGCACTTTCTCTATGCGGGGCCTGAGTTAGCGTCGGAGGGAATTCCTCTTCCAGGGCGCCAATCTTCAGCGTCAGCCGTCGCTTGAAGTCTTCAAGGGCAGTCTGCACTTTATCGTTATCCTGATAATGGTCCCCTATTTGCGCAACCTGGCCGAGAACGACCTCAAGCTGACTGCGGCTCATCGCTGCGGTTGGGCCGATCTCCTCACCGGCATCGACGCCTTCATCTACAGAAGTAACTTGGTCGGACATTTGTGCTTGCTTCAGTTTTTCAGCCCGCTCGTTAGCTACCTGCCGCTCTTTGGCGCTTAGAACAAACGCGCGGAACGATTCATACTGTTCTTTCACAGCAGGGGCAGCGTAGGCGCTCCATTGAGAGAGGCTGTCAAGAATACCTTCGGCCGAGTCGAACGAGCGCACCATCAAAAGCATGCGGACATCGGGGAGAGCTTTTTCCATGGCAGCCGTGGCTGCTCGCGAACGTGTTGCTTCGATCTCATTTTGTAGAATTTTTGCGTCTGGAGTGTCGCCGAACTCGTCCCGAAATTCCTGCAGGTTCGCGGCAGCACCGAGGAAATCATTATGGGACAAGGCTTCGCGCGCATTTTCCTTAGTAATATAGAAGCTCTGTATGCGCTTGAGGTCGTGCCGCGCTTGCTTCAACAAGGCGGCGAATTCAGGAGATTTGCCGTACTGTTCGGACTGCGCGTCCAGGAATCTCACGGCGTCGCTGCAGCGATCGTTTCGAAGCAATCTCTTTGCGATGGTGATGCTTTCCTGAACTCTCTGGTTGAATTCTTGCAGACGACGGCGCGCATCTTCCAGGATGATGCTTAGTTCTTCGTCAGCAACCTCCCCTAAAGTGGCTTCCAGCAGCTCGATGGCGCTTCGGTATTCGTCGGCGGCAATGAATTGACGGGCTTGGTCCGCGGCCGCGTCGACCTTCTGTCGTGTGGCGTAGTTGGCCGCTTCCTCCTGTGCAAATTGAAGGAGGTCATCAATATCGCTTGATGAAATCTCCTCCCGCGTCGCTTCCAGGATTTCAATGGCTTCGGTGTAAGCCTTGCGCCGGATTGCGTCTTTGGCTCTTTGAATGCAATCTGCTTTGCATTGTTCTTCTCGCCGCCGCGCCAGGGTTTCCTTCACCACGGACAGCATGGAGACCAGCATCGGTTCCTGCGGATATCTTTCGAGCGCTTCCTCCAATGGAACTAGCGACTGGTCCGCATCGGCTGAATCCAGCAATTGCCGGGAGGCGGCGATTTGCCCTTCCACGTAAGTGCGCTTCTCGCTCGCCTGGCGTTGTTTTTCAGCCAGCTTTCTGAACTTTACTAGTCCACGATCATCCGGAAATAATTGCAGCCCTTCGTCTGCCCTGGCGCAAACCAATACGAAATTGTCGCGACTCATGGCATCCTCTATTTCTGCATAAAACCCCTCCAGTTGCTTGCGACGCCTCTCTTGCTCCTGGCCACTCGCAGCGAGGTTGGCCAACTCCTTTATCCCCGGAACGTTAGGGGCGAGCACCGCTGCCTTCTTCAGTACGTCCAATGCCGCCGTGAAGCTGCGAGACGCAATTCGATTTCGGGCCTCATCCAGCAAACCTTGCACCTGTTTCAGTTTGTTCTGCTCTCCAACCTCACGGGTGATGATGGCGTTCAGGGCTTGGGCTTCCCGGTTATCGCGATCGAGGCGAAGCGCTTCCACCACAGCTTTCTGACTTTCTTCGAGTTCACCGGTGTCAAGGGCCGATTCCGCGCGATGCAGCAAAGCAGCTAACTGATCTCCCCTCGCTTTCCGTTCGACTACCGACTTGCGCAGTTGGAGCAGATCGTGACTGCTGCTGTCGAGCTCCACAGCATGGTCGAGATATCTCAGGGCATCTGCCAGTTCGTTGCGCCCGATAGCTTGTTCCGCCTGCACGCGCAACTCCCGCGCCTGCTCGCTGCGCTTCTGAGTCTGGATCTGTTGTTCCACTTCGCGCAGCAGTCCATTAGCTCGAGAATTCTGCCGGTCGATCCTTAAAATCTGTAAAATCTTCTCCTTTGCCTGATTCCATTGCGAGTCAGCAATCAAGTTGTCCACGGACAAAAGGTACTCAGACACCATGTCGCGCTTGAGATCGTCCTGCACCCGCATGAGGTCGATGGCAAGGCGGTCCGCGGTTGGGTAGCGTTCTTCCGAGTTCTTGGCTAAAGCGTGAGCGATGATATGGTCCAATTCCTCAGGGTACGCGGAAAGATATGTCTGCAGCGGAGGAGGAGCGTCGTGAACGATTTTGAGGAGAATGGCTCCCATATCTTTGCCGTCGAAGGGAAGCGCATTCGTTAACAATTGGTACAGCACAACCCCCACGGAAAAGATGTCGGTACGCGAATCGACATAGGCTTTGTCCTTGATTTGTTCGGGGGACATGTATGGGATGCTGCCCATCAGCTGACCAGGGCGCGTGGCGTTTTCGTTGCCGATGCGCGCGATTCCAAAGTCAACGATCTTGACCGTGAGATCTTTAAGCACCATGACATTCGCAGGCTTGATATCACGGTGAATCACGTTGTGTTGATGAGCGTAACTAAGCGCGCTGCAGAGCTGAATTATGGTATTCAGCTTCTGCTCGAGGGGGACGGGTCGACGAGAGGCGATGATCGATTCCAGGCTTTCCCCTTCCAGGTACTCCATCACCATGTAGGGATTGCCGTCTTGATCGCCCAGGTCGTAAATGGTAACGATATTGGGGTGCTGCAGTTTGCCCGCGGACTGGGCCTCGCGATAAAAGCGCCTTAGCAGTTCGGGGTCATTCCCAAAACCACCCGTCACCATCTTGATAGCCACTACGCGTCCTATGCCGGGATCGGTTGCCTTGTAGACAATCCCCATCCCTCCCCGGCCGACTACATCGAGGACGTCGTACTTACCCAGTTTCTTGGGTATATTCGTGGCCATTTCGACCTGCCGCCCACCCTCTCCTTACCCTTGGCCGACCGCCGCCAAAGCCGGCGCCCTCAGGGGGCGACAGAGACAACCTGCTGGCTCCGCTGCCGTGCGCCAATGGGGCCTAGGTTAGCATGTTGCTACTGCTTCGGGACAGCACCAATTCGTCACCAGAGGCTTATTAGGACGGAGGTTTTGGACCCCCCAAAAGGTTCTTGAACTAGAGGTGAACTGTTCCCGGCCGGAGCTACGCGTGGTGCGCGTGTCGGACAAGAAGCCCGACACGTCGTGACGCTGCCAGACCCGATGCACGATGGTCCGGGAAATCCCCATGTGCCTGGAGAGCGTCCGAACGCTCCAGGGTGTGCTTCGATCGCCGGGCCGTGTATCCAATATGGTGTCGAGGATCCTTTGTTCCAGCTCGGGCCTCAAAACCTTGGCCCGGCGTTTCCCGTTTGGGGGCTCTAGCCAAAAGGTTGGGGCCTTTTGCCTATGTGCAAGAGGCCAGCGGTTAGAGGAGCCTCCCTGTCCGCAGCGATTGCTTCCTCGCAGCAACTATTGATATTGTGACGGAGGTGAAAGCCCGGTACGATGAATCATGTTCACGCCTCATCCTAACTTCAGTGACGATGTGAATCGGGTTATTGTCCAGTCCGAAATCGAGGGAGGCGTGTTCCTTGAAGGTCTGCCGCCCGACACCGTGCTGCAGATTCGGACTCAGCACCACTTCTATACCGCACTACTTCTAAACGACAGTTCGGTTCTGATTTCAGGACATCCGCAATACTGTCCGCAGCCAGTTCAAGTGACCCTCGCAGGTTCGACCTGGGACGGTTCCATGCTCAAGGCGCGCTTCATCGGTCGCGGGATGCACCTGGAGTTTCATCACCCCGCATACAGCGCACCGATTGTCACGTCTCCTATTCAGGAAGTATCGCAGCAACTATCTTCCTCAAAATAAAGCCACCCTGTGTTCATGTAGCCCTCCCTGGACAAAGGCCGCTCCGCGGCATTGCTCAAGGGCATTCCGGTCAAGATCGTGCTCAGCGATGACTGCGGGATGATCAGGTCAGTCCGATACAACCTTATCCGAAGTTACGGCCATCAAGCGTGAGCATTCTCTGGAGATGCTCGCCCAGAGCCGCAAGAGCCCCCTGCGACGTGCGCGCCTCGCTGCAGATGTGACATGCATTCGCACGAGCGGCGCCTCTTTCTCGAACACTACACCAGCCCGTGGATAGTTGCTTAAACGTGTTGCTGCCATCCAACAATTGATGTTGTATAATCCGCGGCAACCCTGCGTCCGGAGGTGGGCTCTTGTCGAAAAGAGTTGCGCTTTTTATCCTGCTTGGTTTCTCTTGGGCAATGTGCCAAAGCCCAGTCGGCCGCTCCCAACGTGTTCGATGTTTTGCCTTACTCTACGATTTTCCCGACCGGGTCCTTTTGCCGGGACGATTTTTGGTGTCACGCAGCTACAACGGGCCGCCATGTTACCTGGGGACGCCGACGTCGTCGGACCCGAAGACCCCTTGCTCGTCATTATTCACTAATACGGCTACCGCTCCTCTTGTCGCAACTACACGACTATAGCGCGGTATCTTCGGATTGCCGCCAGCCTCAACGGCAGCATTGCCGTGGCGCTATCGGTCATACCTTTGGCATCTCCCGCCTCCGGAGTGATTACGAAGATCGACCCGGCGACAGGAGCCGAGCTTCCCTCAAGCATCTCACTGGGGCCGATTTTCACGGAACGGGCCGAGACGATAGGAAGGCACAAGTTCTATATTGGAGTTTCGAATCAAGATTTCCACTTCGCCACTCTAAATGGCAAGTCCCTCAGCCCCGCGACAATGTTGCAGCCGGCGGGTGGTCTAACCAATGTTTATTACCAGGGAACACAGCTAACCACGCTCCCCGCCACGATCAATGTCGCAGATGGATGTTCGGCTCTCCCAGAATGTGACGTTCCTCACGTACGGTGTAACCAACCGCATCGATGTGTCCGTCGGACTTCCCGTGGTTCACGCGGCGGTTTCGTCGGCGGCGACCAACGGGGTTAGTTACGCTCGCGGATGGTTTAGACGTAATGCCATCGGGGATGTTGGTGTGTGGGTACGTTCACACCTGGTATGCCTCCCGGGTCAAACGGGCGGGCTTGACGGTTTCGCAGATTGGTTATGCCGAAGGTCACCAAGACCGGGTTTGGGGATATGTTGCTGCGATTCAAGGGGAACGTGTTCGAGGGAAAGAAAGTTGCGGGACAAAGTGCCTCGCGCTGGGAGCCGACTTGCGGCTGCCGACCGGTGACGACACCAATTTCCTAGGCACCGGTGCGGTCGCCGGCAAACCCTTTGCCGCACTGTCTCTTTACACAAAAGACTGGAATGGCATTATTTTCTCGCCACACGTCAATGTGGGGTGGCAGTTTGCAGGACAGAGCATTTTGGGCGGGACAATAACCGGCACGCCAGTGACAAGTCGGCGCGATCTCCGGCTTGGGCGCCCCCATTCACGTCGTCCAAGGGTGACCTGCCGGACGTATTCTCCTGGGCCGTGGGAACGGAAGCGGCGCTGGGACGTCATAACACCGTAGTCGTCGATTTTCTCGGGAACCAGATCGGGTGGATTCACGGCATTCAAAACATGAAAACTGTGACGGTGCAGGCCCTGCCCCCTCCAGACCTAAAGGAACGATGGTGACACTCCAAACTATTTCCGGGCTGGTATCTGCCGGCCGTGGTGTCGTTTGGGCAGTACAGCGGTGCGTTCGGCTATAAGGCACGCATTATCGGAAATTTAGTGGCTACATTCAATCTGTTGGTTCGATTCGATAACAACGGTCTCACGGCACGCGCAACTCCGCTCTATGGGTTGAGCTACACGTTTTTTTAAGTGAGCTGAGCCTGGATTACTGCCTGAACGGCTGGCTGATAAGCCAGCTGCCTTTCTTGTAGAGTTGAACGTTGAAGGTATTCTTAGTAGTTGTCGGCTCCCGCTGGGCTTGGTTGTCATCGAACTTACTTCACACTGAATCACAGCCTTGTCACCGTTAATTTCAGGCTCTCCGGTCGGTCGCAAGGTGAAAACAAGCTTATATCCCCCGCGGCCGGGCAGCGCGCTGAGATACTTCTCCTCAGCGGACGGCCAAATCTCTTTCAGTTCGCGCGCTTTCTGGTCTTGGAAGGCAGCATTGAACTTGTCTAAGGCCGCTAGTATGCCTTTTGTCTCGGCGTCTTTCAAATCCATTTTATTCAGGAGTGATTTCGCATCGGTAAGATGCGTGCTGTTGGGATTCCCGGCCACGAAGTCGCGCAGCATCTGGCTATTACTCTTATCCAATTTCGTCCAGAGGACGTCGTCCATCTTGCGGGCCGCGTCGAGAGCATGCGGGCTCTTGGGAAAGCGATTCAGGTATCCTTGCAGGGCTCCCGCGTCATTTTGGTTAATCTTCCCCCAAACCAAATCGGGCAATCTCGATTCTGCCTCCGCCTTGTGCGCACCGCTCGGATATTTTTTTAGGTAATCCTCGATTTGCGCCGGATCGCTTGCGGCGCTAATCCGGCTCCAATCCTGGGCTTCGGTGTTTAAGGTCACGGCCGGGCTCGGCGCCGCAGGCGTTGGAGCCGGCTTGGGTTTCAGCAGATGGAAGTTTCGGGGGTTCTTGGGTAGCAGGGGCAGGGCCTCTGTTGTCAGCTTGAGACTCGGGCTTCGCCTCTGATTTCGCGTCCGCGCGCAGCGGATCCAGGCTGAACGTGAGCCGCTGGGAAGCACCGCTAGCGATATCCACTTGCTGCTCTCGGGGCGTTTGATATCCGGGTTTCTCCACCCGTACTTGATAGCTTTTCGCCTCGAGCGGCAAGCTCAAGCTACCCTGGCCGTCGGTGTGCCCGCGCAGCGTGCGGTCGACAGAAACAAGCGCGTCCGGCACACCGGCTTGCACGACGAGAGTTCCCATTGGGGCAGGTTTGAGGCCCGACGGCGGGGGCGGCGCGGAAGCGGCTGAGTTCAGTGGCTGCATCGTCAGATTTATCGGCTCAGTCTGCTTGTTCGAATCAACCTTCAAACTCCTTTCGGCCTGCTCATACCCAGTCAGCTGCGCTTCGATCTGATATTGGCCCGGTGCGAGCTCGAGCCGGCAATTCGGAGTGACGCACGACTTGTCCCCTATGCTCACAGAGGCTCCAGGAGGATCAGTACGGATCTCCACCGGAACGGTCGTGACACGGAGTAAGCGCGGTACGGCTACGATCCCCACCAAGACCGCCAGGATCACCGCTGCACCGGCAGCGATCTGGCGCACCGGAATTGGCTTGGGCGGGGCGGTCGCCGACAGCTGCGACTCAATCCGCTGGCGGATGCGCAAGGCGATGGCGGCGACTTCGTCGTCCGCCGTGTATGGGGCAGCGATCTGCTGCGCACTAACGGCAAGCTTTTTTAGCTTGGATTGCTTAGTCGTTGGAACTTGCTGCTCAATCGCCAGCAACTTGTCCCGATCGGCATCACGGGCCTGTCGCCGCCGTTCGATCTCGATCTGATCTTGCAAGGTCCGTTCGAGATCAGCAGCGGCTGGCGTTCGACCCGTACTGCCGGATCGCCTGCTGGACCAGGCCTTGCGCTTCCCCGTAGCGCGCTTGTCGCTGAAGCACTACGGCCTGGCTGAGCAACCCTTCGCGTCGTTTAGCGTTCAGCGCGCTGCGCGCAGTGGCCAGCAATTCTTTAAATGCCGGCTCCTTTGGCACACGGTTCTCGAGCAAAACCACAGCTTCTTCTTCTTGCCCTTCGCGCAGCAATGCTTCTGCCCGGACCCGAACGCTGTTCCATTCCGTTTCTTTGCGAAGCCGCTCCTCGGCGACCCGCAGGAGCTTTGAGACTACCTCGTCATCAGGGAATCGAGTGGCGCTGCGTTGAAGAACTTCAATGGCCAATGCGATCTGGCCGTCCCGCAGATGCCGCTGCGCTTCTTCCGTTGCAGCGGCGATCGCTTCCTTGCGCTGCTGCTTCGCTTGGTCAGATTCAATCTGGAGCTTGAGGAGCTCCAGTTCGCGATCGCCGGGCGAACTCTGAAGGCCCGCTTCGACCAGCTCAAGGGCTCGCCCGAACTCCCCACCGCCTCGAAGACATTGTGCCTCAGCCACCCGTTCCGCACGTTCCCGCGCGGCCAATACCGATTCCCACGCCTTCCGCAAAGGCTCTGCTTCCGGGAATTGTTTCAGGCCGTCTTCAAGAGTGCTCAACGCCTGCTCAAAGCGACCTTCCTTGGCCTGAGCGTCGGCTTCGCGTTCAATCTCATTGATTCTCTGCTCCTGAACGCGGGATTCCGCAATGGCAAGCAGATCGTCGATCTCACTTTGCCCGGCGTATTGCGCTGCTATCTGCCGAAGGTTCTGTATCGCAAGAATCGCTTGACCTCGGTTTAGCAGGTCCTGCGCGTGCTGGACCGCATTCCGCACTGCCTCTTTCTGCTGCCGCGTCGCTTGTTCGGATTCGATTGACGCCTCAACAGCCTTAATCTCAGCAGGATGCTCCGGGATATCATCAGCTGCCCGTCTCTCCGCATACTGTTGAGTAAGGGTGAGTTCGGATTGCGGCTCAACTGGATTAGCCGGGGCGACTGGGGCCTGGGGGTTGGAAGGCGGCGGGGCACTAACGATTTCTCTGTCCGGGGCCTGAGTTACCGAAGGGATCTCTTCCAGGGCGTCAATCTTCAGCGTCAGCCGTCGCTTGAAGTCTTGAAGGGCAGTCTGCACTTTATCGTTATCCTGATAATGGTCCTCTATTTGCGCAACCTGGCCGAGAACGGCCTTAAGCTGACTGCGGCTCATCGCAGCAGTTGGGCCGCTCTCATCGCCGGCATCGACGCCTTCTTGCGCGTCTTCCGGTACAGAAGTAGCTTGGTCGGACGTTTGTGCTTGCTTCAGTTTTTCAGCCCGTGCGTTAGCGGCCTGCCGCTCTTTGGCGTTTAGAACAAACGCGTAGAACGATTCATACTGTTCTCTCGCAGCAGGGGCAGCATAGGCGCTCCATTGAGAGAGGCTGTCAAGAATACCTTCGGCCGAGTCGAACGAACGCACCATCAAAAGCATGCGGACATCGGGGAGAGCTTTTTCCATGGCAGCGGTGGCTGCTCGCGAACGTGTTTCTTCGATCTCATCTTGGAGAATTTGTGCGTCTGGAGTGTCGCCGAACTCGTCCCGAAACTCCTGCAGGTTTGCGGCAGCGCCGAGGAAATCATCATGGGACAAGGCTTCGCGCGCATTTTCCTGCGCGATAGAGAAGCTCTGTATGCGCTTGAGGTCGTGCCGCGCTTGCTCCAACAAGGCCGCGAATTCAGGAGATTTGCCGTACTGTTCGGACTGCGCCTCCAGGAATCTCACGGCCTCGCTGTAGCGATCGTTTCGAAGCAATCTCTGTGCGGTGCTGATGCTTTCCTGAACTCTCTGGTTGAATTCTTGCAGACGACGGCGAGCATCCTCGAGGATGATGCTTAATTCTTCGTCAGCAACCTCGCCTAAAGTGGCCTCCAGCAGCTCGATGGCGCTTCGGTATTCGTCGGCGGCAATGAATTGACGGGCTTGGTCCGCAGCCGCGTCGATCTTCTGTCGTGTGGCGTAGTTGGCCGCTTCCTCCTGGGCAAACTGAAGGAGGTCATCAAGATCGCTTGATGAAATCTCCTTCCGCGTCGCTTCCAGGGTTTCAATGGCTTCGATGTAAGCCTTGCGCCGGATTGCGTCTTTGGCTCTTTGAAGGCAATCTGCTTTGCGTTGTTCTTCTCGCCGCCGCGCCAGAGTTTCCTTCACCACGGACAGCATGGAGACCAGCATCGGTTCCTGCGGATATCTTTCGAGCGCTTCTTCCAATGGAACTAGCGATTGGTCCGCATCGGCTGAATCCAGCAATTGCCGGGAGGCGGCGATTTGCCCTTCTACGTAAGTGCGCTTCTCGCTCGCCTGGCGTTGTTTTTCAGCCAGCTTCTTGAGCTTTAGCAGGCCGCGATCATCCGGAAATAATTGCAGCCCTTCGTCTGCCTTATCGCAAGCCAATACGAAATTGTCGCGATTCAGGGCATCCTCTACTTCTGTATAAAACCCCTCCAGTTGCTTGCGACGCCGCTCTTGCTCCTGGCCACTCGCAGCGAGGTTGGCCAACTCCTTTATCCCCGGAACGTTAGGGGCGAGCAACGCTGCCTTCTTCAGTACGTCCAATGCCGCCGTGAAGCTGCGAGACGCAATTCGGTTTCTGGCCTCATCCAGGAAACCTTGCACCTGTTTCAGTTTGTTCTGCTCCGCAGCCTCACGGGTGATGATGGCGTTCAGGGTTTGGGCTTCCCGATTATCGCCATCGAGGAGAAGCGCTTCCGCCAGAGCTTTCTGAGCTTCTTCGAGGTCACCGGTGTCATGGGCTGATTCCGCGCGGTGCAGTAAAGCAGCTATCTGATCTCCCCTCGCTTTCCGTTCGACTACTGACTTGCGCAGTTGGAGCAGATCGTGACTGCTGCTGTCGAGCTCCACAGCATGGTCGAGATATCTCAGGGCATCTGCCAGTTCGTTGCGCCCGAGAGCTTGTTCCGCTTGCACGCGCAACTCCCGCGCCTGCTCGCTACGCTTCTGAGTCTGGATCTGTTGTTCCACATTGCGGAGCAATTCATTAGCTCGAGAATTCTGCCGGTCGATCCTTAGAATCTCTAGAATCCGCTCCTTTGCCTGATTCCATTGCGAGTCAGCAATCAAGTTGTCCACGGACAAGAGGTACTCAGACACCATGTCGCGCTTGAGTTCGTCCTGCACCCGCATGAGGTCGATGGCGAGGCGGTCGGCGGTTGGGTAGCGTTCTTCCGAGTTCTTGGCTAAAGCGCGAGCGATGATATGGTCCAATTCCTCAGGGTATGCGGAAAGATATGTCTGCAGCGGAGGAGGAGGGTCGTGAACGATTTTGAGGAGAATGGCTCCCATATCTTTGCCGTCGAAGGGAAGCGCATTCGTTAACAATTGGTACAGCACAATCCCGACGGAAAAGATGTCGGTTCGCGAATCGACATAGGCTTTGTCCTTGACTTGCTCGGGAGACATGTACGGGATGCTGCCCATCAGCTGACCAGGACGCGTGACATTTTCGTTGCCGATGCGCGCGATTCCAAAGTCAACGATCTTGACCGTGAGATCTTTAAGCACCATGACATTCGCAGGCTTGATATCACGGTGAATAACGTTGTGTTGATGAGCGTAGCCAAGCGCGCTGCAGAGCTGAATTATGGTATTCAGCTTCTGCTCGAGGGGGACGGGTCGACGAGAGGCGATGATCGATTCCAGGCTCTCCCCTTCCAGGTACTCCATCACCATGTAGGGATTGCCGTCTTGATCGCCCAGGTCGTAAATGGTAACTATATTGGGATGCTGCAGTTTGCCCGCGGACTGGGCCTCGCGATAAAAGCGCTTTAGCAGTTCGGGGTCGTTGGCAAAACCGCCCGTCACCATCTTGATAGCCACCACGCGTCCTATGCCGGGATCGGTTGCCTTGTAGACAACCCCCATCCCTCCCCGGCCTATGACATCGAGGACGTCGTACTTACCCAGTTTCTTGGGTATATTAGGGGCCATTTCGACCTGCCGCCCACCCTCTCCTTGCCCTTGGCCGACCGCCGCCAAAGCCGGCGCCCTGGGGGGGCGACAGAGACAAGCTGCTGGCTCCGCTGCCAGTGCGTCAATGGCGCCTAGGTTAGCATGGAGCTGCCGCTTCGGGACAGAACCAATTGGTCACCAGATATGGGGGCGGAGGTTTTGGACCCGCGAGGATTTTGAAATCACGGCGCAGAGGATCAACTACGCTTTTGGTTACCGCCATATTCGCGGTTTTTGACGAAAGTACGCTAGCCTTCGCGTACCTTGTGACCGGTCAGATTTCCTAGCCCTTCGTACGCAGCGTATTTATAGGTCTCGCTAAGCGTGGGGTAGTTGAAGACTTGTTCGATAAACTCGTCAATTGTTCGGTTGTGGTCGAGAACCACCGCTCCGATGTGAATCAGCTCGGTAGCGCTTTCGCCGATGATGCTCACTCCGAGAAGCTTCTTGTCGGCGCGCCTGAAGATGAGTTTCAGCATTCCCGCAGTGTCGCCGGTGATGTGGCCACGGGCGTTATTGGCATAGAGCGCGCGGCCGACACAGTAGTCGATCTTTTTCTCTTTGCACGATTCTTCCGTCTCACCGACGCTGGAGATCTCCGGAATGGTGTAAATCCCTAACGGTAGCATCGAGGCGACTCGTTGCTTGTATTTGAAATCGAAAGCATGGCACACGGCGACCCGTCCTTGTTCCATCGACGTCGAAGCCAGCGCGGGAAATCCGATGACGTCGCCCGCAGCGTATATATGTGGCACCGCGGTACGATAATTCTCGTCGACGGATATGTATCCGTGGTCGTTGACGGCCAGGCCCGCCTTTTCCAGAGACAGTCCGTCCACGGCGGCGCGGCGGCCGGCCGCGAACAGCGCCGATTCGGTTTGCAACGTCTTGCCGCTCTTCATCACTAGCTGCACACCTGACGCCGTGGTTTCCACCTTCACTGGCCGTTCATTGAACCAGAAGTCCACGCCAAGCGCGGCAAGCCGCACCTGGAGTCTCTCGGAAATCTCCGCATCGAGGAACGGCAGCACGCGGTTCCGGCCATCCACCAGCGTGACCTTCACGCCGAGGGCAACGAAGATAGAAGCGTACTCGCAGCCAATAACGCCGCCGCCGATCACCGCGAGGCTTTGTGGGATGCGTTCAATCTGCAAGAACGTGTCGGAGTCAAAAACCCGGACGTCGTCGAAAGCTATTTCTGCTGGACGGTGCGGCTTGCTTCCAGTGGCGATGAGAATCACCTCGCCGCGCAGTTGGCGTATGCCACTCGGACCGGAAACGGACACGGTGTGGGCGTCTTCGAAGGAAGCCCGCCCTTGAACGAGCTCGATGTGATGAAGGGCCAGATTCTTCAGGATCCGCTGGCGCTCCATTTCAACCACTTCTCGCTCGTGGTGCATGAAATCATTGATGGTGAGATTCTCTTTAAGTGAATAGTCGATGCCGTAGAGACCGCGTTGCTTTAGACCGGAAAAGTAGAGTGCGGATTCACGAAGTGTCTTGCTGGGGACAGTGCCGGTGTTGATGCAGCTTCCGCCCACATACTCGGCAGCCTCGACGACTGCGACGCGTTTGTCAAAATAGGCAGCTTGCGCGCCGGCCTTTTCTCCCGCAGGGCCGCAGCCGATCACGATGAGATCGAAATCTTCAGTAGAAGCCACTACAACCGCCCATCACAACCCGGGAGCAACTCCCGCAGCCATTTGGCCTTGTGCGCTCCGGTACTAGCAGGTTGGGTATATTGCAAAACGTAAACGACACGATTCTACCCACATTTCCTTTTTGAAGTAAGTGTAAGGAGTCGTTTGATCGGGTCAACGCCTGTACGAATGCTCCTTGAGAGCAATCAATGTCGTGGAGGTCCCACCCAGTGGTGAGAAACAAAACCAGCCCTTCCGGTTCTCACACACGCCCTCTCAGCTCTCTAAGCTCAGCGAATTAACACACCTCCAATCTTGACTTCAGAAAACCGCTCCCAATTGTGGTACACTCCACGCGGTTTTGGGCGGAGAAAGCGCATGAACCTGCGTCGAAGGCTGGCTTATGCACTGCTCGTGCTGCTGGCAGTGGTGGTCCTCAGCGTCAGCGGATATTGTCTGCTGGGTGGCGCGGATGTGACCTTCCTGCAGGCCCTGTACATGGCCGTGATCACGCTGTCCGGAGTCGGCTATACGGAGGTCGTGGACACCAGCCACAATCCTGTCCTGCGCATTTTCAACGTTTTTGTGGTGCTGTTCGGCGTGACCATCATGGTCTACGTCGTTTCTTTGGTGACCGCTTTCCTCGTCGAGGGAGAACTCGGCGATCTGTTCTGGAGGCGCAAGTTGGATAAAAAGATCGACGGATTAACTGGCCACTATATCATCTGCGGTTTGGGCGACACCGGAAGATATATTGCGATCGAGTTGCAAGCCGCTGGAACGCCTTACGTGGTCATTGAAGCCCGCGAGGATCTGGTGCAGAAATTTCGCGAGACGCACCGCGATCTGCTTTACGTGATTGGAGATGCAACCGACGAAGCCGTGCTCGACCGTACGGCGGTCGGGCGTGCGAAAGGGTTGATTGCCGGGCTTTCGGCGGACAAGGATAATCTGGTGATTACGTTTCTGGTGCGGCAGAAGAACCCGGCTATCCGTATCGTGGCGCGCTGTAGTGATGAGGCAAAGTTCTCCGACCGCATGTTGAAGGCGGGCGCGGACGCGACGGTTTCCCCCAACCGCATCGGCGGCCTGCGCCTGGCCAGCGAGGTACTGCGGCCGCAGGTGGTGGAGTTCCTCGACCTGATGCTGAAGGAGCAATCGCGCACGGTGCGGGTGGAGCAGATCGAAGTCCCCGAAGGCTCGGGGTGGAGCGGCTTGTCGCTGGATCATCTCAATCTGAAGGCCCGGCACGGACTCGTGCCCCTCGCTGTGAAAAACTCTGGCGCACACCACAATCCCGGCTTCCTGGTGAATCCTCCGGGTGAGCAAGTTTTGCGGGATGGCGCAATTGTGATCGTTATGGGCGACGTCAATGACGTGCAACGTGCGCGGGACGAGGCGCAAGCGCAACGGCCGGCGTAGCGGCCATGGTCTGCGCAAACCCCTAGTCGTGGAATTATTTCTTTGAAAACTTGCCCTGCAAGTGGTAAAACTGCCGCACTCTGGGAATTGGAGAAGCATTGGATTCGGAGTTGGGCCCTGCGGGAGGACTTCACCGCCGTGAACCGACATCGACTTGTCTGGTCTAGCTTTTTTCACTTGGCGCTCGGGTTCCTATTCTGGAGCGCGGTGACAGCGGACCAAGCGGTAGCACAGGTTCGTAGAATTCCCGGAAAACCGCCAGGTACATCGGCCACGCTCGCTGCGTTGGTGGGAGTGGTGCAAGATCAGAACGGACGCGCGGTGAATGGTGTTGTCGTCTCCGCCCGAAATCGGGCGACCAATAAGACCTACAATGCGGTGAGCGACGCTGAGGGGATATTTCGCTTCCGGGATCTCGCCGCCGGTGATTATGAAATAACGGCAACGGGCGCCGGGTACGGACCTAGCCCACCTGTGACTGTGACGCTGAGGGCAGGAGAACTTCGGGAAGCAAATATCCGGCTGGAGTTGGTGTCGCCTTCCCTCCTGCCTCTGCCGCCAATTCCAACACGCTTTCGTCCCGGCCAGCCGGCTGCTGTGCCGCCGGACCTGAGTGCCGGCAGCCTTTATCCGGGTCTTCGCATGCCGCAGTCGCTCGAGATGCCTGCGATCCAAGCGGTTCCGCCACCGGAGGTATCAAGAGCCGTCAAACCTTCGGAGCAACCCTATCGCTGGACGGTGGAAATGCCCCCCTGGCAGCGTTATGCAAAACAAGGCGAGTTCCCGTATGTCGGCTCGCACTGGTACGATCCGTTCAATCGCAACCGGTTTAAGGGCGACTATCCGATTTTTGGCCAGCGCTGGTTCTTCAACTTTACGGGCACCAGCGTAACCAACGTCGATGTACGCAGACTGCCGGTGCCCAGTGGAGTCTCTGCCGAGCAGCCGGGAGACACTCCCTTCTTTGGCAAAGGCGAGCAAACGGCCGCCTCACAGACGTTCTTTTTTTCCGCCGACCTGTCTCACGGGGATACCAGTTTCCTGCCTGCGGATTTCCGCATCCGCTTCACTCCCGCCGTCAACCTGAACTTCCTGCAGACTCGCGAGCGCGGGTTGGTCAACATTGATGTGCGGGACGGAATAAACCGCTTCGACACCCACGTGGGGCTGCAGGAGGGCTTTTTCGAGGCAAAGTTGCACAACCTCAGCCCCAACTTCGATTTCATCTCCGTTCGAGCGGGCATTCAACAGTTCAACAGCGATTTTCGTGGATTCCTGTTTTCGGATGCGCAGCCCGGAGTGCGCCTGTTCGGAAACCTGCGCTCCAATCGCATCAACTACAACCTCGCTTACTTCTATCTGCTTGAGAAAGACACCAACAGCGACTTGAATACTTTTCAGCCACGCGATCAGCAGGTCTACATCGGCAACGTGTACGTCCAGGATTTTCTAACCAAGGGGTACACAACGCAATTCAGTTTTCACTACAACCGCGATGATCCGACGACTCATTTCAACGACAACGGCTTCCTGGTGCGCCCGGCGCCGATCGGTGCGGTGGTGAATAACGGCGTACTCACTCACGGCATTCATGCCTACTACATCGGTTGGACGAGCAACGGGCATATTGGTCCCATCAACGTGAGCCATGCGTTTTATCAGGCGCTCGGCCATGACACTTTCAACCCGATCGCGGGCCGGCGCGTGAATATCAATGGGCAACTTGCCGCGCTCGAGCTTTCGGTGGATAAGAACTGGGTACGCTACCGCGGTTCTTTCCTGTATCAGTCCGGCGATGGCAGCAACCGTTACGGACCATCGCGGAACGACACCGCCCGCGGATTCGACACTATTGTCAACGATACGAACTTTGCGGGCAGCGCTTTCAGCTTTTTTGCAAGCGAGGGCATTCGCCTGACCGGCACAGGAGTCGGGCTCACCACGCCCGGGAGTCTGCTGGTAAACCTGCGCACCGACAAGTTCGAGGGGCAGGCAAATTTTGTTAATCCAGGACTGTTTCTTTACAACGCAGGCGTAGACTTCGATGTGACACCGAAGCTGCGCGCATTCGTTAATACCAACTACCTGCGTTTCGACCAGACGGAGCCGCTGGAGTTTCTTTTGTTCCAGTCGCCGATCACGCACAATATTGGTCAGGATGTGGGCCTTGGCGTCGAATACCGGCCTCCACTGAGCGAGAACATCGTAATCACGGCCGGCACATCGGGTCTGATTCCGGGCTTGGGATTCACGCAAGTCTTCAATTCGAAGAGTCTGGTTTCGGGGTTTGTCAGGATCAAATTTCAATTCTGATTGGTTCGAGTGTGAACATGAAATGCAGCCAGAGAAGAACGCTATGCGCACTCATGTTGCTCGCAGCCAGTCTTTGCGGGTTACTCGGCTTGATGCTCGCGATTGCCGGGTCTGGTGCCAAGCCAGTTGCCGCCGCTGGCCAGGAGCAAGCGTCCCAGCAAAGCGTGCAGCCGGATTTGCTGGGGCAGTCGCAGGCTGATGCGGACCGCAAGTCGACCGGCTGCGTCAGCTGCCACACCGCGACCGACAGCGCCACCATGCATACGACGGGGACGGTGCGCCTTGGGTGCGTCGATTGCCACACAGGGAACGCCGAAATCGCTGCGCCGCCGGGCTCTACGCAGGGATCTGCGCCCTATGAGCAAGCCAAACTGCAAGCTCACCCCCGGGCGAGGTTTGCCGAAGATGAGCACAGCTCCGCGAACCCGGTGCGTCCGTATACGCGCTGGTTGAAGGAAGATCTTCAATTTATCCAATTTGTGAACCCCGGAGACTTGCGTGTGGCGGAGAAAACATGTGGGTCGTCCGGCTGTCATGCCAGCGAAGTCCGCCGGGTGCGTACCAGCATGATGTCCCACGGAGCGATGTTATGGGGGGCAGCGCTCTACAACAACGGCGCGTATCCGCTGAAGAACCCGCATTTTGGAGAGAATTACGGCCCTGACGGGACTCCGCAGAGGCTGGATTCGTTTCCACCCCCGACCCCGGAAGAAACCCGCACTAAAGGAGTGTTGCCTTCCCTCGAACCGCTGGAGCGCTGGGAGATTTCCCAACCCGGTAACGTACTGCGAGTATTCGAGCGTGGCGGCGAGAAGAAACCGGAAGTAGGAAATCCAAAGCTGGACGAAGATCCCGGACGCCCCGACTCCAAGCTCAGCGACCGTGGGTTTGGAACGGAACTGCGCACTGATCCGGTCTTTTTGGGATTACAGAAGACCCGGCTCCTTGACCCGATGCTCTATTTCCCCGGCACCAACGACCAGCCCGGAGACTACCGTGCCAGCGGCTGCAGCGCGTGCCACGTGGTGTATGCGAACGATCGCTCGGCCGAGCACTCGGGGCCCTATGCCAGGTATGGGCACTCGGGACAGACCGCAACCGTCGATCCGACAATTCCCAAGACGGAGGTGGGCCATCCCATCAAACATCAGTTCACGCGATCAATTCCGTCGAGCCAATGCGTGGTGTGCCACATGCACCCAGGCACGAACATGGTTGTAACGTACTACGGGTACACGTGGTGGGACAACGAGATGGACGGGGACAAGATGTATCCAGCGCGGCAGCACAATCCGAGCGAAGCGGAGCGAAGCCAGGTGCAAGCGCGCAACCCGGAAGGCACTGCGCCACGCGGCCTGTGGTCCGACCCGGCTTTTCTCGATCAAACCGGCAGTCCGGATTTCCTTTCGAAATTGAAGGATACGCAGTTTGGCGACTTCCACAGTCACGGCTGGATTTTCCGGGCGGTTTACAAACACGATCGCAAGGGCAATTTTCTCGACCAGAAAGATCAACCGATCGCGCCGGATGATCCCAACAAGTTCAGCAAAGCGGTGCACCTGAAAGACATTCACCTGGAGAAAGGGATGGCGTGCGAGGACTGTCATTTCTCGCAGGACAGTCACGGCAATGGCAAGCTGTATGGCGAGACTCGCAATGCGGTCGAGGTGGACTGCGTGGACTGCCACGGGACCATCGACCAGCGTGCCTCGCTGAAAACCTCGGGTCCCGCAGCCCCGCCTGGAGGCACCGATCTTGCGGCGCTGCAAACCCCGTGGGATGCGCGCCGTTTCTATTGGAAGGATGGTCGCTTGTTCCAGCGGTCCATGGTGAACCGCGGTCAGGAGTGGGAGGTTGTCCAGGTATTCGACACGATTCGGCCGGGCAATCCGAATTACAACGAGAAAGCTCGTCTGGCCAAGACCATGCAGGTCGACGGCAAGACCTGGGGAGTGGCGACAGGGAACCAAAACCTCGCCCACAGCAATCAGCGCATGACCTGTTACTCCTGCCACTCGGCTTGGTTGCCGACGTGCTTCGGATGTCATTTGCAGCAGGTCGCGAATCAGCGCACGCCCATGCTGCACAACGAAGGACTGACGACGCGCAACTACATTTCCTACAATTTCCAAATTCTGCGCGATGACATGTACATGCTGGGAATCGACGGCACGGTGACAAATCACCGCGTAGCTCCGATCCGATCCGCTTGCGCGGTGCAGGTTAGTTCGCAGAACGCAGACCGCGATTGGAGCTACTATCAGCAGCAGACGGTGTCGGCGGAAGGCTTCAGCGCTCAGGCGTTCAGTCCCTTCGTGCCGCATACGGTCCGGACGCATGAAACGCGGACCTGCACGGATTGCCACGTCTCTCGCGAGAACAACAACAACGCATGGCTGGCCCAGGTAACGCTCTTGGGCGGCGGCTTCATGAATTTCATGGGCCGCTACATCTACGTGGCGAACGGCCACAAGGGGTATAGCGCGGTCGCGGTAGCGCAACATGACGAACCGCCCACGATTATCGGCAGCGATTTCGAGAAAGTGGTCTATCCCGACGACTACGCACGCTTCAAGCGAAAAGGCAGCCGATTGCCGGAGGCCTATCAACATGCGGGCAAGGTTCTCGACGTGCAGGCTCGCGGCGAGTACTTATATGCGGCTACGGGCGAGGGCGGGTTGAGAGTTTACGACATTGCCAACGTTGACAACAAAGATTTCTCGGAGCGAACGACTACCGCTCCCGTATCTCCGCTTGGGCAGCACTTCTATGTGAAGACGAAATACGCACAGGCCGTGGCCTCGCCGAGCACGCTTGCGATCGATCCCTTGCGCACCCACAAACCGGAAAACGAGGAACAGCAGGTGCACCTGATGTATGGCTTCCTCTACGTCGCCGATAAATATGAAGGCCTGGTGATCATTGGCGACCCCAACCTGAAGGCGAAAACTCCGGGAGTGGGTACGCTACTGGATGGCGACCCAACGAACAATTTTCTGAAACGCGCGCTGGCTTTCAATCCTGGCGGCGTGCTCAACGGAGCGCGCCGGATTGCATTCGCCGGCACCAACGCCTATGTGCTCTCGGATGCAGGCTTGGTGGTGGTGGATTTGGACAATCCATTGCAACCCAAGGTGACGGCACAGATTGGTTCTCCCGTGCTCGACCGGCCGGTGGGTATCGCGGTGCAGTTCCGTTATGCCTTCGTGATTGACCGTGCAGGTCTCAAAGTGCTGGACATTACCGATCCTTCCAAGCCGGTGGTGGTGAACAACGCGGCTGTGCCGCTTCAGGACGCAAGAAACATCTACACGGCGCGCACCTATGCCTATATTGCGGCCGGAAAACAAGGGCTGGCGATTGTAGATATCGAGCGTCCCGATCAGCCGCGGCTTGACCAGATGTTCAGTGCTGACGGCAAGCTAAACGACAGCAACGACGTGAAGCTGGGCATGGTCAGCTCCAGCCTGTTCGCGTTCGTAGCCGACGGGCAGAATGGTTTGCGGGTGGTGCAACTTTTTGGACCTGAGGAAGATCCTAAGTTTGCCGGATTCAGTCCGCGGCCGGCGCCTAAGCTAATTGCTACCTATCGCGGATCGGGGCCGGCGCTTGCGGTTTCGCGGGGCATCGATCGCGATCGCGCCGTGGATGAAGATGGAAATCAGCTTGCGGTGTTCGGACGGCGTGGGTCGCGGCCCTTCAACAAAAAGGAACTGCAAGGGCTTTACCTGCAGAACGGGCAGCTTTACACCGTAACCGATGATCCCCCGAGGCCGCCCTCTGAGCCCCAACGCGCGCAGGATAAGCCGCAAACTGCTTTCCCGTCTTCGTTTGAGGACTTTGTGCGACGATTGCCCAGCCAGCCGTAAAGTTGCCCGATGATTCCATTAGAAGATCAGAGCCCAGGGACAAATCGCATTAACCGCAGATCCCTCCACTACGCTGCGCTCCGGTCGGGATGACAAATTTGTTGCACGATGAGAACTAACCCGAGAAAATCATGGCTTTCCAACAGAATTGTCATCCCGACCGGAGCGCAGCGTAGTGGAGGGATCTGCGGTTAATGCGATTTGCTAGGAGTCGATTCGTCCCTCTACTCAAAAGTCTAATTTGGAGAAGTATGAGGGAACGAGAGCCTGTGAGGCTGACTTCTCCGGGCTATTTCATGGTGGAGCTTGCCGGATTGATGGCCCGCAATTGGGCCAGGCCGAACTTACCTTGGATGCGTTTCTCATTGCGCCAGTCATGGTAGCTATGGCACTCGAAGCATCCACCTTGTGCGGCGTTCACGACCGGGCCGCCCTGTTTATGGCAGTCGCGGCAGAGTTTGATCCCCGGCAGGTTGACGTCCGCGGTGACGCGGCTCTGCGAGATGTTCGTGTGGCAGGAGGTGCACGACATCATCCTATGTGCTTCGTGATCGAACTCGGCATGAGGAAACCACCGCGACGGAATGATTGCTTTGACCGAAGTGGGCAGGGCTTCGCCTCCACCTTCGGTGGACTCGTGACAGACTCTGCAGTTCTTGCTCCATAACAGCTTCTCCGCTCGCGCCGTTCTGCGCTGCACCCACTCCGCGGGAGATAGTACTTGGGCGGGCGCGTTTTCCAGAGCACCCGGGAGATTGCGCTGATCTCTCGATTCGCCGAGGGGCCGCAGAAAGTTGCGGGGCCCTTGATCGTCATAGGAGAGACCAGAACCTGGATCGGTCCTCAAAACCCCTGGATTCGCGGCTACGTATTCCGTCAGCTTTTGGACGATGAATGCATGCACGAGTTCCGGCTTGGTGTGAGGCGCGGGAGCTGCAATCAGAGGATCGAACTGCAGCACGTGGCAGGCGGCGCACTGATTCACGTACCTGATCGGAGTCATATATGCCCCCGGTCCGGCTTCAACGCTACGGCGTTTTCTCTCTTGACTTTCGGTTGCCCCAACCAGGACCGGTTGCTGGGTAGCGGGCTGCACGACGGCCACCGAGTAGGGCCAGGGCTCATCGACATTAAGCGGACGATGGCAATCGTCACATTTCATCTGCACCGCGCCCTGGGGCCCGCGTAGCGTGGGCTGCAAGTGAACGAAATGGTTGAGATTCATCGTGCCGGGATCACGCCCAGATCGCACGGCGGCGAACTCGGGGTGGTGATGATCGAATCCGGAAATGGACCGATCAAAGCGGATGACCCCGTCTTTTGATTTCAGGTCCGCATGGCACTGGGTGCAGCCACTGTCGGCTGTGGCGGCAAGGCGAACGGCGCCGCGGTGCTCAACGTGGCAGGAACTGCAAGCGGGGGTGAACGTCTGATGTGGATTGTGGGCCGGGGCATCGTGACAAGCGAGGCATGTGCTGTCCGCGACGGGCGCGCGAAAATTGGCAGTGCTGACGTGGCATAAGTTGCAGCGATTGCCGAAAACGGCATGGGCTTCAGACACCGGTCCGCTGCTGTAGACGCTCTGATGGCCGAGCAGATTGGCGCCAAGAATCCATCCCAGGGCCAGCAATGGCACCCCGATCGCAAGGCACAACCTCCAGCGGCGGAAGGGATGGAGCCGGGCGAAGTACTGCAGGTCGATCCGCTTGGCCACAGACTTGGCTGTGCGAACGCGAGGCATGATGATTAGTACCTGAGTGCGAAAACCGCGTGGATGGCCCCTAGCGCGAGCAGAGCGTAGGAGAGGGGGATATGGACAAGCAGCCAGCCATGAAGGAAATGGTGCATACGTCGCTGACGATCAAGGCCGCGTTTCTCATCGCAAAGGTTCTCCAGGTCCTCCAGCTTGGGCCAGAGATTGCGGGGAGTTTGGACGCGCAACTGGCCGAACATGCCGGAAGCCTGGTCTTTGTCCGCGAGGGGGCCGGGCCGGCTACTGGTTTGGAGAAGAAAAGGTCGCACCTCGGCGCGAAAAAACTCTCTGACAATATCGTTAGTACGGTCACTTGCGCCCAGACCGGAAGCAACTGTCAGCCCCCCGCGGGTTCCCGCGGAGGCCGCGACGGCCCGTTGTTTCTCCCCAATAGAACTGAGGTCGCCTTCGAGGGCCGAAGAGAGATCGGCGACGATCTTTTCTGCCTCTTCCAGCAACTGCACGCGCACTGAGTCGATCTGCTCGTAGATCGTTTCCAGCTGAACGCGTTCCGTCATCAGACGAGGGATGAAGTGTTGCAAGACGGCGCCCAGGAGTCCACTGACTACCACTATGATGAATAGCACCATCAGCGCGCGTGTGAGCGCTCCGGCTCCCAGGGAAAAGGCCGCGTGAAACAGAATCAGCGGGAAACTCAGGAGGCCCAGCCAAAGGTGCCCGCGCATCCAGGTGGTCGTACGTCCCACCCGCATGATGGGGAATTTCTTGCGCAGGCCCAGCAAGCCGGCAAACAACATGAGCGCATAGCCGATGCTTCCATAGATGAGGCCAACTGCGCTACCGCCGTTTGGGCCGCGTACTGACATGGAACTGTAGATGGCGTAACCGATGCCGGCCACGGTCAGTGCGGCCAGGCTAAAGATGAACCACGGCCGATGGCTCCGGTCGATAAGCACTACCGGCCTCCAATCCCGGCTGGGTTGTCGGTGGTGCCTGGAGCCTCGCGGGCTTGTACCCGTTCGAAGAATAGTTCGCGGGGATTCACCCGGTGAGCCGCGTCGTGGGGGCAGGCATACACGCAGCTCGGTTCAGCCTCGTCGAGACATAGATCGCAGCCGGTTGCCTTGGTGCGCACTCCCGCGATTTTCTTTCCCGGATGCGCCGGATCTTCCACCTGCACATTAAACGGCTGCATGTTGATGTTGCCGTATGGGCAGTTGTTGGCGCAGAGACCGCAGCCGATACACCAATCCTCAATGACGATTTCGAGACTGTTACGCCGGCGGATGGAACCCACGGGGCAGCCGACCATGCACAGCGGATCTTTGCAGTGGCGGCAGGATGTCGCCACCAGATACTTGTCCCAGCGCAGCCCATCGCGAATCAGACGGCTGATACCGTCATGGGCGTCGGCGCAGGCGCGGACGCATTGATCGCACCGCACGCAGCGCTCGAGATCGAGGATCAGGAGGCTTTGCGCCTCCATCAACCCCTGGGAAAGGAACGAGTCGACGGGGACGTTCTGGACCGTTTTTACCCGATTGCGATTTTCTTCTATGCGCTGTCGCGCCGTCTCCCGCAGTTGCCGGTCGATCTCCGGGAAGCGCTGAATCATTTCCTTGAATTCCGCGTCGCGAATCTGTACCGCCTCGACGTGATCCATCGCGATACAGCTGGCAGTGCGGATGCCTTCGCCGAGCAAGGAGAGTTCGCCAAAATAGCCACCGCGTCCGATGTAGCCGAGGACCAGATCGCCACCAGGATGAGCCTGGGTGACTTTTACGAAACCAATGCGCACGATGAAAAAGCTGTGTGCGGCTTCACCCTGTTTGCAGATCAACTGACCGGGGGCGTAACGCCGCAATTCAACCTTTTCGCGCAAACGGGCGATGAAATCCGGGGTGAGGGCCGAGAACATGGGAATGCCTCGCAGCTGCGATTCAAGCGCGCGTTTGCGATAACTCTGGTCGATTCGTGCGCGGAAAGTTTTATTGCGCTGCAGCACATCCAGGACATTGCGTAGCATTTCCAGCATCACACAATCGGTTTTTGCGCGCACGGTGGCGGACCGGGGATACTGGTTCATGCAAGTCATTTCGCCGAAAAGGTCACCCGCTTCGAGTTCAGCGATGGGATTGGCGTAAGGTAAGTCCACCGGTGCGTCGATGGGGATGAAGGGCCGGTCATTTTCTCCTTCGCGATGATTTTGGGCGCGGGTTGGCATTGCCGATTTAAGCTTGCGGAGCAAGCCCTGGTTTTTGGTTTTGGTGGTCACATGGCCCATCGGACCGGAGAGAAACACGTCCGCTTTACCGCTGACGATGTAGAAGGCGGTTGATCCGTAATCCCCTTCGCGGCATACGATGTCGCCGGCCTTGTAGAGCCGTTTGTGCACCGCGTTGCTGTTCAAGCTCAGGAAGGTCCCGGAGACGTCGCTGAATACCTCCAACGATCGAAGTTCCTGCAGGGTGAGGGAAGCACCCTCGCCCAGCTGCGTGGAAACCACCTTGCGATTGGTAAGGGCGCCGGTGGGGCATGAGACCATGCACTCGCCACAACTGACGCAACTGGACTCACCCATGGGAAGGTTGTCGTCAAATGAGATACCAGCCTGATAGCCCTTGCCGCGGCGAGCCAGAACGAAATTGTGCCGGATTTCGTTGCAGCCGCGGATGCAGCGGTCGCAGAGAATACAGGCTTCGAAGTCGACGGCGATGGAGGCGGAGGATTCATCCTTCCCGCGGGGCGTCGGCCGCGGAGGAAAACGCGAACTGATGATGCCGGCTTCGGCTCCGAGCCGTTCCAGTTCGCAATCCTTCGTAGACTGCTGTCGGGCGCAGGGCGAGGGGTGATCGGCAAGGAGCAATTCCAGCAGCGTTCGACGGACCGACTTTATATCAGGGACGGCGGTTTTCACTTTCATTCCCGCTTCGACCTGCCGGATGCAGGAGGCAGCGTAGACGCGCTGGCCGATATCGACCACGCACATTCGGCAAACCCCAACGGGAGTCTCGTTTTGCTGATGGCAAAGGGTGGGAATCTTAATGTTCAGTGTTCGTGCGGCATCGAAAATGGTCGTTCCGGCCGGGACGATCACCGGATGGTCATCGATGGTCAACTCGACCAGCGGAACGTCGAGAACGCGAGTTGCAGTCGATAAAGGCATAAGTCGTCTCTAGGCCTGGAAACAGACGCCCACGGGGCACTTCTGGAGCACCGTGTGCGCCTCGACCTGTGCCGGGAAGTGCTTTAGAACGGAGGCGATTGGGGCGTGAACGATTTGGCCCAGCCCGCAGATAGAACCCATGCGCATAGCCTGAAACAGATCTTCCATGGTTTGCCGATCTCCGGGCGCAGCTTTGCCTTTTGTCCATTGAGTGAGCATAGTCACCAATTTCTGGGTACCGAGACGGCAGGGGACGCATTTTCCGCAGGATTCATTGCGGAAGAAACGCACCGCGTTCAGGGCCATATCGAGCATGCAGCGGTTGTCGGCACACACCACAACCGCGCCCGAGCCCACCATGGAGCCGACAGCTGCCAGCGCGTTGAAATCGAGCGGGAGTTTTGTCATCTCGGCAGGCAGATAGCCGGATGACGGTCCCGACGGTGCGAACCCGAGCAGTTTGCGATTGCCCAGAATTCCGCCGGCGTGTTTGTAGATCAGCTCGTCATACGAGATGCCCATGGGCACTTCGAATATGCCGGGCCGTTGCACATCACCGCTGACGGCCACGAATTTCAAGCCGGGCAAGCCATTCAACCCCTGCGCCTTATACCATTCGATGCCATGGACGAGAATGGCGGCCGCGACGGTGAACGTCTCCACGTTATTGATCACCGTGGGCATGTTAAACAGTCCCTGGTTGCCTGGAAATGGCGGCTTATTACGCGGTTCAGAGCGCCTGCCTTCGATGGCTTCGAGCAAGGCGCTTTCCTCTCCGCAAATGTATCCGCCGGGGCTGGTGAAAATGCTCAATTCGAACCCTGAAGTGTGGCCGAAGATAGATGGGCCCAGCGCTTCGATCTGGTAGCAGCGATCGAGTTCCTCCTGCAGGATTTCTTTGGTCTCTTCGTACTCGTGCCGGATGTAAAGGATGCCTTTGTGCGCTCCCGTGACCAGGCCCGCAATGATCATGCCTTCGATCACCAGGTGAGGCAGGTGCTCCATGATGAACCGGTCTTTGACCGTGCCCGGCTCGCTCTCATCGGCATTACAAACGATATATTTCGTGGGTCCTGGCGCGTTGCGTACGATCTCCCATTTTGTGCCGGTCGGAAATCCGGCCCCGCCCAGACCGCGCAGGTTGCTGCTCTTCAAGGTAGCGATGGTTCCCAGGAAATCTTTGCTTTCGAGCAACTGTCGAACGCCGCGATAAGTGCTCGGCCCGCTGTAGGGGTCGGTGGCCAGGGACGGGCGGGAGCGGTCGCGGGGCACGGGCGGGAGCGGTCGCCCACTACTCACGCTGCGGAGCATGTCGGTGATTTGTCCGCTGCCCAAGCCGGAATAGATTGTGTCGTTCACAGAAACCGCGGGAGCGGTGTTGCACCGGCCTAGACAGGAAGCGTCACGAACAGTGATCTCGTTCTCCGGCGCGCCCTGGAACGCGCGTTCGATAGCAGAGCGGAGTTCCTGGGCGCCGCGGATATGACACGTCATGTCGGTGCAAAGGCGCACGTCGAGTTTTGCCGGAGCCGCGAGGTTGAAGGTAGGGTAAAAACTGGCTACGGCGTGAATCTGGCTGACTGGCAGGTTTATCTTCCGCGACAGCCGATGCAACTCTTCGGCAGGCAGGTATCCGAACTCCCGTTGTATCGACCTGAGCTCGTCAAACACGTCGGATACCCCTCAAAAATGTTCATTGTGGCCCGTCAGCATCGTTGCGAGATCAAGAATTCTTCGCCATCCCTCTGAGCGGTTGAGATTATAGCAAACGGGTTCTGAAGTCCACGCAAAACGGCACTCCGACAAGCAAAATCACATAGGGCCAGAATTTCGCGTTGGAACAATCTCGCTGGACGAGAACTCAGCAATAATCACCGAACAAATTTGGAGAAAATCAGGGAATGCGTGGTTGCGCAGAAGTCTTTTGCCCGTGCTGCGGTATTGGGGTAGTATATTGCTCTTATTTGGCCGCCATCGCCACGGGTCTCAGAAAAACTGACGTGCAGCGAAGGGAACACGCATGTGTACGAGAAGGTCATTCAACGTTTTTTTATTTGTCGTCGCGCTTGCGGTAGCAGAGATTGCTATTTCCGCTTTCGCTCAGGACGTGGGTAAATATAGCGGTCCAGGGAGTTGCGCGGCCAGCAATTGTCATGGCAGCGTAACCCCACGGACAACCACGGAGATCCGGCAAAACGAGTACAGCATCTGGGCGGCGCAGGATAGGCATGCGCACGCCTACCTGGTGCTTTCGAATCCCGTTTCGCTGCGCATGGGAAAAATTCTCAAGCTAAGCACTCCCCCTGCTCAGGCGGACAAATGCCGCGTCTGCCACACGCTCAACGTTCCAGAAAGTTTGCGGGCGCAGACTTTCCAGGGCGACGAGGGCGTGAGCTGCGAGAACTGCCATGGTCCGGCGGTGGGTTGGTTGGGTCCGCACACCACAAAAGGCTGGACGCGTGCCCAGTCGATAAAGTTGGGGCAATACGACACGAAAGATTTGCTGTCGCGCTCGGAACGGTGCATGAGTTGCCACGTGGGTACGCCGGACAAGCGCGTGGATCACGAGATGATTGCGGCGGGACATCCCGACCTTACTTTCGAACTGGATACCTTTAGTGCAGTGATGCCGCGTCACTGGAGGTATCCTCCGGAAGGCGATCCCTGGGCCGGTGTGCAGGAGTGGGGAATTGGGCAGGCGGTGGAGTTGCGTGAAACTCTTAACCGGTTGAGCCGTAGCGCGACCGGGAAGACTTGGCCGGAATACGCCGAGTTGGAGTGTTTCGCCTGCCATCACAGCCTGACGTCGCCGCAAGACAGTTGGCGGCAAGCCCGCGGCTATCCGGGAAGGACTCCGGGTGTGCCGGCATGGAACGCTTCGCGCTATGTGGCATTCCGGCATTTGGCCGAGCAGGTAAACCCCGATGGCAGCCGGCAGCTCAATGCGCAACTGGAAAATGTTTTTACTTTGGTGGGCAGCCGGGCGGAGCCAGACCAGATTGCGGCGGCCGCGAAGCAAGCCTCGAGTCTGGCCGATCAGATGGCGCAGCAGCTTCGCACTCAGAAGTACGACCGCGATCTGAGCACGCGCGTGATGCAATCGATCGCCGCGGATGGGAACCCCATCGCAGAACAAGGCGAACGCTCAGCCGAGCAGGCAGCCATGGCGATCGACGCGATCTATGTGGCTTACCAGAAGAACGAAAACATTGGGAATGCGCCGGAGTTGCGAGCAGCCATCAACCGGCTGTTCGACCAACTACAGAATCCTTCAGCCTACAACGCGCCGATGTTCGCGGCGCAAATGCAGAAAGTCAAAATGCTGCTGCCAGGGGTGAAACAAGCGGCTCTTTCCGATCATTGAGGAGTGAAACGCAGTACCAAGCAATTTAGTCGGGTCTCGCTGGGATTTCTGCCCACGATCTGGGTTGGGCGTACCGGAGTTCCGGCCGGTCTTTACAGGCTGCGGAAAACTCATTCTTGCTGAGGGGTTCGGCTAGGCACAGACTTCGCCGGGAATCAATTGTTCTCGCGCAGACACTTCAGGCCGTACGTAAATGCTTTGCAATGAATTAGGCATTAGAAGCCGCTGAGGGACGCCTTCCGCTCCAGACAGTATTTTCCCGCAGCCTGTTTAGTTGATAGTCGGGTTGCGCGGGAACTTTTGGTAGGGCAGGCGCACGTTGTCAATCACGACTTGATCCGCCCTGATGCTGGGCGCCGCCTGAAAATCGGGAATTCCACAGGGACCGCCCGAACCGCACGCCGCGTCCACTGCTCCCGCAGTGACGAAGTCGTCCTGATCGACACCATCTCCGCTGACCCCCAAACCCCCGACGAGCGCTCCATTTTGATAGAGCGGCAGGCTTCCGGGGAAGAAGACGATTCCGCTCATGTTGTGGGTGTTCGGCGGGAATGCTGCCGAACTTGGTCCTTGGGTACAAGGGTTCGCTGTGTCGTACTCATATAACGGAAAGAATGGCCCGTCATTTGATCCGTTGATGCCGGGCGGAAACAGCGGCTGTGCTCCAAAGCTGATGGTGCGATTGGTAACAGCGGTTCCCTTCGGCACGCCGGGCAAATCGCTCACGCCAACCGTGCTGGACCAGACGACGTTGCGGGCCTTGGAGGCGGCCACGTCGACGCTGAATATGGTTCCGTCTGGCATGCGATAGAGGGCAAGGAGGGTGCCGTCAAGGTCCGAGACCGCAATCGACATCCTAGCCGGGGAGCTGGGTGGAAGACGGATGACCGCACGCGTATTCATTGCCGTGGCTACGGCGTTCATGATGATCCCATTCACTTGGCTCGCCGACAGTATGGAGCCGGCATTGGGACCAACCAGGTAATTCTGGGGTGGCAACACGCCAGTCTTCGCTGGAACGCTGTATGTGCCTGCCGTGTAGGTTGCCATGCTGCCGGGGGACGCACCCGCAGGCAGCGTGGTCTGATCCACGAAAGGCACCGCGATTCCGCCGATGACTACGACTCCCGGCAGCGGCAGCTGGGCTTGGCTGGGCAGAAGATTCGAATTCGTGGCAGCTTCGAACGCGGCGTACTCCGCAATCGCCGTCGATGTGCTCACCACGCCCACGCCACCAACGGCTCCGCCCTTGAACAGGGGCACGCCGCCGGGATTAACCGCGGTCGGGTCGCTGTCGTTGACATTTGCTTTGCCGGTAATGATGCCCGGGCCGAAGGTGCCCTCGAGCGACAGCGACGGATTCAATGACTGTCCCGGCAGGTAATTGGTGCTCAGGGTACAGCCGCGATTGGTGTTTTCGATTCCGTAGAGATCGGCATTGGGAGTGCCGGCGACTCCGGGTGGAAAATGAATGCCGCTGATGAAGCGAACCGTGCGCGAAGAGAGCGGCGCCTGGTCATTGCTGAAGAAAGCCGCGGTGCGGGCCAAACCGACGGCCAGATCCTCCGACGAGAGCGTTTGGCCAAAATTCCCAATCGATGTTGTTGGCGCTCCCGGCGTTTCGAACACAGCAAGAACATTCCCTGCCCGATCTGCAACCGCGACCACCATGGGCGCGTTCACTGACAGAACCGCATTCTGCACAACGTTAGTCACATCGGAGACGCTAAGCGGTGTCGCGCCCGTTACTGCGGGGGCAGACGATGACGATCCACTCGGGTCAGGCGATGACGATCCACTCCCGCCGCCACAGGATAAACACAGCAGGGTTGCTGCGCAGCCTACCAGAGAAAATCCGGAACCTCCAAAGAGAGGCTTCTTGGCGCTGGTCTTCATAACTCGAACTCTGTTCATGGGACTCTCCGCATGAGGCCGCTGGAGGGGAATTATGGTACCAAGGAAAGCGGCCCGATAATACTTTTTATGCGTTTTTTTGGCCCATTCCGGACGCGGCCGCCCCGAGGGATTCGCGGCTCTTCACCAGCGACCTATTTTTCCGGTGAGTCCGTCACTCCCTGGTCAATGGATCACCCTTAGCAATTGCCCCGCAATGAGCAAGGCAGACCCCGAGAGAAGGGGAGTTTTTCCCCGCACTTTCACGAAGGTGCCATTGCGGCTGCCGACGTCCTCCAGCAGAAAGTCTTCCCCGCGCTCGAAGATGCGGACATGAGACCGGCTCATGAGATTGTCATCGGGGAAAACATAGGTTCCGCGGGTGCGGCCCATGTGCACTTCCGGCAGGTTCAACGGATATCTGCCGGTGGTATTGCCTGAGGCATCGGTCCGTACCAGTTCGGCCGCATCCCTGGCGGTTAGGTCGATTTGTTCCAGCCCGATGCCGAGCTGGGTCATCGAGCTGGATGCCTCCGGCTTTTCCTCATAGCGGAATACTTGCTGGCCCACCAGAAAGATGTCTTGGTGTTCCAATACGTAGGGATTGGCGAGACGAAGGAAAACGCCTTCGCCGACAGCGCTCCGCTCTTCGACGAAAAGCGCCTGGTTTTGCAAGAAAACGCGCGCACGCAAAGAACTGGAATGGAAATCCTTGGAAACCACGAGGGTGCCCTCGGTTGAAAGTTCGATGGCAAGTTCGGATTCCACAGGATATTCCGCACCCACGCTACCGCCCTTGCTAACCAGTTGTAGCTTGAAAGCGAGGGGCGCGGCCGCGGAGGGATCGGGAGGCCCGACCATGAACTGGGTGGGCGCGCCCAGGACCTGATTCCAGATCACCCGAAAAAGAGTGCGCTCGCCGGTCTTTCCCTTGAGCGAAAAGCGCCCCAACTCGCGGATAGTGAAATCGCATAGGCGCACTTGCTCGTAGATCTCCTCGGAGAGGACGATCTGACCGGGCTTGGCAACACTTTCCACGCGGGAGGCCATATTGACCACATCGCCGAAAACATCGTTGCTCCTAACGATCCCAGCGCCGTAGTGCATACCGATGCGCAGTGCGATGCGTTCCGCCTCCGCCCGGGCAGCGCCGAATTCCTCCAACGCCCTTTGTATTTCAATGGCCGCCTCGACCGCGCCCCTGGGTTCCGGAAAAGTCGCCATAGTGCCATCGCCAATTGTCTTGATCACCGTTCCGCAATGTTTTTCGACCAGGCGTCGTACGGTGTCATTGCACTGGTGCACCATTAACAGACCAGCGGCATCGCCATGTTTCTCGAAATATACCGTCGAGCCTTGAATGTCGCTAAACATGACTACGAGGGTCCGCCGGAACCGCTCCAGTTCCTGCAAAAGCCTGGGATCGGCCTGAGCTAGCTCCAAAAGCTTGGTAATTTGTGTGCCGGGTTTGTTGGTTTCAGTCATCGTTGAGACAAGTTCAGATTGCCGGGCGCTAACTGCGCTCGGTTGATGGCCGCTCGCGGTGAATCCGAGTCAGAGCGCCATTGTACAAGAGGGCTGTTCGCTAAGCCGCAGCGGTCTCGTTTTTCCGTTGGTTACTTCCATTCTCTGGGTCGGCGAAGGTGAACGTCCTGGGCAGCGCAGTGTTCCCATCGGCTTGCGTGAATTGCACCTGCCAACCTACCCTGTAGAAGAACGTCATGAAAGGTCCGATGGCTACCGGCTCATGGGGGCCGGCATAGGCGAAAATAAGGCGAATATGTTCACAGGGCTGCGGGGCCTGGACGGATCGTCGGTTGCCGGGCAAAAGGCCCTGGCTGGCAACTGACTGTGGTCATCTCGCAACGGGTAATCCCACTTGCACTGGCTCCGGCGAGAACCAGCGATTTTGTAACAACCAGGAAAAAAGCATGGAATCCAAACCGGCCATGCTCGGGCTTCCAAATCGGGCGGCTGGCGTCCCGCTATGGCCCGCAGAGCGTCAGGGAGAAAAATTTTTCCCGCTATGTCAAACGGTTCTAGTGCTATGCTGTTTTCGAGAAATTGTGATTGATACATTTGTTGTTTGTGTCTGCCTTTCTGGTTTGCAATCGTGGCTGTCCGACTGACCGTCTGTCCCGAATTGATGATTTTTCCCGAGAAAAGGCTCCACACCCAAGGGTCCCCCCTTCCAGGTAGAGCAATGGAAGTCCGTGAGGTGGAATCGTGCCGTATAGTCGTAAATTTCCTGAGCAGGACCGTGCCATTGAAACGGTCTTGAGCTTGATGCGCCAACATCCTGAAGGCCTCACCGTTAATGAACTGAATAAACTCATACAGTCTCATCACGATAAGATCCGGAGTGAGACTGCCTGGTTCCATTCGATGGATGTACTGATTGACGAGGGCAGGGTGTACACCTGCGCCAAGTGGCGTGAACAGGGCTATCTCGAAAGCTTCAGGCTGTTTGCGAAATAGCCGCGAGCACCGGCGAGTACCCTGTAGCCTGGAATGCGGGAGGCTGCGTGGACGCTCACGCTTGAACAGGGAGCTCTACTTGCTGGCGATCACCTGAATCTTGTGAATCTGCAGCTTGTTTGAGAACAGCTCGTCTGCTTTGCTCATCAGCGCCTTGGCGATATCACCGTTCAAATGAGCATCGCGGCCAGCTTCATCATCGAAGGTGTCGAACACCGCGTAAGCGCCGTCGTCTTCCTTAATGCCATACCATGTCAAGGTACCCTTCTCCGCCTTTGCCATCTCTGCGCCTTGTTTGAGGAACGCTTCCACCTCTGCTGCCTTGCCGGGCTTGGCCTTCAATGCAACATACAACGCATACTTTGCCATGCTGATGATTCCTCCGTGGTGTCCTTCGATCCTCCTGTTGGATGCAGCCCCGCATCCCCCAAATTCATGAATTTTCTCCCTTGCTGTGCAAAGATCCTGCCGCTCATGCATGATCAGTCCTGGCGACGGAGGCCTTGGCCGCTATTGCGGAGAGCCCAACCCGCACCAGATGGCTCCGGGGGAAAGTCATGGCTCTGCTGGTTGCCGCTTCAGCCCGGTTCGTGACTGCACCAAGTAAACGGTTGCGCTGATAGCGATCACCGCGATGAGGCCAAAGATCTCAGCGCGTGAGGCCAGGGCAATCATCAGCAGCATGCTCCCAACGCCCACAACCGTTGCGGTGCCCAGCCAGCGAAAGTTCAACGGCGCGCCGGCCTGCGCCACTCCGTTGCGCGCCAGCCACCATGCCGCGACGCAGCCGGCGGCATAGAGTGCGGAACTGGCGAGGGTGGCAAGCACCGCAAGCTCGGCAAATGTTCCCGTCAACGCCAGCGCGATGGCCACCGCCGCATAGCAGATAATCGCAACATGCGGCACATGGGTGCGCGGGTGCACCCGCCCAAACACCCGCGGAAGCAGACCGTCGCGCCCGAAAGCGAAAAGTATACGCGGGGTGCCGAGAAGGTCGCTGAAGACCCAGCCGAACATCGACAGCGCTGTGCCAGCCAGCATCACCACCCGCAACACCGGATTTATCTTCGCCATCGCATCCGCCAGAGGTACCGTAGATAGGGAAAGCGAAGCACCCAGGATCCCCTGCGCAACGACCTGAATGGCGATGTACAACAAAGTGACGCTGACAAGGGCTATCGCCAGCGCGCGCGGAATCGTACGCGCCGGCTGCTTCACCTCGCCGCTGGCACTGAGTGAAACCTCCATGCCGGTAAGCACGAAAAGCGCGAGGATCATGGCGCGCCCCAGGCCTTGGGTGCTGGGCGCCACCGTCTGCACAAAATTCGCACGATGGATCGCCCCCACGCCGGCGACCAGGAAAATCAGCAGTGGAATCAATTTGACCGCGGTTGCCCAATCGATCAGCCGCGCACCGCGTGCGACTCCACCCAGGTTGACCAGCGCGACGCCACCAATAACGCCCACAATCACCACCGCGTGTACTGGCGCCTTGAAGACCGGCGGCAACAGGCTCACCGCCGCTTCAGCCAAGGCAGCGACGACGCCGCCCCCTGCGAGTACGTTGCCCAGCCACAGGAGTGTTCCGGCAATGAAGCCGGCGAGTGGCCCAAAAACGGCTTCGATATAACCATAAGGCCCACCACTGGTCGGCATTCGGCTGCCGCCCTCGGCGAAGCAGATGGCAACCGCTCCGATTGCCACCCCGCAGACCAGAAACGCCAGCGGCGCGTACGGGCCAATGCAAGCAGCCAGCGCTCCCGGCACCGCGAAAATGCCGGCGCCGATGACACTATTAACGATGTTCGCTGCCAGGCCACGGGTCCCGATCGTGCGCAGCAGGCCGGAATCGCGTTGGCTCATGCGCAGAATGTAGCATGGCGTCCGCGCCACCGATAGCACTAACTCCAACAAAGAGCGCCAGTTGCTCCTCAACAGCCATGGATTCGTAACCTTGGTCGAGTCCGATAGTCATCCAGGCCGTATTACCCCCGGCTACAACTTTCTAATAAGCATGATCGACAAAGGATGTAGGCGGGTTACATTGCTAGTAACAAATTGCAGTTATGGAGTGTTCATTTATGCCTTGTGATTTAACGAGAGTCTTCGGGAAGCCATTTACTTCCGTCGTGCGCATTCTGGTAGCGAGCGCAACATTATTGAGTTCGCCGTTAGCCGTTTTCGCCGCTAATACAGACATCCATCCGGGATTCGCCGGGATCTACGTAGCCCGCGTCGATAAGAAAGCGCCGTCCATGAGCGTGAGCCTGGGTGTAGATGGAACTGCCACAGTTACCGAAGATCCGGGTACGGGATCCATTACGTCGTTTGGCCATTGGGCGAACGACGGAAGTCAGATCAAGGTCACCTTCGATGCGGACGCGAGTGAGCCTGCGGCGTCTCCCATGGTTTTCCAGGTTGTCCACAATAAATTGCAGCCAGTCACCTGGAATCACGAGGCGTGGGGGACCGCACACCCGCCAACGATGGAAAAGGGATATAAAGTGAAGTACCTGTTCTGGACCACAACTATGAGATAGGGCCTTGATGCTGCCTTAATGCTCAACGCTCTCGACAATCGGGGCGCCCTCCAACCAGGGGGTGCCCCGATTGCTTGCGCTTGGAGCCGGTTATAGCCGGCCGGAGTAGGCCTGCAAAAAGGTTAGCCTTGCGTGTTCCAGGCGATATATATTGGTCGCAGAAGGCGCACAGACGGCGCGGAACCCAAATGCTCAGGGAAAGGCCTGCAAAGCCTTGTTTGGTGGTTCAATTCCATCCCGCGCCTCCATCCTTCCTTTCCTGCCCGCTTAACCCCTCCCTGGCGCTTGCCCCGATTTCCTGCGGAGGCTGTGGCGTTGATACACTCCATGCGCCTTTCCTTAATGAAAGGCGCACACGCGGACCTCTCTAGCACAGCGTGGCAGGAAATCGGGGCCTCCCGCTACGGCTGCATTCTGGGTTAAACAGTCCCCGGAATCCGCCGATAGTCCCAATGAGAGACACAAATGGGCGATACCAGGGTGCTTCTGGTCGATGCCGATGAAGTTGTGCGCATGAGCCTGAGTTTCGTGCTGGAACGGTCTGGCTTCACGGTCACGAGCGCTGCCAATGTGCCGGAGGCGTTGAAGTACATCAGCTCGGAGAGCTATGACGTGCTGCTAAGCGATCTGCACATGCCGGGGGCGGGAGATGGCCTCACCGTCGTCAGCGCCATGCGGCACGCCAATCCCATGGCCGTGACGTTGTTATTAAGCGCATTCCCTGAAATGGATGCCGCAGCCCAGGCCATACTCCTTCAGGCGGATGAGATCCTGGTCAAGCCGATGGATGTGGAATCTCTCATCAAGGTCATCAACCAGAGGGTGGCCAGTGGTTCTCAACGCACGCGTGAGATTGTAACCGTGGCCACGATTCTTGAACGCACCACAGGCAGCATCATTCAACAGTGGTTCGCACGTGTACAAGCGGAAGAAAAGCTGATGTCGATTCCGTTGAGCTTCGAGCAGCGCTGCAGCCATCTGTCTATGGTCTTCAGTGACCTGGTTTACCGTCTGCGCTCGCCGCGGCCTATAGGGACGAAAGAGCTGAAATCTGCCGCCGCCGCCAAACACGGCATTGACCGCTTCAGGCAGGGTTATACCGCGGCCATGCTGGTCGAAGAGTCCCGCATGTTGCAGGTCAGCATCTTCAACACCTTGCAAAACAACCTCGTGAACATCGACTACAGTGTGCTGTTAGTCGGAGTCATGACGATCGCCGATGAGATTGATTTCCAACTTAGCCAGGCGATCGAAAGCTATGCCGGGGAAACGCTCCACGCCGCCACTGCGTAGCCGCGGAACGAGCCGGCCACAGCGATTTCACGATTTGGTTCCTCGTCACCTAGGGGACCGGGGAGGAGCTTATGTCCGGAGACAACGAGGCCAGCTTTCAATTCCTGGCCGAGAATAGCATCGACATTATTTGCCGTGCCGGTCTGGACATGGTATTGCACTACGTTTCTCCATCGTCCTTCCATGTTCTGGGCTGGAAGCCGGAGGAAATGACGGGCAAGAGACCCAATGCATTTTTTCTCCCCGAAGATGCTTCTGCGCTTGCCGGCAACTCCCTCGCAATCGTTCGCATGCGCATGAAAGATGGCATGATGGCGTGGGTAGAAATCAAACACCGCATGGTGTGCGATTCCGCCACCGGCGTCCCCCGGGAAAATATCATCGTCATCCGCGACATCACCGAGCGCAAGACCCTGGAAGAAAGACTTGCCGTATTGGAGTTGACAGACGCGCGGACCGGACTCTTCACCGCCCGCGCGTTTGATGAGGCACTGGAGCGCGAGTGGAATCGCACGATGCGAGAAGGCTCGTTCATCTCTTTGCTGCTGCTTGACTTTAATCACTTCAGGCAATTCCATGACTGGCGGGAACATCTGGAAGGAGATCGCTGTCTGGCCAAAGCTGCCGCCACCGTTCTGGGCGTTTTGCGGGTAACGGATTTCGCTGCGCGCTACGGCGCCGAGGCCATCGCCATTATTCTCCCTTCGACTGGGCCGCGTGGTGCAACCAGAGTCGCGGCAAAGTTGCGATTGGCCATCGAGCCTCTCCGTTCGATTCTCAATGTCAAGCTGGAAGACCATGGCCTGGCCACGGTCCATATCGGCATCTCTACCGTGCTGGCGCGTGCCGGGGGAACCACGAGGTTGCCGGAAATCCTGCTGCTTGCAGCCGACAGCGCCTTGCATCGAGCCATGCATCAGGAGACGGAATCGCACGTTGCGTCGCCGATGGCTCCAATGCTCAGTGATAAACCTTGATCCAGTGATTCCGCATCTTCGGCCTGGACAGCCTCGCCTGCTGTTTCAGAAGCGACTGCATTCGCCGGTTCCACGGGCATGTGGCAGTTGATGCAACTGTCTGCTCTCAATCCTGCACCGTCACCCAGGCCTTTTTCTGCGAACTCTCGAGCACCGCGTCGAGAACGCGCATCTGCCGGATCCCATCCTCGAAGGTGGGATAGTCGACTGGCGCCTTCGCATCCATGACTTTCTTGTAGAAGCGGCGGAATATCTGCTTGAAGGTATCAGGGTAGCCTTCGCTGTGCCCGCCGGGCAGGTCGGTATAGCTCCGGGCTTCTGGCCGCATGAGCACAGGATCTTTGATTTGGATCTCATTCGGCCCATTCCGATGCCCGATCCAAAGGTCGTCGGGAGCTTCGCCAGACCATGCGGCCGATGCCTTGGAGCCAAAGATCTCGATGAACAGGCGGTTCTTGCGTCCTCCGGAAACCTGGCTCACCGTCAGCGACCCTCTCGTGTTGTCGCCCATGGCAAACATCATCGCGCCGAAATCTTCAGTATGGATAGCCACCTCGTCGTATTCATTCGGTTGAAGTGTCTTGCCGGCAAAAGTCTCGACGGAGTGTTTCGGTTTCTTGCGCGTTTTGTGAAAGGTGTGCAGATCGGCACACACGGAGGTGACGCGCTGTCCGGTGATGTGCTCGGCCAAGTCGCACCAGTGGGTTCCGATGTCGGCAAAGGTGCGCGACCGTCGTTGTTCAATGCGCCAGTTCCAATCCGTGTCGTAGAGCAGCCAGTCCTGCGAATACGTGCCCTGGACGACATAGATATCGCCGAACTCACCTGCTTCGCACATGCGGCGCATATTTTGCACCTGGGGGTACGCGCGCACGTTGTACAAGGTGCAATTCGCAAGGCCCTTTTGTTTCGCCAGCGCGACCATGGAACTCGCCTCTGCCACCGTCGAGGCCAGCGGCTTCTCGCACAATACGTGCTTGCCCGCTTGCATGGCTGCGTTCGCCATAGCGTAATGCAGATCGTTGGGTGCACAAATGTGGACCACGCGGACGTCAGCGTCGGCGAGCAGATCCTGATAATTGCCAGTGGCTCGTTCAATGCCAAGATTATCGGCGAACTTCCGCGCCGCCTCGGCGGTGCGTCCGGCAACACCGATCACTTCTACGTTGCCCAGGCGGCGCAGCGCCTCGGTATGGACACGGCCCATGAAGCCGATCCCAAAAATTGCGACCTTTGTTTTTTCCAAATCAGATTCCAATCTTCACCAGCACGTTGCCGGCGGCGTTATTTGAGCAAGTCCGGATTCGGCAGCAGCAAATCCCTGACGCGAACCGCTAATTCATGCGTCGCCTCCAGAAACTGGCGAAGTGTGCGGACCGTCGGACCAAAGGTATCGAACTCGATAAGCGACAGCCCATCCTCGTTGTAGGCGCGGCGAAAATCCGGAAATTTTTGCACCAGCTCCTCTAAGATTTCAGGATTGACCGGCTTCTCGATCCGGGGAGCGATGCTCACATCGCTCGCATTGAAGCGAAGTTGCCATTTGTAGGGCGGAGAAATCACCACATCACCGCCCACCAGCTCGCTCCACTGCATGTGATTGCGGAATGCAGCGGAGAGCAGACGGATCCGGTAGCCGCGCTCGCGATAGATTTTGTAAGCCTTCTTGAACACGGCGACTCCCGCCCATTCCAGATAGCCGGGATCGAGAGTAATGTCCTGCTTTTCGGCCACGACTTTCAGCCAGTCGTCCAGTCTGCCGGCCATGATGGTACAAACCGGACCCATGCGGGATATGTCCTTGCCCTCCCGTTCCCGCCGCTTCAAGCCGCGTTCAACTGCTTCGGCCACAGCAATGCATTGCGGCAAGGTGAACGAGACAGTCGCGTTGATGCTGATACCGCGATACGTGGTCTCTTCGATAGCGACGATACCCGCGCGCGTAGCCGGAATCTTCACGATCATGTTGGGCGCCAAGGCGTCGAAATGCAATGCCTGCTCCAACAGGGCTGCCGGATTGCGATAGTAATGAGGGTCAGTCTGGATCGAGAGCCTGCCGTTCCGGCCGTGGTACTTTTCGAAGGCCGGGCGCAGTAATTCAGAACGCTTGGCGGATATCTCCTCCACCAGTTTCCATCCGATCTCTTCTTCGGTTGCTACCGGGAACTCGAGAGCAAGGGCCCGGATACGATCATTCCACAGATGAGCCTCTTTCTTGAGCGCATCCAGAACGATCACCGGATTGCAGGTCGCGCCCACCGCGCCGTGCTCGATCGAGTAGGTCAACTCGGAGAGAGTTGCCGAGTCGTTCCACAGGCAAGTGGGGGTGGTTTGCGTCATTTCATATAAAGGGCTCTTATACGCAACCGTTCTCTCAAGTATCTCGCTCATGGCGCTTCTCCGCTTTCCTGTACCCGGCAGCAGAGAACAGCATGATCTGCTGCGCAATCGTTGACTACTCCGGGTACATCAACACTTTAATAGCTTTCTTCTCGTCGCATAAGCGGAAGGCTGTATGCCAATCCGATATAGGAAGCTTGTTGGAGATCAAGTCATTCAACCTTACTCGACCTTCAGCATAAATCCTCATCATCCGCTCCCAGGTTCGAGCGGTATAGCAAACGGAACCGGACATGGTCAACTGCTTATAGAAGATTTGATCAATGGGAAATTGAATGTCCCGCCCGCAGATGGCTACCTGCGTGTACCGTCCCATGGGACGCAGCGATTCCAGGCATCCGCGCACCGAGCTGGGATGCCCCGCGCACTCGAAGGCCACATCCACACCTACTCCGTTGGTGTGCTCCAGAATTGCTTCACCGAGGTTCTGTTCGCCTAGGTTGACAACGGCGGCGGCGCCAATGCGGAGCGCGGCATTCAACCGGTCCTGGTCTCCCGGCGCGCCCGCAACAATCGCTCGGACGCCTTCGGCCACCAGCAACTTCAGGCAAAGGAGGCCCATCGGTCCCGGTCCCGAGACCAGCGCCGTGTCACCAATGCGTACGTTGGTGATTTCCGTAACCGCCTGCACCACGGCTGCAAAGGGCTCACTCAATGCCGCTTCGTCCAGGGAGAAATTCTCAGGAATCCTGTATAGCTGGTCAGGACGCATCACCACGTAGCGTGTGAACGCACCGTTCACGCCGTGGCCCATCCCTCGGCGATTGGAGCAAAAGATGAAATATCCTGAGCGGCAGTACTCACAATGGCCGCAGGTAACGGCGGTGGCGCCCAGGCCCGCGACTCTCTCGCCTGGAGTGGCGTTGTGATTGACATTGCGTCCCACTTCAACCACGGTGCCTGAAAACTCATGCCCAAGAATTACCGGGGGATAGTTGCGAAAGGTGTCGTGAAGCACATGAAGATCGGTTCCGCAGATTCCACAATAGGCAATCTCAAGCTTGACTTGATTGTCTCCACATCGCGGCTCTTCAACTTCCCGTATTTCGACATTCCCTTCGCCGCTCGCGTATTTGACAAGAGCTTTCATGTTGGTTGCTTCATTGGGGAAGGGTGTAGTACTCGTAATCGTACTTCCACGTCAAATGGCTGCCAGGCTCGAGCGATATATCGATAAATGGTTCTACCGCGATTACCGAGCGAATGGACCAGAGTGCCACCTTGGCTAGCGGCCGGTCTCCGGAGATCGTCATTCCGGCATGCACGTTCTTATTCTCAATGTGAATTTTGTAGTCATCGGAACTCTTGCCAAAACCCTCGATGGCAAAAGCAACGACATCTTTTCCCGTCAGCGTCTTGCGGTACAAAATCTGATTCTTCTCCACCTCCGCAAATTCCTTATCTGGCGGCGGATTGGCTGTTACTGCGAAAGGGAACGTGATGCTGAAGCCTGCGTCGGTCGGCTGTTTATCCAGGACCAGGAAGTTATGATCGTAGACGCTGGTATGGATAGCGCGCGTTCCGGTGTTCTTCAGACTGTGCTCAATGACCATGACAGGCTTGCCGGCAACAAGCCTTAACTTCTTCTGATAGACATATCCATACCCGGAAGAGGCATTGTGGAGCTCCTGGGTGAACTCCACTGCGTCCGCGCTCTTCTTGACGCTCCACTTACCTCCGTCGACAATCTCATACATCCGATAGGCGCTGTAAGCTGCGTCATCAGGCTTTCGTAAGACGCCAACGCCGATTTTGAGGAAGGTTCCACCGGGCTTGGCTTCGTCGAACCCGACTGCGGGCGTGAACTCCTCCACCGGGCCGGTGATGGCACTACACGGGCCGGCCACGATATCAGAGCCCTGATAAATAAAGTCGGGAATCTTGGGATCGGTAAGGGTGAACCACGGACCGTAGTAGCTATGCCCTTTATATTGCAGGTCTGCCACCACACCGGACCAATCGAACCTGGTCCCGCGGTAGAAGCCATGCTCGGCATCGGGCAGGTATAATTTCACCTGCAGCAAAGTATTCGAGATATCCGCTTGCGGGGGCACAGGGGACGCTTCGACGAGTGCGGGGAAGGCAGTTAGTAGCGTCATCACGATATAAGCAAAGGGTCTCATAAGTCTTTCAGCAGCTGACCGTAAGGAATCGTCCAGATCACGATATCACGCTCATCAACAATCAGATGAACCGCCTGGATGCTACAGGCCATCCCCGCTGGCCGCTTAGGTTGCCGCGACTGGCGAAAGACTTTCCGTAGCCGCTGCGGTTGCAATTGGCGCTGGCTCCAACGGTATCCAGATATTGAAGATGGTCCCAGGCTTGTCGGTTTCCGCCGCAGTGCGGGAGCGAAAGCGGATCCGTCCACCCTGCTTCTCCACCATGGATCGCACCAGCCAAAGCCCCATACCCGTGCCCTCATCCCCTTTGGTGGTAAAAAACATGGTGAAAAGCTGGGGGCGGTGTGTAGGGTTTATGCCCGGTCCGGTATCGGCGATGGTGATCGAATACCCGGGTTGTCCCATCGATTCCCGTTCTCCGTAATTCGCCCCCACCGAGTGCCGCAGCTGAACGCGAACGATAATGCGGCCGCGGGAGCCGATGGCAGCCATTGCGTTCTGGATGAGGTTGATAAGTATCTGACGCAACTCACTGGAATACGCCTTTAAGGGCAACGGAGCGCGCAGCCTTCGCTGCAGGGCGATACCGTGGTCGATCAATTGGGCGGTCTGTAGGTCCAGTACGTTATCCACCAGTTCGGAGAGAGAGAGTTGAACCGGCGCACTCGATTTCCTCAAGAGCGAAAGATTGCTCTGCGCGATTTCGCCCGCCCGCTTCAGCTCCGACGAGGCCGTCTTGGTCAGTGCCACAAGGTCGCTGGGCATTCTGGGATCCGCCGAAAGAAGATAGAGCAAGTTACCCACCGTTTCCAGCGGGTTCTTGATCTCGTGGCTGATCGAGGCGGAGATCCGCCCGGCGACGGCGAGCTTTTCCGTTGCCAGGAGAGCGCCAACCGCCTGATCCTTCTCCTGCTGAGTGGTGCTAAGCATCTGCAGGAAGTGGCGAATGTTTGTCGCCAGCCCCGGGGCCGCTCGAGCAAAGAGAATCGCTGTGGGGACCGACGCCGCGGCACACAAAACTTTGACACCGGCGGAAATTGGATACACCGGCCACCAGACGGTGATCAGTTCCATCAGGTGGGTGGCGCCGCAGGCGACGATAAAGGTGCCAAACGCGATCAATATCCAGAGGTAGGTGCGCAGATCCTGAATCGAGCGCAACTTGCCCGCAATCCAGAAAAGGCTTACAAAAATCGAAGCGTAAGAGATGGCGATCAAGCCATCCATGGTCACATTCGTCCATACCAACCATGGCTGCTGCAGGTAGCAATAGCGGTGCGGCAGGTAATGAGGCGATAGCAGCCGAGCGAGCACGCCGGTGTGCGCGAGCACCTCAATCCCCAGAACGGTGAGCGCGGCGGCCAGGAAAGGTTTTCTCAAAGCACCTACTAGTCGGGACGCGTATTTTTCCTGTTGCCCCATGGAGAATTCAAATTCCTGTGCCGCGGTTTGTCAATCGCTCGCCCCCGATCAGGCAACGTGACACAATAGATACATAGTGGCTTAGGTGCGGGAGGTGCCGCGCTATGAATACCTTGAAAACTGCCTTTCTGCTGACTGCTCTCACACTCTTTCTCATCTTCATCGGTGCCTATTTTGGCGGGCGCAACGGAATGATCCTGGCTTTCTTTGTTGCTGCCGGGATGAACTTCTTCAGCTATTTCTATTCTGACAAGCTGGCGTTATCGATGTACCGCGCCCAGCCGGTCACGCGCGAGCAGCTGCCGCGTGCCTACCAGATAGTGGAGCGCATATTGCCGCGCATGGCGCTGCCGATGCCGAAGATCTATGTCATTCCCAGCGATTCGCCCAACGCCTTCGCTACCGGACGCAACCCCAAGCATGCTGCGGTCGCGGTCACCCAGGGTATTCTCAATCTCCTCAATGACGAAGAACTAGAGGGCGTGCTCGCCCACGAGTTGGGGCATGTGAGGAATCGTGACATCCTGACCAGTTCCATCGCCGCCACGCTCGCCGGAGCGATCACCCTGCTCGCGCAGACCGCCCGTTTCGCCAGCATTTTCGGCGGTGGCGGCAGCCGGGACGGCCGCCGAGGCATGGACGGCGGCGGTATTTTCATGCTCATCCTTGCCCCCATCGCTGCGACGCTTATTCAGCTTGCCGTGTCCCGGTCCAGGGAATACGAGGCCGATGCCACCGGGGCGCATGTCACGGGAAACCCTTACGCCCTGGCCAGCGCTTTGCAAAAGCTCGATGCCTACTCCAGGCAGCTGCCGATGCAAGCTTCGCCCTCCACTGCGCACTTGTTTATCGTGGCTCCCTTTATCAGTGGGGCCAGTTTCGCGAATCTCTTTTCCACCCATCCGCCGATGGCCCGCCGTATAGAGCGGCTCACCGGCCGGGCTCCCATGTAGCCGCGTGCGCACCCTCTTCCATTCCCTGGTGTACCTGGTGCTTGGCCTTTGGCTGGGCGCGTTGGTTTTCTTTGCCGCCGTTCTTGCTCCCATCGCCTTCAGCCAACTTCCGCCGCTGTTCGCTACTCCGGCCGCGGGCATCCACGCCGCCGGTATGATCGTCGGCGGCTCCCTGGTGCGTCTCCACTGGATCGGACTGTGCTGCGGATTGATCTTTCTCGTGGTCTCGGTTGCGGCAAGAGCGCATTACCGCACGATTATTCCGCAGGCTGTTTTGGTCCTGGTGATGCTGCTGCTTACCGCGTATTCGCAGTTCTCCATCATCCCGCGCATGGATACGGCTCGCGAGTCCGTGGGCGGTAATGTGGAAGCGGTTGCGGCCAATAATCCCGGCCGGCAAATCTTCGATCGTCTGCACCAGCGATCAGTTCACGTGGAAGGTCTGGTCCTGTTGTGCGGAGTGGGCGCGTTGGTTGCCACCGCTCATTGGTCGCGGCGTGAGATCTAGAGAGGAACTGCGGCTTCTCTTCTGGCGATATACTTGAGTTTTGCGCCGCAAGGCCTCACACAACAAAAATCCCTGGCGCGTAAGCGCCGTTTGCCTGGACGGCGAGCCCCATGAAAACTGGCATTATCGGTCTGCCTCAAGTAGGCAAGACATCCCTGTTCAAAATCCTTACCCGGTCGAAGGTGGAAACCCCGGCCTACTCCAATCCGCGTGAGGCGCATCTCGGTGTGGCCAAGGTTCCTGATGAGCGGCTGGATAAGCTTGCCGCTCTTTACCAGCCCAAGAAAGTTGTCTATGCCACGGTGGAGTACGCGGACGTGGCCGCCGTCGGGCAGGAAGCGCTCAAGGAGAGCGCTTTCCTTACTCACCTGCGCGACAACGATGCGCTGATCCATGTGTTGTGCGCGTTTGAAGACGACGCCATTCCGCGCGTCGGCGGCATTGACCCTCTGCGCGATATCAAGAATGTCGACTTCGACCTCGTCTTCTCCGATCTCACCCAGGTGGAGAAGCGCCTGGAACGCCTGGAAAAAGATTTGAAGAAGATGCGTACGCCTGACCTCGAAAAAGAGCACGCCTTGCTCTTGCGCTGCAAGCAGCAACTGGAGCAGGAGAAGCCGTTGCGCGAGATGGAGATGACGGCGGAGGAGAAGAAGCTGATCCGCGGCTTCATGTTCCTCTCCCAGAAACCGATGCTCTTTGTGCTGAATATCGCGGAGAGCACGACGTTGGGTGCCGATCTGGAATCCGCCGTATCGCGATACAAGCTGGAAGAGGTGGCATCGCGCCCCAACGCGGGAGCAACCGCAATTTGCGGTAAAGTCGAGGCCGAACTGGCGGAGATGAGCGATGAGGAAGCGGCCGAATTCCTTTCCTCCTATGGTTTGGTAGAGAGCGGCTTGCGCCGTCTCATCCGCAAGAGCTATGAGCTGCTCGGCCTGGTCTCTTTCTTCACCGTAGGAGAAGACGAATGCCGTGCCTGGACCATCCCCGTCCACTCCCGCGCCCAGGAGGCCGCTGGGGCTATCCATTCCGATCTGGAAAAGCACTTCATCCGGGCAGAGACCATACACTGGGATACGCTGCTCGCGGCGGGCTCCGAAGCCGCAGCAAGGTCGCAGGGCACCTTGCGGCTAGAAGGTAAGGACTACCGGGTCGAGGATGGGGATGTGATGCATATCCGGCATAGTGGGTAAGGTTAAACAGGCGCCGGAAAAAGTCGCTGTTTGGAGGGAAGATTTCCCCTCCAAACACCACGCAGAGCCTGTAAGGCAAGTCATGTCCAACTTTTCACTCTCGCTGGTACTGGGTCTGGTGGCGGCGCTCGCTGATGTTCTAGGGGCTTTGATCCTGGTCCGCACCCGCTGGGAGAAACGCTATCTGCGCTATTTCGTTGCCCTGGGCGCAGGCTTCATGCTCGCGGCCGTCCTGGTGGAGATGATTCCGGAGAGCTTTCGTCTCTCCTTCCGCTGGACTCCGTTGCTGGTCTTAGGGGGCTACTGCCTCATCCATCTGCTGGAACACACCATCACGCCGCACTTCCACTTCGGAGAGGAGACTCATGATGACGCATTGCTCTCCACCTACACCAGCAATTCGGTGGTGGCCGGCCTTGCGGCCCACTCTCTCTTCGACGGCGTGGCCATTGCTTCCGGCTTCGTGCTCTCCTCCTGGTTGGGCTGGATCATTTTTGTAGCCATCCTGCTGCATAAACTGCCTGAAGGCTTTACCGTCGCTTCGGTCATGCTGGCCAGCGGCCACAGCCGTGTTGCCGCGCTCAACTCGGCCGTGATCGTTGCCTCGGCCACGCTAGCCGGAGTGCTGGTGATCAACTTTTTTCCCGGTTGGGTGCGGGCCGGTTTGCCTGTAGCCGCGGGCGTGGCCATCTACGTCTCCGCGACTGACCTGGTGCCCGAGGTCAACCGTGAGCCTGGAATCCGCATGGCGCTGGTCTTCTTTGGCGGGGTCGCCGGCTTCCTCATTTGCAAGTTCGTTGCCGACGGTGTTCTCCAGTGAAACGCCAAAAGGGATGGCCGGGAGCCATCCCTCTGGTAAACAAAGTAACGGTCTATGCGGCCAGCCGGTCCCGCAGCGCCTTTACGCGATCATGCGCCGTCAGGATGTGCCTCTGCTGGCGCAGCAGGATCTCGCGCAACGGCAGGGGAAAATCTTCACTGGCCAGAGCCTCTCCGTAGGCGTGCTTGGTCTCATCCTCACCCTGCTCGGCGGTCGCCAGCAGGGCGTGGTCGCCACCTCCCAGCCGGGCCTTCAGCTCGCCCCACACGCGATGCACTTTCGCCGCCGTGGAACTCGACGCCTTCACATCCTTGACCCCGAAGCGATGCAGTTCGTTCTCGAGTTCCGCAGCGAACTCAGCCCGTACCAGCGTTTCTTCGCGAAACAGCTTGCGCGCTTCCGGGTCTTTCAGATTCTTTTCGAGCTCGATAAACCCCTGGTGCCCATCGCGTAGGGTCTCGATCAGGTCGCGCAGATTCTTTTCCGTCTTTTCCAGATTTTCTGACATGTAACTTTGTCCTCTGCTCCTTCAGATGTCTGGAATGGGGAAGGGTTGTGCCGTGATGGACCGTAGAAGAGAAGCCCGACCTTGTATAGTGTGGTGGTCGCAGACTAGTGGGAAGGAACAGCAGGGCTCAAATGAAGATCATCGTCTTCGGCGCCACCGGGGGTACGGGTAAGCTCATTGTTTCGCAGGCTCTGGCTAAGGGGCACTCGGTCACGGCCTTTGTCCGCAATCCTGAAGGGCTGACTCAGGATCCGCATCTTCGCGTCGTTCAGGGGGACGTGTTCGATTTCGCTGCAGTGGTAGGCGCCGTCCGCGGTCACCGCGCGGTGCTGTCTGCGCTCGGCGCGCGCACCCTGAAAAAGACGGACATACTTGCCAAAGCCATCCCCAACATTCTTGACGCGATGCGCCAGGAGTACGTGACCCGCCTCATCGTGCTGGGCGCCTCGGGCGTTGTCCGGGACCACGGCAAGTATCAGAATGCGCTCACCAACATGGCCCTCTGGGTGGCGAAGAGGACAGCGCTCAAACACCCCTTTATCGACCAGGCCGCGCAAGAGCGTCTGCTCGCCGCCAGCGACGTCGACTACACCGTTGTGCGTGCCCCGCGGCTCTTGGATGGGCCCTTCACCGGCACGTACCGCATCCTGCCCGACGCGCTTCCCCCGGGCGCCTTGCGCATTACCCGTGCCGACGTAGCCGACTTTATGCTGCAGCAGCTCACCGATCCGCGCTTCCATCGCCAGGGCCCTTACATCGGATCCGGCAAGGTCTAAGGCAGTTTTGCAATTACTGTGCCTGATAGAGATCGCGAGGTGTGGTTTTCCTTGGCAGAAAACCACGAAAAGGCCTATCACTTCGGTCTACACCAATTGCGAAACTGCCCTAGTGTCCCGCGGCATCGCTGGGCGGCTTCTTGTGTTTGGGTGGGCGGCGCATGATGAATGGCCAGGGAACGAGCAGCGCGGCCACGATACTGAGCACCCAAAAGGCGTTCTGATAACTCAGCATGGACGACTGCCGCAGCAGTTGCTGGTAGGCATACCCAGTGGCTGCGGCCTTGGCTTGGGTGGCAGTTTGTCCGGCGGCCATAAAAGCGCTCTTGGTCTGGGCGAGAAAGTACTCGTAGCCCACGCTACCGGGGACGAAATTTGCCGCCAGCGACGACTGGTGGGTCTGCTGGGTGCGGACAAGAAAGGTGGTTAAGAGTGCAGTGCCCATGCTGCCGCCGAAGTTGCGGGCGAAATTGGAGAAGCTTGAGATCTGGTTGTTCTTGCCCTGGGGCACGCCCACATAATTCAGGGTGCTGATGGGGATAAAGATGAACGACAATCCCAGCACCTGAAAGACGCGCCACATCACGATGTGCCCGAAGCTCACGTTCAGGTCCAGCCGGGTCATGTTGTAGAGGCCTAGTGAGGTCGCCAGGAAGCCCATTGCAACCATCAGGCGAGCGTCCATGATCGACACCAGCTTCCCCGCCACCGGCATCATCACCATCAATACCAGCGCGCCTGCCGACAGTGCCATGCCGGCGCGCTCCGCCGTATAGCCCATCAGGCCCTGCAGAAACTGCGGAATCAGCACCGTGGTGCTGAACAGCACCATGCCGAGGATGAATTGAAAGCCCACCGCCGTGCCGAAATTGCGATTCTTCAATAGCTTCAAGTCGACAATCGGATCCGGGTGTCTCCACTCCCACCACACGAAGATCACCAGCGTGGTGATGGCCAGCAGGAAGGTCAAGGTGATCGTACGGTCGCCGAACCAGTCCTTCTCCTGTCCCTTATCGAGCACAAACTCCAGGCATCCAACGCCAATCGCCACCAGTCCGAGGCCCATCGTGTCGATCGGATTGGCTTTAGCCCGGTGCTCAACCAGGTAGGGCGGATCTTCCACCATCCGGTTGCTGAGCAAGAGGGAGATGATGCCGATGGGCAGGTTGATGAAGAAGATCCAATGCCAATTGAAGTTGTCGGTGATCCATCCGCCCAACGTCGGTCCGATGGCGGGCGCGGCTACGACCGCCATGCCGTAGAGGGCGAATGCCTGTCCTCTTTGTTCCACCGGGAAGGTATCCGCCAGGATTGCCTGTTCGCTGGGAGCTAGTCCTCCTCCGCCCAGGCCCTGTAGAATGCGGGCCAAAATTAGGAACGGCAGGGTGGGAGCAAGGCCGCAGAGCAGCGAGCAGGCGGTAAACAGCGCCACGCATGTCATGTAGAAGCGCTTGCGTCCGAAGCGGGTAGAGAGCCAGCCGGAGATAGGCAGGACGATTGCGCTTGACACCAGGTAGCTGGTCAGCACCCAGGTGGCTTCTTCCTGGCTGGCGCCTAGCGTCCCTGCCATGTGGGGTAAGGCCACGTTGGCGATGGAAGTGTCCAGCACCTCCATAAAAGTCGCCAGGGTTACAGTAAGCGCGATCAACCAGGGATTGTGTTTGGGATGCCACCCTTCCACGGAAGAGTGGTGGACCCGCCGGGCTACGGGTTTTGGTTGCGGAGCTACTGTCGCTGTGACCAACGCTTATCCAGGGAACCGGGGAGTGTGTTCCTAGATTGTACGAAGCTTTGGTCCCGGCGGCACCTCCATCCCACTAACGAGTCATCAGGTTGGAACCACATTGCAATTTTGTCATCCCAGCGAACTTGATCCCTCTCCGAATTGAGTCCCGAAGGAGTCACAGACTCTTTCGGGACTCAATTCGAAGAGGGAAGTTCTCACACCCACTCTTCAGCCCCCGAGGTACGGTTTGCAATTTTACCCTCAATCCACCTGCTGCTTGGCTTTATAACCATCCCGAGCAATGATGTCGTACTTCATCGGATGGTGCTTTTCGTCCTGCATTTTAAGCGGCTGGCCTTCGTTGTCCACCAGCTCTACCCGGATTTTCCGGTAGCTCCCGTCCTGTTTGGAGTTGGTCGGCGAATAGGTAAGAACGTATTGGTTGCGAATGGAATCGTTAATCGAGTGAAAGATGTCTGGCATCTCTCCCTGGAAGCGGGGGAAAAATGACATGCCGCCGGTCATGCGCGCGAACGTGGACATCTGGTTATCGGCCTGCAGGTAGTCAATCCCCTTAGGGCCGAACATGCCACTGCGGGCGTTGCCGGTGATCCTGGCGAACTGCCCGGTTCCAACGCTGAAGATGGTGACATTGGGCGTCGCCTTAATCTTGGCTAACACCTTATCCAGGGTGATTTTGCTGAAGCTATCGTAACCGGAAGCAATCAGCACGACATACTTGCGCCCTTCAATGCGGCTCAGCCGGTCCATCGTCGAATAGACCGCGTCAAACATGTCCGTCTCGCTAAAGCCCGGAATCGTCAACGAATTCAAGGATTCGTAGACCAGGCGCTTGTCCTGGGTAAAGTCGGTCAGGATCTGAGTCCTAAGGTCAAAGGTCATGACTGCGATGTAGTCATCCGGCTGCAATTGCTGGGCAAAGGCATATGCGGCTTCCCGCATGTCGTGAACGAAATACCAGTTGGTGGAGGCAAACTCGCACAGCAGCACCGCAGTGATGGGCGCCTTGGTGCGTTGAAAGCCGACTATCTTTTGCGGCACGCCATCTTCGTAGACGCGGAAGTTGGCCGGCTGCAGGTTGGGTACGAACTCATGCGTTTTCTGTAGGATGACGCCTACATCGAGGTTTACCTCGGGCACGTCGACGCGCAGCGAGAAGTTCTGCAGACCGGGGGGATTCTTCACCTTTGGCTCCGGCGGCGGCGGGGGCACGTCCGGTTTCTCTGCCTTCTTGGGGATGGCGATCGCGCCATTGTCGCCCGCAGGACCACCGGAATCGGGCGACGATTGATCCGGCTGCTGTGGAGGGTTCGCGGGCGGTGTGCTCGGCGCCTGTTGGCCCCGTGCGGGATGAAGCCCTGGAGCGAGCAGGAGCACCAGCAAAGCAGGGAACAGCTTTTGACCCAATCTGCGACGATAACCGTGTACGGCGGCGGAATAATCGAACTTCATCGAAATACCTCGTTAGCTCCAAAAATAAGAGGGTTGGCGCTATATGCTCAAGTGGCCAGGAACGTCTAATCTGTAGACGTGTCTATTAGTCGTATATCAACCCGCTTTTCAACTTTGACCGCAGTTTTTCTCGTTGCGGGCAGCCTGGTTGCCCAGGTTGGCCCGGCTACTCCGCCTTCGTCTGCCACGGCGGGAGTCTTTCCCCTCGCGGAGGTGCACCGGGGCCTGCATGGTGTGGCATATACCGTCTTTGAAGGCACGCAACCGGAAGCCATGGATGTGGAAATACTCGGGGTACTCAAAAATGTCCTCGGCCCCGGGCAGGATATGATCCTGGCGCGTCTCAAGGGGTCCAAACCAGAGTACACCGGAGTGGTCGCAGGCATGAGCGGCAGCCCCGTCTACATAGACGGCAAGCTACTGGGCGCGTTGTCATACAGAATTGGGCAATTCAGCAAGGAACCCATCGCCGGCATCACCCCCATCGCCGAGATGCTGGCAGTCAACGGCACGACTGAGCCCGCCACATGGATGCATACCACCAGCCAGTTGAATTCGGAGGATCCTCATAGCTCAGCCACCGCTACCGCCGATGCGACCGACATCCATCCCATCGAAACCCCCCTCGTCCTTTCCGGCTTTAGCCCGGATGCAGTCAAGTTCTTCCAGGACCATGTCTCGATCATGGGGGCCATGCCGGTCGCTGGCTTGGGTGGAAGCGCTCCCGAAGGCACAAATGACGGCACACACCCGGATGCTGGCCCTCCGTTGCTCCCCGGGTCTGCGGTGAGCGCCCTGCTGGTTCGGGGCGATCTGGAAATTGCTGCCACCTGTACCGTGACTTATGTTGACCCGCACCAGGTTTTGGCCTGCGGGCACCCCATCACCCGCTATGGCAACGTTTCCATTCCCATGACCAAGGCGGACGTCGTGGCTACCTTAGCCTCGCCGCTGAATTCCTTCAAGATCGTGAACACTACCCAGACCATCGGCGCCTTTACCGAGGATCGGTCATCGGCGATTCGCGGTGTCCCGGGCGAGTCGGCTCGTATGATCCCGGTGGCGATCCATACCCATGGCGGCCTCCGCGACCGTACCCTTCACGTCGAGGTCATTGACAACCCTGATATCACTCCCGGAGCGCTGATGGTCTCGCTCTATGAGTCCTTGCTCGAGACCAACAGCTACAGCGAAGAGCTCACCTACAGCTTGCGGGGTACGGTTTCGATCGAGGGCTATCCGCCGCTGCACGTGGATTCTTTGATCGCGCCAACCGATCAGATTCCCTCCGCGATGCGGGCAGCGCTTACCGTGGGGCAGCGCTTCCAGGCGGTCTATGGCAATTCCGCGCGGGTGCGCAATATCCAGCGCATCGACCTGGATGTCGACTCGCTTCCCGGGCGGCGCAGCATCCAGTTGGAGCGAGCGCAGGCGACACAACCGGCGGCCCATGCGGGCGATACTGTCATGGTGGAAGCGACGCTGCGGCCCTTCCGCGGAGACCCGAAGAATCTGCGTATTCCCATCGTCCTTCCTTTGACCTTGAACCCTGGGCCACTCCGGATTCTGCTCAGCGATGGAGCGACCCTCGACCGGCTGACCAACACTACCTCTGCCACCGAGGGCCCTATCGAATTGAGCAGCATCATCCACCAGATGAACTCGGCCCACGACGACGACAAACTATACGTCACCCTCCTGCTGCCCAATGCCCAGGCGGTGGTCGACGGGCGAACCCTGGCATCGATCCCCATCTCCATGGCTAACGTGCTGGAGCCGTTGCGCACCAATCGCGGTATTTCCCTCAACGGCGAATCGGTTGTTCCCGTAACCTCGATTCCGGTGGACGCCATGCTGAGCGGAATGCAGGTCGTGTCCGTAGAAATCGAATAATGTAGACTGGAGCGGTTTCACAGTAACTGTGGCGTCATAAAGATCACGAGGTGTGGTTTTCTTCCTACTTCGAATTACACCTACTGTGAAACCGCTTTTACGCGGGCCCTTGTACCCAATCTCACTGCCAAGGGCAACGCTCTTATGGCGCTAATCCAAGGATTCGCCGCGCATGCAGCTGGCGCTGAACTTCTGCCCTACAAGTACGACCCCGGAGAGATCAAGCCGAACGAGGTGGAAATTGCCATTTCCCATTGTGGGATATGCCGCAGCGACCTCCACATGGTCGACAACGACTTTGGCATCAGCCAATATCCGCTGATCCCCGGGCACGAGATTATCGGCAAAGTCACGGCAACTGGCGCCGCCGTATTGGGACTGAATTTGGGGGACCGCGTGGGGGTTGGCTGGCAGGCCAATTCCTGCGGGCAGTGTGAATGGTGCCTACAGGGCGAGGAAAACCTGTGCCCTGATATCCAGGGCACCTGCGTACACCGCAATGGCGGCTACGCCGACCGGGTGCGCATCAATGCCCGCTTCGTATTTCTCATTCCCGATGGCCTGGATAGCGAGCGTGCCGCGCCATTGCTATGCGGCGGGATTACCGTCTACAACCCGATTCGCAGTCATGGCGTCAACCCGGCATCGCGAGTGGGGATTGTTGGCATCGGCGGCCTGGGTCACATGGCGCTGCAGTTTGCCCGTGCTTTCGGAGCCGAAGTCACGGCGTTCTCCACCTCCCCAGCCAAGGAGCCGGACGCTCGGTCGTTGGGCGCCGACCAGTTCGTGAACACGCGGGAGACCAAGACGCTCAAGAAGCTGGGCGGCCATTTCGACTTGATCCTGTCGACGGTTGAGGCAGACCAGGACTGGAGTGCATATATAGCGGCGCTGCGCCCCCATGGCACGCTTTGTTTCGTTGGTGTCCCGCCGGGCGTTCTGGGGGTAGCGGTTTATCCCCTGGTTTCTGGCAACAAAATAGTTACCGGCAGTCCGAACGGAAGCCCGCGAATGATGCGTGAAATGCTGCGAGTGGCCGAGCGCCACAAGGTACAGGCCATTACCGAGCGCTTCGCGATGTCCAAAGCCAATGAAGCGGTGACCAAAGTGAAGAAAAACCGCGTCCGTTACCGCGCTGTGCTGGCGAACTAGACGAATCTGTCCGTCTTCGCCACGCGCCATCAATTTTGAGTCAGTCTCCTAACAGAACCGTAGGAACTGGACGGGTGCCCCACGTTCGCCTCAGCGTACTCCGGATTTCCTGTCGAGCTTGTTGGCGTTGGCGAACTTCATGCGGCTTTCCTTAATGAAAGCCGCACACGCGGGTGTTGGTGGCGCCCCGTGCAGGAAATCCGGATACGTGGGCCGAAATGATATGTTTCGATTGCTTTTGCTCCTCGATTTCACAAAAGCTTTTGGTGGGCTTCGCCCGTCTTGTTCGGCCCACGTACGCTGAGGCGAACGTGGGGCGCCCGTCCAGTTCCTACGGGGTTCTGTTAGGAGACCGACTTCGCCGAGAATCGATTTTGAACCGGAAATTCTCACGCAGGCATGCACCTCATTTGTGGTGACAAATGCAGCCTAGTAGACTCGGTTCAGCATGATGCCTCGCGTCGTAACCGCAAGTCTATTGGTCTTGGTTGTTTATCCCCACCTTCTGTTAGCCCAGGGAACCCGCCTGTGGGTTCAATCCCGCTACGAGGAATTTGAAAAGGGCCAGCCCGCAAGCACCTCCATCGCCAGCCCAGGCTACCTGGAGGCTGGGCCCACGTTGCAGTCGGTGTTGTTAACGCCTTCCACCTACATCTGGGATGTGGCTTCCGATAGCCAGGGAAACGCCTACGTAGCCACCGGCTCGCCGGCGACTGTGCTCAAAGTCTCTCCCGCGGGCGCTTCGACCAAGCTCTTCACCAGCAAAGATCTCACCGTGCAAACAGTAAAGGTTGGCCCGGACGGCTCGGTGTACGCGGCCACGGTGCCTGGAGGCAAGGTTTACCGCATCAAGCCCGGCCAGTCCGGTCTTGACGAGAGCAGCGCCACAGTCGTCTTCGACGCCGCAACTGCGGCCCCGACCGCGGCGCCGGCCAAGACGACCGATCAGGCCAGATACATTTGGGATCTGGCCTTCGATGCCCAGGGTGCTTTATACGTCGCGACTGGTGGACCCGCCGCGATCTACCGCGTCGACGTAGCGAAAGATAACCCCCACGCGGAGGTGTATTTCGAAAGTGACGAGCAGCATATTCGCTGCCTCCTCTTCGAGCCCAATGGGAACCTGATTGCGGGCAGCGATGGCGGGGGACTGGTATATCGCATTGGCAAAGACCGCAAAGGCCTGGTCATTTACGACGCGCCCAAGCGTGAAGTAACGGCCCTGGCAGAGGCCGCGGATGGCCGGTTGTATGTCGCAGCCGTGGGCGAGAAGAGCAAAAGCCCATTGCCGCCGCTGCCGGTGCAGGGTGTCGCCGTGGCCACCGCAACGATCACCATCGTCACACCCGGATCGGTGCAGGCGTCCAGCAGCAATGGCCTCATTCCCGATGGCTCCGAAGTCGACGAATTGAGCCCCCAAGGCGCTCCGCGCAAGCTTTGGGCGTCGCGCGATGACGTCGTTTACGGCCTGCGGTCTACCCCCCTGGGCCTCTTGGCAGCCACGGGCAATCGGGGCAGGATCTATCGCATTCACGAGGACGGATCCTACGTCGACCTGGCCCGTGCCGCCACCGGCCAGGCCACGGCTTTCGCCGATGCGCCGGATGGGCTATACGTGGCCACCAGCAATACGGGCAGGCTGTATAAGCTCAGCAGCCAGCCCTCAATCCACGCCACCTACCTGAGCGATGTCTTCGATTCCGGAGTGTTTTCGCAATTCGGCCGCATGGAAGTGAATGCCAACGACAATGGCTCGACCGGCGCTTTCGAGATCTTCGCCCGCTCCGGCAACGTCGAGAATCCGGAACGGAACTGGAGCCCGTGGCAGAAGGTAACGCCCAATGCGGGCACGGCCGGCGTACCCGCGGCGCGTTTCATTCAATGGAAGGCGGTGCTGGAGCCCGGGGCCAGGGTCGGCTCCGTAGGCGTGAATTATTTGCCGGTAAACATCGCGCCGGTGGTGGATGAGATTGCGGTCGAACCAGGCGCGCGGGCGACCCAGGCTCCCGCGCAGCCGGGCCAGCCGCAGCAGATCAGCATCAACCTGCCCTCGGCTCAGAATGCTCTGAGTTACACCCAGGACCCGTCCACTGCGCCCCTGGCCGCGGTCCGGGACCGGGCCGCGGTGACGGTGCGCTGGTCGGCGCATGACGACAACGGCGACGAACTGATCTTCGACGTCTACGTTCGCGGGGACGGAGAGAAGAACTGGCGTCTGCTCAGGGCGCGCGTAACCGAGCGTTTCTATTCCTTCGATTCCATCCGGATTCCCGATGGCGGCTATCGCATCCGGGTAGTTGCCAGCGATGCCCCCGCGCATACTCTCGGTGATGCTCTGACGGGCGAGCGGGAGAGCGACCATTTCATTATCGATACCACTCCGCCCGTGGTCTCCGCACTCCAGGGCAGCCTCCAGAGTGGAGCTCTCCATGCAAGTTTCGTGGCCACGGATGCCATCTCGCCCATCGCGCACGCGGAGTACTCCCTCGACGCCGGCCGATGGCAGTTTTTGGAACCGGTGGGCAAACTCTCCGATTCGTTGACCGAGCACTACGACTTCACCGTTCCGCTTTCGGCCCTGGCGCTACGGACCCCGCCCGAAGACGAGCCGGCGGAGGCCCGGCCACCTGTCACCGACCCGCAAGAGCATATTCTTACCGTGCGCGTCTATGACCGGTACGAAAACGTGAGCGCAGCCAAGACAGTAGTTCACTAAGCCCGATGCGCTTCGAGCTTTTTGTCGCCGTGCGTTACCTGCGGGCCAAGCGCCGCCAGGCGGTGGTGGGCATCATTACCGTCATTTCCATCGCCGGCGTGGCCGCCGGCGTAGCCTCGCTGATCGTTGCCCTGGCCATCACCAACGGCATGCGCCGGGATCTGCAGGACAGGCTGCTGGGCTCAACCGCTCATGTGCAGTTGATGCGCGTGGCCAGCGACGGAATCCGCGGTTGGCGCCCGCTGACCGCGCGCCTGGAGCAGCTGCCCCACGTGAAGGCGGCCTCGCCCGGGCTCTACGAGCAGGTACTTATTTCGAAGGGCGCGCGTTCCAGCGGCTCCCTCATCGAGGGCATCGTCCCCGCCCAGGAGCGCCGGGTCAGCGACCTGCTCTCCAACGTCACCCTGGGCAGCGCCGCCCCTCTCGAACCCAAGCCTGAAGGAGCCTTCGCCGGTGAGGACCACGCGCCTCCGCCCATTGTGATTGGCCACGACTTGGCTGACACCATCGATGCCAGGGTGGGGAGCACGGTCCTGGTCACCAGCCCGCAAGGGGAGCTGACTCCGCTTGGGCTGATACCCAAATTTCAGTACTTCCAGGTGGTTGGCATCTTCCATTCTGGCTTTTACCAATACGATTCGAGCATGGCGTTTACCAGCCTGGCCGATGCGCAGCGCCTCTTTGGCGAGCCGGACGTAGTGTCGGTAATCTCGTTTAAAGTGGATGATCTGTATCATGCCGACCAGATCGGACGTGCTATCGAGCAGGCCGCCGGGCCAGGCTTTCTGACCACCAATTGGATGGAAGAGAACCGCGAGCTCTTTCATGCCCTCAGGCTGGAGCAGGTGGTCACCTTCATTGTCATCGGCCTGATTGTCTGCGTGGCCGCGCTGAACATACTCACCGCCCTGACCATGATGGTGATGGAAAAGACCCGGGATATCGCGGTCATGATGTCGTTTGGAGTACAGCCGAGGCAGGTGAGGATGATCTTTCTGCTGCAGGGGCTGCTGATCGGGTTCACGGGCACTTTCCTGGGCCTGATCGGTGGCTATGGTCTCTCCTGGCTGGGCGGCCACTATCGTTTCAGTCTCTCCGCCGCGGTGTATTCCATCGACTATCTTCCCTTTGCCGCGCGCTGGACGGACGGGCTTATTGTGGCGGGAGTGGCCCTGGCCGTGTCGCTGCTGGCCACGCTTTATCCCTCCGGTTCCGCCGCCAGGATCCTTCCCGCCGAGGCCCTCCGCTACGAATGAATCCATGGCTGATCAGAATCAAAACCCGTGTCTGTTGCATCTAAGAGGCAATTAATGTACCGGGTACCGGGGAGTACTACCCCCGGAATTTCCTGTCGAGGTTGGTGGCGATGGCGAGCTTCATGCGGCTTTCTTTACGGAAAGCCGCACACGGGCAATGTTCAGCGCAGCGTGGCAGGAAATCCGGATACGCAGAGCGCTTCGAGTAATTTCCCATTCGCAGCAAACCGGCTCGGCGCCAAAACGGACACAAGGGCTGATGCTTCATGAAGCAACCCATTCATAAAGCCCCTTCCGTTGAGGGGTGCATTAGTGATAAATGAAGATAGGTCACGATTGATTACTGACCGCAGAGGAAGAAATGGAACTGGCCGCAGCAGCAGACGAAGCCACCGCAGGCCGCCTGACGACGCGCGGCAGCCAGGACGACGTCCTGGTCGAGGTGCGCAATCTGCGCAAAGAGTATGCCACCGGACGCGGGCGGCTGGTTCTTTTTGAGGGCATCAACTTCCAGGTGAAAAGGCAGCAGATGCTGGCCATTGTGGGCCAGTCGGGCGCCGGCAAAAGCACCCTGCTGCACATCCTCGGCGCGCTTGATACGTCGTCCGCCGGTGAGGTATACTTCGGGGCAACACTCTTGCGATCCTTGTCCCCCGGTGAGGCAGCGGACTTTCGCAATCGCGAGATCGGCTATGTATGGCAGTTTCATTACCTGCTGCCCGAGTTTACGGCCGTTGAAAACGTCGCGCTCCCCCTTCTAGCGCGCGGCAAGTCTAAAAAAGAGGCAATGCAAGAGGCCAAACATTGGCTCAGCGAGGTGGGACTGGCGGACCGGTCGACCCATCGCGCGGGAGAACTTTCCGGCGGGGAGCAGCAGCGTGTCTCGATAGCGCGCGCTTTGGTGACCCAGCCGAGGCTTTTGCTGGCGGATGAGCCTACAGGAGATCTGGATAACCAGACTGCGGATGCCCTGTTCGGCCTGATCGAACGCCTGCATGCAAGCTATGGACTTACCTCGATTCTGGTGACCCACAATCTGCCTCTGGCGAGGCGCTGTGAGCGGGTTTTGCGGTTGGCCCAGGGCCGAGTCGAAGAATTGTCTCCTCTCGAAGTTTGAGTGGAGGCGCAACTACCACGATTTCCAGAAAATAGTGCGGTGCCAAGGGTTTAACCCAAACGGGTGACTCGTTGGAAGGGCTGAACCGATATAAGATTGATGAAAGCTTATATCCGCTCCCAGCCGAGTTGTTTTCCCGGGGTCAATGGCTCTGGGAAGATGGAACAGGACGAAAATTGCCGTTGGCGCTCCCAGGATCCGCAAGGGTCGAAAGAGTGGACCAAAGAGTGAACCAGGGGCAGCTTTTCAAGGGGGAACATGTTCGAACGGTATACAGAAAAGGCGCGGCGCGTCATCTTCTTTGCACGGTATGAGGCCAGCCAGTTTGGTTCCCCATACATCGAGACGGAGCACTTGCTGCTCGGTCTCCTGCGTGAGGACAAAGCGCTGACCAATCGCTTTCTCCGCTCCCATGCTTCGGTTGAATCCATCCGCAAGCAGATTGAAGGTCACACCACGATTCGGGAGAAGGTTTCTACTTCTGTTGATCTGCCCTTGTCGAATGAATGTAAGCGTGTGCTCGCCTATGCTGCAGAGGAGGCTGAGCGCCTGTCGCACAAGCATATTGGGACAGAACATCTACTGCTAGGGCTGCTGCGTGAGGAGAAGTGTTTCGCAGCCGAGATATTGCACGAACGCGGACTCCGTCTGCTCGCGATTCGTGAGGAGCTGGCACGGGCCACACAAGAGAAGGCGCCCCCTTCTCAGCGCAATCGTGAGTCAAGCTTGTTGGTGGAGTTTTCCCGTGATTTGACCCAGGCGGCGATGGATAACCAGCTCGATCCGCTGGTGGGCCGCGATCAGGAGTTGGAGCGTGTGGTGCAGATCCTGTGCCGCCGCACCAAGAACAATCCAGTGCTCATCGGAGAGCCTGGAGTGGGCAAGACAGCCATTGTAGAAGGACTGGCGCAACGCATCTCTGACGGCGAAGTACCCAGCTTCCTGGCGGATAAACGCGTCTTGGCCCTGGATCTGTCGCTCATTGTCGCGGGAACCAAGTACCGCGGCCAGTTCGAGGAGCGGCTCAAAACCATCATGAAAGAGTTGATGGAGAACCAGAACTCGATCATCTTCATCGATGAGCTGCACACCCTGGTGGGCGCGGGCTCGGCCGAGGGTTCGCTCGACGCGGCCAATATCCTCAAGCCGGCTCTTTCGCGGGGCGAGATTCAATGCATCGGCGCAACCACGCCGGCGGAATACCGCAAATCGATCGAAAAAGATCGCTCCCTCGAGCGCCGCTTCCAGGCGGTCAAGGTGCCCCCTCCGAACGAAGAAGATGCGATCAAGATCATCATGGGTATCAAGGACCGCTACGAGAAGTTCCATGCGGTCAGCTACACCGATGATTCCATCCACTTCGCGGTCTCGCACTCCAACCGCTATATTCCGGATCGCTTTCTTCCGGATAAGGCGATCGACCTGATCGACGAGGCCGGTGCGCGCGTCAAGCTGCGCCAGACCTCGTTGCCGGAAGAGATCACCGAGGTGCAGAAGCGCATCAAGTTCATTGTCCATCGCATGGAAAATGCGATTGCCAACCATGAATTCGAGAAGGCGCGCTTCTACTCCGATGAGGAGCGCAAGGAGCGCGAGAACCTGCGCGCCCTGCGCGACAAGTATCACCTCGACGACTCGACCGCCGGGATTGTTGGCCGTGAGGATATCGAGGATGTGGTCAGCCGCTGGACCGGGGTTCCTATCACCTCAATTAAAGAAGAGGAAACCCAGAAGCTGCTGCGTGTGGAAGAAGAGCTGCACAAGCGGGTCATTTCGCAGGATAAGGCGATTTCGGCGTTGTCCCGTGCGATCCGGCGCTCCCGTGCGGGTCTCAAGTCGCCCAATCGTCCCATCGGTTCGTTCCTGTTCCTGGGCCCGACTGGTGTGGGCAAGACGGAGATGGCGCGCACCCTGGCCCAATTCCTCTTCGGCAGCGAGAAGGCTCTGATCCGCTTCGATATGTCGGAGTTCATGGAGAAGCACTCGGTCTCCAAGCTCATCGGTTCGCCTCCGGGCTATGTGGGCTACGAGGAAGGGGGTCAGCTCACCGAGAGGGTGAAGCGCTCGCCTTACTCTGTGGTGCTGCTGGATGAAATCGAGAAGGCGCACCCTGATGTCTTCAACATCCTCTTGCAGGTTTTTGAAGATGGTCAGCTGACGGATGGCCTCGGCAACACCGTGGACTTCAAGAACTCGATCATCATCATGACCTCGAACATCGGCGCACGGCACTTGCAGAGAAAGCAGGGGCTTGGCTTCCAGTCAGACAGGGAAGATCTGCTGATGGACAAGATGGAGGAGCTGGTCAAGAACGAGGTGAAGCGGACCTTCAATCCGGAATTCTTAAATCGATTGGACGAGGTCATTATCTTCCTGTCGCTTTCGGATGCGGATCTGATCCAGATTCTTGAGCTGTTGGTACAGCAGCTGAACGCCAATCTGATTCAGAAGGCGATCACGTTGTCGGTGACCGAAGATGCCAAGAAGTGGATTCTGGAAAAGACGTTGGTCGACCGCACGTACGGGGCGCGTCCGTTGCGCCGCGCGCTGCAGCGCTATGTCGAAGATCCACTATCGGAAGCATTGATCGCCGGCGGCATTTCCGAGCGTCCTGCATTCCTCGAGGTATATCTCGACAACAATCAGCTCTTCTACCGGCCGGTAAGCGAAGTGGGAGAAGACAAGTCCACTGGCATCCTGCTCTTCAGCAACTAACGTAAGCAAAGCGAAAGGGCCGGGGCGAAAGCCCCGGCCCTTTTGTATTTTGTCCTGCCCCGAAGTGCCACTAGGGGGAGAGGCGCACAGCAGATCCCTCGGCTACGCTCGGGATGACAGAGGTTGGGGTGGTGCTTCCATGGGAAGTTGGTTAGTGGCTGAGAAAACAGCAGATCCCTCGGCTACGCTCGGGATGACATAGGTTGGGGTGGTGCTTCCATGGGAAGTTGGTTAGTGGCTGAGAAAACAGCAGGTCCCTCGGCTACGCTCCTAATGAACAAAAAATAAAACCAATAGAATCAATATCGATTTCAGCGTTCATTTCACTCTTAACTTGCCGCAGGCAAGTCAGCTCCTCGGGATGACAAAGGGTGGTGGCGCTTTCCATGGGAAGTTGGTTAGTGGCCGAGAAAACAACAGGTCCCTCGGCTACGCTCGGGATGACAAGGGTGGGGTGGTGCTTCCATGGGAAGTTGGTTAGTGGCTGAGAAAACAGCAGGTCCCTCGGCTACGCTCGGGATGACAAGGGTGGGGTGGTGCTTCCATGGGAAGTTGGTTAGTGGCTGAGAAAACAGCAGATCCCTCGGCTACGCTCGGGATGACAAAGGGTGGGGTGGCGCTTCCATGGGAAGTTGGTTAGTGGCTGAGAGAGCTGCAACGGCACTTGTTGTGTCCCGATCTGTCCATCCCCATAACCCGATCTGCACAAACAGAACCAACCTTAACTTTTGTCATCCCGAGCGTAGCCGAGGGATCTGCTGTGCGCCTTTCCCCCAAACAACTCCCTTCGCACTCCACCGCGCCCAGGCACCTCGACAGAGAGGGCCGCTTTCATGCAGTGTGTAAAAGAGAAAGAGGACCCCTTGAACCCTTCGCCCAAGCCAGTGGTCGCGCTCACACTTGGTGATCCATCCGGTATCGGTCCCGAGCTTATAGCTAAGCTGCTAACCCGCCGCGACGTGATCGGTCGAGCCGACGTGGTATTAGTCGGCGATGCCTGGCTGTGGGAAGAAGGTCAGGCGATCGCCGGCGTGAGCGTCGCCACTCGTACCGTCAGTCGTTTCGATGAGGTGCGCTCGTTCTCCGACGGCGCTCCTCTTTTCCTGACGGTGGAAACTATCCGTCCCGGGGAAGCTCCGCGCTCCACGGTGTCCAGTCCTGCGGGCGACTCTGTACTCAAGGTTTTGGGGATGTGCCTGGACGCCGCCTCCGCGGGACTGATCGACGCCATCTGCTTTGCGCCCCTGAACAAACGCTCCATGGGAATGTCCGGCATGAAGTTCACCGACGAACTTCACTTCTTCGCCAACCATCTAAAAGTCACCTCCTATGTCTGCGAGTTCAATACCTTGGGAAACCTGTGGACCTCTCGTGTTTCCTCTCATGTGCCGCTCAAAGACGTCGTTCTTTATCTGACCAGGGAGCGAATCATCGAGTCCGCCAAGTTGCTCTACGCCGCCCTGCATTCGGCCGGGTTCGAGCATCCGCGGGTGGCGGTCGCCGCTCTGAATCCACACGGCGGAGACGGCGGTTCCTTCGGACGTGAGGAGATCGACATCATCGCGCCCGCCGTGAGCGAGGCGAATGCGGAAGGTTATCCCGTTGCCGGGCCGTTCCCGGCCGACACCATCTTTCTCAAGGCCCGCGACGGTCAATACGACGGCATTGTCACCCTGTATCACGACCAGGGGCAGATCGCGCTCAAGCTACTAGGATTTGATAAGGGAGTGACGATCCATGGCGGATTGCCGATCCCGATCACGACCCCAGCGCATGGCACAGCCTTCGACATTGCTGGTCAGAACAAGGCCAATGTCGAGGCGACTGTGCAAGCATTTCTCATCGCATGCCGCATGGGCGCGCACTAAGGGGACCGGATGTCGCGGCTGCTAGCTGACAACCTGCAACCCAGCCTTCTGGAGTCCATCGATCAAGTGCTGCACCAGTTGCGGTTCCCACCACTTCGCGAGTTCCTCGTGCGCTGTCGCGGCGAAGTCCGGCCTCAGTGCAAGCAGCCCTTGCAGGGCTCGCTCGGCCCCTTCCTCTTCTCCCACCTGTCCGTAGACCGCTGCAAGGGCGACCTTTGTGCGCCAAAAACCAGGCATGTCGAGCTTTGGAGCGATATCCAGCGCGGTGCGGTAGTCGCCTTTGCGGTAGGCATTGAAGAAGGGAGCGAACCAGTACCATCCCGGATGATGGGGATTCAGGCTCCTGGCGTGCTCTGTTAAGCCGCAGCCACGCTCCCAATTGCCGCTGTAGGCCATCAAGAACCCGAGGTAAGCCATTGTGAATCCGTCCATGGGATTCAAGGCAATGGCACGTTCCGCCGTGGTGTGGAAGGCTTGTATCTCCCTACGGAAGAACAGGGTAGCGGCAAGGGCGTGCTGAGCGAGGTGACTGGACGGAGCAGCCTCTACCGCACGCCGCGCAGCCGCGAATGCACGTCCCAGCGGATGAGGCCGAAGATTGAACTCGTGCGTGTATTCCTCTTTGTAGAGCATTGAAAGCATAGCCCAGCAATCCGCGTAGCCAGGCGCCTGTTGAACGGCCCGCTCCAGGGCCAGCCTCGAGGCGGCGTGCTCTTCGGCATTCACGCGCTGGAAGTGCGCAAAGCTCCGCAGCACGGCTTCATACGGGCTCAATTCTTCGGGGTCTCGAAGGCGTGTTGCTTCGCTCATGCTGTGGGGCAGAATGCCTTGGGTGTCTGCGACGGTGGAGACGATCCGAGGAACGACTTCGTCCAACAGCTCAAAGACTGCTTTGCGGCGAAAGGCGCGGTCGTAATACTCCGCCCAGAGTTCGGCGCCGGAACTCGCATCGCCGAGTTGCACCGCGATGCGCAGCTTGGCGCCCGCCTGGCGAACGCTGCCCCCCATGATGTAACGCGCGCCGAGTTCCTTGCCCAGGGATCGGAGATCTATACCATCATGGGAACTGACCGAAGTGACCTGGAGGTATGAGAATCGGCATAGGCCGGTGACGATGTCTTCAGTGAGTCCCTCCGCCAGCGGCAAGAGTTCAGCTGGGCCGCCGCTGCATTTAAAAGGCAGCACGGCTACCCTGAAACCCTGTTTCGCGTGAGAGGCATTCGGCATTGCCCACGTAGAGCCGTGCGCTGGATCGGAGGACGCCACGCCTCCCGCTCCCCGTAGATCGCGAAGTGCATCGCGCATATCACGGGCGGTCTGGAAGCGTTTGCGCGTGTCCTTTTCCAGACAGCGTCGGATGATGCGGGCTAGATCAGCGGGCAAATGCGTCGGCGCTGGCGGAGTGTCGCGCAAGATCGACGACATAATCTCGGCCGGCGAGTGCCCTTGGAAGGGCTTGCACCCGCTCGCCATCTCGTAGAGCACGATTCCAAGAGAGAAAATGTCGGTTCTGTGATCTATGGCCTGACCACTTACCTGTTCTGGTGACATGTAGGCCGGCGTCCCCATCACGAGGCCCAGTGCGGTGTGCCCGGTCGAAGTCATCGTCGCACGGGTCTCTTTCGCGAGGCCGAAGTCCAGTACCTTCACCCGCCCCTCACTCGTAACCATGATGTTAGCTGGCTTCAGGTCGCGGTGCACAATGCCTTTTTCGTGTGCCGCGCTGAGCGCCTCAGCCAGTGCGGCACCGATCGAGATGACTCGTCCGACAGGAAGTCCTGTTTCCGGGATCAAGTGGTGCAGCGGATGACCCTCGACCAACTCCATAGTGAGGAAGTGCACGCCTTCGGCCTCCTCAACCGAGTGCAAGGTCACGATGTTTGGATGATTCAACGCTGCTACCGCGCGAGCTTCGCGCTGGAAACGCGCCAGACGCTCGGAATCGCGGGCCATTGCGTGGGGCAGGACCTTGAGCGCGACCTCGCGACCGAGTTTCATATCGGTGGCGCGATAGACTTCGCCCATCCCGCCAGCTCCGATGGAGGCGGTAATGTGAAAGTGTGAGAGGTTTCGGCCGATCAGATCTCCGGCGCCCGACGCGGCAATCTCGTCCTGGTCAGGTCCTGAACTCATCGCTCCGTCGACGAATTGGAGAGGCGGATGTTCGAGAAAGCTGCCCGCGCGCGCATCTGTCGCCAGGAGATCCTCAACCACTCCCCTTAGCTCCAGATCGCTGCCGCACGCCTGATCCAGGAAGGCCTGCTGCTTCAACGGATCGATGGCGAGCGCAGCCTCGAAGATGACGAACTCTCGTTGGGTCGTCATGGCTTTTGGTCCGATCAGGAAGACCCTGTTGCAGCGCCACCCTTGCGTGGCACTAGCCAGTTGTGACGCAGCAGGCCAATTCCCAGATCATCCATGACCTTAACACGAAGGCTTGGCCTGGGACGTCTCGCGACGTGTACAACATTCGGGAGTTTTCCGCCGCCCGCAGTGGCGTCGAACAGCGTTGTATCGTACAAAGCATGCGTCCCTTCTTCTGCATCCTCCGCTCTGCGCTTCCAGTTGCCTTGCTTTTCGTGCTGCCAGTCTTCGCTGCTCCCGCGCCCACATTGGATCAGGTGCTCCGCTACCCATATGACAGCGGACTCGTGGCCTCAGATAAGGGCGACAAGTTTGCCTGGGTGGAGAACGTGCGCGGCGTTCGCAACATCTGGTCTGCAGGTCCGGCAGACAGCGAGCCGCGACAGCTAACGCATTACACCCTTGATGATGGACAGGAGCTGACCCAGCTCACCTTCTCTGCTGACGCATCGCAGCTGCTCTACGTACGCGGCGGCGACCACGATGCGAACTGGCCGGCCCAGGGCAATCTGGCGCCAAATCCCGATAACAATCCATCCGAGGCGAAAGTCACGATCTGGTCTGTCTCCGTCACAGACTCTGCCGGCACGCCGGTTCAGGTAGCCGAGGGAGACAGCCCCGCCTTGTCCCCCAAGGGAGAACTGGCCTACGTGAAGGATGGGCAGATCTGGACCGCGCCCCTTCCGGGTGCAGGCAACGTCGCAGACAAGCCCCAGCGTCTTTTTTTTGACCGCGGGAAAGACAACACGCCGCTCTGGTCCCCGGACGGAACGCGGCTCGCCTTTGTGTCTGACCGGGGCGATCACAGCTTTGTCGGCGTATACATGACATCGGGGCAATCGCTGCTTTACCTCAGCCCCTCTACCAGCTTTGACGGGGACCCGGTCTGGTCGCCCGACGGCAGCTCGATCGCCTTCATGCGCCAGCCCAGCCACGGCGACGCACCGCAAAACTTCCTGGTGCAACACCCGCAGCCGTTTGCGTTCTGGATTGCCGATGCGACTACGGGAAAATGCCGCAAGGTTTGGAGCTCGCCCGACACACTTGCCGGTTCACTGCCAGACCTCGACGAGAATGAACCGCTCTTCTGGATGGCAAACAACAAGCTTGTCTTCCTGGCTGAGACTGACAACTGGCCCCACCTATATGCAGTAGACACGGCGGGCGGCGACGCACAGCTTCTGACGCCTGGTCACTTCATGGTCGAGAACGTGGTGTTGAGCCCGGATCACCGCAGCCTGGTGTATAGCGCCAACGCCGGAGAAACCGCGGACGATGAGGATCGGCGGCACCTTTTTCGTGTCGGGTTGGACGGGCATGCTCCGCAGCCGCTGACCAGCGGGGACTCGCTCGAGTGGTCTCCGGCTGCGCTGACGGAAGGCAATGTCGCCTACATTTCGGCCGGCGCACAGCGGCCGGCAGTGGTGAACGTTCTCACTCGGCCAGGAGAAAGCCATACGCTCGATACCGGGAGCACCAAGGATTATCCGTCCAGCGCCCTCGTCATTCCCAAGTTAGTCACCTTTAAGTCTCCTGACGGCCTTACCATTCAGGGTCAGTTGTTTCGCCAGGCCGGTGCGGGTGCGCACCAGCCTGGTGTGATCTTTGTTCATGGTGGACCACCGCGGCAGATGCTGCTGGGCTGGCACTACATGGACTATTACAGCAACGCCTATGCGGTGAACCAGTACTTGGCCGCTCATGGTTTCACCGTGCTCTCGGTGAACTACCGGTTGGGCATAGGCTACGGCAGAGCGTTTCAGCATCCTGAGCATGCTGGGCCGGCCGGCGCGGCGGAGTATCAGGATGTGCTCGCCGGGGCTCGCTATCTCCAGCGGGTTGGGGGCGTCGACGCGAACCGCATCGCCATCTGGGGCGGATCCTACGGCGGCTATCTCACCGGCCTCGCGCTCGCTCGGAACTCCGATGTCTTCAAAGCAGGCGTGGACTTCCATGGTATTTGGAACTGGGTTCCATTCCTGGCCAAGGCTCAGGCTCTTCCGGAGCATTGGTACGAGGCAAGTGCGGAGTGGAAGCGGGCGATCGATACCGCTTACGCTGCCTCACCGGATGCGGACATGGCGAAGTGGAAATCGCCCGTGCTGTTAATCCATGGGGACGACGATCGCAATGTGCCCTTTGATCAGACAGTCGAATTAGCGCACCGTCTTGAGCAGCAGCATACGCCCTTCGAAGAGCTGGTGATCCCCAACGATATACACGGCTTCCTCCGCTGGATGAACTGGTTAAATGCGGACGAGGCCACGGTCCAATTCTTATCCAGGCAGTTGGGTATAAAAATGGATTCTCGCTAGCGCCTCAGGCAGCTTGCGCTAAGGTTCAAGCACGATCGCGCGTGTGCCGCTGCTCGAGCTCTCGATAGGCTTCGCGAACGTCGTCCAGGGGATATACCTTGGCGATCGGGATCTCAAGGCGGCCAGCCGAGATATCACTGCCTTGCCCTGAAGGAAACGTTGCAGGCCAGCGCTCGGCAAACAGTCCTTTCCGGATCGAGGCCTCTCCCGGATTAATGCCCGCAGCCTTGACCCGGACAAGAACCTTCCCCGGCCCCGGGATCGGCCGCTCGATCTCCACCACTTTCAGAACCTCAAGTCCGCCGTATTGATCGAATCTCACGGCACGCGGCATAGCGCATCCTCCTCTCACCTTGCTGAACCAGCACGATTATTATCCGCCCTTCAACCATTAAGCCCGTGCCGCTACAGTTGTGCAACCAGCGGTTTACGGCTCGGTCTGGTCCCCTTTTCCCTCAGGCCAGAGGTTCGGATCGGGAAATTTTCCTTCACTTTCGCCGGACTTTCGCTGGACTTGTCCTTCCCATCGGAGAACACTGTTGTGTGAGGAGCATTGAAGATGGAAACGGAAATTTCAGAGAAGATTCAACGGCTGACCCGCATTCTCTCCGAAGAGGCCGGCAAGTTCCCCCGGATCACCGTTGACCAGTACTCAACCGGCACGTATGGGTATGACTGGAAAGTCTACCTGGACAAAGAACTACAGCTTGGCACCATCGCTCTTACCACCGACGTGCCTCTCTCCGAGCACGAGCTCCGGGCGGCATTCCGGCACGAGCTGAAAGCGCTCGTTCGCGGTCAGGCCGTTGCCCCTGCACCAGCACTGCGTGCCAGTCCCCAGTAAAAGAACTCGAAGATCACATTCAGTGTGGCGGCTTGTCAGGCTGCACAAGAGCTCTGTTTTGTATCAGGGCACGGCCCTACTCGGACTCTGGTTCCATGACGAAGGACGGGTGCCCCATATCTCGCTCGTTTTTCGCGAGATGTGGGATACCACTGCTCTTGCCCTCTGACTCTCGATTCATCCGACGCACTTAGCGGTCAACATCGGTGGTATCCCATATCTCGCGAAAAACGAGCGAGATATGGGGCACCCGTCCTTTGTCATGGAACCAGAGCCTATGATGCTGAGTTCTTAGGCGGGTTCTCATGCAGAGTTTTTCCGCAGCTTGTCGTGAACGCCAAAGAAGGATCCGTTAGAAGATGATCTCCATTCGTGCGCCCAGAAGAGTCGAGGTGTAAGCCTTAGTTGCGTAGGCGGGATGAATGGAGACTTCTAGATCTGGTCCAATCCTCACGCTCTGAGTGAGACGAATCCGATAGAACGACTCACATACGCTTTCATGATGCTTACCCGCGCGGTTCGGTTCGCTGTAATTGCATGCCATCCCGAACATATCTCCGCGGCGTCCGAATGGACGCACCCGAGCCAGACCGATTCCTTCGATTTGCTTGATGGCGCTCCCTTTGAGGGTGCCCGTGGCGAATCTTCCAAATGGCGTCCAGCCGTTGGAAAATTCATGCTCGAATCCAAACCCGCCGCCGAACCCGCTTCCGTTGTTCTTGGTATCGTCTCGCCACATACCGACGCGATAATGCCGGTACTCTTCACCGAGCGAACCCGAGGACCAGCCGACTTCAAAGCCCTCCATGTATTTTCGATCGACCAGCGTCTCAATGTTTCTCTGCTGCGCGCCCTCCGTGTCCACGGCGACAGCATGGACGTACACATGGCGAGTAGCTTGGAATTCAACCGCCCCGCCGCCCGCGTATGTCCCATCCGAGGCGACGGCAAGATTACCGTCGTTTGCTCCATTTAAGAATTGCGTACGTTCGTCGTTGTTGAACATGCTGAGGGTCACGTACTCATTGGGATGGATCTTGCCCACGTAAAAGGAAAGCTTCTTCTGCAGGAAATCCTGGCGCCAGTAGAGGATGTTCACCGTGATAGGTTCTTGCGGGCCACCGCCCTGCAGGCAGTTCAGATAGAGCCCGGAGCCGATTCTATCGCTGAGGTTGAACTGCTGACTGTAACCGATGTTGACTCCGGAACGAATCAGCAGGCTGATGGATCCCGCTGTGCTTCCGTGATCGTACGCGCTCCACGCGCCGGTGAAATCGAGGCGTCCGCTGAACTGGTTGTGCCTTGGACCATCCGGCACGACGGTCGCGTACTGATTCAGAAAGGTGTACGTTGCACCGAACTTCAGCCGCGCGGATCTAGCAAGCCTTTCGCTGAGATTGTCGACCGGCTGAAGGATGGGGCCTAATGGATCTGGCTTAATCAGCGGATCGGCCGGTATCTGTGACAGTACAGCTGAGTCCACGTCGAGTTGCTGTGTGAGTTCGTCTGTATGCTGCTTCGGCGCGGGCGTGACTTGACCAGGGTTACTCAACTGAGGAGCAGGGGCAGCACCGCCGGTCTGACCGCCAGCCGATAGACTTGATACCAGCAAAAGCAGGACCGAACTGGTTCTCACCTATCCGTCTCCTCCCGCCGAGAGCCCTACATGCCTATCGGCTGACCACGGCTTAGATCACGGAAAGCCGGCAATGGTTTCGTGTTATGCATCATCACCTGAACGGTGCTTCCCAGGCTTTTCTCTTGCCAAAAGCTTTACACCTGTTTAGTCTATGCCTGTTGCCGTATAGCCTATGAAGACCTCCCCACCTCGCGATCTGTTCCCCGGCGCACTCGAAATGATGGTTCTCGAGTCCCTTCGACGCCAGCCCGCCCATGGGTACGCGCTCGTCCAGCACATCCAGCAGCGATCGAACAACCTGCTCCAGGTCGAGGAAGGATCGCTCTATCCGGCGCTCCAGCGCCTGCTCAAAGCGAAGCTCGTGAAGGCCGAGTGGGGTGTCTCCGCCACCAACCGCCGGGTCCGCACCTATCAGATCACCGCCGCCGGTCTGCGCCATCTGGAACAGCAGAGATCCAGCTTCGAACGCATGTTTGAAGGCATCGCCCTGGTCCTCAATCAGGATTACAGTATCTAAAATAAAATCAGCCACTTACATTAAAACTGCAGGCCATAGCGCCTGTCCCAAGGCCTACGAGCACTAGTGGCTCTTTAGAGACTTGGAGGAAAAAAGTTTCCAGATATCCATGCGGATTCGCTAGAAGGGAGAATGGGCAAGTTTGCCCTTCGATCATGGCGAACTCTCTTTCAGGATCTATCCGCCAAGTGCCGAAAAAAAAAGCTCCCGGGCAGACCTGGGCAACCAACTCGGGATGCAAACCCCTGCATCTAACGGCAGTTTGTAGACAAATGGAAACGCTTCGCGGACTCCAAATGATCTGCCTCCAGATTTCCCACCAACGCGCGTCTATTCTGAAGGATCCAACGCAGACCTCATTCCCGGGTTCGCCCGCGGGGTTGACGCTCTGCGCACGATGCAGGAGATCGACATGAAGAGAAACGGAACGCCCGCATTGTCCACTGAAGAAAAGTCCCCAATCCGGAAGCCAAAGACCAATGGTCATAATGCCGCTGTTGCCGAGTACGACCCCTCGGAATTGGTTCTCATCCTGGAGCGAATGCAGGCCATGCGCGATGGAGATTTCTCCGTGCGCCTTCCTGGTTCCTGGACCGGGCTCAGCGGAAAAATGGCTGACACTTTCAATGAAATTGCCATGGCGAATCAGCGCATTGCCAAGGAGCTGCGGCGTGTCGGGCAAGTGGTGGGGAAGAAGGGCAGGACCCGGGAGCGGGCCAGGTTCGACGAATCCCGGGGCGCGTGGGGAGAGATCGAGGATTCAGTCAACACGCTGGTTGAGGATCTCCTGCGCCCGACCACCGAAGTCACACGCGCGATCGCGGCTGTGGCCGATGGAAACCTGACCCAGACGGTAAGAATGGACGTGGATGGACGTCCGCTCGAAGGTGATTTCTTACGCTCCGCCAAAATCGTCAACACCATGATTCAGCAGCTTGGAGTGTTTACGTCGGAAGTCACCCGCGTGGCGCGCGAAGTAGGCACCGACGGCAGGCTCGGCGGTCAGGCGCAAGTCCCAGGTGTAGCCGGGACCTGGAAGGATCTCACCGACTCCGTCAACTCCATGGCCAGCAACCTGACCAGCCAGGTACGCAATATAGCTGAAGTCGCCACCGCCGTGGCCAGCGGCGATCTCTCGCGCAAAATCACGGTGGACGTTCGCGGGGAAATTCTGCAGCTCAAGGAAGCCATTAACACCATGGTCGACCAGCTCAGATCCTTCGCCTCCGAGGTTACCCGTGTCGCCCGCGAAGTAGGCACCGACGGCAAATTAGGTGGGCAGGCGGTGGTGCTCGGCGTGGCCGGCACCTGGAAAGATCTCACCGACTCAGTCAACGCGATGGCTGGAAACCTGACCGCGCAAGTCCGCAACATTGCGGAGGTCACAACAGCAGTCGCTCGAGGCGATTTGTCGCGCAAGATTACCGTGGACGTCAAAGGCGAGATCCTGGAGCTGAAGAACACCATCAACACCATGGTGGATCAGCTGAACGCTTTCGCCGGCGAAGTGACGCGTGTCGCGCGTGAGGTCGGCACCGAGGGCAAACTCGGCGGCCAGGCCCAGGTTCCCGGAGTGGGCGGTACCTGGAAAGACCTTACCGATAACGTCAACTTCATGGCCAGCAATTTGACGGGACAGGTACGCAACATTGCCGAAGTCGCGACCGCGATTGCCAGCGGCGATCTTTCGCGCAAGATCACGGTAGACGTCCGCGGTGAGATCCTGCAGCTCAAGGAAACCCTGAACACCATGGTCGACCAGCTGAACCGTTTCGCAGGTGAGGTCACCCGTGTAGCGCGTGAAGTGGGATCCGAAGGGCGGCTTGGAGGACAGGCCAATGTGCCCGGCGTTGCCGGTACCTGGAAAGACCTTACTGACTCTGTAAATTCGATGGCCGGCAATTTGACGGCTCAGGTCCGCAATATCGCCGAGGTGACCACTGCCGTGGCGCGCGGTGACCTGTCGCGCAAGATCACGGTCGACGTGAAGGGCGAAATTCTGGAGCTGAAAGACACCATCAACACCATGGTGGATCAACTCAATGGCTTTGCCGGCGAGGTCACGCGCGTGGCGCGTGAGGTTGGTACCGAAGGCAAACTCGGCGGACAGGCGCAAGTGCCGGGTGTCGCCGGCACCTGGAAGGACCTTACCGACAACGTCAACTTCATGGCCAGCAATTTGACGGGCCAGGTGCGCAACATTGCCGAAGTCGCGACTGCCGTGGCGCGCGGCGATCTCTCACGCAAGATCACGGTCGATGTGAAGGGCGAAATTCTGGAGCTGAAAGATACCATCAACACCATGGTGGAGCAGTTACGCTCCTTCGCATCAGAAGTTACGCGCGTAGCCAGAGAGGTCGGCACAGACGGGAAGCTGGGCGGGCAGGCGCAGGTGCCGGGCGTCGGCGGCACGTGGAAAGATCTGACCGACTCCGTCAACTCCATGGCTAGTAATCTCACCGGTCAGGTGCGCAACATCGCGGAAGTAGCCACGGCCATCGCCAGCGGCGATCTCTCCAAGAAAATCACGGTAAACGTAAGCGGCGAGATTCTTCTGCTCAAAGACACCATTAACACCATGGTGGATCAACTCAACGCGTTTGCCGGCGAGGTGACGCGCGTTGCCCGCGAAGTCGGGTCAGAGGGCCGGTTAGGCGGCCAGGCCAACGTCCCCGGCGTGGCCGGCACCTGGAAAGACCTTACCGACTCTGTCAATTCCATGGCTGGAAACCTGACGGCTCAAGTGCGCAATATTGCCGAGGTGACCACTGCCGTCGCGCGTGGCGATCTGTCACGCAAGATCACCGTCGACGTTAAGGGCGAGATTCTTGAGTTAAAGAACACCATCAATATCATGGTGGATCAACTCAATGCCTTTGCCGCCGAGGTAACCCGCGTTGCCCGCGAGGTGGGAACGGATGGAAAACTCGGCGGCCAGGCCCAGGTGCCAGGCGTGGCCGGCACCTGGAAAGATCTCACAGATAACGTCAACGTCATGGCCGCCAACCTGACCGAGCAGGTTCGCGGCATCGTTAAAGTAGTCACCGCGGTTGCGAATGGCGCGCTGACGCAGAAACTAACCGTGAACGCCAAAGGTGAGGTCGCGGCGCTGGCGGAAACCATCAATAACATGACGGATACACTAGCCACCTTCGCCGATCAGGTCACCACCGTCGCGCGCGAAGTCGGAGTCGAAGGCCGCTTGGGAGGCCAGGCCAATGTGCCAGGAGCGGCAGGTACCTGGAAGGATCTGACGGGAAATGTGAACCTTCTGGCTGACAACCTTACCAACCAGGTGCGTGCCATCGCTGAAGTAGCCACGGCCGTGACCCAGGGCGATCTCACCCGGTCCATTCAAGTAGAGGCCAGGGGCGAAGTCGCGGAATTGAAAGACAACATCAACACCATGATCAACAACCTCCGCCTGACGACGGAGCGCAATACCGAAGAGGACTGGCTCAAGACAAACCTGGCCCGATTCACGGGCATGCTGCAGGGCCAGCGCGACCTGACAACCGTCGGCAAAACTCTGCTCTCCGAACTGGCTCCGCTGGTAAATGCTCATCAAGCGGTTATTTACCAGATGGAAACTGAGGAGGAGGCAAAATTGGTTCTGCTTTCCGCCTATGCAGGAGACCGCGCTGACGGTCATCTGCGGCGTGTGGATCTGGGTGACGGTCTGGTAGGTCAATGCGCGATTGAAAAGCGACGCATCCTCATAAGAGACCTGGTGGATAGCAAAGTAACCATTCGCTCCGGACTGTTTGAGGCTGTCCCGCGCAACGTGATCGTCTTACCGGTGTTATTCGAAGATCGTGTAAAGGCGGTAATTGAGCTCGCGTCTTTGGGAGCCTTTACCGCATCGCACCTGGCATTTCTCGAACAATTAACGGCCAGCATTGGCATCGTGCTCAACAGCATTGAGGCCACCATGCAAACCGAAGGCCTGTTGAAGCAGTCGCAGCAGCTGGCGACTGAACTGCAGACGCAGCAAAAGGAGCTGCAACAGAAAAACGAGCAACTCGCGCAGAAAGCCCAGCAGCTTGCCGAGCAGAATGCGGAAGTGGAGCGCAAGAACCAGGAGATTGAGCAGGCCAGACGCGAGCTTGAAGGGAAGGCCAAGGAACTGGCTCTTACCTCCAAGTACAAATCCGAGTTCCTGGCTAATATGTCGCATGAGCTGCGCACGCCTCTCAACAGCATTCTGGTCCTTGGCCAGCAGCTGGGAGACAACCCGGATGGGAATCTCACCGGCAAGCAAGTCGAGTTTGCGCGCACGATTCACGGAGCAGGTACCGACCTCCTGAATCTCATCAGCGACATCCTGGACCTTTCCAAGATCGAATCCGGAACCGTCTCCGTCGAAGCCGAGGAAGTCTTTTTCGCAAGTCTCCTCGACATGATCGGCCGTCCTTTCCGCCATGAAGCCGAAAATCGCAACCTCGACTTTCAACTGGTCACCGATCCACGGCTCAACAGAAGCCTCATCACCGATTCCAAACGTCTCCAGCAGGTACTCAAGAACCTGCTATCGAACGCCTTCAAATTTACCGAGAAGGGCGGCGTGCGCCTCGCCGTTTCCGTTGCTGAGATGGGGTGGAGCAATGATCATCCAATTTTGAGCCGGGCGACTGCCGTGATCGCGTTTGAAGTCGCCGATACCGGCATCGGGATTCCGCAGGATAAGCAACGTATCATCTTCGAGGCGTTTCAGCAGGCGGATGCGGGGACCAGTCGTAAGTACGGTGGCACAGGGTTAGGATTAGCGATTAGCCGCGAGCTTGCCGGGCTGCTTGGCGGAGAGATTCAATTGCGCAGCGCACCCAATGCGGGAAGCACGTTTACACTCTACCTCCCACAGGTCTACAGCGGTCCATCTGCCTTACCCGTAAAGTATTCCGAAGGCTCGATAACCAGTAAACCGGTGGAACTATTGAAGACCGCGTTGGCTGAGCTGCCGGTGGAACAGATTCCGGACGACCGGGAGAACCTTGAAGCGGACGACACTGCGCTGCTAATCGTCGAAGATGACCCGCACTACGCGAGAATTCTGCGCGACCTCTCCCGGGAGAAGGGCTTCAAAGTCCTGCTCGCTACCAGGGGCGCCGAAGCTCTCGCGCTGGCCCGCGAATTTCACCCCGCTGCCGTATCCCTGGATGTATTTCTCCCCGACATGCTGGGCTGGACAGTTCTTAATCACTTGAAACAAGACCCGGCTACACGTCACATTCCGGTACAGATGTTGACCCTCGATGAAGACAAGGGCCATGGGCTGGCGCGGGGCGCCTTTGCCTTCATCACCAAGCCGATCACCACCGAGGGTCTTGATGCCGCGATCACGCGCATCAAGGAATACGCTGCTCCGCGCCGCAAACGCCTCCTCGTGGTTGAGGACAATCCTGCCGAACAGTTGAGTATTCGCGAGCTGCTTGGCCATGAAGACATCGATGTCGTTGTCGCAACCACCGGCCGCGAAGCGCTGGGGGCGTTACAGGTACAGTCTTACGACTGTGTCGTTCTCGATCTTCGCCTTCCCGATATGACCGGCTTCGAAGTCCTGGAGGAGCTGCGCGATACCTCCGCGCTGAGCGATATACCGATCGTGGTCTTCACCGGCAAGGAACTCTCTCCGGAAGAAGACGCCCGCCTGCATGAGTTGGCCCGCAGCGTCGTAGTCAAAGGTGTCGAATCCCCGGAGCGGCTATTGGATGAGACAGCACTATTCCTCCACCGGGTGATAGCTGATCTTCCCCAACAGAAGCAAAATATGCTAGACCGGCTTCATCGCTCCGACGATGCTCTGGTGGGGAAGAAGGTACTGGTCGTGGATGACGACGTGCGCAATATATTCGCCCTGAGCAGTGTGCTTGAGCGCCGCGGCATGAGTGTGCTCACAGCGGGTACCGGCAAAGCAGCAATCGAAACCCTTGCGTCCGTGCCAGACGTGTCCATCGTACTAATGGATATTATGATGCCTGAGATGGATGGCTACGAGACCATGCAGGTAATCCGCCAGAACGCTTCTTTCCGCCGTTTGCCGATCATTGCGCTTACTGCCAAGGCCATGAAAGGGGATCGCGAAAAATGCCTCGAGGCAGGTGCCTCCGAGTACCTGGCAAAGCCAGTGAACACGGAGCAATTGCTCTCCACACTTAGAATGTGGCTTCATCGATAGTTCATGTATCCACAAGCACGTATGCAAAGGCCATGAAAGATGAGCACAACTGAGAGCGTCAATATCCTTATGGTCGATGATCAGCCCGGCAAGCTGCTCAGCTACCAGGCCATATTGGAAGACCTGGGAGAAAATCTGCTCTCCGCCACTTCGGGAAAGCAGGCTCTGGAGCTCCTTCTCACCCGGGACGTTGCCATCATTTTGATGGATGTGAGTATGCCGGAAATCGACGGCTTCGAGTTAGCGGATCTCATTCGCCAACACCCGCGCTTTCAAAAAACGGCCATTATCTTTATCTCCGCGGTACATCTGACGGATATCGATCGCATGAAGGGATATCAGCGCGGAGCGATGGATTACATCTCCGTTCCTGTTGTTCCGGAGCTCTTACGTGCCAAGGTCAGCGTATTTGCCGACTTGTACCGGAAGACACGTGAATTGGAACTCCTGAATCGCGAGCTGGAAAACCGGGTGTTGGCGCGCACCGAACAACTGCGGGAAAGCGAAGAGCAAGTGCGCAGGCTCAACGATCAATTGCAGCAGCGAGTCGCGGAACTCGAAACCATCATGAAGGTTTTGCCCGTCGGAGTTTCTATCGCCCATGATCCCCATTGCCAATTCGTGACGGGAAATGCCGAACTGAAGGAGTTGCTTGAGCTGCAGCATCGGGAGAACCTATCCCCGCACAGCTATGAAAATAGCGAGGCAACCTATGAGGTTTATCAAAATGGTGCGCATCTTTCGTTTGACGAGCTTCCACTCCAGCGGGCCGCCGCGACGGGTAAGCCGGTGGGAAGAGTCGAGCTCGAAATCCGCTCCGCGAGTGGAAACGTGATTCAAACCCTGATGAGCGCGAATCCACTTTTTTATGACTCCGGGAACGTTCGGGGCGCGGTCGGAGCGCTCATCGATATCACCGAGCGAAAGCAGATGGAGCAGACATTGAGGCAGCGTGCAGACCTGCTCGATCTTGCCTCGGAAGCCATCATGGTGCGTGACCTGAACGGCACTGTTCAGTTCTGGAATTCGGGCGCTACTGCGCTGTATGGCTGGAGCTCCGAAGAGGCTCTCGGGAAGAATCTTCACCAACTGCTGAACACGCAATTTCCCCTGCCCAATCAGGAGATAGAGTCAATGGTCTCTGAGGGGAAGCGATGGGAAGGAAACCTGGTTCAATATACAAGGGATGGTCGCGAGATCGTCGTTGCCTGCCGAAAGATTCTCCAATCCGATGGAAGCAAACCACGCGTCATCCTGGAGATTTGCCGGGACATCACTGCGAGATTGCAGGCCGAGGAAGCACTTCGCAGATCAGAGAGACTCGCCGCGATGGGGAGAATGGCGGGAATTGTCGCGCATGAGATTAACAATCCACTTGAGGCGATCGTTAACCTATTCTACCTGCTAAAAAAACATCCGTCTCTGGATCAGGAGGCACGGCGCTACGCCATGACGGCGGAACAGGAGCTCCATCGTATTTCGCACATAACCAGGCAGACACTGAGCTTTTATCGTGAATCGTCACAGCCCGTCGCGGTGTCGATCTCTGTGCTCCTGGATGACATCCTTGAGCTTCAATCGCGTCAACTCCAGGCCAACGGAATAGTGGTTGAGCGGAAGTATGGCAGCGGTGAGATAGTGCAGGGTTTTCCGGTGGAGTTGAAACAGGTATTCCTCAATCTCATTGCCAACGCAATTCAGGCGATGCCAGAGGGCGGCTGCTTGCGTGTTCACATACAGCAGTCCTATCGAGCGGCGACCCAAAGTGCAGGAGTTCGAGTTTCTATCTTGGATACCGGCTCAGGCATCAAGCCCGACGATGCGAAGCGTTTGTTCGAGCCTTTTTTCACGACAAAATCAACAAAAGGAACTGGACTGGGCCTTTGGATCTGCAAAGGAATCGTAGAGAAGTATGAAGGCACCATAGATTTCCGCAGCACAAGCCTGCCGGGCAGAAACGTCACCTGCTTCTCGGTTTTCATTCCGGCCCCCGCCACCCCAGAGAACCCTTTGCTCCGTTTGATTTCGAACGTCGGAGCTGCAAGCTAGGTCAGTCATCCCGCCCCTCTCCAGTCGTTTGCGTGAGGTAGTCACGGCTCTTATGCTTTAGCCGGGCCGTACCGGACCTCAGTAATGAGGCTAAAGGGGGTGTGTGAAAACCCGAAGCTTGGGGAGCCATCCGGGGCGCACTGCAGATCCCTCGGCTTCCCCGGATTTCCTGGTTGATCTTGTTGGCGTTGACGGACTTCATGCGGTTTTCTCCTACGGAAAACCGCACACGCGGCTGTGTCCAGTGCAGCGTGGCAGGAAATCCCGGTTCGCTCGGGATGACAAATTTAAATTTGACACTTTCGTTGGGCTTCGTGATACGGATGGAAAGACTCCGTTCGATCGAAGCAGCACAGCGCACTCTGCCGTCCCAATCGCCCTCGTCAATGGAAGCGCTCCCCTCCCCCTTGTCATCCCGAGCGAACCGGGATTTCCTGCCACGCTGCACTGGACACAGCCGCGTGTGCGGTTTTCCGTAGGAGAAAACCGCATGAAGTCCGTCAACGCCAACAAGATCAACCAGGAAATCCGGGGAAGCCGAGGGATCTGCAGTGCGCCCCGGATGGCTCCCCAAGCTTCGGGTTCTCACACACCCTCTTTAGCCCCTGCCAACGGCGCATGCCGCAGGAAATGCTTGTCCAGAGATAATTCTCCTAATGCAGCCCGTCGGGAACCGCCGGCCACCCTTTCTCGTACTGCCACGTAGGCGGGACTTGGAGGCACGAATGCTGGCGGATTTGCGCGATGCGTTGCGACAACTGCGAAAGGCGCCGGGGTTTACCACTACGGCGGTGATCACACTGGCCCTGGGAATCGGAGCGACGACCGCGATCTTCACGCTCATTCACCAGGTGATGCTGAAATCTCTGCCGGTGGCGAAGCCGGAGGAGTTATGGAGGATCGGCGATAAAATCCGCTGCTGCAACTGGGGCGGGTATACGCAGGGGGATGACGGCGATTTTTCCCTGTTCTCCTGGGAGGCATACAAGAACTTTCGCACGCGCACGCCGGAGTTCACCGACCTGGCGGCGTTGCAGGCCGGCAATTCGGCTCTTGGCGTCCGGAGAGCCGGATCACAGGCGGCCGCGGATACGCGCAACGGAGAATACGTCTCCGGCAATTTCTTCAGGACCCTTGGCGTACAGCCATGGATCGGCCGCCTTATGACTGACGCCGACGATCAGGAGGGCGCACCGCCGGTAGCGGTTATGAGCTACCGCATTTGGAAAGAGAAGTACGGCGCCGACCCCTCGGCAGTCGGCGCCAGCTATCAAATCAACGGGCATCCGTTTACCGTGATCGGCGTCGCTGCGCCGGGATTCTATGGAGCAAAGCTGGCTGGCGGAGGCATGCCGGATTTCTGGCTTCCCGTGACCACCGAGCTACTAATCAACGGAGAGACCGCACAGCTGAAAGGGCCGAGTCGCAACTTCCTGGACCTGATCGGGAGAGTGCGGCCGGGAGTAAATCCTAAGTCGCTCGAAGCCAAGCTGAAGGTAGAATTCCACAACTGGCTGGCTAGCCACGTGCCCGATATGGAGCCAGGCGAGAAGCAGCTCTGGCAGCAGCAGACCCTGCATCTCACCCCCGGCGGCGCTGGGGTGGCGGCCATGAGAGATCAATATCAGGATGGCCTACGGCTACTGCTGGTGGCTGCAGGGTGTGTGCTGCTGGTGGCCTGCGGGAACCTGGCGAATCTGATGTTGGCGCGCGGCTTGAAAGATCGCGCGGAAACATCGATTCGTATGGCACTGGGAGCATCGCGGCAACGCCTGGTCCGCAAGGCACTGGTGGAGTCGGTGCTGCTGTCGGTCATTGGGGGTGTCATCGGTGTCATTGTGGCCTATGCAGGCACAAGGTTGATTCTGTATCTGGCCTTTCAACCCGGCCCCAATAACTACGTGCCCATCGACGCCACGCCGTCCTGGCCGGTACTGCTCTTTACCTTGGGAATGTCGCTGTTGACCGGTGATAATTTTTGGCATAGCGCCGGCGTGGATGACTTCGCATGCCGACCCCGTCGAGGCCCTGCGTGGGGCCAATCGTTCCGTTAGTGGACGGCGCTCATGGGCGCAGAAGTCGCTGGTCATCGGGCAGGCGGCAATGTCGTTGATACTGCTCTCTGCGGCCGCGCTGCTCGGCCGGAGCCTGCGCAATCTGGAGCACCAGGATTTCGGATTCGAGACCGAAGGCCGGTACATCGCCCAGATCAATCCCATCCTGAGCAACTACAAGCCAGAGCAACTGGAGCCTTTGTTCCGGCAAATTGACGATCGCTTGCTCCAGATTCCTGGGCGTGCGGATGGTGGCTCCAGCACTCTATGCGCCCATGACGGGCGACAGCTGGAACGACAGTATTCGCATCCAGGGCAGGCCGGAGCCTGGAGCTAAGGAACGAACGGGCGCGGGATGGGTGCGAGTGATGCCAGGATTCTTCGAGACCCTAGGCACAAAAATCGTCCTGGGCCGCCCCATTAACGACGAGGACACCGCCGCAACACGCAAGGTAGCCGTGATCAACGAGGCCTTTGCCAGGAGGTTCTTCAAAGGCCAAAACCCGATCGGACAGCATTTTGGGCCCGGCAAAATCAAGTATTCCGCAACGTACGAAATCGTTGGAGTCGTGAGAGACATGCGTTATATGACCTACGACTACAAGGATCCGGTGGGTCCCATGTTTTGGCTGCCGGAGGCGCAGAACGTGCAGTGGGATGATCGGGCCTATCAGGGCGGCGAGATCTGGTCCCACTACCTGGACAACATCGTGATCTGGGCGCCCGGCAACCCGCCGGGCATGGAAGAGCGGGTGCGCAAGGCGCTGAACAGTGTCGATCCCAACCTGGTGCTCTACGAGGTTGATCCGTATACCAAGATTGTGAGCGCGGACTTCCAACAGCAAAACATGATTGCCACGCTAACGACGCTCTTCGGTGTGCTTGGACTGTTGCTGGCAGCGGTCGGCCTGTACGGTGTAATGGCCTATATGGTGGAACAGCGGACGGGCGAGATTGGCGTGCGCATGGCGCTGGGTGCGGATCGCGGGAGTGTAGTCAAGATGGTGCTTCGCGGTGCTTTCTCGCAGGTAGGCATCGGGCTGGCGCTTGGCATTCCGGCGGCAATTGGGGCCGGCAAGCTAATGACCGATCAGCTATTCGGCGTTAAGCCCTGGGACCCGGTGATGCTGGCCGTGGCAACACTGCTGCTGGCGCTGGCGGCGCTGCTGGCATCGGTAATCCCGGCGCGGCGTGCGGCCGGCGTGGAGCCGATGGTGGCTCTGCGTAACGAGTAATCACGGACCGTGGCACCGACCGAAACTTGGGTGCCCCATTGCCCCGATTTCCTGTGGAGGCTTGTGGCGCTGATACACTCCATGCGCCTTTCCTTAGTGAAAGGCGCACATGCGGATCTCTCTAGCACAGCGTGGCAGGAAATCGGGGTCAAGCCCGGTTGTGGGGCTTGAGTGGGACACGCAGCACTCAACGACGCCCCGTCTCCCTCTTGTCATCCCCAGCGACTCCTAATCAAAACTCTGTCCTAGCCAAGAATCTAGGATACCCGTCCTCTCCCTGCATCCTCGTGCGTATCCACTTGAAATCACAGCATGGCGGGAGGGGGCGGACGCTGGTAGACTGCGGTCAACCGCTGGAACCTCATATTGTCGTTGTTTGCCCAGGGTGCATGACGATATCGCAAAGCACACAGTTCGGGCCGTACCGGCTCCTGGAACAGATCGGTTCCGGGGGCATGGGCGAGGTCTATCGGGCGCTGGACACGCGGTTGGGGCGGGAAGTGGCAGTCAAGCTGGTCTCTACCCGCTACCTGGCCGAGGCCTTTGGCAGCGGGAGCCCGCCCCCGCCCACTGGGGCGCCGGGAAGCGGTACGCCGACCCCGGGAACACTCTCGCACCGGCGGTTTCTGCGTGAGGCGCAATCGGCCAGCGCGCTGAACCACGCCAACATCTGCACTATCCACGACATTGGGGAACAAGATGGGCGGCCCTATCTGGTGATGGAGTTGCTCCGCGGAGAGACGCTGAAGGAGGCACTCCGGCGGGGTCCGTTCTCTGTAACTGAAGTGATTACATTCTCGCGCCAGGCTGCGGCAGCGCTGGCGGCAGCGCATGCCCAGGGAATCGTTCACCGCGACATCAAGCCGGCGAACATTTTTGTAAGCCAGCCGGCGCGGGGACCGAAGCAGATCAAGATCCTCGACTTCGGCCTGGCCAAGCAGCAGGGCGTGGGCGATCTGCAGGATTCCGGCGAGGCGACCGCGACCTTTGGCGGGCTGGTAACATCGGCGGGGACCGACGGCGGAAAAGTAAATCCTGACCTCACTTCTCCCGGGTCGACGCTGGGCACCGTAGCGTATATGTCTCCGGAACAGGCAAAAGGCGAGCCGCTCGACGCGCGCACGGACCTGTTTTCTCTGGGCGCTGTGATCTATGAGATGGCGACTGGGAGCAAGCCGTATGCCGGGCAGAGCACAGCGGAGCTCTTTGTCGCGCTGCTGACCAAGGATCCGGCACCGGTGAGCACGCTGAATCCGGCGATGCCGGTGGAACTGGGTGGGATTGTCGCCAAACTGCTGGTCAAGGAGAAGGAGCAGAGGTATCAAACCGCGGAGGAGGTGCTGCAGGACCTGGAGGCGGTCGATGCCCAGGCTTCCCATGGGTCCAGCGGGACGGCGAGGGCACCGGCGAGTGGAACGCACGCAGCGGCGCCGGCCGATGCGCATCCCGCGGCGGAGGATTTGCGGAAGGCGGAAAGAGCGCGGGGGCGCCGAATGCCGCTGCTGCTGGCCGCAGCGGTGATCGTGCTCCTGCTGGCTGGAGCGTTCGCGTGGTGGAAGTACCGGGCTCGAGGTGGACCGGCATCGGCGACAGGAGTCGCGACCGGACAGCCTGCGGTGGCGGCGAAGAACGCCATCATTGTGGCCGACTTTGTGAACAACACTGGGGACCCGGTGTTTGAGACCACGCTGAACCAGGCGCTGGCGGTGCAGTTGGGGCAATCTCCCGTGCTGGACATTGTGAGCCAGCAGCACCTGCGGCAAAGCCTGCAGTATCTGGGTAAGAAGGCGGATGATGCCATTACCCCGGCGATTGCCCGGGAGATTGGGGAGCGCGAGGGCATCAAGGCCATCCTGACTGGGACGATTGCCAGCCTGGGGAGTGATTACATCATCACCCTGTCGGCGCAGAACACAGCCACCGGAGACCAGATTGCCAGTGTGCAGACCCAGGCGGCCAGCAAGGAGAAGGTGCTCGACGTACTGAACGAGGCGGCGGCCCAGATGCGAGCCAAACTGGGGGAGAGCCTGGCCAGCATTCAGAAGCTGAATACGCCGTTTGGACAGGCAACGACGCCGTCGCTGGAGGCGTTTCGCGCCTACGCGCTGGGGGATCAAGCGCATTCCAAGGGCAACGACATTCCTGAGGCCGAGGACCATTACAAGCGGGCCCTGGCGCTGGACCCCAAGCTGGCGATGGCGTGGGCGCGGCTGGGCGTGATCTATCTAAACAGCGGGCAAGCGGGCAAAGCCGTGGAGCATTTCACCAGAGCGCACGAGTTGAGCGGGGACGTGAGCGAGCGGGAGCGGCTCTACATCGAGGGCCATTATTATGACGAGGTGACGGGAGACCTGGACAAGGCTATCGAGACGCTGCAGGTGGCGGTGCAGGAATATCCGCTGCAGGTAGACAATTACATCAACCTGGGCGCTACCTATGAGTCGGTGGGAAAGCCGCAGCAAGCGCAGCAAATTTTGCTCAAGGGACTGGACCTGCAGCCGGACGCATCGGCGGGGCTGTCCGATGTGATTGCGGGCTATACAGTGCTCGACCAGTACGACGAAGCACGCAAGTATATGGCAAAGGCAAACCAGCTGGGCTTGAACGGGACGGACATGTTGGTCTACCAGGTATCGCTGGAAGGGGCGACGCGAGATACGGCGAGCATACAAAGAATTTTAGCCGAGGGAGCTGGACGCCCGGATCAGTTCCTGCTGACGGGAGATTGGGGAAACATTCAGGCACAGTGGGGACAGTTCCGAGCGGCCGCGGCAACGATGCAACGGGCCGCCGGGCAGGCCGGGGAGGCGAAGGCGCCGGACGCGCAGGCAGGGCTGATGCTGAACGCCGCTTATATTGGCTGGCCGGTGGGGCAGTGCCAGAACCCGGAGGCCACGGTGAAGCAGGCGCTGGCGGTGGACAAGAGCAAGCAGACGCAGATTGCCGTGGCCGCGACGCAAGCCTTCTGCGGAGAGGGAAAACCGGCGCTTGCGGCGCTGGATGTGCTGGAGAAGAAGTATCCGGAAGACACTCTGGTGCAGCGGGTATTCGTGCCCCAGGGGCGGGCGTATCTGGCGCTCCAGGCGGGGGACGCGCAGAAGGCGCTGGATCTGCTGGCGAAGAGCCAAGCCTTCGACCTGGTATCGCCGGGACCTTATCTGCGCGGTCTGGTCTATCTGCAATTGCACGATCCGGGGAATGCCGCTGTGGCCTTCAAGGTGACGACGAAATACAAGGGCGCCATCTATACGAACCTAACAAACGTTCCGTTTCCCATGAATAGCTATGCACTGGGTCTGCTGGGCCTGGGACGGGCCTATGCGATGGGCGGAGACAAGACGGAAGCGAAGGCAGCGTACGAGAAGTTTTTTGAGGAGTGGAAGAATGCTGATGCCGGCTTGCCGGTAATCGCCCAGGCGAAGAAAGAGTATGCGGCGCTTTAGCAGCTGTCTTTGGTAAGCCAGGGTGGTCCGGATACGCCGGCCCGCCTCTTAAGTGCCGCAGAAAGTCCGAAGAACACACTCCTCGGGCCGGGCTGGCGTCGCGTACCGCTCCAAGCCAGGCCTGTCCTCGTATGGGCGTGACAACACGTCCAGCAATTCCTCGAACGGCTGGAAATCCTGCCGCTCGATGGCGGCAGTGAGCGCCGCCTCCACCACGTGGTTGCGCGGGATGAACGCCGGGCTTGCCTTCCGCATCGCCGCCGCGCGCGTCTGCCTCGGCGCAGGTTCTTCTTCCAGCCGTCGGTGCCACCCAGCAGCCCATGAGTCATAAGCGCCGGGGTCGGCGAATAAAGTGCGTACGCCCGCATCTCCCTCTGGCCCGGCCACGGCATCACACAGCCGGCGGAAGGTCAGGGTGAAGTCGGCTTGGTTAGCAGCCATGCGCGTGAGCAGCTCCTGAACCAGCGCCGCATCGTCCTCGCGTTCCGTGAAGAGGCCAAGCTTGCGTCGCAGGCCAGCGTCGTAAGCCGCCTCGAATTGCGGCCCAAAGGCGGCGAGCGACTCTTTGGCCGAGGCCAGCGCGGCCTCTCCGTTTCCTTCCTCCTGCTCCAGAAAGGGTAGCAACGCCTCCGCGAGACGCGTCAGGTTCCAAAGCATGGCGCGGGGTTGGTTGCCATAGGCATAGCGTCCGTAATGGTCGATGGAGCTGAACACCTTGACCGGGTCGTAGGCCTCCATAAAGGCGCAGGGGCCGTAATCGATGGTCTCGCCGGAGATGGAAGTGTTATCGGTGTTCATCACGCCGTGGATGAAGCCGAGCAGCAGCCATTGTGCGACCAGCTGCGCCTGCCGTGCGATCACACCATCGAGCAGCGCCCGGTATGGCCGCTTCGCCTGTGCGGCCTGAGGGTAGTGCCGGGCGATCGCATAGTCTGCCAGCCTGCGCGTGCCTTCCGTGTCGCCCTGGGCTGCGAAGTATTGGAAGGTGCCCACGCGCAAATGGCTCGCAGCTACCCGAGTCAGCACGGCTCCAGGTAAAGCTGTTTCGCGCAGCACACGTTCTCCCGTGGTCACCGCGGCGAGGGCCCGGGTGGTCGGCACGCCCAGCGCCGCCATAGCCTCGCTCAAGATGTACTCGCGCAACACCGGACCGAGCGCGGCTCTGCCGTCGCCACCGCGGGAGAATGGGGTCGGGCCGGAGCCCTTGAGCTGGATGTCGTAACGCACGCCGTCACGCCCCACCACCTCGCCCAGCAGGTTGGTGCGGCCGTCGCCGAGCTGCGGCACAAAGTGCCCGAATTGGTGTCCGGCATAAGCCAGCGCCAGTGGTTCGGCCCCTTCGGCCACCCGGTTGCCGGCCAGAATCTCCACTCCGCGAGGGCTCCCCAGCGCGTTCGGATCCAGGCCCAGGTCGCGCGCCAGTTCAACATTCAACTTAACCAGGCGCGGGGCCGCTACCGGTGTCGGGTCCAGCCGAGCGTAAAAGTGCTCCGGCAACCGCGCATAGGTGTTTTCGAAACCGAAACGGACGGCATGGTCGCTGGCTTCTGGTGCGATTGCGGGAGTGTCTGGTGAACTCATGGTTGATTAGATGTCGGCATCCTGTTTTCGCTCCAGCTTACTGCCCGGTCGCAAATTATGCTGGTCTCGCCGCCGGCATCTTCGCCATCCGGCCATAAAGCTCTTGCAAGACACCCACGGCTTCCTCTGCTGTCGCGCGGTCCGGCACCTCGGTGCTGTCATTCCAGCCGTCATCCTCTCCGGCCTTGTTCAGCTGCAGAACAATACCGTCACGCCTGGCCAGCAGGCTCAAACCCTTGTAGTTCAACCCGTAGGTGACGCCGTCCTGCGGAATCAGCCACGCGATCTGCCCGCGCACCGGAACGATACTCTCGTCTGACCAAAGCTGTCGCGCGGCATACCCGGTGCAATCAATGATCGCGCGCTGCGGCAGAGTCGTAAGCTCCCGTGGGCTATGAAACTCCCGCGTCTCGATCGTTCCTCCTGCAATTAGAAAATCAGTCATCAACTGCCGCGCATAATCCGCAACGTTGAAGGTCAAAGAAGTCGTACGCCGTACAGATTTGGTCGGAAACGGAGTCGTCCCCGGAGGCAGTTCATGGAATCCGGGAGTAAGGTCCGCGATGCGGTCCATGTACTCAACATAGTCGCGTCCTTCCCCGGGATAAACATGGTGGCCCCCGTCAGAAAGCGAGTACCGATCCGTCCACTCAACCGGGGTACCCGCGATGCCGATATAGCTCATATACATCGCAAACGAAGTCCGCGCCATCGCCTCCCACTGCGCGGGAAAATCCGGCGCTGCCGCCGACGCAAGCGCAATCCGCGAGTCCGGTGTCCACGAGCCTGTCGCGCGCACTGACCGCACATAGGGCGCTCTCTCCCGGGCGTAGATCGTCACCTTCAATCCCGCCCGCTGCGCCGTCAGTGCCGCCGTCAGTCCCAGCGCGCCGGCGCCAATCACTGCCACTTCGCGCTGCGCGTTTCCTTCCGCAAGCACCTTGCGAACCACCACATCCGCGGATCCCCAGGAAAGCGACCAGCCGCTCCCACCGTGGCCGTAGTTGTGCACGACAACCTTATCCCCGACCCGCTCCACATCCTGCCGCGGACCCGCCGGCCGAAACGGCCGGGTACAAACAGTAATGCGGAAGATGCGGTCCATATCTGCCCGGATGGGGATGATCGGTCCAACAGCGTCATAGAACGGCAACGCCGGCGCGGCCGTCACCGTCGGCGCAACGGGGGACACTACATGCCGCGTGCACCCTGCCAAACCCATCGCGCTCAAGCCGGCAACCGCTCCGGAACCCTGGAGAAAACTACGACGATTGATCATGTATCTTTACTCAATTCGTAAAATCCTGCCTATCAGAAAAGATACAGTTACATTATGCCGCCCTCCAACCCCACGCAAAGGACGGGTGCCCCACATCTCGCTCGTTTTTCGCGAGATGTGGGATACCGCTACTCTTTCCCTCTGACTCTCGATTCATCCGACGCACTTAGCGGTCAACATCGGTGGTATCCCACATCTCGCGAAAAACGAGCGAGATGTGGGGCACCCGTCCCCTTGTGTGGGAACTAGGGGCACTCGTCCTACTGCGCCGGAAGCAACGCCGGCATCGCGAAGTCATGGGGAGGCGTGGCCTGCATAAGTTCGGTGATGAAGTAGTCCCATCGCCGCCGCATCATGTAAGCGCTCGCGGTTCCGTAACCATGGTGCGCCTCGGGAAAGATCACCAGGGCGAAATCTTTATTAGCCTTTTCCAGCGCATCGATCAGCAGCATGGTGGTCGATACAGGCACATTGTCGTCCAACATGCCGTGGGCCAGCATCAGCTTTCCCTTCAGATTCGCGGCGTAGCGTGCATTCGCCTGCGAATCGTAGTTGGTGGTCCCGTCGGCTTTGGTTTCGAGCAGGCCGACCCACTTCTCATCCCAGTCATCCTCATAATTCCGGTTCTCGTGGTTGCCACTCTCTGCGATGCCGGCCTTGACGAAGTCCGGGTAGCGGAGCATCGTAGCCACCGTAGCGTTGCCGCCGCCCGAGTGCCCCCACATACCGACACGATCCAGATCTATCCACGAATAGCGCTGGGCAAGTTCGCGTATGCCGCTGATCTGATCCGGAATGGCATTGATGCCAATGTCCTTGAGGTACTCGTCGTGAAAGGCCTTGGACCGCTTGGGATTTCCCATGCCTTCAATCTGAACCACGGCGAAGCCGAGCTGCGCGAGCGCATTGCTGTCCGCACGGGAGGCTTGAAATCCGTGCGTTCCGAAGGAGCCGCCCTGCGGTCCGGGATAGATGAAATCGATGATCGGGTACTTCAGCGCGGGGTTAAGGTTGGCGGGGCGGAAGAGAAGCCCGTAGACATCGGTCTTGCCGTCGTGTCCTTTTACGTGAAAGGTTTCGGGTGCGATCCATCCCGCGGCTTGCAGGCGCGTGATATCGCCGTGTGCCAACTCTTCGATCATCTCACCGGAGCCATCGCGCAACAGCATGACTTGCGGCTTCTGCGGCGTGGAGTAGATATCGACAATGAACTTTCCGTCGCCGGATACGGTTGCCACGTGATCGGCGTCCTCCGCCGTAAGCAGCTTGAGGTGGTTACCGTCTAAGTTGGCACTATAAACGCGCCGGTAGTACGGATCTTCCGATGGCTCCCGGCCCGTGCCCGTCAGGATCATCTCGCCCGTCTCCTGGTCCACGTGGAGCACCTCATCGACGTTCCAGTCGCCCTGCGTAACCGCATGCTTCAATTTTCCCGTGCCTGCGTCGTACAGATACAGGTTTCCCCAGTTCTCGCGTTGCGAGAACCAGAGAATTTCATTTCGCTTGGAGAGATACCGCCAGTTCACATGCCCGTAGCCGCTTTCGAAGAAGGTTGGCACCGTCTCTGAGAACACATCGCGAACAGCGCCGGTGGCCGCATCCGCTTTGCGCACGGTTTCCATTTTGTGATCGCGCGAGGTAGAAACAAACGCCAGCGTCTTCCCATCGGCGGCCCACTGCACGTCCTCCCATCCCGCCTCGCAAACCAGGTTGTCGCACAAAGTGGAGCGATGCTGGTCCGGCGGCATCTTAAGGCGCGTCACCTTGGCTGCGTCCACGTCGATGATTACGCGCTCGATCATGGTCACGTCCTTGTCGCCGACCAGGGGGTATTTCCACGTTTCCAGCTGAGGATGTCCGATGCGCGAGCTGACCGTGTACATTTCGCCGGTCTTGCGCTGATCCTGCTGAAAGGTCGCGAGCTTCTTCGAATCCGGCGACCACACTACGATCGCGTGTTCGCTATGGATCCAACCTGCATTGTCCGTTGCATACCCGTAATCCTTCACGCCATCCCTGGTGAGTTGCTTTTCAGTTCCGGTAGCGATCTCGCGCACCCACAGATTCCAATCGCGGAGGAAAACCGCCCGCTTTCCATCTGGAGAAAAATCGGCAAGCGAGGCGTCCTTCAAGCTCGGCTTAGGCGTGCCGGCGGGGCCCGCCAGTTCCACTGAACAGCGATACGCAGCGCCCAGCGCACACCTGTATCGAATCCCACTGATCGTGATCCTTGCGCTCCGGTCATCGTCGAGTAGATCAAACTCTTCCGGCCGGATCCGCTTCGCATCCGTCTCTTCCAGCCCGGCCGCATGCAGTGCCGCGGCCATGCGGATCTGGTCGTATGCGGCGGACCTGGTTCGCCGCGTCGCATCGGCGACCATCAGGGTCGGCAACCCATTCTCACTGTCGAGGTACCAGAAGCGATCATTGCTGATGAAGGTCGCGTGTCTTATCGCATGATCGACGAGCGCAAAGGTGCCCGCGTTCAGCTGATTGGCTGCCCGGCTGTAATCATCGGACGTATAGATGCGGCCGGTTTGTGCCTGCAAGGAGAGGCTGATGGCCATCCATGCGAAAATCGGAATCACATTTGAGACCAGGCGGGACATGGTTAGTAGCTCTGCAAAAACGCAGCCACACTTGGCGCTTGCGCTTTCTTGAGAGCGATGCACAGATCGATTCTTTCCAAGGTCTGTGCGTAAGGCCGGGCTGCCCCCTCTACACTACTCACCCGCGGCCCAAAGAAGGATGCATATTCGCTGCGGTCTTGCGCATCGCAAAGCCCTTCGCCCACCTGCGGTAGGATCGTACCAAGCGAGAATCCAAAGACGTTGGGATGACTTTTCAGAAGCTGGTCATAGTTCGCTGTGATTGCCTCGAACGGCAGCTTGCGCAGGTTTGGCGAGGCGCTTCCTGGTGAGAAGAGAAAAATAATACCGTCCGGGAGCGGGACCTTCCCCGATTCTACAAACCCGAGTTCGTCCTGAACGATTTGCTTATCACGGAAACCGATCAAAGCGATCAAAAGAGCCTGCTTCTCCTGTGGGTCTTCTGCTTTCAGATAGGCAGCGAAGAAACGATCAAAGAGCGGCCGGTCGCCGTAGTAAGCCGCAGTCCGTAGCACGGCATCGCGAACATCCGGGCTTATCGCGGAATGTTCTTTCAGCCATCGATCGGCAAGTTCCGTGGCCTGCTTGCCCAATTCCTCGTCTCCGCCGACCGTCGATACGACTCGCAGAAGCCTCGGACGCAGCAAGCGGACATCGTCCGATTCGCCGGGGCGCGGTGTCCAACCAAGTTGCCTGGCACGAGCTTGAAAGTTAGCCAGTAAGAAGCGCCGATATTTTGGCCGTAAATCCTCCGGCACCAAGTCGCTGTTGGGCAGGAGCGCAAGGTCGAGAGCACGCATCAAGACAACTCGCTCCGGATCGTCGTGGAACTTCTCGACCAGCCCCAAGGCGTTTTTTGCAGGCAAATCACCACTCGTCCAGGCCGTCGCCGCGTTACCTATCAAGTCCACTCGTTCTGTCCCTGGGAGCCTTTGCGGAATGTTGCCTTCTGTCAACTCATGCAGCAGATTTCCCTGGTAGTTCACCAGATAGTAGCCCTTGGCTGCATCATTCGCCTGCAGCCAGGTGGGGCAACTCTCCGTCTTGGTAAGCTTCCAATCTAGTATTTTCTCGGTCATCAGCGTACACTCGCTCGCCGCACCGCTTTGCGAGCCGTAGCGCACACACAGCGGTATCGACCACTGTTGCGCAGTTACGCCCTCAGAACCGATGGGCAGGGCCCGTTTCTGCTCCAGGTGCAACTTCGCGCCGCCGTTGCAAGCGAGAGCTGCTGACACCATGGGCACGCCGGGCTGATTGAGAAAGGTAGAGAAGGGGGCGGTGACGTTCTTGCCGCCGGCGCTCAGAGAATCAAGAAAATTGTCGGCCGTAGCTGTGCGAAAGGCATAAGTGTTCAGGTAACGCTGTACCCCGGCTCGAAACTCGGTTGACCCCATCCAGTTCTCAAACATCCCGATAACTGCTGCACCCTTCAAGTAGGTAATGTCGTCGAACGCTGCGCCAATATCACCTTTGGATTTGATCGGTTGACGAATCTGCCGCGCCGAAATGAGGCTATCCTGGTCTTCCGCGTCCAACTTTGTATTCACGTCGCTGATCCGGGAATTCCACTCGGGCTTCCACTCAGCGAGAATCTTTTGCTCCATCCAGGTGGCGAATGCCTCGTTGAGCCATATGTCGTTCCACCAGGAAGTGGTGACTAAGTCGCCAAACCATTGATGGGCAAGCTCATGCGCTGCTACCTCTGCATATTCGCGCTGGCGGGAGAGGTCGTCTGAGGATGGATCGGCAAGAATGATGGTCTGTCCATAAGTCACCATTCCTGCATTCTCCATGGCTCCGAACCCTAACGTAACCGGCACGGATACCTGGTCCGATTTATCGTAGGGATAGGGAATACCGAAATACTCCTCCAGACGAGTTAGAATTTGCGGAGTTACTTCGGCCGCATATTTTGCCTCTGCGGAACGGCCCGTGGGGACCACAATGCGCACCGGGATATGCCTCTTGCAAGCTGTTCCTGCGTCGACATACTCGAACGGCCCCACTCCGAATGCCACTAAGTAACTAGGCAACGGTTTGGTTTCGGCAAAGTCGACGGTGCGGATGTCACCTTCGGTCTGGTCAGAAACTATCGGTGTGTTGCTCAGCGCTGTGTCCTGCGCGGGCACATGTAGAGTCAGCTTCCACGGAACTTTGTAAACCGGCTCATCAAAACAGGGAAACACATCCCGAGCGTCCGTCGATTCGAATTGCGTCAGCAGATAAGCATTGCCCTTATCGTCTGCTCGGAAGAGACCCGCTGTATCCCCTTTTTTAACCTCCCCGGTGTATTGAATCCTCAGCTCGGACGGTCCTGTAGGCACCGGCGTGTCGAACGCAATGCCAACGAAATCTTCCCCGGCAGGGGTCGCCTTGCCGGTGAGTTTATTGCCGCCGGAGGTTAAGGTTACGGAAGCGATCGACAGATGGTGCGCATTGAGCCAAATGGTGTTGGTTGACTCAGAAACCTGCAAGCGGATGAGCAGCGAGCCGCTAAATGAATCCTTCACCGGGTCGAGAGTCAGATCAGCGCGGTAAGAGAGCGGCTCGATCTTTTGCTGCTCCTGCAAACGTAGTTTCGGAGGAGTAGCGCCCCAAGCAGTGAGGGCAGTGAAGATGACACCAGCACTTATGCTGGCTCTCAAGTGAATCTTTGGCATCTGCGAATTCTATCGCTGAAGCGTTCTTTCCTGATAGACAAAGATAGACAAAAGCATGGCCCTGGGCTGCCGGACGCTGATAAACTGCGGGCTACTCCATCTCCTGCTGTCGTTTCTGCGCTGAGCCACATGACGATATCGCAAGGCACACAATTCGGGCCATACAAGATCCTGGAACAGATTGGCTCCGGGGGCATGGGCGATGTCTACCGGGCGCAGGACACGCGGCTGGGCCGCGAGGTGGCCATCAAGCTGGTCTCCGACCGCTACCTGGTAGAGGCCTTCGGCAGCGGCAGCCCCGCGCCGGGAATTGGAACGCCGGGGGGCGGGACGGTAACGGCTCCCGGAACCCTCTCACACCGGCGGTTTCTACGCGAGGCGCAATCGGCCAGCGTTCTGAACCACCCCAATATCTGCACCATTTATGACATCGGCGAGCAGGGCGGCCGCCCCTACCTGGTGATGGAGCTGTTGCGTGGGGAAACGCTCAGGGAAGCGCTGCATCGGGGACCGCTCTCTGTAACTGAAGTGATTACGTTTAGCCGGCAAGCCGCGGCAGCGCTGGCGGGAGCGCATGCCCAGGGGGTCGTTCACCGGGACATCAAGCCGGCTAACATCTTTGTAAGCCAACCGGCGCGCGGATCGAAGCAGATCAAGATCCTCGACTTCGGCTTGGCCAAGCAGCAGGGTGGCGATTTGCAGGAGTCCAGCCAGGCTGCGACCTTTAGCGGGCAGGCCACATCGCCCGGAACCGGCCCCTGGCCTGCCGACCTGACCAGCCCGGGCTCGACCCTGGGGACGGTGGCGTACATGTCGCCCGAGCAGGCCAAGGGCGAGCCGCTGGACGCGCGGACGGACCTGTTCTCTTTGGGAGTGGTGATCTATGAGATGGCGACCGGCGCCAAGCCCTTTGCCGGGCAGAGCACGGCGGAGCTCTTTGCCGCGCTGCTGACCAGGGATCCGGCGCCGCTGAGCACGGTGAATCCGGCGATGCCGCCACAGCTGGATGGCATCGTCGCCAGGCTACTGGCCAAGGAGAAGGAGCAGAGGTACCAAACCGCGGAGGAGTTGTTGCAGGACCTGGAGGCGGTCGATACCCAGGCTTCCCATGGGTCCAGCGGAACGGTGACTGCGGCCTCGAGTGGAACCCATGCTGGGGCGTCGGACGGTGCACCTCCTGCGACGCAGGATGCGCGGAGCGCAGAAAAAGCGCCGAGCCGCCGGATGCCGCTGCTGGTGGCCGCGGCGGTTATTGTGTTGCTGCTGGCTGGAGCATTCGCGTGGTGGAAGTACCGGGCTGCAGGTACAGCGGGCACGGCGACAGGTGCTGCTCCCGGATCGTCCTCCCCGGCGGTGGCGAAGAACGCCATCATTGTCGCCGACTTTGTGAACAACACTGGCGACCCGGTGTTTGAGACCACCCTGAACCAGGCGTTGGGGGTGCAGCTGGGGCAGTCTCCGGTGCTGGACATTGTGAGCCCGCAGCATCTGCGGCAGAGCGTGCAGTATCTGGGCAAGAAGCCCGATGATGCCATCACGCCGGCCATCGCGCGGGAGATCGGGGAGCGCGAAGGCATCAAGGCCATCCTCACCGGGACGATTGCCAACCTGGGGAGCGATTACATCATCACCCTTTCGGCGCAGAACACAGCGACGGGGGACCAGATTGCCAGCGTGCAGACCCAGGCGGCAAGTAAGGAGAAGGTGCTCGACGCCTTGAACCAGGCCGCCGCCCAGATGCGGGCCCGGTTGGGGGAGAGCCTGGCCAGCATTCAAAAGCTGAATACGCCGTTTGGACAGGCAACAACGCCGTCCTTGGAGGCATTTCGCGCCTATGCCCTGGGGGATCAGGCGCATTCCAAGGGCAACGACATTCCCGAGGCCGAGGACCACTACAAGCGGGCGTTGACGCTGGATCCGAAGCTGGCGATGGCGTGGGCGCGGCTGGGTGTGATCTATCTGAACAGCGGCCAGATAGGCAAAGCTATGGAGTATTTCACCAAGGCGCACCAGCTAAGCGGGGACGTGAGCGAGCGCGAGCGGCTATACATTGAGGGCCACTACTACGCCGAGGTAGTGGGTGACCTGGACAAGGCCGTCGAAACGCTGCAGGTGGCGGTACAGGAGTATCCACTGCAGGTAGACAACTACGTCAACCTGGGCGTCTTCTATGCGGAAGAAGGAAAGCCGGAGAACTCGCAGGAAGTTTTCCTGAAGGCGCTGGCTCTGCAGCCCGATGAAGCGATCGCGCTTTCCGACGTGATTTCGAACTTTACGGCGATCGACCAATTCGACGAAGCGCGAAAGTATGTGGCAAAGGCGAACCAGCTACGTTTTAACGACACTGACATGCTGGAGTACGAGCTGGCACTTGACGGGGCGACCGGAGATACGGCCGCGATCCAAAGAATTCTGGCCGAGGGGGCTGGACGCCCTGACCAGTTCACCCTGACGGCAGGGTGGGGAAACGTTCAGGCACAGTGGGGGCAGTTCCGGGCGGCTGCGGCAACCCTGCAGCAGGCCGCCGGGCAGGCCGGGGAGGCGAAGGCGCCGGACGCGCAGGCGGGGTTTATGCTGAACGCGGCATTCATTGGTTGGCCGGTGGGGCAGTGTCAGAATCCGGGGGCTGCGGTGAAGCAGGCGCTGGCGGTGGACAAGAGCAGGCCGACGCAGATTGCCGCGGCCGCGACGCAAGCCTTCTGCGGATCGGGAAAGCTGGCGCTTGTAGCGCTGGACGCGCTGCAGAAGCAGGCTCCGGACGACACGCTGGTGCAGCAGGTATACGTGCCTCAGGCCCGAGCGTATGTGGCGCTGGAGGCGAGAGACGCGCAGAAGGCGCTGGATCTGCTGGCGAAGAGTCAGGCCTATGACTTGGTGTCGCCGGGACCTTATCTGCGTGGGTTGTCTTATCTGCAATTGCACGACGCGGGGAATGCCATTGCGGCATTCAAGATCGCAACCCAATATAAGGGCGCCAGCTATGCGAGCGAAAAGTTCATTCCATTCCCCTTGAATTCCTATGCGCTGGGCCTGTTGGGTCTGGGACGGGCATATGCGATGGCCGGAAATAAGACGGAAGCGAAGGCGGCCTATAACAAGTTTTTTGAGGAGTGGAAGAATGCTGATGCCGGCCTGTCGGTGATGGCCCAGGCGAAGAAGGAATATGCAGCCCTGTAGCAGGCTGCGGTCTGCGTGAGAACCGTCGGTTCAATTGAACTCAATAGGAACTGGACGGGTGCCCCACGTACGCTGAGGCGAACGTGGGCCACCCGTCCTCTTCCTATCGTTTCAGTTAGGAGACTGATTCCTGCCGCGGTTGAGTTCTCACGCGACTCTATAGCACCTGAATCTAATAGGCCAATCTAATTCTCTTGTGAAACTCTGGCAGTTGCATTAGATCAGTCCTCGCGCAGCGCTACCATCGGTTCCATTGCCGTCGCATACCGGGCAGGAAAATAGCAGGAGGCCAGGGCCGCCATCGCCAGAACAGTCCCCACCGTCACGTAGGTCAGCGGGTCCCACACATTAACGGTTACAAAGCCGCTCACGGCGCGCGCAACCAACAAGGCAAGGGCCAGGCCGAACCCCGAGGCCAATGGCGACAATGATCACCGATTGCCGGTAGATCATGCGGAAGACAGAGCCGCGGCTGGCGCCAAGCGCCATGCGCAAGCCGATCTCATGGATGCGGCGGCCCACAGCGTATGAGACCACGCCGTAAAGGCCAATGACAGCCAGCGTCAATCCCAGGCCGCCCATGATTGCGGCCAGCGAAGCACCAATCTGGAAAAGCAACAGCCCATTCACCGTGTAGAGCGCCTGGCGCATGGTTTGCACTTGAAAGATGGGAAGTTGCGGGGCCAAGGAATGGATCGTCTTCTCCGCCATGGGGGTAAGAGCCAGCAAATCCCCGTTTGACCTTAGCTGGAATACCATCAGCGTATTCCCTTTGAAGTGCTGAGCATACGGAAGGTAGAAGTAGGGCCGCGACTTGGCCCCGCCGTAGATCTGAAATTCGGCGTCACGAGCGATCCCGACGACCTCGAGCTTGCGATCTTTCTCACTACTCATACGGAACGTTCGGCCGATGGGGTCTTGATTGGGCCAGAACTTTCTGGCTGTGCTCTCGCTGATCACGGCCACATCCGTGCCGTGCTCTTTATCGGCTTCCGTGAAGGCGCGGCCGCGAACAAGATCGATGCCCATCACGCTGAAATATTCTGGCGAAACGACGTTGTAGCCTGCGCTCAAATCACTGGGATTCGCGGGAACCGGGGCTCCATCAATCACCATGCGGTCGCCACCATTGCTGAAGTAGCCCAGGGGAACCGAGCCTGCGTGGCTCACATAGTCGACCCCGGCGAGCTGATGCAGACTGGCCGTAATGTTGGCCGCCAGATCGCGGGCTTCGACATCCGTCATCCCGATCTGATGGGAATCGATAACGAAATTCATCACGTGATCCGGTTTGAAACCAAAATCCATGGACTGCATGGCGACAAGACTGCGCACGAACAGTGCAGCCACCACCAGCAATACCAGCGAACCGGCAATCTGCAGACATACCAGACCATCGCGCAGCCAATGCCGCCCAGCCGTCATGCCGCGACTCCCCTCGTGCAAGACGGTGTTCACGTTTGCCTTGGCAATGCGCAGTGCGGGCACGATGCCCACCACCAACCCGGCCAGCAAAGCGATGGCGAAGGAATAGAAAAAGATGCGCCAATCGAAGTCGAACAGAAACTTAACCGGCAGATCCGCGTGCAGATCGAGATCACTGAGCGCGGTGCTAGCGCACATCCCGAGCAGAACGCCCAGGCCGCCGCCGAGCAGCGCCAGCAGCACGCTTTCGGTGATCATCTGAGCGATAAGCCGGGAGCGCTGGGCTCCAAGGGCCGTGCGGATGGCCATCTCGCGTTCACGGGCCGTAGCGCGGACCATCACCAGGTTGGCGACATTGACGCAGGCCAGCAGCAGCACCATGAGGGCAAGAGAAAGAAAAAGCCCCGAAATGATGAACATGATCTTGGGGTCGCCGGTACTGATACGCAGTTGCCGCTCGGGAAAGGCCTCAATACTGAGCTTCTTCTCCACATCCGGGTGCAGGCGAGTGATCTCCTGCGCAACCAGGTTCAGGGCTGCGGTGGCCTGCTTCATGCCGGCTCCGGAACGGAGACGCCCGTTGACGGTGAACATCCGGGTTTGCCAGTTATTGATGGCGTCCACCGGAGTACCGGTAATGGGCAGCTGCGACAGAGGCAAGTACGCGGGCGGGTTTAGGAAGCTTTGGATGCCGCCAAAACCTTTGGGCGCCACACCGACGATGGTCAACGGGTGTCCGTCGAGCGTGACTGGGAGCCCTATCACATTCGGATCGCCGCTGAACCTTTGCTGCCAGTAGTCGTAGCTGAGAACAATCACCGGGTCCTGGCCCAGGACCTCTCCTTCACTGCGCAGGAACAGGCGCCCGGCAGCAGGCTTCAGCCCAAGCCCGGCGAAGAAGTTACCGCTGACGTAAGTGGTCAGAATGTGATCCGGCTGCTGCCCCTTGACTGCCAGGCCGTCGAGGTTGAGGGTGGAGGCGAAGACGTCGCTGAAGGAACTTCCGCTCTGGGCGCGCACCTGCTTGTATTCATTCCAGGAGAAAGTCTGCTGCAAGGGACCGTTGCTTTCGCGCCGAACCAGGGTCGCGATCTGTCCCGGTTTTGGCACCGGGAGCGGCTTGAGCAGCAGCGAATTCACCAGGCTGAAGATGGCCGTGTTTGCGCCAATGCCGAGGGCCAGCGTCAGCACGGCAGTGGCAGTAAAACTCGGAGCCTTCCTCAGTTGACGAATGCCAAAGCGAAGATCCTGGAACAAGGTCCCCATGGAAAGCCTCCGTGCGCAAGATTATCCGTTCTTGCATCTAGAGCACGTTCTCTTCCGAATCAAGCCTCGCGGTAAGCACTTCATTTGCAGGCAAATATCTGCAGGAACAGAAACCCTGGGAGAGCATCTTGTCCGGATTCAGGAATCACTGTCCGGAACCGAACAACGCCAGCGTAGCAAGTACGCGTGGACCATTCAGACTTGAACCATGCCGGCAAAAATCAAAAAGAAGATCCTCCAGGCACGCCATCCTCTAATCCGCAGACTGTTAAAGTACTGGTAAGACATAACAGATCAATACACCCGCCGGAGTCCAGCACCCATGGTGAGTCCAGAAGCGCGCCTGCATCCCGATCCATATGCGGATGCCTCCCCCGTCGGTAAAAAAAGACGCCCTTGGCTCGGCCTCCTCTTCATCGCCCTGCTGGTCCTCTGCGTCGCGCTGGTGGTTATCCACAAACCCAAGCCCCAAGCCGACGAGAGCGCACTGAATCAGCCCGCCGTCGTCACCGTCAAGGCCGCCACGGTCCGCGAAGGAGACATCGGCATCCACGTCGACGCAATTGGCACCGTGACTCCCATCTCCACGGTCAGCGTCTACAGCCAGGTCACGGGAAGCGTCATCGCCGTCAACTACCGTGAAGGCCAGATGGTCCGCAAAGGCCAGTCGCTGATCGAGATCGACCCCCGGCCCTACGAGGCCCAGCTCAAACAGGCGGAAGGCACCCTACAGCACGACCAGGGCCTGCTCAAGCAAGCGGAGATCGATCTGGCCCGCTATCAGAAAGCCTCGGCGCTGAACGCCATCGCCAAACAGACTCTGGAAGACCAGGAGCAGGCCGTCGAGCAATACAAGGGTACCGTCAAAAACGATGAAGGCCAGGTCGACTACCAGCGGGTCCAACTCAGCTACTGCCATATCACCGCGCCCGCCTCCGGCCGCGTGGGCTTACGGCTGGTCGATCCCGGTAACACCATTTTCGCCGGCAACTCAAATGCGCTCGTCGTGGTTACACAATTGCAGCCGATCACCGTGGTCTTCAACGTGGCCGAGGACAACCTTTCCCAGCTCCGCTCGCAAATTCTGCACCGAACCGGCCTGCCCGTCGACGCCTTCGACCGCTCGCAACTGAACAAGATCGCCACCGGCCGCCTGCTCACCATCGACAACCAGGTCGACACCACCACCGGCACCATCCGCTTTCGCGCCCAGTTCGACAACCAGGATTTCGCCCTCTATCCCAACCAGTTCGTCAACGCCCGCCTGCTGGTAAACACGCTGCATAACACCCTGCTGATCCCCAGTGCGGCCGTCCAGCGTAATGGCGTCCAAGCGTTCGTCTACAAGGTAAGCAACAACACTGCCTCCATCCAGAACATTGTCGAGAAGACCTCCGACAACAACATCTCTGCAGTCGAAGGCCTCAAACCAGGCGACACCGTCTCGATCACCGGCTTTGACAAACTGCAGGATGGCACCAAGGTGGAGATTGAGGAATCTCCGCAAGCGACGGTTACCGGCAATGGCGATGCCGCTGGCACTCTGGCCGGAAAGCGTGACGCCGGGCAAACCCGTTGAATCCGTCCCGCACTTTCGTTCTCCGTCCCGTCGCAACCGCACTGCTGATGGTGGCGATCATGGTCATTGGACTCGCTTCCTACACCACCCTCCCTGTTTCCGCGCTGCCCGAGGCCGACTACCCGACTATCCAGGTGCAGACCTTCTATCCCGGCGCCAGCCCGCAGGTCATGTCGTCCGCCGTCACCGCGCCGCTTGAACGGCAATTCGGCCAGGTAGCCGGCCTCACGCAAATGACCTCCACCAGCTCTGACGGCAGCTCCGTCATCGTGCTGCAATTTTCACTGAACCTCAACATCGACGTCGCCGAGCAGGAGGTGCAGGCCGCCATCAACGCCGCCCAGGGTTACCTGCCCACCGATCTTCCCGTCCCGCCCGTCTACAGCAAATCCAATCCCGCGGACGCTCCCGTTCTTACCCTCGCCCTCACGTCCACTGCCATGCCGCTCTCGCGCGTCGAAGACCTGGTCGACACCCGCCTCGCTCCCAAGATTTCGCAGCTCAGCGGGGTTGGCCTGGTCACCATCAGCGGCGGACAGAAGCCGGCCGTTCGCGTTCAGGTCAACCCCATGGCCCTCGCTTCCTACGGCGTCAATCTTGAAGACGTGCGCAATGCGCTCACCGCCGAAAGCGTGAACTCCGCCAAGGGCAGCTTCGACGGCCCGTCGCAGAATTTTCAGATCAATGCCGATGACCAGCTACTCTCGAGCGCCAACTACCGGGATCTCGTGGTTGCCTACAAAAACGGCGCACCGGTCATGCTCACCGATGTAGCACGAGTCAGCGATGGTATCGAAAATACCAAGCTGGCCGCCTGGATGAACGAAACCCCCGCAGTCATTGTCAACATCCAGCGCCAGCCCGGCGCCAACACCATTCAAGTAGTCAGCAGCATCGTAGAGCTGCTGCCCAAGCTCCAGACCACGCTTCCGGCCGCGGTAAAACTCACCGTCCTCACCGACCGTACCAACACCATCCGCGCCTCTGTCCGCGATGTCGAGTTCGAGCTCATGCTCACCATCGCCCTGGTCGTGACGGTGATCTTTCTCTTCCTGCGCAACCTTTCCGCAACCATCATCCCCAGTGTCGCCGTGCCGCTCTCGCTGGTCGGCACCTTCGCCGTCATGCAAGCCCTGGGCTACAGTCTCAACAACCTCACGCTCATGGCCTTCACCATCTCCACCGGCTTCGTCGTCGACGACGCCATCGTGATGCTCGAGAACATCTCCCGCTACCTCGAAGAAGGCCTGTCGCCCATGCAAGCCGCCCTGCAGGGCGCACAGCAGATCGGCTTCACCATCATCTCGCTCACCATCTCTCTGATCGCCGTGCTCATCCCGCTGCTCTTTATGGGCGACATTGTCGGCCGCCTCTTTCGCGAGTTTGCCGTCACTCTCAGCATCACCATTCTTATCTCCGCCTTCGTGTCCCTCACCCTGACGCCGATGATGGCAGCGCGCATCCTGCGCCACACCCCGGAATCCGAGCAGTCCCGCTTCTATCACTACACCGAAGGCCTCTTCAAGCGTGTCATTGCCGCTTATGGGCGCAGCCTCCGCTGGGTCTTCCGCTTCGAAATACCCATGCTGATCATCGCGACCGCCATGCTTGTCCTCACGGTCGTCCTCTACATTGAAATCCCCAAAGGCTTCTTTCCTACCCAGGACACGGGCATCATTCAGGGAATTTCGCAGGCTCCCGAATCCATCTCCTTCACCGCGATGTCGCGCAAGCAGCAACAACTGGCTCACGAAATCCTGAAAGACCCGGCCGTCCAAAGCCTGTCCTCCTTCATCGGAGCCGACGGCGTCAACACCACGCTCAATAGCGGCCGCATTCAGATCAACCTCAAAGACCCCTCGATTCGCGGTCTCACCGCAAGCGAAGTCATCCGCCGTCTCGATCGCAATCTCAGGAGTGTCCCCGGCATTCAACTCTACATGCAGCCGGTGCAAGATCTTACCGTCGACGACCGCGCCAGCCGCACCGAATACCAGTACACCCTGGAAGATCCCGACCCAGCCGAACTTGGCGTCTGGACCGGAAAGCTGGTCGACGCCATGCACCGGCTTCCCCAACTCCGCGACGTGGCCACGGATGACCAGCCCAACGGCGTCACCGCGCAGCTCGCCATCGACCGCGCCACCGCCTCGCGCATGAACATCACCGCCGATACCATCGACTCCACTCTCTACGATGCTTTCGGCCAGCGCCAGATCAGCACCCTCTATACCCAGTCAAACCAATACCACGTTATTCTCGAAGCTCTTCCAGACTTTCAGAAAGACCCCAGAAAGCTCGACAGCCTCTATGTCCAGGGATCTGCAACCAGCACGGTGGCGAGCGCAGCCACCTCCACTTCCGGCCGAAACACCACCGCTGCCAGCTCAGTGACTACCCTCAACGCCTCCTCCACCGCCAACTCTTCAACCACCCAGGGCACACAACTTTCCTCCTCCTCCGGCAGTAGCTCGTCCTCGTCCTTAACCTCGCAAAACAACACCGTCAACAACGCGTCGAGCACCGCCTCGCCCACCGGTTCCAATCTGGTGACCGGCACCCCTACGAATAGCCTGTCGTCCACCTCAAGCAGTTCTACGTCCACGTCTTCACCGGCGAACCAAACCTCGGGTCAGGTCTCGGGTGGGGGCGCCGCCTCCACTAGCACCATGCCCACTCCGGTGCCGCTCTCCGCCTTCACGCACTTCGAGATGAAGCCCTCCCCGCTCACCATAGCCCACCAGGGTCAGTTTCCCGTGGTAACCGTATCCTTCAATGTTGCAGAAGGCTCCTCGCTGGGACAGGCCGTTGACGCGGTTAACCGCGCTCAAGCGCGCCTTCGTATGCCGGCCAGCGTGATCGTCGGCTTTCAGGGAACTGCCGCCGCCTATACGGCGATTGGCGGCAATGAAGCGCTGCTCATTATCGCCGCGCTGCTCGCGGTCTACATCGTGTTGGGCGTGCTCTACGAGAGCTTCATCCACCCCCTCACCATCCTCTCCACGCTACCTTCCGCCGGCGTGGGCGCACTGCTCGCCCTGCGCCTCTTCGGTCAGTCACTCGACATCATCGCCGTCATTGGCATCATCCTGCTCATCGGGATCGTGAAGAAAAACGGCATCATGATTGTCGATTTCGCCCTCGAGGCCGAACGGGAGCACGGCAAGAACCCCGTGGAAGCTATCTATGAAGCCTCGCTGCTTCGTTTCCGTCCCATCCTCATGACCACCCTGGCCGCGCTCTTCGCCGGCATCCCGCTGGCCTTCGGCACCGGTATCGGCTCTGAACTGCGCCGCCCACTCGGCATCGCGATGGTCGGCGGCCTACTCGTCAGCCAGGTTCTTACCCTCTACACCACGCCCATCATCTACATTTTCTTCGCCCGTATCGCCACCCGGTTTTCGCGCGGGCAGCACACGACCATCGCGGGCGCTGACCTAAACCCGGGTTCAGGCTCTGGAGCTACCGGCGCATGAACATCATAGTTGTCATACTTGTCCAAATTAGCTTTTTGGTAGGTGTGGGGAGCTCGTTGTTTGAATCTGTCCATCCACCTCCACCACTGCCAAGGTGGGCCGCCACCCTCAAATTTGTCGTCCCGACCGTAGCGGAGGGACCTGCAGTTTCACTTTCGGGCACAGGGAAAGCCCCGTGGGCGAATCGCCTCCGGGTGCCGTTTCCCCATGAACGTAAACTGCAGATCCCTCCGCTACGCTACCCCGGATTTCCTGTCGAGGTTGATGGCGTTGGCAAACCTCATGCGGCTTTCCTTACTGAAAGCCGCACACGCGGGCATTGGAGAGTGCAGCGTAGCAGGAAATCCGGGTTCGCTCCGGTCGGGATGACAAATTTGAGGGTGGCGGCCCACCTTGGCAGTGGTGGAGGTGGAGGGACAGAACCAGCACAACAGCAACCAACCCGGTTTCGGTTTGCCCGCGTTCTCTTCAACCCATTCAGCAAGTTGCGACGTTCAGAAGGCCGTTCGTCCGCTAATTTGGACAGCTCTGCATGAACATCTCCGCTCCCTTTATTCGAAGACCGGTGGCCACCACGCTGCTCACCATCGCCGTCGCGCTTGCAGGAATGCTAGCTTTTTTCAACCTGCCTGTGTCGTCGCTTCCCCAGATCGATTTCGCTACCATCACGGTGGCCACCACACTTCCCGGCGCCAGCCCTGAGGTCATGGCCTCTTCTGTAGCCACTCCGCTTGGAGCGCCAATTCGGCCACATCGCCGGAGTCAGCCAGATGACCTCCTCCAGCACCCTCGGCATCTGCTCGGTCACCCTGCAATTCGATCTCAGTCGCGACGTCGACGGCGCCGCGCGCGATGTGGAAGCAGCTATCAACGCCGCGCGCACTTACTTGCCCGCGAACCTGCCCGCTAACCCGGTCTATAGAAAAATCAACTCCGCCCTCGCCCCCGTCATGGTGCTCGACCTCACTTCGCCCATCCGCGGCAAGGGCGATCTTTATGACACCGCCTCCTCCGTCATTGCGCAGAAGCTGTCACAGGTCGAAGGCGTAGGCCAGGTTCAGGTCGCCGGCAGCTCCCTGCCCGCGGTGCGGGTGGACGCCAATCCGCAGCAGCTCAACAGCTATGGCCTCGGCCTGCAAGATGTAGCCCGGGTCATCAGTGAGCAGAACTCCAATCGCCCCAAGGGCCAGATCTCTGACGACGCCACCACCGCCGACATCACCGCTAACGACCAGATCTCTAAGGCCGCGGATTACGCCCCGCTTATCATCGGCTCGAACGGCCAAGGGGGCGTCGTCCGCTTGCGCGATGTCGCCAACGTCTACGACTCCGTGCAGACTCTTCGCTCCGCAGGTTTCGTTAACCAAAAGCCCGCCATCATTCTGCTCATCTTCCGCCTCCCCAACGCCAACGTAATCGCCACCGTCGACCGCATCAAGGCCGCTCTGCCTTCGGTGCGCGCCTCCATTCCAGCCGGCGACAACCTCGACATCCTGGTTGACCTCACCACCACCATTCGCGCCTCGGTCAACGACGTCGAGCGGACCCTCGTCATCTCTATCATCCTGGTCATCGCCGTGGTCTTTGCCTTCTTGCGCAGCCCGCGCGGGACCTTGATTCCCGGCGTGGCCGTCGCTATTTCACTCATCGGCACCTTCGGCGTCATGTACCTGGTGGGCTACAGCCTCGACAACCTGTCGCTGATGGCGCTCACCATTTCGACCGGATTCGTGGTCGACGACGCGATCGTGGTGATGGAAAACATCACCCGCCTCATCGAACTGGGCGTGCCGCCGATGGAAGCCTCTCTGCAGGGCGCGCAGGAGGTCGGCTTTACCGTCCTCTCCATGAGCCTTTCGCTCATCGCCGTTTTCGTCCCCATCCTCTTCATGGGGGGCATCGTCGGCCGCATCTTCCATGAGTTTGCCTTTGTTTTGACCACCTCGATCGCTGTCTCCATGCTGGTCTCGCTCACCGTGACGCCGATGATGTGCTCCCGTTTGCTCAAGCCCATGGCGGCCGAAAAGCACAACCGCATCTACCGCGCCTTTGAACACGGCTTTGAACTTCTGCTCGCCGGCTATCGCCGTACCCTGACCTTGTCGCTCGACCATCCGGTTCTGGTAATCGCAACCTTGATTGCGACATTGGCCCTGAACGTCGTTCTGATTGGCCGCGTACCCAAGGGCTTTTTCCCCTTGCAGGACACCGGGGGAATCCAAGGCGGGCTCCAGGGCGCGCAGGACGCATCTTTTCAATCCATGCGCGACTCCGTTCTGGATGTTGAAAAGGTAATTCAGGCCGATCCAGCCGTGGACAACGTTATCGGTTTTACTGGAGGCCAGGGCGGGCCGGGCGGGGGCGCCAGCAACACCGGCTTCACTTTTGTCCACCTCAAGCCGCTGGACCAGCGCGGCATCAGCGCCGGCGCCGTGGTCGATCGCCTCCGGCCTAAACTGGAAAAGCTTACCGGCGCTTCGACCTTCCTGCAGGCCTCGCAAGATCTTGGCGTGGGCGGCCGCCAGAGCAACGCCGCCTATCAGTACCAGCTCTCCGCGGACACCGTCGAGGACCTTAGCAACTGGGGTCCGCGCGTCTACAACGAAATGCTCAAGATCCCGCAGCTGAAGGACGTGACTACCGACCAGCAGAACCACGGATTGCAGATGCTGCTTGCCTACGATCGGCAATCAGCCGCGCGTTATGGCATCACTCCGCAGCTCATTGATAATTCGCTGTACTTCGGTTTTGGTGAGTCGCAGGTCTCCACCATTTACGCCTCGCTCAACCAGTACTACGTGGTACTTCAGGCTGCCCCGCAATTTCTGCTCAATCCGCAGACTCTCAGGTCCACCTACGTGCATTCCAATACAGGCGGCGTGGTTCCACTCAACGCTTTCACCCACTCCAGCGCTTCCACTTCAGCCCTCGGCATCAATCACTCCTCGTTCTTTCCCTCGGTGACCGTTTCCTTCAATCTCGCGCCCGGAGTCTCGCTGGGGCAGGCAACGTTATTGATCGACCGGATGCAACGGCGGATCGGTGTTCCTGCCTCGGTGCGCGGTACCTTCGCCGGTACCGCTGAGGCCTTTCAGAAGTCTCTCTCCACCGAGCCGGTGCTCATACTCACTGCTCTGCTCGCCATCTATATCGTGCTCGGCATGCTCTACGAGAGCCTCGTGCACCCCATCACCATTCTCACTACGTTGCCATCGGCTAGCGTGGGAGCCATCATCGCCCTCATCATTTTCCACAGTGAACTCGACGTGATCTCGATCATCGGTATTTTTCTGCTCATCGGCATCGTGAAAAAGAACGCCATCATGATGATCGACTTCGCGCTGATTGCCGAGCGGGAACACGGTAAGAACACGCGCGACGCCATCTTCGAAGCCTGTATGCTGCGCTTCCGTCCCATCCTCATGACCACCATGGCGGCCTTGTTCGGTGCACTTCCATTGGCCTTCGGCACAGGCATGGGTTCCGAGCTGCGCAGGCCGCTCGGCGTCGCCATTGCCGGCGGTCTGCTCTTCAGCCAGGTGCTCACGCTCTACACCACGCCTATCATCTATCTCTACTTCGATCGCCTCAGCAATCGTTTCAAACGCCGTCCTTCCGACGCGCCCCTCGTTTCCTCCGCTGCCGGAGATTGAGTTTCAAATGCGACAGCAGTTCGCAATTGGTGTAGACCGAACCCGGATTTCCTGTGGGAGCTTTGTGGGGTCATTGAACTGCATGCGGCTTTCCGCGAAGAAAGCCGCACATCGCTTCTCTCAACTAGTGCCGCGCTGAAGGAAATCCGGGGAGGGATAGCCTTTACGTGGTTTTCTCCCAAGGAAAACCACACCTCGCGACCTTTGCCAGGCCACAGTAATTGCGAAACTGCTTTAAGCTATAGGCACCATGGGCGCGACTTTCCAGGAGCTGTTTGCGCAGGGGTACAAAGCGCGACGAGAAAACCGAATCGCGGATTCGCGAGCGATCTTCATTAAGGCGGTGCGCAGCGCTGCAGAAGAGGGAGACCGGCCGTCTCTGGCCGAGGCGCTTTGCGGTCTAGGCCAGGCGGAGCGTGATATCGGGAACCTTGCGGCCGCGCGTCTCCACTACGCAGGCGCGGCGACGCTGTATCGGGAGATTGGGCCGCCGGAGAGACTGGCATACGCGATCCGGCACGAAGCGGATCTGCTTCGGGAAGAATGCCGGCGCGCGGAAGCCGAACCACTCTATCTGGAAGCTGCGAGTATTTACCGGGAGCAAGGCAAGGAGGCCGCGCTAGACCTGGCAAATACTCTGCGCGGACTAGCTTTGGTTGCCGAATCATCAGGCAAACCGGATGCCTCTAAATCGCTCTGGCAGGAGGCGCGCCAATTGTATGCGGAGTGCAAGGTGGAGGCAGGCGTTGCGGAGTGTGACAAGAAAATCGCTCCATAACGCTACCTCCTGCCGTTGTTCGTAGTCGCTCCCAGCAGCTCACGGAATTCTGAGCACGTTTCCCTCTTTGACGGTGGAGGTTTGCTCCCGTCCTTGGAAGCGATAGATGACGGTGAGCACTTTGTCACCGCCTTTGGCGGGGTCACCGCCCATGGTGTTATTGTTCACCTGCACCACCAGCGTTCCGTTCCGCACCATGCTACGAAGTATTTGGGTTACGTCGTTGGTCCGATTGTTTAAGCCATAGTACGCGCGCCTGATTTGCAGAGAGCCGTTATTGCCATAACCGGGACCACCGGGACCCGGTGGTGGTCGATATCCAGGATTCCCTGGGTATCCGGGATTCCCCGGCGGGCCATTGTTGTTGAACTGGCGGGCATCAATCGTATCGCCTTCCCGGTAGGTGAATTGCTGAGTCTGGCCGCGAGAATTTTGAGCCCGAATGCGTAGGGTCTTGATTACGCCATAAGCCGGATCGCCACCCATGGTGTCGTTGTTCACCAAGACTCGACCGTTGCCGTTCAGCAGCCTGCGGACCTGATTCGTGACGTCCATCCATCGGTTGCCCGCGCCCCACTCCGCTTTCATCACCTGCCAGCCGGACCCGTTCTGTGCCGGGGATGACGCTGAGAACAAACAGGAGGCAGCAAGCAGGCAAAACAAAGGAAAGTACATCATGCGATTCTTCATCGGATCTCCTTATCCTATGTATCGAAAGGTTGAACAACCCAAGGGAGGCCTGATACAGCGACAAGGATACCCGTCTCTCGTGAGATTTGGAACAATCCAGTTCTAGAGCATTTTCACTTCCCGCCCAAGCCCGGGGCTTCACCCCTTACAATCTGCTCAGAGGGCAAAGGAGGAGTATCCCTGAAGCAAGTCCAGGTTATCGATTCACACACCGGGGGCGAGCCCACCCGGACGGTCATAGGGGGAGGGCCCGACCTAGGCGATGGCGGCCTCCAAGCCAGGCGGCATCTCTTTGAGAGGGACCACGAAGCATTCCGCCGCGCGCTGGTCACCGAGCCGCGCAGCTCCGACGCGATGGTGGGTGCCTTGCTCTGTGAGCCCAGCGAAGCCAATTGCATCACGGGAGTCATTTTCTTCAACAACAGTGGATGCCTGGGCATGTGTGGGCACGGCACCATCGGCGTGGTAGCAACCCTCACTTACCTGGGCAGGATCAAGCCCGGACGCTATCGCATTGAGACGCCGGTGGGCATCGTGGGAGCCACGCTGAACGAAGACGGTACGGTGACCGTCGAGAACGTACCCAGTTACCGATGGGCCGCCGCGGTGGATGTCGAAGTACCTGGATACGGCAAAGTGACGGGAGACGTCGCCTATGGCGGCAACTGGTTCTTTCTGGTCAAGCAACATCCTTACACCATCGAGCGGAAAAATCTGGAACAACTCATCGCCTTCACCTGGGCCATCCGCCAGGCGCTCACCGCCAACAAGATTCAAGGCGCGGAGGGCGCGGAAATTGATCACATCGAGCTCCACAGCCCCTCGCTAACTCCAGGAGTAGACAGCCGGAACTTTGTGCTTTGCCCGGGCAGGGAGTACGACCGCTCGCCCTGCGGCACAGGCACCAGCGCCAAGCTGGCCTGCCTGTATGCCGAAGGCCTTCTCGCTCCGGGCCAGGTCTGGCGCCAGGAAAGCGTGATCGGTAGCGTCTTCGAAGGCTGCTTCGCGCTACGTGAGGGGAAGCTGTTGCCCAGCATCACCGGTTCGGCTTTCATCACCGCGGAGTCGACTCTCGTTCTTGATCCCCGCGATGCTTTTTGTTGGGGCATCGGCGCTCTATGACATTTGACGCAGTCATTGTTGGCGGTGGGATTGTCGGTACTGCATGCGCCCTGGCCTTTTCTCGAACTGCCATGCGCGTCGCCCTGGTCGAGCGGTCTGAGATCGGGGCCGGCGCCACCGCTGCGGCAATGGGGCACATTGTCGTCCTCGACGACTCGCCGGCCCAGTTGGCGTTGACCCGCTACTCACAGATGCTTTGGCATCAGTTGGCGAGCGAGCTGCCTCCCGATGCGGAATACACGCAGCGCGGCACCCTATGGGTGGCCGCAGACGATGAGGAGTTGCAGGAGATCTGTCGCAAACACAGTGCCTATAACCCACACGCCATCCCCTCCCAGCTGCTCGATGCGCAGGCGCTGGCGAACGCTGAGCCTGCCCTGCGCCGCGGGCTCGCCGGAGGACTGCTGATGCACGAGGATGCGGTCGTTTCTCCCCAGATAGCCGCTCGCTTTCTGCTAAGCGAGGCGCTTGCTGGCAAGGTCACGCTTGTTCGAGAGGGCGTCACTGCCATGGGGGAAGGCCGGGTCTTATTAAGCAACGGAGACGAGCTGCACGCGCCGATTCTCGTCAATGCGGCCGGGGAGTGGGCCTCGGAGTTGACGCCGGGACTTCCCGTAGCCAAGCGAAAAGGCCATCTGGCGATCACTGATCCTTATCCGGGCTTTTTGCGGTACCAGGTGGTCGAACTCGGATATCTGAAGAGCGCTCATGTCACAACCACTGATTCCGTAGCCTGCAACGTGCAGCCGAGAGCAAACGGCCAGCTTCTTATCGGTTCTTCGCGCCAGTATGGTGTCGAGGGCAGGGAAGTGGAGGACAAGATACTAGGTCGCATCTTCGAGCGCGCTGCTGAGTATCTCCCCGCGTTGCCGTCGCTCACCATCGAGCGCACATGGACGGGCTTTCGCTCCGCCACACCCGACAAACTTCCCTTGATTGGCCCCTCGGTCGAAGACAAGACGGTCTTTCTAGCCACCGGCCACGAGGGCCTCGGCATCACCACCTCGCTCGCAACCGCGCAGCTGCTGACGGATCTGATCGGCGGCAGAACCTCGGCTATTCCGATTGAGCCCTACTTGCCTTCCCGCCTGGCCCGCCTGTCCCGGCCTGCCGCGGAGCGTGCCGTGGGCCATGGCTTAAACTGACAGTGATAGAAGCAAAATGGAGCTTGCATTGGAACTGAAACCGGTATCCCTGATCGGCTTTGGGGATGGCGCGGAAGCAGCCGCATTTACCGCGATGAACCCGGCGACCGGCTCACTGCTGGAGCCAAAATTTTTTGCCGCGAGTGCTGAGGATCTGGAGCGGGCGGCAGCGCTGGCGCAAAGCGCGTTTCCTATTTACAGCAAGCTTTCGGGCAAGGAAAAAGGCGCCTTTCTGCGCCAGATGGCCGCTGCCATCGAGGCGTCAGCGCCGGCAATCGTCAAGCGGGCCAACCTGGAAACAGCGTTACCCGAGGCGCGCCTGGCTGGCGAGGTAGGGCGCACCTGCGGTCAGCTGCGACTCTTCGCCGAAGTGGTGGAAGAAGGTTCGTGGGTAGACGCGCGCATCGACAATGCCGACCCCAACCGAAAGCCGCTGCCCAAGCCTTCCGTCCGCTCCATGCATAAGCCACTGGGCCCGGTCGCGGTCTTCGGCGCCAGCAATTTTCCCCTGGCTTTTTCCGTCGCCGGGGGAGATACCGCTTCAGCGCTCGCCGCAGGCAATCCGGTCATCGTCAAGGCTCACCCAGCGCATCCGGGAACCAGCGCGCTCGTTGGCCAGGCCATTCGCGAGAGTGTCAAGGCGTGCGGCCTTCCGGAAGGCGTATTTTCCATGCTCTTCGATGCCGGTGTCGATGTGGGTGTTCAGCTGGTCAAACACCCGGCGATCAAAGCAGTAGCCTTTACCGGGTCCTTTGCCGGCGGTACCGCCCTCATGAAGCTTGCTGCCGCCCGCCCGGAGCCAATCCCTTGCTACTCCGAGATGGGAAGCGTAAATCCCGTATTCGTTCTGCCCGGGGCCTTGAAGCAACGGGGAAGCGCCGTCGCCACAGAGCTGCAGGCCTCCTTTACCCTGGGCGCCGGCCAATTCTGCACCAAGCCAGGCCTGGTGCTGGTTCCGCAGCAGGACGGTACACCCGCTTTTCTGAAGGAACTGGGCAACAAGGTCAGCAGTACCCCGACGCAAACTCTCCTCACCAAAGCGATCGCTGACCGTTACACCTCGGCGGTGAAGGGTCGCATGTCCGATGCCGGCGTTCTTGCCGAAGGGGCGAAAGTGGATGGCAGCACTACCGCGGCCACCGTGCAGGCGTCGCTCTTTGTCGCGGATTACAAAGACTTGATCCAACACGAGGAGTTGGCGCAAGAGATCTTCGGCCCAACCACCGTCGTTGTCGGTTACCAGGATCGACGGCAGTTATTGGCTGTCGCCGAGCAGTTGGAAGGCCACCTCACCGCGACGCTGCAGGGGGAAGAGAGCGAACTGGCCGACTATGCCGACCTGATCGAGATTCTCACCCGCAAGGTTGGCCGCCTGATTCTGAACGATTATCCCACCGGGGTAGAGGTCTGCCACGCCATGGTCCATGGTGGTCCCTTCCCGGCCACCAGCGATGGCCGCTCCACTTCCGTGGGCACGCAGGCCATCTTCCGCTTCACCCGGTTAGTCTGCTTCCAATCCTTCCCTGACGCCGCGCTGCCCGATGAGCTGAAGAGCGCCAACCCGCTGGGAATCATGCGCTTGGTCGACGGCGAGAGGACGCGCAAGCCCTCCGCCTAGAGCGCCTGTGTCATAGCAAGGTCGAAGGAATAGGATGGACTGAACGATGGGCGTAGCCCCACAAGCGCTAACTTGATTTGGCAGACAATACGAATCCTAGAAGAGGCTGGTTTTTTGCATCTCCAACTCTCCGCTCAGGATGACGGTCTTGTGGGAGTTTTGGCGAAAAGCAGGCTAAATAGGTTAGCGCTTATGGGGGAAGCCGCCACGATCGCATTTGCCTTTATCCCTCACAAACCGACGGGTGACCCATATCTCGCTCGTTCTTCGCGAGATGCGGGATTCCACCTACCCGCCTCGAGACAGCCTAGCGTCCCGCTATGCGGTCCGCCCGGATGACGACTGTTAGGCCATCCCTGTAAACTCGTTGCGACGATAAGGAAGGATTGGCCATGATTATCGAGGACAAAAACCGCAGGGATTTCCTGAAGATAGGTAGCGCTGCGCTAGCCGCCACAGTCGTTCCCTGGACTGCGACCAGCTACGCCGCCATCGTGGGTGCCAACGATCGCGTCCGGGTAGCTTTGATCGGCGCCGGTGATCGAGCCAAGTCAGCCCTGGTGCCCGCCTTCCAGGATCACGCCAAGGAGCTCAACTTCGAGTTTGTCGCCGTCTCCGACATCTGGAACCGGCGGCGCGATGAGGGCGCGGCCTTTATCCAAAAGAAGTGCGGCAGCCCCATCGCCAGCGTGCGTAACAACGACGAGCTTTATGCGCGCAAAGACGTCGATGCGGTCATCATCGCCACCGCCGATTTTCAACACGCGCTGCATGGAGTCGAGGCCGTGCAAGCGGGACGGGATGCTTATGTGGAGAAGCCAACCGCCCACACCATGGAGGACGCGCGGGCGTTCCGCGCCGCGGTGAAGCAAACGGGAAAAATCGTTCAGGTCGGTACCCAGCGTCGCAGCACGCCCAGCTATCAGAAGGCCTACGAGTACATTCAGTCCGGCAAGTTTGGCGACATCGTGGCCGTAGAGATGACCTGGAACGTGAACCAGCCAGGCCGCTGGCGGCGTCCGGACGTTGTCCCGCTATTGAAGGAGCAGGATACGGATTGGAAGCGCTATCTGCTCAATCGCCCCTATGAAGCGTTCGACGCTCGCAAATATCTGGAGTTCCGTCTCTTCTGGCCTTATTCCTCAGGGATACCCGATCAATGGCTGGTGCACCAGATCGACACAGTGCATTGGTTCACCGGCTATCCGCATCCGCGCAGCGTAGTGGCCAATGGCGGTGTCTATCTGTGGAAGGACGGCCGCAAGAATTGGGACACCATGACCGCAGTCTTCGACTTCGGCCCCCTCGATGATCCCAGCAAGGGCTTTCAAGTTATCTATTCCTCGCGCATGACCAACTCCGCTGGAGGAGTGAAAGAGATCTACTACTCCAACGGTGGAATGCTCGATATGGATAAGCAGTGCGTCACTTCTGAAGGAGGCATGACCGCGAAAGCCGCCGCGGAGATGGGCATGAAGCCGAACCTTCTGGGCGACTATTCTCTCAGCGATACGGTGATGAAGGCGGAGACCTCGGCCAACACCGGCAACGATCCCATGACTTCCGCCAATATGCGCAACTGGATGGAGTGTGTCCGTTCCCGCAAGCAGCCCAACGCCAGCATAGAGGCCGGGTACAGCCATTCGATCGCATTGTGCATGAACATTGCCGCCATTCAGACCGGTCAGCGCGTCACCTTTGACGACAAGTCACAGCGGGTGATGGCCGGAGACAAGGTCTATGAGTAGGTTGTTCTTCAGTTGCCTGCTGGCAGTCTGTACTCTGCCGGCAATGGCTGAGAAGGGTGTGCAGGTAGTTCCGGACGAGGCTCATCAGCGGGTCGATATCACCATCGATGGCAAGCCCTTCACTTCCTACGTCTGGCCCAGCGTATTGAAGAAGCCGGTGCTGTTTCCGCTGATCACGGCCGACGGGATCGACGTGGTCCGTGGCTTTCCTCTCGCGCCTCGCCCGGGTGAGCGGGTCGATCATCCTCATCACGCGGGAATTTGGTTCAATTACGGTAACGTAAACGGATTCGATTTCTGGAACAACTCCGACGCCATCAAGCCTGAGGACCGGGCCAAGATGGGTACCATTCACCAGCAAAAGATCGTCTCCAGCAAAAGCGGGCGTGACAGCGGGGAACTGGTTGTCGACTCGGTGTGGACCACAGGCGCCGGCCAGAACATCCTGCAGCAGACGACTCGCTACGTATTTTCGCAAAAAGACAATCAGCGGATGATCGACGCCGTCACCACTCTGCATGCGCTCGACCGCGTCGTCTTTCACGATGACAAGGAAGGTTTGCTGGGCATACGTGTAGCTCGTTGGCTGGAGTCAGCCAATGAAAAAGCTGGCACATTCACCGACGCGAATGGCCGGCCGACGGAAGTGCCGGCTTCCAATACACCCGGCGCCACGGGTGTGTATTTGACCAGTGAGGGCAAGCAAGGAGATCAGGCCTGGGGCACCCGCGGCCGCTGGTGCGCCTTGACCGGCAATACAGACGGGCACGAAGTCACCATCGCAATCTTCGACCATCCAGGCAATCCCAATTACCCGACCTACTGGCATGCCCGTGGCTACGGCTTGTTTGCGGCCAACCCGCTGGGCCAGCATATCTTCGATCCCAAGGCGCCGGAATTGAACTACACGGTGGAGAAAAACCAAAACGTAACCTTCACGTATCGCATTCTATTGCTGCCCCGTGCACCGCAGCCGGGAGAAATGAACCGCGACGCAGACGCATTCGCCGCGGAGTACCGCTAAGCCTAATTTGCGCCTTTACGGCGGATCAACCAGTACACAGGCAGCCCGGAGATGACCAACGCCAAGCCAGGCCATGTGGTCGCCGGCCGTGCAATGAAAAGGCAGAGTACGACCGTGCTGGCGCCAAGCACATAAATCGCCGGAACCACCGGATAACCCGGAGTGCGGTACAAACGTTCCGCATCAGGCCGCTTGTATCTCAAAACCACCACCGCAGCAATGGTAAGGATGTAAAACAGTAGCGCCGCGGAGATGATGTAGTCGAGCAGATCGCTATAAAGATTGCCATAGCCCGTGCGCGGAGAATAGGTAGTCAGCAGCACAAGCAGCCCGGCCCAGATGCCCTGCATGAGCAGAGACCAACCGGGCACTCTCGCCGAGTTCAACCGCCCCGCCGCAGGGATGAATAGCCTATCCCGCGCCATGGCATAGTAAGCCCGCGGCCCCGCCAGCACCAGGCTGTTGATGCAGCCGAAGGTCGAGACCATGATCAGCACAGCCAAGCCCTTACCTCCCCACGCGGGAAAAATCTGCTGCAGCATTGCAGTGGCAACGCGGTCATGGTCAGCATGTTGGATGACGGAAAAGTTCAGCACAGCCAGGTAGGCGATGTTCGCAGCCAGGTAGATCAGCATGACGATCACCACGCCGATGGCCAGTGCCCGGGGCAGGGTGCTCCTGGGTTCCTTCACCTCTTCCGACGCAAAAGTGATGTCGTGCCATGCATCGGCGGCGAAGAGCGACCCTGATTGGGAAATACAAAAGACCATCAGCAGGCTCAGGATGGCGCCCATAGATGACATTGGATGAGGCGCGACCGGCCGCTGCCAAAAAGCGGCCAGGTTTGCATGTACTGCTGATGCATTCCAACCCACCGTGAGCCCCAGAAGAATGAGAGCCCCGAGAGCACCCAGCTTAGCCACCGTAAACGAGTTCTGAACGATCTTGCCGTACTCGATGCCGAGCGCATTGGTCGCGGTCAAGAGGGCAATCACCAGCAGGGCGACCAACTGAGCCGTGGACAATGTGAGGGCGTAATGAGCAGACAGATGTATGGGAGCGACCAGGTAATGCGATTCGGAAATCGCAGGCGCCAGCACTCCAAGAAAACGGGCAAACGCAACCGCGACTGCGGCGATTGTTCCCGTCTGAATCACGGTAAAAAGCGTCCATCCATACAGGAAGCCCCACAGGGGTGAATAGGCTTCGCGCAGGTAAAGGTACATCCCACCCCCACCCGGCATCATCGACGCCAGCTCTCCGAAGGAGAACGCGGCGGCAATGGTCAAGACCGCGGCGAAGACCCAGGCCGCCAGAAACCATCCTGGGCCACCCAGGATGCGAGCCATACTGGCGGGAACGATAAAAATTCCAGAGCCGATCATGACCCCAATCACGACCATGGTGGAGTCGAAGAGACCGAGAGCCCTTTTGGGCTGTCGCTTGGCTTGAATCTCTTCCCGTTCTTCGCGAGTGGGTTTTGCAGTAGGGCTCATAGTCTCTCGGGGCTGCCAAGATGCTATCACCGTGCGAAAGGGAGTAGCCTAGCTGGTGAGATGATCAGAACCAAGGCTGAAGGTTTCTGCGATCGCGAGCTGGAGGGTGTTTACCGCGCTATCCGGGAGCGGCGCGATGTCCGCTCCGGCTTTCTGCCGGAAGCGCTGGAAGATGATGTGTTGCTGCGCCTGCTGGGCGCGGCGCATAATGCGCCTTCCGTCGGCCTCATGCAGCCTTGGCGTTTCATTGTTATCCGCAGCGCGCGCGTGCGTGGGGAAGTGCGCGATATCTTCTCCCAGGCGCATAAGGTGGCTGCCGATTCCTATGAAGGCGAACGAGCGGAACTCTATCGTGGGTTGAAGCTCGAGGGCATTCTGGAGGCGCCGCAGAATCTTTGTATCGCCTGCGATCCGGTCAGTGAGCGAGGTCATCGCCTGGGCCGCCAGTCGATGCCTGAAACCGCAATTTACTCAGCCGTTTGCGCGGTGCAAAATCTCTGGCTGGCCGCGCGGGCAGAGGGAATCGGTGTGGGCTGGGTAAGCATTCTGGATCCCGAGGCGTTGAAGACTTTGCTGGGCATTCCCGCCCACATGGTATTGGTAGCGTATCTATGCCTTGGCTATGTCGATGGCTTCGAAGCCAGGCCGCAACTGGAACGGCTGGGATGGGAACAGCGCGTTCCCCTTGCAGACGTGATCCGGCTGGAACACTACGAGGGAAGTCCCCTCACTGCAGAGCATCGTACGTGAGAGAGTCAAAGCCCTAGTAGAACCCCATAGGAACTGGACGGGTGCCCCACGTACGCTGAGGCGTACGTGGGGCACCCGTCCAGTTCCTATGGGGGTTCTGCTAGGGCTTTGACTGCCACAGAATACGCTTACTTGCGCGAGCGCCGGATTTCTTCCGTGAGAATGATGGCCTCGGCAATCTCGCGGATAGCCTTCCGCTTTTGCCGGCTCTGTTTTTGCAACGCCAGGTAAGCTCCTTCTTCATCCAGATGCAATTCCCGCTGCAGAATGCCCTTGGCGCGATCCATCAGCTTTCTCACCTCCAGGCGGTCGGCGAGCAAAACGCGCTCGCTTTCCAGGCGTGCCATCTCCAGCTCGGCTCCCACCAGGAAGCCAACCGTTGAGATCAGGCGCACCTGCCGCGGGCTGTGATGGTGCGGCTTGCGATGCTGCACATTGATCACCCCCACCAGCTTGCCCCGGCAGAGAATGGGCACGGAAAGAAACGCTTCGAAATGATCTTCAGGCAAATCGTTGAACATCTTAAAGCGGGGATCGCTCCATGCCTGGGAGGCAATAACCACAGGCTGTTGGTGCATCGCGACCCATCCTGTAATACCCTGGCCCAGTGGCAGGTCGAGCTCGTCCACCAGGTCGGCATGCGGATTCTTCGAAGCGCGCAGAACCAGCTTGTCCTGTTCCAGCACATACACGAAACAGGAGTCGCACATCACCACCGTGGAGACAAAATCCACTACCCGCTCGAGCACCTCATGAAACGGGTCGGCGGCCGCCATACGGCTGCCGATCTCATGCAGAAACTCGATGTCCAGAATCTCTTCGGCCCTTGAGCCTTCTTCGGTCATTACCCAACACCCATTAATAGTTAAGACGTAATTTTGCAGTTGCTTTCGTGCGCCGCTACCGTTAGCCTGAATTCGTTCCCGTTCCCGAGCACCCTGTTGCATGGGTACAGGTGGTGTACGTTCTCCCCGTCGAAACGTAATCCTTCACCACAGATTTGCCTTCCTTGTCGCACTTGTTTGCTGTGACAGCTTCCAAGTTGAAGACTGAGCGTTCAGTATTTTTTTCGCCCCGGTTTTTCCGGGGCAGGGTATCCTCCAGTGATGCACATGGCAAGCGCCGGCGCAAAAATATCCTGCGGCGCCAATAGCGGTACCGTGGCCAATCGTCCCCGCACTACGGTTGCGGAGCCTATGCTCGCACATCTAAAGCAATCCCGAAAGTGTTCATTCTACCATCTCCTAAAACAGCGGCGAACTTAGCCCAAACACGTTGATCCTGCCCTAAAGTCGCGGTCAAATATGGCGAGGCCGAGAGAGGTTTGGAAATGGGATTGAGCAGACGTGATTTTCTAATGAGGGTGGGGCAGGCTGGCGGGTACAGCGCCGCCTTCACCATGATGCAGTCCCTGGGCCTGCTGCCCATCACGGCGTCAGCCGCGGCCACCGTCGAGCAACCCGCAGGCTCCGGCAAAGGGACCAGCGTAGTCATTCTGGGTGGCGGCATTGCCGGGCTCTCCTCCGCTTATGAGCTGGGCAAGCTTGGCTACACCTGCACCCTGCTCGAAGCCCGGGAGCGTATCGGCGGCAGAAACTGGACGGTGCGCAACGGTACCAAAGTCGAATTCACCACTGGCTTTACACAAAAGTGCGCTTTCGGTGAAGGCCTATACCAGAATGTAGGGCCGGCCCGGCTGCCCTCAGTGCACAAGACGATGCTCGGCTACTGCCGCGAGTTGGGGGTTCCGCTGGAGGTTGAGGTCAACACATCGCGCAGCGCCTTCCTGCAGGCAGACCACCTCGAAGGCGGCAAGACGGTACAAAACCGGCAGGTGGAATACGACACCCGCGGCCATGTCTCCGAGCTACTGGCAAAGTGCATCAAGCGGGGAGCGCTCGACCAGGAACTGACCGCCGACGACAAAGAACAGATGGTCGAGTTTCTGAAAGAATACGGACCCCTCTCGCCCGACCTTTTCTACAAAGGATCGGCTCGCGCCGGATACAAAGTAAGCCCGGGAGCGGGCGATACGGTAGGTGTTCCCCACGATCCGCTGGATATGCGTGCCCTGCTGTCGGCCCACTTGTGGCGGGAGTTGATGGAAGAGGACGAGATCGACTGGCAGGCAACCATGTTTCAGCCGATCGGCGGCATGGACCAGATTCCCATGGCCTTCAAGAGAAAGCTGGGGAGCGTGATTCGGTCGCGCGCCGAGGTGGTCCAGATTCGCCAAAACGAGGCCGGGGTTAAGGTTGTCTACCGCGATCTGGCATCCGGTAAGAACGAGACCGTTAGCGCGGACTATTGCATCTGCGCCTTACCGCTCACCATCCTCAAGACCATGGACACCGATTTCTCTGCCCAGCTGAAAGCAGCCATCGATGGTTGCACCTATGACTCCGCTTACAAAATTGCCTGGGAGTCACGGCGCTTTTGGGAGCAGGAGGCCAATATCTACGGCGGCATTTCCTTTCTCCGCCAGCCCGTGGACACTGTCTGGTATCCCAGCGCCTCTCTCTTCTCCGAAACCGGCATCATTCTAGGTGGGTACGGGATTGAGAACGGCTCAGAATTTGGCCAACTGCCGGACACGGATTCTAAGCTGGCGGCCTCCCGCCACTCGATTGAACTGCTGCATCCCGGTTGTTCGCAGGAGTTGAAGAACCCCATCTACGTCAGCTGGGGACATATCCCCTACAACCTGGGATCCTGGGTGAGCCAAGACTACACGAAGCCGGACTACAACACCGCCGTGGCGGGCTACGAGGTATGGATCCAACCGCAAGGCCGTATCTTTATGGCCGGGGATCACACCAGCCATATCGTCGGTTGGCAGGAGGGTGCGGCGCTTTCTGCTCACCGCGCTGTGAACATGCTTGGCGCCCGGGTAGCGAAGTCTTAGTGTGCGGACTTCAGGAAGCTGGTGAGCGCGGTTACTTTGCTATCCGTCACCGGCCCGGCTGCGCGCCATAGGACGTGCCCCGTCTTGTCGGTGAGCAACAGCACCACCTCCTTCTCGGAGGACACCTGTAAAGATCGCAAAAACTGCCCCTTGTTGACATACAGGGGAACCGTATATTTCCGGGGCTGGGATGCCGGCAGGCTGCCACGTAACGAGGCATTCAACCACCAGCGGTACAGGCCGTTTTCGGGCGCGGAAACCGGCAGCAGCCAGGTTTGCACGCCGGCAGGTGCCCCGGCAGTGAGCTGCGGCAGCCAGGCGTCGACTACCGATTGCTGGTCTCGCTGAAAGGAAAGAATGAGCAGATTGAGCGGAGAGGCGAAATCTGCAGGCAGGGTGACCTTCGCCCTGTCCAGAGCATATGCGGTGACCCGCGGAAGAACTGCCGGTGGGGAAACCGGGGAATTTTGCGGGGCCGCCAGCGCGCAGGGAACTGTGAAGAGCATAAAAGCCAGAGTTCGAAGCAGTCGCATTCTGTATGGGTGGCCAGCCACCAACGGATCACTATCTACCAGATCTTAACCCAGAGGCCCCCCGGACGCCTTCCTGGAATCGCGGCAGTAATCTTTTCATAGAACGCAACGAAACACCTAAGCTACTAGCGTGGTCGCGTATCATAAGAGAGTGAGCAGCCCCACACCCTTCGCGCCTGCGCGGCACAACTTTCAGACTGACGACGCCCGCCTGCGCCCGATCGCCGACAAGGTTTTGGCTCGCGAGCGTCTTGATTTCAACGATGGGGTCGCGCTCTACCGGTCCGGAGATATTCTGGCCGTGGGCTGGTTGGCCAACCATGTGCGCGAGCGCCTGCACGGCAACATTGCTTACTTCAATGTCAACCGGCACATTAATCCAACCAATGTTTGCGTGGCCGCCTGCCGGCTGTGCGCCTTTGGCCGCAGGAAAGGCAGCGAAGGCTCCTACACCATGGCCCTTGAGGAAGCGTGGCAGGTGGCAGCCTCCGGTTACAGTGAAGCGGTCACGGAGTTTCACATCGTCGGTGGCCTTCATCCCGATCTTCCCTTCGAGTATTTCCTCGACCTGGTAGCGGGCCTGAAGCAGCGCTTTCCGCAGGTGCACATCAAGGCCTTCACCATGGTCGAAGTGGCCTACCTGGCGCGGCGCGCCAAGCTGACGATTGCCGAGACGCTGACCAGGATGAAGGATGCCGGCGTGGATTCCTTGCCTGGCGGCGGGGCTGAGATTTTCTCCGATCGCGTGCGCCACATTATTTGCGACCACAAGATCGATGGCGACGAATGGCTGGAAACGGCGCGTACGGCGCACAAGCTCGGTCTGCGCTCCAATGCCACCATGCTTTACGGGCACGTCGAGAACGACGAGGACCGGGTCGATCATATGCTCCGCCTGCGCGCTGTGCAGGACGAGACCGGGGGCTTTCAAACCTTTATTCCGCTGGCCTTCCATCCCGCCAATACCGCTCTCGATCATCTGCCTACTACCACCGGCCTCACCGATATCCGGCAGATCGCCGTGAGCCGTTTATTGCTGGATAATTTTTCCCATATCAAGGCTTACTGGCAGATGATGACGGCCAAGATCGCGCAGATCTCCTTGCGTTTCGGCGCCGATGATATCGACGGCACGGTGGTGGAAGAGAAGATCTACCATGACGCCGGAGCCAAGACGCCGCAGGGAATGCGGCGATCTGACCTGGTACGGCTCATTCGTGAAGCTGGTCGCGAACCGGTGGAGCGGGACACGCTTTACCGCAACGTTGTCCGCCACGAAGATACCTTCACCGTCGCCGTCTAAGGCCTACACTTCCACGCGGCTCTCAGCCGGCGGAGGGTTCAAGCCGGTTACCGGAAGGAAAGCCTCCGTAGCATCCTGTTTTAAGACCCAGTTTGCTCCTGCGGCCGGGGAGGACTGGCGCGCCTTTTGCTTGCGTCGAACCTCGCGCACAGCCACCAGGATCAGCCCGCTGAAGGTAAGCCCCAGCAGGATGATGGCGTAGCGTCCATGCAGTTCTGTCACTTCGCCGTAGAGCAGCGCAAGACCCACAAAGACAAAGAAGATATGGGCACAAAAGACTTCGAGCGAAGCTTTGCCCAGGGTCAAAAGCGGTTCCACCAGCACCAGGCGGGTCAGATACTTCCGCGACCAGTAGACCATGCATGAAAACGCAAACAGGTTCAGCACGCGCAGGGGGCCAATCTGCCATTTGTCCAACGAAAGGCCTAGGCTCTCCTGGGTGAGGTGAGCGCCCAGCCAGTCATGGCGCACACCCAGAAAGAAGAGGCAAATGGCCCCGCTTATGGGAAAGACGTAGCTAGGCAGCTTGCTCAAGGGGTTCTCACCCTGCGTCGATTTGGCGCCCAGCCACAATGCCAGAACCCAGATAGCTTGCCAGGCAAAAAGGTTGAATGCCCCTGTTTCCTGCAGCGGTATGTGCAGGCCAGTGGCATGCACCACCAGGTTGTGCATCCAGGTGCGCAGGCCAAACTGGGCCAGCAGCCAAACCAGGCCGCTCATGATGAGAATGCGGTTCCAGCCCCGGCGCACGGCAACACTCAGGATGTACGGCGTCAGCAATAGGAAAGTGACGTACATGGGCAGAATGTCCAGCAGCGGCGGACAGTAGATCAGAAGCAACGATCCGATGATCGCGGTCAAGGGGTGGGCCAGGTAAAAATTGAGCAGGTTGTATATGGCAGCGCGATGCGTGTGGGCGGCGAATGCGGCCACGATGGTGAATACCATGGCGAGCATGATCAGGTGGTAGCCGTAGATCCGAAGCGCCCGTTTCCAGAGTTTGGAGCGCACTCCTTCGCCGTCTTCCTTTGCCTGGTGAATATAGAGAGTGGCCACCAGCATGGCCGACAAAAACACAAAGCCCTCGGCGGAAGAGACAAATCCAAAGGGCTGATTTACCACGTCGCTGAGACGCGTTGGCAGGTGGGTCAGCGTCATCCAGACCAGGAAAAGCCCGCGCAAGGCGTCCAGCTCGGGCCGGCGCTGTATCTTTCCCAGGCGAAGTACTCGTCTTGACGCCGACTTTACATCCATGGACACGCACCCGCACTGCTCAAATGGTTCGACTACCTACTCTTAGAGACGCAAATTGGGTCCAGAGGTTGCGAATTCGCGAGGAAAGGATTGCGGTTGAATGCAACCCCCTTCATGTGATTCTACCGAATGGCGACAAGCGGGACTGCTGTTGAAAAGCCAGGGATCCCGCCAGTAAATGCTCAATAGGCAGGGATCCCGGTGATGCTTTGTCCGATAATCAGCGCGTGGATGTCGTGCGTGCCCTCATAGGTCTTCACCGATTCCAGATTCATCATGTGCCGCATGACCGGATAATCGTCCGTGATGCCGTTACCGCCGAGGATGTCCCGTGCCATGCGCGCACACTCCAGGGCCATCCAGACGTTATTCCGCTTGGCCATGGAGATATGTTCAAAGCCCACCTTGCCCGCGTCTTTCAGCCGCCCGACCTGGAGCGCCAGCAGCTGCCCCTTGGTAATTTCGGAGATCATCCAGGTCAGCTTTTCCTGCACCAGTTGATGGCTGGCAATCGGTTCTTCGCGGAATTGCTTGCGCAACAACGAATACTGCAGCGCGGTGTCATAGCACGACATGGCGGCACCCAGGGCTCCCCAGCTGATGCCGTAGCGCGCCTGGTTCAGGCACATGAGCGGCGACTTCAGCCCTCCCGAGCCGGGAAGCAGGTTGCATGCCGGGATGCGCACATCCTGGAGCGAAAGACCGGAGGTTACGGAGGCCCGCAATGACCACTTGCCATGGACATCGTACGCGGAGAAACCGGGCCGGTTGGTTTCCACCAGAAAGCCGCGGACCTTGCCGTCTTCGTCGTCCACCTTGGCCCAGATCACCGCGACGTCGGCGATGGAGCCCGAGGTGATCCACATTTTCTCGCCGTTTAGAATGTATTCGTCGCCTTCTTTGCGGGCGCGAGTGCGCATGCCGCCCGGGTTCGAGCCGAAGTCGGGCTCGGTCAGCCCGAAGCAACCCAATTTTTCTCCCGTCGCCAGCTTGGGCAGCCATGCCTCTTTTTGCGCATCGCTGCCGAAGGTGTAGATGGGATACATGACCAGGGCGGACTGCACGCTGACAAAGCTGCGCAGGCCGGAGTCGCCTCGCTCCATCTCCTGCATCACCAAGCCATACTCCACGTTGGACATGCCGGCGCATCCATAGCCCTCGAGGCTGGCGCCGAAGAAACCGAGCTGTCCCATGGGCTGGATCAGCTCGCGGGGAAAGCGGCCGTCGCGATTGCACTGCTCGATGATGGGGATGACATTGTCTTCGACAAACTGGCGGGTGGTATCCCGCGAGAGTAGCTCGTCGCCGGAGAGCAGCCCGTCAAACTGGATAAAGTCGACGCCTTTGAATTTGAACGCCATGCCGGTAGGCACCTCAGAAAGCTGGTAGCAAACCTCTAAGACTAGCAGAGATCGGGTGCCAGGTGAACAATTGGCCCCGGAAACCGTGACAGTTACTTAAATCGCTGGCTGTAATTGGCGGAGTCTGTGCCCTAGCTGAACCCAAAGGAAACTGGACGGGTGCCCCACGTTCGCCTCAGCGTACGTGGGCCGAATAAGACGGGCGAAGCCCACCATGGCTTTTTGCGAAATCGAACAGCAAAAGCAATCGAAACATATCATTTTCGGTCCACGTATCCGGATTTCCTGCACGGGGCGCCACCAACACCCGCGTGTGCGGCTTTCATTAAGGAAAGCCGCATGAAGTGCGCCAACGCCAACAAGGTCCACAGGAAATCCGGGGGAACGTGGGGCACCCGTCCAGTTCCAATTGGGTTCTGTTAGGACTTAGGACGGGCTGACTACGACAAATATTCCTTCAAAAACGGGTCGTCACTATGCACCAGGTCATGCGTGGAACCATCGAAAACGATGTGACCGTCATGCAGCACGAGAAAGTTGGTTTTGGGGTCTAGTTGGCCGTCAGGGATGGGAACCATATGGTTTTGCGCGCGGTCAAAGGTGTGGGTGGCGAGGGTAAAGGCATCCTGCAGGCGATGGGTGACCAGCAATGAGCTGGTGCGGTAAACATCGCGCTGCTTCATGACCAGCTCAATGATGGTGGTCGAAGTGATCGGGTCCAGTCCCCCGGTAGGGGAGTCGTAAAGGAGCAGATCGGGGCGGTTAACCACCGCGCGGGCAATAGCAACCCGGCGGCGCATGCCCCCTGAAAGTTGCGAAGGATACTTGTCCAGGGTCTGTTCCAGTTCCACGAATCGCAGCGCCTCTGTCACGCGCCGGGTCACTTCCGCCTCCGGCACTTTCTGCTCCATCAACCGGTAGGCCACGTTGTCGCGCACGGTGAGCGAATCGAAGAGGGCGCCCTCCTGAAAAACCATGCCGATGCGTCCCCGCAATTTGAAGAGTTCCTCTTCCGGCATATTGTTGATTTCTTCGCCGAAAACGGTAATGGTCCCGGAGTCGGGCCGCATCAGTCCATTTGCCAGCTTGAGCAGCACGCTCTTGCCGCTGCCCGCAGGCCCCAGCAGGATACGGGTTTCGCCCGGAGAGACGGTCAACGAAATATCTTCGAGAACCTGCTTGCCTTCAAACCCGATGGAGACGTGATCGAAAACGACGACCGGCTGCGCCGGGTCTTCCAGAACTGCGGTCGATGCCGGCTGGGTCGAGGTGCTCATGGGTTCACCGGCCGAAGATACCGATCATGAGCCGGCTGATGAAGAAGTCGACCGCAATGATCAAAATCGAGGACCACACGACGGCCTGCGTTGTGGAACGGCCGACACCTTGGGTGCCGCCCTTTGTGTTCATGCCGTAGAAGCAGCCGATGCTGGCGATGATGAAGCCAAAGACGATGGGCTTGACCAGGCCCTGGAGAATGTCGGGCATGCGCAGCGTCTGGTAGGCAGTATGGAAATACTGGGAGCCGTCTTGTCCAAGCATGAAGACCGAAACCGCGGCCCCGCCCATGGTGCCCACGGTGTCAGAGATGATGGTGAGGAAAAAGAGCATGATCACGGTCGCGTAAAGCCGCGGCGTCACCAGTTTTTTCAAGGGATCGGTGCCCAGCGCACGCATGGCGTCGATCTGTTCGGTCACCATCATGGAACCGAGCTCGCTGGCCATTCCCGACGCGTTACGGCCGGAGACCATGAGACTGGTGAGCACCGGGCCCAGCTCCTTGATCATGGAAAGGCTGACCAACTCCCCGGTAATGGCGGTGGCGCCGAACTGGGCCAGGGAAGACGCGGATTGCAGGGCAAGAACGCCACCGGTAAAGAAGCCGGTGAGGATGACGATGGGCAGCGAGCCTATCCCGATCGAGTCCGCCTGGACGACGAGATCTGCGAAGTAGTGGGGCCGCTGGAACAGGTTCCCGAGGGCCCGGCCGGCCAGCAGGGCATAGTTCTGCACCGACAGGACGCCCTTTTTTGCAATGCTTTCAATCGTGTCGATGGGCATAATTTAATTCGTTGGGACGCAAGCCGAGGGTACCACAGGGCCATTCTCTCTGAAGGGGCCGGCCTTTAGGCCGTACATAAATCCAAGCCATGAATCGGCTTTAGCCGCTGAGGGATGACTCCCCCTCCGTGTGCCACTTTCGTCCAGCCCGTGCCCCTAGTCTTTCAGGCGCTTCTTGATCTCGATCGAAAGGCGCTTGATCTTCTGGTTGAGCGTGGAAAGCGGTATGCGGAATTGCTCCGCCGCGTCGGTCTGGTTCCACTTGCAGCGCTCCAGTTTGTCGATGATGATGCGCCGCTCGATATCTTCCAGAATGTCGAATAAGGAGGCGTCGGGGTTGTGCTCCAGCAGACTGGAGGAGTAGCTGCGGCCCGTGAGGTGTCCGGGAAGAAGGTCGAAACCAATGGTGGGAGTGGAGGAGAGAACCACTCCGCGCTCGATCACGTTTTCCAGTTCGCGCACATTGCCTGGCCAGTCGTAATCCATGAGCACGCGCATGGCTTCCGGCGCGAGCGTGCGCGGAGCCAGGTCGTTCTCTTCGGCATAGCGCTTGAGAAAGCTCGCCGCCAGCAGTGGAATATCTTCCCGGCGGGTGCGCAGCGGGGGCAGATCGATGGTGATGACGTTGAGCCGGTAATAAAGATCTTCGCGAAACTTGCCCTCACGCACCGCCTGCCGCAGATCGACGTTGGTGGCCGCCAGGATGCGCACATCCACCTGGATCTCGTGTACTCCACCCAGATGCATGAAGCGGCGATCCTGCAGCACGCGCAGCACCTTGGCCTGCGTATCCATCCCCATGGTGCCGATCTCGTCCAGGAACAGGGTGCCGAAATTAGCTACCTCAAAGAGTCCCTTCTTGGCCGATACGGCGGAGGTGAATGCCCCCTTGACGTGGCCAAAGAGGGTAGATTCGAGCAGATCGCTGGGCATGGCGCCCGTGTTCACGGGCACGAACGGTTTATCGCGGCGCGGTGAATTGGCGTGGATCGCCTTGGCGATCAGTTCCTTGCCGGTACCGCTTTCGCCCTGGATCAGGATGGTGGAGCGAGTGGGGGCCACCTGCGCCACCAGGTCGAAGATGCGCAACATCGGCTCGCTCTTGCCGACGATATTCTCAAAGTTGTAGCGCTGCTTCAGGGCCCGCTTGAGCTGGACATTCTCTTCTTCCGCGCGTTGCCGGGCAGTGGCGGCGCGGATATCGGCCAGAAGCTTTTCGTTGTCCCAGGGCTTCTGGACGAAGTTCTGGGCCCCGCCGTTCATGGCGTCGACCACATTGCCCACGGTTCCATAGGCGGTGATCATGATCACCGGCAGGTTGGGTTGGCGCTCCCGAATGCGGGCCAGAACCTCCAGCCCGTTCTGGCCGGGCAGCGCCAGGTCCAGCAGAACCAGGTCGTAGCTCCGGCTGTCGATGCATTTGAGCCCGGCCTGACCCTCGGGAGCCAGGTCTACGAGATAGCCTTCAAGCAGCAGCAGCGTTTCCAGGGATTCGCGAATAGCCGCTTCGTCATCGATGATCAGAATCCGCTGTGCCGGTTCGGTCGAGACATTAGCTTTACTTTGCGGGACAAGAATGCCGGCCTCAGACATGGACGGGCTTCCTTGCCATAGGGAATTCCAGATGGAACGTGGTCCCGCTACCCAGCTGGCTTTCCACCTGGATCTTGCCGGCGTGTTCCTGGATGATGCCGTAGGTCACTGCCAATCCTAATCCTGTGCCGCGCCGCTGGCCTTCCCTGACCGTCAACTTGGTGGTGAAGAAGGGGTCGTAGATGCGCTGCACGTGTTCGAGCGCGATACCCGAGCCGGTGTCGGAGACATCGACCGCCACATGCCCATTCGCCTGGGTGGCCACCCGCAGCGTCCCACCGGCCGCCATAGCGTCCTTGGCGTTCAGAAACAGGTTGAGAAAGACCTGTTGCAGTTTGCCGGAGTTACCCAGAATCGGAGGCAGGTCATCCTCGAGTGAAGTTTCCAACTGAACCTGGGATGCACGGAACTGGTGTTCCAGCAGCTTCAGCGTCTCCATGATGATGTGGTTGAGATCGAGAGCCGTGAACTCCGCCGCGCCGGTGCGGGAAAAGTTAAGCAGGCCGTTGACGATTTCCGAAGCGCGGAACGTCTGCTGCGTGATCTTGTCCAGCAAAGGAGCCACTCGCTGATCTCCCCGAACCTGTTTGGCCAGCATCTGTGTATAGGAGGAAATCACCGCCAGCGGGGTGTTGACCTCATGGGCCACTCCGGCCGCCAGCAATCCAATGGAAGAGAGCTTATCGGCCTGCGCCAGCTGTGCTTCGAGCTCCATGCGTTCGGTAATGTCGTCAACAATAATGATGCGGCCGACCACCTCAAAGTTGCGTGAGACCAGGGGAGCGATGGCCACGTTGGCGCAACGATTCTCGCCGCTGCGGGCCTGCAGCCGGAAACGGTAAAGGTTGTGCACCCCGGGCTCATCTTTCAAGCGCAGGAATTCGCTGACAAACTCCGCCGGCAGGATGTCACGCAGATTTTGTCCCACCGCCTCCTGGCGCGACATGGCGTACATCACTTCCATCTGCGCGTTCCAGCTTTCGATGCGCTCTTCCAGGTCGACGGCAAAGACTCCGACATTGATGGACTCGACGATGTTCTCGTTGAACTCCTTCAGCCGCTCGTACTCGGAAATTTTCTGCTCCAGGCTGGCGTACAGCCGCGCATTCTGGATCGCGATACCAATGTAGCTGGCCATGGATTCGAGCAACTCGACATCTTCGCTGGAGAGGAAGTCTCCATGCGTAGTGCGTCCCAGACCGATGATGGCGATGGTTTTCTGCTGCAGGCGGCAGGGTAGGTAGTAGTTCAGATCGAGCAGGGCAGCCGTATGCCGCTCTTCGGTAGAGAAGTGGAGCACCTGTTGCGGGTTCTCGAGGAAAAGGTGAGTGCCGGCGTCAGGCTGATCGAAATTGAGAAAGTCGAGTGCAGGGCGGCTTTCCGGCGTGAGCAGTTGTGCCGGAAGCCCGTGGCCGGCCTTCAGCGTGAAGCCGCCGTCGGGGCTAGGAAAGAAGATGGCGACGCGTGCCACCAGCAGCGTTTCTGACAGCCGGTCAACAATCGAATGGAGCAGCCGGTCCAGGTCGGTCTGCGAGCTCAAGCCGCGGCCGAAGGTGATCAGGGTCTGGCGATAGTCGTAGCGCTTGCGGTCGAAGACCCGGTCGACCCGGTCTTGAATAGCGCGTTTGAGGGGTTCGAAAAGCTGCGCCGTGATGATGATGGCTGCGATCAAGCCCCACGCGCCTGCGGCGGGTAGGCGGGTGTGAACCACCTCAGCCGCGAAGGCGACTGCACCAAAATAAAGGCCGACCAGGGAAGCCGTTGCCAGGGTGTAGGTGACGCCGCGCTTGAAAATCAGGTCGACGTCCATCAGGCGGTAGCGCACAATGGCCCAGCTAAAGGTCAAGGGCAAAAAGATCAGGCAAATGCCCCCCAGCCTGACCAAAACGCTGGGAACCTGAATGCCGGTGAGAATCGGAACGACGTCCAGCACCGTGAAGGGAATGACGGTGAGCAAAGTTCCCCGGGTCAGCCACTTCAACTGCTGGCGGCGAAGCGGGTTCTTCTGGCGCACATAGTTGCGGTAGAAGACCATCGCGGCCAGGACGAAGTAAAGCGCCAGGTAGCCCATGGCGAGCTGGTCAAGACGTGTGGCCAGCAGAGCTGTAGCTTGCCACTGCCGCACAGCGACCACTTGGAGCGCTATCACGGTCAAGCCGGGAAGGTATATGAGGGAGTAGATCCAATGGCGGCGAGAGGCTGGTTTCTCCTCGGGAAACGCTAACGCGAAATGCAAAAAGAGCGCAGGTTGCAGCGCCTCGGCCAGGATCCTGCCCCAGTAGATGGTCCAGTCGAAGCTATTGAATTTGCCGGTGTAGTTGAACGAATACAGGACAAACGAGGCCAGGCAAAAGACGTAAAAGTGAGTCGCCCGCGGAGCGGTCCACCGCCGGAAGAGGACATAGAGGCCAATCGAAAGGTAGACCAGCGCAATGAGCCGCAGACCCTGGTTCTGGCTGCGGTCGGTGGGCTCAAGCAAAACGGATGCGTGGATGGGAACGCCCGAACGGACCAGGAGGTAGTCGATGTTCCGCCAGGTTCCCACTGCAAACCACTGATGGGTCAGGAACGATACGCGAGGCGTGGCAACATTATTGGCCGAAACGAGCAGATCGCCGGCCTTGATGCCGGCCCGCTCGCCGGGGCCATCTTTCAGCACCCGATCGGCCTTGAGACCGCCGGGCGCCTCTAACCACGAAACCTGGTCGGTGGGCAGGGAGAAGGAGCTCTCTTTGGCAAAATTCAGCGAAGCAAGAATTGCAGCCGCCAACGTAAACCCAGCGAGAAGAACCACAGCTACCCGAATTTGAAACGGCTTCAGCATCGCGTCGGTGCGTAAAAAGAAGAGAGATTCCGTAGGTATAAAGCACGCCGCGGACCAACAGCAAAGCTAGCGGCCCCCGCCGCAGCCCGAGGGGTTGCCCATTTGCAGCCAAAGTATACTCTTGATTCAAGAAGAGATATACGCCGCCGTATCTGGCTGCTATTCGCTTAGTCACTCCCCTCGGAAGGCCGCCTGCAGTTTTCCACCACGCAGATATGACGGGACATATCGACTATCCTGTTTTCGGGAAATTTGGCACCCGGCGGGGAGGGCCTCCGTGGTACGCAGAGATGAGGCCGAAATGGCCCTTGAACCCATCCTAATTGCGGGCATCTCTTGCTGCCCCATTGTGTTCCTATCTAATTTGAATAGAATGTGAATTCTGTGCGTGGTTGAGGGGTGACTATGGCATTGGCGCGCTGGATGTTGGACGGCTTCGGGCGCGTCCAGATGCAAAAGCACTGGGTCCAGGTGCAAGGGCACCAGATGCACTGCCTCAAGGCAGGGACCGGGCCGGATCTTATTGTTCTCCACGGCCTTTTGGGGACTGCTTCCACCTGGGAGCTGACCATACCCGGCCTTGCTGAGGAATCGACCATCTACGCCGTCGATGCACTAGGCATCGGCGATTCAGAGCGCGTGCCTGGCATCGATGCGACGTTGGAGGCCCAGGCTGCCCGGATCGTAGAGTTCATGGATGTGTCCGCTATCCGCTGCGCGGACTTTCTGGCGACGTCGCATGGCGGAGCCGTGGCTCTGATGCTGGCCGCCAAATATCCCGCCCGGGTAAGGAACCTGTTACTCCACGCACCGGCAAATCCTTTCTCTGACCTCGCTGATCCCCTGGTCCGCTTTTACCTGTCGGGGTTGGGGACTTGGTTCGCGCACCGCGTCGCCAGTTTGCCGGGGCCTATGCAGGCGCTCGCCTTGGGCCGCATGTACGGTGATCCCACGCAGTTACGGGACGGATCCCTGGGAAAGTACATCAACTCGCTGCGGGTTCCGGGTACCGTGGCGTATGTGCTTAGCATCCTTAGAACATGGTTCGACGACATGGGAAAGCTGGAGTTGGCGCTCAAGCACGTACGCAGATTTCCAACCCTGCTGCTCTGGGGAGACCGGGATCGGGCTGTGTCTCTGAAGTCTGCCGAGGAATTGCGGCGCTGTTTTGACCGGGGGGAGTTGGTGGAGTTGCCAGGAACAGGCCACCTGCCCTACGAAGAATGCCCGGAGACTTTGGCCCGGCTGGTGAACTCCTTTTTGGTGCGGATGCGCGGGCAGAGCGAGGCCGGTCCCCAGTTGGTTCAAAGCAGAGCGGTTTAGGGTGGTGAAACACTTTTGAACTTTTGGCGAAATCTCAGGCCCAGGGCTAGCGAAAACGCGCATACTAGGTCTAATAGCTGTAGCGTGGTGCGCCTACGGTTACGAGACAGAGGTTGCGATGAGCAAAATGCTGCGCAAGAAGCTGATATCGGCGGAATTCCTGGTCGTAAGTAGCTTGCTGCTGGCGCCTGGTTTGGCGCTTACCGGGTATGGACAGAACAACACCCCACAGACCACCCCGCAAAGCAGCCCGCCAAGTACTCCACAAAGCAGCCCACCAAGCACCCCACAAAGTGCCCCACCCGCTGCGACTCCCTCCGATACCCCTCCCGCGGCGTCGACTCCACCGGGCCCGGCGACTGACCCGACCATGCCGGGGGTGAAACCAGGCAGCATAGACGATGTGAATGCCGTGGGCACGCGTGACATTGGCGGCCGCGGCATGGGCAATTGGTACTCCACGGAAACCGAGATTCGCATGGGCAAGTCCTACGCCATGCAGCTGGAGAAGAGCGTCAAGTTCGTCAACGACCCGGTTGTGGTTGAGTACGTGAATCGGATCGCGCAAAACCTGGTCAAGAATTCTGACGCCAAGGTTCCCTTTACCATCAAGGTCATCGATTCCGATGAAGTCAACGCCATGGCGCTCCCGGGCGGCTTCATGTATGTGAATAGCGGTCTGATTCTGACCGCCGACGATGAAGCGGAAATGGCGGGTGTAATCGCGCATGAGATATCGCACGTGGCGGCCCACCATGCGGTGCGCGAGCAGACGCGGATGAATTATGCGCAGCTGGGCACCATTCCGTTGATTTTCATTGGCGGCTGGACCGGGTACGGCATTTACGAAGCGGCGCAGATCGGCATTCCGCTGACCTTCCTGCAGTTCTCAAGAGGCTTCGAGTCGCAGGCCGACTTTCTCGGCGTGCAATACATGTACCGGGCCGGCTATGATCCGCAGGCTTTTGTAACCATTTTTGAAAAGCTTGAGAACCTGGAGAAAACAAAACCGCACCTGATTTCCAAAGCCTTTTCCACCCATCCCCAGACCCCGGACCGCATTGAGGCGACGCAAAAGGAGATTGCCACTCTGCTGCCTCCGCGAGCCGAGTACGTGGTCACGACGTCAGAGTTTGACGACGTCAAGGCTCGTTTGGCGCGCATCGAGAACAAGCGCAAGCTGAACGATAACGGCAAGGGGAACCAACCTACCTTGCGCCGTGCCAGCTCCACGAACAGCGACCCCAATGCATCGCCTGATTCTACGCAGCAAGGCAACGACCGTCCGACGCTGCAGCGCAGGGACGATAACAACTAGCGCAAGCTAGCAAAACCCAATAGGAACTGGACAACTGGACGGGTGCCCCACGTTCGCCTCAGCGTACGTGGGTTGAAGATGACGGGCGAAGCCCACCATAGCTTTTGCGGTGTCGACGAACAAATCCAGGCTGGGACAGGAAAAGCAATCGAAACATATCGTTTTCGGCCCACGTATCCGGACTTCCTGCACGGGGCGCCACCAACACCCGCGTGTGCGGCTTTCATTAAGGAAAGCCGCATGAAGTTCGCCAGCGCCAGCAAGCTCGACAGGAAATCCGGAGTACGCGGCGAACGTGGGGCACCCGTCCAGTTCCTACTGGGTTCTGCTAGGGCACAGACTCCGCCGGGACGCAGTTTCGAGCAGCAGTTCTCACGCAGCGCACATAAATGCATTGCAATGAATTCGGCTTTAGCCGCTGACGGAAAACTCTCTCTCTGAAACGCTCAGCAGCCCTTCTTGCACTTAGCCAGGATGGCAGCCTGCAACCGCTCGCGCAGCCCTGCCGGCAGCTCATAGATCTCGTGGTTGCGGTAAATCTCGATGGTCTTTTGCGTCGTCCGCAGGGTGATCACGCAATGCTCGCATCCCTCGAGGTGGACCTGCAGATCGGCGACCAAGCCAGTAGGAACCTGGTTATCGAGAAAATCACCGAGTTGCGCCAGAAACTCTGAGCAGTTCATTTGGTCCCATCCTCATTCTTGCGGAAGTAGCGGCTCAACCGCTCCCGCAATTGCAGCCGCGCCCGCAGTAGCCGCGACTTCACCGCGGGCACGCTCAGTCCCAGCGTTTCCGCAGTTTCTTCCGTTGACAGTCCTTCCACGTCGCGCAAGACAAAGACTACCCGGAAGCCGGGCGGCAAGCCTTGTATCGTCTTACGCAGTATCTCCGCCAACTCCGACTGCCCGTACATCATCTCCGGGTCGGGCCGCCATTCGGCGAGGTCCCGTGGCATTGAGCCCTCTTCGGTCTCCACGTCCTCGTCGATCGACACCATGCGGCCGGTGCGGCGCTTGCGCAGCCGCATCAACGACTCGTTTACCGCGATGCGGACCAGCCAGGTATAAAACTTGGAATTACCCTGGAACTGCTCCAGCTTCTCGTAGGCCTTTAGAAATGCATCCTGAACCACATCCTCTGCATCCTCCCGGTTCTGGGTGATGTGCTGAGCGATGCGGAACACCTGGCGATCGTACTGCTTTACCAGTTGTTCGAAGGCCTGCACATCGCCTTCGCGCGCCCGGTTGACCAGTAAGATGTCCGGATGAACTTCTTCGGTCCCTTGTGCTTGGATGATAGGCATGTCAGTCGGGTTCAGAAATTCGACCTTTCCAGACCTTTCTCCGTTGCTGCACCTTGCGGATGCGGGGGAGAAGGGGTATCGATGCGAGAGCGCATTGGGGTGGGCCGCCCGCAGGCGCTGCGCGTCTTACCTCATACTAAATGGGCATGGCGGCGCACGGCAAAATGGGTAATCTGCGAAGTAGGCTTAAGAGTCAATGGGGAACTAGAGGCCCGCTAGCGGTTGATTGAGCTGATTTACGCCGCGTGCATGACCTCTCCCAATGTGGGCTGGCGGCGGTGTTGGATTGGGTTCCTGTCGGGCTTGGGATGGGAGGAAAGCCTAACTGCAACCAATCTTTCCGCTTAGAGTCTTTATATACGAGCAGATTTGCCTGTGGCCCACTGGCCGGATTTCCTGCCGCGCTATCCTGGACGCCGCCACGCGTGCGGCTTTCATTAAGGAAAGCCGCATGGAACTCGACCGGCGCCACCAACACCAACAGGAAATCCGGAGCGGCGGCAGATCAAACCGCGCAATTGGCCGGTGATATTGGTATCCGTTGATAGCAAATCCGCTACAGGCAGGGAAGTGAGCGAGTTGGCGGAAAGAATCCATCGAATGGCGTCGCAACAGACCCTTCTACTTTGGGTGTTGCTGCTCGCCGTGAACGGGATGGGAGCCCAGACCACGTCTGCGCCGCCCAAGCCTGCTACCGCGCCTCATCATCATCATGCCAGTTCGGCCACGCATACCAAGGCCGCGACGCCGTCGGCCAAGACCCATGTTCGCCACGTCAAGACACACCGCAAGCCGCGTTCCGCAAAGAGCATCGCCCGCAGTCGCAAGCTTCAAATGGCCTTTGTCGCCTCGTCGCAACTGCGGCCGATGGCCCAGGAACTGACAACGATGCGCTCTCCCGCCGCCTACGCCGGAGTCACTGCCTATGCGCACGCGCACACTGGAGAGGCAGCCTCCGCGGCGTATCTCGCCTTGGGCCATGCCTACCTGTTGGATCATCGCTATCCCGACGCAGCCAGCAGTTTTCAGAAAGCCAATGCCGCCGGCAAGACGCTGGATGATTATGCCGATTTCCTGGCTGCCCAGGCCGATATGGAAGCGGGCAAGCTCTCCGATGCCGAGGCGCTGCTAACCGGGTTTGCCGCCAAATATCCCGAAAGCATTTTTGTGACCCGTTTGCCGGTGATGATTGCAAATCTCTCGCTCGATCAAAACGATCCGCAGACGGCTTTGCGTGTTCTTCACCAACATGACGAGGGGGTAATCTCGACCCACGCGGACTTTCAACTGGCGCTGGCACGGGCCAACCAGATGACGGGAAACGTGGACGAGGCGGCCCGGCTCTATCGCCACATTTTCCTCAGCTTTCCTCTGAGCAACGAAGGTTCGCAAGCCAAGGCACAGCTGGCCGTGGTGGGCTCTGCGGCGCCGCTGACGATGGGCGAACGCCGGGCGCATGCCGACGCGCTCTATGCGGGTGGCCGCTACGCTGAGGCCGGCGACGAGTATCGCGCACTGGCCAACGACTCCGCGCAGTCCGATCCTCCAGCCAGGAATGCGCTGCTGGTTGCTGCCGCGGAATGTGACCTGAAGACCAAGCGGCTGAGCAAGGAAGAAGTGGATGGGCTGCCGGATACACCGGATGAGAGCGGCGCGCGGCGCCTGTATCTGGCCGTGGAGCTGGCGCGCAACAAGGATGATGGCAGCGCGCTGCAGAGCTTGGTGAGTCAAATGGAGCAACGTTTCCCCGACAGCCCGTGGCTGGCGGAGGCGCTCTACACTTCGGCAAACATGTATCTGCTGCGCAAAGATTATCCCCAGGCGATTGTGTACTACGGTGAGCTGGCGAACCGTTTTCCTGACCATCGTTATGCGCCCAGCAGCCACTGGAAGGCAGCGTGGCTGAACTATCGTCTAGGGAACTACTCCGAAGCAGCGGTGCTCTTCGACAAGCAGATTGCTCTTTATCAAGGCGGCAAGGAGATTCCAGCAGCTCTGTACTGGCGGGGCCGCCTGTATACCGACCAGGAGCATCAGCCGGCGATGGCCGCAGCCTACTACCAGACCCTCTCCCGAGTCTTCGAACATTATTACTATGCGCAGATGGCGCGCGACCGGCTGGCGGAAATAGGTTCGGTGACTCCGGCCGACGTGGCGATGCTGAGTAACATTCATCGCGAGGAGATTCCCGCGCTCACCGACGATGTTCCGGAAGATGACGAGCACGTGATCAAGGCGCGCCTGCTGGCCAACGCGGGACTGAACGAATACATTCCCGCGGAGATTCAGGCGGCCGACGGCAGCGACCAATGGGGAGCATTTGCGGAGGCGGAGATTTACGCCTCGGACGGCGAAACCTTCCGTGCCATGCGCGTGTTGAAGAGAGCACTGCCCTTCTATACCTCGGCGCCGATCGACACCATCCCTATGGGCTACTGGAAGATTCTTTTCCCGCAACAGTATTGGAGTTCGATTGAGCAGGAGGCGGCCAAAAACGGGCTAGATCCGTACATGGTGGCCTCGCTCATCCGTCAGGAATCGGAGTTCAACCCCGGGGCAATTAGTCCCGCCAATGCTTTTGGGCTGATGCAGTTGCTGCCTTCGGTGGGTCGTTCGATGGCGAAGGAAGAGGGCATCCACCATTTCAACGAGGTCGAGCTGCTCAATCCGGAGACCAACATCCGGCTTGGCTCGCGCTACCTGAAGCAGACCTTGGACAAGTTTGACGGGCAGGCTCCGTACGCCTTTGCAGCCTACAACGCGGGTGACAGCCGGGTAACGGATTGGCAGTCGATCGGCAAGTATCACGGCATGGATGAGTTTGTGGAATCGATTCCGTTTACTGAGACGCGCGATTATGTGCAGGCGATCTTGCGCAATGAGTCGATCTATCGTGAGTTGAATGCGGGGCATGAGGTGAGCGGAGGAACGCTGCCGCAGCAGGCCAGCACAGTTGCTGCGCAGAAGACGACCGCCACGCAGCAGTAGCGCTGTATGCATCTTTGGTGCATGGGCCAGGAGAATTGATCTGGCGAACGAATCGTGGATTGACGAAAACAGGACTCGCGGAAAGAATGAGGTCAATCGTTCCGCTGGTGGAATTCGGAATATAAGCATCAAACTTCACCTCGGCAGGTGACTCGGCCATGAGTAAGCATCAGCAGAATCGATTCCCCCGGCTTGCGATTGTGGGCCCGACTGAAAAACCCGCAGGGCAGCAGCCTCCCGGGCCGCGCTGGTGGGGCCCGCAGCGCTCGCGCCTGAAACAGGCAACCCAAGCCACCCACATGCCATCCCAAGCGATTCGTATGGCGGTCATGCCCACGCTGTCGCGTAACTTGTGGTTCGCGGCGATTGCCCGCGTGTGGAATTTTGCGCGCAGCTATTTTGTCACTGGGGCCGAACCCCGGCGTGGGGCGGCTGTTCTGTCGTTCCGCCGTCATGCTGGCTCCCGTCCCGTGGTGGCGCCAAAGAGCTTCGCGAGCAAAAAAACCAACGGCAACGTCCGTTGGAATAACGATTGTGGAGTAGCACCCCAGGAGGGAGGCAGAGGTTAGCAAAAGCAGGCTTACAGGAAAAGAGCAAGGAGAGCAGGACCAACCCTGCACGCTACATAAATGTGGTGGAGCACAGGTAACAGGATCGCACAGGAGGAATGGCATGTTGACGGAGCTTGAATTGCTTGGAGAGTGGATTCCAGAGCAGATGGAACCTGGAACCCTGTTTGTGCTTGAAAACACGGGAACGATGGGTGAGGCGAACAACCCGTACGTAGCCGTGCTGGCTTGTCCTCATTGCGGCGCGTTAGGTCTGATCACGAAAATGCAATACATTGGTATGGAATCGATGATATGCGGTTCGGATTACTGCTCTTCGGAGTACTACCTGAACGATGAAGGAATCGAATACCGAAAACCGCACTAAAGATTAGAAAAGTAGAACGACAAAGGGGGCGCGCTCGTGAAATCGGGCGGCCCCTTTTGTCGTTGCGGCGGAGTCAGCTGGCTCTGTCCGGCTCCAATCTCTTGGGGGTACAATTGCCCACCTTGCGAACAGCATTTAAAAGCGGGGTGAAAGAGGAAGTTAATTCATGCTCGGAGCACAGATCGGCGAAACCAAAGGCAAGAGAATCGTAAGGCGGGTCATTTCCACTGACCCCCCAACTGTGGAAGTGTCATTTGAAGACAGCGGCCACTTGTTCGGTGTTCCCACCACCGGCCTGGGGACGTACACATCGGTCATCCGTCCGGATGGCTCCATTTATGGTGAGGGTCAAGGAATCAACACGACGGATGATGGTGAAGGCATCAGTTGGACGGGAACTGGCGTGGGCAAATTCCTCCCCGGCGGCGCCATCAGCTACCGCGGCATGCTGTTTTTCCGAACCAATTCCCAGAAGATTTCGCTAGGCTCCACATGCGGAGCCTTCGAATACGAAGTAGACGCTGCCGGTGCCACAACCTCCAAAGTCTGGGAGTGGAAGTAGGAATGAACTGAGATCCGGGCTGGCAGGTCCGGGGGTTTTACCCTCATGCCGCCTGCCAGCCGGGGACCAGCTGACGACCCCGATGTAACATGGTGCTTTGATCGAGGTTACTTTCATGGATGATCTCGTCAAGAGTGCCCGCTCAGCCCTCACCCGCGCCGAACTTCCCGGCATGAGCCTCATAGAACACCTGGAAGAACTGCGCAAGCGCGTTATCCACTCGGCTGTCTATCTCGTGATCGGATTCGCTGTCGCGTATGCTTTCCACGAGCGCCTGTATGGATTCATCCAGGCGCCTCTCGACCAACTTCATATTCCGCTGAACTTTACTCATCCGACAGACGGCCTGACTCTGTACCTGAAGACCTCATTCGTTGGTGGTACTATCCTCGCCAGTCCCTTCGTGCTGTTTCAGATTTGGCTCTTCATCTCGCCCGGCATGTATGCCCATGAGAAGCGCTACGTCTGGCCATTCATGTCCGCCACCATTGGCCTCTTCCTCGCTGGTGCGTATTTCGGGTACTGCTGGGTTCTGCCGGGCGCGATCAAGGTATTGGTGCTCGACTACGGCCATCGCTTCCATCCGATTCTTACTATCGAGGACTATACCGGCTTCTTCCTGGCCATCATTCTTGGCCTCGGTATTGCTTTTGAACTCCCGATCCTCATGTTCTTTCTGGCACTCTTCGGTATGGTGGATGCCAGATTCCTGCTCCGCAACTTCAAATATGGCATCCTGCTCATCTTCGTAATCGCTGGCGTGATTTGCCCCCTGCCCGACCCCTTGAGTATGTGCCTCTTCGCTTGCCCCCTGCTTGTTCTCTATTTGCTCGGTGTAGGAGTGGCCTTCCTCGCCCACCCATCGCGGAGGAAGTTGAAGGTTAAGTCACGCGACCCGGGACTCGGCATCCTCGTTCTTGCCCTCGTCCGATTGTCTGCGCTGTTGAACGGCCGACGCCAGGCCAATCGCCCTCTACGAACATCGACTCTCTGGTAGTCCGTGCATTTCAAAAATCATTCGCCGCATGCTTTCCATGTCTACGATAATAATCGTTGACATACGATAAGCATCGTACTATGGTCGTGATCATGAACTTGCGACGACAAACGAAGCGCTCTGCACCCCTGCCCACGGAAGCAGAATTGGAGATTCTCAGTACCCTATGGACCATCGGGCCCAGCACCGTGCGCGAGGTCCACGACGCATTGAGCAGCAAACGGACCGGCTACACCACGGTCTTGAAGCAGATGCAGGTAATGGCAGAAAAAGGTCTGCTGGTGCGCAACGAGCGCTATCGCTCGCACGTATACGAAGCCCGGCTCCCAAAAGAACAAACCCAGCAGCAGTTGGCCGGCAATCTTCTGCACCGCGCATTCAACGGTTCGGCGAAGAATCTCGTTCTGGGCGCACTCTCATCGCAGCCAGTGTCCTCTTCTGAGTTAGCGGAGATCCGGCGGGTGCTGGACGAGTTCGAGAAAGGATCGAAATGAAATCCACAATCCTGGCCTACGAACGGCCACTGATACATGCTGTCGGTTGGAGCTTACTTCACTTCCTCTGGCAAGGAGCGATCGTCGCGCTTCTACTAACGTCTGCTCTGAGATTGCTGAGGAACCGCTCCTCCAATCTGCGCTACTCGGCTGCCTGTTGCGCCCTTATGTTGATGGCAGCTTCGCCGCTGGCCACCTTTGGCTGGTTCGCTGTCAATTCAAGTGCTGCGGGCCAGACCTTCTCGCACGCAATCGTTGAAGAAAATCAGATGCTAAAGCTTCGCAGCGACTTGAGTGGGCCATCGATGCCATGGGTAAACCAGTTGGCGGAATCAGTCGATCGCTCGCTGCCCTGGGTGCTAGCCGCCTGGCTTACGGGTGCGACTCTCCTCTTCTGTCGTTTGAATATAGGACTGATTGTCGCCCGGAGAATGAGAGCAATTGCGACCGAGCCAGTAGGAATCGAGCTGCAGAGGATATTTCACGATCTGAGCCGCCGGCTTGGAGTCGTTCGCCCGGTGAGCTTGATGAACTCAGCGCTGGTTCAGGTGCCTACTGTCATTGGGTGGCTGCGTCCAGCTGTCTTGCTTCCCGTCGAATGCCTCACGGGACTATCAACCATCCAGATAGAAGCCATCTTCGCCCACGAACTGGCGCACATACGGCGACACGATTATCTGGTCTCTGTTTTCCAGTCCATCGTGGAGGCAGTACTTTTCTATCATCCCGCGGTTTGGTGGGTTTCTGAACAAGTCCGCAGAGAGCGCGAGGACTGCTGCGATGACTTGGCAGTCAAGATCAGCGGAGACTCCCTGGCCTATGCGAAAGCCTTGTCGTTCCTGGAAGAGCGGCGCGGGTCCTCGCCGGCGGTGGCTCTGGGCGCAAATGGAGGTGTACTTGCGATGCGAATCAAACGATTGCTCGGATACAAGGAACCGCCTGCTTACTCCTGGTTGACGGCCGCGACGCTATGCGCATTCGTGGTTGCCGCGGCCGCACTGTGTATTGGGGCGTTTGCTGGTGCTCAAACCCATCCAGACAACCAGTCATCCATGAAAAGCAGTGGGATATCGCATTCCACAGATGCGCAGTATCAGCACTGGGTGGATGAGGACGTTCTATGGATCATTGCCCCGCAGGAGCGCGCAGCGTTTCTGAAGCTGTCAACCGACGAGGAGCGTGATGAGTTTATTCGGCAGTTCTGGCAGCGCCGGGATGCAGGAGCACCTGGCGGAGACAACGTGAGAGCGGAGCATTATCGCCGCTTGGCCTATGCAAACCAGCACTTTGCGGCCGGCGTTCCGGGTTGGAAAACAGACCGGGGCCGAATCTACATCACGTATGGGCCGCCAAACTCAATCGAAGCGCACCCTCTTGGCGTAGCCGAGCCGTACGAGGTCTGGCACTATCGTGAGATCAAGGAATTCGGGCAGGCCGAGCACGAACAGGGCAGTCCGGCTTACAAAACAACGGTGGTGACTAGAAAGGATGTCGACATGAAGTTTGTCGACGCCTGTCGCTGCGGTGAGTTCCAGTTGCAACCGGCCCCAAACTGAATGATGCGTCGCTACTCGTCTAACCAGGCGGTTGATGGCGGAATCAAAGTACGAATTCTTGATGCAATCCGGAGTATGCTGGGTCGCATGTTCGTAGCGATTAAGATAATTCCCAGCGAAGATGGTGCCTACACTGTGGTGAGTGAGGGCGAACGGGTCTGGCGCAAGAAGTATGGGTCCATGGACGATGCGACCAGCGAGGCAGCAGACCTGCAGATCATCACACCAAACGATAAGCAGCTTGCCGATCTGTCTCAACCCGTGCCGACCTACGCGCAAGGTTTCACTTCACCAGCAGTTGAAGTCGATCTTGGCGAACTTGAAGCACGAGGCTTCCGTCTCGATGCCTGAGTCCAAACCGTACAATCCGCCCTACGCATTCTGCGACTAGCGCCTGAGCAATACGCGAAGCTGAGAAGGCCTTGATTTAGCTGCGTGACGCAACGCCCCATCAAAAGATAGCTTGCTCGGGCCGGCGAGCGTGTGATACATAGGTAAGCCCCCCCTCAAAGCTGCCTAGGAGGCAGCGTCAAATGTACAAGCATTCCAAGCTGACGCTCGTTGCGTTAGCGTGTCCACTATACCGCGCCTAACGGTAGGCTTTTCCGAGTGGTCATGTCTGTCACGGAGGGCACGGAATAGCTTAGGTACTTCTTGGTATTCAGGACTGACCTCCCCCAGTCCTTTCCGAAACTCGTTTGGTACTTGGGAGGGGGAAACCATGACCAACAGAGCAGTACTAATAGGCTGCATAGGTATTAAGACGGTCTATATCAACGTCTCTCGCGAAGATGCTATTAAGAGGTATGTGGCAGCTAACCCAGAGTTCGCGCACGAGATAGGTGAGCCTGGGATGATCCGCGAATTTGAATTCACAGATGAGTTCGGTGTGTATGAGGCATGGGAGCCGGAGCTTGACAACAACGCGGTGAAGGAACGTATGAGAAGGCGGAGACCATGAATGACAACCGTGCCAACTGGACTCAGGGGTTAAGCTGACCGGCAACCTGTACGTGGTATGGAGCGATAGCGAAGGACAGCTGATGCGATCGCTCACCTAGCTCCGGCACATCAATTGGAAGCGGTCCAGCGTCTATGCAATACTGGCTCAGTACGAAGCGGGGCAACTGACCCCAGAACTGACACCATGCCTCTTGGGCTGTTAAGCGCGACGGGGTGAGACCGAATTAAGTCCTGTGTCAGCAGCTACCTACGCGACAATGCCCGGATGGCGAAATCGGCAGACGCAGCGGACTTAAAATCCGCAGGCCGCAAGGCCGTGGGGGTTCAAGTCCCCCTCTGGGCACCATAGAGAATAAAGGCCATCAAACGCCAACTCGATTGCCTTTGTCGGCGGCCTTGTGGGCTCCGCCCGCCAGGTTTCCAGTCAACCAAGTCGGTGGCTGCCGCTCGGCTTTGCTCAGCTATGCGCCCAAAGTAACCTGCGAAACGATAACCGTCGATTCAAGAAAAGAGTCTCGGCGGCTAGATCCGGTTCCGCAGCGGTATCTATATCTAGTAGAAGACGATTTCGGCACAGCGGGTGGCTCTCGCGTACCTACCGCTGGTCGGCAGTTGCCGGTAGTTTCGGCCTAAGCGCGAGCGAAGGACAGTTTTCCCTCCGTCCGGTGTCACACCCGATCCCTGTCACAAATAAGGCGGTCCAAGCATCCCGCTGCGGCATGATTTTTTATTGCCCAAACTTCTCTCAACCGGTCTCAAATTTCAGGAGCCACCTATGCCCAAAAATAAAGTCAGCGACCCCATCACCGATCAGGAAATAGCCTTTGCCCGCCTGGTCCTCTCTGGCGCCATGACCGACCGTAATGCCGCCGAAGCCGTCGGCCTCGACCCCGAGTCCGCCGCCTACACCAAATCCAAACCCCGCGTCCGCGCCTAATGCTTGAGCACCGCGCCGCCGTGCAGCAACAGCTCGTCCAGCAAGAGGCCGACCCCCGCCCCTCCGGACTGCGCCGGCTGAAGCCTGGACCGAAAGCAAGTACTGGCACGCCTCTGGGAAATCGCTAATCTCAGCCCCGAAATGACCCGAGGCAGCATTACC
>CAWBBY010000009.1:0-68262 GCA_963787145.1 uncultured Acidobacteriaceae bacterium
TGCTAGTGGTCTGAGCGGGCAACAGGTGCCTTATGGGACGGTCGCCTATATTAATGGAGATCCGGTTCCGACCACTTATTACAATTGTTCCTCCAACTGCAATCCCTTCACGTGATTGTGACGGCAGCCACCTAGCGCTTGCTCAATGCGAGGCCGAAAGTCATAAAGTCTCGTAGGAGTGTGTGTCATGGCATGAGCAGATAGGTCCGGTTGAATGCTTTTGCTATCCAAACCCCGATTTGCGCGGATTCAAGAAATGCGGCCGTGGGCGACGGCCATAAGCGCTAACTTTGTCTAGGGTGTCTTTCGTCAAAACTCCCACAAAATCGTCATCCTGAGCGGAGCGCCTCACCGATTTGTCGCGTGACGCAGCGCTTGTGGCGCGGAGTCGAAGGACCCCGGCGGTGCTTATCTTACCTATGCTGCTCGGAGCTTTTCAACGACCGAGCCCGCACCGGGCGGCCCCGCTACGGTTTTTCCCCCAAGGGCCGAGAACCGAGAACTTGCAAGCACCTGGGGATCGAAGATGATTACAGTGCATGAATAGATGTACCGTGACCAACAGGTGCGTATCGCAGCGGATCCTGTTCTCGGGCTTCAGTGGTAGAAAAGCTCCGAGCAGCATAATAAAACAAGCACCGCCGAGGTTCCCTCGGCTACTCTCGGGACAGGCTCTTCGACTCCGCGCCACAAGCGCTGTGTCACGCGATCGATCTGTGAGGCGCTCCGCTCAGGATGACGATTTTGTGGGAGTTTTGACGAAAAACACGCTAAACAAGAGCGCTTATCGAATCGGGATTACTGCTGACAAATCGCATGAACCGAAGGGGACCTGCGGTTTCTCTTTCTATTTCGGCCAGGGCCGGTGCTTGAACGCATCCGTTCCAGCGCGTTGGGTAAGGGCATCGGCACTGACCTGTGCCTCGCGCCTGACGGCGCTCTCATCGACTGTGCCTACGATCCCATCGCGCATCACGAAGCGTCCGTCGATCATCACGGTCGTCACTTCATGCCCGAGCGCCGAGTACACCATCGCTGAGACAGGATGATGAATTGGAGTCATAAAGGCGTTGTTGTAGTCCAGCACTACAATATCCGCCTTCTTGCCCACCTCGATTGAACCGATCTCCGCTTCCAGGCCAACCGCACGAGCGCCACCGATGGTAGCCATCTCCAACACTTTTTCCGCCGTCATGATGGTTGCATCCTGATGCACGCCCTTCTGTTGCAACGCGGCAAATTTCATCGCCTGAAAGAGACTGTGATTGTTGCTGCTTGCCGGTCCATCGGAGGCCAGACCCACCGTAACACCGGCCGCGAGCATCTCGGGGATAGGCGCGCAGCCCGACGCAAGGTACATATTGCTGCACGGATTATGCGAAACCTTAGTGCCGTGCTGGTGCAGAATCTTGATATCGTCCGCCGTGCAGTGCACGCAATGCACAGCGATTACATCGGGCCCGAGAAAACCAATGTCGCTGAGAAACTGCGTGTCGTCCATTCCATAAGTAGCCGCGGCCGTCTCCAGCTCGAAATTTGTTTCCGCCACATGGGTGGTGATGAGCACATGCTCCTCGTCGGCCAGCTTCCGGGTCAGGCGGTAGCCCTCCTCATCGACTGCCCAGATCATGTTGGGCGCAAGACCCACCTGCACCCGTCCTCCCGGCTTGTTGTAACGCCGTATCTGCTCTTTTGCATCGGCCAAGGCAACCGGAGGCCGCTCCAGCAGCGCCGCCGGAACACCATATTGCACACCGTCGGAAATGAAGCCACGGCAAACAAAGCCGCGCATGCCCGTCGCTTCGAACGCATTGACGACGGACGTGATCATGCCCGGCTGTGGGTGGACGTACATGAAGTCCACCACCGTGGTCACCCCGGAGCGGATGGACTCAACGCAGCCATGAAGCGCCGCAGCATGGGCGTCCTGGGCCGTAAGGTGGACCGCGCTGGGGCCGGTCATGCAGGTAAACCACTTCTTCAGCACCATGTCGTCGCCCAGTCCCTTGAGAAGGGTTTGGAATAGATGGGTATGGGTATTCACCATCCCCGGCATGACGATGCGCCCGCTGCAGTCCACGACCTCCGCCCCGGGAAATTGCTGCTGCAAGTGCTGACGGCTGCCCACGGCGGCTATGCGATCGTTTTGGACGCAGACGCTGCCGCGCTCCAGGATTTCACGGCGATCGTTCATGGTGATCAGCCAGCCATCGGCGAGGATGAAACTCATTCGGGCGGAGCCTCCGGAAGATGCTTTGTTTGGTTCATCCTAACCGCTATGATGATTAAGGACCAATGCCGCCACCTTCTCAGTCATCCAGCGCCGAAGATCTCTACCACGAGGGCCTCGACCGGCTCGCGGAAGGCGATGCGGCAGGAGCCGCACAGAAGCTCCGTGATTGCCTCGAATTGGACCCCGGCATGCTCGATGCCATGCACGGGCTCATCCGCGCGCTGCAGGAGCAGGGTGAGATCGACTCCGCCATCGCGGTGGCCCAGCGATTGCTCCAACTGGATCCCGATGAAGTGCTGGCCCACACCAGCCTCTCCATCTTGTATCAACATAAGGGCATGATCGCCGAGGCGGAAGCCGAGGCCTTGCAGGCCAAGTTGCTGGGCTGGAAGAAACACTTGCAGAAGCCAAAGCCATGACCAAACCCGCTGCGGCCCGAAAGCTACGCAATTTCCACGACCAGCTCATGGCCGAGTATGGCCCCCAGCAGTGGTGGCCGGCGCAGACCCCACTGGAGGTGATCGTCGGTGCGTACCTTACTCAGAACACTTCATGGCGCGCAGTCGAACGCTCCATTGCTAACCTGGTCGCGCATGGGGTGATGCATCTGGAGGGCCTTCGCGAAATTCCGGAAGAAGAGCTGCGTACGCTCATTCGACCCTCGGGATACATGGTGCGGAAGGCCGCGGCCATCAAGGCTTTTGTTGCTTTTCTCGATCGCGAGCACGACTCCTCACTCGAGCGGCTGGCGGGGCAGCCGACCAGCTCGGTGCGGCGGCAGCTGCTGGCGCTGCCTGGCGTGGGAGAAGAGACCGCCGATGCCATTCTGCTCTACGCGCTGCTCCACACCGTTCCGGTGGTGGACGAATACTTGCGCCGCATCACCGACCGCCACGGGCTCGCTCCACGGAAACAGAAATACAGCGAAGTGCAACAACTGGTGGATGCTGCCTTCGCTCACGACCCGGCGGAATTCCGCTTGCCTCTCTTGAACGAGTTCCACGCGCTGGTGGTCACCGTAGGCAAGCGCCACTGCGGTCCTCAGGCCCGCTGTGAAGGCTGTCCGCTGGCCCCTATGCACTGACAGAGGATAACTGCAGGTCCCTCCCCTACGCTGCGCTCCGGTCGGGATGACAAAGTGTAGGGTCGTGACTTTTATTAGGGGCTGTCAGATCGGATGGACAGAAAGGACAAATTGGAGGGCGGCGACCCACCTTGGCATGGGTAGAGGGGGATCAACAGAGCCGATCACTGACCAAAAAAGCCCATACAAGTATCATCCACGGATGGCCCGCACCCTTTACGTCGCCAGCACCAATCCCGGCAAGCTGCGAGACTTTGCCGTGGCGGCCGCTGCCCATGACATACTCATACTTCCCCTGCCTGGCCTCGCCACTGTTGAGCCCCCTGCGGAAGACGCGCCCACTTTCGAAGCCATTGCCCGGGAGAAGGCGATCTATTACAGCCGGTTTTTGCCCGGTGAAATCGTATTGGCGGACGATTCCGGACTGGAGGTCGACGCGCTCCAGGGCGCTCCTAGCGTTCGCTCCGCGCGCTACGCCGCTGATGCCGGCTTCCACGCGAATGCCAACACCGATGGCAACAACAATCTCTTCCTCTTGCAGCAACTCGCTCGCGTCCCTGAGAGCGATCGCGGTGCACGCTATCAATGTGTGCTGGCTGCCGCCCGGGATGGCGCCGGTTTGCTGACCGCGCCGGGCACAGTCGAAGGCCGTATCCTCTCTGCTCCTCGCGGCAGTAACGGTTTCGGATACGATCCCCTCTTTTATCTGCCCGCCCGCGCGTGCACCATGGCGGAAATGGATGACCAGACCAAATGGACGCTCAGCCATCGAGGACAGGCTTTTCGCGCATTACTGGAACTCCTGGCCTGATTCGTCTCTCGCGCCAAATCGGACTAGTCCGTTGCGCACCCCCAAACCTTGACGGTGCTTCTATCGCGCACCAATAATAGAGAGTTGGGTCAGATTCAGTTTCGGCACCTCCTGAGGCACGAAAAAATCAAATGAGCACAATTGCAGCCGTCCCGCGGGACAATCGGGCATGCGGCTTCTGGGCCTCGACCGTGGGCAAGAAGATCGTAATGGCCGTCACTGGCGTAATCCTCTTCGGATTCGTGATCGGACACCTGGCGGGTAACCTTCAGATCTATGAAGGCCCGGCAAAACTGAATGCCTACGGCGCGTTTCTGCACAGCATTGGAGAAATTCTCTGGCCGGTGCGCATCATCCTGCTGATTTGCATCGCTCTGCACATCATCGCCACGGTGCAACTGGCTCTGCGCAAGAAGCGCGCCCGCCCGATCGGGTATTTGCGCAAACAGGCCATCGCCTCCTCCTACGCTTCGAGGACGATGTACTGGTCAGGCCCCATCGTCCTGGCCTTCATCATCTTTCACCTGCTGCACCTGACCGCGGGATATATTCATCCCGGCGCCGCGTACATTGAGGGCGACGTCTATCACAACGTGGTCTCCGGCTTTCAGGTCTGGTGGGTCTCTCTCTCCTACATCGTCGCCATCAGCCTTTTGGGACTGCACCTGCGCCACGGCTTGTGGAGCATGTTGCAAAGCGTCGGCATCCACCAGCCGAAATACACCGCGGCCCTCAAGAATGCAGCGTTGGTCATCGCGCTGCTGATCGTCCTTGGCTACATCTCCATTCCGATAAGCGTATTACTGGGGCTGGTGAAATAGATGATTCTCGACTCCAAAGCACCTACGGGGCCGATCGAGCAAGCGTGGGAACAGGCTCGTTTCGACGTCAAGCTGGTCAATCCTGCAAACAAGCGGAAACACTCCATCATTGTCATCGGGTCCGGGCTTGCGGGAGCCTCCGCTTCCGCTACCCTGGGCGAGCTCGGCTACAAGGTCCATTGCTTCTGCTTTCAGGATTCGCCTCGCCGCGCGCACTCCATCGCTGCGCAGGGCGGCATCAACGCCGCCAAGAACTATCAAAACGACGGCGACAGTATCTACCGCCTCTTCTACGACACCATCAAAGGCGGAGACTTCCGCGCGCGCGAGGCCAACGTCTATCGCCTGGCGCAAAACAGCGTCCACATCATTGACCAGTGCGTAGCCCAGGGAGTTCCTTTCGCGCGCGAATACGGCGGCGCGCTCACCAACCGCTCCTTCGGCGGCGCCCAGGTATCGCGCACCTTCTACGCCCGCGGCCAGACCGGTCAGCAGCTGCTGCTCGGCGCCTACCAGGCGCTCGAACGGCAGATCCATGCCCGCACGGTTACCATGCATGAGCGCACAGAGATGCTCGACCTCATCGTCGTTGATGGCAAGGCCCGCGGCATCGTCGCTCGTCACCTGGTGACTGGAACCATCACCACCCACTTTGCCGACGCCGTCATCCTGGGCACAGGTGGCTACGGGAACGTCTACTATCTTTCCACCAACGCCAAGGGCTCCAATGTGACCGCCATCTGGCGCGCGCACAAGCGGGGAGCGCTCTTTGCCAACCCTTGCTACACCCAGATCCACCCCACCTGCATCCCGGTCTCCGGCGACTATCAATCGAAGCTCACGCTGATGAGCGAATCGCTGCGCAACGATGGCCGCATCTGGGTGCCGCTCAAGAAGGGCGACAAGCGCCCGCCCGGCCAGATCCCCGAAGCCGAGCGCGACTACTACCTGGAACGGCGCTATCCCAGCTTCGGCAACCTGGTTCCGCGTGACGTAGCCTCGCGCAATGCCAAGGCCGTCTGCGATGAAGGCCGTGGCGTGGGCAAGACCGGACTCGGTGTCTACCTCGACTTTACCGATGCCATACGGCGCCTGGGCGTGCAAACCATCCGCGACCGCTACGACAACCTCTTCGAGATGTATCAGCGCATCACCGATGAGGACCCCTACAAGGTGCCCATGCGCATTTATCCCGCCATTCACTACACCATGGGCGGACTGTGGGTCGACTACAACCTGCAAAGCACGATCCCCGGCTTGTTTGTTATTGGGGAGGCCAACTTCTCCGACCATGGCGCCAACCGCCTGGGAGCCAGCGCGCTGATGCAAGGGCTCTCTGATGGCTACTTCATCGTTCCTTACACCGTGGGCAACTACCTCGCGACCAATAAATTCCCGGCGGTGCTCGATACCGCACCGGAGGTGAAACAAGCCGTCGCCTGCGTCAAGCAGACTATTGAGTTGCTGCTCTCCATCAAGGGCAAGCGCACGGTGGATTCCTTCCACCGCGAGCTGGGGAAGATCGTGTGGGACTACTGTGGCATGTCGCGCACCGCGGAGGGTCTTGAATCGGCCATTGTCCAGATCCGCGCGCTGCAGGAGGAGTACTGGAGGAATGTCAACGTCCCGGGCAGCGGCGAAGATTTGAATCAGAGCCTGGAGAAGGCCGGCCGTGTGGCTGACTTCTTCGAGCTCGCCGAGCTGATGTGCATTGATGCCCTCGACCGCAATGAATCCTGCGGTGGTCACTTCCGGGAGGAGTATCAGACGCCTGAAGGCGAGGCCCAGCGTGATGACGAGCATTATTCCTACGTTGCCGCCTGGGATTATCGTGGTCCCGGCAACCCGCCGACGCTGACCAAGGAACCGTTGGAATTCCACTACGTTCACCCCAGCCAGAGGAGCTACAAGTAAATGAAGTTAACGTTAAAAATCTGGCGCCAGAAAGATCGTAAGGACCCGGGTAAGTTCGTCAGCTACCCCGTCGACATTGTCAGTACAGAGATGTCGATGCTGGAGTGCCTTGATGTGCTCAACGAGGGTCTGATTGAAAAGGGAGAAGAGCCAATCGCCTTCGAGCACGATTGCCGCGAAGGCATCTGTGGCTCCTGCGGCTTCATGATCAATGGGGTCGCGCATGGTCCCATGCCGGCCACCACCGTCTGCCAATTGACCATGCGCCACTTCAAAGATGGGCAAGAACTGGTCATCGAGCCCTGGCGGGCTGCCGCCTTCCCCATGATTAAGGATCTGGTGGTCGATCGCCGCGCCTTCGACCGCATCATCGCCTCTGGGGGCTACATCTCCGTTTCCACCGGGAACGCGACCGATGGCAACACCCATCTCATCGGCAAAGAGACCGCTGACCGCGCCATGGACGCCGCCGCCTGCATTGGCTGCGGAGCCTGCGTCGCCGCCTGCCCGAATGCCTCCTCCGCGCTCTTTACCGGAGCCAAAATTGCCCATCTCAGCATCCTGCCCCAGGGCAAGCCGGAACGCGACCGCCGTGCCCTGGGCATGGTTGCGCAAATGAACACAGAGGCCTTCGGCAGCTGTACGAATATCGGCGAGTGCACGGGCGTGTGCCCCAAAGAGATCAAGCTGGAAGTGATCGCGGTGATGAACCACGATTATCTGCGCGCCAGCATCACTCGCCGCGATGAACTTGGGACCACCATCCGCCCCTTCACCGAGTGGAGCACGGGGGCGAAGTTCAGCTCGACCAGTGCAGAGGAGTAGGTTCTCCGTTACACTAAGCGCTGCTCCCACCATGAAGATCTCGCGCGCCTTTATTCTGTTCGCCGCCGCTCTCCCGCTCGTAGCGCAGACCACCTCGAAGACTCCTGCCGTGACCAAACAGACAGACCCGCTTGCCGTACACAAATCCGCCATCGTCATTGACACCCACGCCGACACCACGCAGCGCATGCTCGACGAGGGTTACGACCTGACCGAACCGCTCAAGGGCGGCTACGTCAACTTTGAGTCGGCGCGCGAAGGCAATCTGGGAGCTGAGTTCTTCTCTATCTGGGTAGACCCGGCCGCATATTCAGGGCACGATGCCCGGCGCACGCTGGAGTTGATCGACGCCGTCTACCAGCAGGCGGCCAAACATCCACAGCAGATGCGCATGGCCTTTTCTCCCGAAGATATTATTGCCGCCCATCGCGAGCACAAGCTGGCTGCGCTGATGGGGATTGAGGGTGGCCACTCCATCGAGAACAGCCTTGGCCTGCTGCGCGATTACTACCGCCTCGGCGTGCGTTACATGACGCTCACCTGGATGAACTCCAATGGTTGGGCCGATTCTTCAGGGGATATTGACGACCCCAAAGTACCCCACACCAAAGATGGCCTTAGTGACTTTGGCAAGGATGTGGTCTACGAGATGAACCGCCTGGGCATGATGGTGGATGTCTCGCACGTCTCCGACAAGACGTTCTATCGCACGCTCATCATCAGCCGCGCTCCGGTGATTGCCTCCCACTCCTCGGCGCGTGCTCTGTGCAACTCGCCGCGCAATATGACTGACGACATGCTGCGTGCCGTGGGCCAGTATGGCGGGGTGGTGATGGTGAACTTCTATTCCAGCTTTCTCAGCGACGAATATCGCCTTGCCGCGAAGGCACAGCAGCCGGCGATTGATCAAGCCGTTGCTGAGGCAAAAGCCAAGCTTCAGGCAGAAGGCAAGCCGGTTCCGAACGAGCTGGAAGAGCAGATTTCTAAGAGCTACATGGCGAAAATACCGCGCCCCCCGTTCAGCGTGCTCATCGATCACATTGACCACATCGCCAAGATCGCCGGTATCGACCACGTGGGTCTGGGGTCGGACTTTGATGGCATCCCTTCGAGCCCTGAGGGGATGGATTCCGCCGCCGACCTGCCCAAGATCACCCAGGCGCTGATGGCGCGCGGCTACAGCGCAGAGGATATGCATAAGATTCTGGGCGGCAATTTCCTGCGCGTTTTTGCCAAGGTTCAGGAGGTTTCCAAGCAGCTCCAGTCCGAGAGCCGCCCGCGCATTATGGAGAAGCAGCCCTTCGACAAGAAGTAGCTGCCGCCTGTAGTCTGGGAATGGAACGATCAATGAAATTCCTACACCGCTACGTTGTTTTGCTACTGTTTTCGGCCGTCTTTGCAATCGCTCAGCAGTCCACTCCGACGCAGACGCCCCCAGCTCAGACCCCTCCTGCCGAGCTTCCGGATATGCCCACCAGCCAGGTCCCGGCGACCGTGGAGCCCACTGGCCCCACGGCAGTGCTCGACACCAGCATGGGTCGCATTAGCTGCAGGCTCTTTGACAAGCAGGCGCCTATTACCGTCGCCAATTTTATTGGACTGGCCGAAGGCACCAAGCCGTGGACGGATCCTGTCACCAAGCAGAAGATGACCGGTAAGCCGTTTTACAACGGCACGACCTTTCATCGTGTGATCCCGGAATTCATGATTCAGGGCGGCGATCCCACTGCCACTGGAACCGGCGATCCGGGATATATGTTCGAAGATGAACTGGACCCCGACCTGAACTTCGATGTGCCCGGGCGCCTGGCGATGGCCAACTCCGGCCCACGCACCAACGGATCTCAATTCTTTATCACTGAGGTGCCCACCACGCATCTCAACCAGAAGCACACCATCTTTGGTCAGTGCGACCAGGCCAGCATCTCGGTAGTGTCAGCGATTGCGCGGGTGCAGCGCGACGCAGACGACAAGCCGCTGCAGCCGGTCACACTGATCAAGGTCACCATCGTGCAGGAGGGCCAGCCCTTGCCGCCTGCCCCAGCGGTGCCTGCTCCTGTAGCGCCTGCGAGCGCTCCTGCGGCGCCCCCCACTCCCCAATAAAACAAAACCAACACCAGGAGTTCTTCATGTCCCGTGAAACAGGAACCTATGCCGTGTTTAATACCAGTGAAGGTAAGATCGTCTGCCGCCTCTTCGAAAAAGACGCGCCCAAGACGGTAGAAAACTTTGTCGAGCTCGCCGAGGGCAAACGGGAGTGGACCCACCCCATCGGCGGCAAGAAGAGCAACAACAAGCTTTACGACGGCACGATTTTTCACCGCGTGATTCCTGATTTCATGATTCAGGGCGGCGATCCAGCCGGCAATGGCATGGGCGGTCCGGGTTATAAATTTGCGGATGAGACCAAGGGCTCGCCCCACAGTCTGAATGCGGCGGGCAAGCTGGCCATGGCCAACGCCGGCCCAAATACGAACGGATCGCAGTTCTTTATTACCGTCGCGCCGACCCAATGGCTCACCGGGAAGCACACGGTCTTCGGCGAGGTTGTGGAAGGGTATGACGTTGTGGAGAAGATCTCCAAGGTGCCCCGCAACTCACAGGACAAGCCGAACAAGCCGGTGACAATTGAAACCGTGGTCATCGAACGAGTCTAGCTAGCGATCCCATCCTTCGCGTTTTGCGAAGGGTGGGATACGGCACGGTCCGATGAAAATTACTTCCGGGGGCGTTTAAGTTGGGAGAGAAAACTGCAGATCCCTCGGCTACGCTCGGGATGACAAAGGGGAGGCTGGCGCTCACCTCCGCAGCCGTTACAGAGGGATGGAGAGAGCTGCAGGTTATCCGCGATTCATCACCTTGGGTGCACCCTACGGCCCGTGACGAAGCAGCCCGTTAAAGACGGATTGGCTCCAGTTGCCTGCCGACTAGTCGATGAGTTGGCGGTTTCGCATGTTCCCGCAGGACCTGTTCAGCCCATTCGATTCCTTGCTGTAGCAATGCTGCTTCTGACTGCCAGAAGGTCCCCGAACCGGCGCTTTGATAGAAGCCGAGGCACATCTGCAGATGACGCAGGAATCCGTGCATCTGCCGGGACGTATAGTGCGCCAGCAGATCCTCGACCGGCTCTCCCGCGCGAACTGCGGCAATGATCGCCGTAGCGAGATAGGCCTGGCGCGCGGCGTTCCCAGTACCCTCGCCGCAGAGTGGGTCGAAACTGACCGCCGCAGCACCGCAGGCGAGCCAACCGCTGCCGCAAAGCGGAACGGCAATACGCGGGTACGCGGGAAACTCCGCCGCCGGCCCTTCCAAGGCGCCAATCAAGCCGGCAATGATGCGGCTTTGGCTAAGAAGTGCGCCGGGCGTTTCACCGACCGCGATCAAAGTTGCCGCTTCGTTCTCTCCGCGGGGGAGCAGGAAGAGCCAGCCGGAGTCGACGGACTCGATCCAACAGGCACTTTGATCCGCATCCCGCTTGAGTACCGCACGCGCCACCGAGGCTACGCGGGTTCCAAAGGCTTGTTGTTGTGGAGAGCTTGCAGCGCTCGATAGAAACTTCCATCCGCCGGCAGAGGCCTGAGCCGGCGTCTGCACCTGCGCCCAAAGGCGGGTGAGCAGATCAGCTTCCGAAATCACGAGTGCGGAGTGGGGAAAGGTGATTGGTTCGGCGGCCTGCCCCCATGCCACCACGCGCTTCTGAATCAGATGGCCAACCGAGACCAAATCCATCGAGGGAAAGATCCCAGCGAGCAGAGCCATCGTCTGCCCGCTGAGTAATACCGCCCCCAACTTAGGCCGAACAACCCTCGAGGACGCCCAGGGCTGTCCAGTCTCAGAGAACAGTTGCGCGCAGCAAGCTGCGGCGACTCCGTCCCCATCGATATGGACCTCTATCTCCATCGTTCTCATTCTTCCATGAACGGCAAAAAAACTTGACACTGGAAGAAAACCGTCACACCATCGACAGATACCGCAACCAAACTCCTCTTCCACGTCGAAGAAACATTTCAGATTCATGGGCCTGAAAAACGAAGCTTAGGCGGGCCTTTCCCATCCCTTTTTTCAAACAGGGCTTGACGAGGAATTGAATCGATGGATTTTCGCGTTCGCTTTGGGTGTATCCGTTGGATGCCGGCGCTACCTCTTCTCTTTGCTTCTCTCTCCATCCCTGCATTTTCACAAGAAACGGGTTCGAGTCCTGAGGTGAAGGTCACCACACCGGCGGACAGCCCGGATGCGGCCGGCTTCCCGGTGAAGGACTCGCTTACGTTGAGCAAGTGCGGCGCCTGCCATGCTCCCGATGCCAAGGGAAACATGACCCGCATCTCCTACATCCGGACCACACCCGAGGGCTGGGAAGAAGCGATCAAGCGTATGGTGCGGCTTAACGGCCTGCAATTGTCGCCGGACGAAGCCCGCAGCATTCTTCGCTACCTGAGCGATCAGCACGGCCTGGCTCCTGAAGAAAATGCGAAGATTGCCTACTTTACCGAGCATCGCATCATCGATGAAAAAATACCCAGTCCCGAGGTAGCGCATGCCTGCGCCGCGTGCCATGCGCTGGCCAAACCGCTCTCATGGCATAGGACCGCGGCCGATTGGCAATTTCTCGAGAACATGCACATCGCATTCTTTCCCTCGGTGCGGTTCACCGCCTTCGATCATCCTCACGATCGAGGGCCCGGCGCCGAGCCTCCCAAGGGTCCAACCCCCGCTGAGCAAGCGCTCGAGTACATCGTTAAGAGCTCTCCCCTGCACACCACGGAATGGGCCGAGTGGCAGGCCTCCATGCAGGCTCCCAAGCTTGCCGGGCGCTGGCTTATCTCAGGAAATGAACCCGGCAAAGGCCGCTTCTTCGGCGAGATGACCATTGAGCCCAGTGCTACTGGAGATTCCTTCACCACTAAGACAAAGGTGACTTGCGGCGATGGCGATTCCTTGATGGCTTCCTCAGGGAAAGCTCTTGTCTATACCGGATACAACTGGCGCGGACGGTCGACAGCAGAGAAGGCTGGGACGGGACCGGAGGCGCCGCAAACAGTCCGCGAGGTGATGGCGCTCTCCAAGGATCAGAATGAATTCAGGGGGCGCTGGTTCTGGGGTGAGTATTCGGAGTTCGGGATGGATGTGACCATGCGTCGCGCAACTTCGGCTCCGATGGTGACCGGGGTCGATAAGCCTTCGCTAAAGGCCGGCGCTACCGACGCGACCATGCGTATCTATGGAGATGCCTTACCGGGGAACCTGACGGTGAGCGATGTGGATCTTGGGCCCGGAGTCAAGGTAACGAAAATCATTGACCAGCAACCTGGCGTCGTTACCGTAGCCGCTAGCGTAAGCCCGGATGCGGCCCCCGGCACGCGGATGGTCGCGGTGAAGAGCGCAACCCTTCCCGCTGCCTATGCCGTCTACGACCACATCGACTTCCTGAAAGTAACGCCAACCACATCGATAGCCCACCTGGGAGGCTCGCCGCACCCCAAGGGATACGTCCAGTTTGAGACCGTGGCCTTTAGCAACGGTCCCGACGGAAAGCCCAACACGGACGACGATATCGATCTGGGCCCGGTACCCGCTACCTACAAGATGGAGGAGTTTGTGGCTTCCTACGGGGATGATGACACGGAGTTTGTCGGCTCGGTCGATGAGAAGACCGGACTCTTTACCCCGGCCTCCGACGGTCCTGATCCAAAACGCAAGTCGATGCGCAACAACTACGGAGATGTTTGGATCACTGCGACCTACAAGGCCGAGGGCGCTCCTCCATTAAAGGGGAGAAGCTACCTGGTGGTCGCCGTGCCGCAGTATGTCTCCTGGGATCAGCCGGAGGTAGCACAGTGACGATGTACTCATTAGGTGAGTTTCACAGGTTTCAAGGTGCAGGGCAGGAGTTTCTCTATCTCGTTCCCAGCGGCGGAATTGTTGCGCTGGACGGAATGACGACCGAGATTCTGCAGCGACTGGATCAGACCCCACTCAGCCGCGAAGATCTTGTAACAAGCCTTTGCAGCGATGGTTATGCCTCAAACGAGGTAGAGGAGTGCATCGACGAGCTGCGCGATGTGAAGGCCATCCGGAATGGAGAAAAGGAGTACACAAAGTCTGAGCCGCTGCCCGAGGCTTTTCCGCTGCAAACGATCGTCTTGAACGTGACCAACCAGTGCAATCTCTCCTGCCAGTACTGCTACGAGTTCGGTGAGGACAAGGTCGCGACCCCCGAGGGCAAACCTAAGTTCATGGAATGGGAGACGGCGAAGAGTTCTGTCGAGTACCTCTTTGCCGAGTCGCAGGGAAGAAAGAGCGTCCACATTACTTTCTTCGGCGGGGAAACTCTCATGAATTTTCCTCTGCTGAAACGGGTGGTCGAATACTCGCGAGGCAGGGCCGAGGAGTTGCAGGTCAAGCTCGATTTCAGCCTGACTACCAACGCGACGCTGCTCACGCCTGCCATCATCGAGTATCTGGCCGAGAATGCCATCGGCGTGACGGTGAGCATGGACGGGCCGAAAGAGATGCAGGACAAGTTTCGCGTCTTCTCCAACGGCCGCGGCAGCTACGACATCATCAAGCCCAAGGTGCAGAACCTTCTGGCGAAGCATAAGACCCGACCGATTGCCGCCCGCGTCACCATGACCTCAGGGGCGATGGACGTGAGAAAGATCTATCAGCACCTGAAGCATGAACTTGGTTTTTACGAAGTTGGTTTTGCCCCGGTGACCACCTCTCCCAATCGTCTTTACTCCATCAACGAGCCGGGAATGGATAGTGTTCTGGAGCAATTCAGCGAGCTCGCGGATGAGTATCTTGAGTACGCGCTGCGGGGGGAGCACCACGGTTTTTCGAACGTGAGCGATACTCTTTCCGAGCTGCACCAGGGGGTCAATAAATCGCTCCCTTGCGGCGCAGGGTTGGGCATGGTTGGTGTCGGCCCATCAGGGGATATCGCGCCCTGCCACCGCTTTGTTGACTCCGACGAACACGTGCTTGGTAATGTGACCACCGGGATGGATAGAGAAAAGCAGAGTGCTTTTCTTACCCGGGGCAATATTGACACAAAGTACGACTGCCATGAGTGCTGGGCGCGGCCGCTGTGTGCCGGCGGTTGCCACCACGAGGCATTCGTTCGCTATGGCGACACCGGCCATGCAAACCTCCACTACTGCGATTGGATCCGCACCTGGACCAATAAGTGCCTGGAGGTGTACGGCGCCATCGCGGCGCAGAATCCCTCGTTTCTCGATCACTTCACTGAAAGGAAGGCTTCATGAAGCATCTCCGAGCCATTAATCAAAAGGCGCAGCGTATCGAGCAAAGTGCGGAGGCGTTGAAGGAAGACATCTTTGCCTTGCAGGCTCCGGGCTCGTCCACGCCGAAGGTCCACGTCCCCATGGGATGCACCATCATCTTTTCGCCCGGGTGGGAGACCGACTCCGCCGGCGGTACGGCTGGATTATGCCAGCCCGTGGAACGCGATATCTACGATTGCTACGCAACTTGCTTCTGGCCGGCCCAGGTTCCTGACCATCTAAATAACTCTCCCGACTGGACAAGCAAATGCGCCTCAGCCACCAAAGATTGGCGCAACGTGGACATCGTCTTTCCGTAGCATTTTCATCTGGAGGAACTTCATGCGCGCTGTTTTTGCCTTCATGGGTCTCTCACTCTGGGCCGCCGCGAGCTTTGCTGCTTCCGCGCCGCCTGCGAGTACGGGCACTCAGCTGATGTACCTCGGAGTCTGGCCGCACACGGTGCTGGTGATGGATTCGGTGCAGGGAAAGATCCTGGACAAGATCGACCTTCCCACCGACATTGTAAGGTCCCTTGTTCTTTCGCCGGATAACAAGATACTGTATGCCTCAACGCTGAAGGACAACTCCATCGTCTCAATTGACCTTGCAACCCGCAAGATTCTCGACACCTTCCCTCTGAATACCTCCAACACCAACTACCGCTTGTCCGGCTTCGCCGTCGATCCCACGGGGAAGTTCCTCTACTCGTTTGCTACGCCGATCATCAAGAAAATCGATCACTACGAGATCGATCCGCCGCAGATCATTGAGATTAGTCTTGCCGCACGCAAGATCTCGCGGATCGTTCCTTATCCTAAGGATGAGCCTCCGCCGGCCGGCTATCGCAACACCATCCGGGTTTCTCCCGATGGGAAGCTGCTCTATCTTTTTCGCGACAGCGTCATGGTCTTTAATACGAGCGATTTCAAGTTCGTCAAGAAGATTGAGCTCTCGAAGCCAACCGACCCTTCGACCGACGGCTCGTTTGCCGGCCTGGTCAATGATCCCAACGAACCGCCGGGCAAGGTTATCGGCATCTTCGATTCCTCCGATCCCTACGTGCATCGCCGGATTTTCGGCATCGCGGAAATCGACCTTGCGAACATGAGCTACGATCTGACCCCTGTGGGCCCGTCGGCTGAAGAGATGGAACCACTGATGCTGACGCCCGATAGAAAGCTGGGCTATACAGTTTCTGTCTATGGAACCCACGGCGACCGCGTTACGGAATTTTGGGTCTTCGATATGAAGACCAAGAAAATCATTAACCGGCGTCAGTTTCTCGGCCGCACCCGTCTGGCATTCGGCATGACCGCCGATGGCTCCAAGCTGATGATCTATAACGCCGGCTTTGAAATTGAACTGTACGACGCCAAGACGTTGGAGCTGCTGCACACCATCAACCTGGAAGGGGACACTACGTCGAACCTGATCGTGATGCCTCTTAAGGGGTCCGCATAGAGTGAGTGGATGACGATTCCCTTTGCGCAATATAAGCGGGCTCTCGCCTACGTCGTTCCTTACTGGCGCGGGCTGCTTGCGGTTATGCTGCTGGGTTTGTTTTCAACAGCCGTCGGCCTGGTACAGCCTTATATCTCGCGCCTGTTGATCGATGACGCGCTGCTGCGGCGCAATCTGCACGCGCTCACCATGATTGCGATAGCGATGGTCGTCGTGACCGTCGTCGGCTTTGTTCTCAACATTGCTTCCAGCTATTACTACGTACGGCTTTCGGCCGAAAGCCTCTTCGATATGCGGTTGGCGGTCTATCGCCACCTGCAGCAGCTCTCGCCGCGTTATTTTACGCAGAAGAAGCTGGGCGATATTGTTTCCCGGATTAACAACGATATCGGTGAAGTGCAGCGCGTGTGCTCGGATACGCTGCTGTCGGTTCTCTCCAACTTGCTATTTTTGGTGGGCAGTATTGCGATCATGTCCTGGCTCAACTGGCGCTTGATGCTGGCCAGTATTGCTTTGCTTCCGGTGGGCATTTTTGCTTTGCGGCATTACCAGGGGCGATTGACGGTGCAGACTGCGGACCTGCGCCAGAGGAGTTCCGATCTGGGCAGCTTTCTCATCGAAAGCCTGCTGGGGATGCGCCTGATCGTCGCGTCGGCAACGGAGAAGTTCGAGGCGGAACGCTTTCGCGAATACAACTCAAGCTTTATCCGTTCCTTGCTTTCCATGCAGGTGCTGTCGTTCCTGGCCAGCGCCATGCCAAGCACGGTGCTCACGCTTTCCACGGCCATCGTCTTTCTCTACGGAGGCAAGCTGGTTATCGCCCAGCAGCTGACTGTGGGCGGCCTGGTGGCTTTCATGGCCTACCATCTCAAGCTGCTCTCTCCGGTGCAGAACCTGCTGGGTATCTACACCAACCTGCTCACCGGCGGGGTCTCCCTGGGGCGCGTCTTCGAAGTAATGGATGTGCCCGTGGAGGTGAAGGAGGTTGCGAATCCGTTCCCCTTGCCTTGCGTGAGACATGCGATCACGTTTGAGAAGGTTCGCTTTCAATACGGTCACGATATGCCGGTGCTGCGCGATGTTTCCTTCACGATTCCCGCAGGCCAGATGTGCGCCATCGTCGGGGCCAGCGGGGCGGGAAAGTCGACGCTGGCAGACTTGCTGCTGCGTTTCCACGACGTGGACTCCGGCTCGATCAGCATCGATGGCCGGGATATTCGTGAGCTGCGGTTGGAGGATTTGCGGCAGCAGGTTGCCATGGTTGAGCAGACACCATACTTCTTCCGCGCCAGCATTCGCGAGAACATCGCGTATGGGCGGCCCGAGGCGACGCTGGAGGAGATTCGCAACTGCGCGGCTGCGGCGGCAATCGATAGCTTCATTCAGTCGTTGCCCAATGGATATGAGACCATCCTCGGCGAGCGTGGACTCACGCTCTCGGTGGGCGAGAGGCAGAGAATCGCTTTGGCGCGTGCGTTGCTGCGCGATCCCAGAATTCTGATTTTGGATGAACCCACATCGGCTCTCGACTCTGCTGCCGAGGCCGCGGTCACCCGTGAACTGCTGAACGTCTTGCGCGGGCGGACTTCGATTCTCATCACCCATCGCATGTCACTCGCCGAAATGGCGGATATGCTCGTTGTCATCGAGGTCGGGTGTGTGCTTGAATCAGTGTAGGTAACCGCATGGGTCGTCCGGCGCGCATCGCTGTTTTGGACACCGGGGTATGTCGCACGCATCCACACGTGGGGAAGATCGTTGACGGCATCACGATCACGGTGGATGGAGAGAGGGCCGGGTATGAAGATACCCTTGGTCACGGTACTGCTGTTGCCGCAGTGATCCATCAACTGAATCCAGACGCGGATCTGGTCGCAGTCAAGATTTTTGACGGCCAGCTGGCGACCAGCCTGCAGGTTGTCATCCGGGCCATTGACTGGTGCCTGGAGCATGACATCCAGGTGATAAATCTCAGTTTGGGGACGATTAATCAACAGCATCGAAATGCCTTTGAAGAGGTAGTCGCCAGAGCGCAGGCAGTCGGGGTGGTGATCGTGTCCGCGCTGGAGATGAATGGCGCCGCGGCGCTGCCAGGGTCGCTGGCAGGAGTGGTTGGCGTGATGGAGACAGATCCCTCGGATGAGGTTGAGTATCGGACATTCCATCGCTATGGAAAGCTGGTGTATACGGCACCTCCTTTTCCACGCGAGATCCCGGGGGTGCCCTTCGAGTACAACCTCAAGGGAGTGAGCTTCGCGGTTGCTCGCATCTCGGCACGGGTAACCAGCGCCTTGTTCAACGACAGCGGAATGGGTGGACTGGTGGTGGTTGATCACGGGACGGGCGCCGCTCATTCCGGGAGTGCGAAGGACACAGATGCGGTCGTGCCGCGGTGAGCCGCAGGCCGTAAACCCCGCACCTTTTTCTTCGCTGCAAGATCAAGTGGAACTGCAGGTCCCTCGGCTACGCTCGGGATGACAAAGGGGAGGGCGGTGACTTTTATTAGGAGCCGTTAGATCGGATGGAAAGAAAGAAACAGCAGGTCCCCTTCGACTTCGCTCAGGGCAGGCTCTCCATTGCGCTTCGCTCCGGTCGGGATGACAAATTTCTTAAAACTCGATGACCTCGCACGAAAAATCAATGGTTAGCCGATGGAAGATGTACCAAACTGCGCGGTTTAGAATTCGATTCTTCCCTGGAAGGCGATCATGCGCGGTGAGCTGTCCCCGCCCAATCCCACACCCAGCAATCCGGTAGGTGGGGAGATGGTGCTGGTCAAAGCGCCAAATCCGGTTTGCGTTCCTGGTTTGCCCGGTGTGCCTGCTTGATTGCTGGGCAAAGCAAAGTTGGGGTGGTTGAAGAGGTTGAAGAATTGCGTATCGAAGCGGAAGGTTGCGTGCTCGGTAAGCTGAATCTTTTTGGTCACGTAAAGCTCGGAATAAGTGAAGTGAGGTCCCCGGTAGTTGTTGCGGCCTGAGTCTCCAAACTGGCAGTTGGTGGGAGAATCTCCTCCGGCACAGGCGCCGGTGCTGGGATCGACGACCGAGGCAAAGGCGTCCGGATTGAGCCACTGCAGGCTGCCAGGCTGGGTCACTCCGGCGACCTGAGATTTGCGATAAAGCGGAACGCCGGGCACCCGGTTCGCGTATTGCGGTCCGCTTCCCTGAAAAACTCCTTCGTTGTTCGCCGTGTAGGGTGCGCTGACGATGCTGAATGGCAGACCGCTGTGCAGGAAGGCAGTCTGCGATACTTGCCAGCCGCTGAACGCCTGCCTTAACAGTGTGTGGGTGGAATGAAACGGAATCTCGTAGATGGCGAAAGCGGAGAGGTTGTGACGCACGTCGTAGTCGCAGTTGCCGTATTCCTTACGCAGACTTCCCGGCAGCGGATAGAGAATGCCGAGAGTAGAGAAGGGAAGCAGACCTCCATTCGATACTTCGTCAAGACAATGGCTGTAGGTGTAGTTTCCGCGCAGCGTCAGGTCGGCAAATTGCTTCGTTACGCTCGTTTGCAGGCCGGTATAGTGGCTGCCCGCACCGGTGCGGAATTCATTCACGCCGCCGAAGCGCTGATCGAGCGGCTGTTGATAAGCAAAAGGTGCGAAGCATCCATCGCACACTGTCTGATATCCATTCAGCTGTACCTGGTATGGCTCGTGCACGGCACGCGTGCCAACATAATCAATGCGCAGCGCACCGCGCGCTCCTAGCTCGCGCTCGAGCCCCAGGCTCCATTGCAGAAAGTACGGCGTCTTGAGCGTGCCGCTGGGGAAAGTGTTCAGGCCGACCGCGAGGGGACAAGTAGGAGCGCCCGCAGCCAGCCCGACACACGAAGCACCACCCGAACGGAAGACACTCTGGAAGGATTGGTTGGCCTGCGCGGTCGCATCGACGGCACTATCTGGAACTCCCGGTGCGATGCCGACGCCGCCAACCTGTCCATTGATGCCGCCGACGAAGACAGGCGCATACGGAGGATTCGTCGCACCCAGATCAGCGATCTGTGCCGGGATGATGTCGTTGAAGACGCCGCCGCCCGCGTGGACTGCGGTCTTATCCGACAGCTTGTAGGCTGCCGAAGCTCGCGGCTGCCAACTGAGAAGGGGCGTGCCCGGGAACAGCGTGCGCACATTGGTCTGGATGGCCTGGTTCAAAGGCTGAGTGACATCGTGGCCCATGTCGAGAAACGATCCTGCCGGCCGCGCGAACAGGCCATGCTGATTGACCACGTTGGTGTTCCAGGTCACGCGCAATCCGGCCATCAGGGTCCATCTCTGGCCGGCTTTGACGGTGTCCATGGCGTACAAGTCGAGGTTACCCAGTGCAATCCTCTCTTTCTGGGTAAGCGGAAAGCCTGCCGTTGCTGTGGCTGCAGCGCCATAAGTAAACTGTGCGAGATCGTTATAGATCACGCTGGGCACAACCCCTTCGCCGAGATCGTAATCGCTCACGTCCAGCCGCCGGGAATTCTCTCCGAACTTGAAGCTATGGCGTCCACGGCTCCAGATGAGGTTGTCGTTGATCTGCCACTGCGTGACTTTGCGGCCTTGGGTATAGGTCTGGTCGTTGCCGCCAAGGGTGGTGAACGGCGCATTCGAGCTGCCTCCGGCCAGCACAATGGGGAAAGTTTGCAGCACCTGCGCGTAGTTGTTGGGCAGAAAAAGGCTGGAATACCAACTGGCGCCGGGGTTGAATTGATTGACGAGACTCGGCGTGAAGACATGCGTGTAGCCGAGTACAAGTGTCCGCTGCGGCTGCGGCGAGTATGAGTTGAAGATGGGATTGATCCCATCGGTATAAGCGGCCTGCAGGCCCGTGTCCTGCTGGAAGCGGTACCACACGCTGTTGTTGGGGTTGAGGGTGTGGTCAATCTTAACGACGATGAGGTTCTCGCTGTCGCTATTGTTAAGCGACTGAGTGCGTTTGTTGGCGCAGCCGGCGCCGTTGAACAGGTGGCTTGCGCTCTGGGTTCCGGGCAGCAACACTCCGTTCTCGTCCAGGGGACAGGTGAGCACGGGGGTCGGTGTGCCTGCGGTGTTGCTGTAAAGCCCGAACATTTTCTGGTAGAAGGCTACTTCCTCCGGCTGCGCCGGCAGCGTGGTCCCATTGATCGGGTCGGTCCCGCCCTGCGGCAACTGCTGCAACACGTATTGCTGATAAGCGGGCGACGGTACAGTCGTTCGGGTGATCAGGGGAAGGGCGATGCGGATGCCTTCGTAGTGGGTGAAGAAGAAGAGCTTGTTCTTTAACATCGGTCCGCCAACACTCACGCCGAATTCGTTTACGGTCGAGCGCGGCTTTCGGGCAATGTTTTCCGGAGTATCGTTGGCGTGAAGAAAGTAGTCAGCGGCGTTGAGCAGGGAGCCGTTCCATATCTCGTACAGGTCTCCGTGAAAGAGATTCGAGCCTGACTTGGTAAAGTAGTTGGTCTGTGAGGCTCCGTAACGTCCCTGGTCGACGGCATAGGAGTTGGTGTTCACGGTGGCTTCCTGCAAAGCGTCCAGGCCAATAACGAGGTTGGTTGACAGGCCAATGTTCAGTCCCAGGAAAGGATCGTTGGAGTCGAACCCGTCGAGGATGTAACCGTTCGAGGTCGCTGGCAGTCCGTTGAACTCGACATTGCCGTAACCGCCGGCGGCCTTGGCATCGTTCGACGATCCTGCGGTATTCATCAAAGCGCCCTGCGCGAATTGTGCGATGTAGGTAAGGTCCTGCCCCGGATTGGGCAAGCTCTTGATGGTCTTCGCATCCAAAGTGGTCGAGGTATTGGGGTTCTCCAGGCTCATCAACGCAGACTGCGTTGTCACTTCGACCGATTGTGAGGTTGCCGCTGGAGACAAGCTGAAATTGACGAGGGCGGTTTGTCCTACCGAAACAATCGTAGGTTGCGACCGTCCGAGGCCGAATCCTTGGGCATGCACTTCAATCACGTAGGTTCCCGGATTTATTTGGGAGAAGAGGTAGCGTCCCTCCGGGTTGGTCTGGACTTCGCGGACGGAACCGGTGTTTACATCGGTGGCCTTGACCTGGGCATTAGGAAGGACCGCGCCGCTGGGGTCGAGTACGCTCCCGGCGAGGGCACTGCTGGTTCCACTCTGCGCCCAGGTATTAACCATGGTTAACATCAGCAAAAAGGCTAAGGCCAGCCTTGCGAATTTGCTGAGCGTCATGGGGTTCTCCGGTCTGCCGTGGCGAGGGAAGGCTCGGCCCTTGATTTAGGCTAGCCTAAATATTAGGTACACCTAAAATAGATTCGTGTCAAATTAGAAGACTGGAGGTTCAGCCATGGCGGCGCGCCGTCAACCGAACCCAAACAGTGAATCTGTGGACAATTACCTCAAGGCCATTCTGCTTCTGAGCGGACCTGAGGAGAACCGGGTGACCAGCAATGCTCTGGCGCGCAGGCTGGCTGTCGCCCCCGCGTCGGTGACGAATATGCTGCAAAAGTTGGCTGCGGGCTCACCTCCGCTGGTCGAATATGAGCGGCATCGCGGTGTTTTGCTATCCTCCGCGGGGAGAAAGCGCGCGGTGGAAGTGGTGCGGCACCACCGGCTCATCGAGACGTTTCTTTATGAAGTACTCGACTACCCCATCGACGAGGTACATGAAGAGGCTGAGCGCCTCGAACATTTCATTTCCGAGCGATTTGAAGAGCGCATCGCCAACAAGCTTGGACACCCGAAAATTGATCCCCATGGACATTGCATCCCGGAGATGGACGGCGCGATGCCGCGACAGAACTCGATCCAACTGACGGATGCTGTGCAGGAAGGGCTCTATGTCGTGGACAGCGTCTCGGACCGCAATGCCGGCACCTTGAAATTGCTGAAGGACAACGGCATTGCCCCGGGGGTGAAGCTTCGCCTGAGGGAGAGCCCCTCGATCAGGGGATATGCGGTCTCCGTCGGACGTTCTTCCAGAATTTTGAACCTGCAGGAAGACGCCGCCGATAGCATTCGGGTGTGTGTCCCGGGTAAACCATGATCCTTGGCAGCAAGTTGCTTGCGACTCTTTTTGCGGTTGTCGTTTTGTCCGCGTCAACGCTTCCGGCGCAGACTCCGGCTCCGCCATCCCACCCCACCAGCACACCCTACACGGGCGATCTCAGCATTTTCGAGGAGCCTGGCCGTGAGAAACGCCTCCAGATCGACCGCGTCATGGACCTGCTGCAGTTAAAGCCGGGGAGCACCGTCGCCGACATCGGGGCCGGGAGCGGATGGTTCAGCGTCCGCGCCGCCCGGCGTGTCGGCCCCAACGGCCGCGTAATCGCCGAGGACATCAATGCCAAAGCCGTCACCTACATCCAGCAGCGCGCCCAGCGCGAGCACCTGGCGAATATCGTTCCTGTGCTGGGCACACCTGATGATCCGAAGCTTACGCCCAACTCCCTCGATGCCGCTCTGATGTTGAAGGTCTACCATGAGATCGCTCACGCACCGCTCGTCCTCGCCAACCTGCGTGCGGCACTCAAGCCGGGCGCCCGCTTCGGCATCATTGATCGCAACGGCAACGGCGCGGACCATGGTCTTAAAGAATCGATCGTTCGCGACGAGGTCGAGCACGCCGGCTTCCGCCAGGTCGCCCGCTACGATTTCACTAAGGCCGATGGACAGGATTACTTCCTCATCTTTGTGAAGCAATAGCCGCCGGGTTGTATGCAAATGAGCGAAAAGATTCGACCACTATCTTCGACAACTCATCGCGATTTCGCTTGGTCAGGAGTTCGTGTCCTGCGCCGGCGACGGGTAGCAGTTCGGTCCGCGCCGGAATGAGCTGCAACGCGGCTGTCATTTCATCGATGGAGCCGAAACCGTCGCGCGCGCCGTGAACGAAGAGCGCCGGGATCTGGAGGCGTGGGAAGTGCCCCGTCCGCAACTCAGCGGGCCGCTGCGGCGGATGAAGAGGATAAGAGAGCAGCAACAGCCGATCGACTAGCCCGGGTTCATCGGCGGCCAGCATCGAGGCTTGCCGTCCTCCGTAGGAATGACCGCCCAGGAAGACACGGCCCGAAGTCCGTCGCCGCATGGAGGCAACTGCCGCTCGAAGCCCCTGTTGGTCGCGTTCCGCACTGCCGCGCGGCGGTCCGTGCGGCCGCAATTGGCGAAAAGCGAGATCGCAGCGGAGGACTGTCCAGCCCGAGGTGCAGAACGCATCCGATAGCGTCACCAGAAGGGGAGAATTGCAGTTCGACCCCGCACCGTGGGTCAGGACGAGGCAATCCTGCTCTGAATCCATGGGCCCATGAACGAACCCGCGAACCGATACTTCATCGGGTGTATCGTCGCGAAACTCCTGGTAGCCGGTCATTTCTACACTATAGCCAAACGTCGTTTGGCGCCGTCCGTTCTCCGCCGTTGCTACCCGTGTTAACGCACCGAAGGGCACTACAATTGGAGATATGAGCACACCCATTCATCAAATTCCCGTGCGCCGGATCACCGGCGAAGACGCCAACCTCGGTGAGTACAGCGGAAAAGTCCTTCTCATCGTCAACGTCGCTTCCAAGTGCGGACTCACGAAGCAATACGAATCTCTGGAGAAGCTCTATCGTGATTACCGCGACCGCGGTCTCGTCGTCGCCGGTTTCCCGGCGAATGATTTCAAAGGCCAGGAACCGGGCAGCAATGAGGAAATCCAGAACTTTTGCAGCAGCAACTTCGGCGTCGACTTCCCTTTGTTTGAAAAGATCACCGTGGTTGGGGAAGGGAAACATCCGCTCTACAAGGAATTGATCGCGGCCCAGCCGAAGGCAACCAGCACGTCAGAGATCCCATTCAGCGAAAACTTGAAAAAATACGGGATCGAGCCAAACTCCGAGCCGGAAATTCTCTGGAACTTCGAGAAATTCATCGTAGACCGCAGCGGTAAAGTAACAGCTCGCTTCGCACCCAATACCACCCCGGATGACCCGGCGCTTCTGAGGGCAGTCGAAACAGAACTTGCGAAAGCGTAATCGCCTGCTGGCATTGGTGTCTGTGTGATAACCGTCCAGTTCCTAATGGGTTCTGTCAGGAAACTAACTCCTGCCGGTGGCACCTGACGCCAATCCGCTCGCTTGTGACTGGGGGGAAAGACCTCTACAATTCTTCGCGTGTCAACTTTGCGTACCTGAAAGGACGCCTATGCGTTTTGTTCGCGGATTCACCATGACAGCCGCCGTCGTCTTCCTCATCCCTGGGCTGGTCTCCGCCCAGGATGCTTCTCGTTCCGTTGCAGGCGGTGGTATTTCGGCGCCCGGCTGGGTGGGAGCAGTCGATGGCGGAGCGCAGAAGGCGGGACAAACCATCAATGACACCAAGCTGACCAAAGAGGGCGGTGTGCTGCACGTCACCACCGGCCCGGCTGCGGAGTACTGGAATCCAGCCAACAAGGCGACTGGGAACTACACGGTATCTGCCACATTCACTGAGGCAAAATACATGAACCTCAACAGCCATCCGCATCCCTATGGCATTTTTATCGCCGGCCATGATCTGGGGACCGATCAGCATAGCGAGTTGTATTGTGCGGCGTACGGCGATGGAAGATTTATCGTGCGCGGCTTTGCACCGGATCCGTTCCAGATGAACGGTCGTGGGGAAGCAAACGATGCTGTCCATAAGGCTGCCGGCCCTGGAGAACCGGTGGAGCAAAAAATCGCACTTTCCGTAAAAGATGGAAAGGTGGAGTGTGCGATCAATGGCACGGTCGTCGCCAGCTATGACAAAGCCCTGGTGGTGGCCGACGGAAAGCTGAAGTCCACCGATGGCATCTACGGAGTTCGCTTCGCTCACAACACGGAAGGGACTGTCGCCGATTTGAAGGTGACGAAGCCTTAACGCGCGACGGCCAGTTCCTCTTCCAGGAGCTGCTTTTGGAACAGGTCCGCGTAATAGCCGTTGCGTGCGATCAACTCGTCATGCGTGCCCAGCTCCACGATGCGGCCAGCCACCAACACGGCAATCTGGTCGGCGTGGCGCACGGTGGAGATGCGGTGGGAGATGAAGAGGGTGGTGCGGCCCTTCATCACCCTCTGCAGTTCGCCCAGGATCTGCTCTTCGGTGTAGGTGTCGACACTGGACAATGCATCGTCGAGGATCAGGATGCGGGGGTTGCGGATAACGGCGCGGGCGATCGCCGTGCGCTGCTTCTGGCCTCCGGAGAGAGTGACGCCGCGCTCGCCGACGGTGGTCGCCAGACCAGCAGGGAATTCTTCAAATTCGCGGCGGATGTGCGCCGCCTCTGCGGCTTCCAGCACCTGGCTATCGGTTGCCCAGGGAGCGCCAAAGGCGATATTGCCGCGAATGGTCTGGCTGAATAGAAAGGTTTCCTGGGGAACGAAGCCGATGTTGGCGCGCAACACCTCCAGCGGATAATCACGGATGGGGCGGCCGTCGATCAAAACGCTTCCCGGCGTGGCGTCGTAAAGCCGCGGAATCAAGTTGACCAGGGTCGATTTGCCTGAGCCGGTGGGACCCACGATGGCGAGACTAGTCCCTGCCGGGACCTTGAGCGAGAGCGAGTGCAGCACCTCAGCGCGGCCGGCGTCAGAGCCGGAATAAGAGAAGCTCAGGTCGCGAAATTCGATATCGCCGCGCAGAGTCAGATCGGCGGGGATGGAAGCGTCCGCTTCAGCACTGTCGATAGAAGGCTTGTCCGACAACAACTCATCGATGCGCACTACCGAAGCGGTGCCCCGCTGCCATAGGTTTACCACCCAGCCGAGAGCGATGACAGGCCAGGTGAGCATGACCATGTAGGTGTTGAAGGCGACGAAATCACCGATGCTGATGCGATGCGAAAGCACTTCGTGGCCGCCTACGAGCAGGGTGATGGCCATCGCGAGTCCAAGCACAAACTCGAGCGTGGGCCAGAGCATGCCCATGAGCTGAACCAGACGAAGCCCGCGGCGGATGTTCTCCTTATTGGACTTTTCAAAGGCTGCAATCTGGGCTTCTTCCTGGGCAAAGGCGCGAACCAGCCGGGCGCCGGAAAAATTCTCCTGGGCTTGCGCGGAAATCTCCGAGTACATCGCCTGGATGCGCTCGAAGCGTTCATGAATCTTCCGTCCTACCGACTGCACCAGGATGCTGGCCAGGGGCAACGGAACCAACGCCACCAGTGTCAGCCAGGGGCTGATGCGGAGCAGAAAATACAAGGCGCCGATGGAGAACAGGACGGTGTTGGCGCTGTACATAATGGCCGGGCCCAGCAACATGCGCACTGCGTTCAGGTCGTTGGTCATACGGGCCATGATGTCGCCGGTACGATGCTGCTGAAAGTACGATGACGGTTGCCGCTCCAGATGGCGGAAGAGATCGTTGCGCAGGTCGAATTCGATCTCCCGGGAGATGCCGATGATGATCCAGCGGGTAAGGAAGAGGAAGACGCCCTTGGAGGCAGAGATCAGGACCAGCAGCCCGGCATAGAAGAGAATCTTTTGCCGGGTAACGCCATGGTTCAGATCATCGATGGCGATGCGTATGACTTGGGGAAAGAGGATCCAGATGGCGTTCGAGATCACCACTGCCAATCCGCCCCAGACGAAGTCGCGGGAATAGCGGCGCAGGTAGGGGAAGAGAGGCCGGAGCGTAGCAAGCATGCTGGCTTTCATTCTAATCTCGGCACAGCCTGGAAGCTGCTTCAGGTAGGCGTGCGCAGCAGCAGATAAGCTCCGGCGAGGCCGAAGAGCAGATCCGGCGACCAGGCCGCCAGCAAAGTAGGCAGGAAGTTCACATTGCCCAGGGCTTCAAACGTTTGCGTGACCACCAGGTAGGCGATGGCCAGCCCAATGGCGGCGGCTATGCCGGTCAGCGACCCGCGTTTGCCCATGGATAGAGCGAAAGGAATAGCCAGCACAGCCATCACCAGGGTGACTAGCGGATAAGCGAGCTTGAGATTGAGCTGGATATTGAGTTGCTTGGTGTCAAAGCCGCTTTGCCCCAGGTCGCGGATGTAGCGCTCCAGTTCACCGAAGGTCATCTCTTGCGACTGCAGGGCCTGCTTGGTGAAATATTGAGGCTGCTCGGTGATCTCGGGAAAGCTTTCGACATCGAACTGGCCATAACTGCTTACCGCTTCACCGTCGAATCGGCGCTCCCACCCGTGCTCAAAGACCCATTGCTGCAGGAGTGGCTCCCAGTGGGCATTGGAGGCGAAGATGCGGCGGGAAAGAGAAAAGTTCTCCGGGTTGAATTCGAAGACGGTGAGATTGGCGAAGCGATCCTGTTCCGGATCGAAGAACTGGTAATAGAAAATGCGTCCGGGCTTGCCCGGCTCCTGGCGGCCGAAGATCCATTTCCGGTCAGGCCGCAGGAAGGTTTGCGCCGGTCTGCCTCTAATCACGCTGAGCAGCGCCTCCTGGCGGCGATTCGCAGTGGGAAGGTAGGACTCATCGAAGAGAAAAAGAGTAACCCCGAGTATGGCCGCCACCACCACGATGGGCACCATCACCCGGTACAGGCTGATGCCGGTAGCCTTCATGGCGGTCAATTCACTGGTTCGGGTGAGGACACCAAAGGTGACCAGCACCGCCACCAGCACGCCCAAGGGGGTGATGTTGTAGATCATGCTGGGAGTAAGGTCGATGAGGTACTCGCCCACGGTGACCAGCGGAGTGCGGTTGCGAATGATGTCGCTGAGCCGCTCAAAGAAGGTGAAGACCAGCATCAACAGGACAAAACTGACCAGCACCATGGCAAAGGTAGTCAGGAACTCGCGCAGGACATACTCATCGAGAATGAGCGGAAAGCGGCCTCGCTCGTGAGCATCTTCGCGCTCGCGCTTGCTGCGTTCGCTTCTAGGGCTCAACAGGCGAGTGCTCTTGAATTTGCCGGCAAGGGCGGCGAACTGCGCGCCTCCTCCTCCCCCGACCGCCATCTGGCGCAGTAGCAGCAGCCCGGAAAAGGCGAATATCATATTTGCCGCCCACACCCCGAGGAAGACGGAAACTTTGCCCTCGCGCGCGAGCGATACCCCGATCACAGAGAGAAAATAGTAGATAAATACCAACGCGATGGTCAGCACAAAGCCGGCGCTCTTGCCGCCGCGCCGCGATGAGATGCCGAGCGGAATACCGATCAACATCAAAACCAGGCAGGCCGCAGGGTAGGAGAAACGCTTGTGCAACTCGATGAGGTAGGGTCTGCCGCCAGGACCCTTGGTCTGCTCGTAGAGAGCACGGTTGCCCATGGCAAGCATGGGGGTGTCGTTCTTGCCGATGTGCGTATCTTCCTGGGTGCCAATGGCCAGCGGTAGTTCCGATTCGGTAAAGGTAGAGACCTGGTATTGGGCGCTGCCGTCGGCGTTTTTTACCTCTTCGTGCTCGGTGCCATTACGTAAACGCATCAGCAGCGTGTTGTCGCTGCCGTTGGCCACTACTGCATCCTCGGCGGTGGTGACTTTGGGTGAGACGGGATCGCTCAAGTCGGCGAGGAAGATGCGCTGCCATCGCGAGGCTCCTGCGCCGGCGCGGATATCCTGCACGTAGAGCACATAGTTCTTGAAGTCTTCGTAAAAGACGCGCGGCTCAACCTCGAACGAGGCCTGCTGGTTCTTGAGCGAATCTTCCAGTCGCAACAGGGCGGCGGTCGCTTTGGGAGCCACGTAGAGCGAATCAAACAGCGAGATTCCCCAGCAAAGAATTGCGATGACCGAGACCACCCGGACAAAGAACCAGACCCCGATTCCCACAGCCCGCATGGCGGTGATCTCGCTGTCGGCGGCCAGCCGGCTGAGGCCGAGCAGGATGCCGACCAGCACGGCCATGGGAATAGTCAGGCTCAGGACATTAGGGAGCATGAACACAAAGATCTTGGCCACCGTGCCCAATGAGGCGCTGTTGCGCGCTGCCATTTCCAGCAGTTGCCCAACATACTTCATGAACAGGATGAAGGTGAAGAGCGCACCCCCAAGGAGCGCGTGGGAGAGCACTTCTTTCCAGATATAGCGGGTAAAAATACGCAAGGGCGAGATCCCGATCGACTGGGTACAGTTTAGTTCATTCTCATACCGTGAGGGCATAGCAAGAGGAGCGGCGATGCCAACTCAACACCCTGTGGAGAAAAAGGCGGGGGAGAGAAGGGGTGCGCTTGGTAGAGCCGCCGCGCGTGACGTCCGGGCGATATCTTTCGACGTGGAAAGATGTATCGACTTTGCCGGCGCACCCAAAGGAGGGAGAGCATGCTGCTATCTGGGAGTCTGCCGTGGCGTAAGAGGGCTGGCAATGGCGAAAAAGTGTTACTTTGGTTTTTTCACGCCGGGGGAGGAAGCGATAGCCGATACCGCGCACCGTTTCCAGAAAGACAGGGTCGGCGGGATTGTCTTCAATATAACGGCGCAGGCGGACCATAAAGTTGTCGATGGCGCGCGTGTCGGTGTCCTCGTGCACCCGCCAAACCTGTTCCAGCAACTCCTTGCGGGAGATGATGCGCCCCTGGTTGAGGACAAGATAGCGCAGCAGGTCGCACTCCATCAGGGTAAGGCGGATGGTCTTATCCGGGGTGGTGAGCTGCAGTGAAGGAAAGTGGATGGTGCGTCCCGGCGAAGGTGAAGGCGGAGGGCGAGCCGGCTTCGCGCGGCGGCTGGGCCGGCTCGGGGGGGAGAGCCGGGCGAAGCCACGCCATGCGGCGGAGAAGACCGTTGAGGCGCGCCAGCAGGATGGAAAGATCGAAGGGTTTGGGCAGATAATCGTCGGCGCCCGCGCTGAATCCGTTGAGTACGTCCTCCGGACGGCTGCGTGCGGTGAGCATGAGGATGGGAACGAAATTCTGTTGTGCCCGCAGTTCCGCGGCGACGGAGAAACCATCTTTTCCCGGGAGCATGACGTCCAGGATGACGGCGTCGATGGAGTCGGCGGCGATCATCTCCAGCGCGGTCTCGCCATCCGCTGCCAGCTGTACGGTGTAACCCTCGGCGCGCAGATTGAAAAGCAGGCCCTGCGCCAGGTGGGTCTCGTCTTCGACCACCAGTATGTTGGCCAGGTGGCTCACTGCAGAGCCTCTTTGCGGGTGGTGGAGAGCGCACGCGGCAGCTGCAGCCGGATGGTGGTCCCGCGGCCTTCGCCCTCCGATTCGGCGACCACGTCGCCCCCGTGCTGGCGGGCGATGGAGCGGACCAGGAAGAGGCCGAGCCCAGTGCCCTGGATGCGGAAGACATTGCGGGCGGGGACGCGGTAGAAGCGCATGAAGATTCGCTTCAGGTGCGGAGCGGCAATGCCCAAGCCATGATCGGAAACCGTGAGCATCATCCAGGCTTCGCCTTCGACAGCGAGATGCACCTCCAGTTGGGGGCCGTCCGGCGAATATTTGACCGCGTTGTCGAGCAGGTTGAGGACGGCGGTGCGCAGGTCCTCCGGGTTGCCCATCACGGCTACCTGCTGGGCGTCCGGGTCTACGGTCAAGCGAATCGTCGACTCCTGCAGGTGGTAACGCTGGAGCGTGGTGCGGATGCAATCGCGGACCACGTCGTCGAAGACCAGCCGAAGCCGGACCTGGTTGCGTGCGCGCTGGCCCACCTCTCCCGCCTTGAGCACCTGTTCCACGGTCGCCAGGAGGCGTTCACTGTCGGAGAGCATGATTTCGTAGAACTCCTCCCGCTTGGATTGGGGCAGCTCGTGGCGCTGCAGGGTTTCCAGATAGAGGCGGATGGAGGTGATGGGCGTCTTGAGTTCATGGGTGACGGCATTGAGAAAACTATCGTGGCGCTCGTTCCGCTTTACCTCTCTCACCAGAAATATGGTGTTTAGAACCAGCCCGGCGATCAGTAGCAGGAAAAAGGGGATGCCAATCACCAGCAGGATGACGCTGCGCCAGTTAATGATGATCCAGCCAACGTTGAGGGTGATGGCCAGGGCGACCAGGCAAGCGCCGAGAGTGATGGAAAGAACGATCGCATTTCTGCGTCTGGTGATGCGCATACCCGCCAAGCCTTAGCCTGAATTTCTCACAGACCCCCCTGGGAAAGCGATTGTCCGGTAGTGAGATCTCAATCCGTAACGAATGACGGGTGCCCCATATCTGCCCGGTTTTGGCAGATGTGGGATTCCACGGCCTTCCACCGGTCACTTTTTACTGGCAACAGGTCTTCATGTCCATGGTCATCTACACCCTTTACACTCAGGGGCCGAGGTTTGTGGGATCCCACATCTGCCAAAACCGGGCAGATACCCGTATTTCCTGTACGCGGTCCCAAAGGGTGCCACGTGTGCGGCTTTCATTAAGGAAAGCCGCATGGAGCTCCTGGAAGCCAACCAGTTTCACAGGAAATACGGGCTATGGGGCACCCGTCATTCGTTACGGACCAGGCCGTGAGAAAGGGAGGCTAGGCAAAGTATAGCGGCGTCTTACTCCGAAAAAGGGAAGGGCGCGACCGAAGTCGCGCCCAGGTTGGTAACCGGCTGGTCCGCGGTGGCTAGGAGACGCCCGCGGGGCGAGGGTCATGGGGGTCGAACTGAGCCACTTTAACGTTGGTGGCGAGCCCGAGCTTCTGCAGCAGCCAAATGCCGTAGAAGTTGGGATCAAACTCCCACCAGGTAAGCCCGTGCCTGACGGAGACGGGATGGGCGTGGTGATTGTTGTGCCAGCCTTCGCCGCCAGTGACCAGAGCCACCCACCAGTTGTTGCGCGATTCGTCACGCGTTGAAAAGCGTCTGGAACCCCACATATGGGTGGCGGAGTTGACCAGCCAGGTGGCATGCAGGCCAAGCGTCACGCGCAGGAAGATGCCCCACATCACACAAGACCATCCCCCGAAAGCCAGCAGGGCAAGCCCTACCGTAACCAGGGGCACGTAATGATACTTACTCAGCCAGACCAGGAAGCGATCTTTGGCCAGATCGGGTGCGTAGCGGGCCATCAGCGCGGTCTCGTGGTGTAGGGCATCGCCAGAGAGAATCCAGCCGGCGTGCGACCACCATCCGCCATCATGAGGGGTGTGCGGGTCGCCCTCGCGGTCGGTAAGCTGGTGATGAACGCGGTGAGTGGCAACCCAGAAGATGGGTCCCCCCTCCAGCGAGAGCGTGCCACAGACGGCCAGGAAATACTCCAGCCACCTGGGAGTGCGATAGCCGCGATGGGTGAGCAGGCGGTGATAGCCCATGCCGATGCCCATGTTGATGGCGAGAACCCAGAGTCCAATGAAGCAGAAGAGGCCCTTCCAGGTAAACATGAAGAGCGCGACCACGGCGAGCACATGAAAGGCCACCATGAAGCCGGTGGTCACCCAGTTGGTTTGATTGGCCTGGGTGTCGCGGCCAAGAACCGGCACGTCACTGTGCTTTTTCGCGGGCCGCTCTAGAGGCGCCTTTTCTTCGCAGGTTTCAGGGACAAACGATATGGTGCTGGAGGGTTCAATGAGTTCGGTCGACATGATCTGAAAGAGGGCCCTTTCGATGTGCCCCGTAGCTTGAACCTAACAGGGCCCCGATGGTCCGTTCGTAAGAGTTTTGTAATGAGAATTAGTCATAGTTATGACTCAGCTGTTTGCATCGGAATCTGTGCCTTGGGGGTCTTGACGGTGGCAAACTTTCTACGACTTTCGTCTGCTGCGCCTGGGGTGGCTCTTCTGGTCCTCATGACTGCCTGGCCAGCCCTTCAGGCGCAGCTCACGAGCCGGACCATCCCCTTGCCCACCAGCAAGGAGCTGGCGGAGCCGGCGCCTGGCTCACCGCAAATGTTGAATAGCCTGCCCATGACCGCGGCCATCTCCCCTGACGGGCGGTACCTGGCGGTGGTGAACGCCGGTTACGGCACCTTCGAATCGCGTTATCAGCAGTCGATTGCGGTGCTGGATATCAAGACAGGCAAGGTGACGGACTTCCCCGAGCCAAGAACAGCGCCTGGTCTGCCGCAGACACTGTATTCGGGGCTGGCCTTCGGCAAGGATGGCACGCATCTGTATGGGGTTTTCGATTCGCTCACCGCCCCGCAGGTGAGCAATAAAGAACAGACAGGCAATGCTGTCGCCGTCTACTCCTTCCGCGATGGCCAGGTGAAGGCAGAGCAGCTGCTTGCCGTTCCCTTGCAGCAATTGGCGCCGGGCAAGCTGCAGAATCGGATTGGGGTGGCGCTGCCTGCAGGCACGGCGATTCCCTCGCCGGCGGGGATCGCCGTTCGCAAGGGACCGGCCGGGGCCGATGAGTTGCTGGTGGCCGACAATCTCTCCGACGACGTTCTGCTGATGAACGGGGTCACCGGTCAGGTGCTCCGGCGCTTCGACCTGTCACAGGGGAATGTCGTGCCCTCTACCTACCCGGTCTCGATCACGGTCAACCGGTCGGGAAGCCGCGCCTTCGTCGCGTTGTGGAACGGCTCGGCGGTAGCTGAGTTGGACCTGAATAACGGCAAGGTATTGAAGAAGCTGGTGCTGCTGGCTCCGCAGCAAGCCACTTCGCCCAGTTCCCATCCTGCGGCTTTTGCCTGGAGCCCGGACGAGAAGATGCTTTACGTCGCGCTGGCCAACCGTGATGCGGTGGCCGCCATGCGGGTGAGCGGCGACGAGCTTACGCTCCAGGCTCTCTATGACACGCGATTGCCGGGGCAGAGCTATTTCGGCGCCATGCCGGATGCAGTCGCGGTCTCGAAGGACGGCAAGCAGCTCTTTGCCGCCAACACGGGCTCTGACGCCGTTGCTGTCTTTAACCTCGGCGGACAGAAAGCAGCGGGGCAGGCGATACGCGCCGTGGGTTTTGTGCCGACGGAGTGGTATCCAACCGCGCTGGCGGTCGAGGGCAATACGCTTTACGTGGCGACCGCCAAGGGCCAGAGCACGGGGCCAAATAACATGCCGCAACCGCGGGTACCTGGGTTAGCGCGCATGCGTGGCAGCTCAACTTACATCGCTACCCTACTGCATGGCTCGATCGCCGCCATCGATCTATCAAAAGTCGAGAGTCAGCGCGAGCAGCTGACGCGAACCGTGATCGAGACGAATATGATGAAGGCCGCGCAAGCGAAGACGGCTTTCCGCAGCGGGACCAACCCCATCCGGCATGTGATCTACATCATCAAGGAAAACCGGACCTATGATCAGATCCTCGGCGATCTGGGTGTGGGGAACGGGCTGCCTGGGCTCACCATGTACGGCGAGGAGATTACGCCCAATGAACATAAGCTGGCGCGGCAGTTTGGCGTGCTGGACAATTTTTACGATTCAGGCGAGGTCTCGGGCGACGGGCACGTGTGGTCGAATGCCGCCATTTCCAGCGACTATACAGAGAAGACGTGGCAGCAGAGCTATCGCGGGAAGGAGCGAGTCTACGATTACGAGGGTGTGGTGGAGAACGGGTATCCACTACGCGAAGGCATTTCGGATGTCAACGAGCCCGGCAGCGGATATATCTGGACTGATCTGGCGCGCAACGGCAAGAGCCTGTATCACTTCGGTGAGTTCATCTCGACTAAGTTTTGCCTCAGCCCCGATAGCGCGCCCAAGGGGTCGTCCCCTACCCAGGGAACGCCGGAACCGGAGCCGGCGCAATGTGGAGCGCGGGGCGATATCCGGCGCGGCGAGGCAATTCCGCAGAACTACGGCGGCGGCACAAGTCCCTATCCCTGGCCCATTCCGCTGATTAATGAGAACGTGCCCACCAAGCCTGAGTTGGTGGGTCACTTCGATCCGCAATTTCCTGATTTCGAGCTGAGCTTTCCCGACCAGTTGCGGGTGGAGGAGTTTCTAACTCACTTTCGTCAGTGGGTGCAGGAACGCGAGCAAGGGCGGGATACGATGCCGCAGTTCATACAGCTTCGGCTACCCAACGATCACACCGCGGGAACCACTCCTGGCATGCCAACGCCCAAGGCATCGGTCGCCGATAACGACCTGGCGGTGGGACGAGCGGTGGAGGCGATTGCCCACAGCCCTTATTGGGGGGACACGGCGTTTTTCATCCTGGAAGACGATGCTCAGAACGGCGCGGACCATGTGGATGCCCATCGGAGCGTTGCTCTGGTGGTGAGCAAGTACTCGCCACGCCTGGGGCAGCCCTTGGTGGACAGCACCTTCTACACCACGGTGAGCGTGCTGCGGACGATGGAAGAGCTGTTAGGGTTGCCGCCGATGAATAACAACGACGCTTTCGCCCCGCCCATTGCATCGCTGTTCGCGGGGGCCGGCGACCAACCAGCCTACGAAGCGGACTATCGCAATCGGGACAACGGATTGTTGTACCAGGCGAACGGGCCCAAGGCCCCCGGTGCGCAGGCGTCGAGCCGGATGGATTTCACGCACGAAGACCGGGCGGATCCCCGGGTGCTGAATGTAATCCTGTGGCGGGATGCGATGGGCAACAAACCTTTGCCGGCGATGCTGGCGCATCCTCAGAGCCGGCGGGAGCAGGACGACGACGATCACTGATGTTCAACGATCTTCGGTAACTGGACGGGTGCCCCACGTTCCCTCGGATTTCCTATGGAGCTTGGTGGCGTTGTTGAACCTCATGCGGCTCTAGACGGCAAAGCAATGGTGGGGGCTTCGGCCCAGGTACGCCCCACGGCACGCCGGGGCAGGTGAGGCGAACCTGGGGCACCCGTCCTGTTCGATGAGAGACGCTACCGTTCGAAAGCCCTATCCGACGAAATCGACGTGCACTGGATGGGGAATCAGGCCACGCTCATGGCCCATGGTGAGAAGCTTACGAATAGCTTCTTTCCCGTCTTCGCCGTAGTTGAGCGTGCGCTCGTTCACGTACATGCTGACGAAGCGGTTGGCCAATTGCGGGTCGAGGTCGCGGGCAAATTGCATGGAATATTCGAGCGCGGCTTCGCGGTGGTCGAGCGCGTGCTGAATGCTGTCGCGCAGGGCCTGGGTCACGGTGAGCATGACGTCCTCGCCCAGGCTGCGACGAATGGCATTGCCGCCAAGAGGCAAGGGAAGCCCGGTTTGTTCCCGCCACCACTGGCCGAGATCGATGACCTTATGCAAGCCGCTGGCAGCGTATGTGAGCTGGCCTTCGTGGATGATAAGCCCGGCGTCAAAATTACCCGCGACCACTTCAGGAATGATTTTGTCAAAGGGAACGGTGGCGGTTTCAATCTCCGGCGCGAACAATTTCAATGCCAGGTAGGCGGTAGTCAGGGTGCCGGGAATGGCCACGCGCACGCGACTGATTTGATCGGCCGCGATCCGCTGGCTGGCCACAATCATCGGGCCGTAGTTTTCCCCCACGCTGCCGCCACAGGCCATAAGCGCATAGTCCTTCTGCACGTAGGGATAGGCGTGAAAGGAGATTGCGGTCACGTCGTAAAAAGCCTCGTCCATCGCCTTGTGATTGAGGGTCTCGATATCGCAAAGAGTATGGGTGAACTTGTAGCCCGGCACACGAATCTTGCCCGTGGCCAAGCCATAGAACATGAAGGCGTCATCGGAATCCGGACTGTGAGCGATGGAGATCTCCCTGACCGCGCCCGGCGTCCTTAGATCTCGGGCTGGGGCATCGGGCGGAAGCGAAATAGGAGTAGTGGTCACAAAATCCTTTCTGAGAACATCGGCAGCTATATAGACGTAACGCGGTCAGCACCGCGACAGGTAAGGACCTCAAAGAGTTCGATGGTGTGAAGCATCGCCGAATGATCCCAGGATGCCGACGCAGGCGCTCGCGGCCACCACTTTGACGGCATCACCAGGAAGGAACGGAGCGATCGATTGGGCGAAGACAAGGGAAAATCGCAAATGGCTTAGAAGGCCAAGCCAGGTGGCGCCGGCGGCAAGGATAAGGATACTGGCAAGTCCTGCTGCTGCGAACGCGGCCACGAAGCGACGCTGGCCGCGGCGATAGAGCAGGCTGGCCAGCGCGGCGGCCAAGGGATATGACAGCAGGTAACCGCCGCTGGGGCCGAGTAATTGCGCTATGCCGCCAGGACCATGAGGGCTGAAGACCGGCAGGCCAAGGGCGCCTTCGACCAGGTAAAGCGCCAGGCAGGCAAATGCTGCCCCTGGACTGAAGAGCAACCCCAGCAGCAGCACGGCGAAGGTCTGCATAGTGACCGGAATCGGCGTGAAGCCGAGGGGCATGGCGATGTGGGCACAAATCGCCACCAGGGTGGTAGCCAAGACGACGGCGAACACGATGTTCCAGGCGATGCGGGGCACGTGCAATGCGCGCAGGGCGTCCTGTTTAAAACTGATCTCTTGCATCATTCACTCTCCCTTTCGAACGAGGTCGGGGGTACTCGATCCGGGCGGGCGTCAAGGCCGACGTGATTCCGAAGGAGCGGCCACGCCATCCGGCTCCATCGAAGCATCGGTGCCAGTGGCGTCGGGCTGCCCATGCCGCCGAATATGCCGGGCGACCGAAAAAGCCACCCACAATAATGCGCAAAAACTAATTGCGAAAGCCAGGAACAAAAGCCGCATAGAGGACAACCGGGCTCAGGAACATCTTGAAGCATAACAAAAAACGTGCGGGACTAGCGCAGGCTCGCATCCAGCCAGTCAAGGTAAGCTTCTGAACCACCGGAGACGGAGAGTACCAGGAACTCGGGAACTTCGTAGGAGTGAAGGCCGGCGATGGTCGATTGGACCTCGGGGATGAGGGCGGCGCGGGTCTTGATCAGCAGGAGCACTTCGGCCGCGGTTTCGATGCTGCCTTGCCAGCGGTAAATCGATTGCACGCCAGGCAGGATATTTATGCAGGCAGCCAGATGCAGCTCAAGCAGCCGATGGGCGATGCGTTCGGCCTGCTCGCGATCGGTGCAGGTGGAGAGAATGATTTGAAAATCGGTCATAAAAAAGATCTCCGGATGGGTACTGTTTACCAAGTATGGTTCCTTCTCCCCAAAGCGGGGAAACTTCGACTTGAGCGATGAGGCAAAAGGGACGTTCACTGAGAAGATAGAGCAGGCGAACCGGAATTTCCTTGCGAGGTGACCGTGAAAACAGCAAACGAAACCCAGCAGCAGAATTTGAGGGAGAGGATCTCATCGTATCTTTCTCGCTCAGGTCGCCGGGTAGCGACCGCGGTCGCCATTGTCATCGCCGTCTCGCTTGGCTATCACGTCACGTTTGGGGCTAACGGATTATCGGCTTATCAGCAGAAGCGCAATCAGCACCAGACGCTGCAGAAGGAGATTCTGCAATTGCAACAGGAGAATAGCCGTCTGCAGGACCACGTGCAGCATCTGCAGTCAGATCCGAACGCCATCGAACACGAGGCGCGGGTCATTCTGCGCTATGCCAAGCCAGGCGAGGTTATTTACGCGCTGAATGATAAGCCCGAGTCCAAGCAACCCACCAAGTAGACTCGATTTTTCGCTTAACTAGTCGCCGTACGCTTTCTCATCTGCAAAAGTTAAATCCCCAAAATGAACGGTCCAGTCCCGAAGGGACGGCTGAGAGTAGCCCAGGACGCTAGTCCTGGGTGCACATTCCCACCCGGACCAGTCCCGTAGGGACGACTGAGAATGACCCAGGACGGCAGTCCTGGGTACACTCGAGTGGAAATAAGAGCCGCGGCCGAAACCATGTCTCACAGCCACACATGTTGCTTGGTTCACGTGGTGTTCGCGACCACAGAACGTCGGCCGATGATCCGGCAAGACATCCAGGAAATGCTCCATCGCTATATGGGCGGCATCGCCAGGGAGAATGGGATTCCAGCATTGGCGATTGGGGGCGCCGCTGACCACGTCCACTTATTGCTTTCCCTGCCACGGACTGTTTCCGTTGCCAAGGCTGTCCAGTTGCTTAAATCGGGGTCTTCTAAATGGCTTCATGAGAATTTTCCAAAGCTAAAGAGCTTTGCGTAGCAGGAGGGATATGGAGCTTTCTCCATCGGAATTTCGCAACGAGTGGCGACGGTGAAATAAATCGAAGGTCAGGCTGAACATCACAAACGGATCAGCTCCGAAGAGGAATTCAAGAAATTTCTTACCGCACACGGAATCGAAGAATAGTTTTCGCGCTATTTCTTACGAGACTTTCCCGTTCGGGCGCAGCTTCCCTTTGGATCACGATCGTGGGTTTTAGCGCGGGCTCGTCAGCTCCAAATAAATAAGCCCAGGACTAGCGTCCTGGGACATTCTCAGCCGTCCCTGGCGGGACTGTTCCTGGTTCTCGTATCTACCCAGGACTGGCGTCCTGGGCTACTCTCAGCCGTCCCTTCGGGACTGGTCCCGGTACGCGCGGGATGGCTGATGTGTTCTCAGCCGTCCCGGGCGGGACTGTTCCTGGTTCTCATATCTACCCAGGACTGGCGTCCTGGGCCACTTTCAGCCGTCCCTTTGGGACTGGTCCCGATACGCGCCGATAGCTGATTTGTTTTCAGTGAGTGGTGTCCAAATCAGCCGATTAGAAAAGCCAATTTGGACAAGACTGACTTTAAACCGTCCCCGTTCGGCAAGCTCAGGGCAGGCTCTGCGAGACTGGATCTAGTTCCCTCGACTTATGTGGGGCAGAATACTGAAGACACCAACCTTTGCGGTTGCACACCCTATTTTTCTTCCGGCACGGCGGTGAGGATGGAGACCGGGGGGGTGTCCCGCTCCACTGGAAAAAGGAATTTGAGCGGGGAGCGAACGAGCTGCCGGAGCAGATAGCGCAGCAGCAATAGCTGTTCGCGGCGGCTGACATCGTAGGCGCGCAGGGCCACAAACGATGCGATGGAAAAGCTGACGCCGAGGTTAAGTACGAAGGTTACCCCGATGCCGGCAATGGCGTAGTAGAACCAGTCTTTGCCGAAGGAACTGGTGCCGAAACGAGCGGCGGCCAGCGCCAGAGTGCCGGTCGATAGGGTCACGTGGCGGACATCGAAGGGTATCCCGAAAAAGCGCGCAATCACAGGCACAAACCCTAATAGATACCCCAACGCGATGCTGGTGCTCCAGCCGGCAAGGTTAAGCTCAATCCAGCCCGCCAGGCGTGCCATGCTGGGCTGCCCAACCCGATGGCCGATCGGATGTTGGGAGACGGCTTCGGTCAGGCGGTGAAAGACGGCGAAATTCTCGCACCATCCACCTATGAGCGCCGCCGCCCATAAGATCACCCCCGTGCCCGCCGCATAGATGATGGTCCCGGAGGCAAAAGGATGAAGCGCCTCGTAGACGTGCCGGGCACTCTCCTCCACCAGGTAGGACTTTGCGAACATCACCCGCCATAGGCGCTCCAGCGCAACCGCGCCAATGCAGACTGCGATTACGTTACCGATGGCCGCCGCCAGCTGGGTGCGGCTTATGCGTGCGGTAAAGTCTGAGATCTTGCTCCAGCTGGCGTTGCCCGGGTTGTTGCGGACAATGCCGGCAAAGGTAGCAGCCGTAGCGGACGGCTGTTTGGTGGCCAGCACCAGGCCGAAAACTTGCAGCAAGATAAAGCTGATTGCATAGTTGGTGCCGGTTAAAAAGCCCTCGACAAAGAGGGGAAAATGCTGCTCGACGATGCGCATTTTGAAAGCCGCGGTCAGCACGGTTATCAGCCCGCCACCCACGGCCGCCAGCCACATCTGCCAGTACTCCTTGCGGGTGTGGGCGATGTAGTGTTCGCCGCTGCGGCCGGTCCGCTCCACGGTCTTGCGCGCCAGAAGATTCAGATTCTGCTTGAGCAGGGCCGAAACGCGCTTATCCTCGAGACGGCCCTCGATGAGCTGGTTCAGCAGGTTGCGGGCGGCCGCGGATCTATCGGCGACGCTAGGGAGCGGCGTACCGCCAAAGGTAAGAATTCTGGCCAGCCCGTGCATGCGCATCAGAGCCAGCTCAATGCTGCGCAGATCAAGCACCAGGTCTGCGCTGACCCCAGTTGTCTCCATGCCTAGTCGCACTTGGCCCAGTTCTTTGCGGCAAGTGCTCACCGCCGCTTTCCAAACCTCAAAGTAAGGGGTGGCGGAGGTGACGTCGGGGGCGCGCACCAGGTCCTGGGTGGAGAAAATCAGGTGGTAGAAAGGCGAGTTCTGCACTTCCCAGTGGCCGCCCCGCTCGCGCATGGCCGCGGTGACGCCACGGCCGGCGGTGCGAGTGGCGATCAGACACAACGCCTGGCGCAAATCGCTCTGCAGACGAGGAGACGAGCGGGGCCCACCGCCCGTGGGCGCCGGCGCGAGCAGGACCAGGATGCGTTCGAAGAGAGATTGCGGCAGATCGAGAAAGCGTTCGACATGGCGGGAATGGGCGAAGAGCGACACCACCAGGCGCGAACTATCCGACACATCCATCGCCGAAGGCAGGACGCGATTGAAGATCCGGCGGAGCCCTTCAGAAAATATTTGGTGATGCCGAGGTAAGCCGGCTTCGGCCAGCAGAGCCACGGAATCGAGCCCGGCGAGCATGGCTTGAAAGGTTTCCTGAAAATCCAGGCGCAGCAGATCGTCGTGCTCCAGCATCCGCACCCAGCACAGCAGGCGCACGTTGAAGGAGCGTTCGCTGGAGCCGGTCCAAATGGAATGGAAGAGGCGAATGAAGCTGGTGGCCTGCGAATCGAGAGTGGTGGAGGCGGAAAACGCCTTGGTGCGGGCGCGAAGCTCATCCTTGACGCGAGCGAAGGCGGGCCGGTGCCGGGAATGGCGGCGCAGGCGAAAGTACTTCTTGATGGATCGGCCTAGTCTCACGGTGCGCTTACTCGATGGTAGCGTGCTTTCCGCGCCGGCGTCTCAGGTTGCGTGCGCGGGGCGGAGTTCCTCGATGGCCAGCGCTAGCGCCGCTTGGAGTTGCTGCTGCTTCGCCGGGTCGAGTTTGGCGGCGCCGATGGTGAGATAGAAGACGTCGATGGCGATTTCGCCTTCGGTGTCAATCAAGGCCACCTCGATATTGCAATCGTGCGCGGCCAGCGTGGTGGCGATCTGGCGCAGCAGCCCGGGGCCATCCTGGGCGACCACCTGGAGCAGGGTGCTGTGGGTGGAAGCGGTGTTATCGAAATCCAGACGAGTCTCTACCTTGACCATGATGGGGGCCCGTGCAGCCTGGCGTCGTCGCAACAGGACTTCGATGGGGGTTTTCAGCGAGATTACGTCGGTGAGGCTATCGCGGAAGCGGTCTATTTCCGATGGGTTGAGCTCCAGCGTCCGGAAGGGGTCGGAAAATTGAAAGGTGTCGACGATAATGCCGGCATCGTTGGAGAACGCCTCGGCCTTGACAATGTTCATACCCCAGGAAGAGAGCGCACCCGCCATGTCGGCAAAGAGCAGGGGTCGATCCCGGGTAATAACGGTAAGTTCGTATGACTGGCGCAGGCTACGCAGGCTGATCTGAGCGGGCGATTGCGATAGCAGCAATGCCATCTGGAAATGATCGCGAATCTGCTCCGGCATGCGCGTTTGCAGGTAGCGTTGGGGAAAGCCTTCCAGAAAGCTGCGCAGTTCGGGGGCGCGCTCCGGAGCCAGGGTGAGAATCCGCTTCAACAGCGAAGGGTCGACATCGGCGCGATAGCGCTCCTGGTCGACACTGCGGTCCATGAAGTTGGAGGTGGCGATATAGAGCTGCCACAGGCTATCCGCCTTCCACGGGGTCAGGGCGTCGGGGTTGACCGCTTTGATATCGGCGTAGGTCATGAGGCAGAGCATTTTGAGGTGGGTCTGGGAGGCTGCTTTTTCGGCAAAGGCGCGAATGGTTTCGGCGTCGAAGATGTCGCGGCGCAAGGTCATCGACATTTCCAGGTGATTGCGGATCAGCCGCCTCACCAGATCGCGTTCTTCGGCGTCCAGCTCCAAGCGGGCGAGCAGGCTATCGGCCAGCTCCACGCTCTGTACAGTGTGGTCGCCGCTGCGGCGAGCCTTGCCGGTGTCATGCATAAGCACCGCCAGGAAGAAGAGGTCGAGGCGGTCGATCTCGGTGAGCAGGGTGGCATAGCGCCGCTCCCAGGCGAGGTGCGGCTGGCGCAGGGCATGCACGTTGTCGATGACCAGAAAGGTGTGCTCGTCGACGGTGTAGCGATGATACGAGTCGCGGATGACCAAGGCGTCGATGCCGTGGAACTCGGGGATGAGCAACTCCAGGATGCCAAGCGCATGCATGGTGCGCAGCGCATGCGCGGCATGGGGGCCGAGCAGAATCTCGCGCAGACCGTTCCACAGAAACGGTCCTTCGGGGATGTGCACATCGAGCACCGGGAGTGCATCGGCAAGGCGGTCCTCGGCGTTTTGTGTCAGCCGGTAGCCATGCGCCGCGACCAGGGCAAAGACGCGGAGGATACCTTCCGGGCCTGTGAGCAGCGATGATTCGGAGACATCGATGCGGCCGTCCTGGATCATGAAGTCGGTGCCGGCAATTGGTGTCCGCTTGCGCCGTTGGGGGCGGTAGAAGGACTGTCGCGCCGGCGGCAGAGCCTCCATGAGCAAGATCGCGCGGCGATACACCGTGCGTGCATGGCGGTAATAGGTTCGCATCCAGTAGGCGGGATCGGAGGTGCCTTTGGTTTCGAGGCCGATACTCTGGGCTGCGGCCTCATCCTGCGCATGCCAATCGAGGCTGTTGTCGTCGCGGCCGCTGCGGAAATGGAGAAAGCAGCGCGTAGCGCTGAGAAATTCAAACGCCGCCGCAGCGTCGTTATGCACCGCGTATAGGGAGTTTCCGAAGCTGGTTGGCCACGCTTTGTGTTCGCGAACGTGGTGCAGCAGGTTGAGCCAGTGGGCTAACTGGTGATCGCGCAGGCCGCCTGGACACTCTTTGATGTTGGGTTCGAGATGGAAGATGGTGTTGCCGTATTTTTGATGGCGTGCGCGGGCCAGATCGGCAAGTCGATGGACGATGCCGCTCCACTCACGCAGCGCGACTTCGGGCAGGATTTGCGTCTGTAAGGACTGGTAGAGGCTATGGTCACCGGCGATGAAGCGCCGGTCGAGGAGGGAAAGGGTGAACTCGATGTTATCGGGGTCGTAGCGGTCGCATTCCTTGAGGGTGCGGATCATGGGGCTGGCGCGCAGGCCGAGATCCCACATGGCCTGGTTACACCCACGGATACTCTCGCGCAGCTTGTCCTCCACTTTTTCGTCGGCGCAAAGGTAGAGAAGGTCGACGTCGGAGTGGGGAAAGAGCTCCTTGCGGCCATAGCCGCCGACCGCCAGTAGTGCGAGGCCCGCGGGTAACGTAGAGCCGCTCTCGAACTGCCACAGCGGCTCCAGCAGGTTGTCGACAACCAGGGCGCGGCGGCGGATGCAGAGCACGCCGTTGCCGGTGCGATCGAAGGACTGACGCATGGCCGCCATCTCCGCCTGGTAGTGCTCTCGCAGCTGCTGATGAGACGTGAATGCAGGTTTCATTTCGACCGAAAGCGCAACAAAGGCGGGTGCCCTGATTTCCTGTGAAGTTTATTGGCGTTGATAAATTCCATGCGGCTTTCCTTAGAGAAAGCCGCACACGTGGCCGTTTCCTGGGCCCGCGTACAGGAAATCCGGGGTGCCCTTAGAGCATTTTTGCTAATACCGTGGTCCGGTGGCATCAGCTATGTGCGGCCATTTTTGGCGAAATGTCCGCGTCAAGTTCAGCTTCCCGGTCTAGACCATTAGCAAAAATGCGTTACCGTACCCAAATCAATCTTGTGGTACTTCTCCTCAACCCGGAAAGGAAATCCGGGGCGAGGGGCCGATGAATTGGTGACGAAGCAATTTGTTTTAAAGCGCAGCCGCGCCGCGGTCGCCATTGCGGATGCGGATGGCTTCATCGATCGCGGAGACGAAGATTTTGCCGTCCCCGATCTTTCCCGTTCTGGTCGCTGTGATGATGGCCTGAACAGCCTTATCCCGCAGTTCGTCCGCGACCACGATTTCGATCTTGATCTTAGGCAAAAGATCAACCGTATATTCGCGTCCGCGATAGAACTCCGTGTGTCCTTTTTGGCGCCCGTGGCCGCGTGCTTCAAGGATCGTCATGCCCTCGACGCCGATGGCGAGCAGGGCGTCTTTGACTGCGTCGAGCTTTGACGGCTGAATAACCGCTTCTATTTTTTGCATAATCTGCTTTCCAGAGTAGCAAGAGTATAGCTGCAGGCGCACGGGAGCGCTCTCATAACCCCGGATTTCCTGTGAAGTTTGGTGGCGTTGACGCACCTAATGCGGCTTTCCTTAATGAAAACCGCATACGCGGTCGTGTCCAGCGCAGCGTACAGGAAATTCCGGTTGCCTGATTCCTCATCCTGTATCCCCTGATGAATGGCTTATAGTGTTACTTATGGGCGGAACAAACACCGACAAGTATTTCTTCGGAGCTTTAGAGTCGAGCGGCAAGAACCAGGAAAAAGTCCGCGAGGTAAATTTCGGCTACGAGCAGCCCGAAGGGGTGGTGATGACTTCTCTGGATTTTGCGGTGAATTGGATCCGCAAAAGTTCAGTATGGCCGATGACGTTTGGCTTGGCCTGCTGTGCGATCGAGATGATGTCGATGGGCGGCGCGCGTTTCGATATCGCCCGGTTTGGCGCTGAAGTATTTCGCCCCTCGCCGCGGCAATCCGACCTGATCATCATTGCGGGACGCGTATCGCAGAAGATGGCTCCCGTCATCCGCCGGCTGTACGAGCAGATGCCTGAACCGAAGTGGGTGATTTCGATGGGTGCGTGCGCCACTTCCGGCGGCGTCTTCAACAACTACGCGCTTGTTCAGGGAGTGAACCAGATCATCCCCGTGGACGTGTACGTGCCGGGCTGCCCACCGCGTCCGGAACAGTTGATGTACGCGATCACCCTTCTCCAGGAAAAGATCCAAAGCGAACGGGGAAGCGCAAAACGCGCATTAAACTTCCAATAATTGTGCAATTGTAATAAGTTTGTTGGGCGGTTCTTTTTTCTGATTTGGTGGCGAGGCTGGCTGACGGTAGAGGTAACTAGACGCTTACTCCCCTCCCGTTGCTGCCGTTAAGATGTTGAAAATTAAGGTAGTCGAGATAAGAAATATGCTGTAGATTACCGGATGTGGATGTTTTGCATCTCACGTCCAGGTTTGTGTGGCGTGAAATCGAGTTTGACCCGAGCCACGTTCTTGGGGCTCGACCGTTTTGTTGAAAGACTTCCCAGTTTTGTTTGACTTTCCAGTGGTTGCGGAGGATAGACGCATGCACTCTCGCCCGTTGACTTCACTGGGCCGAATTCTGCTCGTAGCAAGTGCAATGGGACTCGGTTCTGCGAGTCTCTTAGCTCAGGATTCGTCCAGTACAGCCCCAAAGCCAGTAGCCCCTGCGGAGTCTCCAGCTTCGCGCATCGACATCTTTATGGGGTACTCGTACCTTGCCCCTCACGGCTCGGTTGTGATTCCCTCGGGCGCCAACATCGGTGTCAGTGGCCCCGTTACCTATTCGTCTATCAATTACGGCGCGATCGGGAGTGTTAGCTACTTCTTCAACCGCTTCGTGGGTGGGCAAATTGAATATGCCAATCACCCCGACGGGAACAATGACGGAGCCTCTACCGGACAGCTGGGTATGATCTTCCGTTACCCCACTGCTGAAATCACGCCGTTCGTTCACGGGGACGCTGGTTTCGTGAGGCTGGGCGGCCCGTACCATCAGCCTTACACCTACGGTCCGGCACTGACCGTTGGCGGCGGCTTGGATTACTCGCTGCCGTTCCTGGGTGGTCACTTGGGGTTGCGCCTGTTCCAGGCCGACTTTGAGTACTTTCATGCCAACTTCGGGCCTCAGCCTCCGTACCCAACGGGCGGCCGGGCGAACCTGAAGGTGGCGCGCCTGAGCACCGGCCTCATCTATCACATGGGCAGCATCCTTCCGCCGCCTCCTGTGACCTACACCTGCACCGCGGCTCCTTCGCCGGCGTTTCCTGGCGACCCGATCACGGTCACCGGCACGGCGACGAATCTAAACCCGAAGAAAACAGCAACCTATAGCTGGACGGGTGGCGAAGGCGTCAAAGTCACCGGCGACAACACCACTGGCAGCGTCGACACCACTGGCTTGAACCCCGGCAACTACACCGTGACCGGCCACGTTTCCGAAGGTCAGAAGGTTGGCCAGTTCGCGGATTGCACGGCTAACTTCACCATCAAGCAGTTCGATCCTCCGACGCTCAGCTGCTCGGCCAATCCAACCACCGTTCAGCCCGGCGGTACAGCAACCATTACGGCTCAGGGCGTAAGCCCGCAGAACCGGCCACTCACTTACACGTTCAGTGCGTCGTCTGGTCAGATCAGCGGAAGCGGCAACACCGCCACGTTGAGCACGACCGGAGCGCCTGCCGGTACGATCACCATCACTGGTACGGTGCAGGACGACAAGGGTCAGACGGCTACTTGCTCGGCGTCGGTCAGTGTGGAAGCACCTCCGCCACCGCCGGCTCCGAAGACCAAGACGCTCTGCTCGATCAGCTTTGATCGGGATAAGCGCCGCCCGGCTCGCGTCGACAACGAGGCTAAGGCTTGCCTCGATGACGTCGCTCTCAACCTGCAACAACAAACTGATGCCACCGCTGTACTGGTTGGCGAGGCGGCTTCCGACGAAAAGGGAGCTGACAAGCTGGCCGCTCAGCGAGCAGTCAATACGAAGGACTACCTGGTGACGGAGAAGGGCATTGATGCTTCCCGGATCTCGGTACGCACCGGAACACAGGGCAACAAGGAAGTAGAGAACTACCTTGTACCCGCCGGCGCGACCTTCGATAGCGACGTACCAGGCACCACAGCCGTGGACGAAAGCACCGTGAAGGTTCAATCCAGAACCGCACCTGCTCGCGGCCATAGAAAAGCAGCAGCTCCCCCGGCGCAGTAAGCACTGAGGCAGCTAAAAACCGAAAAGGGTGACCAGTTAGTAATGGTCACCCTTTTCATTGTGCTTGACCGTGCCGGTCTTGCGGGCGCACGGTGGAATGCGGATAATCCCTCCACAGGCTTGTCCGAATTTCAGGCATCCAAATACAAGACCATGACTTCATTCATCGGGCGTATTCTCTCCTCCTCCCTTGTTCTGCTCGCTCTTTCTCCCAGCCAACCAGCTCTGGCGCAGTCTGCTTCGTGGGTTCCAGTGGGACCCGACGGCGGGGATGCGCGCAGTTTCGCCGCCGACCCTACCGACGCTAAGCATATCTACCTGGGCACCACCAACAGCTGGGTTTACCAGACGGAAGATGGCGGCGCGAGTTGGCATAGGCTGGCGAAGCTGGCCAAGACAGACGATCTGATTCTGGACAACGTCGTGGTCGATCAATCCGATCCCAAGACGCTGCTGGTCGGGGCCTGGATCGTGGATCATCCCGGCGGCGGCCTCTTTATCAGCCACGACGCGGGCAAGACCTGGACCACCGTCGATGCCATGAAGGATCAATCGATCCGTGCGCTTACCCAGGCGCCTTCTGATCCGAAGGTATTAATCGCAGGCACACTCAAGGGCGTCTTCCGCAGTGAAGACGGCGGCGTGCAGTGGAACCAGATCTCGCCCGTAGGCAGCATGGATATTCATGAAGTGGAGTCCATTGCCATCGATCCCAAGGATCCGCACACAGTGTATGCGGGCACCTGGCACCTGCCGTGGAAGACCACCGACGGCGGCGCCAACTGGCACAACATCAAGCAGGGTCTGATCGAGGACTCGGACGTGTTTTCGATCATTATTGATCCCACTGAGCCAAACGTCGTCTACACCAGTGCTTGTTCTGGGATTTACCGCAGCAATACTGGCGGTGAGCTCTATAAAAAGATTCAGGGCATTCCGATGACTGCGCGCCGGACCCGGGTTCTGATGTTGGATCCAACCAACCACAACACGGTTTACGCGGGAACAACGGAAGGCCTGTATAAAACCACCGACGGCGGCGCCACCTTCAAACGCATGACCGCTCCGGAGGTGATCGTCAACGACGTCTACGTGGATCCGAAGAACCCACAACACGTGATGTTGGCGACTGACCGCGGTGGAGTGCTGGAGAGTGATGATGCGGCGGCGACCTTCAGGGCGTCCAACGCCGGCTTCTCGCAGCGCCAGGTATCCACGCTGCTGGTCGATGCCAAGTCACCTCAAACCGTTTTTGCCGGGGTGGTGAACGATAAGACCTTTGGCGGTGTCTTCGTTTCCCGAGACGACGGCGCCACCTGGAGCCAGCAGAGCAATGGGCTCCAGGGGCGGGATGTGTTTAGCATGTCTCAGGCTACCGACGGCACGATCCTGGCCGGGACGAATGCCGGCATCTTCCGTTGGGACGGTACGAACTGGCAGCCAGTGGGAAAGATCGTTAAGAGCCAGACGAAGACGTCGTACGTGGTTCGCAAGGGCAAGCGCACCAAGGTGGAAACAACCGTGATGGTGCCCGGCGGCCAGATTGACGTGCGGGTGAGTGAGGTCGACGCTTCCGGGAGCACCTGGTATGCCGCAACGGCGAGCGGGGTCTACGCCAGCAAGGATCAAGGCGCCACCTGGGTAGGCGGGCCGGTGCTGGGGAAGGCGGAGTACCGTGCAGTGGCATCCGATGGATTGATGGTCTTGGCAGCGCAGCGGACGGCCCTGGCGTGGTCGCAAGACGAAGGCAAGAATTGGCAGCCCCTGGCCATGCCGCAGAAGCTGACCTGGCTGCAGTCCATTGCGATCGCCGGCAACGGTAGTGTGTGGCTGGGGGGCCGTGAAGGCGTCTTCTACAGTGAAGACCATGGTCAAAACTGGACTGAAATGACGGCGTCCCCAATCTCTGATATCAGCGGACTGGCGTACAACCCGGCACTAAAACGCGTTGTCGTTACCTCCTGGTCTTCCAGTTGGGTGCTGGCCGTCAACCCGGCGGACCGCACTTTCAAATTCTGGGATCCTGGCTGGAAGGTACGACATGTGCAATCAGCAGGCGGACGCCTGGTGGCGGCAACGCCCTACAACGGAGTTGTGATGGAGCCGAATACGCCGGCGAAGTCGGCCGTTGCCCTGAACCCATAACCGCAACCCATAGTATGTTGGGGCATGATTCGCCTACGCAGTTTTCAAACGCGGGACCTGGCCGGGCTGCATCGGCTTGACCAGGTCTGTTTTCCGCGGGAGATTGCGTATACCAGGGCCGAACTGCAGTATTTCCTGACCCATCCCAAGTGTTCCTGCTGGATCGCTGAGCAGCCTGAAGACAAGCTGGCCGGTTTCGTTATTTTTGAACGCGCCAACCGCCACGGGCGCCCCGCCGGTCACATTGTCACCCTCGATATAGATCCGGTCGAGCGGCGCCGCGGATTGGGCACACTACTGATGCAAACCGCGGAAGAGCAGATGAGGCAGGAGGGCGCAGGCGTGTTGAGCCTGGAGGTGGCGGAGAATAATCCTGCCGCGCGGCAGTTTTATCGCGGCCTGGGTTTTGTGACTCGGGGGCGAATTGCGAAATATTACGGGGGGATGGTCGATGCTGAGGTTATGGAGAAGGTGCTTGAACCGGCATAGCAGGGGGGAGGATTTTCCTGCTCACTAGTCCTGCCTGAAAACGGCGGCTCACTCCATGCCGGTGCCTAGTGCAGAAGGTATTTCCAGCACAGAGTGCCGAGGACTACGAGCACTAACTGGAAGGTGACTGCAAAGACTACGCCCCGAGCGCATCCCAATTTGTCCTCGTAATAAAGTTGCTCCGGATCATCGGAACAGACATCAGCGACGTTGAGGGAAACGATGGACGCCTCTCTGCGCACTATGCGCAACTCCGGCCTCATTGATTGCTCCGCAAAATTTGGAAGTGCTTGTAAGCCCATGGTTGTTTCCCCTTTCGCTTTTGAATATAGCCGGAAGATCGTCAGGTATCTCAGGAGTTATGTACAACTTTGGTCGAGTAAGTGGGCGCCAAAGCCCTTAACGGTACCAAGGTTGTTCCGAATTGGGGATATTTTGAGGTCTCAGTGGCGCGTTTTTGGGTCACGACCGTTACCAAGGTAAGTTGTAGAGCGAAGCGCAGGGTAGACGAAAGATTGATCGTCGTGCGAGTTCACCGTTTTGGGACCCAAACCGGCCGGGGAATGACACTTGCAACGAAGAGTCCCGTCAGGGTCTGTGCCTGGTTCCTCACTAAGGACGGGGATAGGGGGCACCCGTCCCTTAGTGAGGGAACCAGGGGCGACCGTCATGCAGACCCCAGCGGTCTTAGGGGCCTGGTTGCAGGGTGAGGACCGAAATTTCGGGAGGGCAGCGGAAGCGGAATGGCAGATTGACCGCGCCGATGCCTCGATTGACGTAGAGCTGCATTCCGTCGCGCAGCCGGAAAAGCCCCTCAACGTATTTGGTTCCCATCTGAGGGAGAAGGAGCGGGGGCAGGAACGGGAGACGAATCTGGCCTCCGTGGGTATGACCGGAGAGAACGAGGTCGATCCGCCGTCCGATAGCACGGTCGGCGAAATCGGGCTCGTGAGCCAGCAAGATAAGAGGTTCCTGCTCCGGGTTCCTGCCGGCCGGGAGAGCGGTGGCGAGGTCGGGCCGCCCCTCGAGAGCATCCTTGATGCCGGCGAGCCACAGGCGCCGCCCCCCGCGCTCAAGGGGCAAAGAACTGTCTGCCAGCACGGGAATGCCATGGGTCAGAAGGGCGTCGGTGACCGCGTGGGTGCCGACCAGGACGTCGTGGTTGCCCAGGATCGCATAGCGCAGAGGGCATTCGATCCGGCTAAGGAGTTCGGCGCAGTGGTAACTCATCCTCACAGCAAAATGCGCGCGGCAGCGGCTTGGAACTGACGAAGTCTCCAGTCAACACCACGAGATCGGGATTAGCCTCGTTCACCCGGCGGACGACTGCCTCTAGAAAGGCGGCTTCGGTGTATTCGTGGTAATGAAAATCGCTGATCTGCACGATTTTCAAGCCGGCGAAGGGGTCAGGTAGGCGGGGAAGGGTGATCGTACGATAGACGATCTCGAGTTCGTGGCGAGAGATTTCGCCGGCGTAGAAAGCCATGCCGGCGGCAGAGCCAGCGGCCAGCCAGAGGAAATTTCTGCGCGTGAAAACCGTCTCCCCGAGGGTCGCCGGTGGGGCAGGTGCATCAACCAGGGTGGGTTCCATCAGGTTCACTTTTCAAGTCTACGTTGTGGCAGGCAATTTGACCCGGGTACGGATGGCCAGTACCTCAAAAGGGAACGGGGCTACAGCATTTTCACTTCTGGTGTATACAAAGCAGCGTCTTTTCCTCAAGAAAACACGCACTTCGCTGAACCCGACGGGGCAGAGTAGAAGTGAAAAGGCTCTATCCGACAAAGATGGTGCGTAAGGCGGGGTAAAGCCGGCGGTAGTTGACGTAAGTTTCCTGCATCACACGGGACGCCTCCCGTTCGGGGGCCGTGCGCTTGGCCACATGCACCACTTTGTCACAGGCCGCATCGACGGATGCCCAGACACCGGCACCCACCCCGGCCAGAAGGGCGGCGCCATAGGCTGCGCCTTCTTCGGCCTGCACGGTCTCCACCATCTGGCCGTAGACATCCGCCTGGATCTGGCGCCACAGAGGCGAGCGCGCACCGCCCCCGCCCACGCGAATAGCCCGCACGGGAATTCCCAGTTCCTTGAAAATCGTCAGCGTGTCTTTGAGGCTGAAGGCAACGCCCTCCATGATCGCCCGGACGACGTTGGCGCGGGTGTGGTCGGCGGCCAAGCCTACCAGGGCGGCACGGGCGCTGGGGTCCAGATGCGGAGTCCGTTCGCCCATCAGGTACGGCGCCCAGAGAACTCCCCCTGCGCCGGGAGGAACCTGCGCAGCTTCGGCGCTTAGCTGATCATAGGGATCGGCTTGGTGGGTGCCAGGGCGGCCGGCGGACACGCCGAAGTTGTCACGAAACCAGCGCAGCGAAAGGCCGGCTGCCTGGGTTACTCCCATGACATGCCAGCGGCCAGGGATGGCGTGGCAGAAGGTGTGCAGCCGTCCCAGCGGGTCGGTGACCGGGGCGTCTGAGGCAGCGAAGACAACCCCTGACGTGCCGATGGTCGCGCTCACATCGCCGGGACGGACGATACCCATGCCGGTTGCGCCCGCAGCCTGATCGCCCGCACCAGCAACCACGGGTGTGCCCGCCTTCAGACCGGTACTGGTAGCGGCGGCCGCAGTTACCTGGCCCACGACCACCTGTGATTCATAAAGAGCAGGAAGACAGTCTGGGCTGAGACCGACCGCATCGAGCATAGCGTCGGACCAGCGGCGGTGGGCCACGTCGAGCAGCAGAGTCCCCGAGGCGTCGGCCACGTCGATTGCCCTTACCCCGGTGAGACAAAGGCGGATGTAATCCTTGGGCAACAGGAAACTGTGAAATCTGCGCCAGATGCTTGGTTCGTTGGTCCGCACCCACAGCAGCTTGGTGAGGGTGAAGTTGGTAAGCGCGGGATTGGAAGTCAGCTCCACGATGCGCCGCGGGCCGATGGTTTCGTTGAGATAGCGGCACTCCGCCTCGGTGCGCTGATCGCACCAGATGAGCGCAGGTCGCAGAACTTCATCATTCCGATCCAGCAGCACGGCACCGTGCATCTGCCCGCTAAGGCCGATACACGCAATCTCCGCGGCGAGGATGTCACTCTCCCGCAGCAGCTTGCGCACGGCGCCCTGGCAGGCCTTCCACCAGTCTTGCGGATCCTGCTCTGCCCACCCGCTGCGCGGCGAAGCGAAGGGTTGGTGTTCGTGGATTGCGGAAGCGACGACCGCGCCTGTTTCGTCGATGAGCAGGGCGCGCGTCCCTCCCGTGCCGACATCGATGCCTAGCAGCTTGATGGCTCTATCCCCCGGTCAGCCCTAGTGTAGCTCAGCGCGTGTTACCCAGGCCCTGTCGAGTTTCTACATCTTCAGGGACGATGCGTATGCTGTGTTTCGGTCCTGTATCAGGGCACGACTTCCACGGCACGCCGGGACAGGTTAGTCGGGCCGTAAATGAGTAAAAGAGAATTGGGCTTCAGCCCCTGCTGGGGCACATCCTGCACGAGATGCTTTCCCGCCCTGGCAAACGAAAAAGCGCAGGGGCTAAAGCCCAGATCTTTGTTGGCCTTCAACGGCCCGACTAACCTGTCCCGGCGTGCCGTGCAAGTCGTGCCCTGATACAACGCATCCGGGCGACGACTGCCAGAAAGCCCTATGGTAGGATTTGCCCATGCCGGCCGTGGAGAAGATCAGCATCGCTTTGCCTGCGGAGATGGCGGCCAACGTCCGCAAAGCCGTCGAGACGGGTGAATATGCCTCTCCGAGCGAGGTAGTGCGCGATGCGTTGCATGAGTGGATGCTGAAGCGCAACCTGAGGCAGCAGAGCCTGGATGAACTGCGCAGCTTGTGCCGGCAAGCCCAGCAGGACAAGACTCCAGGGGCTCCGGTGGATGAAATTCTGGACCGCTTGGAACGCAAGTATCAGGCTCTGGCGGATGCTGCCAGATAGTGCGAATAGAAGTCTCCAGCTTTGTTGAAGGTGACCTCGACGCAATCGCCGACTACATAGCGCAAGACAATCCCAGGCGAGCCCTGAGCGTCATCCGGCAGATACGCGCGCAAATCCTGGCACTCGGGCACCGCCCTTTGCGCTTCCGGTTGCTGACCGAGTTGGAAGAAGATGCGCGCGTGGCTCTTGTAGGACGCTACGCGATTCTATTCCGTATCCGCGACGATGCCGTGAGAGTAGAGCGAGTGGTTTACTGCGCCCACGACCTTCTGGCTCTGTTCCAAGAAGACAATTGAACGGCGCGAACTGATTGCGGAGTCATCGACGACAAAAGATAACCAGACCGATGTACCATTGCTATCGTCATCGTAGGAATGCAGCCGTATCCTGGTAACCCCACCGCTGTAATCACAAAGGAGCCACTACCATGGCAACATCGCCAAGTAGCTTATTAGGGAAAGGCACTACGTTCCCCGTAGGATGGGCCATTTTGTTGATTGTTGTCGGGTTCTTTGCGTTGGCGTTGCCCTTCGAGGCCGGCATCGCGATTGCCATCGTCGTCGCCGTGCTGGTGATTGTGGCCGGCATCGCGCATTTGGCGGGTACCTTTGCGGCGCGCACGACCGGAGGTTTTTTCTGGCGATTGCTGGTCGGCTGCGCTTACCTGATTGCAGGGGTCTACCTGCTGCTAAACCCCAAGTTGAGCCTGGTTTCTCTCACCCTGGCGTTGGCGGTTCTATTCTTCGTGGAAGGCATCTTTCATATCGTGACGTATTTTCAAGTCCGGAGCGCTCCGGGTTCGGGATGGCTTCTGTTTGACGGTATCGTTACGCTGATACTAGCGGTCATGATCTGGCGAAGCTGGCCGGCGAGCGCGGTGTGGGCGCTGGGCACGATCGTCGGTATTAACCTTCTGATGAGCGGCTTTACCCGGCTGATGTACTCCCGGGCAGTGCGCGCCAATCCCTAGCAGCTTTTACTTACGGGACCAACCATGACACTAACGGACACAGAGAAGGCTGCTGCTGCGCGCAAGAGCCTGGAATACGTCAAGGACGGAATGGTGGTCGGGCTCGGCACCGGCTCGACCGCAACCTTTGCCATCCAGTTTCTGGGGGAACTAGTCCGCGACGGACTGAAGATTCGCGGGATCCCCACCTCGCGAGCGAGTGGCGAGCTGGCGCGCTCGTTGAATATACCGCTCACCAGCTTCGATGAAGTTTCATATACAGATGTGACCATTGACGGCGCCGATGAGGTTGCTCCCGGACTGGCGTTGATCAAAGGGGGTGGAGGCGCGCTGCTGCACGAGAAAATTGTTGCTGCTTCTTCGCGTCGACTGGTGATCGTAGCCGATGAGCACAAAATCGTCGAGCGGCTGGGCCTCTTCCCGCTTCCTGTGGAGGTGATCCCGTTTGCAGCGTCCCCAATTAAAAAGAAGCTGGAGGAGATAGGGGCACACCCGGTGCTACGCTCCGGCCACGACGGCTCGCCCTACATTACCGACGAGGGCAACTTCATCTTGGACTGCCACTATGGAGAGATCGTGGATCCGGCTGCGGTGGCCCATACCATCAAGAGCATGACGGGCGTGGTCGAGCACGGACTGTTTCTTGGCTTAGCCTCGGTGGCGATCATCGCGGGTCCCTCCGGCGCACGGGTCATCACTTCGTAGCTTTTCGTTACCCACGTCACAGCAGAACCAAATGGGAACGGACCATCATTTTCCCCCCATTGCAGAAGCGTTCGAGGGCGCTAATTTGTTTAGGGTGTTTTTCGTCAAAACTCCCACAGAGTCGTCATCCTGAGCGGAGCGCCTCACGGATTTATCGAGTGATACAGTGTTGGTGGCGCGGAGTCGAAGGACCCCGGCGATCCTTATCTTACCCATGCTGTTCGGAGCTTTTCAACCACCGAGCCCGCACCTGATATTCGCACAGCCATCACTAGGCAAAAACAACTCAAAGGCTGGCGGCGCGCAAAGAAGCACAGCCTCATTCGCACGATCAATCCCGAGTTCAAAGGCCTTGCACAGACCTGGGAATGGAAGATGTAGCCGTGACCATCGAGTGCGTATCGCAGCAGATCCTGCTGTGCTTCGGTGGTCGAAAAGCTCTGAGCAGCATGGGTAAAATAAGCACCGCCGAGGTTCCTTCGGCTACGCTCAGGACAGGCTCTTCGACTCCGCGCCACAAGCACCGTGTCACGCGACAAATCTGTGAGGCGCTCCGCTCAGGATGACGATTCTGTGGGGGTTTGACGAAAAACATCCTGAACAAGTTAGCGCTTATGGGGCTGCGTCCCTTGTTTTTCGACCCACGTACGGCCCACGGCTAGCCGGGGCAGGTGAGGCGAACGTGGGGCACCCGTCCTGTTCCTCTGCCGTCCGCTACGGCGGGGTGGAAATGCGTGCGGTGTCGTGGAAACGCTTCATGTCGATGCCGGCCATTCTGCCTGCCGGATCGTAGACAAAAATATCGGTAAACTTTGCGTCCCAGATAATTTCCTCGGCGCGGTAAGACGACCGGGCATTGACGACCTGGGAAAAGGTCTCGTCCATCCCCGAGAGCATAATCAGAAACTCCGCACCACTGGCACACAATTCATCCTTTGTAGCTCCGTACAGTGGGCTCTCTTTGTCGACGATATGCACGATGGTCCAGGAAAGAGGAAAGAAGACCACGCCCTCCCTTTCCAGATTCAGCGGGTAGTAGCGGCGCACCGCGGCTCCGCTGGCATTGGTCTCAAAGCGCGACACCAGAAGACGGCAGTGAAGGTCGATGATCTGGTTGTTGCGGGAGTTAATGATGCGGAATTCGAAAGCGCGAAGGTTACCAATCCACGACATCACCGCATTCTTACTGAAGAGAATGTCGGCGACCGGACGGGAGAAGCGGGCGAAAACCAGTCCTGTGACCACGGCCAGGCCCAGCAGACTCACGACCGACTCGAACGCAACCAGGATATTGGTCGGCACCCCCACCGGCACGATAGTTCCGTAGCCTATGGTCGCCGAAGTGTGAATGCTGAAGAAGAAGGCCTTCAGGAAGGGAGAAGAAATACCGATGTTGAGGGTGCTGACCAGGCCGCCCGGTCCGCAAGCATCGTAGAGCAAAGCGAAACAGCCATTGAGCAAAAGGTAGGCGACGGCAACGAAGAGAAAGAAGCGGCTCCAGGTGGTGGTGACCAGGTTGGAGTAGGCCAGAAACGAACGCAGCCCCCGGCCTCGTCTTTGCACGTTGAAGCTGCCATCCCGATTGAGCAGGCGAAGCTCACGCTGTGACGATAAGACTCTACCGAATCCGAGGTCGCTGGAGGGATCGTCGGGAGCCTTTGCGGGTTTTTGTTTTAGCTCTTGCTCGGCCACCGGGTTATTTTCTCAGAGCGCTAATTTCCGGTGGAGCAGCGTCAGCGCCAAATTCAGACAAAGCGCCGCCAGCTCTGGATCGTAGCGGTAGCCCTCGTCGCGCATGAACGCGTGCGCGCCGTTGACTTCGAGCCATTGAAAATTGGCGCCCACCTCGTCCAGCCGGGCCTTGATAAGATTGCGGCCGGCCAGCGGAACATGCGGATCCTGCCGCCCCCAGATGTGCAGCAGCTCGCCCTTGATCTCCCCTGCGCGCAGTAACGAATCATCCTGCTTGCCCAAGCCCAGGCTGTGGCTGTGAATATCGGTTGCATAGAAACAAACGGTCGCCAGGACATCGGGGTTCATGGCCGCACGAAAAGCGAGATGGCCTCCCATGCAAATGCCGATGGCGCCCAAGCGGCCGGTGCAATCATCCAGGGCTTTGAGATGGTCGAGCAGTGCGCGCGCATCGCTGTCATAGGATGAAACCGGCTTGGCGTATTTGTCGGCGTTGCCTCTGTCGGAGCCGGCCTGATCGTAGGCCAGCACCGTGCCTGCCGGCTCCAACTCGTGATACACCTCAGGAACAGCAACGATGTAGCCATGGCCGGCGATAAAGGCGGCAAAGCGGCGAATGGGACCGGTGACTTGGAAGATCTCGGAAAAGAGCACGACCGCGGGATACTTGCCCTCAGCCGCGGGGCGAAAGAAATGTGTCCGCATAAGACCTGTCGGTGTTGCGAGATCGATGGCTAATTCTTCTTTAAGGATCATGGGTGCTCCCCCCCGGATTTCCTGTACGCTGCGCTGGATAGGACCGCGTGTGCGGCTTTCATTAAGGAAAGCCGCATAAAGTTCGTCAACGCCAACCAGCTGCACAGGAAATCCGGGTACAGGCCAGATTACCTGATAATGGCCAAGCCGCCAGGAGAGAGAGTTAATGGTAATTGGCTGGTTACCGGGAGAAGAGAAAAGTGGAGGCCCATCGTCGGCCTGGGCGCGGGTAGAAGCGGCGCAACGCGAAGCGCACGTGCCTTGTCTGTTGGTGCCGCAGCCGGCGCATGCCGTGCTCGCCGGAGAACTGGCCGCTGGGCTCGTGCCCGCGAGTTTCGGTGAGTTGCCGCCCGAAATTACGCGGGCCATTCAGATGCACGATACCGGTTGGGCTTCGAGCGATGCGCAACAGATTCAGCGCCTGCGCTCTGGCGGCCCGCAGGCCGGCAAGGCAGCTCCAGTTTCCTTTGTCGCTATCGCACCCGGGGAAGCCGGCGAGGCGTGGACCGCCTCGATCGATAGCGTCGAAGGCTTGTCGAAGATAGGAGCCATCATCGTCAGCCGTCACTTCAGCCTGCTGGCCCAGCATGATCAGGTCCAGCACCAACGTTTTCTCCGGACGGAGAGATTGCGTCAACAAAAGCTCGAAAGCAGTTCGATGGCAACCCGCGAAGATTTAGGGCGATGGACGGCAGCACTGGGGTTCTGCGATCTGGTATCGCTCTACCTGGTGAGCGGGCTCAACAGTGAAGTGGAGTTCCCGCTCGCCCATCCGGCTTCACCCCAGGCACAGACGGCGCCTCGGGTGAGGATGCAAATGGAAGCACGAACGCTTCACTTCACACCGGAGACTCTACGCGCCGGCTGCACGCTATCCATCCAGGCGCTCAAGCATCCGGTGCCGGTCGAAGGCGCGCGTGCCGAGACACTCACTTGGGAGGTGCAGTAAATGAGCATGGCAGGCCATAGAGCCGATACCTTCGACGCCATTGTGATTGGCGCGGGAATTGCCGGTCTGGCAGCTGCCCGGACGTTGGCCGAGGCGGGGCGGCGAGTGGCTCTGCTCGAGGCCCGGGATCGCGTGGGAGGACGGATTCACACCGTTCAGGCCATTCAGGGCGGCCTGCCGGTGGAGCTCGGGGCGGAGTTTATTCACGGTTTGCCCGAGGAGTTGATCAATTTGGTCGATGAGGCGGGTCTCACCCGTTTTGAGCTGGATGGCGATAGCCGCTGTGTGGATCCGGGGCGTGGCGACGTCCGGCTGGAACCCTGCGGTGACCAACATGAGGTGCACAAGCTGTTTCACGAGCTCGGCGAATTGCAGCTGTCCCCGGATAAACGCGACCTCAGCTTCAGCGAATTCGTGGGTCAACGCAAAGTTGGAGCGGAGGCCGCGGTGTGGGCGACCAACTATATCGAAGGCTTCAATGCGGCCGATGCGGATCGCATCAGCATTCGCGCGCTGGCGAAACAACAGGCGGCGGAAGACGCAATCTCGGCGGACCGTTTATTCCGCGTGGTCGAAGGTTACGCGCGCGTTCCCGAGTATCTCTTGTGGAGGTTTCACGAGGCCGGCGGTGAGTTATTCCGGTCCATGGCGGTGCGATCCGTAACGTGGGAGCCGGGCCAGGTCGAAGTGGCAACACAAAGCGATCGCGTCTTGCTGGCAAAATCGGCGATCCTGACCTTGCCATTGGGGATTTTGCAAGCGCGAAGGGTCGCGTTCTTGCCCCAGCCGGTGGAGATTCTCAAAGCGGCCGACAGCCTGGTCATGGGACCGGCTGCTCGCGTGGTCTACGAGTTCGACAGCACCTTCTGGAGACAGTTTGTCGCGCTCAAGGGCGTGTGCTTCTTCTTCGCGCCTAAGGCCACACCTCCAACATGGTGGACTACCAGCCCCAAGCCAGGCTCGACCTTGACCGGCTGGATAGCAGGCCGCAAAACGAAGAGGTTGGACATGGACCTGCTCCCGGAGACAGGCCTGGAAAACCTCTCATTCATGCTGGGCAGCACTCTGCACGAGGTGAGGAAACACCTGCTTCGCTGGCATATGCACGATTGGCAGATCGATCCCTACAGCCTGGGCGCTTACACCTACGTTCCCCGAGGGGCTATCGATGCCTCCGACCGGCTCTCGCAGCCGGTGGCGCAAACCCTCTTCTTTGCCGGCGAGCATACCGACACCAGCGGCCACTGGGGTACCGTACATGGAGCGCTGCGCTCCGGGTATCGAGCGGCGCGGCAGTTACTTGCCCATCCTTGAATTTCCGCGGATCGGCAACAGATCATTGCAGCTTTTCCGTCCGGAAAGGCGGCAACGGCTGGTTGTGGAAGGGACAGAGCTACGGCTAGACCAGATCTCCAACCTTATCGGCAATGTCGCTGGCGGCGGAACTGACGTTGTTGGCGACCGAACCCACGCGGGAGGCTACATCGCCGGCTACACCTTTTGTCTTCTTGTAGACACGAGTGGCGTGTTTGCTCAGATCGCTGGTGGTGTCCTGGATGTAATCGGTCGCATCCTGCAGATTACGCTTGAGTTGCTTACGGGTTTTTTCCCCGGTCTGCGGAGCATAAATGAGAGCCGCAGCTGCGCCGGCAGCCACCCCCAGAGAGAAAACTGCCCAATAACGGACTACGCTCATGACCATCCACCTTTCACGAATAGCAAGTAAGTCATTCACTTGGAGTGCATTAAGACCGGATAGGTTGCAGACGATAGTTGGTAAGGCTGCGCGGGTTTTGCGCTGCAGCGACGAGAAGAGTTAACGACATAGCGCGTATTTGCTATTGATTTTTGGAGAAAAAATCCTTAAAATGAGAGCTTTGGCATGTCCGGCGGAGCTGAGTTGGTGAACTTCCAAAGCCGCTGGGCCTTGCTTGTTGCTCATCTCCCTAGAGGATAACGGATCAAATGGCAAAACGACGTGGTAATCCCAACTGGGGCAAGCCGGAGCCGATAGGCCCGGTGGTCCCGACTGTCACTTCTTTCGAACAGGTGGTTAAAGAGTTTAAGCTGACTCCCGATCAGTATGTGCGTTCTACACGGTTGCGCGAATGGGCCCGGCGCAACAAGAATTCGAAGTATATCCCGGAGGCGCTGCTCGAGGCATGGGGTTTTGAGATCGAATCCACGTTATAAACGGGTAGCAGGTCCGAAGCAAAGAAACGCCGCCGAGAGCGGCGTTTTTTGCGTCTGGTGGGAAGCGAAATGACAGCAGGAAGGGATCTGGCGGACAATAACGTCATGCAGGCAAAGCCGCCGTTTACGGATGTACCCGGGGCCCTCGAGGAGTTCAAAGCGGGACGCATGATCGTCGTTGTGGACGATGAGGACCGCGAGAACGAGGGGGACTTGACGCTGGCGGCGGAGTTTGTCACTCCGGATGCTATCAACTTCATGGCCAGGAATGGACGCGGGCTCATTTGCCTCAGTTTGACCGAGGAGCGGGCCGACTACCTCCGCCTGGGTCCGATGTCGCAACAGAATTCCTCGCGCTTCGGCACCGCATTTACAGAAACGATCGAGGCCCGGGAGGGCGTAACGACCGGCATATCCGCGTACGATCGGGCGCATACGATTCAGGTGGCAATCGATCCACGGATGACAGCGGCGGATCTGGCGCGGCCGGGGCATGTTTTTCCCTTGCGCGCCCGGCGCGGAGGGGTGCTGGTGCGCGCCGGACAGACGGAGGCTTCCGTCGACCTGGCCCGTATGGCGGGGCTGATCCCGGCGGGAGTGATCTGCGAGATCATGAACGATGACGGCACCATGGCGCGGGTGCCGGACCTGGTCGAATTTTGCAACCAGCACGGATTGAAGATGCTGACGGTGGCGGAGTTAATCCGCTTCCGCTTGCAAAATGAGCGGTATATCTTCCGGGTCGCGGAATCGATTTTGCCCACTCGCTTCGGCGACTTCCGCTTGATCGCCTATGAGAGCGAGGTCGACGGGGGAGAGAGCCACCTGGCTCTGGTTCGCGGCGATGTGAGCTCGGAGCACAACCAGGAACCGGTCCTGGTGCGAGTGCACTCCCATTGCCTGGCGGGCGATGTTTTCGGTACCACGTTGTGCGATTGCCACCAGGTGGTGCAACGATCGCTGGAGATGATCGCCGAGGCCGGACGAGGGGCGCTGGTCTATCTGCACAATTCAAGTAAAGGTTTCAATATCGACCGCAGTGTGATGCCGCATCGGTTGTTTCTTCACCGGGAGGAACGAAGCGGTGAGCACGGGGACGACCGGCATCAACGGATTTTGCGCCAGGTCGGACTGGGCGGGCAAATTCTTTCGGATCTGAACATCCGCAAGATCCGGCTGCTTTCCAACACCCCGACGCATGTGCCGGCGTTGCAGGGATTTGACCTGGAGATTGTGGACCAGGTTGGGTTGGCGCTCAAGGCTCCGCGTTAGGGAAAGAGGGCGCGTCGAGCGCTGTGGTACCCCACTCAAGCCAAAACCGGGCTTGAATGGGGCACCCAGCACCCAGGGTTAGTTAGGGAAAAAGTAACCGCAGGTCCCTCCACTCCGCTGCGCTCCGGTCGGGATGACAATTTTGTTAGAGAGCGAACATCCGCCACGACAGAATTGGAAGAGCGAACATCTCAATTCTCAAACAAAATTGTCATCCCGACCGGAGCGCAGCGGAGTGGAGGGATCTGCGGTTCTTTTCCTTCCCGTCAAAACCTTAGGCCACTGGCTCGAGAACGGGTAAGGGAAAGCCGCGCCGGGCAAGATCGCTCTGCAGCTGTTCTACGTTCTGAAAGAGAGCGCCGTGGAGCCCGACGGCCTCGGCGCCGACGATGTTCTTTTCCAAGTTGTCGATAAACAGGGCCTGATCGGGTGAGACGCCTAACTTCTTTACCGTGTGCAGATAAATGGCGGGATCGGGTTTGACGACGCCCAGCTCACAGGACCAGGTGAGGTGATCGAACTGGCCCAGCCAGGAGAAGCGGGGCAGCATATAGTCCAGCACTCCATATCCCATGTTTGACAGGATGCCGAGCCGAAAGCCTGCCTGCTTAATCCTGGGGATCCAGGCCAGCATCGCCGGATTGAGGTCCATCCACATCAGGGCGTCCTGCTCCATTAGCTGCTCGATCTGCTTTGCGGTGAAGCGCACGCCGGTGTCGCGAGCAACGGTCTGCCAGTAAGTCTGGCCGTTCAAAATGTCGGCATCGTAATCCAGACGGTGGGCCCAATAGGCCTTCTCGAAAGCCTCTTCCTTCACCCCGGCGATGGCCAGCAGGTTGCGATGCGCCTGCGGGTCAGGCGGTCCGGTGAGAACTTCGCCATAGTCGAAGATGACGGCTTGCAGATCCATGCGTACAAACTCCCTGAAATGAGATGCTAGCGTCTATTACACCACGCTAGGGGGAGGGAAACCGGTGGGGGAGGGTGAAGCAAAGAGATTCCGATGGTCTACGCGAACCCAATGGGATATGGGAGAAACACCCTGGGCGAGCGAGCTGGCTCGATTGCGCGCAGCGGGCACTCGGCTCTGGGATCTGACGGCCTCCAACCCGACGGCCTGCGGCTTTGCTTATGATGCAGCGTCCATTCTGGGACCGCTCAGCGACCCGGAAGCCCTGCATTATGAGCCGAATCCGAAGGGGCTACGCCCCGCTCGGGAGGCCGTCAGCCGCTATTACCACGACCACGGAGCCAGAGTAGATCCGGAGCAGATCTTTCTCACCACCAGCACCAGCGAGGCCTACAGTTTCCTCTTCAGGCTGCTGTGCGACCCCGGCGATGAGGTGTTGATCGGCCAGCCGGGTTACCCGCTGTTCGATTTCCTGGCCACGTTGGATGACGTGCGGCTGGTCCCCTATGAGCTTTTCTACGATCATGGCTGGCATCTGGACCTCCAGGCACTGCGGCGTTGTGTCACCTCCCGCACCCGGGCGATTGCGGTCGTCCACCCCAACAATCCTACCGGCCATTTCACCCGGGACAAGGAGCGGGCTGCGATCGAAGGATTGTGCCGTGAGCAGGGGCTGGCGCTGATCGTGGATGAGGTGTTTCTCGACTATGGGCTCGCTGGGAACCGGGCGGGGCAGAGCTTCGCCACCGGTGGCCACGTCGTGCCCACCTTCGTGCTCAGCGGGCTGAGCAAAGTGGCCGCGCTCCCGCAGATGAAGGCCGCCTGGATGGCCTGCTTCGCCGAACAAGAGGCCCTGCAGCGGCTGGAGGTGATCGCCGACACCTTTCTCTCCATGAGTGCTCCCGTCCAGCACGCGCTTCCCACTTGGCTAAGCCAGCGGGGGGCGCCGCAAGGACAAATCAGGGAGCGCCTGGAGCGTAACCTGACTACTCTGGACGCCATCCTGCTGCAACAGAACCTAGTCACCCGGCTGGACATCGAGGCGGGTTGGTATGCCGTACTCCGTGTTCCCGGGCTGCGGACCGCAGAAGAAACCGCGCTCGAGCTCCTGCTGGAGCGAGCGGTGGTGGTACATCCTGGCGGTTTCTTTGGTTTTTCCGGGCAGGGCTGGCTAGTTGTGAGCCTGCTTGCGCCGGAAGGGGATTTCGCCGGGGGCGTGGAAGCGATCGCCGCGCATTTTACGGCAATTTAAGGGCCACTAGCAAGATTTATGTGCAAAACAGAGGACTCAAGATCGTTACTAATACTTTCGTGTCATTCATTTAATGCTTTATGGAAACTGTGTACGTTGCACATTGTAAATAGTTTATATGAATACAGTTTTGCTGATGTTAGCCCGTGTTGCTCTGTTTATGTTCACCTTTGCGCACCCCCTTGTGGGGAGTTAATGTGTCACATGCGGAATTTTGGCTGAAGAAATGGATTTGATTGTCTTTCTTCGCCGATCGTCGTCTCCGGGCCATGACCAGGAACCACGCGCGTCATATCGGGTAGCACAAGTAGCCGCTCACGCAGCGAGCGCAGGATTTGCTTCCCATCGCCTCCGGGAAGATCGGTTCTCCCGATCGATCCGGCGAACAGCGTATCGCCGGCCAGCAATAGATGCTGGTCATTGAAATGGAAGAGGAGACAGATGCTTCCTGGAGTGTGTCCTGGGGTGTGCAGCACCAGGGCCGGCAGAGTGGCGAGCCCGACGGTTAGGCCATCCTCGGCACTGGCGTCCGGCGGCGCCACTTCGGGCGTGGGAACACCAAGCCAACCGGCCTGCATCTGCATCATGCCCAGCAGCCCTAGATCCTGCTGGTTCATAATCACTGGCGCTCCGGTCAATTTCCGTAACTGAGCCGCTCCGCCAACGTGGTCGATATGAGCGTGAGTGACGACGATCTGGCGCAAGGTCAGGCCGTGCTTCTGCAGCCGGGAGAGAATTTCGGGGATGTTATCTCCGGGATCGACGACCAGGGCTTCGCGCGTAGTCTCATCGCCCAGGATGGTGCAATTGCAGTGCAGCGGACCGACGGGAAATGTCTCAAGGATCATTCCCTTATTCTAGGAGATTCACTTTAGGGAAGGATCACGCTGGTTACAATGCGGCCATGCGTGTATCCGCGGCGGTAGGGGCGTTGCTGGGCTGGTTTGCGCTGGTGCTGCAACTTTACCTGATGCTGGTCCAATCGCCCGCCGGGGTGCTGGCGATGGTAGGGACGCTGATCACCTACTTCAGCTTCTTCACCATCCTGACCAACATCCTGGTCGCGCTGGTTTTCACCGCTGCGGTCTTCCCACCGGGAGCCTGGGGTCATTTCTTCCGCCGTCCGTCGGTACAGGCCGGCTCTGCGGCTTACATCGCTATCGTGGGCATCGTCTACCGTCTCTTGCTGCGGCAATTATGGAATCCGCAGGGCATGCAGTGGGTCGCCGACGTAATTCTGCATGACGTCATTCCAGTAGGCTACGTCCTCTATTGGCTGCTCTTTGCACCGCGGACGGGACTGCGCTGGAAGGATGCCGTAGGCTGGCTTGCCTACCCCGGCGTTTACCTGGTATACGTGCTGGCGTGGGGTGCAGTGAGGGGGCTCTATCCCTATCCTTTTATGGACGTGAAGGCGCTGGGCTACGGCGGCGTCCTCGCCCATACCGCGGTACTTTTGCTGGTTTTCCTGGGAATGGGACTGCTGGTAGTGGCGGTGGGCCGCTGGACGCGAGCGCGCCGGCCCACCTGACTCACAAAGAACTCTACTTGGCGGGAGGCGCGGGCTTGGCTGGGGCGGTCTGGGTGGTCTTGATGCCCGAGAGCACGGAGCGCGCACCGGTGCTCCGTTGGATCAGAACCGTGAGCCCGATGGAGGTGAACATGAAAAGGATGGCCGCCCAGGTCGTCACTTTAGTCAGCAGGTTGGCTGCTCCGCGAGGACCGAACGCAGTCTGAGATCCCTGGCCGCCAAAGGCGCCGGCGAGGTCAGCACTCTTGCCCTGCTGGAGAAGAACAACTCCAATCAGGATGAAGCAAACGATAACGTGAATGGTACCGACAAACCAGATCATGCGAAGCTGAACCTCTATTCTATTGGTGCGGAAGGGGGGACTTGAACCCCCATGCCTCTCGGCGCCACCCCCTCAAGATGGTGTGTCTGCCAATTTCACCACTTC
>CAWBBY010000010.1:0-429476 GCA_963787145.1 uncultured Acidobacteriaceae bacterium
AACTGCGGAAAGGGACGCAGCGTCTGGGAGTTGTAAGCCGAGGGATCGGCCGCCAGCAACGCAAGGTTTGCCGGCGTAATCTGGTTGATCCCTTCGGCGTAGGGGCTCACCAGGCGATGACCGATGGTTCCCGTATAGCCGAAATCTATCAGCGTATTGCCTCCAAACTCATGCTGCCAGTCGACATGCTCCTGATACAGGTAGCCCGTCTTGTGATTCTTCTCGACAAATTGCACCGCCGTCGTAGGCTTGCCGCCTACGGGAACCGCGCCAAAGCTGGGCGTCAGGTCAGCTGCGGTCGGATAAGTGGCAAGCCCCGTTCCCTCTGTGCCATTGTTCTTCAAGAGGAAGGCCGGTGTGCCGGCCACCGAGTTCGGTGAGGCAAGGGAGATGGAGTTAGAGAATCCGAGAACCAGTACAATCGGCGTCGCCTGGTCGTACTCGCCCTCGTACAGGATGCCTGCGCCAACGCGCACCACATCGTGCGAGCGAGGCGTCCAGGCAAAGCCGAAGCGCGGCCCGAAGAGTGCGTGGTCGAAATTATTCGCATACTTGCTTTGCCCGTTGAGGCCCGCGAAGGTTACCACGCCAGGCGTACCTGAGACCGGGTTGATCTCCGTCGGGTTGAATGAGTTCTGGCGATTGGTGCTCAGGTAGCGCGGAGAATCGAGATCCCAGCGCAGACCATAGTTGATCGTCAGCTTATTGTTGACATGCCAGTCGTCCTGCGCATAGAGACCCCAGCTCCAGGCAAGAGAATAGAGCGGCAGTGTCTCCTCGCGAGAAGCCGCATCTACCCGGCCTAGCAGCAGGTTTGCCAGGCTGCCCGCGGCAGTATTCGAGCCGGCGCCGTTAGGCGTGAAGGTAAACCAGCCGCCGGCGGAAGGTGAGTAGCGGTCGCCATCGGCCGAGGTACGATAGTCAGCACCGAACTTTAATTGATGATTGCGCACCTGCCAGGAGAGGTTGTCTGTGTATTCGTTGGCGAGAATGGGCGTCTGCAGGCGCTGCTGCTGACCGCTGGTGCTGGCCGACGTGTTCCCAATGGCAGCAAGACCATTGACGGTGACCCCTGGAAAGAAGTCCGGGTTGGTACCGGGTAGTGCGAGGTCCGTAGCGGCCGCGGAGTTGACTCCATGGCTGATGGAAAGTGACTGGCGAAACGAAAAAGTAGCGCGCGCCTCGTTCAGCAAGGTGGGGCTGAAGACATGATTCCACGTTCCCGAAGGATTGTAGTAATAGGCGTGCGTAAGGATGCCGTAGCCGTCGGTTCCCGGCGTCGGATAGACATTCGCGGTGTTCGTGTGCGACGGATTCCCGAGGAAGCGGCCGTAGATCGAGTCCTTGTCCGAAAATCTGTGATCGATGCGAACGACGTAGATGTTGCTGTTCTGCGGCTCCGGATCGTTGGCTGAGAAGTTGTTGGTATTGAGCGCCGCGCCGGCCACGTTCGGCAGCGGATAGTACGCGGCCAACGCGGCGCCGTATGGATCGAACTCGGACGGCGGAAGCACGTTCTTTTGCCCGTTATAAACGGCTTGCTTGCCGGTGTTGGGATCAATGACCGGCGTGGAGATCTCCGAGAAGTTGCCTGCCCGCTCCAGCGCGTCCGGCACGCTGATCGTCACCTGGTTATTCGAAGTTTCCACCAGGCCTTGATAGGTGAAGAAGAAGTAGGTGCTGCCCCGCTTGATGGGACCGCCGATACTGGCGCCGAAGAGTTTGTAGTTGAGCGGTGGGACGAGCGGCTTGCCCGTCAGCGGATTGTTGGGCGTAAAGTCCGGTATGGCCTGCAAATCCTGGCTACGGTAATAGATATACCCGCTGCCGTGGAACTGGTTCGACCCCGACTTGGTGGTCATCTGGATAAAGCCGCCGCCGGAGCGTCCCAGCTCGGGCTTGTAGTCCGAGATGCTGAAGCTGAACTCCTGGAGCGAATCGATCGGCAGGTTAATCTCCTGCTCCGGCACGCCCTGCAGCAGATTCTGCGTCGTGCCGCCGTCCACGGTGTAATTCGCATTGTCGCCGCGTCCGCCCGCAACGGCAAACTCAGTGCTGGAGCCCGTTCCACCGCTAACGACCAGGCCGCTCAGTCTCTGCAGCTGCGTCGCGCTCCGGTCTAGGAGCGGATAGTTCGTGATGGTCTTGTTCTCTACGACATCGGTCGTGGAGGAGGTCGTCGTTTCCAACTGCGCAACGTCGCTGCGGACCTCGATCCTCTCCGCTACCTGGCCGACATCGAGGGAAAAGTTCACGGCTGTCGCCAAGCCCGTGAAGATCTCGATTCCGTCCTTGGTCTGGGGGGCGAAACCGTCTTTGTCGACCGTGATGCTGTAGTGGCCGGGAATGAGCACCGGGAAGGAGTAAAAGCCGGAGGCATCGGTCGTTTTTGATTGGGACAAGCCGGTTTCCGTTCGCGTGACGGTCACCTTGGCGTCTGGAAGCTGCGCCTTTTGCGCATCCTGAACAGAACCGGAGAGAGAGCCTTCATTCTGAGCGAACGCGCGCATCGCCCCCAAACCACCAAGAATTACAACGACTGCAATGAGGGCGCGCATAGATATAGCGACAGACCCGCGTATGTGAAGGATATTCACGTAGCCTCCTTAGGATTTTCGGGTAAAAAACACGAAAGGAGTCGTGGGGGATTGCAGAAGAGATCTACCGGATCCGCTCAACTGCTAGTCGTACATATCGCGCACCACGACGCTGCCGGCTAATCGACAAACAACATCGTCCTGCCCGGGTGTACTGTCTTGCGGATTGTGCGCTGAGTTCCATATCGACCGTTATGCTTGTATCCGCATAAACAATTGGGAGAATCAGTAAGGCGGCAAATCGTCTGAAGACGGTATTTGCGGACCTGAAATTTGGCTAAGAGTGGGTTAAAACTGGAGGGTTCAGTTCGGAAGAACTTGTCCCAAACAAATCCGCCTCGTTACCCGCGAGTGGGGCAACAACAAAGAAGAGGCGAGTTGTTTGGAAACCGATTGGTTCGCATAGAACTTGGTATAACTCCGCTGCATCAGATCATGCGGCTCGAGGCACGTTTTGTCAAGCGTTCGATCAAGTTTAACACCCTAACTCGGGCGATCTTCTAGTTCGCCTGATGCAATGACCATACATCAAGATGTAATCTTTATCTCAATCATGCAACCGGTTCTCCCACGCCCCTGTTGTTGTTGACCGCCTAGCCTGCAAATTATTATTCCAAGATCATTCGCGTTCTACCGTGGGAGAGTTTCTGAACCGGTTGGAACAGGCGCTTCTATCTTGCACGATTCTTTCGCCACCAGAAACGGCTTTCACGTTAAAAGTTTGTTAGGAGAGTTATGCCAGAGCAGATAGACAGCAGAAGGTCATTCCTCAAGAGTTCCCTGGCAGCCGCTGTCGCAGCTGCGGTTCCTGCCGCGGCCGAAGCGGATAACAAGAGTGCTGCTAAGGCAACACGGCCGAATATTATTTTGTATCTTTCCGACCAGTTTCGTTGGGACTTCATTGGTGCTAACGGCCACAATAGCTCCACCCGCACGCCGAATCTCGACGCCATGGCGTCTCGCGGTAAGAATTTTACTCACGCCGTCACAAACCAGCCCGTCTGTGCTCCTTCACGATCGGTCTTGTTAACCAGCCGCTACGCAACGGAAACCGGCGTCTGGCACAACGGCCTTGCTCTGGGCCAAACTCTTCCGACGCTGGCCGGAGAGCTGCGCCAAGCCGGCTATACGGCAAACTTGATTGGCAAGTGGCACCTTGCCCCAAACAGCGAGGCCGACGGCGGAGGCCCCGGTGCTGTAAAACCAGAGTTCCGCGGCGGCTTCCTCGATCTGTGGGAAGGTTCAAATGTGATCGAATTCACCACGCATCCTTACGAAGGGACCATCTGGGACCGCGACGGCAAAGAGATCACCTACAAAGACGAATATCGCGTCGACTTCATTACCGACCGCGTGGAGCGCTTCCTTCGCCAGAAGCAGGAAAAACCATTCTTCCTGTTCATCTCGCAGATCGAGCCGCACCAGCAGAACGACATGCATCGCCCCATCGGCCCTCATGGTTCCGTAGAACGCTTCGCGAACTCCACGGTGCCTGAAGATCTACGGGCGCTTCCTGGTACGTGGCAGGCGCAACTGCCGGACTACTACGGTTGCATTGAAGCAATCGACGCCTCGGTAGGCAGAGTGTGCCGTATCCTTGAAGAGGAACAACTCGCCGACAACACCATCTTCGTCTTCATGAGCGATCATGGCTGCCACTTCATGACCCGCAACCAGGAGTACAAACGCAGCACCCATAACAGCTCCCTACGCGTACCTTTGCTTATCAACGGACCAGGTTTTCATGGCGCGCAGCAGATCCCCGAGCTTGTCGGCCTCATCGACCTCGCCCCCACTCTGCTTGAAGCGGCAGGCGTGCCGGTGCCGTCCGGGTGGAAGGGCCGGAGCCTGCTGCCGCTGCTCAACGATCCCGGCGCTCGGCAGGCGTGGCCTAACCAGCAACTGATCCAGATCAGCGAATCAATGACAGGTCGCGCGATCCGTACTAAGGATTGGACCTACTGCGTCGCGGACCCTTCTGGCGCTTCGAAAGAACCGGCGGCTGCAACCTACCATGAGTACCAGCTCTATGATCAGCGCGCCGATCCACACGAGCTGGTGAACCTCGCTGGGCGCCAGGAATATCGTTCGCAGGCCAGTGAACTGAGCCAGCAGTTGAAAAAACTGCTGGTTGCAGCCGGCGAGCCGGAACCTGAAATCGTGCCGGCCAAGCTTTATCCCTGACCTCAGGAGGAGTTGCCGTTGACTCCGGCCGGTGAGCGGCGGCCAGCTGCGCAACTTTTTTCCCTGTTTACTCTCTAATTAACTAGAGAGGTTGAACTACGATGCCAAGGTTGAAAGCAATTCTGCTTTGCCTGGCGACTATGTGCGCGCCTGTAGCTTTAGCGCAGACTGCAAACCCAGCCGTTCCAGGGACTGTTAACTATATAGAAGGGTCGGCCTCGATAAATGGCCAGCCATTGAATCAACAATCGGTGGGCTACGCCCAGCTCCAGCCGGGCCAGGTGCTGCAAACAGCAAATGGCAGGGCTGAGTTGCTGCTGACCCCAGGTGTGTTTCTCCGTGTGGGAGATAACAGTGCAGTACGAATGATTTCCCCAAATCTGCTGAATACGCAGATCGAACTGGACCGCGGACTTGCCGACATCGAAGTAGATGAGATTCACCCGCGCAACGATTTACAAGTGTCGGTCGGCGGTGCGAACACTCGTTTGCTAAAAGGCGGCCTGTACGCTTTCGACGCGGATAAGGGCACTGTCCGGGTTTTCAAGGGAGAGGCTGAGCTGCTGGAACGAACTGGCAATGTCCAGAAGGCAGTCAAGATAAAGGGTGACCACCAGGTCGGATTGGCGGAGAACGCAGAGGTTCAGAGCGTCAGTTTCGACCGCAATCAAGCTGAGGACGCACTCTACAACTGGAGCAGCCTCCGTTCTCAATACCTGGCCGAGGCTAATCTGACTCTGGCCTCGCAATATGACGGGTACGGCGTCATGTCTCCAGGTTGGTATTGGGACGCCGGCTTCTGGGGCTATACCTGGCTCCCGGGTGATGGGCTGCTGTGGAGTCCCTTCGGATGGGGCTTCTATTCGCCACGGTACATCTTCTATGGGGGACCGGTCTTCTACGGCGGTCGCGCCTACGCTGGCCGGAGCTATGCGCAATTCAGGGGAGAAGGCTTTTCTGGTGGAGGAGGACACGCCATGGGTGGTGGTTTTCATGGTGGCCGTTAACCGATAAACACGAAATTCCCAAGCCCGTCCTTCACGGACGGGCTTTTCTTTTCCCAAGATTCTGCCGTCTACGAGCGCATTGACAGACGCTCTCTCCCGGGACTATGTATCTTCCGGGACCTTCTGAAACATTCGATGGCGCGAATTGACTCACGCTTTAACTGCGGATGCATAAGCACACTCTTGTTGGTGCTCTTTACCCACGCCGCATTGCCACAAAACCTGCCGCCGGCGCGCGATTGGACGACCTGGGGCTACGATCAGGAACGGACCGGTTGGAATCGGGGCGAGGCGTCGCTAACCATCCACAACGTCTCGGGGCTGAGGTTGCTGTGGAGCACTCAACTAAGCACGCCACCCAAAAGCATGGTTCTTTCCACGCTCACCGCGCCGCTGGTGGCGGAAGGCGTGAGCACTGGCCAGGGCGCAAAGAATCTGGCTTTTCTGCTTGGCGCCGACGACACAGTGTTTGCACTGGACGCAGATACGGGGAAAGTTTTCTGGCAGAAGACCTTCGCCAATCCCGCCGCGCCCATCTGGCCTGCCACCTGGTTGTGTTCGAACACGGTGAACGATACCCCGGTAATCGATAAGCAGAACAATGTAATTTTTCTGATCACCAGTGACGGCAAGCTCCGCGGTCTCAATTTGAGCGACGGCGCGGATCGCATGCCAGCCGTCGACATGGTCGAACCCTTTGCCCGTGCCTGGAGCCTCAACCTTATCGACAACGTGATCTACACCGCGAGCGGCCGCGGTTGCGGCCAGCTGCCGGCAGTACCGGGCGCGAAACCTTCGGTGGTGCCGGGAACCGTCTCGGCGATGGATGTGAGCGATCTTGCTCATCCGCGGCTAACCCGCTTTTATACCAGCGGCACGAAGTATTCCGGTCCCTGGGGACGCGGCGGTGTCACGAAAGGCCCTAACGGCACCGTGATTACGCAAACAGCCGATGGCTTCTACGACCCGGCGTCCGGCGATTTTGGCGAGAGCGTGCTCAAGTTGGCTCCCAAGGCGACACGTCTGCTGGACTCATTCACGCCCTCGAACTGGCAGTATTTGAATGCGCAGGACCTTGATCTGGGTTCGGCAAGCCCAGATGTTTTTCCTTTCCAGGACCGGACGCTCATCGCCCTTGCCGGCAAAGAGGGTTTCCTCTATGTGCTCGATGCTGCCGATCTCGGCGGCCGTCCTGGTCACTCGACCCCCTTATACAAATCACCGCAACTCGGTAATGATGCCGCAGAAGGCAAAAATCCCGGTCAGGGAGCGTGGGGCTCTATCACCAGCTATGAGACCCCGGACCACAAACGTTTCCTCTTTTTGCCGATGTGGGGTCCGCCTTCAAAAAATGTGCCGCAGTTCAAATCGAACGGCGGCGACGCGCCTCACGGCAGCATCATGGCATTCCAGCTCGTCGCCGAAGGAGAGAAGGTATCACTGGCTCCGCAGTGGATCTCGCGCGACATGATCGTGCCCGATCCCCCGGTGGTGGCGAACGGAGTGTTGTATGCGATCCAGACCGGAGAGCAGACCATCCAGAGTCCGGCTTATGTTCACGGCACGCAGGATCAAATCAATCACAATCCGCTATCGGCTGAGTACCGTTCCACTCCGGTCAACAACCTCATTCTCTTCGCATTCGACGCGGAGACGGGAGAACAACTCTATTCCAGCGATAAGATCATCACCGATTGGGTGCATTTCAGCGAGCCCGTGGTGGCGCTGGGCAAAGTCTTCGTCGTCACCCATGATGCCCACGTCTATGCTTTTGGACTCAAGCGTTGAAAGCGGCTAAATCAAAGGAAAATACTTTGTCTAAAAACATCTCTTCACAAGGTCTCAAAAGGCGCGAGTTTATTTCCTCCGCGCTGGCGGCAGTTGCCGCGAGTGTGTTGGGTAGCTCTCATGTTTTGGGCGCCGCTACTAGATCCCTCGACCCGATCGACCCTTATATTCGTTTTGGCATAACGGGTGCCTTGTGGGGTGATTGGCCCAATGGCAACCTGCGGATGTCCACCGATATGCAGCAGATCATCGCAGACACGGCGCGCTTCGGGTTGCAAGGCATCGAGCCATACTCAGGACAAGTCGTACAGTTTTTGGGCAACCCGCTCGGGCTCAAGCGAATGTGCGATGCGGCGGGAATCCAATTGATCGATGTTGGAGATCTGCCGCGTGCGCCAGGGTCGAAGCCAGCTTCGAACTCAAATCCTTGGATCAATGCGGAGGGTAATGCAGCGCTCATCGCCGACATGGTCAACTTCGCGCATGATTTTCTTGCGCCCTGTGGCGGCGATCATTGGAAGACCAATATGGGCAGCCGGCCCGAAGGTGGGCCAAGCGACGATCAACTCAAAACACTGGCGAACACCCTGAATGAAATCGGCAGGCAGACCATCACCTTCGGCGTAAGGCTGGCTCCGCATCCCCATATCTGGGGGCCGATGGAGCGGGAGCATGAAGTACGTACGGTCATGGCACACACGGATCCAAAGTATGTCTGGCTTACGGCCGACACCGCGCATTTGACCTTGGGTGGCGGCGATGCGGTGCAGATCATCAGCGATTATTTTCCGCGGATTGCGGAAGTGCACATGAAGGACACCTATCCAAAGTATCGCGGCAATACCTCGACCCCGACGCAGGCGGAGCACCATCACATGAGCCTCTACCATAATCTCGGTGTGGGCGGTGTGGACTTTCCGGCCCTCTTCAAAGTGTTACGCGATCGAAAATTCAAGGGATGGGTCGTCTACGATCTCGACGCGCCCCGGCCCGGCGACGGTACCGGCAGCATTCAAGACAATCTCGCGGTCAACATCAACTACCTGAGAACTGTGTTGCACGTGAAACTGCCTGCGCCCCCGCAGGCCTAGCCCGCATTTTTCACAGACCCTCCTGGGAAAGCGACTGCAGATCCCTCGGCTTCGCTCGGGATGACAAATTGTAAGGTGGCGCTTCCATCTTGCCTTTGCGAAGCGGGATGTTCGAGGACATGGCGTAGGAGCGATTTGGACTCCCTTCGCAAAGGCAAGATGGAAGCGCCACCTTACAATTTGTCATCCCGAGCGAAGCCGAGGGATCTGCAGTTTCTCCTCCATTCGTTACGGACCCGGCCGTGAGAAATTCAGGCTAGAAGTTGTGCAGCCTAAGGGCGCTCCGGCCAGGAATGTCTTGGATACCGGCGCATCAGTTCGCGCCGCACCTGCGGGTAGAGCCGCTCCCAGAAGCCGGCAAGGTCGGTTGTCGTCTGTACGGCTCGCTTGTTCGGAGCTAGCAGGTGGACCACCACCGGCGTCCGCTCCAGCCCGATCCGCGGCGTTTCCCGCATCCCAAAAAAATCCTGCAGCCGGGATGCGATCCAGGGCGGCTTGCCCGGTTCATAGTGAACCTTGGTCTCCCGGCCGCTGGGCAATCGGATACGCGGAGGTGCAATCTCGTTGAGCTGCCGCGTCCCCATCTTTCGTTCGAGCACGGCCACGAAGTGCGCCCCCGCAGACTTCAACTCAGTGAAGCTGCGCAGTCCCAAGCTCAATTCGCGGAGCTCCTGGCCCACATCCGGCGCTTCGACACCGGCGAACTCGGCGCGGGCCAAGAATTCATCGAGCGCATTCCTGTCGACGAAGCGATCGATGCCTGCCTCCAATGCTTTCTGCGTCAGCAATTGGGCTGCGGCTTCTGCATCCGGCATTGCGCCGCGGGATTCCTGAATCACCAGCTCGTCGTACAGCAGCGCGCTCACCGCCTCCACCCGCTCGGTCTGGCGATTCCACTCTACGCTCGACTGCTCGCGCACACGATCCGGAAACAGCTCGATCAACCACTCCGGCTCGATGCGTGCCGCCATACGTATCAGTGGCAGCGGCTTATCTTTGCGATCCTCGGCATCGACAGCTACCATGAATTCATAGTGCGGAGCTTCCCCCGCGACCTCTGCCGATGCGCCATTCGACAGCAGCACCTGGTTGCCCGCACGCCGCCGCGCGACGCGATCTGGAAACCCCGCCAGTATCGACATCAGCAAAGCATCGTCGTTGTGCTGCGTCTGCCGGGCCGGCCGCGCAATCCTGCGCAGCTGCTCCACTTGTTGCCGGGTGCGGTAATCCTGATCTGCATCGATGGCTGCCAGCAGGTCATTTTTCTCCGAGCGAGCACCTGAACCCAGCAGTGCCGCCGCAATGCAGCCGTCCTCGCCCACACCGCGCTCCATGGCCGCGATGAGAATGCGCGACAGCCGGGGGTGCAGCGGATACCGCGCCAGCTGCTGCACCTTCGCGCCGGTGGCGCCCAGGCGGTCGAGCAGCGACTCTGCTCTTTCCACGGCTGCCGCAGGCGGTGCATCCAGCCAGTCGATGTCGGCAACGCGCATCGCCCGCAGCGCGAGGCAAAGCTGGGATAGCTCACTGCGCGCGATCTCTGGCTCGTCGTGCTCCGGCCGGCGCAGGTAATCTTCCATGGTGTAGAGGCGCAGCACGCGGCCGGGGCCGGTGCGTCCCGCCCGCCCCGCTCTCTGCTTCGCCGAAGCCTTGCTCACCCGGCCGACGTGGAGCGTCGGCAAGCCGGTCCATTGGGAATACGTTGCGATGCGCGCCAGGCCGCTATCGATAACCGCGGTCACGCCCTCAACCGTCACTGAGCTTTCTGCGACATTCGTAGCCAGAATGACTTTTCGTTGGCTAGCCGGCGCGACCGCGCGATCCTGTTCCGCCGGCGTCAGGTCACCATGCAGCGGCAATACCAGCAACCCGGCCCGGCGCGCGACCGCCTGGCTCTCGCGCATGGCTCGTCGTATCTCCGCCGCTCCCGGCAGGAAAGCCAAGACGTCTCCGGACGGCTCCTCCGCGATCAGCAGCTCGAGTGCTTCCGTCAACTGCGTTTCCAGTGGCTTTGGAGAATAGGGCAGATGACTGATCGAGAGGTCGAACTGCCGCCCCTCTGATCGCAAGACCGGACAATCTTGAAGGTAATGCGCCACGGGAGCGGCATCGAGCGTCGCCGACATGACCACGATCCGTAGATCGGGCCGTGTCTGCTGCAGGCGTTTTAGCAATGCCAGCGCCAGATCGCTTTCCAGGTGGCGCTCATGGAACTCATCCAGCACCACGGCGGCGACACCCTTCAAGCCAGGATCGGAAAGCAGGCGCCGGGTGAGCACGCCCTCGGTGACAAACCGCAGCCGGGTTCGTGGGCCAACTGCTTCCTCAAACCGCACCTGGTAGCCGACGGTCTGGCCAACCTGTTCGCCGGCCTCCCAAGCCACACGCCGCGCCGCCATCCGAGCCGCAATGCGGCGTGGTTCCAGCACCACCACTTCACCGCTGACAATCTCCAGCAGCGCCGGCGGCACGCGAGTGGTCTTACCCGCGCCTGGCGGTGCTTCGATCACAAGGTTAGGACAACGCCTTAACGAATCGATGATCTCCGGCAGGATCGGGTCCACCGGGAGAGCGGGTCTGGGTTTCACCAATTTTCATCCAAACACGCCCCTTCGCACGCGTCAAACGCTTGCGACACCCACTCCTCAGTGACTAAACTCCTCCCCATGACATTCACGATGCCTCATGCCATCCGATATGCGGCCGCCGCTGTGCTTCTTTCTCTCGCGACCACTGCCATGCACGCGCAAGATTGGGCCAGGACTCGCCTCGAAGCCTCGCCCCGCCATCACGAATACGTTCCGCTCAAGCACGGCAACCGCACCGTCGAGGCGTTCGTGGTCTACCCCGAGGTCAAAACGAAAGCCCCGGTAGTTGTCCTCATTCACGAGATTTTCGGCCTCAGCGATTGGGCCAAGGAAATGGCGGACGAGCTAGCTGCACAAGGCTTCATCGTCATCGCTCCGGATCTGCTCTCCGGCTTCGGACCGAATGGCGGCGGATCGAGCGAGTTTCCCAGCCAGGACGCAGCAGTGAAGGCCGTCTCCGGCCTTGATCCCGAGGTCGTGTTGGCGGATCTGGACGCCGCGGCAGACTATGGAAAAAAGCTTCCCGCAGGCAACGGGAAAATAGCCGTGACTGGCTTCTGCTGGGGTGGAGGCAAGTCCTTCGCCTTCGCCGCCCATCGTAAAGACCTTTCTGCGGCCTTCGTGTTCTATGGCACCAGCCCCGCGGACGTCACCACCATCACCGCTCCGGTCTACGGCTTCTACGGCGGTAACGACGCACGCATCGACGCCACTATCCCCGCCACCACGGCAGCCATGAAGGCCGCCGGCAAGACATACGAGCCTGTGACCTACGAAGGCGCCGGTCACGGCTTCATGCGCGCCGGCGAAGATCCCACCAACACCGTGCCCGGAAACAAGACGGCCAGGGAACAAGGATTCGCCCGCCTGGTCAAGCTCCTTAAGGGAATGTAGAAAGGGAGCCGAATGGCCCAAATGTCTACGATCGTTTCTGTCGAGGCACGCACCGTTCATATTCCGCTCAGCCAGGCGACTGCCTTTGCGCGCCGCCAGGTAACGTCGCGCGACTACACCCTGGTCAGGATCCGCACCGAGGACGGTGTCGAAGGTATTGGCCATTGCTACGCCGGCCATTCCGGCGGAAATGTGGTCACGACGGCGGTGCGCGAGATGCTGGCGCCCATGCTTATCGGAGGTGACTCAACCGCCACAGAATTGCTCTGGAAAAATATGTATCAGGAAGTGTTGCTGCATGGCCGCGTGGGCTCGGTGATGCGCGCGCTCAGTATTCTCGATAACGCCCTATGGGACCGAAACGCCAGGGCAGCCAATCTGCCGCTTTACAAGTATCTCGGCGCCGCCTATGAAGATACGGTTCCCGCTTATGCTAGTGGCGGTTATTACCTTGAGGGCAAGACGCCCGCAATGCTGGGCGAAGAAATGGCGAGCTACGTGGCGCTTGGCCTCAACGCCGTAAAAATGAAAGTCGGTCGCGGCGATCTTAGGTCAGAAGAAGCGAGGATCGAGGCCGCGCGCAAGGCAATTGGGCCCGACGTGTTGCTCATGCTGGATGCCAACAACGCCTGGTCGGATGTGCCCACTGCGCTGCGTTACGCGGAACGTTTCGCGCCCTATGATCCGTACTGGATTGAAGAGCCGTTCAGCCCCGACCAGATCGATAACCACGCCAAACTCGCGGCCTTGATTAGCATCCCCGTCGCCACCGGCGAAATCGAAGCCGGACGCTGGCGATTCAAGGAATTGCTCGACAAGCAGGCCGCATCGATCCTGCAGGCGGACGCCGCGGTCTGTGGTGGGATAACGGAATTCCGCCGCATCGCCGCGCTGGCTGATGCTTACGGCGTGACCATGTGCCCGCACTGGTTTCATGATTTGCATGTGCACCTGGTGGGGGCTTCGCCCAACGGTCAGTTCGTCGAATACTTTCCCGACGGCAAGGTGTTCAACTTCTGCGAAATTATCGATCGCCAACTCGAAGTGCGGAATGGCGGCCTGGCGCTGCCGGCCGGGCCCGGCCTCGGGTATCTCTTCGACGAAAAAGCGATTGCGCACTTCGAGGCTGATGCGTGGAGTTAGGGGCATGGAAACTGCAGATCCCTCCGCTGCGCTCGGGATGACAAATTGTAGGGTGGCGCTTTCATCTTGCCTTTGCAAAGGGAGGCCAAATCGCTTCTACGCCATGTCGGATGCAACTTTGAACATTTCTCTTCGCAAGGCAAGATGGAAGCGCCACCCTACAATTTGTCATCCCGAGCGCAGCGGAGGGATCTGCAGTCTTTCTTTACCCCAAGTAGAATTGGAGTCTTACAGGAACCCTTAATGGACCTCGGCCTAAAAGATAAAACAGCTTTGGTATTAGCCGGTGGCGGTGGCTTGGGCCGGGCGATCGCGAAAGCACTGGCGGCCGAAGGCGCAAAAGTAGCCGTGGCCGGCATAGGAGCGAAATCCATCGCCGGTACCGAGGCGGAACTGGCAGCCATCGGCGGCAAGAGCATCGGTCTTATCTGGGACCTTTCCGATCTGGCCCAAATCGATGGCCACGTCTCGAAAATCGAACGCGAGCTAGGCCCGGTAGACATCCTTGTGAATAACACCGGCGGGCCGCCACCAACACCGGCCAGCGGCCAGGACCCCGCAGTGTGGTCCAGGTGTTTTCAGGCCATGGTGCTTTCGGTCATCGCTATCACCGACCGCGTACTGCCCAATATGCGAGCCCGGCATTGGGGCCGTGTGATCACCAGCACCTCATCCGGCGTGGTGTCGCCCATCCCTAACCTCGCCGTTTCCAACACCCTGCGCCTCTCGCTGGTCGGGTGGTCAAAGACACTGGCGCGCGAAGTCGCCAAAGATGGCATTACCGCCAACATCATCGTGCCCGGACGCATCGCAACCGACCGGACAAAATTCCTCGATGAATCGAAAGCCAAGCGGGAAGGACGCAGCGTAGAGGATGTGTCAGCCGAGAGCACGGGCAATATTCCGGCAGGCCGTTACGGCAAGCCGGAAGAATATGGCGACGTGGTTGCGTTTCTTTCGAGCGAGCGCGCTGCCTATATTACCGGCTCCGTGATCCGCGTCGATGGCGGCCTGATCGCCGGCATCTAGAAGAAACAGCTCGGTAACCAACATGATGACAGAATGGACAACAGTGGAATTAGACCAAAAGACGATAGCAGCACTTTCCGCCGTAGCCACGGCGACGCTCACCACGGTGTTGCTGAAAAAAGGTCTGCGCAATGTCTGGCTGCGTGGCACCAAGCCGCTGCGTCCTGGCCAGAAGCGGCTTGTAGGCCCGGCCTTCACACTGCGCTTTGTCCCGGCGCGCGAAGATCTCGCCACACCGGAATCCTGGAGCTCCCCAATCTCGACGCGTGCCGCGATCGAGTCGATGGCGCCTGGCTGCATTGCGGTCGTCGGCGCCATGGGCATCACCGACGCCGGCATTTTCGGAGACATTCTCTGTGCCCGCATGAAGGTGCGCGGCGTGGCCGGCCTGGTCACTGACGGCGTAGTACGCGACGTCGCGGGTGTGCTTGCGACCGGTTTACCTGTGTGGTGCATGGGCGCCGCAGCGCCCCCTTCGGTCGCCGGTCTCACTTTTGTCAATTGGCAGGAACCGATTGGCTGTGGCGGGGTCGCAGTCTTTCCGAATGATGTGATCGTGGTGGATGAAGATGGCGCCGTCGTCATTCCTCGCGCGCTGCTCAACGAGGTGGTGGAAGCGGCCGTCGAGCAAGAGAAACTGGAGGACTGGATTATTGCCCAGGTGCGAGCGGGTGCGTCCTTGCCCGGGCTATATCCGCCCAATGCGGAAAACAAAGCTCGATACGAGGCTTTCCGCAGCGGACAGGCCAAGACTTCTGTATAAGCAGCTTGGCACAGCGTCCAGCTGCAGGTTTGCTGCTGGACGCCGTGCGCCGGGCACTCGCCCGGGAAAAGCTAGTTAGTTTTCTTTGAGTTTCTGCATATATTGTTCCAGCAGCTTGGCCGGCACCTTGCTTGTGGTCTTCGTCCATAGCGGGTCGGTGATGGCGTAGGCTTCGTCGACAAACTTCTCGAAGAAAGCCCACGTCATGGTGTAGTACTGTCCCCACGAGATGACGCGCGCGCCTTTGGCGTTGTAGCCCGCCAAAACGACCGCGTGACCGCCGACAATGGTGTTATCAGCCTTGGGTTCGACATCCCAGACCGCCAAGGGCGGCTCGTTTGGCGGCATGATATATTGCGGCACGTCGAACCCGATATACGCCACGCCGTGGTCATAAATAGTGCGCTTTATGTTGTCGATGTTCTTTACGTCGACTTCAGCAAAGGCGGTGATCTTGTGCCGCTGCTGCCCGTTAGAACCGAAGGGCGCGCCCTGCTTCAGAATGTATGTAAGAACGTGCTGTTCGTTGCCACCCGGACCCTCTCCGCCCTGCTTCGGGTTATAGCCGCAAGCCTGCTCATAGAGATCCACGACGTCCACGTCCGGCTCGGTTTCGATTTTCTTCTCCGAGTTAAAACTCCAGACCTGGATTGCATGATAGAAGGCGGCGCAGGTGCAGTCTCCCAGCGTGTCGTTCGCCATCACGCCCAGCTGCGCAGGCATTCCTGTGGTGTAATCTACAGCCGGTTTTACGGGCTCCAGTGGCTGGCCCTCGAGCAGGGTGTGCAGCATGGGAATTTTGTCGTTATGGGAACGGGCAAGCCGGCCCAGCTTGAACGAGGTCTTTTCCGCGGTCGGTGGTGTCATGGGTGCTTCTCCTTATTTGCGAATGGGTTCTACGTCTTTAGTTGCTCCGTGCGCATCCCGTACCGGAGCGATGCGCCCAAGTTTGAAACCAGTGCTTCCTGAGGAAGCCTCCGGTCCAAGCGATATACCGGTATGGATTACGGCCCAGGTCGCGATAACGCTGCCGGCCGTGGTGAGTCCGCCATACTTGGCATAGATTTGCGCCGCCTGCTGATCGGCTTGTTCGATGTTGTGGTTCGGGTTCGGTATTTGCGGGTCAGAGGCATTGCGAATCGCGTGCCAGGCAAGACCTGGAATGCCCTGCAGCGCGCTGGCGACCATGGCGTCGCCCATCTCGCACGCGCGCCCCAGCCCTTCGAGCTTGTAGTAATCGGTGGAATCGTCGAAAGCGAAGTTATCGGTGGTCACGATTGCATCGGTTGGGGCGCTCCATATCTTCGGAGTGCTTCGCGAGTTGGGCACACGCGATGCATTGAGCTGAAGTAACGCCGGGGTCATTGCGCTCAACGCACCGGGCGGGAGCGGTGAAGGGGTAAAGGCTGCGTCGTGCCACGGTTCGTTCTTGAATTGCGTTGTGCAGTCAAAGCGCACGCTGCCCCCCACGACGACATCACCGAGCAGTACGTTCGCGCCGATGGCTCCTGCTGTCCCAGTGGTGATGAAAACCTTGGGACTGACAGCCTCCGCAATTTCCGTCATCAGCTTTTTCACCGGGGTGGCTGGGCCGTCGTAGGCAAAATGCAGTCCGCTCTTGAAGAGCAGAACCTTCGCATTTCCGATTTGGCAGGGGAAGTAGAGCCCCAGGCTGTGGTAGTAGCGCGCCATCTCGCGGGTTTGATCGTTGAAGGGAGACTTGGCCCCGGTAACCAGCGGCAGATACGCTGCGACCCCGTGCCGGTACTCATACCACGCGCTGATGGGATGTGCGGGAGTAAACAGCGCAGCCAGGGCGGCGGCCTCGGCCGCTGTCCACGTAACCACCACGGCATCGTAACCTTGGAACCGGGAAAGGTCGTCGGATGGGGTAGGTATGGGCGTTAGCGAGATGGGTTGGGGAGCGCCGCCGGCAGGCCATGGGGGAGCCGACGGAAGCTGCGCCGATGGCTTGGCGAATGCTGCTTCCAGGCCGGCATCGCGAAAGCGCTGCTGCGGTGCGGAGGGATCGTAGTTCAACCTCACATCAGAAAAGCTCAGCTTCGGCATGATGATTCCCTTCTTCGGTTGGGCCTTTGCGAACGCGTGGGCAGCTGAAGGGTCTGGCAGTCTCCCTAGCAGACTGTCTGCGTCCCCGCGGGGTGCGAGGAACGGCACACGAGACATAGTGCCGGAAAGGAGCAAATCGTTACACGAATCCCTGCCAAAGAAGCGGCGCCGGCCCGCAGGACCAGTAAAGCGTCTCTTTTAAATTTCTTACGCGCCTTTGCAACGTTTGTTCCAGCTCCGCCACTACTCGGTACGCGCCTCTGTTGTCAGCAATCTTCGCCGGTCACGACTGCTGATACTTTTGCCTTGGTTCTTTCAGCCGGCCCGGAGGGAGTGGAGGAAGTATGGATAACCGGACCTCTGTCGCGCCAAGTCTTGCCGGCAAATGGCCGGGGCATCCGGGACGGTACAAGAGGACCGGGTACGTGAGACCGACCCATAAGCGAATAGTGTTCTTAAAGGTTTCCCAGGGCAGTGTAAACTTGGACGCGCTCGCTGTCGCTGTGGAGGAACCGGGCTTGGAATTCTTTGCGTTCGACGCGTCCTACGTCGAGAAACTTCGATCAGGGGACACGCATATCGAAGGGCATTTCGTGAGCTACTTCAGCGAATTGATCCGTCTCAAGCTGCGCTCGCGATTGAATTCTAAAGAAGCCATCGAAGATGTCAGGCAGGAAACCTTCATGCGCGTGCTGGCGCTGTTGCGCGCAGAAGAAGGCCTAAGGCAGCCTGATCGGCTTGGTCCCTTTGTCAATTCCGTTTGCAACCATGTGTTGCTGGAGCACTATCGCTCACAAAAGAGAGCGACCGGCACGATCGATGACGAAACGGAAGCTACCGTTGCCTCCCGCGAACCAAGCGCGCTCAGCCTGCTTGAGGCCAAGGATACCGAGCGAGTGGTTCGGCAGATCCTTAACGAGCTAACGGAGCGTGACCGGCGCCTGCTGCAAGCGGTGCTGCTGGATGAGCGCGACAAAGATGAGGTTTGCGCCGAGTTCGGCATTAGCCGCGAATATTTGAGAGTGTTGTTGCACCGTGCAAAACAATCGTTCAAGTCGTTCTATATTAGCCGCTTAGGATAAAAACCAGCGGGTGTGCAGCGGCGCGGAATGACTATGAGGCCCTGAATAATATGGATCATCACCAGGCAACACAGCTCGCGGCAGTAGAGAAATATCTTCTGGATGAACTCCCTCCAGAACTGCGCGATGAGTTTGAGGAACATTACTTCGATTGCCAGGAGTGCGCCACCGATCTTCGTGCAACGGCCGGGTTCATCGATGCGGCCAAGAGTGAATTTACGGTAAATCCTGTAAAGAAGGCCGGTCCAGTCGGGGGGAGCAAATCGCGCCTGGTCTCGTTTTGGCCGAGTGCCCTTGTATGGTCTGCGCTTGCTGCGTCGCTACTGGTGATCGCATATCAGAACGTGGTTGTTTATCCCCGCTTCAAGACCGAAATTGCAGAGTTGAAAACGCCGGAGATTCTGCCACAGGTTTCGCTGGTTGGTGGCAACAGTCGTGGCGGACAGATTCCTGGAGCCACGGTGGGGTCTGGCAAACCCTTTTTGTTGCTGGTGGATATCCCAACGGAAGACCGTTTCTCCAGCTATACCTGTCAGCTGTATTCGCCTTCCGGTTCGCTTGCCTGGCGGGTAGAAGTTTCCCCGCAGCAGGCGAAAGATACTGTTTCGATACGCGTGCCATCGGCCGTCCCGGGGTCAGGGGAGTACACCCTGACGGTGCAGGGCAATGTGGCGGGGAGTGCCGTTGATCTGGCCCACTATCGCTTTACCTTAAGCAGTCAAAACTAAAAATCTGCCTAACGAGGTGCACTATGGCGTCCACTGTCAACAGGGTTCACTACTTCCATGCAGAAGCGAACTCGCTCGGCGGGTTCATTGAGCAACCAATCAAGAAAGTAATTCCTGCCCAGTCATCTGCGGCGCTCCCTGCAGTCGGCGGCCACGTTACAAACAGCACGGAAGCCTTCAATTTCGAGGGAATCGTGTCCTGCAGTGGGGCGTACACCCGGGTTTCAGGTCGCCTTCTCGAGTCGGACGGAACACCCTCCACCCTGGTCACCTCAGTCGTCGAAGGATTCAACCTCCTGGAAATCGTGACGGCGGATAGGATTGTGGCTCAAGTCTCCATAGAGCACCCGGCAGATGGGGACCCTGTCGTCAGTTTCACCGGTTCTCGTTTCGAGGGGCTTAAGATAGGCGGTCAGGACGCTTCTCTCACGCTGAATTCCAGCCTGCTGAATAGTGGCGCCGGGACGAGCCCAGTTACCTGGTCGCTTTTTCAGAAGACTGGCCGGCTACAAGCTGCCAAACTAGTCAAGAGCGCTCAGAGTGGCGGGGCTGCCTACCAATGGGTGGTCGACCGATACGGTTGGATAGCTCCAGCAAAAGCTCCCGGATCCATTTTATGTTCGTTGGTAGATGGTGTGGCCCCGTCGGTCCCTGGCAAGTCTTTCGGCCACGTCATGGATATTCCGGGTTTTGGAAAGGTCATCTTCGGAGAAGTATTAGCCTTCTCGGCATCCGTCCACCTCTCCATGATTCGAACGGAATTAGGTTCCCCGACGTCGGGGGGAACGAACACGGCCAGCGCCGTAGTCAACGGCACTACCGTTCCGCCAAATTTGCACTAACGGTGCTGCTGGCAGCTGCCATCCTGGCCGGGTGCCGTTCTTCAAGAATCGCTGATCCGGCAACGACCTGGCAAAGTATTCACGACGATTTTCTCCACGGCAATCTAAATGTTGCCCAACAGAAAGCAGATAAAGCTCTTAGGGATTATTCCACCGACAATTCGGATTGGGGCACGAGGTTCCGCCTTCTCGAAGCCGAAATACTTATCTACCAAGGTCGCCGCCCGGATGTGATTGCTCTGCTCAACAGCCCCGGCGTCACCTATCCCGTTACGGGCGATGCTGCGATCAAGAGGAACTTACTCTGCGGTCTGGCGCACGCCGGGCTGGGTCAGGAGCAGCAAGCGGATCTGGAGCTACATCAAGCGCGGCGCCTGTCCGATGCAAGCAACTCGCAGTTGAACGGGGAGGTTCTCCGCACCGAAGCCTTGGTTCAGATGCGTCGCGACCACTTGGGCGATGCTGCACGGCTCTTCAGGGAGAGTCTACAGGCCGCGCGGGAGGAACGGGACTCATTCATCGAAGCCACCGATCTTTCAAACCTTGGCCTTTTGGCTATAAGACTAGAGCACTACGACGAAGCCGTGGCCCTTTTGAGCGAGGCTGCGGATTTTGCCAGGCCGATTCAAGCCCAGACGGTCATACAAGCGGCGTTGGGAAATATGGGCGTCGCCTATTCCGAGCTGGGGGATTTTGAGAAGGCCCTCTCGAACTTTCAGCAGGCCGAACAGGCAGCCATGCAAGCAGGGACCACAAGCGCCCAGATCGACTGGCTGTGGAGCGCCGGGTCGGCTTATTACAATCTTGGCAATCTGAAAGAAGCAAGCAGGTGCTACCAGGAAGCGCTGCAAGACGCCCTTGCCATTCATTCCCCCCACGAGATAGAGGGCGTTCATACACAACTGGCTTTCCTGCTCTATCAAGAGCGGCAATTCGACGCAGCCAGGACGCACAGCGAGGAAGCGATTCGGGCGGCTCGCATTGCCGGAGATAAAGCCGGGGAGCTGAATCCATTGTTCCTCCAGGCCCTGCTTGCTGAGCGTCAGCCCAATGGACAGGACGCAGAACGAATGCTGATGCAGTTGCACGGGCAATCTTTGGAGATCCCTTCGCTGCGCGGGCAAATCGAGGATGCTCTCGCAAATCTGTATGCCGGCCGACATCAATCGGCGCTAGCGGTCCTCTGGTATCGAAAATCCATCGGTACCTTCGAAGACCGGCGAGCAGCCGTTAAGGATGAAGAGCTAAGGCTGCCTTTTTTCGCTAACGGTGACACTGTCTACCGTGACTACGCGGACTTTCTAATCGCATCGCAAAAGCAGGAAAAAGCTTTGCAGTTGCTCGATATCGGCCGGGCCAGGACGCTGGCAGAAGGCCTCGGGTCGGCAGAGCAGAAGCCAGACCCGCGACCGGAGAATACAGTGGACTTACGGACGGTTGCTCGCAAGCTCAATGCCGCAATTCTGTTCTATTCGCTGGGTCCGGAAAAATCCTGGTTGTGGGCCGTCACAACGCATCGCACGAGTCTTTTCCAGCTGCCTGGGCAATCGGTAATTGAAGCCCAGGTGCGGGGATATCAGAAGTCCATTTTGAGATCGGATGACCCGCTGCGAGACGCAAACGAAAACGCGAAGACTCTCTACGACACCCTTGTGAGCCCAGCCGCTGCAATGATTCCCAAGGGCTCCAAAGTATTTATCATTCCGGATGGCGTGTTGAACGGATTGAACTTCGAGACGCTTCTCACCCCGGGAGACAACTCCCACTATTGGATTGAAGATGTAACCGTGACTAATGCGAATTCGATCCGGCTTCTCTCCAGGCTCGACCAGGACTCCCCGGCAGGGGATGAAAAAAAGCTGCTGTTGATTGGCAACCCCATCGCGACCGGGACCGGATATGAAAACCTGATCAATGCCTTCGCCGAAATCCGGGGAATTGAAAAACACTTTCCGCCGGACAGCCGGACCGTAGTCACCCAGTCCGGGGCCGTGCCTGAGGCTTATGCGGACAGCACGCCGGAGCGATTCTCATACATCCACTTCGTAGCTCATGGCACGGCAAGCCGATTGGATCCACTGGATTCGGCAGTGGTGCTCTCGCCACCACCCCAGCATCCGGAGAGGTTCAAGCTCTACGCCCGTGACATCATGCGTTACCCGCTGCATGCCAGGCTGGTAACCATCTCGGCCTGCTATGGCTCAGGTCTTCGCGCCTATGCAGGCGAGGGGCTGGTAGGTTTGTCCTGGGCGTTTCTGCGCGCCGGTTCGCACAACGTAATTGGTGCACTGTGGGAGGTAAATGATGCTTCCACTCCGCTACTGATGGACCGCCTTTATGGTGAGCTTGAGGCCGGCCACACTCCCGACGCAGCTCTCCGCACGGCAAAGTTGTCGCTCATTCATTCACCTGGGGTATACCGTAAACCCCTGTACTGGGGCGGCTTTCAGCTCTATGCAGGTTCCTGAACAGGAATTGGTGCAGAGGTGAGCCTGCCCTGCAATGCCCCGGCTTTCCGTGGGAGCAAAGACGAACGTGGATCTGCAGTTTTCTTCGTAACCCGCCCCTCGCACAAGGCGCATCCAACTATTCGTGAGGACCCGTTCTATTCGTAAGGGCCCGTTGAGGTCAAAATAAATTTGGCGTGGAGCGATACGACTGTGGTGTCTGAATCACAACACGGTGTGGATGCAAACGCGCTCATCAAGAGGAGAAAAAACGTGGCAACCCTGGCCAAGTCAAAGCCTGACGCTTCTGCGGATCACGTGCAGCGATTCGAGCGAAAACTCCGCGAGGTGAAGCAGGCAATTGCCAACCTCCCTGGTGATGAATACCACGAGGAGCTGCTCAAAATCGTTCGCCGCGCCGGCTGGACGACGCTCGCGGAAGGGATCTTCTTCGATGCTCTGGTCGAGTCGATGTTGGCCCACACGCGCGACCTTACGCAGCTCCACCAACGCCTCAAGGCCGCCTTCGAAGCCGTCCAGGACAAATAGCTCGAAGTAGCGGCCCGGACGCGCCGTGCACTAGTATTGCGGCATGAGTGATCCTGGGGAACGAGACACCATTCGGGGTCTGCGCAAGGGACTGACCAGCTATGGTGACGCCGGTTTCTCATTGTTTCTGCGCAAAGCCTTCATCAAGGCCGCCGGATATTCTGACGATGCCCTCGATCGCCCGATCGTCGGTGTGACAAATACCTTCAGCGACTTCAATCCTTGCCACGGCAATGTGCCAGACCTGATCGAGAGCGTAAAGCGCGGCGTCATGCTCGCGGGCGGTCTACCAATGGTGTTTCCGACCATTTCCATCGGCGAGAGCTTCGCTCACCCAACTTCGATGTTCTTGCGTAACCTGATGGCCATGGATACGGAGGAAATGATCCGTGCCCAGCCGATGGACGCGGTGGTGCTCATCGGCGGTTGCGACAAGACTCTGCCGGCGCAGGTCATGGCCGCCGCCAGCACTGATCTGCCGGCCATTGTGGTACCCACGGGGCCAATGGTGGTGGGCCATCACCGGGGTGAAGTGCTGGGCGCCTGTACAGATTGCCGCCGGTTCTGGGCCCAGCACCGTGCCGGCGCCATCGATGTTGCTGAGATCGAGTTGATCAGCGGCCGCCTCGCCCCTTCTGTCGGCACCTGCATGGTTATGGGCACGGCCAGCACCATGGCCTGCATCGTCGAAGCGCTGGGTCTGGCGCTGCCCATGAGCGCCACGGCCCCCGCCACTCACTCTGACCGCCGCCGTATTGCCGAGGCCAGCGGCAAGCGCGCTGCCGAGATGGCCATCTCCGGCGCGCCCAAGCCAGGGGACCTGATTACTGCAGCCTCGGTCCGCAATGCCATGATCGTCTTGCAGGCCATCGGCGGATCCACCAACGGCTTGATTCACTTGACGGCCATAGCCGGCCGCGCCGGCGTGAACATCGACTTGGCGGTCTTCGATCGGCTGGGCCGGGAGGTCCCGGTTTTGCTCAACCTCAAGCCGTCCGGCACCCATTACATGGAGCATTTCCACCATGCCGGCGGGCTGCCCGCCCTCCTGCGTGAACTCAAGACGTTGCTCAATCTCGATGCGCCCAGCGTATCCGGCGGCACCATGGGCGATGCAATTGCCGGGGCAGAGGCAGTTCCAGGGCAGGACGTGATCCGCAGTCTCGCCGCCCCGCTGAAGAAGGAAGGAGCGATGGCCGTGTTGCATGGCAACCTGGCGCCCAGCAGCGCTGTCATCAAGCAGTCCGCCGCTTCCCCAAACCTGATGCGCCACACCGGTCGCGCGGTGGTCTTCGATTCCGTCGAAGACATGACCAATCGCATCGACCTCATGGATCTTGACGTGCAAGCCGGGGACATTCTGGTTCTGCGCAATGCGGGGCCGAAAGGCGCGCCGGGCATGCCGGAGGCCGGCTATCTGCCTATCCCGATGAAATTGGCTCGCCAGGGTGTAAAAGATATGGTGCGCATCTCCGATGCCCGGATGAGCGGAACCGCGTTCGGCACCATCGTGTTGCATATCACGCCGGAATCGGCGGTTGGCGGCCCGCTCGCGATCGTTCAGACCGGCGACCGGATTATGCTCGACGTGGAAGCACGCCGGATCGAACTATTGATCGACGACCGGGAATTCGAAAGCCGCCTCGCCGCCTGGAAAGCATCGCCCCCGCGACGCAATATGCCCGCACGCGGCTATGCCAGGTTATTTGAGGATTGCGTATTGCAGGCCGACCAGGGCTGCGACTTCAATTTTCTCCTGCGCGAGGGCGCCCCGGAGACAGGTTCAAAGACATGAGGTTGGATCACACCGCGAACGGCGTTTACGCCATTGCCGCAACTCCCTTCAAGCCCGACGGGGCGGTCGACGCGGAATCAGTCGATCGCATGACAGATTTTTATTTGTCCTGCGGCGTTACCGGCTTAACCATTCTTGGCATTATGGGCGAAGCGCCGAAGCTGGACCCGGCCGAGGCCCTGGCGATTTCCAACCAGGTGGTCCGCCGGGCGAAGGGGCCGGTGATCGTCGGTGTCTCCGCGCCAGGTTTTGCGGCCATGCGCTCGCTGGCCCGCGGAGCGATGGATGGCGGGGCTGCGGGGGTGATGATCGCACCGCCGCCTGCCCTGCGCAGCGATGATCAGATCATCGGTTATTACGCGCAGGCGGTGGCCGCGATCGGCACGGATATCCCTTTCGTGATTCAGGACTATCCGCTGCTGTTGACCGTGGTGATGACGCCTAAAGTCATCCGCCAGATTGTGATGGATAATCCCTCCTGCGTGATGCTGAAGCACGAGGATTGGCCCGGCCTGGACAAAATATCCGCATTGCGCGCCTTTCAGCGTGATGGATCGCTTCGGCCGCTCTCGATCCTTACCGGCAATGGCGCCTTGTTCCTGGACTTCGAGATGGAGCGTGGCGCCGATGGCGCGATGACCGGTTACGGGTTTCCCGACATGCTGGTCGACGTGGTGAAGCACGCGCAGGCAGGAAAGCGAGACGCCGCTCATGACCTCTTCGACGCGCATCTTCCGCTCATCCGCTACGAACAGCAGCAAGGCATCGGTCTCGCCGTGCGCAAGTATGTCTTGCAGAAGCGCGGAGCAATTGCCCATGACACGCAGCGCGTTCCCGGCGCATCGCTGAATGCGGCAGCGCGCGCCGAGGTCGATTATCTACTGAGCCGGCTCGCGCGGTACGACCCCCGCGCTGCTTTCTAACCAGAATAAAACCGACCGTTCCTGATTTGGTCTGCATCGAGTGTGCGTTCCGCTTTGGAACGACCGATCCAGTGCGTCCTCACAGCTCGCCGAAGTCAATGGATTTCTCGTTGTCGACAGGCGTATAGCTGGTCCAGAGGGCCCTTCGGATTCGTGTCTGACCCCACCTCGAAACCATCAAGCTATATACCGACATTGGATGGTTGGCGTGCCGTTTCCATTGGGCTGGTGATCATGCATCACTCCGAGGTGCGGTGTGCTGTTCCCGTCCTGGGAGCATTGCTTCAGGCTGTCAGCAACTATGGTGAGGTCGGCGTAGAAGTATTCTTCGCCATCAGCGGCCTGCTGATCTGCTCCAGGCTGCTTGAGGAGGAGTCGCGGTCTGGACAGATCAGCGTGAAAGGTTTCTACCTGAGGCGAGCCTTTCGCATTCTCCCGGCAGCGCTCTTCTATCTTCTGGTGATTGCGATCCTGGCGGCGTTTCATGTGATTCCGCTCTTGGCAATAGATTGGTTCGGGGCTCTTTTCTTTTTCCGCAATTACGTCACGCTGGTCGAATACCTGCATCACAGCCCGCTGCCAATCCATTGGTACACCGGCCACTTCTGGTCGCTGTCGATGGAGGAGCATTTCTATCTGGTGCTTCCAGCGGTACTCGTCGGCTTCAAGAGAACGCGGTTTTGGGTTCTGGGAACCTTGGCCATAGCCGTTGCTCTCTGGCGATCTGTTCGGGCGCACATCCTGCACTCCTCTTATCAAATGACTTTCCGCACGGACACTCACGTCGACGCGCTCCTTATCCCGGCGATGATTGCCCTGGCGCTCTATCCTCTCCTGCGCAATGAAGCTGCTAAACGATACATCCCTGCCTGGTCTTTCCCAATATTTATGACTATGGAAATAGGGCTTCTCATCACCCGGATTCCTTCCTTCTTCACCTTGCAAGCGGTCCTTATTCCACTCCTTATCCTTTCCACCGTGCTGCATCCCAAAACCATACAGGGGACTGTTTTGGAATGTTACCCATTACGCTGGATTGGCCGAATTTCGTACAGTCTCTACTTGTGGCAGCAGCTTTTTTGGGGAGTCAACGCCGCCGGTAGCCCACCAGGCCTAAACGTTCTGCGGCAATTGCCGTTCAATCTTCTCGCTCTCATGGCGTGCGCTACGTTCAGCTATTACGTTGTCGAGAGGCCGTTCGTACGATTAGGCCATAGGCTTACGACGCTTCCTGCCAGGAGCGCATTCACCAAGCTCGCTCCGGCTGAATCAGCCCGCGCAGGGCTAGTAGAGAATTCCGCCAGCTTCTTTGCCACCGCTTCCGGCGAGACATCCGGGTTAGACCCTTAACCACCAATGGGTGGCGCCGGCACCGCTTTGTAGTATTTCGGCCATGCCCGGCTGGATGCATGATGAAGCTGTGAAACAAACAAACCCCGACTTCGACGCGCTACTGGTATTCCTGGCCAATTGGGAAGCGATAGAACGCTCTGCGCTGGGCAGAATCTTAACCGCAGGCCAGCTGGCCGACGTGCAGGAATTAGAACGGCTTTACGCGTTACCATCCGGAAGCCCCGAAGACTCCTCAAAATAACTCTCGACTCCCGGTTGAGAGCGCACGGCTCAGAAGTTCTGTTGTAATCCACAACCACAACCGGATTCACCATGGATAAGCAGACGGTCTCACGAGAGATCAGCTGTGGCGGCCCTGCCGGGCCGTCGTGAAGCTGGTCCCATGCCCGCTTCGAACTTAAGACTGGCTCGGCAGCGCTCTAGGGTGTACCCGAAGTGAACGTCCAGGTCTTGATGTTCTGGATCGCGGCCCCTCCGCCAGTGCCGCCGGTGAAACCGACGTAAGCCGTGTTTGCGCCGACGGTGGAGGGAATATTGATCGTGAACGCATCGCTGAAGGTAGCATTCGTAACCGTGTCGGTAAGATTGAGCGTTAGTGTCGTGCCATTGTAGACAAGTTGGGCGGAGATGGTATCGCCGCTCGTCAGTACGATCCCGGAGGGTGTGAGATTGACTGCTGGGACCGTTGGAGATGCTCCGTCGGTATAAATGCCCGTGGAATCGGTGCCTTCGCCACTGTTGCTGTAGATATCGAACTTGATCGCGACACTATTGCCGATACCGCCGGTTGTTCCGCCGTTGGGGTTAACCCCGTAGCCCAGCCCTCCGCCAAGGTTTCCCAGCGCGGTTACGCCTGCATTTTGGATGGTGAAGGTAAAGCCATCGGCGACGGCGCTGGTTAGTTGGAAGGTGAAGCTGGTGGTAAAGGCTTGGATGTTGACCGGTGTAGTCCAGAAGGAGCTCCCGGCCTCATAGCTTCCTCCATCGGTAAGCTCAAGGTTGTTGGCGTTCACTTTTGTTGAGCCGTTCAGTTGCAGGCCGGTGGCGCTGGGAAAGCCGCTGGCGAAGTTAATGGTGCTGGTACCGCTGGATTGAATCACGTAGGCCGCTGTGGCTACCGCACTCTGAGCATATCCAGAAGCAACAGCTAGAGCCTCCAGGGTGGTGCTGGCGCTGACGGTGATTGCCGAGCTATAGACAGCAGAGGAAGTGGTTGGCGTGGTGCCATTGGTGGTGTAGTAGATAGTCGCTCCGGGAGTGGTGTCGGCGATTGTGACGGACTGCGTCGAAGTATAAGTACCCGCGACAGGCGAAAAGGTGGGCGTTGCCGTGGTCGCTGCTTGAATAGTGTAGGTTGCGCTGCCAACCGCACTGATACTGTCACCGGGCGCCTGCGCGAGCGCATTGATCGTAACTGAGCCGCTAGCCACGCTAATGGGAGAGCTGTAGACAGCAGAGGAGGTGGTTGGCGTGGTGCCGTTGGTGGTGTAGTAGATCACGGCCCCAGCGGTTGCGTCGCTGATCGTCACCTGTTGCGCCGTAGTAAAGGGCCCTCCGGCCGGCGAGAAGGCCGGCGTTTGCGTTACGGATTGGGACGGAGAGTACGTATAACTCGCCGAGCCCTGAGCGCTTTGTGTATAGCCGCTGGCCGTGGCGATCGCGTTGACAGTGGTGGTTGCGCTAATGGTGAAGGGCCCTGAGTAGAGCTGAGAGGCCGTGGTCGCTGTACTTCCGTTAGTGGTGTAATAAATCGACGCTGATGGAGTCGTATCGGCAATGGACACACTCAGCGTGGAAGGGAAACTCGTTCCGCTGGCTGGGGTAAACGTCGGCGTCGCAGCAGCTACTTGAGTGGTTCCTGAGGTGAAGGTCCAGGTTTTGATGTTCTGGATGGCGGTCCCACCTCCTGTGCCTCCGGTGAAGCCGACATAAGCCGTGTTCGCGCCAACGGTGGAGGGAATATTGATCGTGAACGCCTGGCTGAAGGTATCATTCGTAACCGTGTCGGTGAGATTGAGCGTCAACGTGGTGCCGTTATAGACAAGTTGAGCGGATATGGTATCGCCGCTTGTTAGTACGATCCCGGAAGAGGTGAGGTTGACGGCTGGGACTGTAGGAGATGCTCCGTCGGTATACATCCCCGTGGAATCAGTGCCTTCGCCGGCGTTGCTGTAGAGGTCGAACTTGATAGCGACACTCTTGCCGATACCGCCGGTCGTCCCACTGGTTGGGTTCGGTCCGTAACCCAGGCTTCCCCCGTAGCCTCCAATTGCAGTTGTGCCGGCATCCTGGATGGTAAAGGTAAATCCGTCGGCAACGGCGCTGGTGAGTTGGAACGTAAAGTTGGTGGTGAAAGACTGGATGTTGACCGGTGTGGTCCAGAAGGCGCTCCCCGCCTCATAGGTTCCTCCATTAGTAATCTCAAGACTGTTGGCGTTCACTTTTGTGACGCTATTCAGTTGCAGGCCGGTGGCGCTGGGAAAGCCGCTGGCAAAGTTAATGGTGCTGGTCCCGCTGGATTGAATGACGTAGGCCGCTGTGGCCACCGCACTCTGAGTATATCCAGTAGCAACAGCCAGAGCCTCCAGGGTCGTGCTGGCGCTTACGGTGATTGCCGAGCTATAGACAGCAGAGGAGGTAGTTGGCGTGGTGCCGTTGGTGGTGTAGTAGATAGTCGCTCCGGGAGTGGTGTCGGCGATCGTGACTGACTGCGTCGAGGTATAAGTGCCTGCGACAGGTGAAAAAGTGGGCGTTGCTGCAGTCGCTGCTTGAATCACGTAGGCCGCTGTGGCCACCGCACTCTGCGTATATCCAGGAGCAATAGCCAGAGCCTCCAGGGTGGAACTGGCGCTGACGGTGACTGCCGAGCTGTAGACAGCAGAGGAGGTGGTTGGCGTGGTGCCGTTGGTGGTGTAGTAGATCACGGCACCAGTGGTTGCGTCGCTGATCGTCACCTGTTGCGCGGTAGTGTAGGACCCTCCGGCGGGCGAGAAGCTCGGCGTTTGCGTTACCGTTTGGGACGGAGAGTACGTATAGCTCGCCGAGCCCTGAGCGCTTTGCGTATAGCCGCTGGCCGTGGCGATCGCGTTGACAGTGGTGGTTGCGCTAATGGTGAAGGGCCCCGAGTAGAGCTGAGAGGCCGTCGTCGGTGTACTTCCGTTGGTGGTGTAATAAATCGACGCTGATGGAGTCGCATCGGCAATGGACACACTCAACGTGGAAGGGAAACTCGTTCCGCTGGCCGGGGTAAACGTTGGCGTCGCCGCAGCGCCTTGAATCTGATAAGTGCCTACGACAATCGGGCTACTTTGATACCCGGTCGCGGCGGCAAAGGCGCGAATGGTAAGGGACGCTGCACTCACCACGATCGGAGCGCTGTAAACGGCGGAAGAAGTAGTGGGGGTCGACCCGTCTACCGTGTAGTAGATGGTTGCACCTGTCGTCGCACTGCTCAGCGAGACGTTTTGTGCCAAAGCATACGTGCCGGGTGATGGGTTGAATGTGGGATCGGCAGCTACTTGAGTGGTTCCTGAGGTGAAGGTCCAGGTTTTGATGTTCTGGATGGCGGTCCCACCTCCTGTGCCGCCGGTGAAGCCGACATAAGCCGTGTTTGCGCCAACGGTGGAGGGAATATTGATCGTGAACGCCTGGCTGAAAGTATCATTCGTAACCGTGTCGGTTAGATTGAGGGTCAACGTGGTGCCGTTATAGACAAGTTGGGCGGACATGGTATCGCCGCTTGACAGTACGATCCCGGAAGAGGTGAGGTTGACGGCTGGGACTGTAGGAGATGCTCCGTCGGTATACATCCCCGTGGAATCAGTGCCTTCGCCGGCGTTGCTGTAGAGGTCGAACTTGATAGCGACACTCTTGCCGATACCGCCGGTCGTCCCACTGGTTGGGTTCGGTCCGTAACCCAGGCTTCCCCCGTAGCCTCCAATTGCAGTTGTGCCGGCATCCTGGATGGTAAAGGTAAATCCGTCCGCAACGGCGCTGGTTAGTTGGAAGGTAAAGTTGGTGGTAAAGGACTGGATGTTGACCGGTGTAGTCCAGAAGGCGCTCCCCGCCTCATAGGTTCCTCCATTAGTAATCTCAAGACTGTTGGCGTTCACTTTTGTGACGCTATTGAGTTGCAGGCCGGTGGCGCTGGGAAAGCCGCCGGCAAAGTTAATGGTGCTGGTCCCGCTGGATTGAATGACGTAGGCCGCTGTGGCCACCGCACTCTGCGCATATCCAGAAGCAACAGCCAGAGCCTCCAGGGTGGTGCTGGCGCTGACGGTGATTGCCGAGCTATAGATAGCAGAGGAAGTGGTTGGCGTGGTCCCGTTGGTGGTGTAGTAGATGGTCGCTCCGGGAGTAGTGTCGGCGATTGTGACTGACTGCGTCGACGTATAAGTGCCCGTGCCCGGTGAAAAGGTGGGTGTTGCCGCGGTCGCTGTTTGGATAGTGTAGGTTGCGCTGCCGACGCTGCTGGCACTGTAGCCGGGCGCCTGCGCAATGGCATTGATCGTGACCGTGCCGCTATCCACGCTGATCGCAGAGCTGTAGACGGCAGACGAGGTGGTAGGAACCGAGCCATCGGTCGTGTAGTAGATCACTGCCCCAGTGGTCCCATCGCTGATCGTCACCTGTTGCGCCGTAGCAAAAGACCCTCCGGCCGGAGAGAAGACCGGTGTCTGCGTCACCGACCCGGATGCAGAGGTGAACGTCCATGACAGAATCTTCTGGCTTGAGCTTTCACCACCGGTGCCACCGGTGAAGCCGATATATGCGACGTTGCTACCGATGGTTGAGGGAATATTGATCGGCCACGTATAGGTAAACGTCTTGTTCACGACGATATCCGTCAGGGTCATCGTCAGGTTGACCCCGTCGTACGTCATGTTCGCGTTGATTGAATCTCCGCTGCTCAGGATAACGCCCGAGGAGGTCATGTCGACGGCGGGAACAGTGGGGGAGGCGCCGTCGACATAAAGTCCGGTTGAGTCTGTGCCCTCGCCGGCGTTGTTATAGAAGTCGAACTTGATGGCGACACTCTTGGCGATACCGCCCGTTGTTCCCGTGGTCGGGTTCGGTCCGTATCCCAGGCTACCCCCGTAGCCACCAATCGCGGTGGGGCCAACGTTTTGTATGGTAAAGGTGAATCCATCGGCCTCGGCATCCGAGAGCTGGAATGCAAAGGCCGTGGTAAATGCCTGGATGTTAGTTGGAGTGTTATAGAAGACGCTTGATGCCTGGTATGTCCCGCCCGTGGTCAACTGCAGGCGGCTGTCGTCTGTGTTCGCCGCGCTTCCGTTCAGCGTCAGGCCGGTGGCGCCCGCAAAGCCGCCGCCGTAGTTAATCTCAGTCCCATTCGGCGTTATGGTGTAGGAGGCGCTCGCCAGATTGCTGTTTGTCAGCCCGCTGTCAGTAGCGATGGCATTGATGACGGCGCTGGCACTGACGGTAATCGGCCCCGTATATTTTGTCGAACTGGTCGTGGGCGTCGATCCATCTGTCGTGTAGTAGATGACCGCTCCGGACGTGCTGTCGGAAATAGTGACTGACTGGGTGGTCGTGTAGGAGCCCGCCGCGGGAGAAAACTGCGGCATGGAAGTCTGCGTGTTGAAATTATAGGTGGCGCTCGCCACCGCGCTCTGGAGATATCCGCTCGCACTGGCAATCGCCTGCACAGTCGTATCGGTTGAGAGTTGGAAGGGCGCGGTGTACTTGGTGGACCCCGTGGTCGGCGTGGACCCATCGGTTGTGTAATAAATGGTGGCGCCGCTTATAGTATCCGTAATAGTGACTTGTTGTGAGCCGCTGAAGGTGCCGCCCGCGGGTGAAATGACAGGTTCGGGCGTTTGCTGTGCTCCGTTCAAAAGGCCGTAAACGTCGATCTGGCCACCCGCGCCCACATAGACCTTCCCATTGGTGATGACGGGAACCGTGAACTTGATCGCCTGCCCCGGGTTGTCGCGATTGGAGTTCTGATTGCTGTCGTAATATTCCTGGGCGACATTATTAGCGTTAAATGCATACAGAATCGAGGATCCGTTTGAGCTGTAGGCGTCGGTCATCAATGCCCACACAATACCGTTCTGTGTGCCATTGGACGAGACCACCGGGCTGGCTCCCGGAAATGTCGAGCTTGCAGAGGATTGCGCCGTGGCCCTCGTAGCCAGAACACCATTGGTGATTGGAAACATCTTCAGGGCATCATTTTCCGCCCACATGTAGACATTGCCATTCCAATAGGCCGGCGTGCTCCACAATCCTGAGTAGGATCCCAATGCGCCGGTAATATCCTGCACCGCATTGGTGTTGTAACTGGCGCTGGACCCAACATAGCCACCGAGACTGTCACGGTTGAGGACCAGTATCCGGCCTTCTTTGCCGACTTGGACCAGGAGGTGCGGATATGTCCCTGGTTGATTCGGAAGCAGAAGAACACCACCGGAGCCTTGATCGTCATCCCCCGCGGTCAACGAAGCTTGATTGTAGTCTGTGAATGCGTCGCTGATGGCAAAGCCGCCACTCGACAGATCGAAGCGAAGAATGCTCTCGCCATAATCGACGCTGGTGGTGAGCGGGGGATAGCTGGTCCAGTCGCCGTTGCCGGTTGCAAGAAATGCCCTGCCGTTTGCGCTCACCGTGTCGATAGGAAATCCTGCGCCCGCGCCCCAGACGCCATCGCCCCATCCATTGGGGGACGTGCACCACACCGCTGTTTGTTTAAGTGTGGTCTCGTTGTAAACCAGGACCCAGCCATGCCAGGGCCCATCATCGCCATGAGAGCCAAAGCCAATGTAGATGTTCCCGTTAAAGAGATCGAGTGCGGAACGATTATTTTGCCACAAGGTGCTGAAAGCCAGCGTGCCTCCGGAACTTCCGCTGCCAGTGCCAGGCACCGATGCTGAGATGGAAACCGGACTGCCAGATTGCTCGTTGCCGGTCAGAATGTTGAGAGCATGCAGCCTTTGAAAGTAGCTGCCATTCTCTTTGCTCGCGGCGACCACAAAGAGGGTGTTGGTTGTGAGGTCGATGACCGGGGTAGAGGTGATGCCAAACTCGGGATGAATGTCTCCAACACCACTTTGCGCATCTGTATAGGGGACTGTTGTGGCGCCCGATGCGGCCCCATGAGCCGTGCTGATCATGCTGGCCTGCCACAGGGGCGCACTATTCGTGCCGCCGTTGCTGTCGGCATCGAAGGCGTAGACCGAATCATGTTCGTCAGCAATGAAAATGACGTTGTGGGTCGCGCCGTTTATGGTCAGATTGGATACGTAGAGCGGTTGCGCATAAACCTGGCCATCCACGGTTTGACTGAATAGCTTGCCGAATGTGTTGGTGTTCACATTGGTCGGAGTAAGAACCGTCTCCTGCGTGTTCTGGCCCTGATGAGTGTTGTCGTAGCGCCATGTCAGCACGTTGGGAATTTGCGCACAGAGATGTCCTGCTGTGGCCAGGAACAAAAGACATGGGAGCAGGAGCCTGGTAAAGGCAACAGATCTTGTTTGAACTGAGCCGAACCGGTAGCGTCGCGCGTCGCGCGTGGATTCACTTAGCCGAAAAATAGACCCTCCTACCCGGGGTGGGCATTTGGGCACAATTCCAGCTACGTACTGCGTGGCCCGGGTCGCCCCACCGTCAAACGAATTTGTGGGCTGGCGCAGTCCTGTTGAGACCAACAGAATCCTGCCGCCCAGGGGATAGGGGATCGCTCAGGGGGATGGAGGGGATGGAGGGGGGAAATTCGGAAACGCAAATCGACTATACAACAATTGTGTTATTACGGAAGAGATTAATTCACGTTCCTAAATCTGGACAGATTTTTGATCTGGCGAGACGAGGACTCGGTCCGGAACCCCAGTTGGCCTCGTACAGGTAGAAATGCGAGACTTAGGTAAGACTCAATCCATGAAACCTAGAGCTTTATTTGCATTGGTAGCCGAAGTTATTTGGGGTGTGCTTCTGATGATTGGGCCGGCGGTCGCGGCTGCGGCCGGGGGCGGGGCGACCGGAATGGTTTGGGAAAAGCAAGGGGACTGGCATTTAAATGGCAGCCCCAACGCGCTCCGATTGGGAGAGGCGATCCCACCAGGCGGTTTGCTCACCGCGGACTTGGAGGGCCCGGCGCACTCGATTGTAATTCTGCTGCCCGACGGACAGCGGATGCTGTGCCAATGCTACGAAGAGAAAACGTGTTCCCAGGGTTTCCGCGTTCCGGCGATCACTGCGCAGCCGTCGCCCGCGGTTTGGGACATGTTTGTCGCGGTCAGGAACGTTTTGTTGTTGCGGCCGGCAACAGCCGAGACCGCTTTCCCCACCCCCTCAGGGCGCGCAGCGATGGCGGTCAACTCCGAGATGGTGGCCGCCGTCAGCCCGCAGGGCGAGATCTCGATCGCTCCGGCGCTGCGTGTTCTGCCCTCCGGCCAATACGGGCTTAGGATAGCCACGGATGGGCAAACAACTGCGGCAACCGCGCCGGGCATCCAACCGCTGGATTGGTCGGCTGCGCAGAAGGTAGCACAAGTTCGAGTAGGCGGACCGGGCCTTTACAGGATTCGCGTCTTGGATCAAGCGTCCGTGCCGCGATTCGAGATTGAGGTCCTGGCCACTTCTCCGGCCTTGTTGGCAGCCGAGACTGCGGGCCTGAAAATGGCCCGCGACACTATCCTCCAGTGGACCCACGAGGGGTGGCCCCTGCACGGTTTCCTGCGCGTCTACCTTGAATCGCGCCTGAGTGCACTCTCGCAATGACCCTTTAATGTAACTGAATAAGTTACGAGTGCTGAGAGTAGCCCAGTCCAAGTGATTGCTGTTGTTCCGGTTACTATCCATCCCCCTCCACCCATGCCAAGGTGGGCCAACGCCCTCCACTTTGTCATCCCGACTGGAGCGTAGCGCAGGGGAGGGACCTGCAGTTTGCTTTGATGGAGAAACGGAACCCCAAGGCGATTCGCCCACGATACATTCGATTCGACCGATAGTGAAACTGCAGGTCCCTCCCCTGCGCTACGCTCCAGTCGGGATGACAAAGTGGAGGGCGTTGGCCCACCTTGGCATGGGTGGAGAGGGATGGACAGTACCAACCAACAAGGGTCCCCACGCTGAACACTTACGCTCTCGTTTTTGAGGGAACCAGGGAAATTCGCTAATGTCTGCCTAGATACTCGGCCAGCCGGGCATCTACTGGGCGTGGCCGGCCGGCTTCTGCGGCTTCATCGATACGCAGGAAAGCGCCCTGCATATAGCGCACGATCAGCCAGCGCAGCGGTTCTATCTCCCAATTCGGTGATCGCCTCTGTGCCAGCGGTAGCGTCTCCAGGCCTGTTGGACGATTTGTGATCAGACCGGCGAGCAAACGTCCGCACAGATTGCTGGTGGAAACTCCCTGTCCTGTATAGCCCATGATCGAACCGATTCGCGAGCTCGCGTCAAAGCGTACAGCAGGCATCCAGTCGCGGGGCATTCCCACCGGCCCACCCCAAGCATGCGTGAAACCAATGCCTGCCAGCGGCGGAAACCACTCCACCAACGAGCGCTGGATCATCTTCACTGTCGCCTCATGGGTATCTTGCTGGTCTCGAATCTTCGAGCCGAAGGTATAGGGCGCACCACGGCTGCCAAACAGGATTCGCCCGTCTGGAGTTTTGGTCAGATATACGACTGTGTTGCGTGTGGAAGCAACACTCTCTCCGTTCTGCCATCCGATCTGCGACCACTGGCTGGCGCTCAATGGCTCCGTAAGCGAGATCAGAGAATAGACAGGCAGCAGCGCTCGGTGGAGGCGTGGGAGGCGCGTCAGATACGCCTCTCCCGCGAGCACGATTGCGCGCTTTGCGCGCAATTCGCCGCCGGGTGTGATCAGGCTTCCAGCTTTGAACCCGGTCACCGGCGTCTGCTCATAGATGATGCCGCCGCGTGCCTCGACCGCCCGGGCCAGGCCACGCACCAGCCGCGCTGGATGCAGGCTTGCGCCGTCCGGGGTAAACAGTCCTCCATGCACGTTGCTCACGCGAATGCGTTCTGTGGCTTCTGTGGCGCTAAGCATCTGGTAGCGATCGCCCAGCCCCAGGCGTTCATAGGCCGCATAGCTCGAGCGAATGCCCGGTAGCTGATGCCGCCCGCGCGCCAAAGTCAGGACGCCGCCCTTATGGAACCGCGCATCGATCTTTTCTTCGTTACAGACGCGACCTACCTCGTCCACCGAGGCGCGCATGCTCAGCAACAGATTACGCGCGGCCTCAGCCCCGAAGCGCTTCTCCAGAGCACCAGCCGTCACAGGAAAGTTTGGGGAACACCAGCCCCCGTTGCGTCCCGAGGCGCCAAAGCCGGCGATCTCCTTATCGACCACGGCAACGCGTAATACGGGCTCATGCAGCAGCAGGTAGTAAGCCGTCCACAGGCCGGAGTAGCCGCCTCCTAGAATGGCCACGTCGACGTCCGTCGAGCTCTTGAGCGCCGGCCGGGGCGTCAACGACTCGCCTGAGTCCTCAAGCCAGAAGCTGTAAGTGGAATAATCGCGCATCCAGAGGTCACATCACCCTGCCAACAGGACCCCAGCCAGCAACGCACAGGCAACGCCAAGACCCTCGCGCGGAGAGATCTTCTCATGCAGAAAGAGGACACTCAATGCGATGGTGACCACCGGGTAGAGCGACGACATCGCGATCACTGTCGAGACCTTGCCTTTTTCGACTGCCGCAAAGAAGGCCAGAAAGCCAATGAAATTTACGAAGCCCGCCCCGGCCGACCAAGCGAATCCTTGTGGAGACCACTCGATGTGGAAGCGTTCCATCGAAAGCACCACCAAACCAAACGCCACCACACCGACTGCCTGAAAGAGCAGTGTCTGCCGCGGCCGCACGTAGTTTGATGCCAGCTTGCTGAAGACTCCCCACACGCCCCATGCCAACAGGGTCATGCCTGCATACAGGATCCAAGGCTTCATCAACACCACCCTTTCGGAATTTAGTGATGGCTCATGCTCCAGACATACGCGGCCAGAGCCTTCACCTGGTCGTCTGTGAGTTGAGCCCCGCCCATCGGCGGCATGGGGCTGCGATATTCTTTCGGCTGCATGACACCGTCGGTGATGGTTTTGGCGATTCCGGCCCAGCTGCCATCGCTCCACAACCACTTTTGGTCGGTTAGGTCTGGGCCCAGGGGTGTGCCTTTGCCGTCGGAGCCATGGCAACCCGTGCACGAAGCTCCGCCCACCTGTCCGTGGTAAATGCGATCGCCAAGCGCCACCATCTCTGGTGTCGCTCCTGCAGGAACGGAGAGCCCGGCATCCGGGTTTGTGCCTTCCGGCGGTTTGGCATTGGCTGTGTCGATAGGCCCGGGGGAAGCCGAGGCACTCGGGCATGGAGTAGACTTTGCCCCGCCACCAGCAGAGCCGCCCACATACACAACCCGGTAGATCCGGCCGGCAATATCGTCGGAGATGTAGAGCGACCCGTCCGGTCCGACCGCAACGCCACTAGGACGATGCACAGCTTTTTCAGGTGTCTCGACCGCCCCGGCGAATCCGTCGGCAAATATTTCGCACGGACCCGCTGCACGGGCGCCGGCAAGCGGCTGAAAGACAATGTTGTAGCCCCCCTGGGCAAAGGGCGCCCGATCCCAGGAACCGTGGAAGGCGACGAACACGCCGTTGCGGTAGTGGGCCGGGAACTGTTTCTGGTCGTAGAAGACCGCCCCATTAGGCCCCCAATGTGCGGGAAAGGCTGCCACTGGGGCGATCTTGTTGGCGCAGACGCCCACCTTAGTGCCGCCGTCTCCGCCGTATTCGGGCGCAAGCACCAGCTTCTGTTGCACTGCATCGTAGTAGCACTCGGGCCAGCCATAGTCGCCGCCCTGTTTCAAGAGCAGCAGCTCTTCAGCCGGCAAGGTCGCTTCTTGCGGGAGTTTGTAGAGATCCGGCCAATTCGCATGCAGCTGGTCTCGTCCGTGTTGGGTAACAAATATGCGCTTGCCGGCTGCGTCGATAGCATAGCCTTCGCCGTTGCGTATCCCTGTGGCGAAGCGATCTGCCGGCGTAAATGGTTGGTTGGTCTTGTTCGCGTCATAGCGCCAGGTGCCGCCCCGGGTCTCGAGTTCGGTGCACGGGTCGGCGCCGGGCGACTTGAGCGTTCGATTCTTCAGCTGGCAGGAGTTGGTTGCCGTGCCTACATCTACGTACATTGACCCGTCGGCGGTGATGGCGAATGGATGCATGGGGTGATCGCCCCCCAGAGGAAGTCCGGAAACGACGGTGGTGGCCGGTCCCTCGGGGACGATTGACCCCGCAGTCAGTGTGTAACGCACGATACGATCGTTGATCTCCGCGTAAATCGACCCTTTGTAGAGGGCAATGCCGCTGCCGCCGGCTCCGCCGGTCTGGATGGTTTCGCCAAAGCGCTCAATGACGCCCGCCTTGCCCGCGCCCGTCTTATCTTGCAGGGCCACCAGAAATCCGCCTGCGGGAGGCTTGTCTCCCGGGGGATAGTAGTCGCCGGACCAGGTATTGACGTAAACCACTCCGTTCGGCGCGACCACCATGTGACGCGCGTGGCCGATATCGTCAGCGAATACAGTTGCGCAAAAACCAGCGGGCAACTTCAACCCGCTGTCATCGTTCGGGCATCCCTGGCTCTTGGGTTCTGCGCCAGGTCGACCCGACGCCAACGAACTGCCAACACACAATGCACTGAGTGCGGCGATGGCAGGCACGAAAGTCTTAAACAGACTGGAAAATCGCATGGACGACCTCCTCAGCATCGAACTAGTTCCCAAGCCTACCCGAATAGTTAGGCAACCGACAGTCTTTTAGTTCAACATTTTTCCGTTGCTGGGATAATCCCTCAGTCGAGGACGATCCTTACAATCTGCCGAACTTCTTTACCGCCTCTTGAATGGATTTAGTGTTTTCGATGTACGCGTACATGCTGTGTTCCTTAAAGTCCAGTTGCTGTGACAATACCAGGACCTTAGGAGCGATCTCCCGGGGTACGACCACGACTCCGTCGCTATCCGCCGCGACAATGTCGCCGGCATTGACTTTGATTCCGTCACACACCACTGGTACCCCTGTGCCCGCAACACGATAGTGTCCTGCGGAAGTTGCCGGGACGATGCCGCTGGCATAGACGGGGAATCCAATCTTGCGCAGATAGGCTACGTCACGCACGCCTCCATCGATGACTGCGCCTGCGAATTCGCGCGCGGACATGGCCGTGCCCATCAGCCCCCCCATCCCTGCAATATCCGCTCCATCCTGCACGGTCATCACATACACCGAGTCCTTGGCGCCCTGGTCGATCGCGGTGAGCATACCGGTGAGCGAATTCGGATCGTGATTTTCTTCCTTCACCAGTTTTACGGTTACGGCGTATCCGGCAAACTTTGTGGTGAAGATGGGCTGCATGCGGTGCGTCATATACTGGCGCTGTCCAGTAAGCTGCTCAATTGCGTCGGAGACCGAAGAGACTTCAACGTGCCGGTACCCTGCAATCATGGCCACGGGATCGTTTGCGTACACCGAGGCATCGGGAAATGTTTGTGCGTGCAAGAGCAGTGCAATGAGCAGGCATGGAACGATAAGAGCCCCTGCCAGGATGAACTTCAGATTCACGGGTCTCACCTCATAATGCAGCAACCGAACCATCCTGATGGAAGACGAAGGCCATCGGAATAGTTCCGCCGAATGGATACTTGCTTAAAGCCGCTTCGTTCAATTCGAAGCCCAGTCCAGGTTTGCCAGGCAGCGGAACTCGGCCATCGACCATCCGCATCGCGGGAAAACCGAACCATTCTGCCCAGACTTTCTCTTTGTCTCCTGGCTTCACGAAGCTGCAGATTTCCTGTACCAGAAAGTTAGGCATCGAGGCATCCACATGCAGCGTTGCCAAGCCGCCGATGGGCCCTTCGCAGGCATGAGGAGCCATGGAGATATTCGAAATGTTCGCCATGGCCGCTACCTTCCACAGCGCCGAGAGGCCGCCAACGTGATTGATGTCCGTCTGCAAAATATCGACAGCTCCCAGCTCAATCAACTCGCGGCAACCGTAAGACGCGACCAACCGCTCGCCTGTCGCGATCGGGGTGGTGGTGCGGCTGGCGATGCGTGCCATGGCCTGTACGTTCTCGGGCGGGCAGGGCTCCTCGACAAAGAGCAGGTTGAGCGGTTCCACTTCTTTGATCAGGATCGATGCCACGCTGGGTCCCATCTTTGCATGGAAATCTACAGCGATGTCGATAGAGTCTCCCAGGCCTTCGCGCACCCTCTGCATAAACTTAACCGCGCGATCGATCTTGGCATTGGTTTCAATCCACTCATAGTCGGAATCGGGGAGGCCAAGCTTAAGACAGGAGACGCCCTGGTTCAGAGCCGTGGCTCGCAACTGCGCCAGGTCCTCAGCGGTAGCCACGCTCTCTACGTGATAGTAGCCACGGATGCCGCGCGCATCGTATGGTCCGCCTAACAGCTCATAAACGGGCAGATTGAGGGCCTTGCCGCGAATATCCCAAAGTGCCTGATCGATCCCCGAGATCGCGGAGCCGATGACCGGCCCGGCGCGATAGAAGCTGTGCACGTACATCGACTGCCATAGATGCTCCACCTGCATCGGGTCGCTCCCGATCAGGAAGTCGCGGAAGTCCTGAATGCAGGACATGACGGATTGCGCTTTGCCCTCAAGCGTGCCTTCACCCCAGCCCACCAGCCCCTGGTTTGTTTCCAGTTTGACGAAGACGTAGGGCCGGTCAGAGTGAGGAGTCAGCGACACACCGAAAACTTTGAGATTGGTGATCGTCAGGCCCGAGCTCAGGTCACGGAACGCCTCTCGCCCTGCGGCCTGGCCCTCGGGATGATAAGCGTAGCTCGCATCTACGGCTTGGAGATCGCATCCGCACGAGTCCGTTACGTGGGAACCGGAGACCGCCGCGCCCATTCTCGAGCCGCGCCCAGCGGTCGCTGCAAGTACGGCTGCTCCTCCCAGAAACTTTCGCCGATTCACGATGCGGTCCCTCCCAACGACTACCAGTCCAGAATTGCGCCGTCTGCCGCACGTGCTACCGCGGTAGCAAATGCTTCTTGCTTGAAAGGATGTTTCGCTGCTTCAGCCTCGTTCACTTCGATCCCCAGGCCCGGAGATTCGCTCTTCGACCAGTAGCCGTTTTCCATCTTCAATCCATGCTTGACTACGTCCCAACGCCAGGGCACGTCCGTAAGCATATCTTCCTGGATGAGAAAATTCGGTGTCGATAGTGCAAAGTGGAGCGCGGCAGCGTTGGCAATCGGCCCCAGCGGGTTATGGGGCGCCACGCCCATGTAGTAGGTTTCCGCCGCCGCCGCTATCTTTTTTGCCTCGGAAAGGCCGCCGCAGTGGCACAGGTCGGGCTGAATTACGTGGCATGCTTGTTGCTCCAAGAGTTCGCGAAACTGGTAGCGAGAGACTAATCGCTCGCCGGTCGCGATGGGAACGCGGACCGCTTCACGTACCTGGCGCAGCGCCGGAATATTCTCCGGGGGAACCGGCTCTTCACAGAAGTACGGACTAAATTCTTCAATGGCATGGATATATTGGATCGCCATGGCGGGCGAAGTTCGTCCGTGGAAATCGATCATAATGTCGATACTGTCTCCCACGGCGATGCGTAGTTTCTCGAACATCTGGGAAAACTGGCGAACGTACTGGCGCCCCATCAATGGCTCAGAATAGGGGACGAAGACAACTTTCAGCGCAGTATAACCGCGAGCAACCACCTCATTGGCAAGATCGATGAGCGGTTGAGGATCGAAGGTCTGGTAGACGGCCTTCATATCGCCGCCACCAAGATGGGTATACATGCGGACCCGGTTACGTACTTCTCCGCCGAGTAGTCGATAGACCGGAAGACCGAGTGACTTGCCGAAGATATCCCAGCACGCTTGCTCTAATCCGCTGATCGCGCTCATGCCAATCACGCCCATGCGGAAAAATGAATGGCGATAGAGCTTCTGGTAGAGATGCTCGATATTGCGCGGATCCTCGCCGATGAGCATAGGAATGAAATCCTCGATCGCACCGGTTACCGCCCTGGTCTTCCACTCCAGCGAGGCTTCTCCCCAGCCAAACAGGCCCGCCTGGTCGGTGATGACCTTTACAAATACCCAATTCCGCATCTCTGCGTTGACGACGATGGTCTTAACATCGGTAATTTTCATAGAGCTTTTCCAAGAGATTGGGGATTGGCCATCGAGCGACGTCCAATGTTCGGTCGGGGATGACAATTCTTTTGCCGTAAAAGGTCGCAAAACCGGCCAGACGAATGGCTATCAATGGCCCGATAGAACTGTCATCCTGAGCGGAGCGCCTCGCAGATTGATTGCCTGACACAGCGCTTGTGGCGCGGAGCCGAAGGACCTCGGCGGTGCTTATTTTACCCATGCTGTTCGGGGCTTTTCGACCACCGAACCCTAAAACAGGATCTGGTGCGATACGCACTTTGGTTCTCGGCTCTACGGAAAGACCGTGGCGGGCCCGCCCGGTGCGGGCTCGGTGGTTGAAAAGCTTCGGACAGCATGGGTAAGATAGCACCGTCGGGGTCCTTCGACTCCGCGCCACAAGCGCTGTGTCAGGCAATCAATCTGTGAGGCGCTCCGCTCAGGATGACGATTCTGCGCGAGTTTGACGAAAAACATTCTAAACAAGTTAGCGCTTATGGGACTGCGTCCTGAGCTACTCTCAGTCGTCCCTCCAGGACTCAAATTTGGAGAGGGTGCTCAAGCAGACTCTCTAGCCCCCTTCAAAGCAGCTCCCGTCCCGGCTCAGTGTGCCTTTGCCAATGGATGAGTAGATGCGATCGCGCTCTGCGGCAGCGCAAACGCGAACAGCACACTTCCACCACTGGTTAGCAGGTATTGCCGTCCGTCGAGTTCATAGGTAATCGGAGAGCTTCCGATGCGCGATCCTGAGCCGGAATGCCAAAGAGTCTTTCCGTTGCTCGTATCTAGCGCGAGAAAGTTCCCTTGGGCATCGCCCGTGAAGGTAAGTCCGGAATCCGTGGTCAGCACCCCGGCGCCGGAACCTCCTGGGCCAAGTTCATGGGTCCAGCGGATCTTGCCGGTTTGGTAGTCGATCGCCTCCAGCACGCCCTTACCCCACAGTGTGTAGTCCGCGCCCGCCCAACCATAGGAACCGTCCGCCGGCTTGTTGAAGTAGAGACTGTAGGCGGGGTGAGCATCGACAATAAACAGGCCGGTCTTAGGGTCGAAGCTGGGCGAACGGTAGTTGGTGAGTCCACCCTCATCCGGTGCAACCAAGCGTCCGTCGGGCGCCGGTTCCTTAGCTGGATTTGGAGTGGGACGGCCTTGCTTGTCCACGCCCGAAGCCCAGTTCACGGGGCCAAAAGGAACCGTGAGCAGGCTCTTGCCGTTGGTCCGATCCAGAACGAAGAAATATCCATTGCGGGAGGCTTGCATGAGCATCTTGCGGGGCTGACCATGGAAAGTTCCGTCTACCAGCACTGGTATTTCGACCGCATCCCAGTCATGCGTGTCATGCGGCGACGGCTGAAAGGACCACACTAACTGGCCTGTATCGGGATTCAGAGCCACGATGCTGCAGGTATGCTCGTCGTCCCCCGGCCGGGCGTTGCCGTCCAACACCGGCGTGGGGTTCCCTGTTCCCCAGAAGATCAGGTTCAGGTCAGGATCGTAGGTACCGGCCATCCACGTCGTGCCGCCCGTGGTGACGTTCGGGCCCGGCGGAGGCGTGACATTCCACTGCCATTGCATCTTGCCCGTCTCCGGATCGATCGACTTTACGAACATGGGTATGTTATCCAGATCGCCGCCGATGCCCACGATGACGTGGTTACCCACGATGAAAGGCGCCTCGGTCGCCCAATAGCCTTTGTTCACGTCGCCGAGTTCAATGATCCACCGCACCTTGCCGTCTTTGGCATCGAGAGAAACCAGGTGCGCATCCGGGGAGACAAAGAACAGCCAGTCCTTATAAATAGCTACCCCGCGCTGGCCGATATGGTCCCCTTTGTTGGGCGGATAGGTGTACTGCCAAAGTTTTTGGCCCGAGCGAGCATCGACCGCCCAGACATTGTCCGGGACGGTGAAGTACAACACGCCATCGACCAAAATCGGGGTGGATTTGATCTCCGCCGGCTGGTTGGTCTGAAAGGCCCAAGCCAAGCTTAGACCGCTCACATTTTCCGGCGTAATCTGCGTCAGCTTGCTGTGCCGTCTCCCGGAGTAGTCGCCATGGTATCCAGGCCAGCTGTCGGCCGGTGGGTGCAGGAGCATGGCGGCATCCACATTCTGTGCCATCAGCGGACTCGAAGTTGCAAAGGCCAATAACGCGCCAACGGCAAGAAGCAATGTATTTCTCAAAGCAGTCAAAAAAATGCTCCCTAGCGCAGAGTCTGTATATACGCCATCAGGTTATGGATATCGTCATCGGTGTATTTGCTGAACAAGGCCACATGGGCCTCCACGGGTGCGTCAACGGAGACCTTCACTGCGCTCGTGGGCCACGACCGGTACGTTCCTGTGGCATCCCGCAATCCCACCGTAAATTCATCCTGGTATGCCAGGGTCCCCGTAATCTTTTCTCCCGAAGCGAGTGTCACCGTCACCTTGCTCTTCACGTCTCTGGGATACAGCATCCGTTCCTCCAGCTGCAGCCCCTCATAACGTGAGGCGACACCGGCCAGGTCACCGGTCGGCGAGTGGCACTTCGAGCACCCGCCCGCACCATTGAAATAGGCTTTACCGGCCTCCACATTCCCCGTCTGAAGATCGGACACATCAACGCCTTTCCTCTTGCCGCTCTGCGCCATGGCTTTGGTCTGCTGAGAATGGATAAAGGCAGCGAGCTCGGTGATCTGGTCGCTGGAGAAGGGAAAGGCAGGCATCCCCTTCTCGGGTCGTCCATGCAGCACGACATCGCCAATCTGGTTTCCGCCCACGTCCGCGGTCACCAGCTTTGACCGGGTTAGGTCGGGGCCCGTTTCTCCGCCGCCGGCATCCCGGCCGTGACAGAAGGCGCAGTTCTGTTGGAAGAGGGAACCGCCGGCGGCAGCCAATTCGGCAGATTGGGCCGGCGGAGCATTCCCCCCGTGGCTGGGCCCGGCGTTTTGCGTTGCCGGGGCGGCCGGCGCTTGGCCTGAAGCCGCGTAAATGTGCAATTGTCTGCCTTGGTATGCAGCCAACCCTGCGATCGCCGCCACCATGGCGAAATCCCGGAATCTCTTCATCCTTGTGACACCACCTTCATTCCCATCGGGTTCTGCTTCACTTCAATCCTGGAAAAGCCGGATTTTTGCCCGGAGAGAAGTTTATTGAGGATTGCGCAGAGACGCAATCTTTCGACCTTGGGCGCAGGCGGCGTTCTTGAACGGAGCGGCTTGAATCCACTCGAGTTCGTTCATGAGAGGAGCCCTGTTACATGTGTTGCTCATCGCAACCGTCGCTCCACTGGGAGGGCAAGCGATCAGGCGCCCCGCCATCACCGGAGTCGCTTTTTGCGCGTTTTTATAACACCGATCCGCCCGGAGCACAAAAATTCTACGGGGATACGTTGCCGGAGATTCCGGTCTGCTCCGGAGAGACGCGTGACTGACTACTACATTGTCTTGCTATAAGACATAGAAATTCTATGAAAAATAGTATCCCCGAAAAGGTCCTAGCCCGTTACGGTACTTCAGTTTGCCGACTAGATCCCTTAAGTATGAACGTTTCGCTCCATCTGGCTGTTTGGCGATTCGATTGCAAACGTGTCAAATAGCGATTAATCAAACCGCTCGACCCTGCCAAGTCGCAGAAACGGCCCTTTGTCCTGGCGATTCACCCGTTTTCTGGTTTTACCCGGCTTCTGTTTGCACAACCTCAAGCCAACGATCGAGGAAGGGAACTATTTATGAAGATATTTTTGCGATACCTTACCGGTGTCCTCGCCACCATGTTTCTATCCGGCGCCATCGTCCTGGCGCAGGTTGAGAGCGGACAGATTGCAGGAACTGTTGCCGATCAGTCCGGAGCGGTCATCACGGGCGCAACCGTGACGGTCAAGAACGTGGCCACAGGCGCTGAGCGTACAACGCAGACAACTTCGACCGGTGCTTACGTGGTGAGCGGGCTGGAGCCCGCTTCCTATCAAATCACAATCACTGCCGGCGCCTTCAAGCAATTCACCGCCAACGCGGAGGTGACGGTTGGCGGCCATACGACGGTTGACGCCAAGCTCTCCGTCAGTTCGGAAACTACCGAAGTGCAGGTGGTCGGCGAGGGCGGCGTGGCGGTGAACACGCAGAGCCAGGAGCTTTCACAAGTAGTCGACCAAACGCAGCTGTCACATCTGCCTAGCCTTACCCGCAATCCCTATGACTTTGTTGCTTTGTCTGGGAATGTCAGCGCCGGCGATAACACGACCACTAACATGAACAGCTCGCAGAATGTCGCTTCCGCGGGTGTGGGCGTTGCTATGAACGGACAGCGGCAAACCGGTACGGAGATTCTGTTGGATGGCGCCGAGAACGTAGCCATTTTTAGCGTTGCCGTCGGCAATCAGACCCCCATCGATTCGGTGCAGGAATATAGCGTTGTGACCAACAACTTTGGCGCGGAATACGGGCGCGCCGCGGGAGGCGTGGTCAATCTAACCACCAAGTCGGGAACGAACCAGATCCATGGTTCCGGCTGGGAATTCAATCGTCTTTCGGCTTACACGGCCAACACATACGCTAACGACGCCGCAAATCAGGCCGCGGGTTCGATCGTAGCCCCCAAGGGGATATACACCCGCAACGTGTTTGGCTTTGGCGCGGGGGGACCGATCATAAAGAACAAGCTGTTCATCTTCGAGAGCACGGAGTGGACGCGAGTCCGGAGCGCGGCCTCCGAAACCCAGGAAATCTTTGATCCCTCCTTCATTGCCATGCTCCCGGCCAATGCGCAGGCTTATTTCAAGACATACGGAACCGGGGCGGTGCCGGCTTCCGGTGCCGTCGTGACTGCCGGGCAGCTTACCAATGCAGGTCTTACTGTTGGCCCGATCAACGGCACCACGGCGGTTTCCCCTGGGCAGCCGGTCTTTGATATTGTCAATTTCAAGGTGCCGTTCGACGCTGGCGGCGATGTTCCTCAAAACACGTACAGCTTGGTCGGGCGGGTTGACTTTAACCTGAGCGACAAAACGACGATGTACGCGCGCATCGCCAGGCAAAACCTGAATGAGTTCAACGGCTCTACCTCCTACAGCGCTTACCCGCAGTATGACACCGGTAGTACTACCGTCAACTCGAGCTACCTGTTCTCTTTAACCCATGTATTCAGCCCTAGTCTGTTAAACAGCGCCAAGATCAGCTACACCCGCTTCAATGACAACACCTCATTCGATACCGCCCTGGTGAATACCCCGAGCCTGATGCTCGTTAGCCCTTCGGATCCGGTGACAGGGGGCGTTATTCAAATGCCTGGGCTGCAGAACTCAAGCGAACCCGGTGTGGGCGGCGTGCCTGTCGGCGGACCGCAAAATACCGTACAGCCCCAGGACGACCTTAGCTGGACCAAGGGCAGGCACTCCATGAAGTTCGGAGGTGGGATTACCTACATACAGCTGAACTATGCGTACGGCGCTTACGCGCAAGCAGTGGAGCAGCTTGGTGCAGGGACGCAAGACAGCTTCAACGATTTGACCAATCTTGCGGGAAATCCGGGCGGAAGCCAGCTCATTAGTTTCCAGTCGAGGGTCAATCCGCAAGGCAAGCTGCCTTGCCCCCTTGATATCTACGGCAATCTGACAACGAGCGCATCCTGCGCGGTGACTCCGCCGCTGCAATCGGCCACCTATGGGCGTAGTTACCGCTATTGGGATTGGGCTACGTACGCTCAGGACAGTTTCCGTGCGACTCCACGCCTCACGCTGAATTATGGTGTGCGCTACGAGCACTACGGCGTGCAAAAGAACAACCATCCGCAACTGGATTCTAACTTCTACTTTGGTCCGGGCTCTAGCACTGAGGCTCAGGTGCGAACTGGCGGTGTCCAAATTGCAGATCAGAGTTCCGTCGGCGGGTTCTGGGCACCGAGTTGGGGCACTGTCGCACCAAGAATTGGGGTTGCCTTTGATCCGACCGGAGACGGTAAGAACAGCATCCGGGCCGGTTATGGCATCAGCTACGAACGCAACTTTGGCAATGTTACCTACAACGCCAGCTTCAATCCTCCAGCAAGCGCGGTAATAAGCGCTAATTGCGGCGCCGCCTCGGTCACTTGCACGACGCTGGTGACGAACGACAATCTTGGCCCTCTGGGTCTTCCTGGCCCTACAAGCTATCTCCCCCCGGTCGAGTTACGTATGCCAGATCCCAACATCAGAACGGCGCAGACCCAATTCTGGAGTTTGGCGGTGCAGCGCCAGGTCATGCGAAACAGCGTGGTGGAGTTGTCTTACAGTGGCGCAAAGGGTACTCACCTGTATGACATCGAGAACATCAACCAGGTCGGTGCCGGCCAATATAACCTTGGCGACCCGCTGGTGCAGGGCAGCCCCACATGCGACAACACCGGCTATGCCAACTACACCACGGGGGCGTCGACGTGCCTGACCCGCCCAAACCAGCAATATGCGGCCATCAACATGCGCGGCAGTTTGGGCAGCAGCAGCTACAATGCTTTTAACATCAGGTTCCAGACACAAAACCTCCATAATACCGGCCTTACCCTGATTACCAACTACACCTGGGCGCACTCATTCGACGATTTGAGTACAACCTTCGGCTCCGACACGCAGGGCGGTTCCGGGTACATTGGCTCTCTTGGGTACACCGACTTCACACAACCGGGCCTCGATTGGGGAACCTCCGACTTCAACGTGGGAAATCGGTTCGTTGTTTCTCCAATTTGGGCAACACCTTGGTTTAACAGCGGCGGGAGTCTTCTTGAACGTGAGGCACTGGGTGGCTGGAATATCTCAGGGATCATTACCGCTCGCCAAGGTACTCCTTTCTCAGTATTTGACTTAAACAACATCCTGATCGGGTACACCATCCCGCGTCTGACGCCCGCGACCCCAATCACAAACAAGAACGTTGCAAAATCTCCGCAGGTAGCGGGTCCGAACCTGTTCAATGCTTTGTCGGTTCCTCTTCCGGGTAGTTTCGACCCTCTTAACTCTGAATTGGGCATCTCGGATCTTGGGCCGTTTCCGGGAAACATGAGCCGGCGCAACACCTTCACTGGGCCCGGGGCGTGGAACAGCGACTTGGCCGCCAGCAAGACGTTCAAGGTTACTGAGCGCGTCGGGCTGGAATTCCGAGCCGAGGGATTTGACGTGTTCAACCACCACAACTACTACACAAACGAGACCAACCTCTACTATGCCGGAGGGCCGACAACGACCCCATTGAGCGTCACCGAGCTCAAGGGCGGCCTTGGTTCTCTCGCTCTGGGCGGCAACCACGATGAGCGCCGCTTTGGCCAGTTCGCGCTGAGAGCTACCTTCTAAGCGCCGAGACGTAAGTTGTTCGAACATCTTCGGCATCAGGGTCGTACTGACCCTGATGCCGAATCTTTTTGTACGCGTCGATTCGGCGAGTGCGGGCTGCGCAGTATGGCGGAGTTTGGTCGCTATCTTCTTCGAGCGCCTATTGAATAAATCAGTGGCCTTACCTCGAAGTGCTACTGACATCCTCCTGGAGCTGGCTGAAAACGCGGTCCATGGCGGAGATGGTACGCTCGGCATCTTCCTCGGTATGGACGGTGGACACGTACATGCGGCCATCAGGCACCAGGGAGAGCCCTTCCCGCAGGCTCTCAAGCAGGCACCGCTGCAACAAGACCGGATCATCTTCCAGTACGTCGCGATAGTCGCGCAACTCCGAACGCTTGGTAAAGTGCAGGGCAAAGGCGGTTCCAAAGCCGGTGACCAGCAGCGGAAGGCTATGCTTGTAGCCCGCTGCCTGGATTCCACGCATGATCTCCTCTCCCCTCTTGTTCGCCTGCTTCAACGGCTCTCCCCCTGCTTGTGCCAGCTCGGTAAGCGTGGCCAGCGACGCGGCCAGGGATAGGGGGTTGCCATTGAAGGTCCCGCCAAAGGCCACTCCCTCTTTGAACATCATTTCCAGGATTTCGCAGCGGCCCACAATCGCGCTCAGGGGCAGCCCACCACCAATAGCCTTACCTAACGTCGCCAGATCGGGGATCACGTTGTAGTAGCTCTGCGCGCCGCGGATGTCCCTGCGAAAACCAGTGATGACCTCGTCGAAGATCAGCAGCGCCCCGTGCCGCTTAGCTAACTCTGCCACTTGTTCTAGATAATGGTCGCCTGGTTCAAGGCATCCGCTGTTGCAGAGAACAGGCTCCGTGATGATGGCGGCAACCTCCGAACCATGCTCCCGGAGCAGCGCTTCTAACTTGTCCGCGTCGTTCCACGGCAACACGAGCATGTTGTCGGCGGCATTTGTAACTTGCCCGGCCGATCCGGGAATGCCGCAGTGAGGCCCGGCTTGCCGCAGCTGGTCTGCACTCGGCTTATAGCTCAATAGAACCGAGTCCATCCACCCGTGATAGTGCCCCTCGAACTTTACGATGAGCTTGCGCCGCGTGAAGGCCCGTGCGAGCCGCAACACGATCTGCACTGCCTCGCTCCCACTAGAGGTGAACGCGACCCGCTCCGCGCAGGGAACCAGCGCCTGAATCATCTCCGCCAGTTGGTATTCAAGCTCATGCTGGGCGCCATAGATGTGCGGCCGGTCGGCTTGCTCACGCACCGCTGCCACCAGCTTGGGATGGCGGTGGCCCAGAATGAGCGGACCCCAGGCCAGCGCATAGTCGATGTACCGGTTGCCGTCCACGTCTGTGATCATGCTTCCCGCGGCATCCGCAAGAAAGAGTGGCACCGGCGCCTTAGCGCGAAATGGGCTGCTCACGCCACCGGCAAGAGACCGGCGAGAGCGCTCAAGCAGGGAACGCGACGTGCTCCACGGATCGTTGGACGGCTGCGCGCACATGAGGGCTTGCAGTGGATCGGCCATAACACCGACAATTCTACCCGTCAGCCAAGCGGGGAGAGCGCAGGATATGAGCAAGCAAGGGAAGGACCTTTCAAGACGAGACTTTCTTATTCAGGGGACCGCATCGCTGGGAGCAATGGCTACCGCTCCGGTATGGGCGCAGCACGCTGCGGATGAGCGGCCTGGGAACAAGAAAGTCATCCACATCATCGGCTACTCCCACATCGATGCGGCCTGGCTATGGCCGTGGCGCGATGGCTCAGATACTGTCCTCACCACCTTTCGCAGTGCTTTGAACCGCATAAACGAGACTCCAGGATTCTGCTACAGCCATTCGTCGTCGGCCCACTACCGTTGGGTGGAACGCACCGATCCGGAGATGCTAAGTGAAATCAAACAGCGAATTCGCGAGGGTCGGTGGGAGGTGGTTGGCGGTTGGCCCGTGGAGCCCGACTGCAATATTCCCGCGACCGAGAGTTTTGTTCGCCACGCGCTCTATGGGAAAGATTACTGCCAACGCACGCTGGGAGCGGAAGTCAGGATCGGCTTCAATCCCGACTCGTTCGGCCACGCCGCCGGTCTACCTACGATCCTGAAACGCGCCGGATATGGGTATTACGTCTTCATGCGCCCCCAGGAACACGAAAAGGATTTGCCTCTTCTGTTCTGGTGGGAGAGCGCTGACGGATCGCGGGTCCTGACCCTGAGAATCTGGCACAGCTATGACGCGGGACCCAAACTGATTCAACCCGCAGCCACTGGAGCGTTCGCGTCGGGCTTTGATCATGCAGCATTCTTCCTCGGAGTGGGCGATCACGGCGGCGCCGTCACCAAGGAACAAATACAGCAGATTCTCGCCTTGCAGCAGGACGCGAGCTTGCCCCAGCTGCGCTTCAGCACGCTGCGCGACTTCTTCCTCGCGGTCGAAAGCTCCCCCGCGTTTGCTGGGTTGCCGGTCGTCCGAAGCGAGTTGCAACACCACGCGCGCGGTTGCTATTCCGCCTATGGAGAAGGAAAGTTCCTTAACCGGCGCGCCGAGCGATGGCTGGGCGAGGCCGAGACCATTTCTCTTGTAGCCAATCTAAGCGCGAGCCGCGCGTATCCGGCGGATCAGTATGCCGAAGCGTGGTGGAAGGTTCTATTTTGCCAGTTCCACGACATGATGGCTGGAACCTCCCTTTACTCTGACTATCAGGATGTGCGCGACAGTGTCGGTTACGCTTGCGAGGTCGCACAAACCTCAAAAGTAGAAGCCCTGGAAATGATGGCTAAGCGGGTTGATCTGAGCACGGTGGAAGAGGGCGCGGTCTTCCTCTTCAATCCGCTTCCCTGGAGGCGAAAGGCCCTGGTGGAGTACTACACCGAGCAGGACCCGTCGCGTAAGTCTCCCGTCACCTGCCTCTCCTCGAAAGATGGCAAAAGGATACCGGTACAGTGGAGACCATCAGCTAGCATGACCAACTTCTTTCCCCGCTTGTCGGCGTGGGTGGAACTACCTCCATGTGGATACAAGGTCTTTGCCCTTGCGCACGGCGATCCACCGGCTCCTGAGCCCTATCGAGACTTCGTCACGGTGTCGAACTCCGGCTTCGGTATTTCTTCTTTGAAGGCTGAGGATGGCACCGAGTTGCTCGCGGGTCCCATAGGACTCGTAGCCATTAGCGATACCAGCGACACCTGGGCGCACGGCATCAATGAATTCCGGCAGGAAATGGGACGCCCTACCCTAATCTCATCCACGGTGATTGAGAACGGGCCGGTCACCCGGGTTACTCGCCAGCGGGCCTCCTGGCAAAATTCGGAAATCGTCCTCGACATAGCAGAATTCGCCGGGCTTGATTTTGTCGAGCTTCGCTTCGTAATTAACTGGCGTGAGCATGAGCAGATACTGAAGCTCGAGATCCCCACCGCGCTCACCCAGCCGAAGATCTACGCGAGAGTACCCGGGCAGGTGCTGGAGCGCGGCACCAATGGCGAGGAAGAGCCTTATCAGGATTGGGGCGCAGTGCAGGGGAAAATTGGAACTGCCGACTACACCGTGGCGTTGCTCAACAACCAGACCTACAGCTATGACTGTTTGCATTCGCTTTTTCGCACGGTACTGATCCGCTCAGCGCCCTTTGCTCGCCACAACCCGAACCAGGTACCACATGATGACAACAACGCCTGGCAGGACCAGGGAAGGCAGGAGCGCAAGTTCTGGCTATTGGCTGGCCGCGGTGGCTATGCGGAATTGGCACTCGATCGCCGCGCCGAAGAACTCCAAACGCCCGCCGAGTATGTGATGGACTCGGCACACCAGGGGACACAACCATGGGAACAGTCCTTTCTCGAGATCATGCCTGGCAATGTCTGGGTGTTGGCGATCAAGCGCGCCGAACGGATGCCGGACGGGACCATTCTGCGCCTGCAAGAGCGAGCGGGAAAACCCACTCAGGCAACCCTGAAGAGCTCCCCCTTGGGCCTGGAGCACATCATTGACCTTGCCCCTTGGGAGCTGAAGACGTTGTTGGTCACGCCGATGAAGACCGGCCGCAGCGAGGTGAAGGAAGTAACGCTTCTCGAGGTCTGAACTAGAGACCGGAGGATTGTGCCCGCCTGCCCCTAAAAGAATTGGGCTTTTAGTGTCTGCGTGAGAACTCAAACCCGGCAGGAGTCGAGTTTTTCCGCAGCCTGTTTAGCCCTGCTAAGGCGCATCCCAAAACAAATGCTTGTCCAGAGATATCCTCCGCAGTGCACCGGGTTTTCCACCAGCACGCAAGAAAAGCCCAGGGGTTGAAGTGTCCGCGTGAGAACTACTCTCTCTAACTTGAGTCCCGTAGGGACGGCTGAGAGTAGCCCAGGACGTTAGTCCTGGATACAGAACACACACGACCAGTCCCGTAGGTACGGCTGAGAATGTCCCAGGATGAAATCCTGGGCGCCCTTGAATCCGACGCCAAGACATTGGCGTGGCGAAGGAGTGCACCCAGGATTGCATCCTGGGACATTCTCAGCCGTCCCTACGGGACTGATCCGCTTTCTGTCGCCTACCCAGGACTGACGTCCTGGGCTACTTTCAGCCAGAGCTGTCCAAATTAGCGGATTGGTCGACCCTGTAGCGTTGATTTTATTGGACAAACGAGTGCTGCAACCGGTCATTGCAAAATCAGGTTGGGGTGAGGGGAGCGGTAGATTGAGAAACGTGCTGTCCAAGTGTTTTGCTATAGAGCTCCCGATTGTAGGGCGATTTAGGTTTTTTGACGGTCGGCTAGGTTTCAGCTGTCCTAAAGAAAGCTAAGAAAATTAGAGCGCCAGCCGAAGCTGATCATGAATTCCTGCCAGGGCAGGCGGCGGTTCAAAAGGACAATCTAACCAAGCCCACAAGTCGCGGTATACGAACAACTGCTGGCGCAATAAGGCCACTAGATTGGAGAGCGACCAATCGAAGGTTGATTTCAGCTTCAGATATTTCAGAATCAACATGGCGATCAAGGCGGTCCAGATCTGCGTCTTTAGGGCGTTGGCGCTGGTGCCTACAAATGTCTTGACCCGCAAAGACTGCTTGAGGGCCTTGAAAAAAGTCTCGATCTGCCAACGATCGCGATAGATTTTCGCAATCGTGCTGGCAGCAAAATCCAGTTTGTTGGTAAGAAATTCGAACTTCTTGCCTGTCTCTGGATCGCGCACTGCCACCCGCCTGACCGGCACCCCGGTGCGGTAACCGCGGTGGCCCAACAGCACCATCTGATCGGCCAGGATGTTGCCCTTTTCCGGGATCGGCAGCTCCTTGACTACCTTCCGATAGCTGTTCCACCGTTGCCGGGTCACGAAGTACACACCTTGCGCGGTCAAGCTGGCGAACCACTTGTAATCGGTATACCCACGATCGAACACCAAAATCGTGCCCGGTTCTAAAACCAGCTTGCGCGCTACCTGGATTTCCGCCTTGCTGGCTGGCTCGATCACCGCGTACTGGGGCAGATATCCGTCGTGATCCAGCAACAAATGCAGTTTCACTCCACCTTTGGTCCGGCGGAACCGGGCCCAGTCATACATCGTCGCGCTGAGGTCAATCACACTGCCATCCAAACTCAGCAACTTGTTCTTAAAGCGGAATTTCTTCCCTCCCCGCACCTCCCGCTGACACTTTTCCAGCAACTGCTCAAACACCGTCTGGTACAGCTCCCATGGTCTATGTTCGTTGGCGTAGGCCAACGTCGAACGCTTAGGGCACTGATCCACCCCCAGATGCCTCAACTTGCCTTCGCAGGCCGCCAGCCCTCCGCAGATCTCTCGCAACGACTGCGCTCTGCCCAAATGACAGAACAACATCGCCACCATCTGGCTCCAACTGCTAAATCCACGAGCGTGATGCTCCGCTCGATGCTGGCAAACCGCTTGTTCAAACTCGACCCGAGAAAATACCCCCAAAACCTGCGAAAAAATACTGCATACTCCACTCATGGCGGAAAGCTCCTCCTGATTGAGATTGGTTTTCCTGGAAGAAATCCCAACCTCAACCTAGCAGGCTTTCCGCCTCATTCATAAAACCTAATTTGGACAAGACTGACTTTCAGCCGTCCCTACGGGACTCAATTTGGAGAAGTAGTTCTCACGCAGACGCTTAATCAGGCAACCGAGTTTGGTCGGCTTCCTACCTATTTCGCGCCGCCTGCGCTCATCGCTTTGCGCATCTGCGCTTCCGCATCATCACTCCAGTATTTGCAGTTGAGCTGCAGGAAGACGGAAGTATAGGGAACCGTCATGGTTGTCTTTAGAACCACGATGTGAAACGTCTTACCCACCTCGTCCACTTTGGCGATGATTTGCTCGTGTGTCAATGACGTTATCTTTTGTCCCGCAAGCACGGTCTTGATCCCTTCGCGGTAAGCCGTCACTCCGGGAGCGTCTTTCTCGGTTACAAATGGGAGCTCCGCATCCATGTAGACAATCGGCCTCACATGGATTGAGCTGTCGATTGCGCCTAAGACCTGGCGGATCACTTGCATCTGGTCAGTGTTGGTTTCAATCGTTTCCACACCGGCGGAGCTCTGCAGCGGGTACGCCGAGTCCACGATCATGATCCAGTTGCGATGCCCAAGGAGAGGCAAAACCTGCGCCAGCCTCGTTTGCCACTCTGTCGTGGACTGTTGCGCAGCTGCTGCCAGGCCGCTCATCGTGAGCACTAATGTGGCCAGAATTGCCTTGATTGCGCTCATCCTAAGCTTCCTCCCGCCTCGACTTTTCGCTTCATGTGCACTCCAACAAAGGAATAAAGCGCGATTCCGCAGTAGCAGAAGAGCGGGACCATGTATGCCTCCGCAATACTGTGCCGGGTCTGTGAAATCCAGCCCATAAGCGGCGTCAGCACAGCGCCCCCCACGATCGCCATGACGATCAGCGATCCACCAATCTTCGTATTCTGATTCAGGCCATCGATGCCCAGAGCGAAGATAGTCGGGAACATGACTGACATGAAGAAGCTGGTCACGAAGATCGCCCACAGCCCAACCCAGCCGGGAAACGCAACGCCAACCGCCACCAGGACAATATTCACCAGGCTGTAAACGCCCATCAGATAGGCGGGTTTTACGTAACGCATCAGCGCGGCGGAGCTGAACCTGCCCACGCCGAAGGCAACCAGCGTGCCGGTAAGAAAATAACCGGCGATCTTTTCCGGCTCGTGGGTTCCATCCTGCACATACTGGATAAAGTAGCTCCAGGTGCCAACCTGGGCCCCCACATACAGGAACTGGGCGACGATCGCGAAGAGAAAATTAGGGTAACGCAGCAGCTCCTTGAAGCTGCCATGGTCCTGGCTATTCTCGTGCTCCCGCGCGATGGTGGGAAACTTGGTTCTGGCGATCAGGAAAGCCCAGATGAGCGTAATCGCCCCCAGCACCAGGTAGGGAACAACCACCCGCATCGTCTCATGCTTCAGGTAGGTGTCGTAAGTACCGGCTGCTTGCATGACGGAGACCTGAGACGGTGTCAGTTCGATGCCCGAGAAGATAAAAACCGTGCCCCCCAGTACGCCGGTGATAGCGCCCAAAGGATTGAATGCCTGGGAGAAATTCAGACGGCGGGCAGCACTTTCAGGCGAGCCCAGCTGGGCGACAAAAGGATTGGAAGCGGTCTCCAGGAAGGAAAGCCCACTGGCGATGACAAACAGCGCCAGGAGAAAGAAACCGTAGCGCCCGATAACAGCTGCGGGCCAGAAGAGGAAGGTCCCGGTGGCAAACAGCAGCAAGCCCACAACGATGCCGAATTTATACCCCATCTTGCGCATCAACAGCGCAGCGGGAATGGCCAGCAGAAAGTAACCCATATAGAAGGCCGACTGCACCAGCCCAGCCTGGAAACGGGAAATGGCGAACGACTTCATGAACTGGCGGATAAGAACATCGTTCAGATTGCTGGGAACTCCCCAAAGAAAAAACAGCGCGGTTACCAGGAAAAAGGGCACAGCCAAGCCCTTAGGAACCAGTGGCTGTTTCGTATAGCCGGCTTCCTTTGAGTCTGTAGACAGCGGCACGAGCATTGACGCGGGTGTCCTTTCCTGGTTAGAACCTTTTAATCCCCACAAAGGTGGACATGAATGCCCAGTTCCGCCATCATTGCTGCCTTGGCGGTCAGCGCCTGGTCGGCTACCTGGCTGGTCGGAGCGTAGGCCACGTTGAGATGGTTCGCTCTATGCCGGGCCATAAACTGGTCGCGGGTGATGCCATGCAGCAGGGTATGCATAATCGGCCACTGCGGAGTGACAGACTTCAATCGACGCTCTGTCTCTTCGGCGGGCAGTTCAATCGCGGTAGCCCGGCCCAGGTCCACATGCAGCGCGCCGCCTTCCACAAAAACACGGCTCCAAACTACGTGTCCGGGTTTGCAGATTCCGTTGAGCGTGCCCCCGCCAAGCCGGAAGTACATCGGCGGCTGGCGTTCGCTGCGTGCCTTGGCGTAGCCACCCGCGATATGCGAAGCGGGAACCGCGCCGGAGATCTGAAAGACCCAGACGAACTCGTCGATATCGCCTCCGCTGTAGTGCTCGCCCCAACGAACGTCATGCAGCGTTGTGGCTGGGTCAAGTTGCATAGCAGTCCAGACGCGATTGGTGATGAGCGCGTCTAAGCCCGCGCATTCGTCCACTTCGTTGAAGTGTGGTAGGGGCTTGCCGGCATACAATTCCCGGCCCTTGGCATCGAAGACAGGCGGCCTATCTACGTTATTGAGCAAGCCCTCAACCAGATCTGACGCCGGCGCCAGGTCTTTCAGGCCCTGTTGGTATTGAATACCGATGGCATCGCAACCGAACTCATCGGCAATCCGCACCGCCGCGATATACATCTTGCACTGCTCCAGGATCTGCCCGTTGGTTAGATCGGTCTCTTCCCTCGGTCCGGTGACGAAGGTGAGCCCGCGGCCATCCAGCCAGTTGCGAATTCCTTGGGCTTCCTTATCGGTAACCTGCGCCATGGCGGCCACCAGGGCCGACTGGCTGAGCCGCTCCTTGTAGACTCCGGTGGGGTTGAGCAGATAGTCCTCGATGATGGCGTTATACATGCCCATGCAGCCCTCATCGAAGACGCCGAGAATCGCTTTGTGCGCCTTGAGATTGCGGGCCAGCGACGCGCCCAAGTCCCTCTCCGCCACCGGCAGGGCCGATACGTCCAGTGCGTGCACATGGCTCAAGTCATGCTCGACTACTTGTCCCTTGAGCCATTGCCGCAGGCCACGGCGGAAGAATTCGTCCTTGAAGTCCTTGCTCCACAGGGTGCTGAAGGTCACTCCGCCCTTGTGCAGGCAGCCATTCAAGTTCAGCATGCCCACCAGCCCGGGCCACTGCCCTGACCAATTAGCTACCGTGAGAATAGGCCCGCGATGATGCTGAAGTCCGGAAAAGACGTTGTGGCTGTACTGCCATACGGCCTCAGCGACAATGACCGGCGCGTCGGGATGGATCTTCAAGAAAACGTCCATGCCCATGCGCTGATTATTGATGAAGCCGTGCCCCCAATCCTCGCGGTAAGGGTGCGCGCGGCGCAGGGTAAACCCTTCGGCCCGCAAGGCTTCGGTGAGTTGCTTTTCCATCTCCGACTGAGCCGCCCAGCAGACCTTATTTGCAGATTGGCGCAGATCGCCGCTGGCGATCAGCAGCACTTCTCCAGGGGCAACGGGTGTAGGCGATTCCAGGACCGGGACAGCATAGGATGACATCTGCAGTTCTCCTCAAACTCTCCATACTTCTGAGTAGACGGCGGCGGAAGGGGGATCAGTGGAATCCAGACCAGGAGACGTGAGGTTCACGAGGCCCTCAGAAACCGCGCGGCGCACAGTGGCGGAAACGAGAACCGGGTCAGGAATCTGCATGGAATTTCGGCAACCGCTAACGATAACAGTTGCATCTGGCTTGTGGCAAAATGGGGCTTCTTGTTTGAAGGTGTTGGTATGAGTGGCCATTCCAAGCCTTGGGTGGTCCTGGTAGGTGGGTTTCTAGGATCAGGCAAGACCACGTTGATTTTGGCCGCGGCGCGAGAGTTGCAGCAACGTGGTCTCCGCAGTGCCATGGTATGGAACGACCAGGGGACTGACCTGGTCGACAGCCGCTATGCGGCTTTATCGCGCATGCACTCAGGAGAAGTAACCGGGGGCTGCTTCTGTTGCCGCCTTTCCCAGCTGATCGATGCCATCGGCGATCTCCGCGCGTATGCACCAGATGTAATCTTCGCCGAGCCGGTGGGCAGCTGTACCGATCTCTCGGCTACTGTGCTCCGTCCGCTGCTCGAGTACAGCGAGACCTATCAACTCTCGCCGCTCACGGTCCTGGTGGATCCGCTCCGTGCCCACGCCATGCTCGAGGAGGGCGCCGATCCAGATATGCGTTTCCTTTTCGACAAGCAATTGCAGGAAGCTGATCTGGTCTGCTTTACCAAGTCGGACCTCTACCCCGGCTATCCCGAGATGGGCATCGCTCACGCCCGGCAGCTAAGCGCCAAGTCAGGACAGGGCGTTGCGGCATGGTTGAATGAAGTCTTGTCCGGGGCCATCGCCGGCGGCGATCAGGTACTGGAGATCGATTATTCAGAATATGCGCGGGCAGAAGCGGCACTTGCCTGGTTAAACCTGCGAGCGGTCTTCGAACCCAAAGGCTTGCTCTCTCCAGCGATGCTGCTTGGGCCTTTGCTCGACCATCTCGATGCCGCCCTCAGCGCGGCGAAAATCCCCATCGCTCACTTGAAGGCAATCGTCACTTCGCCAACCGGCTACCTCAAGGCAGCGATCTGCGGCAATGGTCAGGAACCAATGGTTGAGGGGGATCTTGATGCCTCCCCTGCCGGTAAGCTCGAGCTATTGCTAAATCTACGGGCGGTGGGAGTGCCGGCTCACGTGCGGGCAACCGTGGAACGTGAGATTCAGAACCTAGACGCCGGTCTGACAACCTTGGCTATTGACTGCTTTAGTCCCGCAGCATCGGTGCCGGAACGGCGTATTCCGAAAGCCGGCTGAACAGGTTGCGGAAAAATCTGGTCTCTGAGTACCGCGGAAAGAAACCGCAGGTCCCTCCACTACGCTTCGCTCCGGTCGGGATGACAATTCATTGGGATCACAAGAGAAGGTTCCACAACAGAATTGTCATCCCGACCGGAGCGAAGCGTAGTGGAGGGATCTGCGGTTTCTTTCGCGGTAGCCACACACCTCTTCAACCCGAATGTAAGCCGGCTGAAGCGTCAAACGCGCTTGGCGTTGACTTTAGTGGCGAGGCCCACTTTTTCCAGCATCCAGATTCCCCAGTAGTTGACATCGAGTTCGTACCACGCCATCCCGTGGCGAGCCGAGACCGGGTGCGCGTGGTGGTTGTTGTGCCAACCCTCGCCTCCTGTCAACAGGGCGACCCACCAGTTGTTGCGGGAGTCGTCCCGGGTTTCGAACCGCCGCGAACCCCAGATGTGGGTCGCAGAGTTGACCAGCCAGGTAACGTGCAGGCCAACTGTGACCCGAAAGAAGATGCCCCATAGCGCACAAGGCCAGCCACCCACTGCCAGCAGGGCAAAACCCAGCACCGTCACCGGCAGCCAGTGGAATCGATTCAGCCACCGGTAGAAGCCCTGTTTCATGAGGTCGGGGGCATAGCGCTTGAGAATACCGCTGTTGTTATGCAGCGAACCGTTCAGGATCCAGCCCATATGCGACCACCATTTGCCGTCTCGCGGGGAGTGGGGGTCTCCCGGCTTATCGGTAAATTGGTGATGCAGACGGTGCACCGCGACCCAGTAAACCGGGCTGCCTTGCAGGGCCATGGTGCCCAGGATCGCCATCGTATATTCCAGCCATCTGGGAACCACATAGCCGCGATGGGTCAGCAGGCGATGGTAAGAGAGTCCGATACCCACGTTCTGGGTAAGCACCCAGGTCACCGCGAAAACCGCCAGGGCGGACCAGCGGAACGCAAACAACGCCGCTACCGCTCCCAGGTGGAAAATGCCGATGATCAAGGCAAATTTCCAATGAAATTCGCCCCGGTTTGGCTCCAGGGCACTCTGTAGCTCGGCTGCTTCTGTTGCTGCGCTTGCCGCGGCTGTTGCCATCATTACTGCTCCGTAACCTCTTCAGTAGGCTAGTGGGCGCAAGCCCCAAAGCGGTGTAAGAGTTGCGTAATACCTGATAGCCAAACCGATACGGGACAAAAGCTCCGCCCCCCAAGGCATACTCCGGGTTGTGGTTGTCAGGAAATAGGTCGTATACTGAATATGCGACCGGCACGGTCGGAATTGCATCTCTAGGTACAGTGGGAATGCTGAGGCTCACCAAGAAGGCTGATTACGGTTTGATGGCGCTGAAGTTCCTGGCAGAGCGTCCTGACATGCCTTCTCTGAGTGCTAAGGACATCGCTGAAGCTTACGGTATTCCGCCGCAGTTGCTGGCCAAGATTCTGCAGCGGCTCACCAAGGCGGGGCTGCTTCGCTCCCACGCCGGCACTAACGGTGGGTACGCGCTTTCCCGCTCGGCTGAGGACATTACGGCCTTTGAGGTGATCGGCGCTATTGATGGGCCCCTGTTTATTACCTCCTGTGCGACCGGCCCCCACGGGTGTGACCTGACGGATAGCTGTACCATCCGGGAGCCATTGCGCAAGGTAAACGAGAGCATCTCGGACGTGTTGAAGGCAATTCGCGTATCCGACCTGTGTGAGCACGAACCCGGACGGAAATACCATGGCAAGCCGGTGGAATCCATGCTGGTGAGTTTGGGCGGCTGAATAATAATCCGTAAAGAATAAATGTTGAGAGCAGGAGAGAGCGCAATGAACACCGTTGAGACTGCAGTGTCGGCCGCGGCAAACGTAAAGCTGCCAATCTACATGGATGACCACGCCACCACGCCGATGGATCCCCGCGTGCTTGAGGCAATGATCCCGTTTTTCACCGCCAAGTTCGGTAATGCAGCCAGCCGCAACCACTCCTTCGGATGGGAAGCCGAGCAGGCCGTAGAGCATGCTCGCGAGCAGGTAGCGAAGCTGATTGGCGCCACAGCCAAGGAAATCATCTTTACCTCGGGCGCGACCGAGAGCAATAACCTGGCCATCAAGGGCATAGCGGAGATGTATCGCGAGCGGGGCAACCACATCATTACCCAGGTCACCGAGCACAAAGCGGTGCTCGATTCCTGTAAGCGCCTCGAAAAGTACGGCTACCGCATCACCTACCTGCCTGTTAAGGCGGATGGCCTGATCGACCTGGAAGACCTGAAACGGGCCATCGACGACAAGACCATCCTGGTCACCATCATGTTTGCTAACAACGAGATAGGCGTGGTCCAACCGATCGCGGAGATCGGCAAAATCTGCCGCCAGCACAACGTCATCTTCCATACGGATGCGGTGCAGGCAGTGGGCAAGATCCCGGTCGACGTGAACGCCATGAACATCGATTGCCTATCGCTGACCGGACACAAGATTTACGGGCCTAAGGGATGTGGCGCGTTGTATGTCCGCCGTCGCAACCCCCGGGTGCAGATTTCGGCGCAGATCGACGGCGGCGGCCACGAACGCGGTATGCGCTCGGGAACGCTCAATGTGCCCGGCATCGTTGGTTTGGGCGCGGCTTGCGAGATCGCCGGGGAGGAAATGGCGGCCGAGGCCGAGCGGCTGGGTAAGCTCCGCGACAAGCTGAAGGACAAGCTGTTGGCAAACCTGGACTACGTCCACGTCAACGGCTCCATGGAGCATCGTCTGCCGGCCAACCTGAACGTCAGTTTCGTTTACGTCGAAGGTGAGTCGCTGCTGATGGGCATTAACGATGTTGCAGTTTCCAGCGGTTCGGCCTGCACCTCGGCGTCGCTTGAGCCATCTTATGTACTGAAGGCCCTGGGGCTGGGCGACGACGTGGCACACAGTTCGATTCGTTTTGGTTTGGGCCGCTTCAACACCGAAGCCGAAGTTGATTACGTTGCTGACAAGGTCATCGATGTAGTACAGAAACTGCGCGAACTTTCGCCGCTCTATGAAATGGTGAAAGAAGGTATCGATATTTCAAAGATTGAGTGGCAGGCACACTAAACTTTTGGTGTGAACACGCAAACGCTGGATACGAAGTCAGGGAGAAAAAAATGGCATATAGCGATAAGGTAATTGATCACTACAACAATCCGCGGAACGTGGGCCAGATGGATAAGAGCAAGTCTGAAGTAGGTACGGGTCTGGTCGGCGCCCCGGAGTGCGGCGACGTCATGCGTTTGCAGATCCGTGTCAATCCCGAGACCCAGGTGATTGAAGAAGCGAAGTTCAAGACCTTTGGCTGCGGTTCCGCCATCGCCTCCTCCTCGCTCGCCACCGAGTGGGTTAAGGGCAAGACGGTCGCGGAAGCGATGCAGATCAAGAACACCGACATTGTGAAAGAGCTGGCTTTGCCGCCGGTTAAGATTCACTGCTCGGTGCTCGCCGAAGATGCGATCCGCGCTGCCATCGGCGATTGGAAGAAGAAGAACGGCGTAACCGAGACGGCGGAAGCCACTGCTTCGGTAGCTCATTAATTCAGAGGCAAGATGGATTTAGCTGTCCTCAATGCGGAAAATGCTGCGCCGAATCAAAAGGGCATTCAGGTCACGGAGCGTGCCCTGAAGCGGATCCGCGCAGCCATGGCCAAAGAAGGAGTTTCCCCTACAGAGGGGGGACTCCGCTTGGGCATTCAGGGCGGGGGCTGCTCCGGTCTTTCCTACAACATTCGCTTCGACTCGCAGCCCCGAGAACGCGATCGCGTGTACAACTTTGAAGATGTGCGCGTCTTCGTCGATCCCAAGTCGTTTATCTACCTCCACGGCATGATTCTCGACTACGAAGAGACGCTGATGCGCCAGGGCTTTAACTTCATAAATCCCCACTCGACCAAATCTTGCGGTTGCGGTTCGTCGTTTTCGGCGTAGACGCACCGCGGTCTGCTCCCCTATGCAAATTATTGACAGAGTCAGCGCGCCGGCAAAATGCTGGTCCTGCGGCCAGGAGGTCACGGACGGGCAGCCCTTCTGTGCCTCTTGCGGCAAGGTTCAGCCACCCCAGCAGGCTGGCTACTTCGCCATGTTTGGTTTGCCGCCGAAGCTCGATTTAGATGCTCAAGCGCTGGAAAAACAGTTTTATCGCTATAGCCGCAAACTGCACCCCGATGTGTATGCGCGAGCTACTCAGCAGGAACAGGAGTGGAGCCTTTCGCAGGCCTCGCTGCTGAACGATGCCTATCGCACCTTGAAGAATCCGCTCGAGCGTACCAAGTATCTCCTCAAGCTCGAAGGGGTGCAGTTCGAAGACCCACGTGGGCCAGGCAATCTGAATCCCTCGAAGGTGCCCCCTGATCTACTGGAAGAGGTCTTCGAGCTGAACATGCAACTCGAAGAATTGCGCCAGAACCAGAAGCTGGGCGAAGACGATCCGCAACTGCGTCGCGATCTCGAGGTCGCAAAGAACCAGTTTGCGGCCCAACTCAGCGCGCTCGACGAGCAAGTGCGTACCCGGTGGTCAGCTTGGGATGCAGCGTGGGAACAAAACGACGAAGCCAGGAAAACCGCGGCTAAGGAAGCGATGACCTCCTTGTTGCAACGCCGAAGTTACTTGCAGAACCTGGTTCGTGATGTGGAACAGACTCTGGGAGAGCCTTAAGAATTATGGCGGAAGAGCGCGTAGTAGGTATTGACTTGGGCACGACCAATTCGTTGGTCGCCTTCATGCAAGGCGATAAGCCCGTCGTCATCCCGGGGGAAGATGGCCTGAACCTGGTGCCCTCCGTGGTGGCGTTGGCGCCTGCTCGTGATGGCGGGCGCCCGGCTATGCTGGTCGGCAATGGAGCGCGCCACACGCTACTGCACGCGCCGGAGCAGGCCATCTATTCCGTTAAGCGGCTCATGGGCCGTGGGGTCGAGGACGTTGTCGAAGAACTGAAATACTTTCCCTTTCGGCTGGCCGACGAAATCCAGCCTGGCGAGGTACTGCGCATTCGCCTCGGGGATACAGAATTCACGCCTCCGGAAATTTCCGCGCATATCTTGCGTCAGCTCAAGCGCAACGCGGAGCGATACTTCGGTGCGCCGGTGACCCAGGCGGTGATCACGGTGCCGGCTTATTTCAACGATGCCCAGCGGCAGGCGACCAAGGATGCGGGACGTATGGCCGGGCTCGAGGTCCTGCGCCTAGTCAACGAACCCACGGCCGCAGCCTTGGCCTATGGTCTTGATCGCGAAAAGGAAGGCATCATCGCGGTCTATGACCTGGGCGGCGGGACCTTCGATATCTCCATCCTCAAGTTGCATGAAGGCATCTTCGAGGTGATCGCCACCAATGGTGATACTCACCTGGGCGGCGATGACATTGACAACCTCTTGATTGCCATCGCGCTCGATGACATCGCCGGCGATACAGGAACCGAGTTGCGCCGGCAACCGGAGGTCATTCAGGCGATACGTAAAGCTGTGATCGAAGCCAAGATTGCGCTGTCGTCGCAGTCCGTTGCGCAGATGGATGTCAAGCTTCCGCAGGGCGGCCGTTACCGGCGTGAAATCACTCGCGAGCAATTCGAACAGCTGATTCAACCCGTCGTCTCCCGTACCATCGCGCCTTGCCGCGACGCACTGCGCGATGCGCACCTCAGTCCCGATCAGATCGGTGAAGTAGTGCTGGTCGGCGGTTCAACCCGCATACCTGCGGTGCAACAGCTGGTCAGCGATGTTTTTGAGCTCCCGCGTCGCGGTAAGCAGCCCCGCACCGAGCTCAATCCGGATGAGGTGGTGGCGCTCGGCGCGGCCGTGCAAGCCAACATTCTGGGCGGCGGATCGAAAGCGACCGAGGATATGCTGCTGCTCGATGTGACCCCGTTATCCCTGGGCATCGAGGCGCTGGGTGGGGTGGTCGCCAAAATCATTCAGCGCAATTCAACCATTCCCGCCTCTGCCTCTGAATCATTTACTACCGGGGTCGATGGGCAGACCAATGTCGCCATCCACGTGCTTCAGGGCGAGCGTGAGATGGCCAAGGATTGCCGCTCGCTGGCCCGCTTCGATCTTAAGGGCATCCCGCCTATGAGCGCGGGAATGCCGCGCATCGAGGTCAAGTTCCTCATCGACGCCAACGGCATTCTGCATGTTTCCGCACTCGAGCAGCGCAGTGGCAAGCAGGCGGAAGTCTCGGTGAAGCCGGCCTATGGCCTGACTGACGAGCAGGTGGAGTCGATGATTCTGGAATCGTTCGATCACGCAGAAGAGGATATCCATCTCCGTCAATTGGTCGAAGCCAGGAACGAAGCGGACACCATCCTCAGCGCGGTGGAGAAGGCCCCTGCCAGCCCTGCCTGGCAGTTGCTTGACTCGGACGAGCGAGCAGAGATTGGCGCACTCAGTGCAGAGCTAAGCGTCCTCAAGCAGGGCGATGATCTGCAGGCTCTGCGCGCTGGGACCGAAGCGCTGGACAAGGCCACTCACCGCTTTGCCGAGCTCATGATGGACGCGGCGGTTTCGAGCGCAATCAAGGGCCAGACGATGCAATCGGCGGATGACAAGTTGGGCCAAGGCCCGACAGCTTCGCACCCCATCGCCCATGCTGAGTTCATGGAAAGAAAGTAAACCGATGACTGACAATATGGTCCGCGTCACATTTCTTCCCGAAGGCCGTACCGTGGAGTTTGAATACGGCACACTACCCTACGGGCATCATGGAAAGCCCATGTCGTTCCTCGACGTGGCGGAGCACTTCGACATTTTTCTCGATCACGCCTGCGGCGGTTCCTGTGCTTGCACCACCTGTCACCTTTGGACAAAAGATGGCAGCGAGGCGCTCTCCCCGGCCGATGACGATGAGCTGGACCGGCTGGACATGGCGGCGGATTTGCAGCTTAATTCACGTCTTGGCTGCCAGGCCGTGATCACCGGGCCGGGAAACTACGTGGTCGAGATTCCCAAGTGGAATCGCAACTATGTTTCCGAGGGCAAGCCGCTAAGTCTGGCGGAAGAGAAGTGAGGAGTTGACGATGGCGCGTGAAATTACCTGGAATGACGCGGAAGAGATAGGTATCCAGTTGCAGGAAAAATTTCCCGACGTGGATCCCTTCACGGTGCGCTTCACCGATCTGCACAAATACGTAACCGAGCTCGAAGGCTTTGCCGACGACCCGGCAAAGTCAAACGAGCCCAAGCTAGAAGCCATTCAGATGGCCTGGCACGAAGAATACAAAGACGCCCAGTAGCTTTGACATTGCCGGCGCTAAACCCGGATTTCCTGTACGCTGCGCTGGACGCGACCGCGTATGCGGCTTTCGTTAAGGAAAGCCGCAAGAAGTGCGCCGGAGCCACCAAGCTGCACAGGAAATCCGGGGCAGCGCGTCATCAGAGTCGAGACTCTTTCACGGAGCGCTAAAGCGCTCCTTCCCCCGCATAAATGCGGGGGCTCCCACCACCAATTTGGACAAGTCTGACCCCACAGTGCCCACCCGCGCATAACCTGCGGCTGTCTCCATCCCTCGGTAACGCTGCTGTGGTGAGCGCCGCCGTCCCCTTTGTCATCCCGAGCGAAGCCGAGGGTCTGCGGTGCGCCCCTCCATCAAGCAACTCCGCAGCCTTTAAGCCTTCACCTTTCGGAGTTGCTTGGCGGGAGAGAGAACTGCAGATCCCTCCACTACGGTCGGGATGACAAAGGGGACGGCGGCGCCCACCTAAGCAGCTGTTATAAGGGATTGAGAGAGCTGTACGCAGAGCGCGAAGGGAACGATCGTTCCATCCACATCACAAACTGTAGAGGAAGGAACCAGATCTACCCTTTGTCATCCCGAGCGACATGACCAGAGGAAACAAACTCAATGCCAATCGAACGCGCCGCGGATCAGCTCAAAAGACTCCTGCGCTTCGTAATAGATTGACAAGACGTCGAACCGAACCTGATCCGGAACAAGGGGCATTGCCTGAAGGTATTGGCGCGCCATTCGGCGGAGCATCCGGATCTTTTCCTCGTCGACCGCCGCCTCTGCGGTGGCAAAGCTCCGGCTGGTGCGCGTCTTCACTTCGATAAAGCAGAGAGCGGTGCCTTCCCAGGCCACCAGGTCAAGATCGCCACGAACCTTCGCGCTACGCCACCCGCGCGCTACCACGATGTAACCACGGCGGCGTAGGTAGAAGAAGGCTGCTTCTTCTCCACGGCGCCCCACCTCCAGATGTGCCGGGCGCGTCGAGTCTCTTTTTAAGCGGACGGCGAGATAGTCACTGGCGTGAACAAATTCCTCGAGCAGCCGCAAACTTAACATGGGCTCCATTGTCGCCGGAGCGCGCCTCTTTGCCAACTATTCCCGGTACCACCCCTCCACCACCTCGGCGAATTGATCCCCATCCCAGTCCATAGGCTGGAAGCGTGGCAGCGTAAAGCGATTGGAAGAGCGGGTCACAAGTCCGCCGAAGTTGGAGCACGCACAGGCAAAGCCATTGGCTTGTACGGTCGCGACCGTGTGCTGTGTGTAATGGTTCTTCTTGCCATAGGGATAGGCGAAGCTGCTGATCTTCTTGCCCGTCAGTGCCTCCAGCCGTCGTTTGCTGCCGCCAATCTCGTGCTGTTGCTGATCGGGCGCGAGGTCCGCAAGCACAGGATGGGTCAGGGTATGCGCACCGATCTCCACTAGCTCTCCCTCAGCCAGCTCGCGAAGCTCAACCTCGGTCAGGCAGCGATGTTGCCGCCGGTCGCCGTATGGCGTTGCCCCGCGGCGGAGCTGTTCGAGCGCACTTTCACGTTCACCGTCCGACAGTTTGACGAGCATGCCATAGATCGCCAGGTAGGCAGTCTCGCGGGGCCTCGGCGCGTTTTCCCAGGCTCTCCACTTGCTATGCGGATCTGGGTTGCCCCCCTCCCCGTCTGTCGGCGGAAAAGCATAAGCGTAATGGTAGCCGTTCAAACTCAGGCTTAACTCCTCTTGCCTCGACGTCGGGTCGAGAATGAGCTTTGCCAGCTCATCCCACCATAGGTTTTCCGGTATGCCGATATATCCCGTCGTGATAAACACCGTACCCGGCACGCGATAGAACTCGAGCGCAGGCTTGGCAGCATACAAGTTGTCTGCATACCCGTCGTCAAACGTGATACAGACTGGCCTGGGGGGAAGCTCGCGATCCGATTTTGCCTTTATCAGGTCCTGAAGCGAAATTGGGTTGGCGATCGTTTTGAGAACCTGCAAGTGCTGTGCGAAGTGAGCAGGGCTGACGCCCAGGGCCCATGGGTCCACGTTGGCCTCGGCCACCCGATGGTAGACCAGGATCATCGCCTTCTTGTGGAAGACCGTGCGCAAACGGTGGAAGCGCCGTGCCGCCTCCTTAAGCGTGCTTCTGAACGGGATATTCTGAGGAACGTTGATTTATCTGCATCCAGTCTCTGATGGCTCAAGGAACGCCCTTACTTTGCAGTGCATCGTCCTGCATTCTTATGCCTCTTCGACGCGATTTGGCCCCGCAACCTGTACTTGCTCGCGGAAGCCTGCCATAAATTTGCGCCTGCTGAATGCGGGGTGAATACGCAACAGCATGATCATCAATAACCCTTGTGGGTAGTAACTGCACAGCCGCATGACCTTGCGTAGAAGATGATCCATGCGCAAAGTGGAATTGGAACGTGCCAGTTCTGACGCCAGCTGACGCCCATACTGCTTTCGCCAGGATCGAACGCCCTCATGGAACGCGATTAAGCGGCCGGGGTCGTTCTCCAAGTATCTCGCCTGGTCTTTCAGTACCTGCAGGGTTGTGGTCAACATTAACTCGGAGTCGCGCGATGTATTGGCTCCGTGCATCCGGTATTCAGCGACGATTACAGAGTGGCAGCAGATCGGCCACCCTCTGGCGATGCGCAGGTAAAGCTCGTAATCCTCGGCCACCGGAAGTTTCGCATCGAATCCCCCTACCTCATCGAAAATACTTCGGCGGAAGAGTACCGAGGAGATCATTTCAATGAAGTTGCTCCTCAACAGCGCCTCATAGTGGGAGTGGAGGTGGCCCTCCTTAGCAGAGTTGGCTAGATAGGAGCTGTTGGCTGCGATAAACACGTGATCCCCTACCGCCATCGGGCAATCCGGGCGCAGTGCGAGTGCACCAAGGCCGGTCTCGATCGCCCTCGGCTTCAGACGGTCATCCGCGTCCAGAAAGACAAGATAGCTGCCTTTACTCTCTCGAATACCCGTATTTCGCGCCTCGGACAGGCCGCGATTCTCCTGGCGAATGTATCGCACCGGAAACCGCCGTGCGATTTCAGCACTGCTATCCGTCGATCCGTCATCCACCACCACAACTTCCACCTCGCCATAGCTCTGTGCCAGGGCGCTTCGCAGGGCTTCTTCGAGGAACGCTGCTCCGTTGTAACAGGGAACAATGACGGATACTAAAGGGTCGCGCGCTCGTGAAGCGAGGACGGTGGTGGTAGCAAGAGCAGCGTTATCCACATATGCTACCGGCAAGGTTTAATCTCCGGGACTTCTCTTAGTTCTATCGGACGCTTGCCCGGGAAACTGAGGTGCTCCGCTTGCCTGTTCCAGGCTGAGTCATGATTCTCAAGCATCGAGCCAGATTGCGACACCGGCCATGTGCCCCCGCGGACGGGCTACACTACTGGGAGCGTGCGCCGTGAAAACTCCGATCACCATCTCGAAGGAAGATTATCTGAAGGCCGTTCTCGAAGCGGAGAGCGAGGGACAGGCAGTCATTCCCGCAACCCTGGCCCACTGGCTTTCCGTGTCGCCGCCCGCGGTCACCATGGCGCTCAAACGTTTGCGGCGGGATGGCTATCTTGAGGTCAAGCCGGACGGAATTGTGCGGCTCACGCCCAAGGGCAAAGAGACAGCCTACCGAACCGCACTCAGGCACCATCTAATCGAACGCATGCTGGCTGAGATGTTCGGCATGGAATGGTATGAAGTACACGACGAAGCGGAACGCCTGGAGCACGCTGTGTCCCCCGCTTTTGAAGCCAAGCTCCTGGAGAGGTTGGGCTCCAGGGGAACTTGTCCTCACGGCAACTGGGTCTTGCCGGAAACCCCGGAGCAGCGCGGTAAGCGCGGGATGGTGTTGCTCTCTGAAGCCAGGGAAGATACCGGCTATACCGTGGTAAGCCTGTATGAGCGGGATCCCAAATTATTGCTTTTCCTGCACCAGGCGGGTATCGCCCCCGGGGGCCGCGTGAGTGTCCTGGCGAAAAACTACGACCGGACGATTTCGATCGAGACCCCCGCCGGCCGCTCCACCCTGGGGCACCCTGCCGCGGAAAAGGTCTGGGTCAAACGGCGAAACTCGGGCAAAGCATAAGTACAAATTGGTTTTAGAATTAATACAGGTAGTGAGAACGTAGGTTTCAGGCGCGATTCCCAAAGTAATGGATTATCGCAGAGTTGTCGCATTGTGAACTGGTGTCGTTGAGGTAGCCTCGATGCGAATGAGGAATCTTTCCTTTATCTGGTTCGTCGGTGCGGTGGTCTGGTGGATTGATGCCGCTGTCGCCGTCCACTATGGCAACAAGGCGCACGCTATCCTGGCGCTCGCCGTCGCCTGCGTCTTCTTCGCCGCAGGCATCATGTGGGTGAAGAGCACCGAGAAGCGCTAAAGCCTCTCGCCCGAAGGCTGCGCTACAGCTTCTGAAAACGCGCCTCACTGAGGTCCAATTCGCGCTCGATGGTTCTCAGCAGCTCGTCGTTGATCTTGTTTTCATTGCGCAAGCTGACCGCTGTGGATCGTTCTAGTGAACGGAGTTCCTGGGCAAGATTGCGCTCATAGCGGGCCAGGGCGACCTCTTGTTCCGGCTTTGGCTCTTGGCTGCCGCCTTCGACCAGGGTGGCGCGGGCGCGGTAGTGGCGGATCAAGTCTTCGTAAATGGTCGCATGCTCTGACTTAGCTTGCCGCGACAGATCCTTGAGGTAATCGAGCACGGCGTTCAGTATGAGCAGCCGGGCCCGCTGTTCTTCCAGGTTGCGCGCGCTGCCGGCTGAGAGTCCCAGCTTTCTGATCACCGCCGGCAGCGTGAGCCCCTGCAGGACCAGGGTGACGAAGATCATGCAAAAGGTAAGAAAAATGATGAAATCCCGCTGCGGGAAAGGCGCACCATTCTCCAGTACCGTAGGCAGCGAGATGGCGGCGGCCAGGGCCAGAACTCCGCGCATTCCTGTCCAGGCCACGATAAAGACCTGTTTGTTGCCGGGATAGGGCTCTGGCTGATGCTGCAGTTTCTGGCGGATCCAGTAGGCAATCGCAGCGCCGGGATAAACCCAGATAATCCTCAGCGCTACCACCAGGATCGCGAAGGTGGCCCCATAGCGCGCGAGTTGGCCCATGGAAAGGTCGTGGATACCGCTCAGAATCAACCGCAGCTGCAGCCCCATGAGGATAAAAACGAGGCCGTTGAGACCGAACTCCAGCGTCTTCCACACCGCGGTGCTCTCGATGCGTGCATTGATGGACAAAGTCTCGGAGTTCTTGCGCCCGAGATACAGACCGCAGACCACGGTTGCGAGCACGCCGGATGCATGAATCCCCTCTGCCGCGAGGTAGGCCAGGTAAGGGGTGGCAAGGGAGAGGGTAATCTCCACCGGAGAGTCAGTGATCTCGAGTGAGACTCTGTGGATGACGAAAGCGGCGAAGAGCCCAATCGCTATTCCTCCGGCTATCAACCACAAAAGTTCCAGCATCGCCAAACCCGGCCCGGGCCGCCGCCCGGCGACCACCAGGGCAACGGCGAATTGCAGGGCCAGCAGCCCGCTAGCGTCATTGACCAGGCTTTCGCCTTCGAGTATGTCGACGATACGGCGGGGGAGGCCGAGACGCTTGGCGATGGAGGTGGCGGCGATCGCATCAGTGGTTGAGACCACTGCTCCGAGAACCGCGCCCAGTCGATAATCGAATCCGGGAATCAGCCACGCGGTGCCCAGCGCAACGCCGACAACGGTAAATCCCACCAGCCCAAAAGCCAGCATAAGAATACTGACAATGTTGTGGTGAAAGTCACGCCAGGAGGTGTTGAACCCGCCGACGTAGAGCAACGGGGGCAAAACAACCAGAAAGACAACATCGGGATTCAGCGCAATCTGCGGTAGATGCGGCAGCAGAGAGAGAACCACACCACCGATGAAGAGCACGATGGGATAAGGAATTTTGAAACGTTGCGCGAGCGTGGTCAGCCCAGCGACCAGGAGCACGAGAAAGAGAAGTGTGAGCTCGAGGTGGTGAATGCCTGCGGCCTGCACGGGGGGCGGTCTCCAGAGAATCCAGATTAACCCAGAGATGACGGATGCCCCACCTCGAATGGGGCATCCGCTCATGCCTACACAGTTGCTGAGGCGAAGCTGACGGCTTGCGCGTGTTCCTGCTCTGCCTGTGCCACGCATTTCTCGAAGATATCGAGTCCGATGGCCGCTTCATGCTGGTTCACGATCAGCGGGGGCGCCAGGCGGATGGAGGTCTCTCCGCAGCCCAGCAGCAGAAGCCCTTGTTCAAAGGCCAGGGAGACGATTCGGTCGCGCAGCGCCGGCGCGGGCTCGCGGGTGAGCTGGCTCTTGACGATCTCAATGCCGATCATCAGCCCTCGGCCGCGCACTTCGCCCACAATCGGATGCTTCGCCGGCCAGTCATTCAGTCGGGCAAAGAAAGTTTCTCCCATGGTGGCCGCATTGGCGATGCCCTCGCGCTCGAGCACGTCCATGGTGGCCAGGGCCGCGGCGATCGCCACCGGGTTACCGCCAAAGGTTGAGGCGTGGGAGCCCGGTACCCAATTCATGAGCTCCGCCCGCGTCATGCAGATGCCCAGGGGCATCCCCGAGGCGATGCCTTTGGCGATACAAACCATGTCTGGCTGTACCCCGGAGTGTTCGACTGCCCACCATTTGCCGGTCCGCCCCGCTCCCGATTGCACCTCGTCGACTACCAGCAGGATGCCGTGCCGGTCACAGATGCGCCGCAGCTCCTGCATGAAGATATCCGGCGCCACCACGTAGCCGCCTTCCCCCTGGATGGGTTCGACGAAAATTGCCGCGACCTCTTCCGGCGGCAGTGTGGTCTTGAACAGCTTCTCTTCGATGTACCGTGCGCAACCTAACGCAAAGCGCTCCTCCTCCTGCGGGCCTCCGCTACAGCCGCGATAGGCGTAGGGATAGCGCACGTGCGTGACTCCGGGAACCAGGGGAGCAAAACGCCGCCGCTGCTGCGGCTTGGAAGCGGTAAGCGAAAGAGCACCCATGGTGCGCCCGTGGAATGCTCCGAAGAAGGAGATGATGTTTTGCCGGCCGGTGTGATACCGGGCGAGCTTCAATGCGCACTCAATGGCTTCAGCCCCGGAGTTGCCGTAATAGAAGCGATGCGGTCCGGGCATCGGCGCAATGGCCGAAAGGCGTTCGGCCAGCGTCACCATCTGTTCGTAATAAAAATCGGTGCCCGAGATGTGAATCAGTTCGGCAGCCTGTTGCTGGATGGCGGCGACGACCTCCGGATGACAATGTCCGGTCGAAACCACCGCGATCCCGGCAGCAAAGTCCAGAAACTCGTTTCCGTCGACATCTTCCACGCGCAGTCCACGGCCGCGCTTGGCCACCATGGGGTAAGAGCGGGTATAGCTCGGGGACACGTAGCGCTCGTCGAGGGCGATGATCGCGCGGGCTTTCGGGCCCGGCACCGGACCCAGGAGTTTCGGACCGTACTGAGCAACAAGTGTGCTGTTCATATGACCATTGTTCTGCATATTGCTTTCTCTGCTTTCTTGGCGTCTTCATCGGCGCCGTGCCTAAAGGCCAGTAAAAGACCGTCACCCATGGAATACAGGGCGGACGGAGGCAGGGCAGAGCTTCGGCGGTGGAAAGCTAGTCGCCGCCGAAGAGACTAGGTCGGGTGCAGGCGGGTGGCACGCTCAGGTGCTTGCGTGGCGCGATGGGACGCGCTGACCAGCGGAAGCAAGAAACGGGCATGGGTGAGGCACCGGTATTCGTATTGCACCGTTTTTGGCTTCTCACGCGCACCTTATGCACCCTCTCGCACCCTAAGGTTAGCACGGCGGTGGAGCCCAGCGACAGGGCCTCGTGGATAGGGAAAGAAACCCTTTTCCGAATCTCGCCGGAGCGACACCGGAGCCTCCGCGGACTATTTCCTCTTCCAGCGGGCGCCGTCTTTGGAGTCCTCGATCACGATTCCTCGCGCCGCCAGCTCTTTGCGGATGCTGTCGCTGCGGGCGAAATTCCGCGCCCGGCGAGCCTGCTCCCGCTCTGCCAGCAGGGCGTCGATTTGTTGGTCGCTGAGCGAATACGCGGCCACAAGTTCGGGCGCCGCCTCGCCACCTCGTCCTTCCTCTTGCGCCCATTTGAGCGCGCCACGGGCAATCTCCGCATCGCGATCTTCGAGAATGGCAAAGACCTCATCGAACCGGCGAAGCGCCTCCAGGATGGCGGTGACGTTGCCGGAATAGAGCTTTCCGGCGTCGGCAGCCACATTCCCGGCCCGCACCAGGTCGAAGATCGCTGCCCGTGCCTCCGAGGTATTGAGGTCGTCTGCCAGCGCCTCACGGAAGTGCTGCTGCGCCTTCGCCGTCTGGGCCTCCAGCTCCACATTTTGCCCCGCAGGCCAGCCACCGCCACGGATTCGTTGGTAGAAGGTCCGCACCCGGTCCACCGCGCTGGCCGATTCCGTCAAGCCCTCGGTGGTGAAGTTTAAGGGATGCCGATAGGGAACCGAGATAAGCAGAAAACGAATCGCCGACGCCTTGTAACCCTTGAGCAACAAGTCACGTAAAGTGAAGAAGTTGCCCTCCGACTTCGACATCTTGCGCCCATCCACCAGCAGGAAGCGTACGTGCATCCAGTGGTAGGCCAGGGTCTTCCCCGTGGCCGACTCGGACTGCGCAATTTCGTTTTCATGGTGGGGGAACATCAGGTCCTCACCCCCGGCGTGCAGGTCGAAGCTCTCGCCCAGGTATCTGAGCGCCATGGCGGAACACTCAATGTGCCAACCAGGCCGGCCGGAACCCAGCTTGGTGTCCCAGTGTTTCTCCCCCGGTTTGGCGGCCTTCCATAGGGCAAAATCGCGCGCCGAATCCTTGTCATACTCGTCCAAATCCACCCGGGCGCCGTCGCTGATTGCGGAGAAGTCCTTCTTGGAGAGCTTGCCGTACTCCGGAAACCCGGCTATGCGGAAATACCAGGAGCCATCCGGGGCTTGATAAGCAAGGTCCTTCGCCGCCAGCCGCTCAATCAGATCAACCATCTGCTCGATGTTTTCCGTGGCCCGGGCGATAATCTCCGGCCGTTCACAGCCGAGTGCGTCCAGATCCTGGAAAAAGGCGCGCTCATATTTCTCGGTGTATTTCTCGATGGTCAAATGCGCGGCTGCGGCGTTGCGGATGATCTTGTCGTCCACATCCGTGATGTTCATGACCTGAAGTAACTTGCGTCCCTCTTGCTTGAGGAAGCGGCGCAAAATATCCAGCTGCAGGAAGGTGCGAAAGTTGCCGATGTGCCCGTAGTCGTAAACCGTGGGTCCACAAACGTAAATGCGCAGCGTCTCGCCATCGATCGGCTCGAGAGCTTCGACAGTGTTGGAGAGGGTGTTGAAGAGTTGGATGGTCATCCGGGGCGGAGTCTTGGGGGACGCAATTTTATCGCCAACTGACCCCGTCGCTACCGGCATGATCCTCATCCTAACGTCTTCAACGATCCAACGTCCACCAAGCTGGCCGTGGTTGTACCCAGATGGGCAGGGGAACTACCCCAGGAGCTGCTTGACCTCGGCAATCGTCTTCCCCTTCCAATGGCGGACGAAGTTGTCGAGCGAACATAGGCTTAGACTGCGCATCCGGTCCACATAGAGCGCTCCGGATAAATGATCAATCTCGTGTTGCAGGATGCGCGCGTACCATCCCGAGGCCCGAATCACCCTCGGTTGGCCATGCTCATCCAGACACTCGACCTTCACTTTGCGCGCCCTGGGAACCAGGGCTACCAGTCCGGGTAGGCTAAGGCAGCCTTCAAAAAACTCGATCTCCGCCGGCGATTCCAGGGTCAGCACCGGGTTGATGATGACGTGGAACGCCACCGGTTTGCGCTCCCGCTCGGCCAGCACCTCCCGGCTGAGGTCTTTCATATTTTCTTCGCGGTCTTCAATGACGGCGAGCTGCAACGGCACCCCCACCTGCGGCGCAGCCAGGCCGACCCCCGGGGCATCGTGCATCGTCTCGCGCATCGCGGCGATGAGCTCCCGTGTGCTCGGCAGGAGGATCTCCTCCGGCTGCAGAGGCTTGGCCCGGGAACGTAGAACCGGCTCTCCGACCGATCTGATTTTCAGGATCATGGATACCCCAGGGCCAGCGAGGCATGTGCGGTCAGATCCAGGGGTGCGAAGCTGCCGGCCTGGAACCTGGGCCAGGCGGCGGCTGCGATCATGGCCGCATTGTCGGTGGAAAGAGCCACCGGCGGGAAAGCAATCGGCAGCCCGCGCTTAGCCGCCTCCGCAGTGAACCGCTCCCGCAGTTCGCGGTTAGCGGCGACGCCGCCAGAAACCAGAATACTTTGCGCCCCCAGCGCCTCCGCAGCCTGGAAGGTCTTTCGCTTCAGGTCGTCGACCACAGCTCGCTGGAACGACGCGATCAGACCCAGCGTCCGGGCATCGCATAGCGGGAGTGCTGCGGCGGGTCCGGCCAGGGGTAGGGCGGCCAGTGCTTCACGGCGCCGCTCGATCGAAGGGTAGAGGTCGTGAATCTGGACGTAACGAAGCACCGCGGTCTTAATGCCGCTGAAGGAGAAGGGGAATCGAAATGCGTCCTTGGGGGAATCGGGGCGATGCGCCTTTTGCTTTACCTGGGTGAGGGTAAAGGCGACGGATGAGGGGTCCCCATGTGGGGCGAGCGCATCGATCCACGGGCCGCCCGGGTAGCCCAGTCCCAGCAGCTTGGCGACCTTGTCAAAGGCCTCGCCGGCGGCATCGTCGAGCGTGGCGCCCACGTTGCGGTAAGTAAAGCTCTCTCCCTCATGCCGGGTGAGATAAAGATGGGTGTGCCCGCCGGAAACCACCAGGGCAAGGGATCCCGCATGGTCATCCTCGAGCATTTCCTGCTGCGCCAACAGAACGGCGTGAATGTGACCCTCGAGATGGTTGACCGCGATGAGCGGTTTGCCCAGGGCGAAGGCCAGCGACTTGGCGTAGGCGACGCCTACTAGGAGTGCGCCCGCCAGGCCTGGGCCCTCGGTCACGGCGATAGCGTCGAGGTCCGCGAAGCTGACGCCGGCTTTGTCTAGTGCGGCCCGAACCACGGGAACGATGTTGCGCAGATGTTCGCGGGAGGCTAGTTCCGGAACTACACCGCCATAGGGAGCGTGGATGGCGATTTGCGAGGCCACAATGCTCGACAAGATGCGACGCCCGCGTTCCACCACTGCGGCTGCAGTCTCATCACAGGAGCTTTCGATGGCAAGAATCAGGCCGCGGGCCGAGGCATAGACGCCTTCAGCGCCGGAGAGCAGCTGGCTGGGTTGACTCACGTTTCTATAGTAGTAGACATGGCGGTATCGGCACCCAGCGGAGCACTGCATGCAGCGGCGGAGATCGTTGCCCGGCTCCGCGCCGCCGGCCACCAGGCCTACTTCGTTGGCGGTTGCGTGCGCGATTTGCTGCTGGGCCGCGAACCCGAGGATTTCGACGTTGCCACCAGCGCCACCCCTGATCAGGTGCTCTCTATGTTCGAGAAGACCTTTGCCGTGGGCGCGCACTTCGGCGTTGTCTTGGTCAGCAGCCCTGGGCTGGGGGGCGAGGAGGTGGTGACCGAAGTCGCGACCTTTCGCAGTGACGGTGCTTACACCGACGGCCGGCACCCGGATGCGGTACGCTTCTCCACCAGCCCTGAGGAGGATGTAAAGCGCCGCGACTTCACCATCAACGGCATGATGTTAGACCCAGCCAACGACGCCGTGCTTGACTTGGTGGGCGGCATGCAAGACCTGAGTGCCGGCTCGATACGCGCCATTGGAGACCCCGGCGAGCGCTTCGCCGAAGACAAATTGCGCATGTTGCGGGGGGTGCGGTTTGCTGCCCGCTTCGCCTTTGAACTGGACCCCGCGACAGCCAGGGCAATCCAGCGATTGGCGCCTGTCGTCAGCCAGGTGAGCCACGAACGGGTGCGGGATGAGCTGACCCGGATGCTCACCGAAGGCCGGGCGAGGCGTGCCTTCGAATTGCTGGATGCGACTGGGCTGCTGGTCCAGGTGCTGCCGGAAGTGGTCAAGATGAAAGGTGTAGCGCAGCCTCCGCAATACCACCCTGAAGGCGATGTGTGGGTGCACACGCTGTTGTTGCTCGAGGGACTGCCCGCCGGCTGCCCGATGGCCCTGGCGTGGGCTGCCTTGCTGCACGATGTGGGTAAACCGGCCACGTTTCGTATTGCGCCGGACCGCATACGTTTCGACGGGCATGTGGAGGTGGGGGTACGGATCGCCGCAGAGATTTGCCGCCGTCTCCGATTTGCCAATCACGAAACGGAGCAGATCCTGTCGCTCATTGCCAACCACATGCGTTTCGCCGATGCGCCCAGGATGAAGGAATCGACTCTGAAGCGGTTCTTCCGTCTGGCGCAATTTGCCCAGCATCTGGCGCTGCACCACCTCGATTGCCTTGCCAGCCACGGATCTCTGGAGTTGTACGACTTTGTCCGGCAGCGTTTTGAGACCTTGCCGCAAGAGCAGGTTCGGCCGCAGTTATTGGTCAGCGGTAAGGACCTGATCGAAGCCGGATACCGCCCCGGGCCCCAATTCACCCAGATGCTAGCCATGGCCGAGGATGCGCAGCTGGAAGGGGCGGTTCACACCCGCGAGCAAGCACTTGCGCTTATTAGGGAACGCTGGCCTGGATCCTGAACGTCCTGCTGTCCTTTCAGCAACTAGCCAATTTCTCACGGAAGCGCAACCCCACCCTTTGTCATCCCGAGAGGTTGTGACTTTTTTGTTGGGTAGTTGTTGTCGGTTCAGAAAACAGCAGATCCCTCGGCTGCGCTCGGGATGACAAAGGGTAGATTTGTTCCTTCGTCTACAGTTTGTGATGTGGATGGAAGGGCCGTTCGCTTCGCGCTCTGCGTACAGCTCTCTCAATCCCTTATAACAGCTGCTGAGGTGAGCGCTACCCTCCACTTTGTCATCCCGAAGTCGAGGGATCTGCAGTGCGCCTTTCCCAAACGCAACTGCGCGGGTTTCACCTATCTCCCAACAAACTCGTTGGGAGATAGGCTCAACCGCAAGTACTCTACTTCTGTGCGCGCTCGAAGCGTTTGTTGATCTCGTCCCAGTTCACCGTCCCCCACCACGCGGCAAGGTAGTCCGGCCGCTTGTTCTGGTATTTGAGGTAGTAGGCGTGCTCCCAGACATCGTTGCCCAGAATGGGAAATAGCCCCTGGGAAATCGGACTGTCCTGGTTCGGCGTGGTCACGACTTTCAGCTTCCCGCCTTCAAAAACCAGAAATCCCCAGCCAGAGCCAAACTGCTTCGCGGTGGTTTCATTGAACAGCTTCTTGAAATCCGCGAAGCTGCCGAAGTCCTTCTTAATCTGGTCGGCGATCTTGCCCGTGGGCTCACCACCCCCATTGGGCTTCATGATCGCCCAGAACATGCTGTGGTTCACGTGTCCGCCGCCGTTGTTACGCACGACCCCACGGATGTCCTCTGGAATCGTGCCCAGGTTGCGCAGCAGGTCTTCGGGCGAGTGTTTCGCCAGTTCGGGATGCTTCTCGATAGCGCCGTTGAGGTTGTTGACGTAGGTAGCGTGATGCTTGTCGTGATGAAGCTTCATCGTTTCAGTGTCGATGTGCGGTTCAAGCGCGGCGTAGTCATAGGGAAGTGGTGGCAGTTCGTAAGCCAAAATATCCTCCTGGATTGATCCCTCATCCACCTGGGATGAGTCTGGGACCAGCTTGCCCGGATCGGGGCGTGGTGCGGGTTGAAGCATTTTCACTTCTACTCTGCGCAGGCGAGTTTAGCGAGGTGCGTCTTTTCTAGACGAAAAGCCGCGCCCCGTGCGTCCCCCTGCGTACACCAGAAGTGAAAATGCTGTGGGGAAACCATTGGAGGGCAAAAGCCACTGGGCGCAACGGCTGCGCCCGATTGCCCACTCCAATATTGCGTCTCAATGCTATGGGATGCAACTCGGGCTGGTCAGGTTCCGGAATGTAGGCAGAACGAGACGCCAGTACCCGGGCGGTTCCCCTCACTCCTTATGGTGATATCGATCGGGGAGCGCGAGTTTACACTCAGAATAGTTTGCCGTGCTGCCCCATCAGCTCGGATTTTTGGATTTCGAGAACACATTTGCGTTGACCCGGACACGAATAACCCGCAGGCAGCTTTTGCGCCAGGCGGGCGCTAGCGGAGCGCTCGCCTTCGGCTTACCGGGTCTGGCAACCGGTGAAGAGCCACAAAACCAGCCTTCTACCCCCGGAAATGCCCCCAAGACCGAGAGCGAGGCAGCGGAAAAATACGCCCATCCGCCAGGCGTCTTCATCAATCGCCCTCTCACCCAGGTCTCCAGAATGGCGGAAGCCCTTCTGGACGACATGGCAGGCAGAAACTCTGATTTCTTCTTCAACGAGGCCAGCCCCAGGAGCGGTTTGGTGCGTGACCGGGCGCCGGTTGTCGGACGGTCCCTCAGCCGGGTGGCCAGCATTGCCGCCACCGGCTTTGGATTGAGCGCTTTGTGCATCGCCGCCAAATATAACTACCTCCGCCCGCTCGATTGTGAGCAGCGAGTGGAGAAGACCCTCGCTTTTCTGCTGGAAGAATGTCCCCACGAGCACGGTTTCCTCTACCACTTCATTGACATCGATAGCGGACAGAGGCTGTTTGGCAGTGAGTTATCGTCGATCGATACCGCGCTCCTGCTTTGCGGCGTGCTTCACTGCCGCCAGTACTTCACCGGCAACACCCGTATTGAAGCGCTCGCCACCACGTTTTACCGCCGCATCGACTGGCAGTGGATGATGAACGGCGGCTCCACGCTCTCCATGGGGTGGTTGCCTGACCAGGGCTTCCTCAAGAACAGGTGGGATATCTACTCCGAGCTGACCACCATGTACTTGCTGGCGATTGGCTCGCCCACGCATCCCGTTCCCGCCGAGGCCTGGGACGCAGTGCAGCGGCCGGTCGTCTCCTATGGCGGAATCGACTACATCAGTGGCAATGCGCCGCTTTTCATCCACCAGTACCCGCAGGCCTGGTGTGACTACCGCAACCTGCGCGACCGGCACGCTAACTACTTCACCAATTCCATTGCTGCCACCCGGGCCCATCAGCTCTGGTGCCTAGTGCAGGGTCAGAAATTTCCCTGGATCGATCAGGACATGTGGGGCATCTCAGCCTCCGATTCCCGCCAAGGGTATCGTGTCTGGGGAGGGCCGCCTTCAATCGGGCCCCTTGACGGAACACTGGTCCCCTGCGCCGCCGCAGGCTCGCTCGTATTTTTGCCCGCCGAATGTTCTCATGTGTTATTAACCATGCGGGAGAGGTTTGGGGATAGGCTTTGGGGGCGCTATGGATTTGCCGATGCCTTCCAGCCTAAAGCCGGGTGGTTCGGCGACGATGTGATTGGCATCGATGTGGGTATCGGTATGCTGATGGCAGAGAACCTGCGTAGCGGTTTTGTGTGGGATTGCTTCATGAAGAATCGAGAGATTGCTCATGCCATGCGTGAAGTTTCCTTCCATCCTGACCCCGACGCAAACACCCAGGTGCTTTAAATCGGCGGTTCCTTCGCCGCTTTTCGCGTAGCTGCCCTGTGGAAATCCCCCGCGGCCCGGTTATTTTCAAGTCCTTTGTAACTTCGCCCGCATCAATCCGTGTAATCTTCAATCCGGTTTGTTTTTATGGTCGCGAGGAACACAAATCGATGACGGATCAGGCTGCCAGCTATAGCTGGATCGATGGAGACGGCCCAGCCTTCGGATGGCCCGGGGTGGAACCACGTTGGACTTCCGCCCGAAAAGACTCAGTAGGTATGGCCTACTCCGCCTCCAGCCGCATATGGTACACCCTCTCGCACGGCATCCTGAACGAGATTTACTATCCCACCATCGACCGGCCGCAGACCCGGGATATGGAGTTTCTGCTGACCGACGGCCAGACCTTTGTCCATGAAGAGAAGCGCGATCTGGAACGGATCTTTGAATATATCGACCCCTATTCATCGGCCGTGCGACTTACCAATTACGACCCTCAAGGCCGCTACAAGATCGTCAAGGAGGTCATCGCCGACCCACACCACCCAGTGGTGCTGATGCGGGTGCGGCTGGAAGGAGACGAGAGCCTGCTTTCGCGCATGAAAGCCTACGCGCTGCTCTCGCCCCACTTGGATGTCGGCGGAGCAGACAACTCCGGTTTTGTTCTGGACCTGTCAGGTAAACAGGTGCTGCTGGCGACCAAAAATGGTATCTCGCTGGTCATGGCTGCCAGCTGCGGATTCACCCGCGCCAGTTGCGGCTACGTGGGCAGAAGCGACGGCTACCAGGACCTGATGGAAAATCTTCAAATGGATTGGCAGTTCGGCTCCGCTCCCAATGGCAACATTGCCCTCACCGGCGAGATCGATATTACCCGGCACCGCGAATTTGTCGTGGCGATCGCTCTCGGCGAGGGACATCACTCCGCCTTAACCACCGCTTTAGCCGCGGTAACCACGCCTTTCTCACACAACCTGAAACGCTTCAATGAGCAATGGCATCGGGCCGCCATCCCGGAAGCACTGAAGGGTGCTGCGCTGGATGCCGGCCGGCTGCTGCAGGTGAGTCAAAACGTAATCCTCTCCCACGAGGACAAGTATTTCTCTGGCGCCTTCATAGCCTCCGCCTCTATTCCATGGGGCCGGTTCAAGGGAGACGACGATGTGGGCGGGTACCACCTTGTCTGGACCCGCGATATGGTGCAAAGCGCCACTGCGCTGCTGGCCTGCGGTCGCGTAGACACTGCCCGCAGGGCCTTGGTGTACCTCGCCTGCACGCAAAAGCAGGACGGCAGTTTTGCGCAGAACTTTTGGATCAACGGAACCCCCTACTGGACAGGCATTCAGCTCGACGAGGTCGCCTTCCCACTCATCCTGGCGTGGCGCCTTTGGAAACTAGACGGCTTGGGAGACTTTGACGTCTTCCCGTTCGTGGAGCGCGCCGCCGGATTCCTGGTACGTCACGCTCCGGTCACCCAGCAGGAGCGCTGGGAAGAAGCCGCCGGTTACTCCCCCTCTACACTGGCCGCTGTCATCTCCAGTTTGATCTGCGCCGCCGACATCGTGCGTGCCAAGGGATCTGAGGTGCTAGCCCACTTCCTCGAGGAGCATGCCGACTGGATCGAATCGCACCTCGAAGACTGGACGGTGACCAACGACGGCACTCTCTTGCCTGGCGTGCCGCGGCACTACATGCGGATTCGGCCGTCCCAGTGCGGAGATCCCTATGCGCATGAACGCTGCGCTGACCAAATCGTGCGCATCAACAACCGCGGTCCGGGGGAACAGATCGAATTCGAAGCTCGCAATGTGGTCGATGCCGGCTTTCTGGAACTGGTCCGGTACGGCGTGCGCTGCGCGCATGATCCCATCGTCGTCGACTCGTTGAAGGTGATCGACCATGTGCTTAAGGTAGAAACGCTCGTGGGACCGTGCTGGAGGCGCTATAACCATGATGGCTATGGACAGCGCCACGATGGGGGTCCCTACCTCGGCTGGGGACAGGGTCGTGCGTGGCCTCTCTTGACTGGAGAGCGCGCACACTACGAACTGGCGGCAGGCCACGATGTAAAACCCTACATTCTGGCCATCGAAGGGTTCAGTTCCCAGGGCGGTATGCTGCCCGAACAGATCTGGGATGCGCCCGCCATACCCGAGCTGGGGCTGCGGTTGGGCAAGCCTACCGGTGCCGCCATGCCCCTGGTGTGGGCACACGCTGAATATGTCAAACTGCTACGGTCGGTGACCGACGGCAAAGTATTTGATCACATCTCAGCCGTCGCCGAGCGCTATAGGCCGGATAAACGGCCATGCTCGGTTGAGATCTTCCGCCTCAATCGGCAACTACAGAGCATGGCTGCGGGAAAGAAGCTGCGCGTGCTGGCGGATGACCAATTCTCCCTGGTGTGGACGCTGGATGATTGGAAGACGGTGCACTCCGCCGACAGCCACAATCTGGGGTGTGCAGGCCATTCCGCCGATATGGAGACCGTGCCGGGCACCGCGGGCCGGCTGATCTTCACTTTGAAATGGCATTCACAGGATCGCTGGGAGGGCCGCAATTTCGAAGTCTGGCTGGATCCAGCAAAACACGAGACCGGAAGTGCGCCGGGTTCATCTTGAGCCGAAAAGGATCTTAAGACGAAAAGGACCGGGGGCCGCAACACGTGAACAGCAAACCGAAGTATTCTCGAGAGGAAGGGTGAGGTTGTTATGAGCGAACTGGATCAATTGTCGATCAATGCGCTGCGGTTTCTGGCCGTAGACGCCGTAGAGAAGGCTAACAGCGGGCACCCGGGAGCGCCGCTGGGCGATTCTCCCATGACGTACCTGCTCTTTCATCAGTTGATGCGCCATAATCCGGCGAACGCCAAGTGGACCAACCGCGATCGCTTCGTGCTTTCCAATGGGCATGCGTCCGCCCTGCTTTACTCGGTGCTGCACCTCACCGGCTACAAGGTCAGCATCGAAGACCTGCAGCAGTTCCGTCAGTGGGACTCGATCACGCCCGGCCATCCGGAGTACGGCCATACCGACGGCGTGGAAGTGACCACCGGTCCGCTGGGTCAGGGCTTCGCCATGGGTGTGGGCATGGCGATCGCCGAAAAGCATCTGGCGGCGCGCTATAACCGGCCCGGCTTCAACATCGTGGATCACTACACCTACGTCATGTGCGGCGATGGCGACTTGATGGAGGGAGTGTCGCACGAAGCCGGATCACTCGCCGGTACTCTCCGTCTGGGCAAAATGATTTATCTCTACGACGACAATCTCGTCTCGCTCGACGGGCCCACGGATCTCTCTTTTACGGAAGATGTGACCCAGCGCTTCGAGGCCTATCACTGGCATGTGCAGTTTGTCGACGACGGCAACGATCTTGAGGCCATTTCCCAGGCCATCAAGATCGCCCAGAGCATCACGGATAAGCCTTCGCTGATTCGCGTGCGGACGATCATCGGCTACGGCAGTCCTAAAGCGGGCACCAACAAGGCCCACGGTGAGGCCCTTGGCGCCGAAGCAGTGAAAGCCACCAAGAAGAAATTGAACTGGCCCGAAGACAAAACTTTCTATGTCCCGGACGAGGCGAAGCAGAACTGGCTGCAGGCCGTCGAGAAGGGCAAGAAGTATGAGCAGGACTGGAATGACCTGTTCGCTGCATACAAGAAAGCATTTCCGGATGTGGCGGCGGAGTTCGAACGCGTGCAGTCAGGCGTGCTGGCCAACGGATGGGAGAAGAGTCTGCCCGTCTTTAAGGCGGATGCCAAGCCGATTGCTACCCGTAATGCGGGCGGCGAGGTCATGGACGCCATCGCGCAGGCAGTGCCTGAGCTGATTGGGGGCGCAGCCGATCTCACTACCTCCACCAAGACGATCTTGAAAACCGGGGGCAATTTCCATCTCGATCCTGCCGGGCGCAATATCTGGTTCGGCGTGCGCGAGTTCGGCATGTGTGCGGCGGTCAATGGGATGGCAGTTCACGGCGGATTGATTCCCTACGGATCGACCTTCTTCAACTTCAGCGACTACGCCAAGCCTGCCATTCGTCTGGCAGCGTTGATGGAGTCGCACTCACTTTTTGTATTCACTCACGACTCGATCGCGCTTGGTGAAGATGGACCCACCCACCAGCCGGTCGAACAACTCGCCATGCTGCGAGCCACGCCCCATCTGACCGATTTCCGCCCCGCGGACGCCAACGAAACCGTCGCCGCGTGGCGACTGGCCCTGGAACGAAAGCTGCCGGCCTTCATGGCTCTTTCGCGCCAGAACCTGCCGATTCTGGACCCGGAGAAATACAAAGTGGCTGAGGGTGTCCGCAAGGGCGCCTACATCCTTCAGGACGGCGGGGCTTCGCCGGATGTGCTGCTGGTCGCAGCCGGTGCAGAGGTCTGGCCCGTTCTGCAGGCTGCTGCTGATCTGAAGAAGGATGGCATTTCTGCTCGTGTAGTTTCCATGCCCAGCTTCCGCATCTTTGAAGAGCAGCCCGAAGCCTACAAGCAGCAAATCTTTCCCGATCATCTACCAGCGCTCGCGGTCGAAGCCGCCGCTCCCATGCCCTGGTGGAAGTATGTCGGGCGACACGGAGATGTAATCGGTCTGGAGCGCTTTGGCGCCTCCTCCCTCGGCACCAAGGCGTTGGAAGAGCTCGGCTTCAGTCCGGCCAACATCACCAAGCGGGCCAAGCAACTATTGGAGCGCGTACGGCCCGCGGTCGCGGCAGGCAAGTCCTAAGGCACATCCCTACCGAATGACGGGAATCCAAAATCTTGCAAAATGAGCGAGAATGGAAACCCGTCATTCGCGGGGAGAAGCCACGGACCTCGTTTCCCATCTCTATCTGGGTAATACGTCGGAGAGGGTGTCATGGTCGAGATCAGCACAATTCTTTGGGATGTGGGCGGAGTTCTGCTGACCAATGGATGGGATCATAGCGAACGTGCTGCTGTCCTCAGGCAGTTCGACCTGGACAGTGCTGCCTTCGAACAGCGGCATGAGCTAGCCACCGATCCCTGGGAGAAGGGCCTGATGACGGCCGAGCAGTATCTCCTGCAGACGGTCTTTTACGAGCCGCGGCCCTTCACCCCGGCAGCTTTTCTGCGAGCCATGAAAGAGCGTTCCGTCTTGCTGCCGAACGGCGCCATGCGGATCCTTCGGGAGCTTGCCGAATCAGAGGAGGTGGAACTGGTAATGCTCAATAACGAAGCCCGTGAAGTAAACGACTATCGGATCGAGCGTTTCGAACTGGGCCGGTACTTCGACGTTTTCCTCAGTTCCTGCTATCTGGGACTGCGCAAGCCCGACGCCAAGATCTTCGAGCTGGCGCTTGACGTCCTGCAAAGAGATGCGGAAGAAGTGGCCTTCATCGACGATCGGCCACAGAACTGCGAAGCCGCGGAAGCGCTGGGAATTCACGCCATCCGCTATCAGAATGAAGCACAATGCGTGCAGGCGCTGGAACGGTTGGGACTTGATGCCGGCGTAAGGACCTAAACCACCACTTTGCGAGCAAGGAGCAAGATCCCATGGCAACCACAGAAGTGCAGTTTTCTCCCGAAGACTTGAAAGCGGCGCAGAGTGCCGAGCGCATTCCGGAGCCTACGGCCGTGGTCATCTTCGGCGCGTCCGGCGACCTGACCAAGCGCAAGCTGTTGCCTGCGCTCTTCCATCTCGAGCAATCCAACCTCTTGCCGTCGGAGTTCGCGGTGGTCGGCGTTGCTCGCCGTCCATTGCAGGACGAATTTCAAAAAGACATGCGCGAAGGCATTCTGCAATTCGGCGGCGTCAAAGAAGGCGACCAGAAGCTGGACGAGTTCATGAAGAAGGTCACCTACCATGCCATGAACTTCGATGACCCGGACGGCTATGGAAAACTGAAGACCCTGCTCGAGGGTATCGATCAGAAGCAAGGTACCAAGGGGAACCGGCTTTTCTACCTGGCGACGGCGCCGGAGTACTTCGCTGACATCATCGAGCAATTGGGCGCGCATGGGATGGCCAAGCCCGAGCGGGGCAAGGTGCACACCATTATCGAGAAACCCTTCGGCCATGACCTGGAATCGGCACGCGCGTTGCTCAACGACGTGAACCGGGTCTTTGCCGAGGACCAGATCTTCCGCATCGATCATTACCTGGGCAAGGAGACCGTACAGAACATCCTGGTCTTTCGTTTTGCCAACGGGATCTTCGAGCCGGTCTGGAATCGTAACTACGTCGATCACGTACAGATCACGGCGGCCGAAGATATCGGTATCGAAGGCCGAGGGCCCTTCTACGAGAAGGCCGGCGCACTTCGTGATGTGGTGCAAAACCATGTGATGGAGCTGCTTTCGTTCGTCGCCTTGGAGCCGCCAGTTTCCTTCGATGCCGAAGCGATGCGTCGGGAAAAGGTTAAGGTATGGCGTTCGATTACGCCCATCCATCTCATGGACGCGGTGCGCGGCCAATACGGTCCCGGCAAGGTGGATGGTAAAGAAGTCAAGGGCTACCGGCAGGAAGACCGGGTCGATCCAAACTCCGGGACCGAGACCTATGCCGCACTGAAGATCGGCATCGAGAACTGGCGCTGGGCCGGCGTTCCGTTCTATCTGCGGGCGGGCAAGCGGTTGGCCAAAAGGTCAACCGAGATTACCATTCAATTCAAGCAACCACCGCAGTTGCTATTTAAACAGCAGTCCGGGGCATGCAAGGAGCTGCAGCCGAATCTGATCGCCATGCGCATTCAGCCCGATGAAGGTATTTCCCTGCGCTTCGGCGCCAAGGTGCCCAGCCCGAATATGGAAGTTTGTCCGGTGAACATGAACTTCAGCTATGCTGACGCATTCGGCAAATCATCCGCCAACGGCTACGAGCGTTTGCTGCTGGATGCGATGCTCGGGGACGCCACCCTCTTCGCTCACCGGGATGGCGTGGAGGCCACCTGGTCGCTGCTGACGCCGATCCTCGAGCAATGGGCAGCCAGCAAGCCCAAAGGCTTTCCCAACTATGCCGCCGGCACCTGGGGACCGGAGTCTGCCGATGAACTGCTGTCGCGGGATGGGCGCGCCTGGCAAAAGCTCTAAAATACGAGTTGCATGGCTGAGACGATCGAAGTTATCTATTACGTGGATGCGAGCGCGGAAGCAGTAACCCGGCGCGCGGCGCAATACTTTGTGGACGGTATTCGTGCTGCTGCGGGGGCGCGAGGCAAGGCGCGCATCGCCATCTCCGGAGGCCACACTCCGAAGAATGCCTTTGCGCTCCTGGCCGATCCCAGCGCCCAATACCGTGAGCAGATTCCCTGGGAAAACCTCGAACTCTATTGGGTCGACGAGCGCTGTGTACCGCCCGATCACGCGGACAGCAATTACCGCATGACCCGCGAGGCCCTGCTGGACAAAGTTCCCCTGGACAAGACCCAGATCTTTCGCATCCAGGGCGAGCTCGATCCCGACGAAGCCGCCGCCAGATATGAATTCGATATCAGGCAAAGCTTTCGCCTGGAGGGCGCGGAGGTCCCCACTTTTGATATGGTTGCGTTGGGGATGGGCCCCGACGGTCACACCGCGTCCCTTTTCCCCCACACGGCTGGTTTGCACGAAATCATGCGCATTGCGATTGCCAATCATGTTCCGCAACAAAAAGAAACGTGGCGGGTCACTCTTACGTGGCCGGTCATCAACCGGGGACGGGATGTCTTCTTTCTCATCGAAGGCGTCGACAAAGTTGCCGCGCTGAAGCAGGTCTTTACTGGGCCGTATGACCCCGAATCGTTTCCATCGCAGCTGATCAAGCCCGCGAGCCGTCGCATCACCCTTCTGCTCGACGCTGCTGCTGCCGCCGCCTTGCCCCCGCCCGGGGCCGATGGCCTGGGCCGACTGGAGATCGCGCGATGATTCTCGCAGGGGATGTGGGCGGCACCAAGGTCGATCTCGCCTTGTGCAAGTTTGAAAATGGACAGCTGCTGACGATGCACGACCACAAATTTCACGCCAGGGATTTCCCTGGCTTGGTGCAAATAGTGGAAGCATTCCTGGAGGAATGCAAGCAAACCCTCGGGCAGCCGGTCGACGTGCTGGCCGCCTGCTTCGGAGTGCCCGGTCCGGTGCGCCAAGGCCGTTTGAAGCTGACCAACCTTCCCTGGGTGCTCGATTCCAGTCAGCTTCGAGTCGACCTCAAGATCGAGCATGTTTTTCTCATCAACGATCTTGAAGCCAACGGATATGGTATTGACGAGCTAACGCCGGATCAGATTCTTGTTCTCAGCAAGGGCGACCCGGCGGCGGAAGGAAATCGCGGCTTGATTGCCGCCGGCACGGGGCTGGGAGAGGCCACTCTGGTGTGGAATGGTCACAATTATCTGCCCATGGCCTCCGAAGGCGGTCACAGCGACTTTGCGGCACGCAATGAAGAAGAGATCGGACTGCTGCGCTATTTGCAAAAAACCCTGGGTGGGCGCGTCAGCTCGGAGCGTGTCATCTCCGGCTTAGGACTCGCCAATGTCTACGCCTACTGTCGCGATGTGAAAGGCCTGGAGGAACCGCCTTGGCTGAAGGATCGGATGCGCACGGAAGATCCCAACGCGGTGATCGGCGAGTTGGGCGAGTCGGGCGCTAGTGACCTTTGTGTAGAAGCCTTGAATATCTTCGTGTCTGCCTACGGGGCAGAAGCCGGCAATCTGGCGCTGAAGATCCTGTCCGTCGGCGGGATGTACGTGGGGGGCGGCATTGCTCCCAAGGTGCTCAAGAAGATGCAAGATGGTACCTTCATGAAGGCGTTCACCGACAAAGGCCGGCTGAGTGATCTACTGGTACAAATGCCGGTGCGCCTCATTCTTGAAAGCCGGGCGGCGTTAATGGGCGCCGCCGCCTACGCTGAAGCCCGTGCGGCAGAGATAGGTGGGCATTCTGAGCGCGCGCAGTCCGTGCAATTGGCGCCATCGTAGTCGACGTCGTTATTCCTGGAGAGTGTGGTTATGCATAGCAAGTCGCGGCAACGTTTTGCCGGCGTAATCGTATTTTTAGTCGCGGTGTTGATGGCTGCGAGCCCCCGCATGGCGCTGGCTCATGCAGTGTTGTTGAGTTCCACCCCTCAGAAAAATGCCGCGGTGAACGGCCCCGACATTACGATCAGTCTCAAGTACAATTCGCGCGTTGATGGGGCGCACTCATCCCTTACCCTGGTTAAACCGGATGGTTCGGTGGAAAATGTCGGCGCTCTCACACAGCCTCTTCCCGATACCTTATCGGCGACCGGGCATAAGCTGGCCAAGGGAGCCTATAAGCTTCGCTGGCAAGTGTTGTCCAGCGACGGTCACATCACTCGGGGTGAAGTTCCCTTTCAGGTGGAATAAGCCGCCCAAGCCTCAGACTCTGTCCTGACCCCGGTCCAACATAGGATAGGGATGTTCAACGGAGGCCTTTTTTCTACTTGAGATGAACGTTTGATCTGGCTCCTGCGCGATATTGATCTTCTAAGCACGTTGCTGCGTGCGGCAAATCTTTCCTTCGAGGCGTTGCTGCTCGGAGGCATCGCGTATTTGCTCGTCGTCGCCCGCCCCGCAAAAGCGAGTAAGACGGTTGAGTCCTTTTGCTTCCGCGGCATTCGCTGGGCCGCTCTGGCCCTGGCGATCTCTGAGCTAGTGACGGTCATTCTCTCCGCCGCATCGTTGCTCGGCGATAGCGATCTGCGTCTTAACGATCTGATCAGCGCTACATCTCTTCAAGCCGGACTGAGCGCTGCTCTGCTCGCTATGCTCTTATGGGCTTGTACGCGGGTAAAAGGCGTTAAAGGCCTCGCGGCCATGAGTTCGCTCAGTCTTCTGCTGTTGGCCGCAGCGGTTTCAACCAGCCACGCCGTAGCACGCATGGACAACCGGTGGTTGCTGGCAACAGCGACCGCCTTCCACCATCTGGCAACAGCGGCGTGGATCGGAGCCATGCCCTTCCTGCTCGTTTCCTTAGCACACGCTGAAACTGTCGAAGAAGCGCGCGCGATGGCGAGGCGCTACTCCGCGATGGCGTTGTTCAGCGTCGTCGTCCTCGTGCTGGCCGGCGTGTACCTGGCTTGGTCCTACGTGGGTACGTGGAATGGGCTCTATGGCACCAGTTATGGCGTCCTGTTGATGGCCAAGATCTACCTGCTGCTGGTCATGCTGCTGATGGGGGTGGGCAACTGGCTGATGGTGCAGCGCTTGAATACTGATCCGCAATCTTTGCTGGCGAAGCTTAGGCGGTTCGCCGAAGCCGAAGTTGGGTTGGGATTCACCATTATTCTGGCTGCGGCGTCGATGTCCTCGCAACCGCCGGCTGTTGACGTCCCCAATCAGGTTTCGCGACAAGTAATTGCGGCCCGCATGCACCCACAGGCCCCGCGCCTCAAGAGTCCATCCGTTTCACAGCTTACCCCGCCCACGTCCATCGAAACGGAAGTGCAGGTGGCCGAGTTCCACCCCACCGGCTCCAGCGACGATACGGACCGGAAATGGTCGGAATATAACCATCACTGGGCGGGTTTGATCGTATTGGCTGCGGGCCTGTTGGCGTTTCTAAGCCGCTTTCGCGGCATGCATTGGGCGCGCTTCTGGCCGCTTTCCTTCGCTGGTCTATCCGTTTTCATTCTGTTGCGAGCCGATCCCGAGAACTGGCCCCTGGGCCCACGTCCCTTCTGGGCAAGCTTTTCTTCTCCCGACGTATTGCAACACCGCGCCGCAGCAGTGCTCATTCTCTGCTTTGCAGCATTCGAGTGCGCGGTGCAGGCAGGCAAACTGCGGGTTCGATGGGCATCGATGATTTTCCCCGCCATGTGCGCGTTGGGGGCCGCGGTTCTGCTCACTCATAACCACGCCCCCAGCGATGTACAAGAAGACTTGCTGGCGTCGCTGAGCCATACCCCCATCGCCTTACTCGGTGCCACGGCTGGCTGGGGACGCTGGCTGGAACTGCGGTTGCCTCCCAGCCGCACATCCAGAATCGCGGGCTTCCTCTGGCCGTTGTTCCTAGCCGCCGCCGGCCTGGTGCTGCTGAACTATCGCGAGACCTGACCGCATCGGCTGGGTTACTGCGGAACTGTCTTAAAGGACCCACCTTCGCTAAGGCTCGGTCGGTCAACGCGACCCTGGATCGCCTCTGAACGCATCTGACAGTCATAGCCTAGTAGGAGGCCTCGCTTGGTGCGCCCAATGACCCGGCTTGCCCATTGCTTTAAACCGAAGCCGGTACGGCATTTTCACTTCTCGTGTGCAGGAAGCGACCGATCGTGTCCGCGGCTCTTGCTCAAAAAGAACCACATAGCTCTGACCCGCAGCATACGATTCATTGTGGTGTCGCTCCTGGTTTCGGCTGGTTGCGCAGGCCCGGTGGAAGCCCAACAGCCCCCTCCCACGCCGCCGCCGAAGCAGTCCCTACCCGCTCAGCCTGCAAGCGGCCTGCATGCAGTCGATGTGCTCATGAGTCTGAGTAGCGACATGCAGACGGTGGCCCACTCGATCGAGCCGGCCGTGGTCAAGATTTATGCCACCGGTCTGGCGCCGGTCGAGAATGGGGACACGAGCCGGACCGCCTTCCTGGCCCAGCAGAGATCGGTCGGTTCCGGCGTCATCATGGACGCCGCGCAAGGCTACATCCTTACCAATGCGCATGTGGTGCAGCACGCGCGCACTCTAAGCGTGCTGGTCTCTGATATGAGTGGCATGGTGGCCGCTGGCGAGGACCGCGCTGAGCCGCTGGCGAGGACCGCGCTGAGCCGCCGGCAACCGCGGTGCCGGCTCGCATCGTAGGCATGGATACAGTGACCGACTTAGCCGTGATCAAGGTGGAAAAGCCGGGCATGCGGGCGTTGAAGTTCGGCGACTCCGATCGCGTCCATCCGGGCGAGTTGGTGCTGGCTTTTGGAAGTCCGCTGGGCTTGCAGGATAGCGTGAGCTTGGGCGTTATCAGCGCCACCAACCAACAGCTTGACCCGGACAGTCCAATGGTCTATCTGCAGACCGATGCGGCCATCAACCCCGGCAATTCAGGCGGGCCGCTGATCGACATGCAGGGGGAAGTGGTGGGCATCAACTCCATGATCGAAACCCAATCCGGAGGCAATGAGGGGGTTGGCTTTTCGATCCCGAGTAACACGGCTCGTATTGTTTACGAACAGCTGGTGAAATTTGGGCGTCCCCGCCGGGGAACGATCGGCGTGTACCCGACCAACCTGACCCCGGTGCTCGCGCAGGGCCTGGGGCTGTCGAGAAACACCGGAGTATTGATTGAAGATGTAGTGCCCGGCTCGCCTGCGGATAAGGCCGGCCTCAAGATTGATGACATCGTGCTTTCCGCTGACGGCCGGCCGATACGGGATACAAAGGAGCTCGCGCTCATCATGTTTCGCAAGCGGCCGGGAGAAACCGTTCACCTTTCCATCCTGAGCGGCACGCTCACCAGGCAGCTAGACGTTCCGGTCACGCAGTCACCCCGTGATACAGCAGCTCTGCTCGATCCCGCCGACACCGATCAATACCTGATCCCGAGGCTGGGCGCGTTAGTTTTGCCAATGACTCCCGAACTCGCCAGCCAGTTTGGCGGTCAACGGCAATCGGGAGGCTTGCTGGTTGTCGCCCGCACCTTTGGCGCGGCGGCCGACGAGGTAAATTTGAAGACGGGAGACATCCTCTACTATGCCAACACCACCAAGCTCGACTCCATTGCAGACCTCAAAAACTTTGTGAGGGGATTGAAGTCGGGGGATGCTGTGGTGTTGCAGGTCGAGCGCAGTGGCCTGCTCAACTTTCTCGCCTTTCGTTACGTGGAATAGTCTAATCAAGTGGCCGCTCGCGGCTCGGCCCCGAGGAGTGGCCATCGATTGTTGAAAAGAGGAGCGATTTATTGCGCGGCGGTTTTGATTTCAGCCGCGGTCCACGCCCAGCGTCTTCCCGGTGTGGCAATCCCACAGCACTACACCTTGCAACTGACGCCAAACTTGCAGACGGCGACTTTTTCCGGCGAAGAGACCATTGATCTGACTCTAGCGCAGGCCACGGATGTGATCGTGCTGAACGCGTGGCAGCTGAAATTCGACGCGGTCACGGCAGATGTCGACGGCAAGTCTTTGACCGCGGCCGTATCGCTCGATCCTGACTTGCAGCAGGCAACGTTTCATTTCGCGCGCAAGCTGCCTCCCGGGCCCGTCACCTTGAAGATTGCCTACAGCGGCACCCTGAATGGAGACCTGCGCGGATTCTATCTTTCCAAAACGGCCACGCGAAACTACGCCGTGACTCAGTTTGAGCCGACCGACGCGCGCCGGGCCTTTCCCTCTTTCGATGAGCCGGCGTTAAAGGCAACCTTCGACGTCAGCTTGGTCGTGGCCCAGGGTGATACGGCGATCGGCAACACCAATATCGTTTCCGACACGCCCGGACCCGGCCCAGGGGAACACACCATCCGCTTTGCCCGCACTCCGAAGATGTCAACCTACCTGGTGGCATTTTTGGTGGGCGACTTCAAGTGTCTCGCCGGCCAGAGTGACGGCGTGCCGATCCGTGCCTGTGCCACTCCAGACAAAGTGCAGTTTGCGCAATTCGCGCTCTCCGGCGCCGAATTCTTCCTGCACTATTACGACACTTACTTCGGCATCAAGTATCCCATGCCCAAGCTGGATATGATTGCCATTCCCGACTTCGAAGCGGGAGCGATGGAAAACTTCGGCGCTATCACCTATCGCGAAACAGCCATGCTGGTCGACGAAAAAACCGCTTCTGTCGACGCCAAAAAGATCGTCGCCATCGATGTGGCCCACGAGATGGCGCATCAATGGTTCGGCGACATGGTGACCATGAAATGGTGGGACAACATCTGGCTGAATGAAGGCTTCGCCACCTGGATGTCCAACAAGCCGTTGGCCGCCTGGAAACCGGAATGGGATATTCCCCAGGATCAGGCCTCGGAGCTCAACAAGACTTTGGACCTGGATGGCGGCCGCGTAACCCGGACAATTCGCGCCCGCGCCGAGACTCCAGCCGAGATCAACGAGATGTTCGATGGCATCACCTACGGCAAGGCTGCAGCCGTGCTTCTGATGACAGAGAACTACCTCGGCGACGAGGCCTTTCGCGCCGGCGTTCATCGCTACCTGCAGGCGCACATGTATGGCAATGCCACCGCGGAGGACTTCTGGAATACGTTGCAGCAATCCAGTGGCAAGCCCGTGGACAAGATCATGGAGAGCCTAGTGACGCAGCCTGGGGAGCCGCTCCTGACTTTTGGCCGGGTGAGCGGCGGCAGTGTGGAAGTGACGCAGAAGCGTTTCTTTCTCAACCCCAATGAAGCGGAAGCTGAGCAGCAGAGCTGGACCCTGCCGGTTTGTATGAAGAGCAGCGGCGATCAATCCGACTGTCTTATCCTCAGCGCCGCCGCGCAGCGCCTGCAGGTGCCGCAAGCCGAGGTTTTCTACGGCAACGCCGGAGGCAAGGGCTACTATCGCAGCCGTTACGACAGCGCCGACTACCAACAACTGCTACGCCTGGTTGAGAGCAGCCTTACGCCCTCCGAGCGGATAACTTTTTTAGGCAGCCAATGGGCTCAGACCCATGCCGGCATCGCCACTGTAGGCGATTTCCTCAATCTTGCTGCCGCGGTTCGTGACGATACCAGCCCGTTTGTGATCGACACCGTCTCCGCCGCTGTGCAAAGCATCGATGAGCAGGTGGCCTCTACGCCCCAGGAGCACAAGCAGATCGCCGCGTGGGTGCGGGAGAACTTCGCGCCCTCGCTCTCTCGCCTGGGTCTGCCGGCGGCTACAGACGCGTCAGGTAAGAACCTCTTGCGGGCGACGCTCTTCGAACTTCTGGGCGACATCGGCGCTGATCCGCAGGTCATTCTCCAGGCACGGCAGATTTCGCAGCAATATCTTAGCCAGCCTGCTTCCGTGGACGCTACCTTGGCGGCGAGGGCGATCAAAGTCGCTGCTCAACACGGAGACGCAGCATTCTTCGACCAGTTGCAAGCGGTAAGCCAGACGGATGGCGATCCACAGCTTCGCAATGAGGCGTTGCAGGCGCTGGCGCGCTTCCGCGACCCTGCGCTGGTCATCCGCACTTTGGATTATGCAATGTCCTCCAAAGTAAGGAACCAGGATGCCGTGCGATTAGTCCGGATCGAGATGAGCGATCGCCGCACGCGGGATCTCGCCTGGCAGTGGGTGCAGGAGAACTGGCCTCGGGTACAGGCCCAGATCACCACCTGGGGGGGCGGCACCTTGGTCGAGTCCACGGGCAACTTCTGCAGCGCGGAGCGGAGCAGCCAGGTCACTGAATTTTTTCGAGAGCACACGGTGCTGGCGGCCTCGCACGCGCTCGACTTGGCCCGTGACAACATTACGGATTGCGTGGATCTGCGTGCCGCACAGGGACCGAATCTGAAGCTGTGGCTGCAAACAGAAGCTGCTGATGCCCCCCATTCGTACTTAGATAAGTCCGGGCTATAGTGTCTGCGTGAGGACCTCCGTCCGGATCGAAATTGATTCTCGGCGGTGTCTCTGCCCTAACAGAACCCAGTAGGAACTGGACGGGTGCCCCACGTTCGCCTCAGCGTACTCCGGATTTCCTGTGGATCTTGTTGGCGTTGGCGCAACTCATGCGGCTTTCCTTAATGAAAGCCGCACACGCGGGTGTTGGTGGCGCCCCGTGCAGGAAATCCGAATACGTGGGCCGAATAAGACGGGCGAAGCCCCACAATAGCTTTTGCGAAATCCAACTGCAAAAAGCAATCGAAACATATCATTTTCGGCCCACGTACGCTGAGGCGAACGTGGGGCACCCGTCCAGTTCCTACTGGGTTCTGTTAGGGGACTGACTCCCACCGGGTTGAGTTCTCACGCAGACACTCTAGATGGGGCTTTGTATCAGGGCACGGCTTTAGCCCCTGAGGTATTGCTTTCCTGCCCGGTGCAGATTATTTCCCCGCCTGCTAGGATCACGGCAGGCTGGAAATGATCTTCCGGTACTCATCCTCGGTGAAGGCACGGAGCGTTTCAGTGCGAACGCCACCTTGTGCAGCCAGGGAGAGGTTGATACGGGCGAGTGTGGCGTCATCGGGCGCCTCAACGAGGATCGCCATGTCGTATTGACCCATCAACATGTGGAAACTCTTCAGCTTTCCGCCGGCGGATTCGACGGCTTTTTTGCCGGCTTCCAAGCGGGCGGGGCTCTCTTTGATTTTTTCCAGACCTTCCTTGGTCCAGCGCATAAGGGCAAGGTATGTTGGCATGCGTTCACCTCGCCGCGAATTATAGACTCTTGCGCGAAGACCCGTAACGACAAGCGCGAAGTAGACTATTTCTTATGGCATTCTCATGAATTGGCTTGTATGGGCCGTTCTTTCGGCTCTTTTCGCAGCGGCCACGGCTTTGCTCGCCAAAGTCGGCGTCGCCCATGTCGATCCCAACCTGGCCACCGCCATTCGAACCTCGGTGGTCTTAGTCTTTGCCTGGGCGATCGCTCTTAGTCTTGGCAGCCATAGCGGTCTTGCGCACGTTGGCCGCCGCAGTTGGCTGTTCTTAATCGCTTCAGGCCTGGCCACAGGCTTGTCGTGGATTTGCTACTTTCGGGCACTCTCCATGGGCGAGGCGTCCAAGGTGGCACCCATCGACAAGTTGAGCGTCGTCTTCGTCGCACTGCTGGCTTGGCCACTTCTCGGCGAGACGATCACTTTGGCTAAGGCAGCCGGGGTTCTCTTGATCGCTGGCGGGGCGATCCTTATGGCATGGGCCTGAAGCCTCACTCGGTTCGCAGCGCCCGCATCGGTTCCAATCCGGCAGCTATGCGGGCGGGCAGGAGGGCAGCGAGAAAGGCCGCTGTACACAACACCAACAGCGTGATCGACAACACGACGGGGTCATAAGGCTTTACCCCGAACAACTGGCTCGCCATCGCGTGACCACCCAGGATCGCCACCGGAATACCGATTGCCAAGCCAATGCCGACTTGCATAAAAGCGCCGAGCAGCACCAGCCGAAGCACACTCAAGCGATCGGCGCCCAGCGCCATGCGGATACCAATCTCGCTCGTCCGGCGTTGCACCGAGTACGCGGTCACGCCATAGAGTCCGATGGACGCCAGAACCAGCGCCAGAATACCGAAGAAAGAGGTCAGCTTGGCAATCATGCCCTGCTGCGTGAAGTTAGCCCTTACCTGTTCAGCAAAGCTTTGGAAATCGATGACCGCGAGATCGGCATTGACTTGCGAAATCGCATGCCGCACCTGCATCTCGAGTCCAGGCACGTTACCCGCGGTCTCAATTTCTATGGCATTCAAATATTGTGACCGGTCCTGGAATTGCCCATACCGCGGATCGTCGCTCTGAACCCTCTGTCCTGCGGCCAGAAAGTACATCGGACGCATCTTCTCCGACGGTCCCCAATAGTTCGTGTCTTCGGTGACGCCTACGATCTCGAAGTATCCGGGATGCTTGATATCGTCGCTGAAGTGTTTGCCGATGGCGTGGCCGTCCTTGAAATATTTCTTCTCAAAGAACCGGTTCACGACGGCGATGTTGCGTGTGCCCGGCGTGTCCTGCTCGTTATTGGCGCGGCCCTCGACAATCTTTGTGCCGATGGCTTCGAAATAATTAGGGCTTGCCCGCACCCATGAAGCTCCATGATCGCGCGTTCCCGCAGCCGGCGGCGGCTCGCCTTCGACGAAGACGCCTTCGCCCCAGTTGTCTCCCTCCATCGGACTGTACATGGAGAAACTCACCTGCTTCACGCCCGGAATTTGTGCCAGGTTCGTGTGCAGTTGCCGGTAAAGCGCTTCCAGCTGGCCGGGCTTGTAGCCCGCCATCTGCGGGTCGATATGCGCTATGAAGCGATTCGTGGTTACAAAGCCGAAGTCCTGGTGCTGCATGTTGCTGAGGCTCCGGGAAAGTAATCCGGCGGCGCAAAGCAGGACCACGGAAAGAGCTGCCTGCACGACTACTAGGGATTTCTGTGCCCATCCACCATGATTCGCCGTGGAGCGATTCGCACCCCGCAAGGCATCCACCGGATTCGACTTCACCGTTAACCACGCCGGAGCAACTCCGAAAAGAATCCCCGTCAGCAATGAAGCCGCAAGGGCAAAGCCGAGCACTGGGAGCGAGGGAGTCGCCTGGATAGGCACAGGGTCATGTCGGAAAGCAAGCTGCAAAATCACCCGGGTGCCGGCAAACGCTACCACGATGCCGGCGATCCCGCCAAGCACCCCGAGCACGATGCTCTCCGTCAGAGTTTGCCGGACCAGCATCATGCGCGGCGCTCCCAGTGCCGACCGCACCGATGTCTGCTGCTGGCGGTTGGCCGACCGCACCAGCATCAGGTTGGCAAGATTGGCGCAGGCGATCAGCAGTACGAATCCCGAGACCCACATCAGCAGGTGCAGGCCTTGCTGATACTGATCTCTCATCATCTGCACCCCGTTGCCTCCATGGGAGAAGTGCAGCATCTGCTTGGCCACCAGGGGCTTGTCGCGTTCCTCTACTTTGCTCAAGGGGCTTAACAGAAATTGCCGCAACTGCACCTGCATCTGCGCTTCCATGGCTCTTGTGTCAGCGCCTGGACGAATGCGGCCGATCAGATCCAGCCAATCCAGCGAGGCCTCTTCCAGCAGCGTGCCCGTTGGCGAAATCAGCGGCTCGTCGTTCAGGGGAATATAGAAGGACTGGGGAGTGCTTTGTACGCGATCACCGAAAAACCCTGGCGGCGTAATCCCGATCACAGTGAAGGGTTGGCCGTTAATCACAAACCCCGCACCCACTACGGACGGGTCCTTGCCAAATTTCTCCTGCCAGGTCCTGAAGCTCATCATGGCCACGGCGGGAGCGCCCTTTCGGTCGTCATTGGGCGTGATGGTCCGCCCCATGTAGGGAGGAATGCCGAAGGTCTGGAAGTAATTGCCGGAGACAAATTCGCTTCTGTACGACTCGGATGGCTTGTTGCTGCCATCGCGGCGCACCCCGATCAGGGTTTGCCCGGCTTGAAAGCCGGCCAGCTCCTCGAAGCCGGTGGAATGATCGCGAAACTGTTTGTATTGCTCGTAAGAGAAGAGCGTCCAATTGTCCTGCATGCCGCCGTTGACGCAGCAATTCTCTTCATTGCCGACCCGATATAAGTCTTCCGGGTTCACCACCGGCAGCGACTTCAATAAAACCGCATACACCAGGGTGAAAATCGCCGTGGTGGCGCCGATGCCCAGCGCCAGAGTAAGAATCGCTGTGGCCGTAAATCCCGGCGCCTTGGCGAATTGACGTAACGCGTACCGGACATCTGCCGCAATCTGCATCCAACCCTCCGCATCGAAAGATACGAAGGGCCACGGTGTCCGGTTCCATTTATTTGCCAGGCCCGGCAGTTTATTCGGGGGCGGCCCGCCGGCGGCGGCCACTCAACAGGTACACTGCGGCACGCAGTTCCAGCAGGGGGTCCTCGGATGCGTCGATGCCGTCCACCCGGGGAATTGGGTCGAAGATAATGTTCTTCTGTTCATGAGCTTCGTTTTGCACCAGCTCGGTGAACGCAAGCTGTCCCAAGTTAAGCAGCTTGCGATTCTCCGGCCATTGAATGGTCGCATCGTTAACCTCATCCCCTTCTTCGGCCAATTGAGCAACCACGTTAAGCTTGACCGGCTCCTTGGCGATCCGCGCCTCAATCTCCTCGAAGAGATAATTTGGACCTTTTGCCGCAGCCGCCGCGGCGTCCAAATGATCGTTGCCTGCCTCAGGGAGAATGCGGTAGCGTCCGTGGCGGCTCGCACCGTCCTTATTGATGAATCGCATGGCGGTCAGACCGAAATACGATTCGCGCGCGAAGCTCGAGGCCGGCGGCTTTGGAGCCTGCACGAAGGCGAGCGCGGCGGGGTGGGTGCCAAGGTATTTCTCCAGCGGCGAGCCGGGGAAGTGCGCCAGATCGGTCGCGGCGATGGCGCTTAGGAACTCCAAAAAGTCCTGGCCCGTTCTTGCCGGGAAAGCATTGGTCGAGTGGGCCACGATGTCGGTGTGCACACGTTCGGCGAGATGGAACCGGATGGCACAACCACGCGGATCGGCGTTGGGATCATTGTCCGGGATCACCGGAATGCCCGTCGAATTAGAAAAGCGCACCGTGGCTGGAGTCGATGGCCTGTTCAGGTGAGGAGCCCTGCTGAGCCCGGCCGCTTCCGCCGTTGGCGTGAAGGTCCCGTGCAGCATGATGCCTTTGGCATGAGCCGGTCGGAAGCCTGGATGTAACCCGAAAATCAGGTCGAATTTCTCCAGCAATTGTTGACTTAAAGCGACAATCTTTTCGTCTGTGGGCAGCGGCATGGATTACGTCCTCAAAAACTAAGCAGGTTGGATGCTTCCTTGGCAACGAACTACGGCTTCAGGGCTCGAGACTTCATTCGTAACGATGCCGCCCCGGAGGGAATAGTCGCTCAAAAACAACAATACTCCGGGTCTGTTAAAAACAATCTCGTTCTGCGGATACCCCTACCCCGCACAGTGACACGGGTTTTTCCGGGATTTTGAGACGACAAAAAAATAAATGTGAAAGTCGTGGCCCCTTTGCCGGGATGGTTCCGCCTTAGTAAGTGAAGGCGATCAATCAAACGCCCTCCAAGGAGAACCGCCATGAGCACACTTTCGATTTCGAAGTTCCGCGCAGGTCTTTTCGCCGCTGTCCTTGCTGTCGCTCCCTTGTCGCCAGCATTGCACGGTCAAGATGTAGGAATGTTCGCCAAGATGAACGTGCCGTTTGCTTTCGAGACCGCATCCGGACACCACTTTGCCCCCGGCGTCTACTCGGTACGCATGGAGAGCCTTCACACTCTCCTTATCCGGGGAGACTCGGACTCTGCACTCACGATGACCACTGTGGAGGATAACGGTCAGGTGGCAAAGACCGGCGAGGCTACCTTCCATCGATACGGCAACCAATACTTCCTGAGCGAGATCACGGTCGCGGGAAAAAGCCGTCAGATTCACTTTGCCAAGTCCAAGGCAGAGAATCGGGCGCAGATCGCCGCAGAGAAAACCCCAGCCACTAACGTGGAACTGGCTCTGTTGGAAACAACCCACTAGAGCCCTCGGCAGCGGAGATCAGACGGCTCGTCTTACGACGAGCCGTCGCCCGTTTATTCATTCACGCGTCCCAGGTAGTGATCGAGCCAGTCGAGCACCGCCTTTACCAGCTGGGGACGCTGCTCCGTGACATCGTGCGGGGTGTCGAGAACCAAGTGGCGCTTGTCTGCAGCGGGCGTGCCCAGCATGGCGAAGAGCGGATTCTGCGCCCTGTCGAGAGAAAAGGCGTAGTCGTAACGCCCATTTACCATCAGCACCGGCATTTTCAGCCGGGGCGCAAAGTCGGCCTGGTCATTGCCGGGCGTAGGCGGAAAAAGGAAGTACCCGCCGTCAAGAAAAATAGAAGTCTTGAGACGATCCTGCAACAGGGTCGAAATGATGACTCCCGTTGCCGAGCCCATGCTGACCATCGGAATCCATTTGTCTCCGAACGATCGAATGGCGACAGTGCTTCGGGAGTGGTGGACAAGTAAGACTGCGATTTCCATGAACCGCCCAGAATGAAGCGCAGATCGCCGCCCGCGCCATTGGCGACCCATTCACGCACGTTGCCGGTCATGTCGTAGGTTCCGTACGGGCCGAGCCCCGGGTATTTGCCGACAGGCGCGAGAGCGTTGCTGGTAATGTTGCTGGCCTGCACCGCAGCAGCCGCGAGGTCTGGGGGATCTACCTGGAGCCACTGCGCCAATACGGGCAGGCTCTTTCCTGAGAATGCTGCATACGCAGCAGCTTCGAACCAGCTCACGCCGGCAACGGGAAAGTCGGCCTGGCCCTGGGGATAATGACCTGCGACCCAGGTCGATGGCCCCGCACGACCTGTCGTGTCCCGAAGTTGCGCCATGGCGTCGGCCCACGAGAGTGTACGGCCATCCCGTGTAAATTCTTCCGTCCAATACTCTTTCTTTTCGTAACCCCCACTATCCACAAACTTCTGGTATTCGCGGTTGGTAACCTCGTACCGATCGACGTAAAAAGCGGGCAGCTTGTAGGGACCATAGAAGCCGACAAAACCGATGAACCAACCCCCGTCGCCGCCTGGCGCCCGCACCATCCCATTGGGTGATGTTCGTGACGCACCGAGTGCGAAATCCATCCGGGTATCGGTCGGTGGTGCGACCGTTATTTGGCCGCCATCGGGCTTCGACACCTTCCAGCGAAAGTATCCCTTCGGCATGCGGAGATTTGCCAGGGGCGTCATACCAAGACTGTGCCAAGGAGAGTCTGGGGCGAGGTAATCCTGAATCTGGACCGTTGCTCCGGAGGGCGACGAGGTGATCGAGGCGACGGTAGAGTTCTCGTCGGTGATTTGCTTGAGCTGAGGATCCGACGGCAAGTATTCCGCGGCCTTGCCCAGAAGAAGAAAGGCAGCGAGCGGTTTGTTTTGCGCGAGCAGGCTCTTAGCTTGTGGAATCGCTTCTTCGCGCGCCCAATGTCTGCGAGATGAGCGATAGTACAGCCAGAAGCCCGCTGTGATCGCCAGAAGAACGGAAACCGCGACTGCGACGGATAGAAAGCGCTTTGCTCGTTTCGGCGGCTTTCTCTGATCCAGAGACGTGGTGCTCAGCTGGGACAGAAGGTCCGAAGCGTCGCGAATGACCTCCGTAGCTGACTGGTAGCGGCGATCGGGATCCTTTTCGAGCGCGTGCGAGACGATCTGTTCGCAAAGCGGTGGAACATCCGGCCGCAGCTGGCGCAGCGGCACCGGCGCTTCGTCAGTGATCGCGCGTAGAACGGCAATGCTGCTGCCGGCGCGGAACGGCGCCCGGCCGGTAAGCAATTCATAATAAATTACGCCCAGGTTCCAAAGATCCGTTCGTGCGTCGAGATTCTGTTCTCGCGCTTGCTCGGGCGACATGTAGAGCGGGGTGCCGATGAGTCCGCGGGTCTCCGTAACCGATACCGTTGGGTCTCTTGCTACTGCGAAGAGCTTGGCCAGACCAAAGTCCAGAACCTTCGCTTGTCCCTTCGGTGTAACCATTACGTTGGCTGGCTTCAGGTCACGGTGAATCACACCTTGTTCGTGGGCCTCTTCAAGCGCCTGGGCAATTTGCAGGATGATCGACGTCGCATCTTTCACCGTCAGGGGGCCCGGCTTGAGTTTCGCCGCCAGTGATTCGCCCGGCACGCACTCCATAACGATGTAGTCGATCCCATCCTGCTCGCCGACGTCGTGCACGGCCGCGATGTGAGAGTGGCTCAGCTTTGCCAAGGCGAGAGCTTCCTTGTGAACACGCCGCCGTGCCTCGTCACCCGTGAACATCCCGGGCGCCAGAAGCTTGATCGCCACCACGCGCTCCAGCTTTTCATCCCGCGCTCGATACACCACACCCATTCCGCCGGCCCCGAGGGGCTCGACAATGGAGTAGCGGCCGAGTTTCGTCCCCGCGCTCAGATTTCGGCTAGCGGCCGATTGAGTGGCGGATACGGCAGGCCCGCCGTCGGGGGTAAGGATTGGCTCAGCGAGAAAGCTGCCGGCGAGTTGGTTGTCGCGAAGCAGTTGCTCGACCAGGCGACGGAGCTCAGGTGCGCCCCGGCATGCTTGATCAAGAAAAGCGGACCGGCGCTCAGGCTGCAATTCAAGGGCTTCTCCAAATAGTTGCTCGGCGGATTGCTCCAGATCGGCCATAGTGGGTATCCAGCCAGGTGTCCATGCAGCTTACGCATGGCGAGCCGCCTCCACAAGCAAGCCCATTCACGTTGGCCAGAATATACCATAGGGTCTACGGGAGGCAGCCATGGATGACGACGCCGGACAGGTGACACAACTCCTGAAGGCGATGCATGCGGGAGACGCCCAAGCAGCGGAGAATCTGCTGCCGCTGGTCTATGCAGAACTGCATCGTCTGGCCAAGGGGTACATGCGGCGCGAGCGCCCCGACCATACTTTGCAAGCAACGGCACTGATCAACGAAGCCTATCTGCGGTTGGTGGGCGAGGACATCGATTGGAACAGTCGCGCGCATTTCATCGGGTTAGCGGCGAACGTGATGCGGCGGGTACTGGTCGATTATGCACGGGCTCGTAACGCGGAACAGAGAGGCGGGGGGTTGCAGCGGGTGGAAATGCAGGATGAGCTTGCTGTCTCGGCCGAGCAGCTTGACGAGGTGGAACATCTGGACGAGGCCCTCAAAAAACTGGAGCGGGAAAACCCGCGACAGGCGCGCGTAGTGGAGTTGCGCTATTTTGGAGGGCTTTCGGTGGAACAGATTGGCGCCTTACTGGAGATTGCGCCTCGATCCGTAAAGCGGGATTGGGCGTTGGCCAGGATCTGGCTGTTTCGCGAACTCCGGCCGGGGGCCAAGGATCCGGAGGCAGAGCAAAAATAGTTTTGCGCGTGGTGGCCCTTTTTGCGGGACGGTTGCGCCTTAGTAAGTGAAGGCGGCTGTTGAGAAGCCTTCCAAAAAGGAGAACCGCCATGAGCACACTATCGACACTGAAGTTTCGCGCAACTGCTTGCGCCGCCGCCATCCTCGCCGTCGTTTCATTAGCGCCGGCATTGCACGCACAAGATCAAACAGCGTTCGGCAGGGTTAACGTGCCGTTCGCATTTGAGACCGGTCTTCATCACTTCAAGCCCGGTACGTACACCATCTCCATGGAAGCACCGACCATCGTGCGCATCGAGGGGGCAACCGATTCCGGCTTTGTCATGATTCAGCTTGGTGGCGATCGCCAGCCGGTGACGAAGAGCAAGGTCGTTTTCCGGAAGAGTGGCGATCGCTATTTTCTAGGTCAGATCTGGATCGCGCAAGAAAGCAGCCACCTGGACGTTGTCAAATCTAAGGCGGAGCGCCGGATGCAGGTCGCTGGAAACCAATCCGAACCCACAGGCGTTGAGCTCGCCCTGCTGGAGACAGCACGTTGACAGCTTGTCGAGCAGGTTTTCGAAACTGGTTGGAGTGCGACATACGCCCTTACTCTGAAATGCCCGTATGTCGCACCGGCCGGTAGACGACTTGATTCGAGAGTTGACTTAGGCTGCCACTAGGGGTGCAATCCTCTTCCGTCGATGCCGGGAGACCTGCCACAGATCAAACTGAGTCTGCATGTTCAGCCATAGCTCAGGCGAAGTGCCCAAGGCTTCGGACAGTTTGAGCGCCATTTCCGCGGAGACACCGGAATTACCATTCAAGAGACGAGAGAGCGTGACCCGGGACACGCCCAAGTGGGCCGCGAGCTTGCTCACCGGCATCTCTCCTATGTGCTCCCGCAAAACTTCTCCAGGATGCGCTGGGTTGTGCATTCGCATTGTTCCTCCTAGTGGTAGTCCTGATAGGCAACGAGGATGGCGTCCGCCCCCTCAAAAGCAAAGGTCAGCCGCCAGTTTCCGCTCACGTCCACAGACCAGTGCCCGGCCAAACCTCCTTTTAGCGGATGGAGCCGCCAACCGGGAGAGTCCATATCGCGCGGCCCGTTGGATGCGTTCAGCCGCGTAAGCTGCAACCTGAGCCGTTTGGCATGAGCGGGTTGGATCCCAGCCTTCGATCCAGTTTGGAAGAATGCTTGAATTCCGCCATGCCGGAAGCTCGTGATCACGTGTATATCGTATCGCTACAGGATACAACATGCAAGGGATGTCGCCTCTGAGGTTCGGATGAGGCCTTAGAGGAAAGCAGCGTTTCTAGAACCTGTTCGTGATGTCCATGATGTTGTCGTCCCCATTGCGATCGATGAGCTTGTTAAAGGGATCAATTCCGGCACGCGTGGGTTGTTGCTTCACAATGAACTCGAAGGTCTGACGCGCTCCAGTGATCCATTCCTTGCGCACGGCGAGCGGCTTTTCTTCGTCCTTCTTGCCGCTAAAGACACCGACGTCGATCAAATCGTGAAGCGGAGCAGGCGACTCGACGCCATTGCCGTCGGCATAGACCTTCCTGCCCTCGACGGTGAGTGTCACTTTATAGGTGCCATCGGGCATCTTCTGCGAAGTCGCTTCCAAAGCCTTGTTGTCATAGAGTGTGATTTTCTCGAAGCTGTCGTTGAGGAAGTACTGAAGATCGGAAGGCGTTTGCGCGCGGAGAGCGTCTTCCAGCAGGCGCGTGTCGGGGTACGGCCCGGACTGCGCATCGGTGGCATTGGCATAGCGGTATTGCATAAGGAAGTTGTGCAGGGCGAGGTTGAGCTTGGCTTCCCCGATGTAGTCGGAGAGCGCATAGAACACAAGACTGCCCTTCTGGTACCAGACGTATGACTCGCGCTGTACCTGGCCGAGCGGCGGCTCCTTGCGTGTTTCGTTGGAGCGGCCGCGCAGGTAACCGTCGAGTTCGTGGGCCAGGAACTTATGCATCTGGGCGTCACCGTACTTCTTCTGCGCGACCCGCAGGGCGGAGTATTCGGCAAGCGACTCCGACATCATGTTTGACCCTGCTACATGGCCTCCGATCAACTGGTGGGCCCACCACTGGTGAGCCAGCTCATGCGCGGTGACGAAGTAGGTAAAGTCAATATCCTTATTAGGATTGAGGACGCGCGTGATCCAGAACGTTTCGGTGAAGGGACTTGTGTTGGGAAAGGATTGCGCAAACTGGCGGTAACGCGGAAATTCAAGGATACGGAACTGCCTGAACTGGTAGGGGCTGTAGTTTGCCTGGTAGTAGTCGAGGCCACCCTTGACCCCTTCGATCATGTCATCGACATCGAAGCCGTGTTGTGGTGCGTGATAGATCTCGATATTGACGCCCTTGTAGGTCTCGCGCTTAACGTCGTAGCGGCCTGACACGTAAGCGTAGAAATCGAGAATCTTCACCTCACCCATGTCGTAGGCATAGTAGTGGCGGCCGTTTTGATTCCAATCGCGCTCGAGGTAACCGGGGGCGAAGGCAATCTGGTCATCCGGCGTGCTGACTACGGTGTGATAGCTTATCCAGTCGGAGTCCGGCGTAAAAAGATTAGTGACACTCCCCCAGGGGTCGCCGCGCGGGGGCAGATCAGTGAGCGGGCCCAGCTTTTCTTCGCGCCGGCGGCGCGGGTCATCCAGTTCGATGCCGGAGTTGTAGCCGATATAGGGGAAGTAGCTGGAGTCAAAGAACATGCCGTTGTAGGCCAGCTCCGGCCGCTCGTTGCCGTCGCGGAAGCCGTGGCTCACGTAGCCGACCTTGAAAGTCAGGTCCAACTTATCCCCGGGCGCGAGAGGAGTTTCCAGCTGATAGATCGAGTAGAGATCGCGCGGAGCCCTGCTCACCAGGTGGAAGGGCCGGTCGAATTGCACGTTCGAGACGGACTGCATCTGGTCGGTGATGTGTATCTGCTGGATGGGTTGCGGCGTCTTGTTCTGTAATACGAAGTGGCCCGTCCCGGAGAAGGAGCGGTGATTGGGGTCGAGGTCGACGCCGGCGTCGACGGCGATCACTTTGGGTTGCGGGAGACGTTCGTAGCGCTTGAAGTCGCGCTCGTAGCTAGCCTGAATTTTCCGCTGCTGCTTGGTGGTGAGGTATTCGTTGAGGACGTGCGCGTTGTAATAAAACCATGAGCCGCTGCCGATGGCGATGAGCGTGAAGAGTACAAGTGCTGGTGTCAGGCGTGGCAGTCGCGCACGGAGCTGCAGCAGCCGGGGATGCCAACCGTCCTCGGCGCCACGCCTGGCCAGTGCGATGGAAAGGCACCCGAGCACGGCGAAGATCGCCGTCCAATACACGATGGACCACAAGAGCCCGGGCACGAAGTGACCGTAGCCGTTCATGTCCGAATAGGTGTAAGGGGTGTTCTGGCCGGGCAGAAGCAGCGTGTTCTCGATGCCAAAGCGGAACATGATCGGACCCAAAACAAAGATGCCGATCACGATCGCATGGCCCATGAACTTGTTGGAGACGACGGTCTGCACAAAGAAGGCCAACAGAATGAAGCTGATCACCAGCGGAAAGGCGATGAGGTAGAGCTCTTTGAAATACTGCAGCAGGTCGTAGTGGTAGTAACCTGCTGCGGTCTGCATGATGACCCCGCATAGCAGAATGACCGCGAGCAGAATGCCTTCGACCACGGTCAGGGCTATGAACTTCGAAAGCCAGTCAGTCGTTTCCCCCATGGGGAGCGCATCGTGAATGCCTGAGAAGGACGTGTCGCGTTCGCGCCAGATCAGCTCGCCGGCGTAAAGCGTGGCAATGATAAACAGAAACAGTGCCGCATTGCCTTCAACCGCCTGCACCATCAGGAAGGTGACAGGGTACACATTCTGATCGTTCACTTTTCCGGCGAAATAGCCGTTGATGAGCGCGAAGACAGTCAGCAGAACAATGATCGCCAGAAAGGGCAGTTCGCGCGTGATGTTGGTAAGACGCACCCGGGTTAGGGAGACCAATTGGGCAAATCCTGCCCTACCACCGAAGAACTGGTGCACTGATGGCAGCGGCGCTGCCACCAGCGAACGGCGCGGCTCCGCTTCTGCCGCTTCCTGCCGCTTGGCCCGAGCCGCGCGACGGCCCTGCGCGCTAGCCGTCAGCGCTTCCACAGACATGGGAAAGAATCGATAGCAGATTACCAGCGAGATGAACCCAACCGCTGACCAAACCAGGCGGTTGTATAGAAACACGCCTTGGCTTACGTGTGGCGACCAGGAGAACAGCAAAGTGTTCTTCTCAGCCACTGTCCAGTAGCGTGCCAGCACGTCGGCTAACTGCAGGCCGATCGGGTCGAGGATGGCGGACCAGAAGTGTTCCAGGGAGCGGGTTGCGAAGAAGACGGCGTTGGCGATCAGATAGAGCATGAAGACGGCGACGCCCTGCAGATACACGATGAAAATCTTGCGAGACAGCGCCGCGACCATAAAGAACAGCGAGCCCAGAAAGAAGATCTGGATAACCACGATGAACAGGAACGGTTGCCAGTACCACCAGGCGTGGCCGCTGGCGATGCGGGTGTGATCCGCCCATGGGGCAAGCGTCCCGGCCATTTCACCGAAGACCATGCCGGAGAAGGCAAAGATGCAGGCGACGAATGATCCTGCCCAGCGGCCCCCGAGATAAGCAAACTTGGTAATGGGCTTGGTAAAGATCAGCTGGAAGGTGTCGCGTTGGAAGTCGCGCAGTATAGAGGTGCCGAAGATGGCGGCAATGATGATGGTTCCGAATAGAGTGAAGAAGGTATAGAGAATGGTAGTGGAGAATGGGCCATTCAGCAGCTGCTTGCCGTTGCCCGTAGAGATGAAGTCTTCCGCGGCTATGGCAAGAAAACTGAGCAGGAACCACAGCACAAAGTAAACGTACGTCGATAAGCTCTTTAGCCGGAACTTGAGCTCGAAGAAGAAGAACTCCCAAAAGAGGGCCATGTGCAGATCTCCTTGGGATTAATGGACCGGTAGAGGTACGGCCGGGTTGGAAAGGTTGAGGAAGTAGACATCCTCCAGGCCGGCATCGACGGGGCGGAAACCGTCGCCGGGAGAGCTGTCCGCGTAAACACGAATCTCGTGCTGGCCGGCAATCAGATGGCTGGAGACGACCCGAAGTTGCGTTTCCAGCGCGCGCAGCTCGTCATCGGTGAGGACAACCTTCGACCATATTTTGCCCTGCAGGGCCTGAAGTGTTTCCTGCGGAGCACCTTCGAGCAGCAGCTCGCCGGCCGAGATGATGGCCATGCGTGGGCAAAGTTCGCGCACGTCTTCGACGATGTGCGTGGAGAGAATGACCGTGATGTCACGGCCTATCGACGAAAGCAGATTCAGAAAGCGATTGCGCTCGGCCGGGTCGAGGCCGGCGGTGGGCTCGTCGACGATGATCAGGCGGGGCTTGCCCAGCAGTGCCTGCGCGATGCCAAAGCGCTGCTTCATGCCGCCGGAATAGGTGCTGAGCGCCTTCTTGCGAAAGGCCCACAGGTTGGTCTGGTGCAGCAGCGCTTCGACCATCTCTTTGCGTTCCCCTGCTTGGGTGATTCCTTTCATCACTGCAAGGTGGGAAAGCATGTCGGCGGCGGATAGCTTGGGATAAACACCGAATTCCTGGGGCAGGTAGCCAAGCGTCTGGCGTACCGCATTCTTATCTTTTAGGACGTCGATACCATCCAGAAAGATCGTCCCGCTGTCGGGCTCCTGCAGGGTCGCGATGGTGCGCATCAGCGTGCTCTTGCCGGCGCCGTTAGGCCCCAGCAAGCCGAACATGTTATTGCCGATGCTGAGCGAAATGTTCTTAAGCGCCTGGACCCCATTGGGATAGGTCTTCGAGAGACCCGTAATCGTAAGCGACATGCAGGAAATCTCCTAAAGTTGCGCTGCGGTTACCAGACAATATACCTGCACTAGCCTCGGCGACTACGCCCGAGCTGGTATTACTTCCCGATACAGAAGGTGGAGAAAATCAGGTGAAGGATGTCGTCGCTCGTAGTCTCGCCGGTCAGCGAGTCGAGATCACGGAGCCCACTGTATAGGTCCAACAGCACCATCTCGTGGGGAATGTTTTGACCGGCCGCCACACGCGCTGCCGCCAGCGATTCCAGCGTCGCCGTCACCGCCTGGTATTGGCGCAGGCTGGTCAGCATGCCGTTCTCCGTCTCCACTGTGCGGTCGCCCACCATGGCCAGCATCTTCTGCTTCAGCTCACCCACTCCGTCGCCGCTGAGAGCGGAGGTGTGTACTACTGGCAAGCCCAGGCTGCCCAGCGCCTCTTGCATTGCAGCCGGCGGGTGGGCCAAGTCCGTCTTGTTAACCACCACTAGCGCCCGGCGTTGCGCCAGGATCGCCAAGAGTTCCAGCTCTTCCTGGGCCGGCGACGCCGTCGCATCCATCACCATCAGCACCATGTCCGCATCCGCCAATGCTTCGCGCGATTTGCGAACGCCAATCTGCTCCGCCTCGTCGCTGGCCTCGCGCATGCCCGCAGTGTCAACCAGCTCAACCGGGATTCCGCCCAGCGACACACGCTCCGTAACCAGGTCGCGCGTCGTCCCCGGAGTCGCCGTGACAATCGCGCGCTCCCGCTGCACGATACGGTTGAAGAGAGAAGATTTGCCGGCGTTCGGGCGCCCCACAATGGCCAGCATCAAGCCCGCGTGCACAACACGTCCGCGCGCGAAGCTGTCCGCAACCGGCTGCAGCAAACCGCAAATCTCCTCGATCCTGTTCACGATCTCGGCGCTGGGCAGCACATCCACATCATCTTCCGCGAAATCGATGCCGGCTTCGAGCAGAGCGATCAGCGCGACCAGGCCTTCTTTGATGGGCTTGATGCGCCGCGAAAGCGCGCCATGCAATTGTTGGGCGGCCACCCGCGCCTGGTAGAGCGTCTGCGCTTCAATCAGGTCGTGCACCGCTTCGGCCTGGGTCAGGTCGATACGGCCGCCCAAAAATGCCCGCTGCGTAAATTCGCCCGGAGCCGCCAGGCGTGCACCACCCTGTAGCGCCTGGCGTACCAGCGTCTCCAGAACCACCGGTGAACCGTGCGCGGCAATTTCGAGCACATCCTCGCCGGTGTAGGAATGGGGCGCGGCGAAAAATGTCACTACCGCCTCGTCCAGCTTGTCCTGGGTTTCGAGGTCAAGCAAATCACCAAAGCGGGCTTGCGCGTGGGCCAGGGGATTGCGCAAGCGCAGCATCGGCTCGGCAATCCGGGTCGCCTCCGGTCCGGAGAGCCGTACGATGCCAATACCCCCGCGACCCGGCGGCGTTGCGACGGCAACGATGGTCTCGTTCTGGTAAACCACGTGGGGATCGGGCTGCATGGAGCCTCACGATCCTTTAGAGAGGCGAGTTGCGTCGCGGACGTGCGCTGTTGCCAAACTCAGGAGCTCGCGGCCGGGAACGAGGACGCTCCGCGCCCTTGGGATAGACCACCACGAACCGCCTCAAGCCTTCGCCACTGCTCTCGGTTTCGAGATCGGCAAAATCGCGGAAGGCCAGGTGCAGCATGCGGCGCTCCCGCGAACTCATGGGTGCAAAGCTGTACGGCTGGGATGTGCTGCGGACCCGCTCCGCCGCCGTCTCCGCGGACAGCTTAAGCTCGCGCGCGCGCAACGCCTTGAAGGAATTGGCGTCGAAGGAGATGGTGTCGTGCTCTTCCGCTTCCAGGCGCACGATCTTGGCTGCGATGTGTTCCAACGCCCGCAGCAACTCGCCTCCGCGCTGGGTCAGGAGCACTGCGTCCGGCCCCGACATCTCCACGTAAATCTCGCGGGCTTCGAGGCCGTCGGGATCACGGGCTCCCGCTCCTGCGATGATCCGGTACTTCAATCGCAGGCCGCCGGTGGTGGTAAGGGTCTTGAGGAATGCTGCAATCTTCTGGGCTGCAGCCGCGTGGTCGACAATCGGCATCGATTTAGTATCGCACTTGCGTGCAGGGAAGTCAGCCTCGCGGGGACGCTGAACCCTTTCCCAGGTAACCCCAGGATCGCGTGGGGCCCGGACTGCACGAGCCGGTCCTCTAACAGAACCAACTAGGACAGGACGGGTGCCCCAGGTTCGCCACGGCGTACCTGGGCCGAAAACGATGGGGCGTAGCCCCCACCAAAGTTCTTGCCTAACGGCGGACCATCTGCCGGCCGCTGCCGCCGCTCCGCTTAGCCGCTCGCTTTGCAGCGATGTCGCGCATCTGCTTGCCCATGCCCGTGCGGTTCATGACGGCCTGTTGGATTACGTTGATCACGTTGCCGAAGGCCCAATAAAGCGCCAGCCCCGAACTCAGATTCCATGTCATGAAACCGAAAAACACAGGCATCGTAAACGCCATCATCTTCTGCTGCGCGGGGTCCATCCCCGGCGATGGGGTCAGATACTGCACCAGGAACATGGTTACGATGAAGAAGACAGGCAAAATATGCAGCGGGTCGGGAGCGGCCAGGTTGTGCAGCCACAACCAGGGCGCTTGGCGCAGTTCGATGGTGTGCAGCAGCATGCGGTAAAACGCAAACAGCAACGGCCACTGCACCAGCATCGGCAGGCAGCCGCCAAACATGTTCACGCCCTCGCGCTTCTGCAGGTCGAACATCTCCTTGTTCATGTCCGCGCGGCGCGGGTCGGTAGCCTTGTACTTTTTGAACTTCTCCTTGATCGCGTTCATCTCCGGCTGGATGCGCTGCATCTTCAACGCGGATTTCATCATCTGGATGCGCGTCGGCAGCATGGCCAGATTGATCACCAGGGTGAGCACCAGGATGGCCCAGCCCCAATTGGAGACGATATGCTCATGCACCCAGCGCAGGGCCAGGAACAACGGCTTGGCGATGATGCCCGAGTAACCGAAGTCCACCACCGGTTCCAGGTTGGGCCCGGTCTGCCCTCCATTGGCCGTGGCCTTCACGGAAGCCAGCACGTCCAGCACTTTGGGACCGGCGAAAAGGCGCATGCTGGTGCGACCGGTGTTTGAGCCCATAGCGGCGCCGATGACGGACGCTGAGTCATTTTGGTCGGTCTTGCCATGACGCGGTACGTCGATCGAATCATGCAGGCTCACCAGCAATGCTTGCTGCGGAGTGTCGGGGAGAAATATCGCGGCGAAGTACTGGTCGCTTACTCCGGCCCATTCGAAAGGTCCGGGTAGTGTGGCACCCCCGGCGATCTTCTTCACTGCCTGGTTCTCGTTCTTGCCGCCCTGCATGGTATCGAACTGCGACGCCGCATAATCCGGCAGGGTCTCCTGATCGCCGAACCCGCCAGGCCATGCCACCAGCGCGGCGACCGGACTCCCGTGATCGGTGGCCGTCACTTCTACATGCAGTACATAGGTCGAATCGAAGGTGAAGACCTTTTTCACTTCGAGGCCGTTATTGGAGTAGGTAAAGGTAAGCGTGGCGGGAGCATTCAATGTGCCCGTAGCCGACGGCACATACAACGCCTGCACCAGCTGGTTGCGCAAGTTTGCGTCGTAGGTCCAGAGCGAGAGAGGATACCCAACCTTGGCCGCCGCCTTGGGGTTGACCAGGTCCAGAGGCTTACCAGCGTCGTCTTTGTACTTCTTCAGAATCCAGGAGACAGCCTGGCCGCCGCGATTGGAAAAGGTGATGCGGTACAGCTCATTCTCCACGACCGTGGTGGTTTCTGCGGCGGCAACCACCGCGTCGGCGGTCGCCTTCGCCGACGCAGCGCCCGCAGCAGTTACCTTGGAGGCGGGGGTCATAGCGGAAGCTGGAGTAATCGGCGCCTTGGACGCGGAAGTGGAAGCCACCTCAGCCGGAATCTCTGGTTGCGTCTTTTTCTTGGGGCCAAAGTATTGCAGGCCGAGGAAGATCAAAACAAAGACGATGGCGAAGATAAGGAGAGTGCGTGAGTCCTGCCCACCGCCACCCGGCTGATTAGGATTGCGTATTTCGGCCAAAGAGAGTTCCTGTCGATCGGACGATCTGGGGGCACCCAGCGATACCCGTGGTTTCACGATAACTGCACCCCGCGAAAACACCTCGAACGGGGCTTTTCACCGGAAAAAGCCCCTCCTCACCGAGGCTGGATGGGACACGTAATCGTGAAACCACGGCAAACCCGCCTGGAGCCACAGTCTTATGGTAAATGGCGGGGGTCATCTGTGCGGAAGCGAGGGTGGGGTTGGACCAGAGGCGGCGGGGGCGGGACGGCGTGGAAAGTGCCCGGAACCGGATCGAAGCCTCCCCGGCCGAAAGGGTTGCAGCGCAGCACGCGCCACACTGCGAGTGCGGCTCCCCGGAGCACTCCATGGTGAACGACAGCGGCCATTGCGTATTCCGAGCATGTCGGCTGAAAGCGGCATGCGCCGGAAACCCCGCTGACAGAGTGGAGCAGCGGCGAGACCCAGCGGCCGTAGACTTCAGGAATGCCCATCTCGCTTCTCCCCGGCTTTTTCCACCACGGCAAAGATCCTGGATACTTCGCTTTGCAAGCCGGCGAATTCCGCGGTCAGAACCGTTCGCCGAGGATGCAGCACCACGTCGACGTCTCGCGTTAGCGAGGCCAGGTTCAACCGGACCGCCTCGCGCATGCGCCGCTTGATCCGGTTGCGCTCCACGGCCTTGCCTAGAACGCGGCCGGCAGTCAGCCCAACGCGCGGACCAATCGGTGGAGTCGATGTCCGCTCGGCAAAAAAATATGTCATAGAGTGCGAGAAGTGTTTGCGGCTCCGCTGGTACACGCGTTGATAGTCAGCGTGTTTGCGTAGCCGAGTGTCATTTTGGGTTAAAAGGCTCACCCGATCACCCGGATTTCCTGTCGAACTTGGCGTTGGCGAACTTCATGCGGCTTTCCTTAGTGAAAGCCGCACACCCGGTACCTGTTTGGAGCCTCGTGCAGGAAATCCGGGTTATTCCCTCGCGCCTGGCGCGTACTACGCTTCACGGCTGTTGTTAAGCTGGCTAGTCGCGGTAGCCGGCGCTCACTGAAACGCGCTTCCGGCCCTTGGCGCGGCGGCGAGAAAGCACCGCTGCTCCCGCTTTGGTCTTCATGCGCGTCAAAAAGCCGTGTGTCTTCGCCCGATGGCGGCGGTTCGGTTGGAATGTGCGCTTGGGCATAACACTGCGCTCCTGATCTCACTAAAATTTCTGCCTGAAGGCAAGCTTCAAGTATAACGGATTCAGGCCAAAGAGCAAAGCGCGACAATACTGCAGGTACCGGGGGGCGCTGGCTTTCACTGCTCATGGTGCAACTAGGGAAAGAAAGAAATTTTTGCCCGGAATGAGCCGTTGCACGGCCTTGTAACTGTGCTAGTATCGGCTCCGATCAAGATTGATTTTCTGCACGTCCACACTACCTGATCTTTCGATGTGGATACTTTCGCGAAGGGGGATTGTATCCCCCAGCAGTTCCTAAGCACAGGAGCAGCAACAACACGCACGGCTGGTATCGGTGCGAATTTGCTCCTTTGCACTTTGCAGAAGGTATCAGGCAGTCGGCGTTTGAACGAAGGAAGCGTATGTCTTTTGTCGCCACCGCCCCCGCCATACCCAACCCTTGGGCACGGATACTGGGTGCACTCGAAAAAAAGGTCAACCGGCAATCCTTTGATACCTGGCTCAAGCCCACGCGCTTCAGCCACATCACTGGCCGTATGCTTTTTGTGCGGGTTCCCACGCCGGAGTTCCAGCACATAGGCGACCGCTATGGCGACCTCATTCAGGAAGCCATTGACGCTTTCCACCTGGAGTTCGATGACGTCTCCTTTGTCATCCCGCAGGAGGATCCAGCCGCGGTCAGGGTGCGCGAGGACGGAGGGTTCGCACCGGTCCCTTCCCACTCTGCCGGCGCCCAGCGCGCAGGCAATCGCGGAGCGCCTCTGCCCGCGCCGCAGCAGGCCAAATTTGACTGGACCACGGCCGCGCAGCTCAACCCGCGCTACACCTTTGAGGCCTTCGTCATCGGCAATGGCAACCAGTTCGCCCGCGCTGCCTCCGAGGCGGTTGCCGAACGCCCTTCGAAAGCCTACAACCCTCTCTTCATCTATGGCGGTGTCGGCATGGGCAAGACCCATCTGATGCACGCCATCGGGCACGAGGTTAAGAAGCGTCAACCGCAATGCTCCGTCTGCTATGTCTCCAGCGAGAAATTCACCAACGAGATGATCAACTCGCTGCGCTATGACAAAATGACGAGCTTTCGCGACAAGTTTCGCTCCGTCGATCTGCTGCTCATTGACGACATCCAATTCCTGGCGCAAAAGGAGCGCACCCAGGAAGAGTTCTTCCACACCTTCAATGCTCTGCACGAGAGTTTGAAGCAGATTGTCATCGCCTCCGATCGTCCTCCTAAGGAGCTACCGGAGATTGAGGATCGCCTGCGCAGCCGCTTTGAATGGGGATTGATCGCCGATATTCAGCCCCCCGACCTGGAAACCAAGGTTGCCATTCTGCAAAAGAAGGCGGAGAGTGAGCACGTACTGCTGCCCACCGATATCGCCCTCTTCATTGCTTCAAACGTGCGCACCAACGTGCGCGAACTCGAGGGCGCGCTGGTGCGGCTCTTGGCCTGGTGCCGGCTCAATGGCGCCGAGCTCACCCTACCCACCACCCAGCTCTGCCTCAAGCAGTTCATCGATACCCAGGTGCGCAAGATCACGATTGAAGCCATTCAGCGTGCCGTCTCCGAGCAGTTCGGCATGCGCGTGGCCGAGCTGAAGCAGAAAAATAATTCCCGCTCCGTGGTCGTGCCCCGCCAGATCGCCATGTATCTGGCCAAGCAGATGACCGAAGCCTCGCTCCCGGAGATTGGACGGCAGTTCGGCGGCAAGCACCACACTACCGTCATGCATTCCATTGCCAAGATCGATGAGCAGCGCCGCGCAGACAAGGATCTCAACCGCACCATCAACAAGCTTCTGGAAACCCTCAACGGCTAGTGCAGACTCCCCAAGCCACCCGCGAGAACGCTTTGTCGTCCAATGACAAGGGCTTTATTGTCTGCGTGAGAGTTACCCTCTCAAAATTGAGTCCCGGAGGCACGGCTGAGAATGGCCCAGGACGTCAGTCCTGGGTGGAAGTAGTTCTCACGCAGGCTGTTTAGCCCTGGTGAGATGCCCCAGCAACCGTAAGCCCAGCTGCCCAACGGAACCGCCTTTCCTGGTTTGGGCGCTCCCGGTATGCTCAAGTTGTCTATGTCTTGTTTCGGCTCACCGCGCCGCATCCCTTGTTTGGCAGCCTATCTCTTCATAGGGTTGCTCCTCGGCGCAGTCCCGGTGTTAGGACCGCACGCCTACGCCCGCCAGCAAGACACCGGATTTCTCAACCGCAGCATTACCCTCAATGGCACGGTCTACCACTATGTGGTTTACCTTCCGATGGACTGGACGCCTAAACAGAAGTGGCCGGTCATCCTATTTCTGCACGGTTCCGGAGAGCGCGGCTCCGACGGCCTCGACGAAACCCAGGTAGGCCTGCCCAACGCGCTGCGCTCCCACTATGAACGCTGGCCTTTTGTGGTGGTGATGCCCCAGGTCCCCTACAACCATCATCATTGGACCGACTCCGACATCATGGAGATGGCCATGGCTGCGCTAAATGCCGAAGTGAAAGAGTTCCACGGCGATCCCCAGCGTCTCTATCTCACCGGCATGTCACTCGGCGGCTATGGCGTGTGGGAGATTGCCAAGAACTATCCGGGCCGTTTTGCCGCCATAGCTCCGGTCTGCGGAGGCATCTACTGGTCGTACGCCCCGGGCCGCTGGCACCAGCCTGAACTTGTCCCGGAGTACGTCAAAGCCATCGGCCACACGCCGGTGTGGATCTTTCATGGCGCGGATGATCCCGTGGTCTCCCCGGCTCAATCGCAGATCATGTACACAGCCATCACCGCGGCGGGCGGAAACGTGCGCTTCTGGGAGTACGCCAACTACCATCACAACGCTTGGGACCGGGCCTACGTTGACCCGGAATTGCCGCAGTGGTTTCTCGCTCATCGGCTTTCCGATATCGCCACTACGAAGCCGTATGCCGAAAAACGGATCATCCCCATCCATCCTCTGCCGATTCACGTCGATCCGAGTGTCTATGACGCTTATCAAGGGGAATATGTCGATGCCGGCGTGACCCAATTGACTGTTTTCCGTCAAGGCACCAAGTTGATGTCCCGGAACCGGACAGGCGACCAGACGGAGCTATTGCCTGAGCTTCCCAACCGGTTTTTTTATCCCAGTGGGAGCAGTACGCGCATCACATTTGACAAGGGTCCTGACGGCCGCGTCACGCAGCTCACTTTCTCCGACGACCGCCATCAGGAAGTTTGGGTGAAAGCACCCAAAAGCAATTCTGAATGAGGATATTTCCTGACCCGGGTTTCCCGTACGCGGCTCTATCCAACAGCCGCGTGGAGTTCGTCAGCACCACCGACCTTGACGGGAAATCCGGGGGAATGCACCACGATGGATACCATGTGCAAAGCCAGGTTCTTCGCAACGCGCATCAGGCCTGCATTTGACCGCGCTTTGCACTCGTGGCAGCCGCTTTCCACAGCCTCTAGCCGCCTCGCTGTGGACACCGTGGGGAAGGCGGAACCCAACTCGAACAAATTCGCCGGTCTTCCTTCTTTTCATTTCGCGATCGTCCAGTTTTCTAAAACAGGGAGGGCCGCCAACCACGCCAGCTGCTTGGTTTCCAGCCTTCTTTCCACTTTTCCGGTGCCAACGGTTACTACTACTAATAAGGAATATATTTTTAAGGCTTTTCATAGTAGCCGGGATCTTTGCCATGCTGTTGTTTGTGTTTCACACCGGGAATCCACAGGAACAACGCGCTTAAGATTCTCATGCGGCTTCGGGGTGGTGTAGAGTGAGTCAAATCAACAAGGGGGAAAACACCATGCTTAGCGCGGGCGTTGAGCAGGAGAGACCGGTCGCACAGGGAGCAGCAACCATGGAGATCACCGTGAGCCGTCAGGACCTGCTGCGTGAGCTAAGTGCAACGCAGAGCGTCGTAGAGCGGAAAACGACGATCCCTATCCTCTCCAATTTTCTCCTTGAGGCCAGCCAAGGGGAGGGCGACGGCGCCGACCGCCTCACCATCACCGCCACTGATCTGGATCAGAGCATCCGGACATCCTGTGCGGCAAAGGTGAAAAAGCCCGGTGCCTGCACCATTCCCGCGCGCAAACTTTTCGACTACGTCAAACTGCTGCCCGATGGCGATATCTCCATCAAGCTTATGGAGAACCACTGGGTGCAGATCCGCTCCGGCCGCTCCAACACCAAGATGGTGGGCATGGCGCGCGCCAATTTTCCCCAGGTTCCAGAGTTTCCTGAGGCTGGCTTGACGCAATTGGCCGCCGCCTCCATCAAAGGCATGATCTCGAAGACCATCTTCGCTATCTCCAATGAGGAATCGCGCTATACGCTTAACGGGGCGCTGCTGATTTTGAAAGCAGAGTCTTTGTCGATGGTCGCGACCGATGGTCACCGGCTGGCGCACATCGAAAAGACGGGCGAAACGCTACAAAATATCAGCGGAGAGAAGAAGACCTTGATTCCGCGTAAGGCGTTGGCTGAGTTGCAGTCGCTGCTCGCCGATATCCGACGGGGAGTCACTGGACTTTTTCGACGACGAACATACTCTATTCTTCCGTCTCGGCCACCGCGTGCTCACCACGCGCAAGCTTACCGGTCAATTTCCCAACTACGAAGCGGTGCTGCCGCGGGATAACAATAAATTTGTGGTAGTGCGCAGCGAAGAATTGATGGGTTCGATCCAGCGGGTAGCGCAATTCGCCGATGAACGATCCGGCGCCATCAAGATCCGGTTGGAACAGAATGAGATGAAGATCTCCTCCTCTTCGACCGAATCCGGCGAATCGGAAGACACGATCGAAACTCCCTATAGCTTCGACCCCATCGTGGTGGGCTTCAACTCGACCTACCTGATTGATTTTCTCAGGGCGGTTGGATCCAGCGGCGAAGTCCGGCTGGAATTCAAAGACGCCCAATCGGCCGGCCAGGTGCGGCCGGAAGATGCGGCTGATGACTTCAAGTACCGTTACGTAATCATGCCTATGCGTATTTGAAGAGGCGTTCTTCTTTACCCAGGCCGTTTGGCCGCCTTTCTTATGGCGGACTTGCGGCCTGCAGTAGCCTTCTTTACGGCTGTCTTCTTGACCACGGGCTTCTTCGCGGTCTTTTTGACAGTAACCGCTTTCTTCGCCGGCTTGCTGCGCGCCTCCACTGTCTTTTCCACCAGCATGGCCTTCAGTTGCTCAAGGTCGATGGTGCGCGCCGACTTCCTTAGCCGCTCAATGTCGTAGTAGGTCCGCTTCTCTGTGAGAAAGATGTGGACAACGAAATCCACATAGTCCATCAAAATCCATTCGCCCTGCCGCCGGCCCTCTACGGAGTTGGGGTAGGTCTGAAAATCCCGCTTTAGACGCGTTTCAATCTCTTCGGCGATCGCCTGCGTCTGGCGTTCGTTCGATCCGCTCGAGATCAGAAAAAAGTCGGTGAAGCCGGAGTCCATGGTGTCGAGCTCGAGAATACGGGTATCCTCAGCCTTCTTGTCTTCGCAAGCCTCCGCGGCGGCCAAAACCATGCGGCGCGTTTCCGTCGTTGCCATTCGGTCGGGTCAAATCTCCTTGCTCTTGCCTACTTTGTCAGCAGCCTCTATGGTATCCCGGGCGGCCCGATAAAGGCCGTGGGAACGAATGTACTCCGCCACCGCGGGCGCGAGCACGGTTTGCTGCTCTGCACCTTCCGCCAGGGCGGCGCGAATCTCCGTGGCGGAGATGTCCTGGTCCAGGTCGGGCAACAAGAACAACTTAGCGCTTTGGCCCGAACGGCCTGCGAGGGTAAAGCTTGTGAACCCGGCTTCACGAGCCTCGCCCGTGTTTTGCACACCTTTGGGTAGGGCCGCGTTGATCTGTTCGAGAGAAAATCCAGGTCTGCCGGCCACAATGAAATCGCAAAAGAGCAGCAACTGGGCGCAGTGGTGCCAACGCCTCAAGGTAAGGAAGGAATCGGCGCCCAACAGGAAAAACAGTTCATCCGTGGGCTGGAGTTGATTCCGTAACCGCTGCAGAGTGTCAAAGGTGTAGTTCGGGCGGCCGCCGGGCAGAGGAGCGTCCACATCGCTAGCCGTGAGTCCTGGCTCACCGGCCACGGCCAGCCGGACCATGGCCAACCGGTCCTCAAAGCTGGAGTGGCCAGCGCCGCCTTTTAGCGGCTGGGTGGCGACGGGTGCGACCAGCACCTGGTCAAGCGCCAGCCGCGTGATCGCCGCCCGGGCGATTGCGATGTGGCCGCGATGCGGCGGATCGAAGGTGCCCCCGAAGAAGGCGATGCGCATAGGGGCATCGTACCGCGACCTGCAATCTTGAGCTGTATTCTAGGGCCACTTCGATGCCTACGGCCTACATTGCGCTCGGCTCCAATTTAGGCAACCGAGCGGAGGCATTATCCTCCGCCGTCGGTCATTTGCGTAGCTTCGGCCGCGTGGTGGCGCTGTCTTCGCTGTACGAAACGGACCCCGTTGGCTACCACGATCAGCCCGCCTTCTTGAACGCGGTGGTGGCTCTGGAGACGCAGTTGGAGCCGCTGCCGTTATTGCGCGGACTACTGGCTATCGAACGGGAGCTGGGACGTGATCGTGGCCAGGGCCCCTTGAAGGGTCCCCGCACGCTGGATCTCGATCTGTTGTTGATGGGGGATTGGATAGTCGCAGGCGAGGAGCTATCACTGCCGCATCCAGCCCTGGCTCAGCGCAGGTTTGTGCTGGCGCCGCTGGCGGAGATTGCGCCCGAGCTTCGGCGCCCGGAAAGCAACCAAACCATGGCAGAGCTGCTCGCCCTGCTGCCCGATGAAGGCGAAAATCGCCTCTCAGCTGTGCGCCGGCTGCCCGCAACGGCTGAATCTGGCTGGCCTAGGACCTAGATACCGAGCACGGGATCCCTCCCGGTCACAAAACCCGGCGGGGGAAAGCATTTGACACAATGCCCCCTGGTTCCTAACCTCGAAGCATGGAAATGATTCCCATCACCGCCGAACGAAAGGCCCAGCTTGAGGAATACGCCCTGCGTCGCGGCCAGGACACCGCCGCAGCCCTCGATATGGCACTTGATGAATATTTGGCGTGGGAACGCCAGGATTATCTGGAAGCAGTAGAAGGTATCCGGCGCGGATACCAGGACCTCAAAGCGGGCCGTGTGCGGCCCATCGAGGAAGCCTTTGAGGAATTACGCGAGAAGCATGGCCTTCCGCGTTAAACAAACAGCAGAAGCAGACCACGATTTAGACCTCATCCTCGAATGGTTGATGGCTCGGCAGGCAGGCGAAACGGGCCTGCGCTGGTTGGAGGGGCTGAAAGATACTATAAACTCGCTCAGCGAACTTCCTCATCGCTGTTCCCTTGCTCCAGAAAGCGTCGCTTTTCCCTTTGAGGTGCGCCAACTCCTCCACGGCCGCAAACCGCATCAATACCGGGTGCTGTTCACCATCGAGGCAGACACGGTTGTCATTCTTCACATTCGCCATGGCCGCCGAATGCCCCTTGCTGAGCGTTAGCGGACACACCGTTCGTTACATATTGAAGATAGAATCACTCATGTGTCTCTCGCTTTTCAGATAGAAGCCGCCAGTGGGCAGGCGAGGCGGGCGACCATGACGCTGCCTCATGGGCAGGTCCAGACTCCGGCATTCATGCCGGTGGGTACCGCCGGGTCAGTCAAGGCGATTCCTCAACATCTGCTCGAAGAGCTGGACGCGCAGATCATTCTCGCCAATACCTATCACCTGTACCTGCGCCCGGGTCACGAGCTGGTCCGCCGGCTGGGTGGGTTGCACCGCTTCATCGCCTGGCCGCGTCCCATGCTTACCGATTCCGGGGGTTTTCAGGTCTTCAGCCTGAATCAGCTACGGAAGATCAGCGAAGAAGGAGTGCAATTCCGTTCCCATCTCGATGGATCTTCCCATTTCTTCTCCCCCGAGCACTCGATGGACGTGCAAATGGCCCTGGGCGCCGACATCGTCATGGCCTTCGACGAATGCACCGAGTATCCGGCGGAGCGAGCGCGTGCCCAGCAGTCCCTCGAACTAACCCTGCGCTGGGCCCGGCGCAGCCAACACCACTTTAACCAGCATGCCAATGCTTCCCAGTCGCTCTTTGGCATCGTCCAGGGCGGCATGTATCCGGATCTGCGCCGCGACTGCGCCGAGCAGCTGGTGGCCATGGATTTCCCCGGCTATGCCATCGGCGGCCTGAGCGTGGGCGAGCCGCGGCCGCTGACCCGGGAGATCATCGAGAGCACGCTGCCCCTGCTGCCGCAGGACAAGCCGAGATACGTGATGGGGGTTGGCTACCCGGATGAGATCGTGGAATACGCTGCGCTGGGGGTGGACATGATGGACTGCACGATACCCACCCGTGCCGCCCGGCATGGCCTGCTGTTCACCTCCGGGGGCCGGCTCAACATAAAAAACCGGCGCTTTGCCGAGGATCCGGAACCGCCCGATCCAGAGTGCGGCTGCATGGTTTGCGGCCGCTACAGCCGGGCCTATCTACGCCACCTGATGGCGGCGCAGGAACCACTCGCCGGCGTGCTCAACACCCTGCATAATCTGGCCTTCTACCTTGACACGATGCGATCGGTACGAAATGCTATTGCCACGGATACCCTTCCAGCGCTCCTGGCCTGCGTGCGCGGGCGCCCCGAACGTGTGGGCTGAACTACCCCTCCGGCCGTTGGACCCCTTCATCCAGTAGACAAACCGGGGCAGATAGGCTGTAGTAGAAGGCTGGATAGAAATAATTGAGGATGGTACGTTGACCTTCACCCCCTTGTTACTGGCTCCAGTCATTCCACCCGGCCTGGTGACCTTTCTCCCCTTCGTTCTGATCATTGCCGTCTTTTACCTGATGCTGGTGCGCCCCAACCAGAAGAAGCAGAAGCAATGGCAAGAGATGCTGGGAGCCCTGAAGTCCGGGGATCGCATCACCACCACCGGCGGTATGCGCGGAACCATCATCTCGATCAAAGAGGACGCGGTGCAGCTGCGCGTCCCACCCGACGGCGTCAAGATCGAAGTCATCAAGAGTGCTATCGCTTCCGTGACCACTAACCAAGAGGAAGCTAAATAACCGTATTTCGCGGGCAGACGGTAAGCCCGGCGGAAAACCTGATTGCGACTCCCATGCGTAAAACCCTCCTGATCGTTGCAGTGCTTCTCGTGTTCGTCTTTGGCATCTTCGGCATTCCGAAGGGCATAGGCCCGTCTGCCTGGAAGACGGCGTTGACCGACCGTATCCACCTTGGTCTTGACCTCAAGGGCGGCATCCACTTGGTGTTGCAGGTGATGGTGAATGAAGCCGTGAGCGCGGAGACGGATAACGCGGTCGCCCGCGTCCAGGCCGATTTGCAGCAGGGTGGCTTTCCCGCCCGCTCGGTGCTGAAGCCCGATCCCAAGCGGCCGGAGCTCATCGAGATTCAGGGAACGCCTCCGGACAAGGTCGGTGATGTGCGCAACCTGCTGGATTCCCGCTACGGGGCGCAATACACCATAGCGTCGGAGCCAAACAACGGCTGGACGCTCACCATGAAGCAGACCGAGGTGCAGTCGATCGAGCAGCATGCCGTGCAGCAGTCGATCGACACCATCCGCACCCGCATCAATGCCCTGGGAGTCACCGAGCCCACCATCCAGGAATACAACCTGGGCACCAACCAGATCCTGGTGGAGTTGCCGGGCGTGGACGACCTGAGCCGGGTGCGCGACATCATTCAGTCGACGGCGCGGCTGGAGATCCACCTGGTTGTGGGTGGGCCCTTCCCCACCGAGCAGGCTGCAGCGCAGAGCGTCGGAGGGACGGTACCGCCGGAAGATGTTGTCATGGCATACGGGGGCACGGAACCGGAATTGCTGGGTCAGTATTATGTCCTGCAGAGACTTCCCATCGTGGCCGGCGACGACTTCCGCGATGCGCAGCCCTCGGTGGATGAAAATGGCCGGCCGGATGCGACGTTTATCCTCACCCGCAACGCGGGCGACCGCTTCTACCAGTTCACCAGCACCAACATCGGCAAATCGCTGGCCGTGGTGCTGGACAACCGGGTCCAGGAAGCAGCCAACATCCAGCAGGCGATCCGCGACCAGGGCCGGATTACCGGCCTGGGAAAAGATAAGGCGCAGAACCTCTCCCTGATGCTGCGCACCGGCGCGCTGCCGGCCTCAATTCATTACCTGCAGGAGAGCGTTGTCGGACCGTCGCTGGGCGCCGATTCCATTCGCAAGGGCGTAATGGCTTCGATCGTGGGCATGCTGGCCGTCATGATCTTCATGCTTGTCTACTATCACGGCGCGGGCATCAATGCGGACCTGGCCCTGATGTTGAACCTGGTGATCCTGCTGGGCTTCATGGGCTTTGCCGGAGCCACGTTAACCTTGCCCGGAATTGCCGGGGTCATCCTCACCATCGGCATGGGCGTCGATTCAAACGTGCTCATCTTTGAGCGCATCCGGGAAGAATTGCGTGCCGGCAAGGCCCCTGCGGCGGCCGTAGACCAGGGTTTTGCGCATGCCTGGGTGACGATTGTCGATACCCACGTAACGACGATTGTTTCGGCCATCATCCTGTTTCTTTTCGGCACCGGCCCGGTCAAGGGTTTTGCGGTCACGCTGAGTTTTGGCTTGTTTGCCAACCTGTTCACTGCAGTCTTTGTCTCGCGCCACATCTTCGATGAGATTCTCAAGCGTAAGCAACGCGGAGAAGCGCTTTCGATCGGGTAGTGGTCGCGAACCAGTAAGGCGGAGTTTTCAAGTGGAATTATTTCGTGGCGTTAACGTTGATTGGCTGGGGAAAAAGTGGTACTTCCTCGCCTTTTCGCTGATCTTCAGTGTTGCCGGAGTCCTGTCGATCCTTTTCTGGCATGGCATCAAGTTGGGGATCGACTTTCGCGGCGGCACCCTGGTCTACGTGCAATTCGATCAGACGCCAAACATCGACCGGATTCGCCAGGCGATCGATCGCGCCGGCATCCACGACAGCCGCATTCAGGGCTATGGAACGGCGTCGCAGAAGCAGGTAGCTATTTCGCTGGCGCAAAAGGAAACCCAGGAGTCGGCCCTCGATATCGGGCGGCAGACCATAGTGCAGGCGCTGAACGCAAACTACTCTGGCACCGGGGCGGCCAACCAAGGCAAGCTCGATTTGGACAATGCCAGCCAGGGAGCCCTGACCCAGTATCTGCAGCAGACCGATCCCGAGCACCTGGTGGGGGCGCCCGGTGCCGCGGAGAAATATGCCCAGCAGGCAGCGGCCATTCTGAATCATCGCGATAAAGACCTTGGCGGCATGTTTAGCAGCATTGATCAGCTGAGCGGGGTGGCTGATCCCGCGGTGGTCAGCCAGTTAAAGCAGGGCGCGTATCTCTCCGGCTTCCATGTCTTCGCGGCAGACATTATCGGACCCCAGGTGGGCGCATTGTTGCGCAGGCAGGCCTTGCTGGCGACGCTTTACTCCCTGCTCGGGATGCTGGTCTATCTTTGGTTCCGTTTCGAGCTGATCTACGGTGTGGCCGCGGTAGTAGCGGTTTTCCATGACACCTTGATCACGGTGGGCGCGTTTAGCCTATCCGACCAGGAAATCACCCTGACGGTCATCGCCGCCATTCTGACCCTGATCGGCTACTCGATGAACGATACCATCGTGGTGTTCGACCGTATAAGGGAGAATTTGCGCCTCTCCCGTCGCGAGACCCTGACCACGGTGGTGAATCGCAGCATCAACCAGACGTTGAGCCGGACAGTTTTGACCTCCGGACTGACTTTCCTGACCGTTTTGTCGCTTTACCTCTTTGGCGGGGAGGTCCTGCATGGCTTTTCCTTCGCCTTGGTGATCGGCATCCTCATAGGCACCTATTCCTCGATTGCCGTGGCGGCGCCAATGCTGGTCGCCTACCAGGAGTGGCGGGCTAAGCGGGGCAAGCGCGCCGTTTTGCCGGCGGGTAAACGGGCCAAGGCCTGAAGTCCCGCAGAGGTCTGTGTCATAGCAGGAGCAGATAGACCCGGTTGAATGCTTCTGCCATCCAAACCCCGATTTGCGCGGATTCAGCAAATGCGGTCAGCTCAGGATGACGATCTTGTGGGAGTTTTGACGAAAACACCCCAAGTTAGCGCTTATGGGGCTACGCCCCATCGTTTTCGGCCCAGGTACGCTTTGGCGAACCTGCGGCACCCGTCCCCTGTTCCTTTTGACCTTGCTGTGACACAGACTCCGCAGGGTTCTGCCGCGGCACCCCTCCCTGCTGAGGGAACCAGACCTATTCCCATTTGGTTCCGCTAGGTACAGCCCAGCTCTCAACCTGCCTCACCGTCGGACATCTACGTCACGGCGGAGGCCATCCTATGAAGGTGAGGCATTGCTCCTGCTTCCGACAGATTTCGTGGCTTTTGGGCACGCTCAGAGGAGAGACAACCGTTTTCCACATCTTGCACAGCTAGCCCCTGCATGCCAATAGCCCTTCGGGATCAAAAGAACAGCCTCTGGTGTCTAAGTTGGTACAAGTTCGAATATCCGAGGTAAGGCGATGTTTGAAGATTCTCTAATGGAGTCTGGTGGCAAGCTCAAAACCAAGAGTAAGTATTGGTCAATTGCTACTTTCGCTGTTAACGGCGCGATCCTAGCCGCACTGATCATCTGGCCTTTGTTACATCCAGAGGCCCTGCCCACGCAGATGATGGCCACGCTGCTGGTTGCCCCACCGCCTCCCCCGCCGCCTCCCCCGCCACCACCACCTCAGGCTCCGGTCCAGGTCAAGATCAAGTCTGAGATGCTCGACAATCAATTGCAGGCGCCAAGCAAGATCCCGAAAGAGATCAAGCAAATCAAGGAGTCGTCGGCTCCCCCTGCGATGGCTGGCGTTTCCGGCATGGAAGGCATGGGCGGCGGAACCCCGGGCGGCGTCATGGGCGGTATCCTCGGCGGTATTGGAACCGGGCCGGCGGTCAAGGCTGCGGCTCCCAAGAAGTTGAGCATCTCCTCCGGTGTGATGGCAGGTAACCTGCTCGATAAGACAGTGCCCCAATATCCCGCAATCGCAAAAGCGGCCCGTATTCAGGGAACCGTCGTTTTGCAGGCCACGATTTCCAAGTCCGGCGGAATCGAGAACCTCAGAGTCGTCAGCGGTCCTCCGATGCTGCAGCAAGCAGCTATGGATGCGGTCCGCTCCTGGCGCTACAAGCCTTATCTCTTGAATGGAGACCCCGTCGAAGTCGAGACTACGGTCAACGTCGTCTTCAATCTCGGTGGATAGTCCGATGTGCCGGCGCTGCCTCACCAAAGGTGGTAGCCGGCAATTCCCCTTGTGGCCACTTCGGGTCATTTCGTAACGAAGTTGCCCGATGCTAGCATCTGGATGTTTCAGAGCTATAACGATGTAATTCCGTAGGAGGAAAGATTCAGTGATTCTCGCTCAGCTCTCCCAACTCGCCGCCCATCAGGCTGCTCTCGGCATGTACCTGTTCCAGGATTCAGGACAGACCGTCGGCTTCTCCCCCATGGACCTCTGGCACAATATGGGCAACGCGGCAAAGGCCGTCGTCGCGGTCCTGTTTATTATGTCTATCTGGTCGCTGGCCGTCATCATCGACCGCGCGCTCTACTTCAGCGCGGCTCGCAAGCAGTCTCGCGAGTTTGCTCCCCGTGTTGCCGGCGCTCTCAAGGAAGGCAAGCTGGACGAAGCAGTGAAGGTTGCTGACCGCAATAAGAAGTCACATCTGGCCGAGGTGGTTACTGCCGGCCTGCAGGAGTTCCGCAACTTCGGTAGCGGCGGCGCGATCACTGACGAGCAGATCGAATCCAGTAAGCGCGCGCTCGAGCGCTCCGAGGCAATCGTCCACGCCAAGCTCAAGAGGGGCCTGGGAGGCTTGGCAACCATCGGCTCCACCGCTCCCTTTATCGGGCTGTTCGGAACCGTGGTCGGTATCTTGAATGCATTCCAACAGATCGCGACCCAGAAGACCTCAGGCATCGGCGCAGTCGCCGGCGGTATCTCTGAGGCCCTGGTAACCACGGCTTTCGGGTTGCTCGTGGCCATCCCCGCGGTTATGACCTTCAACTACTTCACCGGCAAGGTGGAAGCCTTCGACGTGGAGATGGATAACTCCTCCAGCGAGTTGATCGACTACTTTATCAAGCAGAGCCACCGCCGCTAGCAAAACGGCACGTGCTGCACTCACTCCACAGCGGGAATCCTGCACCGGTTGGAACGGAAGAGTAAAATCCGTTCCAACCTGGTGGTTTTCACCGGACTCACAGAAAGTCATTCTGAAGATGGGCAGCCTGGAGCGTTTTCACAGTTAGTGCGGGCAGGCAGCTCCACTCACTCTGAAAACGCTATAGCAGCTCGGCCCACGGAGCAAAGACAATGGCAATCGCAGTTAGAAACGAAGGCGCCAAAGTTAACTCAAACATCAACGTCACGCCCATGGTGGACGTGATGCTGGTGCTGCTTATCGTTTTCATGGTCATCACACCGATGCTGCAAAATAAGGTGAATATTGAACTGGCCAAAGTAACCGACCCGACCTCGATGCCGGATGCCGACAAGGAAGACGCGGTCGTAGTGGCCATCACCCGGGACAATAAGGTGTACTTGGGACAGAACCAGGTCTCCATGGCGGATCTGGGCGCCAAGGTCGCCGATTTGTTGCAGAACAAGACCGAGAAGCAAATCTTTATGCGTGCGGATGCCCGGGCGCAGTACGGCACGGTCATGGATGCAATCGACGATGTGCGGACCGCCGGCGTAGACCAGGTAGGTCTGTTGACCGATCGCCGGCAAGACCAGAACGCGGCGCCACCTGCTACGCCACCAGCCGGGCAGTAAGCTCGCGGATCAATCGCTTTACAGCGACTAAACTAGAGGCTGGCCCGAAGGGCTGAGCCGAGTGAAACGAGGGACGAAATGGCATTTGATACAGGTGGTGGTGGTGGACTCAATGCAAGCATCAATGTCACCCCGATGATTGACGTTTTGCTGGTGCTGCTGATCGTTTTTATGGTCATCACGCCGGTCACCCCGAAGGGACTTGATGCGCTGGTGCCCCAGCCGCCGAAAAACCCGCAAAAGGAACAGGACAATGACCGCACCATCGTGGTCCAAGTCACCCACCGTGCGGGTGGGGGCGTACCCGGCTACAAAATCAATGAGCTGGACATTTCCCACGGAGATCTATTGAATAAGCTGGAAGGTATCTTCGCCACCCGGGCGGAAAAAGTGATGTTCGTCAAGGGGGATCCGGAACTGGATTTCTCAGCCGTGGCGGACGTGCTTGATATCGGCCATGAGGCAGGCGTGGACCACATCGGCCTTATCACCCCAAAGGTAGCAGCGGGGCAGTAAAGCTGCTGAGTTGTTGCAGGTCGGGCCACGGTTGAGCAAGCTGCTGATATGAGCAAGCTGGCATCAAAGGAAAGGTTGCCCGACCCTGCTGCATGAGCCCCACGAAAGCAAGCACTCGACTGACCCAAGCGCTGTTAACTAAAAGGTCCGCGGTTGCCCCTTGGGCAGTCGCGGACCTTGTTTTTTGTGAGAGACTTGCCAGTACGCTGAAACCAATTACAATCACAGCGCGGAGTTTTTTCCCCTCGAGTTGCAGGCCCGCGTAAGCTCGTACAAAATCAGGCGGAGCCTGGCGAGCATAAGGAGATTTGAACCAGAATGAAGCGAAGCGCATATATTCCGGTGCTGGCGGTCGCTATCCTGTCGCTGCTGACCATGGTTACCGGGTGCAGCAAGCTGCAGGCTCGCGATCAATTGATCAAGGGTGTTCAGGCATATAAGAATGCCAAGTTTGAAGAGGCAATCGACCACTTCCAGAATGCGGAACGGCTTGACCCGACGCTGGAAAACGCTCCTTTGTATCTCGCCACCGCGTATGCTCAGCAGGTGGTTCCGGACGCAAACACTCCTGAGAATGTAAAGAACGCCCAGCTGGCAGTGAATGCTTACCAGCAGGTGCTGGCCAAGGATCCGAAAGACCTCAACGCCTTGAGGGGAATCGCGGCCGTCTACCTGAATACGGGCAAGACCGATGAGGCCAAGGAGTGGCAGAGGAAGGTTGCAGCGGTCGATCCCAATGACCCAGTCGCACACTACACCATCGGCGTGGTGGATTGGCGGGTCGCCTACAAAAATGCAATCCAGGTTCGTAACAGTCTCGGGATGCAGGACAATGGCGACATGATCAAGGACAAGGCCGCTTGCCAGAAACTGGCCGCACAAAACGGACCCATCGTCGACGAGGGCATCAAGGAGTTGCAGCAGGCAATCAACCTCCGTCCCGGGTACGACGACGCGATGTCGTATCTGAGCCTGCTATACCGGCGCAAGGCCGACCTGGATTGCGGTGACGAGGCCGCACACAAGGCGGACATGGCCATGTTCGATCAGTGGCGTGACAAGACCATGGCAACGCGCAAGGCGAACGAGGAGAAGAAGAACCAGCAAACGCCGGGCGGCATCACCATGGAAAACACCGGCAAGTAGTCGCGCTCAAGTACTCTCAACAAGCCCCTGGCCTCAGCCAGGGGCTTGTTTTTGCAACCGTCACCGCTACAGGCCGGTAGCCCTCTTCAAGGGAACGAGGGCAGTTTAGAGCTGTCCAAATGAACCGAACGGTGGGCCCAGTGGTATTGGTTTTATTGGACAAGCGAGTTGTTGGGGATCGGCATAGCGAAATCAGGTTCGGGATAGTTCCGGTAGTCACGGCGGTGATGCTTTGTATCAGGGCACGACTTTAGTCGGGCCGTAAAAGGCCACAGCATGAGGGCTTTAGCCCCTGGGCTTTTCCTTTGGCCTCTGGCGGAAAACACCGTGCTCTGCTGAGAATTGCAGGGGCTAAAGCCCAATTCTCTTTTAGTCTTTTTACGGCCCGACTAGAGTCGTGCCCTGATACAAAGCATCACCGCCGTGACTACCGGAACGTCATTGAGCGCCGTTCTTGAAGATCTGTTCCGCCAGGTGGTTCTCTACGTGAGCCTGATCGCGCATCATTTCGTAGTAGGCGGCTCGCAGCAGCTGAGAGCGGCTGTCGCGCAGTTGCTGGCGAATTTCCTGCTGCACCCGGGGGTCGTTCAACTCACGCTGGCCGGCTGGCTCCTTCTCTATGAGCTTATAGATCGCGTAACCCGCGGGAGCCCTGGCGCCCGGTGGCATCAAGGGAATGACTTCCGTCATCTGCCCCGGCTGCAGCCGGGAGATCGCCGCGAAGACAGCCGCTTGGCTGCGCAGGCTCGATTCCGGGATGAAGCCCATGTTTCCGCCGTTGTTGGCGTCACTGGTATCTTCCGAGTAGTTATTTGCCACCGTGGCGAAGTCTTCTCCGCTTTCCAGGCGGTTGTGAATCATTTCGATCTTTCTGCGCGCCTCGACGTCGTTGCTCGCTTTGCTGTTTTGAAGATTGGCTCCTTGCTGCATCGGAGTGGGCTGCGAAGTCACGACAATGTCGGCGATGTTGTACTTGGGCTCGATGAAGTTGAACTGGGCTTTGTTGGCGTGGTAGAAGTTTGAAATATCTGCATCGGTGATGTTGATTCGCGAAGTCACTTCCTTGTTCATCAGTTTTTCTGAAGTGAGATAACGCCGGATCTGGCGACGCAGATCGTCCAGAGACATGCTGGAGGCCTGCAACCGTTTGTCGAACTCTTCCTGGGTGTAAGGCGCCTTCATCTCAGCGAGTCTTGCGTCGACCTCTTCATCGCTGGCCACCAGGTTCATCTTCTTGGCTGCCTGCTGCAGGATTTCGTCGTCGATCAATTGCTTCAGGATGCCCAGCCGCGTGGCGTCGGCTTGCTCCTTGGTAGGTTGCTCTTTGTTGTTGCCCAGGTTATCGCGGTAGTCCTTTTCCACTTCCGAGCGCTGAATTGGCTGCCCGTTCACGGTGGCCACAACATCCGGCCCATAGCTCTTCTTGCATCCCGCGACAAATCCGCCGCTCAACAGCGCGATACTCAACAAGGCGCAGGCGGTGGCGGGCTTATAAGAGAGTGCGCGCTCTACGATTGGTTCCAACGTTCTTTATCCTCGCGATCGAAATCTTTACTTTGGCGGCGGAGTCACTACCGGTTTCTTGACCAATTCGGCCACCGGCGGCGGGGGCTGCACGCCGGCTTCACGCAGAGCGCGGTCAATGGCGGTGCGGAGCTCCGCATCCGGCAGTATGCCGGAGATGCGCTCGCCGTTGATAAACAACGTCGGCGTGCCGCTTACCCCCAGGCTGTCTCCCTGCTTCATGGACGCACGTACGGCGGATTCGTCCTGCTTGGCGATGCATGCGTCGAGTTTCGCCAAATCCAGCTTGGAGCGCTCGCCCTCCTCATGCGTCATCTTGTCCAGGGTCTTTTGTGCCTCGTGGACATCGTGAGCTGTGCCCGTGACCTCGGCAGTGTGCCCATGGATATAGTCGACAAACCGCCAGTAGGCGTCGCTGTTCTGTTCCGCCAGGCAGCCCGAGTCAACCGCCGCGTGCATAGCCCAGGGATGGATTTCGACCAGAGGGAAGTCCTTGTAGATGAACTTGACCAGGCCCTTGTAATGGTCCTGGATGGCCGGGAAGAGTTGCTGGTGCATGCGCGCGCAGTAGGGGCACTCGAGGTCGTCAAAATTTACGATGCTGACCTTGGCGTCGGGCGTCCCCCGCCACGGGCGGTTTTGGACGGAGATCGTGTCCGCGGGGTTATGGCTGATGTCGAACCTTTCCAGCCGCGCTACCGTGTTGCCATCGCTGGACAGAAGAAAATTCACCACGGACTGCTTGCCGTCCTTGGAAAAAGTGATGGGCAGGTTTTCAAATCCTGGAAAATCGCTTTTGCTCGTCGCCCCGATCGTGACTTCGACATTCGGGGGCACCTCAAACTGCGAGCGCACCAACACTTCGATTCTCCGGTTGAGCTGAGAAGTGGGGACGGGAGAAGCGCTAGCCGATGGGGCGCTGGAGGAACTCTGAGCCTTGCAGCCTGCGGCCAGAGAGACGAGCAGGCACCAAACCAGGGTACGGCGTACAAACAAGACAACCACCTTTCCATACCATAGTTCCATTAGAGCATTTCTCCTGTTGCCGTGTCGCTTTTGGGGAAGGCTGGGGTGCTGCTTTTCTTCACCGCAAAGTTGCCCTCGCATCGTCTTTCCGGGCTGGACCAGGATCAGAAAATGCGCTCCGAATGAGCCAGATTTCCGGCCGCACCCACTCCGGCGAGAGTGAAGCTGAAGCTGTATTGGTTCTCGTTCCGTACCGAGCCGAGAGCGAGGCGACGGTATTCGATAACCAAGCCACAACAATCCAGGTTGTACGAAGTCTCGACACCGCCATACTGAAGCGCATCCTGGGTGAAGTCGTAGCCCGCGTTGGCGGCGATGCTCAGCCCACGCTTGGTTGGGGCTCCATACCCTAGCAGTAGACGGAGCAGGTTGTACTTGGTTACCTGGCTGGCAAGGTTGGTGCTGAAAGAGCCATTGAGCGTCTGAAGCGTGGAATAGCCTACACTCCCAAACACGCTATCGCGACGGTAGTCGGCGAAGATATTGCTGGCGTCCAGCCGCTTGTTCTTGAAGTCGTAGTCCGCATCCCACTCCAGGTCCATGTGTTCACTGGTGCGGACCTTGAATCGTGAAATGAGAGGGGACGTATTGCGCGGCCCACTCAGAAAACTAACCCCGGTGAGGTCGAGCGTCGTAGTGAGCACGTTGCGCCGGAAGGGAGTCACGGCGCCCCCGAAATAGGGCTCGAAGAAATATTTTGCGGTTAACTTCCAGGTAATCCACTCACTGGTGTCGCCGCCGCACTCGGTGTAAGCCCAGGGCACATAAATGACCCCGTTGATGGGCGGGGGAAGATCACCGCTGCTGCAAGCCTTGGGATGCAGATGCTTGAATAAGAGCCTCTGCGTCAACGAGTATTCCACTTCATTCGTGTCGCTCTCGATGTCGACGGGGTCGAAGCGCGGGATGGACGAGAAGTTATTGATTCCGCCAACGAAGCGATACTGCAACTCAGGCTCAATCGTGTGGCGCACGTCGCTGCCGAAAAGTTTCTCTAGCGCCGGCGCCTTGAAATCCCGAACCAGTGCCGGCGGCCGCAGTTCAAAGCTGGCCTCCAGATCGGTGCGATTGACGGTACCGTTGCCCGGCAGCGGTGTCGTGCTGGTGGCAATCTGGCTATTGGTATAGAAGGTCTCGCGAGCGCCAACTTCCGGCCGCAGGGTCCAACCGTCCAGATGCAGCGGGAGTGAGAGGTGAGGGTAAAGATCGAAACGCCCCATCCACCCGCTCGTGTACCCTGGCTCACTGCGGCTCAGTCCGGCGGTCGAACCATCAAAGCTCCATTGCAAGGGCGTAGCCTCTAACCGCCGGTCAACCGTGGCCAAATCGAGGCTGGGCAAGTGGAGGATTTGGATCTGCGGTGTCACGTAGGTGTTGCCAACCTGCGTGATCCCTAGGAAGTCTTGATAGCGGTCGAAGTGAACACTCGCCGAAAGCCCGTCGTCATTGTGGGTCATGAATGCCGAAGATGTTACCTCTGAGGCGACGGCGAGGGCGAAGGATTCAGCGAACGCCTCGCGATAGACATAGGAGCTCAGATACTCGCCGGCGACGACGGCACGGTTGTGCTCCTCCAGGTCAAAGTCGTGCCGGCCGTTGAAGAGAATGTCCTGGCCGCCCTCGTTGATATAAGCGGGAGCCAACCCCCGGTCCCAGAGAGCGGTAAAGCGGGCTGTGGCAAAATCGTTTTCGCGGCCGCGATAACGGAACTGGCCACTGGGCGACCAGCCGCGGAGGGAGAAGTATTGCGTGCCGAAGGTGACATCTGCGCTGTGGTTGAGAACCAGGTAAAACGAGTCGCCGATGACCGTCCCCTTGGTAGAGGACGTACCGAAGTTGGGTATCAGCACCCCGCTTTCCCGGGTCTCGGTGCTAACCGGGTGGGTCACGTAGGGCAGGAAGAGAATGGGCACGCCAAGCAAGGTGAAGTAACTGTTCTTCGCTCGTGCCTGCCCATAATTCACCCGGATCAAGGAGGAATGGATCCGCCAATCCGGATCAGGCAGGAGGCATGAAGTCATCGTGCCGTGGATGATCTGGTAGCGCTCTGGCCCCTCCTTGATGAGCACCTTGCCGGTAAAGAGAAACGGGTTGGCGGTGGTGTATACCAGCTTGCGCTTGCTGGCAGAGGGCTGGCGGCCGACGCTTCCGGTTACGTTTTCGAAACGGCCGGTCTCCAAATCAAAGTTGAGCTTGCCGTGATCCGCAAGGATGAGCTCGTTGTTCCGTTTGCCCTCGAGCCGCACATGCCCGTCGGCCTCGGCGTCGCTGGTCAACCGATTGAAGGAGACTTTGTCTGCGGTGAGAATGTAGTCCTTGTAGTCGATTCGGACTTCGCCGGTCAGCGTGAAGACATCTCCATGCTTCTCCTGCTGGTTGGCTCGGATGACTACAGGAACACCCGCGGGCGGTGTCTCAACCACTTCAGCAATCGGGTAGCCCGGAGCATCGGGAAGAGATCCATCGGGGAGAGACCCGTCGGGGAGAGACGCTGCAGGCGCCTGCGGACTCTGCGTCACCGCTACTGTGTTGATCGCAAGGCTTGGGTCCGCTCCACCAGAGGCAGCGCTCCCGGGAGCTGCCGAGGGAAACTGCTTGGTCAACGTCTGCGGCAAAAGCTGAGGATGACACAGCATTAACGCTGTGATAAACAAAAAGGTGCGGACTCTCATTACCAGGGGCGAAGCTAGGATAGCAAATGGCTCCCGCTCATAGCATTGGACGGTTCGCTGCTCTGGTTATCACAGTTTCGTTCTCTCGCCTTCATTGCGCTTGTCAATGAAGAAAGAAGAGTGCTTTCTGTCGCCTCCGCACAACCCGGTTTCCCCTGTCAGACCTGATGGGATCAGCAAACTTCAAATGGTCCCGCCGGCCCCGGGAAGCTGTGGGCCTGCTGGGACCGGACACGTGGCCATTTATGGCGCCGCGTACTAGGAAATTCCGGGTGCATTGCTAAGCCGGATACAACCCTGCCGTCTGTGTCCGCCTCTCTAGTTCGTACTACGGGGCCACGAAACGCGCATCATGCAAGAGGAGAACAGAATTGAGCCCTTCTTCGCCGAATGTCGGAGAGAATCTTTCCCAAGCGGACACCGAAGTAGTGCCGGCGTGGAAGCAGGAACTGAACGAGCGCCTTGCTGCTTCGCGCTCGCGCCACTTACGTATCAGAGGGGAGCAAGTACCTCTCCCCGGCCTGGAGCACATGGAGCGCAAGGTTGAATCCCGCGCCTCCCGCTTGGCCGCTAAGGTAGCTCAGCGGTATGCAAATGCTCCGTCTTACAGTGATGTCTTTGCCGCCAAAACTCGCGCCGAGGCAGAGACAGCAACGCCCGCACTAGCTGCCGGTGATAGGGCTGACTTGTTGCCGGACCCCTCTCCCGAGAGCCGGAGCGGTTCTCTGGATACCGAGCTGATCAGCGGGAAACCGGGCCTTGGCGCAGCCGTGGATACAGACCACGTTGCATCCGCGTTTGTGTCCGCTGGCGAGCCGGAAGAAGCGGCCGTGGAGCCGTTGGCGGTAAATGTGATTGATTTTCCTCGGGAGCTGGTGGCAGCCCGCAAAGTCCGTCCCCGGCTCGCGGAAGGCCCCCTGCGTGACAGCTCGCAACCAACAGGACACGATCAGCTCAAGATTTTCGAAGTGGCGCCGGAGAGCATCTCGCAGACCATAAGGATCGGGGCCGCCGGCGCGGAGTGGTCTCCCATCCGGCTGGATACCGATCCTTCTTCCCCGCATTCCGGCGACAGGCAGTCGCCCACTCACGAGGTCCCGCTCAAGGCGGCGCCATTGGAAGACCGGTTGATGGCCGGGATCTTCGACCTGGCGCTGGTCGTAGCCGCCTTCGCGCTCTTCGTGCTGGTCTTTGTTGCCTGCACGGCGCATCCGCCCACGGGCAAGCCGGCGCTGCTTGCCGCCGGCTTGGTGCTCGGAGGGTTCTTCCTTCTATACCAATACCTGTTCTTCAAGTATGCCGAGGGCACTCCGGGAATGCGCTACGCGAAGATTGCGTTGTGCACTTTCGAGGACGAGAATCCAACCCGCAACGCCATGTGCAGGCGAGTGTTTTTCATGCTGCTCTCGGCTGCGCCGCTGGGGCTGGGGTTTGCCTGGGCGTGGTTCGACCCCGATCGCCTGGCATGGCATGACCGTCTGTCGCGCATCTACCAGCGCACTTATTCCTAACCCGGAGCGTAGCGGAGTGGAGGGATCTGCTGTTAGCTCTCCTCCACGCTTCGCATAGATCGATCCTACGTGACCGGGGCCAGAAGGGCAGAAGCCGCCGCGCCGATCACCGCGACCTCGCTGTTCTCCGGCACGACCTCTAAGGCGTAGCTCTGCAGCGGGCTCATCTTGACCATTTGCCATAAGTACTCTTTGAGCAGATTCAGGTCGAGGAAGCGCACGTTGATGCCGGTGAAGTAGAAGCGGCCAGGGCCGCCCAAATGGATCGACGTGGCGGTGGCCGCACCCAGACCGCGATGCCACAGGCGCACGAACTCCATGCAGCGCGCGTCGCCTTTTTTCGCTGCGGCAAAGACCTCCTCCGGTTCCATGTCGAGAAAGCGCAGGCGCATCGCGCGATAACCCATGATCCCTTCCAGGTGTCCCCGCCCGCCGCATCCGCAGTAGGTCTCCTTGGGATCGAGCGTCACCACCATGTGGCCACCCTCCCACACGCCAGGCGCATAGGGATAGCGCCCGAATCCGATCCCGTTGCCGATAGTCCAAACCCGCACCAGGCGATCCGTGCGGCCTTGGGTCACTGCCAGCCCAGCCGCAACCGCATCGGCATCATTCATCGTCTTCAACGGGGCAACAATCCCCTTGGACTGAAAAATCGCGGCTAGCGATTCCGCGATCTTCCCACCCTTCAGTTGGGCAAGATTGGGAGAATCCTCCACAATACCTTCGCGAATAATCCCGGGAATGGCGACACCGATGGCGTCGATCTGTCCCTCCGGTCGCAGCGCCATCACCTGGTCAGTGATCAAATGGCAAAGGCTTTCGAAGGGATGTTCCAGCAGAGCTTCGTGGTCGTCTGGATTGTCCGGAAAGAGGCTTAGCTTTCCCACCAGTTTGTGATCTTCCATGAGCCCCGCGACAATCCTCGAGGACACGACAATGCCAATGGTCCTGCTCATCAGCTCTTCCTTCAGTCCGTTGCCCGGGCCAGCCGGTTGATGCCGTTGAACGCGGCAGCCTTATAGCACTCGGCAAGGGTGGGGTAATTGAACACCGTATCGATAAAGTAGTCCAGTGTGCCGCCGAGCGACATGACCGCCTGCCCGATGTGCAGCAGTTCGCTGGCGCCTTCGCCGATGATGTGCACGCCCAGCAGATGCCGGGTTTCGCGATGAAAGACGATCTTCAGGCGTCCCGTCGTATCGCCTCGTATCTGCCCCCGGGCGATCTCGCGATAGTAGGCGACCCCTACCTCGTAGGGCACATCCTCATCGGTGAGTTGCTCCTCGGTCTTGCCGATGAACGAGATCTCAGGGATCGTATAAATGCCATAGGGGTAGTAGCTGGGATTGGACACCAGGCTCTCATTGCCGAAGGCCCGCGCCACCGCGATACGGCCCTGCTCCATCGACACCGAGGCCAGGCTGGGAAAGCCGATCACGTCTCCCACGGCGAAGATGGTCGGCACCTTGGTGCGGAAGTCCTTGTCCACCGGGATGCGGCCGCGAGAATCCGGCTCGATGCCAACCGCCGCCAGATTGAGCTCGGCGACATTGCCGGACCGGCCGACCGCATACAGCAAAGCGCCGCCGGAAATTCTCTTCTTGCTTTCCAGGTTCGCCACCACACTGCAGTCGGGCAGCTCTTCCACGCTTTCCACTTCTTCGTGCAGACGCATGGTCACGCGGCTGTCGCGCAAATGGTAGCTCAGCGCCTCCACGATTTCCTGGTCGGCAAATTCCAACAGCTTGGGCCGCTTTTCGATCAGCGTGACGCGCACGCCGAGCGCGGCGAACATGCAGGTGTACTCCACGCCGATCACCCCGCCGCCCACTACGATGAGCGACTTGGGCAGGTTGGGCAGGTCCAGAATCTGATCGCTGTTTACGATCGAGCGCCCGTTAATAGGCACCCTGGGGGAGTCGGCCGGCTTGGTGCCGGTGGCGATGATGATGTTCTTCGCCGCGTACGTCTGGGTGCCACCCTCATTGGTCACCTTCACGTGGGTGGTGTCTTCAAAACTCGCTATTCCGGGGAGCACATCGATCCCATTGCGCGAAAGCTGCGCTTCGGTCACATCGATCTCGGTCTTGATCACGTGCTGGACGCGGAAGGCGAGGTCCGCCATCGTGATCTTTTCCTTGACCTTGTAATTCATGCCGTAGATCGAACGATAGTTATAGCCGGAGAGATGCAGAACGGCTTCGCGCATCGTCTTGCTGGGGATAGTGCCGGTATTTACCGAGACCCCACCGACCGTCCGCATTCGCTCCACCACCGCGGCCCGCTTGCCCAGCTTATTGGCGTAAATGGCGGCGCGCTGGCCCGCTGGGCCGGAACCGATGATGAGTAGGTCGTAGGTAATCATGCCTTGTTGGAAGGGTACCGGAAGAACGAATCGAAGAGATTAATTTCCCATTTCTGGGAGCGCGACGAATAAACCCAACCGCGTGACCATTGTCTAGCATACTCGGGACCCTGGTGAGAAATGCAAAATAGACTCCACTCGATGCAACTCTGTGCCATTACGGACCGCAGGCGACTGTCGGCGGCAACTCAATCCGAAGCGGCTCTTCGCCGGCAGCTCCTCGGTCTGGTGGAGGGCTGGACAGCCGGGGGCGTACATTTCATCCAACTGCGGGAGAAAGATCTGGCTGCGCCTGATCTCCAATCGCTCGCTCGAGAGATGGCGGAGAAGATCGACCACAACCGTTCCAAGCTACTGGTGAATGTCTCAGCGGAAGAATCGGCTGCGCTGGCAGTGACCGCGGGCGCCGACGGAGTGCATCTTGCCGGCAACCCTACTCCTGGTGCAGCCCTGCGCGCGCGGCAGCTATTCCGCGCTGCCGGTCTCGACGCGATCATCAGCGTACCGTGCCATACTCTGGACGACATTCATGTGGCTCGAAAAGAACAGGCCGACCTGATGCTCTTCTCGCCCGTTTTCGAGAAGCTTTCAGGCCCGCAAGCCGCACCCCAGGGCCTCCAAGCGCTCCGGCGGGCTTGTGCGGCGGCCGAGGGAATACCCGTACTTGCCCTGGGCGGCGTGACCAGCATCAATGCCCGGGACTGCCTTACTGCAGGCGCAGCTGGAGTCGCCGGCATTCGGCTCTTCGCTGCCGACGATTGGCGTCAGCTGCTACCGGCAAGCTGAGCCTATGGAACGATATATAGTGGGATAAGACTTAACATGCAGAGTGTCCGTTTGAAAAAGTTCTTAATCCTCCCTCGCTTGGCCCCCAGATCGATATGGACCCGGCAGTTTCACTCCTTCCTAGTGGCACTCCTGATTATGGTGGGCATGCTCCCGTGTGCTGTCCCCTCACTAGCCCAGGACACCCAGGCAGTGCCGGCGGCGTCCAGGGCCACGGAGAAATTCGATGTCGGCGTGGCCGGGCTCTATCAAGTGACCAATCAGTCTAACGGGAATTCTATTAAAGAGGATACGACCGAATCGGGAGGCGTCCTGGTTAGTTTCCGCCAACCCTATCGCCCCTGGCTAGGATATGAAGCGGACCTCAGCTACACAAAATTCTACGAGGCTTACAACAAGGGCGTAGTCAAAGTAGAGAGCAACGTAACCGACCTCAGCTTCTCTTATTTGCTTCAATCACCTGTTATTTACGGGGTTCAGCCCTACGGGACCCTGGGCGGCGGGATAATTGTCTTCTCCCCCATATCGGGGACGCTCACCAACTTGAATCAGACGGTACCAAACTCGCTGCCGTCTCAGCTGCTGCCGGAGTTCACGTATTCTATTGGCTTCAAATTCCCTTTGTTTTCCCGCTTTGGGGTGAACTTCGGGCTTCGCGGTTTGAAATACAAAACGCCTGATTTTCACCAGGTTTCGATCGACACCCATACGCTGCGAAACACCCTGCAGCCTAACCTCGGCGTCTATTATCACTTTTGAGCCGGAGGAAACCACGGGGATGACGCCGCAAGTAGCCGCGTCTGACCTCTCTTAACCCAGTCACTGTGAGAATGCCATGGCCATACTGATTACCGTGCTCGATCTGGAACGGGAGCCGCTTGAATTCAGCGAGACCGTTCCCCCCGGCGCCATCGATTACGGCTCCGGCATCCGGCAATTAGACGGCATGCCGGTGAGCGGCCGCGCCGACCTGCTCACCGAGCATCGCGGGGCCCACAATCTGATTCACGACATCCGTCTGCGCGCGGCCTACCAGGGCAACTTCGAAATGCCATGCGCCCGCTGCCTCGATCCTGTCACCCATCGCCTGGAAGAACACTTCGACCTCCTATTCCGTCCAATTGGTGTCGACGCAGGCGCCCCGGAGCACGCGATCTCGACCTCTGATACGGAAATCGGGTACTATGAAGGAGGCCGTCTTGCGGTTGAGGACGTATTGCGCGAGCAGGTGTTGCTATCCTTGCCCGCGAGAGCGCTCTGCCAGCAGGACTGCAAGGGACTCTGCCCTCGCTGTGGACTTAATCGGAATACCGAGGTTTGTGCTTGCGATGCAGGCCCGACCGATGCGCGGTGGGCAGCGCTGGCCGATCTCCGCAGCAGGATGAAAACGTAAAGTTGAAAAGCGATCGCAGGCTGCAGCCGATTCGGGGCATCCCGGCAAATGTCGGGAGCGGCAGTCTGGGAGAACGCCTGAAAGGAATCTGCAATGCCGAATCCAAAGCGGCGCCACTCCAAGGCCCGCACCTCCAAGCGCCGTTCGCACGACGCCCTTACTGCCATTACTACCTCGGAATGTCCTAACTGCCACGAGCGCAAACTACCTCATAGGGCTTGCCCCAAATGCGGCATCTACAAGGGTCGCGAAGTGCTCGAAGCCAAGGAAGCCTAGCCGGATCTGTGGTCAAGCTAACGGATATCGCGCTCGATGCCATGGGCTCGGACAAGGCTCCTGATCCAGAGATCAAGGGCGCAATCCTAGCCTGCCGTCAGCTCCCTATCCGCGTGCACCTGGTTGGGCCGGAGGCTCGTCTGCGCCCCGCGCTCGACGAGGCCACACGGGGCCGCGAGCTGCCCATCGTGATCGTCCCCGCTGCGGAATGGATCACGATGGATGATAAGGCGGCGAACGCGATCCGCAAGAAGCCAAATAGCAGCATGCGGGTCGGTCTTCGCCTGGTCAAAGAAAACAAGGTGGCGGGGTTCCTCACCGCTGGCAATACAGGGGCAGCGATGGCTCTGGCCAAGATGGTGCTTGGGGCGTTACCCGGGGTCGATCGTCCTTCCCTGTCCGCTCTGTTGCCGACCTCGTCCGGCTCGCGCTGCGTGCTCCTTGATGTGGGCGCTAATGTCGATTGCAAGCCACACAATCTGGAGCAATTCGCCGTAATGGGCGAAATGTATGCGCGCAGCGTGCTCAAGATCCCGCGTCCCCGCGTCGGCCTGCTTTCCATCGGGGAAGAAGAAACCAAGGGCAACGATCTCACCCGCGAGGCATCGCCCCTGCTCAAGCAGCTCTCCATCAACTTCATCGGCAACGTGGAAGGGCGGGATATCTACAACGGCAATGCGGATGTTGTGGTATGCGATGGTTTTGTCGGCAACGTCGCACTCAAGACGTCAGAGGGGCTGGCCCGGTTGGTACGTGACCTGTTGCGCCAGTCGCTCAACTCCACTGTCACCGCGCAAGTGGGTGCGCTGCTTTCGCGTACAGCCTTCAATGACTTCAAGAAGCGGCTCGATTATTCCGAGTACGGCGGCGCGCCGCTGCTCGGCCTGCGCGGGGTTTGCATTGTGAATCACGGCTCCTCCAATGACCGCGCCATCTACAACGGTATCCGTGTGACGGCTGAGTTCGCCCAGGCGGGTATCAACCAGCGGCTGGAGGAGGAGTTTGCCTGCCGTCGGCCCGCAGATGCTGAAGCCGAGCCGGATTTAGGTCTGCCCATCCAGCCATTGCACTAATGACCAAGACAGCCTTTCTATTCCCTGGTCAAGGTTCACAGAGCGTCGGCATGGGCCGCGAGCTCGCCGCGGCCTTCCCCATCGCCCGCCAGACCTTTGAAGAAGCAAATGAGGCCCTGGGTTTCGACCTGGCTGAGCTCTGCTTTGCCGGACCCGAGGAGCAGCTTCGCCTGACGGAGTTCACCCAGCCGGCGATCTTTACTGTATCTGTGGCGGCGCTACGGGTTCTGGCCGCGGCTGGGGCAACCGCTGATTATTTTGCCGGACATTCGCTGGGAGAGTATTCGGCCAACGTCGCTGCCGGGACGATCGAGTTTGCCGCCGCCGCCCGCACCGTGCGCCGCCGCGGGCAGTTGATGCAAGAGGCAGTGCCCGCAGGTCAGGGGGCCATGGCCGCCATTCTTGGCATGCCTCTGGAAACCGTAATCACCGTATGCCAGGATGCCTCGACGGAGGTGGGAGCACCGGTCGAGCCGGCGAACATGAACTCTCCCGAACAAACGGTCATCTCTGGAGCGACAGCCGCGGTCGAGCGCGCCATCGGGCTGGCCAAGGAACGTGGGGCCCGCCGGGCCGTCCTGCTGCAGGTCTCCGCACCCTTTCATTGCAGCCTGATGCAACCGGCCCAGGATGCCCTCGCTCCGGTTCTGGAGGGACTTCCATTCTTACCGGCCAAGGTTCCGGTGGTGGTCAACGTGGATGCCGCGCTGGTGACCGATGCGGAAGCGCTCCGCGATGCACTGGTTCGCCAGGTCACGGGCGCCGTTCGTTGGACCCAGTCCATGCAGCTGCTCATCGCCGAGGGCGTAACCAACTTTGTTGAGGTCGGTCCGGGCAAGGTGCTTAGCGGACTGTTACGGCAGATTGACCGCAGCCTGAAGTGCGGACAGGCGGAAGACCCGGCAAGTATTGAAAAGCTGCTGGCTGCCCTTAGCTAGTCCGTTGAAAGCTGGACGGGGGAGAAGCCAATCGTCTTCGCCTTGCGCTCCACCCAAAGGAAGACGGGCGTCTTTTGTCCGTTGACTAAGATCCCCACGACTACGCCGGAGCCCACTGTTTTCGACATCACAATCTTATGCGTCTTGATATCGCCCCAGTCGCTGGAGTGGCCCCAATCCACTTCGAAACGGCCATAGGGGTATGACGCATATTGTTGCGGGTGCTGCTGCCAGTCCGGATCGTGGTTCCAGATGGCGAAGGCCTTCGGCATGTCCTTGGCCTCAATGGCCGAAAAGAATTGATTCACGCGATGCTCTTGCGGCCAGTCCCAGAAATACCAGAGAAAGCCCGCGAGCACGAGCACGGTGATGAGGCTCGCGATCAGAATATTCTTGCGCGCGCGTGCCTTGGCAGGATCGTAGGTGGGTGCATCGAGCAGGGTCATGGCGTTGGGGCGCTCCTCGCCTCTCCCGCAAAGTTTACTCTGATCGCCTCTCTGTCGGCGAGGGGTCGTCGCAGTTCGCTAACGGGAGTAGGAGATCTGCTCCTGTTCCATTTTGCGTTCCAGCGCCAGCTCAATTAGCCGCGAAATCAGATCGCGATACTTCACGCCGGATGCCTCCCACAATTTGGGATACATGCTGATCGAAGTAAAGCCCGGCATGGTGTTGATCTCGTTGAGGTAGAGCCGCCCGGAATCGCCCGCCTCGAGGAGAAAGTCCACGCGCGCCAGGCCCGCGCAGTCACAGGCCCGGAAGGCATCGAGCGCCATGGCCTGTACTTGCTTAGTCTGCTGTTTCGTCAGCTTAGCGGGAATGATGGCCTGTGAGCCTTCGCTCAGATACTTCGCCTCATAGTCATAAAACTCTTTGCCGGGGACGATCTCACCTACGACGGAAGCTATGGGCTCATCGTTGCCCAGCACCGCAACTTCGAGTTCGCGGGCCTTACCCATGGCGGTCCTGTTGCCGCGGCCACCGACCGCCTGCTCAACCACGATCTTGCGGTCGAAACCAGCTGCCAGTTCGATGGCTGGGCCAAGCTCCTTGCGATCATGCGCCTTGCTGATACCGACTGAGGAACCCAGGTTTGCGGGCTTAACAAAGAGCGGATACTTGAGTGCGGATTCGAGCCTGGCAATGATCTTCTTGGGACTTTTTTCCCACTCCCGGCGCAGGAACGTAACGTGCTTGGTGATGGGCAACCCGGCGGCCAGGAAAAGGCGCTTCATCACTTCTTTGTCCATGCCGGTTGCCGAGCCCAGAACCCCTGAGCCGACGTAGGCCAGCCCAGCGAGCTCGAAGAGTCCCTGCATGGTGCCGTCTTCGCCAAAGGTCCCGTGCAGCACAGGAAAGACTACGTCTAACTGCAGCACGTCCTGGGCTGGAGAGAGCGAAGAGGCCTCTCTCTCGAAGGGCACCAGCGAGCCTCCCCGGCCACCGCCTGCAGCCGGCATCGGGGGCACGATTACGCCTTGCCCCTTGGCCAGCAGAGCGGCTGGTGCGGTGTGTTGCGGATCGCCCGCGCGCAGCGTCCCGGTATCGGGAAAGTCGCCCGCCAGGAGCCGCTCAGCGTCCCCGGAGACGACCCAGCGACCCTGCTTGGTAATGCCGATCGGCACCACCTCATAACGGCTGCGGTCGATTGCCTTAAGGACCGATGCGGCCGAGAGCAGTGAGACTTCATGCTCGCCGCTACGTCCGCCAAAGAGAACGCCAACCCGAAGTTTCTTCTTCATGCCGTTCTGATTCTATGGGTCTTCGATACGTCCGGAAGACAACCTAAGTTGCATCTTCTGGTGCGGGCTCTGGTTCCCTCGCAAAGGACAGGTGGAAACCGCAGGTCCTCCACTACGCTACGCTCCGGTCGGGATGACAAATTGGTTTGAGTGCCAGGATGGTGGTACCCAAATAGATTTGTCATCCCGACCGGAGCGTAGCGTAGTGGAGGACCTGCGGTTTCCACCTGTCCTTTGTGAGGGAACCAGAGGCAGAACTCGTAGGTGGAGTTCCTTCGACCAGAGCGGACTTGTGAAGCCGCGGTCTCAAACCGACGCCATCTGCCTTTTTTCCACAGAGTCATTCTCGTTCCGCTCCACACGCAGCGCGATGAGCGCAACCAGCAGCGCCACGCTGGCGACCGCCGCACTTCCTAGCGAGAGATATCGGTAGCCGATGCCTTCGGTCAGCATGATGCCGCCAAGGCTTGCGCCCAGAGCGTTTCCCAGGTTGAACGCACCCTGATTCAAGGTCGAGGCCAGGTTCGGAGCGCCCTTTGCCTGGTCCACGATCCGTGACTGCAGCGGAGCCCCAGCCGCGAAATGGATGCAACCCCACACGAAAACCATCGTCACCGCAGATATGACGGTGGGTTCAAAGAGGGGCATGGCCAGGAAGACCACGATCAAGAGCACGATCCCGCCAATGATCACCGGCATCTGTTTCCAGTCTGCCAGCCGGCCGCCAAGCAGGTTCCCTAGCGTAATCCCCACGCCGAAGACCACAAGCACCTTGGTCACTGCGCCCGGCGAGAGGTGAGTCACCTGCTCGAGAATCGGGGCGATATAGGTAAAGACACAAAACAGGGAAACCGAAGAGAGTGTGCTGAGCGCAAGCACCAGCTGCACTTGAGGGCGCACAACGGCATGGAACTCATGCTTGAGGTGCATCTTTTCTGCCGGTTGCGAAGGCACCATGCGCAGCAGTCCCAAACCGGCGATCAAGCCGATCGGCACCAGGGCCCAGAAGGCAAAGCGCCATCCAAACGCCTGGCCCAAAGCGGTTCCGGCAGGAACCCCAAGCACATTCGCCAGTGTCAGCCCGCTGAACATAAGCGCGATTGCCTGCGCGCGCTCGGAGCGCGGCACTAGATGAGAAGCGACGATGCTGCCGATGCCGAAGAACGCTCCGTGGCAAAGCGCGGTGAGAATGCGTGCGCAGAGAAGAAGCAGGAAGGTCGGAGCCAAAGCGCACAGGGCATTGCCGACGAGGAACATCCCCATCAGAATCAGCAGCGCCCGTTTCCGGTCCATGTGAGACAAGGCAAGCGCCACCAGCGGCGAGCCCAGGGTGACGCTGAGCGCATAGCCGGAGACAAGAATTCCTGTCTTAGGGATGCTGACCTGGAAACTGTGAGCGAGATCTGGCAGCAACCCCATGATGATGAATTCCGAGGTGCCGATGCCAAAGGCTGAAACGGCCAGTGCAAGTAGGGGTTTTCGCATAGGTCATTTCTATTGTCCTCGATCTGGCGTCGTCAGTTGACGCATAATCGCGTCCAGATGAAGACGTGAACCATCGATGTGAGGAAAATCCAGATTGCCCTCATTAAAAATCAACGACAATTCAGTGCCAGCCAGAATGATGGCCTCGACGTTATCCCGCTCGAGGAGCGTGTGGGCAACCCGGCGAAGCCCCTGGTATTGCTCTTCGGTTCCGCTGCCCGCGTTCACGATTTGCAGATAAGTCTGGTGAACGAATTCGATCTCGGCTGTTGTAGGTTTAACCACATCGACCGCGTTTAGCCTGCCGAAGAGTCCCGTTTCGATAGTAAAGCGGGTGCCAAAGAGTGCAACCCGCCGGAGCTCTCGGCGTCGAACCTCTCCAACAATCTCGTCGACCAGACTCAGTAGTGGGATTGGCGAACGCGGGACCAGTTCGGGCTCACACATGTGCGGAGTGATGGAGGGTATCGCTGCCACTTTCGCGCCCGCTGCTTCCAGACGGCCGATGAGCACTAATAAGTAATCCGCTATCTGAGCGATGTCGCCGGTGGCGGCATACTGCAGCACGCGGTTCACGTCTGCGTGCACGATGAGCAGATTCGGTACAAACCCACGTGTCGCGTGAGCCTTAACCAACTCCCGATAGTAGTAAACAGTGGCGCCTACCCCAAGGCCGCCGACCAACCCGAGGCATCTCTCGTTTTCAATCAGAGGGGCAACTCCATAAAGACATTGGCGCGTGTATAGGGCATGGGCGGAATGTTCTCAGGGGCCACATGGCGAAAGCCGACCGACTCATAGAGATGCACAGCGTTTTCGAGCTTTGCATTGCTGCCCAGGAACAGAGACCTGGCGCCAATCTGCTTCGCCTGTGCGATCGCATATTGCAACAATCTACGCCCAATCCCCAGACCGCGGAGTTCGGGTGACACCGCCATCTTCGACAGTTCATAGACACCGTTGCCGATGGGAATCAATGCAACGCAGGCAACAGCCAGCTCGCCGGCATAGGCCATGAAGATGTATCCGCCTTTCTCGAGGATCTTCTTCTCCGGGTCGCCAAGTGTTTCCCGATCCATCTTCTCCAGCGTGAAATAGCGGGTGATCCACTCCTCGTTCAAGGTCCGGAACGCAGTTGCATCTTCCCCCTTTTGGAGCGGCCGAATTTCAATCTCGGGCAGATTAGCTTCGCGCTCCCCGCCCACCGTTTGCATCTCTTCCTCGCGTATCGCCATCTCTGTTAGCTCCCTATCAGCAGTCTGCCTTTTTGGATCGATTACGTCCAATATCTTGTTTGGCTGTATTAAGATCTCCAGCATATGGATCGCGATATAGAACTGCGGCACTTGCGTTACTTTGTTGCGGTGGCGGAAGAGCTGCACTTCGGCCGCGCAGCAGCGCGCCTGCACGTGGCCCAACCGCCCCTTTCGCAACAGATTCGCAAACTCGAGGAGCTGCTGGGATACCCGCTCTTCACCCGCACTTCCCGCTCGGTCAGTCTTACCACTGCCGGCGAGGCGTTACTGCAGCGCGCACAGAGGACGCTGCGCAACGTACAGCGCGACATTGACGAGACGCGCAGCATCGGGCACGGGGACGTCGGCTCCCTTCATATTGGTTTTATCGGATCAGCTATGCTTTCGAAGTTGCCGGGCATCTTCCGCTCCTATCGTGAGGCTTATCCGCGGGTACGGCTGCACCTGCACGAGTCATTCACCGCGCTGGTGATGGAGGGGCTGGAGAACGGCACACTCGATGCCGGGATTCTGCGCGATGGAGACCCGGTGGAAGGCTTGCAAGTGACCACCATACTGTCCGAGCCCTTCGTCGCTGTGCTGCCCGCAACTCACTCCTGCGCCAGGCAGAAAAGCATCTCTCCCGCAGCGCTGCGGTACGAACCATTTATCTACTATCCTCGAAGTGCCGGCGCCCGGGCCTATGAGAAGCCGTTGACTCTCTGTGAGGAGCATGGCTTTCGTCCGCAAATTGTTCAGGAAGCTTCGCACTGGCTCACCATCCTGAGCCTGATCGGCGCCGGACTCGGGGTTTCGATCGCTCCTGCGTGTGTCCGCCGCATTGCCTCACCCGAAGTAGTTTGTCTTCCGCTGCGCGGAGCAAAAGCAGTCAGCAATATCGAGCTGGCGTGGCATGCCGGGGATGCGCGCCCCATAGTGGAGCGGTTCAGGCAAATCGCTGAAAGCACTCGAGGCATGCAGTGAGTGGGTCTCGCACTTACTTTCTGACCACAGATCGTCTCGGTTTCAGCCACTGGAACGAAGACGACCTGGCTTTGGCCATCACGCTCTGGGGTGATCCCAGGGTCTCAGCGTTTATCGGCGGCCCTTTCACAGCGGAAGAGGTCAAGGCGCGGCTCCGTCGCGAGATCGAAATGTTGGACGCATGCAAGGTTCAATACTGGCCCGTGTTCCTGCTCCAAGATGGAGAACTTGCCGGATGTGCCGGGTTGCGGCCCTATGGCCATGATGAGCACATTATGGAGTTGGGATTTCACTTCCGGCCGGAGTACTGGGGCCAGCGCCTTGCTCAGGAGGCAGCACAGGCTGTGATCACATTCGCCTTTGAAACCATTGCGCTCAAGGGTCTCTTCGCGGGACATCACCCTGAAAACGCAGCCTCAGAGCGCCTGCTCAGGAAACTCGGGTTCCACTTTACCCACCAGGAAATCTATCCCCCGACGGGCCTGCTTAATCCCTCGTATCTTCTGAGGAATCCCAAGGCTCACTGAGTACGGAGGCTACTCAATGCCGGTTGATTCAAAGCCGGCCACGATGGTGACAATCTGCCCGTAGGGGACGAAAAACGCAAGACTCGACGAGGAAGGTTTTTTCTGCAGTCTGCCGATGACCCTGTCGACCGCGTCCTGACTCTCGATCCAGATGCCCGCCTCTTCCACTGCCAGCAGCGTCACGCTCCCCAGCTTGTCGTTGTCGATAAAGCTGGGCCCCATCACGATGACCTGGTGACCAATCAACCTGCGCAGTTCTATTGCCATGGCTACCTAGACGCCAGTGGGGGCGCCGAGGTTGCAACTCCTGAGCCTGTATCTATCGGCCGCTGGGTTACAGAGCTTCCTTCGCGGGCCGGCGGACGAACGATGAGCGGCAAGATGATAGAGGCCACCATGATGCCGGCGATCACGTGAAAACCGCTGCGATAGCTTCCGCTGGCCTGCCTCAAGTGAGCGATGAGCAATGGGCCAAAGGCGCTGGCAAAACCCCACGCCGTGAGCATGAGCCCATAAATCGGCCCTACGTTTTTCGAGCCGAAGTAGTCCGCGGTGAAAGCGGGCATGGTTCCGAAACCACCCCCATAGCACATGAGGATGATGAATGAGACAGCAGCAAGAACTGTGGCAGAAGCCAAGCTGGGCAACATCCAGAATAGAACCACCTGGATCAGGAACATGACGACGAAAGTGTAGCGGCGGGTGATGGAATCCGATACCCAGGCCCAGAAAACGCGCCCAACAGCATTGCCGATGCTGGCGATACCAACCATTGCAGCCGCGACGATAACGCTGACCTTCACGATCTCCTGGAACACGGGAGATTCCTGGGAAATAAGGGAGATGCCGGCGGACGTATTCAAGAAGAGAAGCAGCCAGAGCGCCCACCACTGCCACGTCCTGAGGGCGCCGCCGAGTGTGTATTCTCTGATCGACCGCTGAGCGGTTTCCGTGGCCGTGGGCGTCCAACCCTGGGGCTTCCACCCCTCTGGTGGGTTCTGCATGAAGTAACCGGTAACCATGATTACGACCAGATAGCCAATGCCGAGATAAGCAAAAGTTTGGAGCACTCCGACGCTCTGTATGAGACGAGTGGCTAACGGGGCTACAATCAGAGCTCCGGCGCCAAACCCTCCCACGGCAATGCCGGTGATCAATCCTCTGCGATCCGGGAACCACTTTACCAGTACTGCCACTGGCACGATATAGCCAAAACCAAGGCCTATGCCGCCGATGACGCCATAGCTAAGGTACAGCCACCACAGCTTACCGGCGGATAGGCTAGCCAGAAAAGTCCCCAGGCCATAAAGAAAACCGCCGGTCAGCGCAACGATGCGCGGCCCCGATCTGTTCAGCCAGAGACCCCCTACGAAAGAAGCAATGCCGAGGACAAAAATGCAGATGGTGAAGGTAAGTGTGATTTCTGAAATGCTCCAGTGAAACTGCTTGGCAAGTGGAACCCGGAAGACGCTCCATGCATATACCGAGCCCAGAGCCACCTGCAAAAAAATTCCAGCCAGGGCGATACCCCAGCGTTTCGAGTTTTCCACGGTAGAGGCCCCCGCGCATTCTTACTCGCGCAATGAACGGTCGTCAAACTCCGCCTGCAGTGAGCAAAAAACGCTTTGGATCCGAACCAGATTTGATCTATCTCGGATCTTTACCAATTTGGATGCGCCCGCTTTACGAAAGGGGTCGGCAACTTCTCGATGGTGGCGATGTCGTCGTGGGGCGCTCGCGTTCAGAGAATCTTCTTTCCGAAGGCGGAGCAGATCAGCTCCACCGCCAGCTCCGCGGTTCGATTGTGCTCATCAATGACCGGATTCACCTCAACCACCTCAAAACTCAGCAATCGTCCATGGTCGGCCAGGATCTCCATGGCCAGGTGCGCTTCGCGATAGGTGGCCCCGCCGCGTACCGGCGTGCCCACGCCGGGCGCGTCTTCCGGGTCGATCCAGTCCATGTCCAGCGAGACGTGGTATCCGGCCGTGCCCCGGCCGGCTACGCGCAATGCCTCTTCCATCACCGTGCGCATGCCCCGTTCGTCGATATCGCGCATGGTGTACACCTCGGAGATACCGGCGCGGCGGATGTTTTCCTTCTCCGTGATGTCGATGTCGCGCACGCCGATCAGCACTGTGTTCTGCGGGTCGATCTTTGGCTGCCAATCGAAGATGCCCGACAGTGGCTCTGGTCCCAGGCCGAGCAGTGCGGCCAGCGGCATGCCATGCACGTTGCCGCTGGGAGAAGTCTCAGGAGTGTTGATGTCGGAGTGGGCGTCGATCCACAGCAGGCCAACCTTCTGGTTCCGGCGCCGGTAAAACTCGGCCAACCCGGAGACCGAACCTGCGGCAACGGAATGATCGCCTCCGAGGAGCAGAGGGGTGATGCCTTCCTCGAGCGTCTGCAGCACGATGCCGGCTACTCGTTCGCAGGTTTCGCTGATCTCCTTGATGTATTTCGCGTTCGGTTCGCCGGCCGCCCGGGTTTCAGCAATCGCCACAGGTACATTTCCGCCGTCGGTGACCACGTGGCCCAGAGCCTCGAGTCTGGCTTCGAGTCCAGCTACCCGGACTGCGGAAGGCCCCATGTCAACGCCGCGGCGTGACTGGCCGAGATCGAGAGGCACACCGAGGATGCGGATGTGACGCGGCGGAAGGGATTGGACCCCGCCGTGCAATGAGCCCGCCGCGCGCGGCCGATCGGTCGAAATCAGATTCCCGTCCTTCGCCATGTTGTTAGGGATAGATCCGGTTGAGAGTTCGCGCGAATGGGATGGTCTCGCGCACATGCTCCAGGCTGCAGATCCAGGCCACTACACGCTCGATGCCCATGCCGAAGCCGGCGTGGGGAACCGACCCGTAGCGGCGCAAATCCAGATACCAGGAAAAAGCCTCGAGCGGCAGCTTGTGCTCCTCGATCCGCTTCTTTAGCAGATCGTAGGAGGCGACACGCTGCGAGCCGCCGATCACCTCACCATAGCCCTCCGGCGCCAGCACGTCGACGCACAGCGCAAGGCTGGGGTTTTCCGGGTCAGGTTCCATGTAGAACGCCTTCACCGCCGCGGGGTAGCGGTGCACCATCACCGGGCGATCGAACTGGGAGGAGAGATAGGTCTCGTCGGGCGACCCAAAGTCGTTCCCGTAGACAAACTTCGACTCGATCAAGCCGCGGGAAAAGGCATCGTCAAGCATGCTGGCGGCCTGGTCATAGCTGACCCGTGGAAAGGGCGGCCGCACGGACTCCAGCTTGGCGATATCGCGTCCCAGCACCTTCAAGTCCAGGGCCCGCCGGTTCAGCACACGCTCCACCAGAAAGCTGAGAAACTCCTCCGCCAGCACCATCAGATCGTCCAGTGTAGCGAAGGCCATCTCCGGTTCCACCATCCAGAACTCCGTTAGGTGGCGCCGGGTCTTCGACTTCTCAGCGCGAAAGGTGGGCCCGAAGGAATAGACCTTGCCCAGCGCCATCGCGGTGCTCTCGATATAAAGTTGGCCGCTCTGGGTGAGATACGCTTCGTCGCCGAAATACTCCACCGGAAACAGCGTGCTGGTGCCCTCGCAGGCAGCCGGAGTGAGAATCGGCGGATCGGTCAGGACGAAGCCGTGATCGTCGAGATAGTCGCGCGCCGCCTTGATGATTTCGGCGCGAATGCGCAAAATCGCCGACTGCCGGGGAGTGCGAATCCACAGATGTCGGTGCTCCATCAAAAACTCAACGCCGTGCTCCTTAAGCGTGATGGGAAAGGGTTCCTCTTCGCTCACGCGCTGCAGCACTTCCACGTTGTCCACATCCAGCTCGTAGCCGCCGGGTGCACGCGCATCCGCTCTCACCTTGCCGGTCACGATGACGCTTGATTCGTGGGTCAACGTGCGCACGCGCTCGAAGACCTCCGGCGCCACCGCGGCTTTGGGCACAACACCCTGCACCGTACCCGTCCCGTCACGGAAGATGGGAAAGAGCAGTTTCCCGCTGGCGCGCAGATTGTAGAGCCATCCGCGCAGCGTTACCGCTTGCCCCTCGTGCTGGTTCAGGTTAGCGATGGTGGCCAATGGAGCGGCCAATCGTTCGTCTCTCGGTTCTTCTGCCATTTGTCGATCTCTGGGAAGGTGGTCGCGTTACTAAAGCTCGAGCATCTTGAAGGTCTCCGCAGCCCGCGTGGCTACGTGCTCCGGCGAATCCTCGGGTAGGTAATTGATTTCCAGCACGGCGGCGGACAACTGCGGAGCTGTGCGCAGTTCCTGCATCGTCTCCGCCCAGGCGATGCTTCCGTCCCCGGGCCACAGATGCTCGTCTTTCTGACCATGATTGTCATGGATATGGGTCGTTCGGATGAGCGGCTTCAACTCGGCGATGGCCGCGGCAACACCACCACCGATGTGTGCGTGACCCGTGTCCAGACAAATCCCCACGTCTTTGAAGTGGCCGATGCGCAAGATCTCCACCAGGTTGGGCGCTTCGGTCACCTCGTTGGTGAGGTTTTCCAGCAGAAGCTTTACTCCCAACGGCCTGGAAAAGGCCTGCAGGTGCTCAATCGCTGTCATGGCATGCTCGAGGGTTCGCGGGCTCCATCCGTCCTCGCGTTCCCCCAGGTGCAGCACCAGATAGCGTAGGGGCATCTCTTCGGCAGCCTCAAGGGCTCGCTTTATCTCGTCCATGGCGTCGATCCGCCGTGACTTTTCCGGATGCACTACGTTGACCGCAGGGGCGCCGCTGCGGCCCATCTCCGCGTCTCCAAAGAGCGGCATGTGCATGGAAAACGGTTCCACTGGGTTGGCTGCGAACCACACTGCCATTTCCTTCACATGAGGCTTGCTGGTGTAGTCGAAATGGTGGCGCGCGGCAAAAATCTCGATAGCCTGTGCGCCTCCTTTCGCCAAGGCGTCCAGCAATCCCGGATGAAGCCTCTGGCGCAGAAATACATGGGTCGAAATAGTTCTCAGCATGGTGCCGTTTCCACGGAACTCATCGGCTGCATAGTTTGGTTTCCTTAGTTCCAGAGCCTGCCCGGTCTGCCGCGCAAGTTTCCCTATTATCTTCTCACCGCGCAGGAATACGTGAACTCTCTCCAGCCTCTGTTGGCCGGGTCACGCATCAGGAGAAATACTGGATTCGAGAATGGGTGGAGGCTACTGGGAGTAATGGTCGCTAAGGATGGAGATGGGACGCATCTCGTCCTGCAGCGCATAATACGGAACTGGGCGCCATTGCAACAGGCAGTCTAGTACAGCCTCGGAGTCATACGCGATATTGGCCACCACGAGTTCCTTGCCGCCTGCGCCATGGATCACGACCCCGCGGTCGCAGCGAATGCGGTATTGCCGGACATGCTTGAGTTCTTGCCAGCGGATGCGGGTGGTGGCACAGCCACGCTCGAGCAGACCTTGTCCGTCCAGGATAAGCGGCTCCGGCCAGTCCGCCAGCGACACCGGAACCAGGAAGAAGCCGAAGCCGAAGCTGGCCCAGCCAATCCAGTTTGAGGTGCCGGAGGCCAGCAGCTGCGCTGCGCCGAAAGCTACCGCGCCGATTCCACAGGTCAAGGCCAGATAGTAAAGCAGAAGGCAGGTTGGTTTCACCGGGAAGCGCCAACCGTCCACCGTGGGCTTCGGCTTTAAGCCGAAGTTGGGGGCGATCAGGATCAGCAGGCCAACCGCACCGGCCACGATCATGCCGATCTCTATCAACTTCTCGGGGAAGGGCTGCATCAAAAAGAGTGTCGTCCTCCGTACCCATGATTGCAATAGCAGAATGATAAAAACGGTCCCTTAAAGTACCGTGCCACGCGTGGTTCGGGATTGTGTATCAGGGCCCGACGAACCTAATACGACCGGCACCTCCCATAAGCACTAACTCATTTAGGATGTTTTTCGTAAAACTCCCACAGAATCGTCATCCTGAGCGGAGCGCCTCACAGATTGACTACGTGACACCGCGCTTGTGGCGCGGAGCCGAAGGACCTCGGCGGTGCTATCTTACCCACGCTGTTCGGAGCTTTTCAGCCACCGAGCCCGCACCTGGCGGCCCCGCCACGGTCTTTCCCTGAGCCGAGAACCAAGAACTTGCTAGCGTCTTGCTATGTCGCCTACATCTACATTCTCGGCAGCCATACAACGACGCTTAATACAGGAGATCCTGCTGTCGGGCGTCGGTTGTCGAAAAGCTCCGAGCAGCATGGGTAAAATAAGCACCGCCGAGGTCCTTCGGCTCCGCGCCACAAGCGCAGTGTCACGTAATCAATCTGTGAGGCGCTCCGCTCAGGATGACGATTCTGTGGGAGTTTACGAAAAACTTCTAAACAAGTTAGCGCTTATGGGGCACCTCCCCCCCTGCGCGCATCCGGCACGGTTCTCTCCCGGGCATGCAGACTAGAATCGGAGGGATGCCCACCAGCGTTCGTTCGCATACCAAGATCAATTTGGGCCTAAGTATCGGCCCTCTGCGTCCGGATGGCTTCCACCAGCTCACCACCGTATACCAAACCCTGGCGCTCCATGAGTGGGTGACGGTGGAGGCGCGAATGGCGGCGGCGACCCACATCACCCTCAGCAGCAGCCATCCCCGCGTGCCCACCGATGCACGCAATACCGCGTGGCGAATCGTCGAGCGCTGCCTCGACATGCTCGATCTCCGGGCCGAGGTTCACATCCACATCGATAAGCAACTGCCGCTGCAAGGCGGCCTGGGCGCTGGGTCCGCCAATGCCGTGGCCGCGCTCATAGGACTGGAGCACGAACTCGATCGCCGGCTATCGCCCGCAGATCGCCTCCTGGCGGCGGCAGAGATCGGCTCTGACGTTCCGCTCTTTCTGCTGGGAGGCGCGGTGGTCGGGGTGGGGCGTGGCGAGGAGGTCTATCCTCTTCCGGACATTGCCGGGCTGCCTTGCGTGATCGCATTGCCTGCAGCCGGGGTTTCGACCCCCCAAGCCTTTCGGGACTGGGACTCCCGGCATTCGTTGACCGCGATGCCCCCCTCAGCTACAATCGGAGAGTTGAGTCGGTCGATCGCTGTTGCATTTGGCGAACCGCACTCCTCCGGTGTCTTCTCCGATGTAGTAAACCCGAGAGAAGACCGGGCCGAGGATCCGCTTCTCGCGCTTGTCCGAACCGGGATCGAAAACGACTTCGAACAGGTCGTCTTTCCTCAGCATCCCTTTCTCGGTGAAATCAAGCGCATTCTTGTGGGCGGCTCCAGCACGGAGGACGCGGCTCTCTATGCAGGCCTTTCCGGGTCCGGGTCAGCCCTTTTTGGGCTCTACCCTACCTCTGGAGCGGCGCAGGCGGCTTTCGAGCGGCTGGAGCGGCATGCCGTAACCGGCTTGGTCACCAGAACGTTGCCCCGTGGCGATTACTGGCGCACTATGATGGTGGCAGACGGGCTGTAGCGCGCAGTCGCCCGTCGCATCCAGTTGGGCGATCGACTAATGGTAGGTCAAGTGCCTTTGGAGCACTTTGTCTAGGTTCGACTCCTAGTCGCCCAGCCAGCTTTCTCGCAGTCGGAGTTACTGTCACGGCGAAGCACTCCGTGGCGCAACAATCAGGCGGAACAACCAAAGCAAACCAGCTTGGGAGGTTCGTGTGAAGGGAGAATCCAGTGTTCTGACGGTTCCCACCCCGCAACAAGAGGTTGGGAGCATGACCCAGGAGCTAGCTGCACCGGGCAAGACGAAACCGGAGCGCAAGCGTGCCGGGCGTTTGAGCGAAGACAAGCGGTTCAAGATCTTCGCCGGTTCAGCCAACCGCAAATTGGCTGAGGATATTTGTACCCACGTCGGCGTGCAGCTGGGAGAGAGCAAGCTGCAGCGTTTTGCCGACGGAGAGATCTACTTTCAGCTGCTCGAGAACGTCCGCGGCGTGGATGTTTTCATTGTGCAGCCAACTTGTTATCCGGTGGATCAGCACCTGGTGGAATTGCTGATCATGATTGACGCGCTGAAGCGCGCTTCGGCCGGGCGGATCACGGTAGTGGTGCCGTATTACGGCTATGCCCGGCAGGACCGCAAAGACCGGCCGCGGGTGGCGATCTCGTCCAAGTTGGTGGCGGATCTGTTAACCACGGCGGGAGCCAACCGGGCGTTGTTTATGGATCTGCATGCGGCGCAGATTCAGGGCTTCTTTAACATCCCGGTCGATCACATGTTCGCCAGTCCGGTGATGGTGAGCTACTTCCGGGAGCTTAACCTGCCCGATCTTACGGTGGTTTCACCGGATGCGGGTGGTGTAGAACGGGCGCGGTTTTTTGCTACCAAGATGCAGGCTCCGTTGGCCATTGTGGACAAGCGGCGCACGGACTTGAACGTTACCGAGGTGATGAACGTGATCGGCGATGTGCAGGGAAGAACGTGCCTGATCATCGACGACATCATCGACACCGCGGGCACGCTGGTCAAGACGGCGCAGGCGCTGCTCGAGGCGGGAGCGGTCAAAGTGTATGCGGCGGCATCGCATCCGGTGCTATCAGGACCGGCTATCGAGCGCATATCCAGCTCGCGGCTGGAAGAAGTAATTGTCACTGACTCGATCCCGCTGCGCGAAGAGGCGCAAAAGCTGGAACGGCAGGGGAAGATCAAAGTGCTTTCTGTCGCCGGCCTGTTAGGAGCCACGATCGAGAGTATTCACATGGAGACCAGCGTCAGCTCCTTGTTTAGTTAGCAAACGCAGGTCAGAAATGCAGGAGAAAAGTATGGCTGAGCAGGAAGTAGTTGCAGCAAAGCCCCGTGAGGGCAAGTTCAATAAGAATGCGGCCCGCCGGGTACGCGTCGCCGGTATGATTCCAGGCGTTCTCTATGGCGCCAAGGAACCGGCGATTGCCGTGGAAGTTGATCCCAAGCAGATTACCCGCATTCTGCATTCGGATTCCGGCCACAATACAATTTTTGACCTGGAGGTCGGCGCCGCAAAGACCAAGGCCATGATCGTCGATTGGCAGTACGAGCCTATCAAGGGCAAGCTCATGCACATCGACCTCAAACGCATCGCTATGGACAAGGCAATGCGGGTGAAGGTGCCGATATTGCTGGAGGGAATTCCGGTTGGCGTCAAAATGCAAGGCGGCATCCTCGACCAGGTGTTGCGCGAGGTTGAGATCGAGTGCCTCCCGGGGGATATTCCCAGCCATATTGACTTGAATGTCAGCGGTCTTGGATTGAATAGTTCCATCCGCGTGGCCGATTTGCCTCGCGGTGGCAAGCTCAAGTTCATCACCGACGAGGGCGCGACTGTGGCTCACGTGGTGGCGATCAAGGAAGAAGTGGCACCGGTGGTCGATGCGGTGGTTGCTGCGGCTCCGGCGGAACCCGAAGTGGCCAAGAAGGGCAAGACGGACGCTCCGGAGGCGGCCCCCGAAAAGGGCGCCAAGAAGTAACGTTCTGAGCTTGACTGCGGACGAAGGTGCTCTGGAGAAAGTCCAAAAGGGTCCAGCCCTGGTGGTTGGCCTTGGGAACCCGGGCATCGAATACCAGTTCACGCCGCACAATGCCGGTTTTCTGGCCATCGACCGGCTGGCGGAACAGGGTGGGGTGGCGGTAGCCAACCGTCGCTGCCGGGCGCTGACGGCCACCACCCGCATCGCCGGCCGGGAAGTGGTTTTGGCCAAGCCGGAGACTTACATGAACCTGAGCGGCATCTCGGTTCAGGCGTTGGTGAAAGAGTTCGATGCTGACGCGACGCGCGATCTGATCGTGATTTATGACGAGATCGCTCTTCCCCTTGGCTCGCTGCGCATTCGGGAACGGGGCAGTTCAGGTGGGCATAACGGAGTCAGGTCAGTCTCCGGCGCCCTGGGTAGCGAAGAGTGGCTGCGGATTCGAATCGGGGTTGCTCCCCCGGGGGATGAGGCGGCAGAGAGCGCGCGGCGGGGGCGGAAGGATTATGTGCTCACGCCTATGCGCAAGGCGCAGTTGACGATCCTCGACGAGGTTCTGGATCGCACGGCGCAGGCAGTGGAGATGGTGCTGGCCAAGGGGCCCGGCCCGGCAATGAACGAGTTCAATCGCCGCGAACCAGGCCCAGAACCAGGCGACGACTAGAAAGAATTGGAGAACACGGCTATGCAACGCACATACGAAGTTATGTTTATCGTTCGTCCTGACATTCTGGACGAGGATCTCGACAAGCTGATTGCCGGACTGGAGGCGAACATCACTCAGGGTGGTGGCAGCATCAAGTCGCTGGAGAAGCTCGGCCGCCGCAAGCTTGCCTATACGGTCAAGAAGTTCAACGACGGCAACTATGTGCTGCTGACGATCCTCGCTGACGGCTCGCTGGTGGGTGAGATCGAGCGCCGGTTGCGCGTCTCTGAGCCGGTGATCAAGTTCATCTCCGTCCGCATGGACGAAGAAGAGAAGCGAGTGGCCAAAATCAAAGCCATCCGCGCCACGCGCAAGAAGCTCAGCGCCCAGCCGGCAGCAGCAGTAGCAGCTCCGGCTCCCGTTGAGGCCGCACCCGCGCCGGCACCGGCAGCAGAAGCGGCCAGCGCCTAAGAAATTTTTAACCGAGAAGGAATAGGAAAATTATGGCTGACGAAACTAGCACGCCCAGCGCACCAAGCACGTCGCGGCCCGAGGGTTCGGGGTCTTCCGGACCTGGCGGACGCCCGCCTGCCGGCCGTCCCAGCGGCCCTGGGGGCGGCGGACGCAAGTTCTTTCGCCGCAAGAAGGTTTGCAAATTCTGCGTGGAGAAGATCGACGCCATCCACTATCGCGATGTGCGTCTGCTGCAGCAGTTTGTCGCTGAGCGGGGCAAGATTGTGCCTCGCCGTCTAACCGGCGTTTGCACCACGCATCAGCGCGGGCTGGCGCGTGCCATCAAGCAGGCTCGCAACATCGCTTTGCTGCCCTTTGCCGCTCGCTACTAGGAGATCGAGTCATGGAAGTCATTCTGAAAGAAGATGTCAACAAGCTCGGCCACCGCGGCGATGTGGTGAAGGTGGCTGAAGGCTACGGCCGGAATTTTCTGTTGCCCAAGAAGCTCGCCATGGAAGCGACGCCCGGCAATAAAGCGGTGATCGAGCAGATGAAGCAGGCTTCTGTGCGCCGTTCGGCAAAGGAGAAGTCTGAGGCGGAGTTACTGGTCAACCAACTCAACCAGGTCGAGCTGGTCTTCGAGCGCAAGGTGGGCGAGAACGATCATCTCTTTGGCTCCGTCACCGCCGGCGAGATCGCGCAGCAACTGGAGCACAAGGGCTTTACCATTGACCGCCGCAAGCTGCAGCTCGAAGAACCGCTGCGTCAGCTGGGCGAGTTTCACGTGCCGGTCAAGTTGCATCGCGAAGTAACCGCGCACGTGAAGGTCACCGTCAAAGCCGAAGACGCCGAAGCGTAGTGGAGGGATCTGCTGTTTCTTTCTTATCGTCCGAAGCTTAGCCGCATGGCCAACTGATCGGGGAGCCCAGCCCGCATGATGCGCATTTGGGCCAGGCGGAAGTCATAGGGCGCGCGGCGAAATTCAACCATCATGCGCTCATCGTCATAGAGCGCATAGGCGGCGCGACGGTCGTTGTCCCGGGGTTGGCCCACGGAACCGGGATTGATCAGATAACGCGCGCCCGGAACAAGCACCAGCTCCGACACGTCGGCTTCGTCATCACTCGAATAAACCGGGTCGAGCTTGAACCAGTCCTCGCCGTTGGTGGCGAAACCACCCTGCAGGTGCGTATGACCAAAGAAGTTGATGCGGGTCTCCGCCTGCTTTAGCGGCAGTCTCGCATCGCGTATGGAGAGCAGGTATTCATCTTCGTCGAGATACGATCCGTGCATGCAGCTTACCTGGGGACCATCCGGTGTAATTGGTCCACGAGCCATATGTTGTAGCCAGTCGACGTGTTCCGGGGTGAGCACTTGCCGGGTCCAGCGGGCGGCGCGGCTGGCCACCGGGTTGAAATCCTCCAGCGAAAGTTGGCCGCTGCAAGCGCGGTCGTGATTGCCTCGGACAAAGGTCTCGCCCAGCTCACGCACTCGCTCAATCGCTTCATTCGGCGCCGCTCCGTAGCCTACGACATCGCCCAAATTCCAGACCACGTCGTGCTCCGGGGCAGCGTCCAGCACTGCCTCCAGGGCATCGATGTTGGCGTGAATATCGGAAATGAGTAGAGCGCGCATGGTGACAGTCGCCGTGGGGAGCCGCGGAGCACGTTTCAGGGGCTTTGCGCTCCCGAAAATCAGCCGCAAACAACGAGGATATCAGACAGACTGGATGCAGCGTACCCAATGGCCGGGGACTTGTTCGACCAAAGTTCCCGCCGCGGCGTCTACGGCTGCCGTCAGGGTGGCCAGCGGCTGGTCCCGATCGGTGTTGAGGGTGGGCACCGCGCCTAGCAGGCTTTTTGTATAGGCATGCCTGGGATCAAGAAAGACCTGGTCCCGGGTGCCGGTTTCGAGCAACATGCCCCGGCGCATCACCGCCACCCGGTCGGCAATTTGCGCCACCACCGCGAGGTCGTGGGAAATAAATAGCATTCCCAAGCCATTCCGTTGTTGCAGCGCTTTGAGCAGAAGTAAAATCTGCGCCTGCACGGTGACGTCGAGGGCGGTGGTGGGTTCATCGGCGATCAGCAACAGAGGATGATTCACCAGCGCCATGGCGATTAGCAGGCGCTGCCGCTGGCCTCCGGAAAACTGGTGGGGATAATCGCGCAAGCGCTTCTCCGGCTCGGCAATTGCCACCGCTGCCATCGCTTCCAAAACCGCTTTGAGTACCTGCTTGCGCCCCAGGTCCGGCTGATGAGTCTCGATGGCTTCAGCGATCTGCCGCCCAACGGGCATGACCGGATTCAGGGCCGTCATCGGCTCCTGGAAGATCATGGCGATCTTGCAGCCGCGATAGTGGCGCATCTGCTCCGGCTTCAGGGCCAACAAGTCTGCGCCCTCGAAACGGATTGCGCCTTCCACCCGTGCCGAGGCGTCCAGTAGCCGCAGGATAGACAACGAGGTCAGCGACTTGCCCGATCCTGACTCGCCGACAAGTCCTAACACCTCGCCCTGTCCAACGGAGAAACTCAGGTCGCGAACCACTGCCTGGTCGCGAAAATAAATAGAGAGATGGTCAACCTCGAGCAGTGGGGCCACGGGCCAAGATTACAACACCAGGTCGCTGCCCCCATTCCGCTACGCTATGTCGAAACATTCCCTCAGCGGCTAAGCCCAAGCGATGGTGCCTACCCAGAGTCCGGCCGCGGAAAACTCCGAACGAAGGCCGCGGCTTTAGCGGTGCCACGGATTGGGGTGGATGAGTGCTTTAATGTTGCGGAAAACTCTGCACGAAGGGCACGGCTTCAGCCGTGCCGTAAAGAGTCAGAGGTATGAGGGCTTTAGTCCCTGAGGTACGTTCTTTTCTGAACTGTAGGCGCTTTAGGGGCTGCAGAAAAACTCATGGCTTTGTATCAGGGCACGATTTTAGTCGGGCCGCAAGACCCCCAGCTATGAGGGCTTTAGCCCCTGAGGTACTTCTTCGTAATGGTTAGAGTCGAACTACTCTGCGACGACCAATCCTTGCCCGATTGACCCAAATCAGAACAGCGGAGTTTGTTTGCGGGGCAACGGTAGCCCGAAATGTTCATAAGCCAGCCGGGTTGCCACTCGGCCTCGGGGAGTGCGATCGAGAAAGCCGATCTGGATGAGGAATGGCTCGTAGACCTCTTCCAAAGCGTCCTCCTCCTCTGCAAGGCTAGCCGCCAGGGTATTCAGCCCAACCGGGCCTCCGTCGTATTTCTCGATAATGGTCAACAGCAAGCGTCGATCAAGCTCGTCGAAGCCGTGGGCATCGACTCCATGCAGCTTCAAGGCCGCCTCGGCCGTTGCCCGGTCGATGCTGCCCGTGCCACGCACCTGGGCGTAATCACGCACCCTTCGCAGCAACCGGTTGGCGATGCGCGGTGTTCCTCGGGAGCGAGAGGAGATCTCGGCGGCTCCCTCCCGATCGATGGGCACGTGCAACACCTCCGCCGAACGTTCCACGATGTAGCGCAGCTCGTCTTCGGTGTAGAACTCCAGCCGCAGCAGGATGCCGAAGCGGGAGCGCAACGGGGACGAGAGCAGCCCCGGCCGCGTGGTGGCGGCGATGAAGGTGAACGGCTTGATCTCCATTACGTGGGTCCGCGCGGCAGGCCCTTGCCCGATGATGATGTCCAGCTTGTAGTCTTCAAGCGCCGTGTAGAGCTTTTCTTCGAGCACCGGCTGCAGCCGGTGAATCTCGTCCAGGAAGAGCACCTGGCGATCCCGCAGGTTGGTCAGGATCGCGGTCAGGTCCCCCTGGATCTGCAATGCAGGGCCGGAGGTCTGCTGGAAGCCAACATCCATCTCGTTGGCGATTATGGTGGCCAATGTCGTCTTGCCCAAGCCCGGCGGCCCAAACAGCAGCACGTGGTCCAGGGCTTCGCCGCGCGACTTCGCCGCCGCCAGGGCGATGCCAAGCTGCTCCTTGGCCTTTTCCTGGCCGATGAACTCTCCCAGCCATTTGGGCCGCAACTTCAGCTCGAACGAGTTGTCGTCTTCGCCACGGTCGGCGGAAACCAGCCGCTCAGAATCACTTCTACCCACAGACATTGGCATCAGAGTAGCAGCAAGTGAGCGAGTCAGTGAAAGCGTCACCACAGACTCGCTAAAATCAGTTCATCTATGGTTCCAATAGCAGGGCAGGGACGTCTTCGGCTCGCACGCATCTTAAGCATTGTCTTGGCGACCGCGATCGCCTGCGTAGCCATCATCTACTTTTCCATTCCCATGAGCGATACTCAGCAACACCAATTCGATGTGATTCTGGTGCTGGGCAATCCTGCGAATGAAGATGGTTCCATCTCACCGGTTGCCAAATCACGCGTACTGGAAGCGATCCGGCAGTACCAGGCCGGCGTTGCGCCGCGTCTACTGGTGACCGGAGGCGCAGTGAAGAACCAGTTTGTCGAGGGGCAGGTGATGCGGCAGTTTGCGCGGTCCCAGGGCGTGCCCGATGCAGCAATTTTTGCCGAAGGCCAAGCGCGGAACACCATTCAGAACGCCTTTTACTCGTACAAAATTATGCAGGCTCACGGCTGGAACTCAGCGCTGGTGGTGAGCTCGCCCAGCCATCTGCGCCGCGCCAGCCTCATCTTTAGCCACTATCCTCTTGCCTGGCAAATGCATGCGGCACCCTGGCCAGCCGACCTCCCGCTGTGGAAGCTGGTCTGGTTCTGGTGCAGCGAAACCGGCTACAGCAGCTACGGCCGTCTCTTCGGCTTTCCCAACGAAGGAAAATTTCTGCCCCATACTCAGTTCACATTGCCCAAGCTTTAAAGAAATCACCGTTCATGCCCAAGCCCTCCGGCTTCCAGTTCAAGCGCCCGCAACAACTCGCAGCCCTGCTGCTACTGCTGCTGGTGGTTCAATGCCTCTGGGTATTTCATCGCCAAACGCTCACCTCGCGGGATTACGATTTCGCGCGCTGCGGACGCGAGATGTGGGAAAAACCAAATCCCCTGGCGGGCTACTTCACCACCTGCGGTAATATCCCCGACGGCACGCTGGGTTACCGTGTCGCCGGGCTGCCACTGACCCTGCAGCGCATCGTGGCCGGCCAAGGCGAGGACACTTCCACCTGGGAGATGCGCCACGAGTTAGGCTACGTCCTGGTGCTGCTCCACAGCGGCTTCCTGCTCACGGGAGTCTTGTTGGGGGGCGCCCTGTGGTGGGTAACGCGGCGGCTCTTTGGTAATCCCGGCGGCTTTATCGCGCTGGCCTTTTACTGCTTTTCTCCGGCGGTCATTCACGCCTGTACTTATCCCAACAACGAAATTCTGACCGCGTTTGGACTGTTCGCCTCGCTTTATACAGCGATGGGGGTAGCTCATGCCATGCAGGGCCCGCCAAAAAAGTGGCGCTCGCGCATCGTGCTGCTCACGCTGACCCTTGCTTTTACCGCGGCCTCGCACGTGGCTGCCTTTTTACTCGCGCTGCTGCTGACCATCGGCTTCATGGCCTACCTGGCCGTAGGCCGCCGCGCCTATATCGTTCCCATCATGATGACAGCCATTATCGGGACTTTGCTGCTGCTGTTCGCTTCCTACGATTTCAGCCCGGACGCGTTCAGTTACTTCTTTCGCAGCGGCGCCGGGCGCATCTGGTTTTCTTTCGCGCCCGCCCGCCACTGGTTTCTTAGTCTGCCCAATTCGGCTGTAACGGTGGCCGCAGCCACTGCCCTGCTGCTTTATCTGCCGACACGCAGATCGCGTTACTTTGGCAACACCGTCCCCCTGCTCCTGGCCCTGCTGTTCTTTACTCTCATCACCCCCGGCATTGCCAGCGAGCCTACGCTTTGGGCACTCCCCTTTCTGTTCACTTTCATCGCCGGGGTTTTCGCCGATTTTCTTGAAACCCGCTATCGTCCCGTCTTCCTGGTAGTGGCCGCTTCGCTGCTGGTTCTTGAAGCCGCTCTGAGTATTTTTTCGCTGCCTTAGGTAAGCAGAAGACGCCCCTGTTTTCCTATATACAAATGATTCAAATAAAAAGACTTAGAGTGGCCCTCGCAGCTTGCTGGGCGGCTCCGAAAGACGTATCATCAAGTTAGCCCTTGGCCGCAGATTGCGCGAACCTCGCAAACGTTCTCCGCAGGCGATTCCGCCGTTCGGAAAGCTAATCCCCGTCTAAGGCCCACCACTTATGGCAGATGATCAGAATCCACTCCTCCCTCTAGGTCCTAACGGCAGCGACGGCAACCCACCCGAAGGCCCGGGAACGCGCCTCATCCCCATCAACATTGAAGATGAGATGAAGCGGTCCTACCTCGACTACTCCATGTCGGTCATCATCGGCCGTGCGCTCCCCGACATTCGAGACGGCTTCAAGCCGGTGCATCGCAGAATCCTTTACACCCTGCATGGAATGGGTCTGGAGTTCAACAAGAAGTACGCCAAATGCGCCAAGGTGGTCGGTCAGGCCATGGGCGTGTATCACCCGCACGGCGACTCGGCTATCTACGACACCATGGTGCGCCTGGCGCAGCCCTTCAGCATGCGCTATCCCATGATTGATGGCCAGGGCAACTTCGGCTCCGTGGACGGCGATCCACCCGCGGCCATGCGCTACACCGAGTGCCGCATGACGCGCATCGCCGGCCAGATGCTGGCCGACATCGATCAGGATACGGTTGACTTTGTTCCCAATTACGACGAAAGCACCACGGAACCCAGCGTGCTGCCGACGCGCGTCCCGAACCTGATCGTCAACGGGTCGAATGGAATTGCGGTCGGCATGGCAACCAATATTCCGCCGCACAACCTGAACGAAGTGATTAGCGCCACGATTGAACTAGTCAAGAATCCCCAGGCCGGCCTGGCCGAGGTTTTGCAGCACGTGCAAGGGCCCGACTTCCCCACCGGCGGCTTTATCTATGGACGCGGAGGCATTGCCCAGGCCTACAAAACCGGCCGCGGGCGCTTCCTGATGCGGGCCAAGGCGGCCATCGAGCAGTTAAAGGGCGGCCGTCAGGCCATCATCGTTACCGAGATTCCCTACCAGGTCAATAAGTCCAAACTGATCGAGCGCATTGCCGAGCTGGTCAACGAAAAAGTAATCACCGACATTGCAGAAGATGACTTCCGGGACGAGAGCGACCGGGACGGAATGCGCATCGTCATCGGGCTCAAGCGCGGGGCGGAAGCGCAAATCGTCCTCAACCAGCTCTACAAGCACACCCAGATGCAAGAGAGCTTCTCCATGATCTTTCTCGCGGTGGTCAATGGCCAGCCGCGCGAGCTCGCCCTGCATGACGCGATCCGCCACTTTATCAATCACCGCGTGGAGGTGGTCCGGCGCCGCACCTCTTTCCTGCTCAAGAAAGCCCGCGAACGCGAACACATCCTCGAAGGCTACAAGATCGCCCTGGACAACATCGACCAGGTGATCCGCATTATCCGGGGCTCCGGTTCGCGCGCAGAAGCGCGAGAAAATCTGCGCCGCTTCTCCTTGTCCAAAGACATCGTGATCAAGCTTGATCAAGGTGTGGTAACCGGGCCGGAACGAGAGCCGGGTCTGACCTACCGCCAGATCGACGCTATCCTCGAATTGCAGCTCTACCGTCTTACCCAGCTTTCCACAGACGAGATCCTCAAAGAACTCATTGAAGTGCGTGAGCGCATTGCAGAGTATGAAGCCATTCTGGCCTCGGAAGCGAAGCTGCGCTCCGTCATCATCAAAGAGCTCGAGGCTGCGCGCAAAGAGTTTGGTGACGAACGCCGTACGCAGATTCTCGATGAGACGGCCGAGCTGCAGCTGGAGGATCTGATCGCGGACGAACAGGTCGCTGTCACTGTTTCTCATTCGGGTTATCTCAAGCGCACGCCGATTTCCATTTACCGCCAGCAACGGCGAGGCGGCACTGGCCGCCTGGGCATGAAGACGCGCGAAGAAGATTTCGTCTCCCAGCTCATTGTTGACTCCACCCACTCGTATTTGCTCTGCTTCACCAACACCGGCCGCGTCTATTGGCTCAAAGTGTATGAGGTCCCGGACGTTGGCGCTGCGGGCAAAGGCAAGTCCATGGCCAGCCTGCTCAACCTGCAGCAAGGCGAAAACGTCCGCACCATCCTGCCTGTGCGCAACCTGGAAGAGGACGGCAAGTTCATCTTCTTCGCCACCCGCAAGGGCACCGTCAAGAAGACTCCGCTCAAAGACTTTTCCAATGTGATGGCGCGCGGCATTATTGCCATAGGCATCGACGATGATGACGAGCTGATCGGTGCTTGCAGCACGGACGGCAATCAAATCATCTTCCTCGCGACGCACGGAGGGATGGCCATTCGTTTCGGCGAGAACGATGTGCGCTCCATGGGGCGCCCTGCTTATGGTGTCCGCGGCATCGATCTGATGAAGGGTGACTACCTGGTAGGTCTTGCCGCCACACCCCTCGAACGTAAGAAGAATGGCAATGGAGGGCATTCCCCCTCGTTGATTCTCTCCATTACTGAGCAGGGCTATGGCAAACGCACGGATGTGGACGAGTACAGGCTGCAGACTCGCGGCGGCCGGGGCGTCATCAACGTCAAGACGACGGCTCGCAACGGTAAGGTGAGCGCCATCCTACTGGTCGATGACAGTTCGGAACTGATGGTCATCAGCCAGTACGGCAAGATCATCCGCATTGACACCAAGACCATCCGCGCCGCCGGCCGTTCGACCCAGGGTGTCAGGCTGCTCCATCTCGAGGACCAGGACAAGGTGGCCGCAGCGGTCGTCATTCCCCCGGAAGAGACCAAGATTGAACCGGAGAACGGCGCCCTGCTGCAATAGCCGGGAAAAGGGAAGGGGTACCGCGAGCGCGGTACCCCTCTCCAAGGCAGATTAACAGTGCAGCAAATTTAGAAACCCCTGCTGGCAGTCAGTTTCGGCTGCCTGGTCAATGCGGACTCGCTTCCATTGGTCTGGTGCGAGTTGCCACAGTTGTCGACCTGATTCCGGCCGTACTGGGGTTGCAGATACAGCACGTATTGCTGGCCCACGTACATGGCGAAGAAGCGAGGGCTATTCTCGCTGAAAACCGTGACCTCAGTATTGGGGCGAACCTTGCCGCGGATCTTGGCGTCGACGCGCACCGTATAGTTCACTCCATCCAGAAAGTCCCACGCTTCCGGTACCGGCTGCGCTCCCGTCACCGTACCTACAACCACGGCAGATGCCATATGCATCTCCTTGTGGGCGCTAATACGATCAGTCTTGCACTGGGAAAACCCGTTGGCGGCACTCAGGCAGAGAAACAATGCAATAGCAAGCTTTTTCACAAACCCTCCTAGGGATCACGAATCAAATTTCTGCGTTACGACTTAAGTTGTATGTCTACTGCTTAAGTGGTAGATTGCCGTGTCCAACGGGGGATGGCAATTGTATTGTTTTGAGACGCCCTTACTTCGGAGGAGGTATGTGGGCCGATGGTAATGGGAGGGCAGAGGCAGGACGAACAAGCCTCTTGTTTGCAATATCTGCCACTAAGAACGTGGCAGATGCGCTCGCCAGGATTTCCGTGGTTGGTGCAGTTGGGGCAGAGCAGGGGGGTACTCTCGTTTGCACTGGAGTACCAGGTGTGACCGGCGGCTGCCTTTAAGAAGCAGTCACAGTATCTAGAGCGGAAAGGATTTGTGAAGCGGGAAGCGCCAGTCGGCTTTACAGGCTGCGGAAACACTCATGCTTTGTGAGGGAACCAGGGGCCCCGACGCAAAACAGAGTTTTTCCGCAAGCTGTTTAGTCGGGCTGTAAGAATGTGCGAACGGGCAATGTCGGTGAACAGCATGAGGGCTTTAGAGGCTGCGCGAGAACTTCTTCTCCAACTGGAGTCCCGTAGGGACGGCTGAGAGTAGCCCAGGACGTGAGTCCTGGGTACTATTTGCAAGGATGATCAGTCCCGCCAGGGACGGCTGAAAATGACCCAGGATGTAATCCTGGGCGCCCTTAACCATTCTCCAAAGTCCAGGAAAACCCAGGACTAGGGTCCTGGGCACACTCAGTCGTCCCTACGGGACTCAAACTGCTTTCCTACTCCAGCAGCCTCTCTAATCGTTGCCTGCGGCGTGGACCATCTGCCTGATCACCTTGCTCTCCTCATCCATGAGGCCGGAGTTCCCGCACTTATTCACCACCCAGTGCTGGTAATTGTTGGTGAGAAAAAGCAGGTACTGTTTGCCGGCCTCGAGGGTGAAGCCGTCTTCGCTATGCTCGCTGAAGATAGTGATCTCGCCGCTCTGCTTGCCCTTGACTTTTTGGTCGATATGCACGACATAGTCGGTGCCATCCAGGCTGTCCCAGGACTGCGGCACTTGCCGCGACGACACCACGGTGCCGATCACCACCACCTGGGAATCCTTCATCTCCTGGGAGACGGGCATGGTGTTGGTGCAAGCCGCGAACGAAGCTGTGGCGAAAAAAACGCAAGCTAATCCTGTGGCGACTCGCTTCAATATGCCTCGCTTCCCTCGCCTGTGCAGAGCAGAAGTGAAAAAACTCTACTGCTTATGATCCCACGACTGAACAGCCATTCCTGCCTATAAACCGCTCACGAACCAAGAGATTCATCCCGCATTCCACGAAAGTGGCAGTGCTTGATGGGGACGCTCTCGGCGTGGATGATGTCTGAGATTCTGGAAAGTAGCCGGAGTCTTATTCCGGCCAGCGGCGGAAGATGAGGGCCCCATTGGTCCCGCCGAAGCCGAAGGAGTTGGAAAGAGCCACCTCTAACTCGGCGGCCTCCGGCTTATTGGCGATGTAGTTGAGGTCGCAGGCCGGGTCCGGATCGTCGAGATTGGTGGTTGGTGGGACGACTTGGCGTTGCAGGGCCATGATGGTGATGCCTGCCTCCAACCCGCCCGCGCCGCCCAGCAGGTGGCCGGTCATGGACTTGGTCGAGCTGACCCGTAATTGCCCGCTGGTCGCATGTTCACCGAAAAGAGACTTGATGGCCGCGGTCTCCAGGGCGTCGCCCAGCGGGGTAGAAGTGGCATGGGCATTTACATAGCTCACCGCGGAGGGTTCGATATGGGCGCTGCGCAGGGCATTTTTCATCGCCCGCAAGCATCCTTCTCCCTGGGGCGCCATGCTGGTGATGTGGTACGCGTCCGCACTCATGCCGTAGCCGATAATCTCGGCCAGGATCTTGGCTTCGCGGGCGCGGGCATGCTCCAACTCCTCGAGGATAAGGATGCCGGCGCCTTCCCCGACCACGAAGCCGTCGCGGTCTTTGTCGAACGGGCGGCAGGCATGTTCGGGGTCAGCGTTTCGCGTGGAGAGGGCGCGCATGGCGGCGAAGCCGCCCACACCCATGGGCGTAATGGCGGCCTCAGCGCCGCCCGCGATCATCACGTCCGCATCGTCACGTTCAATGGTGCGAAAGGCGTTGCCCACGGAATGGGCGCTGGTGGTGCAAGCCGTCGAGGTCGCCTCGTTCGGTCCCAGCGCTCCGTAGCGGATGCTCACCTGGCCGGCCGCCAGGTTCACAATGGTTCCAGGAATAAAAAATGGCGAAATCTTGCGCGGGCCGCCATGGAGCATGGCGCTGTGTTCCCGCTCAATCACGTCGAATCCGCCGATACCGGAACCGATGTGCACACCCACCCGCTCGGCGTTTGCGGGCCCGATCTTCAGTCCTGAATGCGTTAGCGCTTCCTGGGTTGCGGCAAGCGCGAAATGGATAAAGCGCCCCATTTTGCGCGCTTCCTTCTTGTCCATGAAATTCAGTGGATTGAAGTTCTTCACCTCAGCCGCGAAGGTAACGGGAAATCCCGTCGCATCGAAGCTGGTGATGGGAGCCATTCCGCTCTTGCCGTCCAGCAGGTTATCCCAGACTTCGGGCGCGGTATTTCCTACTCCGCATAACATCCCGATGCCTGTAACGACGACCCTTCTTGCCAAATCACTTACTGCCTTTCGCGTTCTTCTCGATGTACTCGGTAGCGTCTTTCACGGTCTTGATTTTTTCTGCATCTTCGTCCGGTATTTCCAGGTCAAAGGCTTCCTCGAACTGCATCACCAGTTCGACGACGTCGAGCGAGTCTGCGCCCAGATCTTCTTGAAACGATGCACTGGGAGTCACTTCAGCCTCATCCACCTGAAGTTGCTCGACGATAATCTGTTTAACCTTCTCTTCTACTGCTGCTGCCATGCCGTTCTCCTGTCTATAGAAACAATTCGTTATAGCGGTTTCACGATTGGCATAGCCGGGAACATGCCTCGTACGGGGCTAGGTAATCGTTGAAACCGCGCTGCAGGGCTAACGCCCTGCAAGGTTAGGTGAACGGTCCGGGAAGGCGGTGCGGCAGGCGTTCCGGTTTTCCTCCAGGTGCCACCTGCCACGGAAAAGGAATTGGCTGCGCAGTGGGTCCAGCGGGACCGGCTGCGCCGGAAGCCATTGCCTGGCAGGAGACATCAACAGGAAAAACGGCCTAACCCGCAACCCGCGCAGTTCACGGCCCCAAAGTTTCCAGTCTACTGAGCGCTCCAAGTGGTGTAAAGCGCGGCACTCCACAGGTTTCCTCCAGGAACTTTCGCTTCAGGGCGAGTAAAGTCAGAAAAAGAAGATGGCGATGTTTCCCGGTATGCTCACACTCGTTTTTGCGGCCGTCGGCGCCTTTGTCGCCGGCATCGTGTTGGCCACCTATTTTGAGCGCACCCGCAGCAATGCGGAGCGCGCGAGTTTGGAAAAATCCTCCAAAACCCTGCTCGACCAGTTGGCCGACACTCGTGCCCAGCTGGACCAGGCACGCACCGAAGGCGGTACCCAGAAGGCCACCATAGCCCGGCTTGAGGAGCGTTATGCGGCCACGGAACGCCAGGTGGAGCAGATGCGCGTCGACCTGCCGGAGACGTTCAAGTCGCTAGCCACCCAGGTGCTCGAGGAGAAATCGAGCCGTTTCGCGGAGCAGAACCAGGCCGGCCTGGGACAAGTTCTCGAACCTCTGAAGACCAGGCTGGAGGACTTTCAGAACAGGATCGAAGCCGCGCGTATGGACCAGGTGAAAGGCGGGGTGCACCTGAGCGCCCAGATCGACAAGCTCTTCGAGTCGAATACCCGGTTTGCCGAACAGGCGAACAACCTGGCCAGCGCGCTGCGGGGGTCAAGTAAAGCGCAGGGCGCATGGGGAGAATTAATTCTGGAACGGATTTTGCAAGCCGCCGGCCTGCGTTCGGGACACGAATACCATGCCCAGGAAAATTATGCAGGGGAGAACGGTAAGCGAGCCCAGCCGGATGTGGTCATCCATCTGCCGGGCGAGCGCCACTTGGTCATCGACTCGAAGGTCTCCCTGATTCACTACGAGGCTCACAGCATTGCCGAAAGCGATGCGGCGCGATCATTGGCTGCGGAAAGTCACACCAACTCCGTGCGCTCGCATATCCGGGGCTTGGCAGAGAAGAATTATCAGACACTGTACGGTCTCAATTCGCTTGATTTCGTGATCATGTTTCTCCCCATTGAGCCGGCGTTCATGCTGGCAATTTCGAGGGATGACAAGCTGTGGGAGCAGGCTTGGCAGCGGAACGTGTTGTTGGTCAGCCCCAGCACGCTGCTTTTTGTCTTGCGCACAGTCGCTTCCCTCTGGCGGCAGGAACAGCAGAAGCAGAATGTGGAGGAGATTGCACGCAAGGGTGCGGATCTCTACAACAAGCTGGCCAGCTTTGTCGCCGACTTTAGCGAGGTAGGGAACCGGCTCGACACCGCGCAGCGAAGCTACGCGGATGCCATGTCAAAGCTGCACAGCGGAAAGGGCAATGTCATACGCCAGGCGGAAATGCTGAAGGCTCTAGGCGTCAAGCCGACCAAGCAGCTCCCGCAGGGGCTAGTCGAGTTGGCACAGCAGGAGACGCTAGAGTTGGAAGGTTCGGAACTGGAAGATTCAGAGCTGGTGAATGCCCCGAATCTCCCCGCCGAGACTCTACCCTGACCACGAATCTTGTCCAATTTGGTGGTGTGAGCCCCGCATTTATGCGGGGAAGGAGTGCTTTAGCGCTCCGCGAAAGAGTTCCTCTCCAAATCAAGTCCCGGAGGGACGGCTGAGAGTAGCCCAGGACGTCAGTCCTGGGTGTCCATCCCCACCGAGACCAGTCCCGCAGGGACGACTGAGAATGACCCAGGACGTCAGTCCTGGGGGAACCTGGACCTTACGCGAAAGCTGATTGGCGATCATCCAAAGGCCAACCCGATTCTCTTTGAGGCCCACACGATTCCACACAATCAAGGGACCTGGTCTTTCTCCTCTAACTAACCCCGAGCAAATCCCTCCCGCAATCTTTTCCAGGTCGCATCCAGTGTCTCCGGCAGAACGCGGGTTTCTGCAATCACAGTCATGAAGTTGGAATCGCCCAGCCATCGTGGAAGCACATGCATGTGCAGGTGTCCGGCCACCCCGGCGCCTGCTGCCTTGCCCAGGTTCAGTCCCATATTGATCCCGTCGGGCGTATACACCTGGCGAAGAACGGCGTCGGTACGTTGGGCCAACGTCATGATTTCATGCGCCGTCGACCGGTCCAGGCTGGCCAGGCTCTCCTGGTGGTCATACGGCACAATCATCACGTGCCCGGATGAGTAAGGGAAGGCGTTAAGAACGATGAAGCTATGCTCCGCCCGCAACACGATATTGGCCGCGCGATCGGCGTCTACTGCGGAGCCACCCTGCTGGACCGCGAACCGCGTAGCCGCAATCAGGTTGCAAAAGACGCAGTGACAGTCACCGGTCCAGGCAGCCAGCGCCTCGGGCACCCCCTTGCGCCCCCCAGGATCGGCATCGACCAGGTAAGGGTAGCGCCAGGGCGTCCACAAGTAGTCCATGCGCTTCAAGTATACGGAGCGTTGGAGCACCCAATCACCGCCACGGCATAACCAGTAGAGCTCGTCTTCGCCGCCACATTACAAATCAATGAAATTAGGCATTTCCAACGCTTTTCACCAGTATCCGCGCAGGTTGCATTGACCACGAGTTCGTTGACATGCTTTCCCGGCGGTTGCTATAGTTGTGTATGAAGGGTCTACGTAGAGGATTCGGCGTAGACGTCCATCGCCGCTCTTGCTTTACCCCCCCTCCCGGATGCTCCTACCGGAGACTGATTTAAAGTGCCAAGCCATTCTGTCTGGCTACACTAACAGTCTCCCTCCGAACGTTTGCTGGTGGATGGGATAAGCACTACGGTGCCCCTGCTTCGCGGACCTAGCCTCGAAAAAAAGTCTTGCGAAGTAACTGCGGGAATGAATCTCAGAGAGCCTTGGCTAAGTCTATTAAGACCAGGACAACGTGATTCAACGAAGGACCGTAGTGGTGGACGGATCGGGAGTTACCGATCGAGAATCCGGAGCTGGCATTCATGGCAGACGTCCTAAATCCTGAACGAACCGAGAGCGCACCCCTGAACACCGAATTGCAAACCCCAACGCTTGATGCACCGGCGGATCATTTTGTTGAACCGTCCGAGGAGTTAACCCGCAAACCGCAGGCTGGAGCCCCCAGCGTGCCGCACCGCGTCGTCGATCCCAAGCCAGTCGTCACTCACCCCGGTGGGGAAGAAACCGAACTGACCGGCATGGAGGACTTCGCCGCCGCGCTCGAATCGTTTGACCGCGAGCAAGCCGCTGAAGCCGCCGCACAGGCCTATGACGACAACGTCGTCACCGGTACCGTCATCAAGCTGACGGATAAGCATGTGGTGGTCGATGTCGGGCTCAAGTCCGAAGGTCTCATCCCCCTGGAGCAGGTACTGGATCATAATGGCCAGCCGAGGCTCAAGGCTGGAGATACGGTCGAAGTGGTGGTGGAGCGCGAAGAAGCCGAAGGTGGCTTCCTGCTCAGCTACGACAAGGCGCAACGGCACCGGGTTTGGGATGCAATCGAACGTGCTGCCAACGACAAGACTCCGGTGGTGGGCACAGTATTGGGACGCGTCAAGGGCGGTCTCACGGTCGACATCGGCATCAAGGCGTTTCTGCCTGGCTCCCAGCTGGAAATTCGTCCGGTGCGCAATCTGGATGGTTACATCGGCCAGCAGATTGAAGTTCGCGTCATCAAGCTGAACAAGAAACGCGGCAACGTGGTGGTTTCACGCAAGGAACTGCTGGAAGAGGAGCAGACCTCCAAGCGCACCCTGACGCTCGAGCATCTGGAAGAAGGCGCAATCCTTACCGGCACGGTGAAGAACCTGACCGACTACGGTGCTTTTGTCGATCTGGGCGGAATCGATGGACTTTTACATATAACCGATATGTCCTGGGGACGGCTCACCCATCCCCGTGACCTGGTAAACGTCGGGGACGAGATCCAGGTCAAGGTGCTCAAGTTCGATCGTGAGAAGCAACGCGTTTCGCTGGGTTTCAAGCAGCTCACACCCGATCCCTGGCTCGATGCGGTCGAACGTTATCCCATCGGCGCCCGCGTACGCGGCCGGGTGCTCAGCGTGACCGACTACGGCTCCTTTGTCGAGTTGGAGCAGGGCATCGAGGGGCTGGTGCATGTCTCCGAGATGACCTGGTCCAAGCGGATGAAGCATCCCTCCAAGTTGGTCAAGCCCGGAGACGAGGTAGAGACCGTTGTGCTCAGCGTCAATCCCAACGACCGCCGCATTTCGTTGGGCATGAAGCAGTTGCTGGAGAACCCCTGGGAGCATCTCTCGGAGCGCTATCCTGCAGGCACGATTGTGGAAGGCCGGGTGCGCAATCTTACCGATTTTGGCGCCTTTATTGAAATTGAAGACGGCATCGACGGTCTGGTGCATGTGAGCAACCTGAGCTGGACCAAACGCGTAAAGCATCCTTCGGAGATTCTCAAGAAGGGCGAGAAAGTTCGCGCCGTCGTACTCGGGGTAGAGGCGGAGAACCGCCGCCTGTCGCTCGGTATCAAGCAACTGCAGCCGGACGTCTGGGAGACCTTCTTTGCCCAGCACCGCGTTGGCGATGTGGTCAAGGGCAAGGTACTGCGCACGGCGCAATTTGGAGCATTCATCGAGATCGCCGAGGGCGTCGAGGGACTGTGCCACGTTTCCGAAGCTGCGGACGCCACGGGCCAGCCGATCAAGTTGGAGGCTGGGCAGGAGTATGACTTCAAGATCATCAAGATGAATCAGGATGAGAAGAAGGTCGGCCTCAGCTTGCGCGCGGTAGGCGAAGAAGCCAGCCGGGCCGATGTGGAAGCCTACAAGCAGCCGGTTTCAAGCTCGACCACCACGCTGGGAGATCTGGTCAACTGGAAGCGCCTGGAACACGAATAGAGGTTACGGGCGCTGTGCGCCCGGCCTTCTACTTGGACGCGTCGATTTTCAGATCAAAGGTAAATTCCTTCTTGCTGTCGAAGGAGCTGATGGATCTGGTCTTGGACTTGTGTCCTTTGTACTCTGCCCAGAGCTGATAATCCACCTCTGAGCTCAGCTGTCCAAAGCGGTAGCGTCCATCCGCCTGGGTGATATACGTCCTGACCTCCAGGGTTTTCTGATCCTGCAGGTAGACCACGGCGTTTGCCTGTGGCTGGTCGCTCGAGTCCCGCACAATCCCTTGTACTACCCGCACCGCTTGTCCAATGGTTTGGGCAAAACCTTGCGGCGAGCTGGCCGCGCAGGCTAATAGCAACAGCAAGAAGCACGCCCGTCGAGTCCCCTTAAGAAACACAACTCTCATTCCTCTTCCTCGTCGGCCACTTCTTCGTCGTCATCCTCGTAGCCTTCCTCGTCCACTTGGGAGAGTTCGAGCGGTTCGGTGGCGACGACTTCGAACTCAGTGCCGCATTCATCACAGACCACGATGTCTCCTTCTTCCACTTCGTCGGGGTCGAAATCGAGAACGCTCTCGCATTCCTGACAGACTGGCATATAGCTCTCCTTTCACGGAGCATTAAGATATCCGGTGATGACCGCCACCAGGATCCGGCTTGGCTAGTTTCCGGGAGAACACCTCGTACGTCAAGGAACTCCAACCGAGACAACAAATCGTACCGCGAACGGAGACCAAGGGTCGAAAAGAATACGAGTCTTCGACGCTCATTACTAACGTATACGCCATCTTGCCGGGAAAGGACCCAGCGCAATTTCCCGCGACCCTGGCCGGACATTCGAGCCAGGTGGTCACGCCCGTGGTGAAAACGCGTTAGTCTTAAAGGAGAAGTCCTATAAGACTGATGGCACGCTTTCCCCGCACCGGTTTCTCCGCCCTTTCATTTCCGGCCTTTCGTGGCGTCACCAGCCGACTGGTACTGGCGAATGTCGCTGTCTTCTTTTTATTGCTGATCCTGGAATTCGCGGCGCCGCGCATGGGGCTGCTCCTTCTCAGCTATTTTTCGCTCACGCCAGTGCTGCTACTGCACGGATGGCTATGGCAACTGGCAACGTACAGCTTCCTCAACGCCGGGGTGCTGCATGTCGCGTTCAACATGCTCACATTGTGGTTCATCGGGTCCTTTCTGGAAACGTCCAAGGGAAGCCGCTGGCTTCTGGAAATCTACTTTGTGTCTGCGGTAGGCGGGGGCCTGATCGGGAGCGCGCTTAGCTTCACGCACGTTTTTCATTCCAGTCCTCTATCCACTACCAGCAGCGCCGACGGCGCCCTATTCGGGCTGCTTGCCGCCTTCGGGTTGCTCTTTGGGGACCTCGAGATTTACATGTTCCCTCTGCCGGTGACCATCAGAGCCAAATACCTGGTCATCGTTTACATGCTTATCGAGGTCGCTTTGTTGCTCTCCGGAGGGCCTCCGCTCGCCTACTTCGTTATTCTTAGCGGCGCGTTGCTCGGCTTCCTTTTTGCCCGCCGCGCTCCGCGCCGAGCTATGAGCACGGGCTTAAGCGAGGCCCTCTTCAGCCTGCGCAACAACTACTATCGTTGGAAGCGCCGCCGCGCCTCGCGCAAGTTCGAGGTGTACATGCGCAAGCAGAACCGTGACGTCCGTTTCGACAGTGAAGGCCGCTACATCGATCCCGACGAAAAACGCGACCCCAACGACCGCAAGTGGATGAACTGACGACCTTTCTTCGCAACATAAGTCGAGAACCGCAGATCCCTCCACTACGCTACGCTTCGGTTGGGATGACAAATTTATTGAACAACAAAAGAATTGTCATCCCGACCGGAGCGTAGCGTAGTGGAGGGATCTGCGGTTTCTTTTCCCCACCTCTCAGCTTGTGGTGCGAATGTGCAATTCCCGCAGCTGCTGTGCGCTGACCGGGGTAGGTGCATCGACCATTAAGTCGATGGCCTTGGCGGTCTTGGGAAAAGCGATGACCTCGCGCAGGCTTTGCGCCCCGGCCAGGATCATCGCAATGCGGTCCAGCCCCAGGGCAATGCCCCCATGGGGTGGCGTTCCATAGGTGAGTGCTTCCAGGAAGAACCCGAAGCGCGACCTCGCCTCTTCTTCGCTCATCCCCAGGGCGCGGAATATCTCCTGCTGTACATCCTGGCGGTGGATACGAATGGAACCGGAGCCCAGCTCCAGCCCGTTCATCGCCAGGTCGTAGTAGCGCGCGCGTACCGAGGCCGGATCGGAAACCAGCCTTTCCATGTCTTCCTCATGCGGCGAAGTGAACGGGTGATGCGCCGGGAGCCACCGTTTTGACTCTTTATCAAACTCAAACATGGGAAAATCCGTCACCCAGATGGGACGGAAGGCCTCGTCTCCAGCGATCTGCTGCCCCAGGAGCCGCTCCGGTGACTCGACCACCTGATCGGTCATGGCGGATGTCTTATGCCGGTCGGCATATCGCCGGGCCAACTCCACGCGCAGATTTCCCGCCGCCGAATACACGCCGATCTCGCGCTCGGAGAGGTGGCCTTCTGTCTTGGTGTCGCTGGCCTGCACATGGGCCGTGGCATCGCCGGCCACCAGTACCAGCAGGTCCTCTGCTTCGCCCTCCGTGCGTGCCGGCGCCAGTTCGCGTATCTTCCTGACTGCTTCGGGAAAGCTCTTTTCCAGCCGCTTCCAGTCATCGATGAGCTTCGCCCCCTTGCCGGCGTCGAAAAGTGGCCGGTTGTCGTCGCGTTCCTTGCGGGAAAGCTCTCCCACCCGGGGGATGCACACCGCCACCACCGGCAGCGTGGGATCGATGGCCAGCGCCTGCAAATCCTCGTCGCGGAACGCGGAACGAACGTCAATCAACCCCGGCATCCGCAGGTCCGGCTTGTCAATGCCGTAACGGCGCATGGCCTCGTCGTAGGTGATGCGGGGAAAGGGAACAGACAGCACCACGCCTACCGCGCCGAAAGCTGCTCGCAAAAAATTCTCCACCACCAGGAAGACATCTTCCTGGCGTACGAAGGACATCTCGAGGTCGACCTGGGTGAACTCAGGTTGCCGGTCGGCGCGCAAATCTTCATCGCGGAAGCAGCGCACGATCTGAAAATAGCGGTCGAAGCCCGAGATCATGAGGATCTGCTTGAACAACTGGGGCGATTGGGGCAACGCGTAGAAGTGGCCGCCGTGCACCCGGCTGGGGACCAGGTAATCGCGCGCCCCTTCCGGGGTCGAGCGAGTCATGAACGGGGTCTCGATTTCCAGAAAGCCCTGACTCGACAGGCTCTCCCGCACCGCGCGGGTGATCTTGTGTCGCAACTCAAAATTCTGCTGCATCTGTTGCCGGCGCAGATCGATGTAGCGATATTTAAGCCGCAACTCTTCGTTGGCGATGGCCTCTTCGGCGGGAGAGAACGGAGGCACCCTGGAGTCGTTCAACACCAGCAACTGCTCGGCGGCAACTTCGACTTCGCCGGTTGCCATCTTGGGGTTGATCACATCCCGGCCGCGCAGGCGGACTTTGCCCACGACTGCCACCACGTATTCCGGCCGCACCTGTTCGGCCTTGGCGTGACCCTCCGGCGTCAGGTCCTTGTCCAGGACGATTTGCGTGATCCCGGTACGGTCACGCAGATCCAGAAAGATCAGGTTGCCATGGTCGCGGCGGCGGTTTACCCACCCCATGAGGATGACCTGTTCCCCGGCTTGCTGTGCGCGGAGCTGCCCACAAGTGTGCGTGCGTTGAAGAGTGCCTAGAAAGTCGAGCAATGCGGATGTCCTAATTTGAAGTTGGAGGGTCGAGAAGCGAGGCCAGCTTCTCGCTGAGTTGAGCCCGGGGAACCTTGAACTGCTCACCGGAGGCGAAGTGCTTCACCGTCAAGATACCGGAGGCAACCTCGTCCTCGCCCAGAATCACGATGGTACGTGCCACTTTGTTTGCCGCCTCGAACGATTTCTTCAGTCGAAACGATCCGTCGCCTAGTTCGGCCCGTAAGCCGGTGGCGCGTAGCTCCCCGGCTAAAGCCAGTGCGGGGGGGTTCATGCGATCGCCCAAGGGAGCGATATAGGCCGCTGCCAGCCGGGGCGTATGACTGCCCTGTGCCTCCAGCACCAGCACCAGGCGGTCTTCGCCAATGGCAAATCCAATTCCCGGCGCCTTGGGGCCGCCGATCGCTTCCGAGAGCCCGTCGTAGCGTCCACCGCCCAGCAGGGCGTTCTGTGATCCAAGGCCGCCCTCGCCCGGTTCGTCGTAAACGAACTCAAAAGTCGTCCGGGTGTAGTAATCGAGGCCGCGCACCAGGCGATGGTCCTGCTCGTAGGGCACTCCACATGCGTCGAGAGCGGTGCAAACGGCGGCAAAATGTTCCTTGGAGCCCTCATCGAGCGAGTCCCAGATACGGGGCAGCGTGGCGATGATGGGCTGGTCTTCCGGATGCTTGCAATCGAGCACGCGCAGAGGGTTGGTCACCGCGCGGCGCTGGCAATCCTCGCACATGCGCGAGACCACAGGTTGCAGGGCTGCGCGCAGGGTCTGCACGTAGCGCGGCCGGTCGGTCGCCGAGCCGACGGAGTTGAGCAGCAGCCTCCAGCCCGTAATCCCCAACTCACCGAGCAAGGTGGCCAACATTTCCAGCACTTCCGCATCGCGCAGCGGCGACTCGCTGCCTGCGCTGGGCGGTCCGATGACCTCGGCGCCAATCTGGAAAAACTGGCGGTAGCGGCCCCTTTGCGGCCGTTCGCGGCGAAACTGTGGGCCGATGTAGTAGAGCTTCTGCAGCTGGCCGGTCTCGCCGAGCTGGTGCTCAATGTAGGCCCGCACGACGCCGGCGGTATTTTCCGGGCGCAGGGTCAGCGATTGCGTCGATTCGCCCTGGATTCGCGCTTCCGGGGTGAAGGTATACATTTCCTTGGAAACAATATCGGTTTCCTCTCCCACCCCGCGGGAGAAGAGCTGTGTGTCCTCAAAAATGGGCGTACGGATCTCGCCGAAGGAATAGCGTTCGAAAACCTGCCGCGCTGTGGTCTCGATGTGGTTCCAAAGTTCAGTTTCCGGAGGCAGCAGGTCCCGGGTGCCCCGGACGGCTTGCAAAATGCTCATAAGTGCTGAAGTATCCAACTCTTTCCAGAATACAGGCGCACTCCAATCACTTCCACTCGGAGGGGTTTCTCTTCTCCCTGCCGCGCCGTGGGGTCTGGACCTTCTACATTGCGGAGAGGGGGCGGACAGATCCAAATCAACGGAAGCGCGAGATCTCTCGTCGTCGCGGCTCTAATGCTTTGTATCAGGGCACGACTTTACAGGCTGCGGAAAAACTCATGTTTTGTATCAGGGCACGACTTTAGTCGGGCCGTAAAAAGCCACAGCTATGAGGGCTTTAAGCCCCTGGGCTTTTGCACCGTAAGCACGTCCCCAATTAGCCCGCACCTACCCGATTGAGCCCCACTTCTCCCGCTCCTTGAGGTAAGTCGCCGTGTACTCCACGTAGTTGCGCGCATACTGCAGGATCGCCTCATGGTCATTAGGATCGAGCCGGCGCCGCTCCTTGGCCGGTACACCGGCCCAGAGCGTGTTGGGCGGCACCATTGTGTTCTCCGTAATCAATGCTCCTGCGGCGATGATGGAACCCTCGCCGATTCTCGCGTTGTTGAGGATCGTTGCGCCCATGCCGATCAGGCAGGCATCTTCGATCACGCACCCGTGAACCGTCGCGTTGTGTCCGATGGTCACCCAATCACCGACCCTGACCGGGTGTTTGTAGCGCATGCCGTGCAACACGGCGCAGTCCTGTACGTTGCTGTAGGCGCCCAGGCTGTATGGAGTGCACATCGCCGCGCAAGACAGCATTCATCCACACGCTCGAGTGTTCGCCCAGCTCGACCTGCCCCACAATCTGGGCAGAAATGTCGACGTAGCAGGAGCTGGGAATGACCGGGTTATGACCGAGATAGGACCGCACCATGAGGAATTCCTTCGTGTGGGGCAGGGAAAATGCTGCTTAGGATGCTGATTAAGCTTGACTCCACACCTCAAAGGTAACGTAAGCTTATAGAACCCAATTGGGATGTTTGGAGGTGTGGTTCATTTGGCAGAGGTTCGCGTGCAAGAAGGCGAGCCGCTTGAAAATGCATTGCGCCGTTTTAAGCGCAAGGTTCAGCAGGAAGACATTATCAAGGAAGTGAAGCGTCACTCCTTCTACCTGAAGCCTGGCGAGCGCCGTCGTGTAAAGGAAGCGCTGGCGCGCAAGCGGAATCGTAAAAAAGCAAGAAAAGAGCAGGATTAACCCTGCAATGCCGGCTTACCGAGTTGCTAAAGCGTGCGGTAAGCCGGCAATCCCGCAGTTTTCAAAGAATTTACGAAACGAGGTTGTAAGGCACCATTTCCCCTCTCATTCCCGTATTTGGCGAATGCGAGGACAGTTGTCGAATGACAGACGAATCAGCTGTTGGTGAAACGATGCCAATAAGCGCTTCGTCGACGGAATACTGAAAATTCCAAGGCATGCTCGGGGGGACGCGTAATGGATTTCATCGACAAGATACTGAAATGTTCAGATTGCGGTAATGACTTTGTCTTTACCGCCGGCGAACAACTGTTCTTTCACGACAAGCAATTCAAGAATGATCCAAAACGTTGCAAACAGTGCAAAATTAAGCGTGTGGCCGGAACCGGCAATGGCGTGCGCACAGAAACCCGGACAGTCTGTTCGGAGTGCGCCACCGAAACCACCGTTCCCTTTAAGCCCACGCAGGGTCGCCCCGTGCTCTGCAGGTCCTGTTTCCAGCAGCGGCGGCCACCGGTTCCGTCCACAGTAGCAGCGAGCGCCGCTTCCTGAAGTATCTCTCCCGTAGCCGGGAGAAGGCAGCGGCGGGCAACCTAACGAATATCAGCCGGGATTCCCGGATTTCCTGTGGAGTTTGTCTGTGTTGATGAACTTCATGCGGCTTTCCTTAACGAAAGCCGCACACGCTGCCGTTGCTTGGTGCCGCGTACAGGAAATCCGGGATTTGGGGAGAGGTGCGACCTTTGCGCTTCTTCCTAAGCCCTGCCTCCTGAATGCGGTCTTTGATCAGGCTCTTAGTTTGCTGCCGCGGGCTTTCGTGAGGGCGTTCGGCCGGCCGCCTTGGCAGGCGGTGTTACCTTTGCGGCAATCGCCTTCTGCTTCTTGTCTTCGTGCGTCACCAGCAGCGCCTCGATTTGCCGCAACAGGTTCATGATGTTCATGGGCTTGACCAGCATCTCGTCCATGCCTTCGTCTCGCCACTCGGAGCCCGGAACCGGGAACGCCGTCAGCATGGCCACGGCCGGCTGATAATGGGCCAGCTTCGCGGCCCGCACCACCTCGAGTCCGGCCGACTCATTTTCCATGCGCATGTCCGTGATCACCATGTGAAAGATGCCGGCCTTTAACTTCGACCGCGCCTCGCGGGCGGAAGCCGCCGTTTCCACCTCGAAGTCGTTCATTTCGAGGACCGCCTTGAGGGTCAACAGGATTGCGAGTTCGTCATCTACCAAAAGAATGCGACGTTTCATGGGAAAAACTCCAAGGTACTGTGGCTGTAAGTCCGGGGGAAAAGTCGTCCGCCTGTTCGGATCCTACCTGAATGGCGTTGCGTTAATTAGACTGACAACGTGGCAGAATACCACGTTGAGAACTTCGGGTGCCGAGCCAGCCGGGCTGATGGCGAGATCATAAGCGCGGAACTGCGGCAGCGCGGCCTGAGCCCGGCCCTGAGCCCCGCCCGGGCCGATGTAATCGTTGCCAATACCTGCAGCGTGACCGCGCAGGCGGACCGCACGGCCCGGGCCTTTCTGCGCCGCGTGCGGCGGGAGAACCCCACCGCCCGCATCCTGGTTACCGGATGCTATGCGCAGCGAGTGCCGCAAGAGGTTGCCGCGCTGCCCGGCGTCCACGCCGTGATCGGCAACAGCCATAAATCCCTGGTAGGGGAGATTGCCCAGCAGGCGGCGGCCTTTGTCCCGCTGGCTGCATTACGGCCGGCCCCGGCCCTCTACGTGGACGACACCTTTGCCCACTCGGACCTGTCCGTACCGAAATCAGGGCCGGAAACAGGCTGGTGGGCGGGCAGCCAGACGCGTCCCAACCTCAAGGTGCAGGACGGTTGTGGTAACCGCTGCTCCTTCTGCATCATTCCGGCGACACGGGGCCACAGCCGCTCCCTGTCGCTCGAAGCTTGCCTGCGCAATGTACAGGCCTTCGCTGCGGGCGGTGGCACTGAGCTGGTGCTTTCCGGCATCAACCTGGGGCGTTGGGGTCGAGACCTCACGCCGCAACGCACTCTGGAAGAACTGGTGAGCGCCATTTTGCTGCGCACCGCGCTGCCCCGCCTGCGTCTCAGCTCCATCGAGCCGATGGACTGGACACCCGGGCTGCTGTCGCTGTTTCGTGTCCACTCCGTTACCCCCGCGCCCCGGCTTGCCCGACATGCACATCTCCCGCTGCAATCCGGATCGGACGCCATTCTGCGCGCTATGCACCGCCGCTATCGGCCCTGGCACTACGCGGAAAAACTGCGTCTCATTCGCGAGAGCATGCCGGACGCGGGCCTCGGCGCGGATGTGATGGTAGGCTTTCCGGGCGAGAGCGAAGCCCTCTTTGAAGAAAGCTTCGACTTTATTGCTGCCCAGCCCTTCACGTATCTGCACCTGTTTCCTTTTTCCCCTCGCCCCAATACCAGTGCATGGCGCCTTGCCCAGGAATACCCGGTGCCGCCGCAGGCGGTCGCAGAGCGTATGGCACGCTTGCGTGCACTGATGGCGGCCAGAAATCGTCGCTTCCGGGAAAGTTTTTTGGGCCGCGAGCTGCCCGCGGTTACCTTGCACACGGCGCCGGGCGAAACAACGCCGGCGTTAGCCGACAACTTTCTGGAATTACGGCTCGAAGCCCAAAAACCGTCCAACCAGAGCGTATGTGTGGTGGTCACAGGGCTCACCGAAACAGGTCTGACTGGCCAATTAGCGCCATAACCGAAATGACCCGAAGAGTTCTTCCGGTCGGTGTGCCGAAATGCTATGCTTTATTTGAGGGGCCTTTCGTCTCTCGTTCCCGGAGGAAACCATCGATAAGCGTTCGGCCAAGTCTTTCATCCGCATTAACGACAGAATTCGCGCGCGTGAGATCCGCGTCATTGACGAAAACGGTGAACAGCTCGGAATTCTGCCTCCCTTCGAAGCCTTGAAGATAGCCCGCGAGCGTGGCCTGGATCTGGTGGAAGTTTCGCCCACGGCTCAGCCGCCGGTGTGCCGCATTCAGGATTACGGGAAATTTCTCTACGAGAAGGACAAGAGCGACCGCGCGGCGCGCAAGAAGCAAAAAGTCATTGTGGTCAAGGAAGTCAAGTTCTCTGTGACCGTGGATGAGCACGATTACCAGACCAAGAAGAACCAGGCCGTTCGGTTCCTGGGCGAAGGCGATAAGGTAAAGGCGTCCTTGCGTTTCAAGGGCCGCCAGATGGCGCACCGCGAGCTGGGTTACGCCATCATCAACCGTCTAATCCAAGACATGGGTGACGCAGGCATTGTGGAGTTCATGCCGCGCATGGAAGGCACCACCCTGCACGCCATTCTCGCCCCGGGCAAGAAGGCCGAACCGCCCAAGAAGCCTGCCGCGCCCAAGCCGCCGGCTCCCGGCCTGGTCGGCCAGCAGCAGCCGCAATCAGCCCAATCGTAAGCACCTGAACGAAACCGCAGGTCCCTCCACTTCGCTACGCTCCGGTCGGGATGACAATTCTGTTGTGGACTGGGCGATATCCTGTCGAAGCCCCCGACTAGCAACACAATTGTCATCCCGACCGGAGCGTAGCGAAGTGGAGGGACCTGCGGTTTCACTGAACCCCAAGCTGTCGCCTGCGACTTTTTCAGCCACTAGCTAATTCCCCATGGAAGAGCCCCTCCACCCTTTGTCATCCCGATCGGAGCGTAGCGGAGGGGAGGGACCTGCAGTTCCACTTCCCTCACGCCAAGGCCCAAGTAGCGCCCACACCCGCTCTCCCGTATAATCCTAAGAAGTAGAAACAGCTAAGTTAGCAGGAAAACCATGCCCAAATTGAAGACCCATAAGGGCGCGGCCAAGCGCTTTAAGAAGACCGGTACGGGGAAAATCCTCCGCGGTCAAACCAAGAAGCGCCACATTCTGACCTCCAAGAGCCATAAGGTTAAGAAGAAGTTGAGTGGCACAGTTCTGGTTTCTGATGGTGACAAGCGCAAGGTAGCGCGAATGATTCCCTACGCCTGATCGGCCCTCACGGGTATGGGCCATTGGCCCCTGTCTTCAAGACAAGACGATCAGATCTAACAAGCGAGTGAAGAGGTATTTCCTACCTCCAGCCGCACAACGCAGTACCTAAAGGAGAACCACCCATGCCTCGCGTAAAACGTGGCACAAAACGCAATGACCGCCGCAAAAAGATTCTCAAGCGAGCCAGCGGCTACTTCCTAACCAAGTCCAAGCTTTACCAGGCAGCGCAGGAAGCCGTTGAACGCGGTCTCAAATTCGCCTACATCGGCCGCAAGCAGAAGAAGCGCCAGTTCCGCAGGCTCTGGATCGTCCGCATCGGCGCAGCCGCCAAGCTCAACGGGATCAGCTATTCGCAGCTCATCCACGGTCTTAAGCTGGGTGGTATCGACCTGGATCGCAAGATTCTGGCCGACCTCGCCGTCAACGATCCGGCAGGCTTTACCGCGCTCACCGATCAGGCCAAGAGCGCACTCACCAAGACCGCCGCTTAACCCCCGACTGTCAACAGCGTCTCGCTCCAGCCTGGTCCCACTGTGACCGGGCTCGAGCGTTTGTGCCAGGAACCCATGCTGCCCAATGAAATTCCTGAACTGAAAGACTACTCGTCTGACTCGCTGGACAGCTTCTTCAGCGTCATCCTGGCGCAGTTCGATCAGGACGCGGCGTCGGCCGTTACCGGCGAGGCGCTCGAGCAGTTGCGTATTCGCTGGATCGGTCGCAAGCAAGGGTTGCTGACAAGGGTCGGCGAGGTGTTAAAGGGTGCTCCGGCGGAGGCGCGACGGGAGGTCGGGCAACGATTCAACGCGCTCAAATCCGACATCGAGCCTCGTTGTGAACTGGACCTCAAACTCGCGCCGCGCGCCGATGAAGCCATCGACATCACCCTGCCCGGCACCCGCCGCGCGCTCGGAGCAGAGCACCCGCTAATCCGGACCATGAACGAGATCGTCCGCGTCTTTGCGGCGATGGGCTACTCGGTCGGTCTAGGGCCGGAAGTCGAGACCGACTACTACAACTTCGAATCGCTGAATTTTCCTCCCGGCCATCCGGCGCGCGATACGCAGGACACTCTAGTGATCGTGAACCAGGAGCGCAAGCCGCTGCGCGAACGGCTGTTGATGCGCACCCATACTTCGCCGGTACAGATCCACACCATGGAACAGCAACCGCCGCCGTTCCGTATTGTCATCCCCGGCAAGGTGCACCGCAACGATGCCGCCGACGCCACCCACTCGCCCATCTTTCACCAGGTCGAGGGGCTCTGTGTCGATACCAACATCACCTTCTCCGATCTCAAAGGCACGCTCGACCACGCCATGAAGGCGTTTTTCGGATCCAGTGTCAAAACGCGGTTTTTCCCCTCGTTCTTTCCTTTCACCGAGCCGTCTGCCGATGTGCAGATCAGCTGCATCTTCTGTGGCGGCCGAGGGTGCCGCAAGTGCAAACAATCCGGCTGGATCGAGTTGCTGGGCTGCGGCATGGTCGATCCCGCCGTCTTCGCTTTCGCGGCCCGGCAGCAGCCTGCCTATGATGCGAAAAAAATCAGCGGCTTCGCCTTCGGCATGGGCGTGGAGCGAATTGCCATGATGAAGTACGGTATCGGAGACATCGGCCAGTTCTACTCCGGGGATATGCGATTTCTGGAGCAATTCAGGTAAGTCGCAAACCTTATGAATATTCTTTCTCAGTGGATTCGTTCCTACGTGCCCGGCCTCACCATGGCCGACCGCGAACTCGCCGAAGCGCTGACCCTTCGCGGCATTGCCGTCGAAGGCATCTTCGATCTTGGCCCGGGCCGGGGTTCGCTCTTCGAGATGGACATCACTACCAATCGTGTCGATGCTATGAACCACTACGGCATCGCGCGCGAGGCGGCTGCGCTCGCCGGGCATGAGCTCGCGCCTCTTGACGTTACGCTGCCCGCGCCGCAGCCACTGACGGTTGCAATTAAGGTTTCCATCGAAGCTCCGGAGCTCTGCGGTCGCTTCACGGCGCGGGCTCTCAGCCAGGTACGTATCCAGCCTTCGGCCGGCATTGTCGCCGAGCGCTTCGGGTTGCTGCAGCAGAAGCTCATATCAAATGCCGTGGACGCGACCAACTACGTCACCATCGCCATGGGTCAGCCCACCCACGTCTTCGATCGTGACAAGCTGGAAGGCGGCATCATTCTGCGCCGCGCCCGCAAGGGCGAAAAACTTAAGACGCTCGATGGAATCGAGCGTGTGCTCGACCCCGAAGACCTGGTGGTGGCCGATGAGAAGAAGGCCCTCGCGCTGGCTGGCGTAATGGGTGGCTGGGACACGATGATCACCGCCGAGACGAAAAATATTCTGGTAGAAGCTGCCTGGTTCGATCAGGCATCGGTCCGGCGCAGCAGCAAGCGCCACGGCCTGCACACCGATGCCTCGCATCGTTTCGAGCGGGGAGCGGATTTTAATGCGCCGCCCGTTGCCTCCGCACTGGTTAGCCGCCTCATCCTCGAAGCCGGCGGCCGCGTGGATGGGGAGTTGATCGACGTGGTAGTCCCCGAAGCAGAGGCACGGACCGCACGGCGTCCCAGCATCGCGCTTAGCCATCGCGAGGTTCGCCGCATTCTGGGCGCAACGGAAGATGGCCGGGGCGTGCTGCAGGAGACCACCGAGACCGTACTGCAGGCTCTGGGTTGTCAATTGCAAAAAGTCGCGGAAGGCAACTACCAGCTAACTCTGCCCAGCTGGCGCCTGGATCTCGAACGCGAGATTGACCTGATCGAGGAGATTGCCCGCATCTACGGCTACAACCGCTTCGCCAATACGCTTCCCGCTTTCCCCGGCATTGTGCGCGATCTTCCCCACGGCAGCCAAGAAGCCGTCATTCGTCAGACGCTGCTCGGGCTGGGTTGGTACGAGGCTCTATCCAGCACCTTCTGCTCTGTTACTGAAGCGGTTACCTTTGCGCCTCAACCGAGCCTGGCGGTAACCATGGGTAATCCGCTGAACGAGGAAGCCGGCATGTTGCGTCCCTCGCTGCTGCCCGGAATGCTCACCATGCTGGCGCATAACCTCAATCGCAACGTCAGTGATGTCCAACTCTTCGAGCAGGGTACTGTTTTCAGCGGCAGTGCGGAGCGCGTCGACGAGCGTCCAGCCCTCGCGCTGGGCGCGTCCGGTCTTCTTTGGAGCGGCCCGGAGCAGCCTGCTCATGCCATCGACTTCTATGACCTCAAGGGAACGGTCGAAGAAATTCTGGAAAAGTTTGCTCCGCGCTCCCTCTACTTCGATACCTTTCCTGCAGGCGCAGGAATTACTCCGGCGTGGCTTCACCCCGGGCGTTCGGCGCGCGCTGTGGCCGATGGCTTGACCATTGCCTGGTTTGGCCAACTCAATCCGGCTGAGGCGCAGCAGCGCAAGCTCAGGCAAAGCGTTTATGTGGGTGAGATCTATCTCGACCGCCTCTACCGGTTGCCCCTTCGTCAGCCCATTGCGCAGGAGCTCTCGCGCTTCCAGCCTGTCGAACGCGACTTCTCTTTCGTCTTCGCCGATGCGGTGCGCTGGCAATCGATCGCCGAGGCGCTGGGCAACCTGCGCATCGCTGAGCTCACGCGCTTCTCGCCGCGCGAGATCTTTCGCGATCCTTCTCAAAAAGGGCAAGCCTTGCCGGCCGGCCATTATTCCATTCTTATTCGCGTCACCTTCCAGGCGCTGGAGCGGACCCTGCGTGAGGAAGAGCTGCAAAGTTTTTCACAGGCTGTGACCGCCGCGCTCCAGTCGCTCGGCGGACGGCAACGCGCGTAAGATGGAGGAACACGCAAAGACAATGCGCGTTCCTCTTTTCTCTTGAATCGCGCGCAGAGTTTAGAAGCTATACTTCCCCTAGCACGCAATCCCGCTTTTGTGTCACGAGGTTTTTATGTCCACACTCGCAGAACACCCTCCCGAGATAGCGATGAACGCAGATGACTTTCAGGCACTGGAAGAACGTGTACTGCGCACCGTAGAATTGCTTAAAGGCGAGCGCGAGCTCCGATTTTCCGTCGAACAACATGCTTCGCGTCTTTCTCATCGCGTGGAAGAACAGGCCGCGCATGTTGCTCAATTAGAGGAGCAACTCGCTGGTTTGCAAAAAGAGCGGGAAGCGGTGCGCGTGCGCATCGAGCGTCTGCTCAAGCAAATTGACGAAGTCAGCGATTGATTCGTCAGATAAGCGGTGACACATGGCAGAAAATAACATGGAAGTCCGGCGCACCAGCACGTCAGTCAGCGTAGATATCTACGACCAGACGTATCATCTGCGGGCCCCCGATCCGGAATACATTCAAAAGCTGGCCAACACCGTGGACGCCAAGATGCGCGCCGTCTCCGCCAACAGCAATACCGTCGACTCGTTGCGCGTGGCGGTGCTCGCTGCCCTGAACATCGCCGACGAACTCTTGCGCTTGCAAGAGCATTGCCGTCTACTCCACGGCACCATGAGCGAGACGCAGACTGTCCTGCGCACCCGTGCCAACAGCCTCTCCGGCCTGCTGGACTCGGTGCTCGACGACGACCATCGCTACCACGGGGCGGAGCCTGTCTCGGCTGGACGATAGCATTCGTACCGTATCGTCACTTGCCAACCAGCTTCACTGACGTTAGCATCCATTCAGAGACCGGCCTGCAAAGCAGGTGCGGCAGTTAACGCTGGTTGAACCAACATTCATCGAACCGGGACTCGACTCGAACAATCGGCTCCGTGTGCAGTGTCCGCCAGTCCGGAATGCCTAAAGAGCTGCGGAGAGTCCCAACGTCTTAGGACGGGTTCACCGGCGCACTGCTGCACGGCCCAGTGGGTCGGTTTCGTCTTCTCTTCTGCGTGCACCCGCATCTCTTCCAGTTCGGCCGCCTTGTTCTGCCGACTTATGGATTTCTGGTTGCCCTGGGCACCATCCTTTCCCTGTTGGTCTGCGTGCGTAGCGCGCGCCTGCTTTCGCTCGACACCGACAAAGTCTGGAATTTGGCTCTCGTGGCCATTGTCACTGGCCTGGTGGGCAGCAGGATTCTCATGATTTCGTTGAATTGGCCCCGGTATGGCATGCGCGCTCTGAGTATGAGTCTGAGCGGAGCACGCGGTCCCGGACCGGCTGCTATCGCGATCGCAGTCGCGGCCGGCGTGGTCTATGCTTTGCACCTCCGCCTCCCCATCCGGAGAACAGCCGATGCCATTGCGCCCAGCTTGGCGCTGGGTAGTTCCGTCGTATCGGTTGGCTGCCTGGAAGCCGGATGCGACTACGGAACGCCGACGCACCTGCCTTGGGCTGTGGTCTTCACCAGTCCGGCTGCGATGCCCGGAACCCCACTGGGGGTGCCACTGCACCCCACCCAGATCTACGCAAGCCTGGTGGAGTTCGCGCTGTTTGTCCTGCTTCTGTGGCTCTTGCATCGCCCTCACCACGAGGGAGAAATCCTCGGTGCCTGGTTCTTCCTGGGCGGCCTCTCCAGCTTCCTGCTTACCTTGCTGCGCGGCGACGGCGGCTGGTCGCTTTCGGGTCTGATCACGGTCACGCAGCTGGTGGCCGCCGCGATGGTGCTCGCGGGTGGCCTCTTGTGGTTGCATCGCCCGCAAGCTATCCAGGTCTCCCATGGTGAGTGACGAGCCCGGGTTACACCAGCCAAGGTTGCGCCAGATAAGTGTTCCCCAAGAGGCCGACGGACAACGTTTGGATCTCTTTCTCGTTCAACAACTGGACGATGTCAGCCGCTCACGGGCGCAGCTACTGCTGGAGCAGGGCAGCGTACTGATCGGCGGCAAGCTGGCCAAAGCGTCGCGCAAAGTGCGCGGCGGCGAGAGTATTTCCATCCTTGGCGACCCACAGCCTCCGCCCCTGCGCGCCATGGCGGAAGCGATTCCGCTGGAGATTGTTTATGAAGACGGCGACCTTGCGGTGGTTAACAAGCCTGCCGGCATGATGGTCCACGCCGGCTCCGGCGCTACCGAGGATGCACGCAATCGCGGCACCCTGGTCAATGCCCTGTTGCACCACATGCGCGAGCTATCCTCATCGAGCGGTCCGCTGCGCCCGGGCATCGTGCACCGCCTCGACAAGCAGACCAGCGGCCTCATTGTGGTAGCCAAGAATGACGTCGCGCATGCCAGGTTGGCATCGATGTTCTCCCGCCGCCAGGTTCGAAAACTTTACCTCACGCTGGTGCAAGGCGAGTTGCCGCAGGATAGTGGAACAGTGAATGCCTCTATCAGCCGCGACACCGTCCGCCGGACGCGCATGACCACGCGTCGCGAAGGAGGCCGCACCGCCGTCTCCCACTGGCAGGTGCTGCGGCGCATTCGTGGTCCTTACGGCAGCTTCACCTTGGCCTCGGTTCGTATTGAGACCGGGCGCACCCATCAGATTCGCGTCCACATGGCTTCGCTGGGGCATCCCGTCGTTGGCGACACGCTGTACGGCGCCTCCACGGCGATCGTGCCCCTGGCGGAATTCGCCCGGCTCCCCCGGCTTGCCCTACAACGGAACTTCCTGCATGCGGCGGAGCTGGAGTTTTCCCACCCGGTCAGCAGTGAGCGCATTACCTTGGTGTCCAACCTTCCCCCCGATCTCAAGGACTTTATGGCGCGGCTCGCCTCGCCCCCGGAGGCCGGGTCAAAGAGTATGGAAGGAATGTACCTCGACAAATGATGGTTGGGGGTGGCCCCGGATTTCCTACCTCGCTACACTGGACACGATCGCGTGTGCGGCTTTCATCAAGGAAAGCCGCATGGAGCTCGCCAGGACCACCAACACCAACAGGAAATCCGGGAAAGACCGGTATGCTCTAAAATTAAAAGGGCCACTATGACCAAAATGAAAGCTTGCTGGCGTTCGGCTGCCTCGGTGCTTGGATTCGTGTTGCTGGTGACTCCGGCCGCCCTTGTTCAAACCACGCCTCCCGCCCCACCAAATAAGGACCAGGCCCCAGTTAACCAAGCCCCAGTTAACCAGGCTCCGGTTCCCGGGACGCTCAGTGCCGTTCCCCAGGCGTCCAGTGGCCAAAGCAGCGATGCGCAGAATAATGGCAATTTCACCATTAAGACCAACGTCAATGAGGTGAACCTCATCTTCACCGTCACTGACAAGCACGGCCGCTTCATCCCCAACCTGCAGCAAAGAGACTTTGCTCTGCTGGATAACCAGAAAGCTCCCGCGCAGGTTTTCACTTTCACCCAGCAGACCAACCTGCCGTTGCGGGTCGGCATCATGATCGACGCCAGCACCTCGATCCGGCAACGCTTCGAGTTTGAGCAGAGCGCTGCGATCCAGTTTTTGCAGCAGGTAATCCGGCCACAGGAGGACTTGGCCTTCGTCATGGGCTTCGACGTGACGCCCTACGTTACCCAGAACTACACCAGCGATCAGGATAAGCTTGAGGCCGGCATCACCAAGCTGCGCCCGGGTGGTGGTACCGCCCTTTTTGACGCCGTCTACACTGCCTGCCGCGATCAGCTGATAAAAGTGCCGCCCTCCAAGCAGGGTTCGGTGCGCAAGGCGCTTGTCCTGATCTCCGATGGAGACGATAACCAGAGCCGTGCGTATCCTGACGACGCGATTAAAATGTGCCAGCGCGCCGAAACGATTATCTACACCATCAGCACCAACGTCAGTCCCAGCCGCGACCGGGGCGATGACGTGTTGAGAAAGATGGCCGAAGCGACCGGAGGCGTCCCTTTCTTCCCCAAGCGGATTGAAGACATGACCGGCAGCTTTCATGACATCGAGGAAGAGCTGCGCAGCCAATACTCGCTGGCCTACCGTCCTGCGGACTTCAAGCAAGACGGGGCGTTTCGCTCTATCTACCTGGTGGCGCTGAACCCCCACTACATGGTGCGTGCCAAAAAGGGCTACTTCGCAGTCTTAGGTCCTAAGTAAACGCAAATAAGAAAAGGACCGGAACTCGACGGGTGCCCCAGGTTCGCCTCAGCGTACCTGGGCCGAAAAAGACAGGCGACCCGGATTTCCTGCTACGTGGAACTCACCGACGGCCACGCGTGCGGCTTTCTGTGAGGAAAGCCGCATGAAGTTCGCCAACGCCACCAAACTCAACAGGAAATCCGGGGGAAGCCCACGATAGCTCTTTGCGTTATCGACCATCAAGCAGAGTCTTTGCGCTCAGCCCAGCATATCCAGCAGCTGGGCCTGCTCGATGACCGGGACCTTCAGTTCCCGCGCTTTATCGAGCTTCGATCCTGCGTCTTCTCCGGCCACCACGTAGTTGGTCTTCTTGCTGACCGAGCCGGATACGCGGCCCCCGGCGGCTTCAATCCGAGACTTCGCTTCTTCGCGCGATAGATCGGCCATGGTGCCGGTAAGCACAAACGTCAGGCCCTCAAGCCTTGCCGATTTCTTTTTCTTCTCCGCCGTGAAGGTCAGGCCTGCGCGGCGCAGCTTTTCTATCAGCTGACGGTTTTTCTCTTCGGCAAAAAATTCCTGGATCGCCTGGGCCACACGCGGGCCGACCTCGTTGACCGACTCCAGTTCTTCCACACTTGCCGCCATCAGGGCGTCCATTGACCCGAACGCTTCGGCAAGTAACTGGGCGGTGCGCTCGCCCACGAAGCGAATGCCCAAGGCGAACAGCACCCGGTTCAACGGTAATTTCTTGGAATTTTCAATCTCCGCCAATAGCGACTGTGCGGTTTTCTTCCCAATTCGTTCCAGCCCCAGTAGTTGTTCTTCGTTCAGCGAATAAATCCCAGCGACGCTGCTCAACATTTGTCGCACTAACAGTTGCTCAACCAACGCGTCGCCGAGTCCTTCGATATTCATTACCTTGCGTGAAGCAAAGTGAAGGACGCTCTCTTTCAGCCGGGCAGGGCAATCAACATTAATGCACCGGTAATCCGCCTCGCCCTCCTCGCGCACTACCTCACTACCGCAAACCGGGCAGGCAGCGGGGAAAACGAAGGCCTTCTTTCCCCGTGGGTGTTGCGCATCGTCAACCACGGCCACGATCTTGGGAATCACATCGCCGCCGCGCTCCACCGTAACGTAGTCCCCGATCTTCACCCCCAGCCGCTCGATTTCGTCTGCATTATGCAAGGTCGCCCGGCTCACTGTTGTGCCGCCAATGAATACGGGATGCAATAGCGCGACCGGGGTCAGCTTGCCCGTGCGACCCACCTGTACCGCGATGTCGTCGATCTGCGTAACACCGGATCGGGCGGCGAACTTGTAAGCCACGGCCCAGCGCGGCGCGCGCCCGGTATAGCCGAGACGGCGCTGCAGAGCCGTCTCATTGACCTTGATGACGACGCCGTCAATCTCGTAACCCAAAGCGTGGCGTTGCCCCTCCGCCCAGGCGACAAAAGCCAGCAGCTCGTCCATATTCCGCAAGTGTTTACGATGAACGTTCACGCGAAAGCCTGCGCTGCTTAATGCTTCCAGGGAGGTCCACTGCTCGGCAAAAGCGCTCTCTCCCTTTTCCAGTGCGAAGTAAGCATAGAAGTCCAATCGCCGCTGAGCCACGATGTTTGGTTCGAGCGTTCGAATCGTTCCTGCAGCAGCATTTCTAGGGTTCACTGCGGGCGGGAGCCCATGCTCTTCACGTTCCCGGTTCATTTTCAAAAAGGCATCGTCCGGCAGGATCACTTCGCCACGCACCTCAAAGCCCTGTGGCAGTTGGGCACCTTGCAACCGCCCGGCAGAAACCGAAAGCGGCACCGATCGTATGGTGCGCACGTTACTGGTCACGTCCTCGCCTGTGACCCCATCTCCGCGTGTTAGGGCGGTCCGCAACAAGGCACTCCCTGCGGGGCCGGGTTCATATTGCAGTGCCAGCGACACGCCATCTATCTTCAACTCGCACACGTAGCTAACTTCGGCGCTACCGATGATCGACCGCACGCGCCGTTCCCAATCCGCCAGCTCCTCTTCGCTGTTCACATTGTCGAGCGAGAGCATGGGCCGCGAATGCTCTATTTTGGCGAAGCCTTCCTTGGGTTTACCGCCCACGCGCTGGCTAGGTGAGTCGGATGTGATCAACTCGGGATGGCGGGATTCGAGCGTGCGCAACTCCCGCATGAGGGCGTCGTACTCCGCGTCTGAGATCTCCGGGGAATCCAGTACGTGATATTGATATTCGTGGTGCCGGAGTTCGTCGCGTAGCTCGTCGATTCGCTTTCCGGCTTCAACCAGGCTTGCTCCGCTGCTGGATCGGGTTTCGGGCATAGCGTGCATTATAGAAACTGCCCGAAACCCGGGCCAATGACGTCAGCGAGGATCACCGTCTCTTATGGAACCGGTCACGCATTTCCTTACCGGCGCATGCCTGGGCCGCTCCGGCTTCAATCGCAGGACGGCTTACGCTACATTGGCCATGACTCTGGCAGCCGAAGCCCCCGATATGGATGTGTTTTGGGGTCTCCGCGGCCCGGTAGCCGGCTTCGGTCATCACCGCGGTATCACGCATACCTTTTTGGGAGCGCCGTTCGTGGCACTCGCAGTGACAGGTGTGGTTTGGCTCTGGCATCGCAGCCGTCGCCGGCCTCCAGTTGTCCCGCCACGCTGGGCCTGGGTGTGGTTCTTATCCTGCCTGGCGGTCTTGAGCCACATCTTTCTCGATTGGACCAACAACTACGGCATTCGCCCATTTTTTCCCTTCAATCCGCGCTGGTACTCGCTGGACATCGCCTTCATCATCGAGCCCGTCATCTTTGGCGCTTTACTACTTGGCCTGGTGATCCCGGCAATATTCGGCCTGGCGGACCGGGAGATAGGCGCAGGCAAGCCTTTGTTCCGTGGCCGGGGTTGGGCCATTGCCGCGCTGGTACTGGTTGGCATCGACTTAGGGGTGCGCGCGGTGGAGCATCATCGGGCGCTGCACTTGATAGGCAATACTCGATTCGGCGATCAACCGATGCTGCGCGCCGCCGCCCAGCCCTATCCCGTGAATCCCTTCCACTGGTTTGCGCTGGTGGAAACCGCCGGCTACTACCAGACGGGCTCGGTCAACACGTGGAGCGAGACGGTCGACACCAGCGACCGCGACGATGTCATCTTCAAGCCGCCCGTCACCCCCGCGGTGATGGCCGCAAAGCGCTCCTGGTTGGGCCGCGTGTACCTGGACTGGGCGAGATTTCCCCTGGTTGAGGACCGGGGACACGCCAACCTGGTCGCTTCTGACGAGCTCGCACCCGATCCTTTGGACTCAGCGGTCGAGTTCAGCGATCTCCGGTTTGCCTACCCTCCCCTCTCCCGCGGCGGAAGTGGGGCCACCACCAGGGCACTGTCCGCGTGGGACTACATCGGCCCGGACGGGACCATCGACGCCATGGTGATGAACGGCCGCGTGCAGAAATGAGGCAATTTAGTTTTTCGACACGCCGATTCGGATGCGCGCTCGCTGAAAACAAATCAGCTTCAGCTGATTCCATTGAGATTGTCAGGAGTAATCCCGATTCGTCCCTTTGGTCAAATTTGGACAAGTATGGCTGAGAATTACCAGGACGTCAGAGTCTGCGTGAGAACTACCCTCTCCAAATTGAGTCCCGCAGGGACGGCTGAGAGTCAGAGCTGTCCAAATTAGCGGACGAATGGCCTTCTGAACGCCGCAACTTGCTGAATGGGTTGAAAAGAACGCGGGCAAACCGAAACCGGGTTGCTTGCTGTTGCTTGACTCTGTCCCTCCACCTCCACCACCGCCAAGGTGGACCGCTACCCTTAAATTTGTCATCCCGACCGGAGCGAAGCGTAGGGGAGGGACCTGCAGTTTGCGTTCATGGGGAAACGGAACCAGGAGGCGATTCGCCCACGGCGCTTTCGCTGTGCCCGAAAGTGAAACTGCAGGTCCCTCCCCTACGCTTCGCTCCGGTCGGGATGACAAATTTGAGGGCGGCGGCCCACCTTGGCAGTGGTGGAGGTGGAGGGACAGAGTCAAACAACAAGGTCCGACACCTACCAAAAAGCCAATTTGGACAAGTATCGCTGAGAGTAGCCCAGGACGCAGTCCTGGGCGTCCTTAGCTGTTCTCCAAAGACCAGCAAACCCAGGAAGTCAATCCTGGCTGAAACCGAACCACCCCGCTACTTGGGAAGCTTCGCCAACACCGTATCAACCCCGGGACCGTCCTTCTTGCCCCGCCGTTTCCACACCGTCTGCCAGATCCAGTAAACCAGGGCGGCAAGGAGCACTGTCAGGCCGGCCACCAGGACAACCCGATGCCGGGCCGCCAGTCGTTCGGCGATGTGGACGATCTCCGGCCCGTACTCGATGGTCAGGATCGCGGTGATCAGGTCGCGGATCACCCGGCCTGCGAAGACTGATAGCAGGAACGTACCCACCTTCATCTCGAAGACCCCGGCCGCGATGACGAAAAGTTTCCAGGGTGTGGGCGGGGGCAGAATCGAAGGGATCATCATGGCCAGAAATTCCTGCTTTTCGAAGCGGTCGCGCAGTTGCTCATAGCGAGCGCGGTCAATCCGCTTCATGAGGAAGAGCTCACCGCCTGCCCGTCCGAGCAGGAAAGGAACCAGCCCGCCCAACGCCGATCCGGCCGCCGCGAGGAGTACGTAGAGGTAGAAATGATTCTTGTCGGACCAGACGTAGCCGGCAAGGATCAGATCCATCGGCACGGGCAGGGCCGCGGCGTCGAGGAAAGCCCAGCAGCCTGCTCCCCAGAAGCCGAGAGGCTTTAACACCGCCAGCAGCCAGACCTCGTATTTAGCAAAGAAATGGAGGATTTTCTTCAAGATCGATCCCGATCGTCGTGGCCCTGTTCAGGAGAGATGATCCAGCAGTCGTTCAGGCTGGAGTTCCCGGGAGATTTTCTTCCTCCCTGTGGTTTTCGTGGTGGTGGGTCACTGTTCCTTCGAGAATACTTAAAGCATGCGGAATCAGTGATATAACTGCTTCCAGCGACGCTTGGGCGCCAGCCGGGCTGCCGGGCAGACTCACAATCAGAGATCGGCCTCTCGTGCCCGAAACTGAGCGGCTCAGGGGGGCAAATTGCGTTTGTTTCCTGCCCTCGGCGCGCATCAGCTCCGCGAAGCCGTCCAGGATCCGGTCGCAAACGGCCCTTGTCGCCTCGGGCGTTACGTCCCGAAGCGCAATGCCGGTGCCCCCGGTTGTCACCACCAGGCTTGCTACCTCGCATTGCTGCCGCAGCACATCCTCAATTTCCCCTTGCTCGTCGGGCACCACCAGGTGGCTGACCACGTGGAATGCATGCGCCTGAAGCAGATCGGCCACCACCCGCCCGGAGACATCCACCCGTTGTCCCAGGAAGCAGGAGTCGCTCACGGTAATGACAGCGGCACGCATCATTTGCAGGTAGAGTCCTCGTTTGTACAGTGGCGCCGCACACATTAACTCAACGGCTGCGCTGCAAACGATTGTAAGGGTTCTTTGTGAAACCCTGATCTCGGCGCCATTCGAAACAATGAGAGAATGAGGAGATCTGCGGAACCCATGGCCGGACGTTGCTTCGGGCCTGGATTGCAGCCCTAACTGCCGCCTGATGCCTTCAACCGAAGTTCCAACCAGCCCTCCCGGTCGACCGCCGGAGCCGTTCTCCAAGCGTAGGCGCGTGCGCTACGAGGAGCTGGACCCTGACGAACTCCTACACCTGATTGACAGGCTCGAAGACGAGCGTTCCCGTGCTTTACGCCGTGAAGGCATTTGGATCTCGGTCATCGCTCACCTGCTTCTCTTCTGGTTCCTTTTCTACGGCCCGAAGTTTCGCAGCCATCAGCCCCACGTGGTCAACCCCAACGACAACAAGAAAGACCTGACCTACCTTAACCTTCCGCCCGATGCGGAGAAGCAGGTCAAGCCCAAGCCGCAGGCCCCACTTTCCGACAAGAACCGCGTCGCGCAATCGCGCCATCCGACGCTCGATCGCAAGACCCTGCAACAACTCGAGGCCATGCGCCGGGCGGGGCCGCCGCAGCCCGCCCCGCCACAGCCGGCCCCCCCGCAGGCGGCTCCGCCGGCCCCTGCACCCCAGCAGCAGGCGCAGGCCCGGCCGGCAACTCCTCCTCCGCCGCCCTCTCAGCAATCGCTGCTCAATGAGCCCAAGCCTGCGCCCACACCACCCGCCAAGCCCAACTTTGACACCGGCCCTCAAAATGCCGGAGAGGCCATCCGCCAGGCGGAACGGAATGCTGCCCAGAATCCTGGGGGTTCCTCGGGCGACTACGGACAGAATGCCCCCTCCCAGCATCCGGCCATGGGGGCCGGCGCGGACATTCTCAGTGACACCATGGGGGTCGACTTCGGTCCTTACATGAAGAGGGTGATCGCGGCTACCTATCGCGCCTGGATTCCCATCATCCCTGAATCCGCGCGGCCCCCCCTCGACAAGCAGGGCCGCGTGGGTGTCCGATTCAAGATCTATCCCGACGGCAGCGTGAAGGAGATGATCCTCGAGTTCCCCTCCGGCGACGTCTCCCTGGACCGCGCAGCCTGGGGCGGTATCACCGGCGCGGCCCCATATCCGCCGCTGCCCAAAGACTTTAAAGGGCCATTTCTGGAGCTGCGCTTCGGCTTCTACTACAACCTGGACCCGGAAAAGTTTCATTGAGGGAAAGAGCCTCGTTGTGCCAGTTGATCCAGAATTCCGCAAACGCCAGATTTACGGCCTGTTGGTGGTAGCGGTCCTTCTCCTGCTCGCCGGCCTGGGCCGTTCGTCCTGGCTTGATCTCTTTCCGCCCGGGTGGTGGAGAGTTTGGTAGAGGAGACGGCGGACCCGCTGCTGGTCGTCATTCTTGGCCCGACCGGCAGCGGTAAAACCTCTCTCTCCGTCGCGCTCGGCCGGCGCTTCGACGGTGAGATTGTCAGTTGCGACTCCGTGGCCGTGTATCGTGGCCTGGAGATCGGCTCAGCCAAGCCTTCAGCCGAGCAACGGAAGCTGGTACCGCATCACCTGCTCGATGTGGTGGATCCGGATGCCTTTTACACCGCGGGAGACTACTCGCGAGCTGCCCGTAAAGCCATCGCCGGCATCGTCGGGCGAGGCAGGCTGCCTATCGTCACCGGAGGCACGGGGCTTTATCTTCGCGCTTTGTTGCAAGGTTTGTTTCCCGGTCCTCAACGGTCCGCGGCCCTGCGGGATCGCTTGCTGCGCAAGGCGGAAACGCGGGGCCCGCTTTCCTTACACCGGATCCTGAAGCGCCTTGACCCAGCCTCGTCTGCCCGTATCCATGCCAACGATACCGCCAAGGTCATACGAGCCATCGAGGTTACCCTGGCCACTTCCCGGCCCATGTCCGAGGCCTGGAACAAAGGGCGGGAAGCATTGACCGGCTACCGGGTCCTGCGGCTCGGCCTGGATCCTCTACGCCCGCAACTCTACGAGCGCATCAACGCTCGTGCGCGCGCCATGTTCGCCCAGGGCTTGATTGAAGAGACGCGGGAACTCGTTGCCCGCTATGGCCTCGTGCCCGTGATTGACTCCTTGGGCTACCGCCAGGCAGCGCAGCATCTTGCCGGCGTGCTCACCCTGGAACAGGCCATTGCCGCCGCCAGCCAGGGTCACCGCAACTATGCCAAGCGTCAGCTCACCTGGTTTCGCCGTGAGCCTGATGTTTGCTGGCTCAAGGGGTTTGGCGATGATCCTTCCCTGTCCGCGGAGGCAGAGAGCCTCATCGCCCAGCGCCGTGCCTGTTGAGCCAACTGGGGAAAGCGCAACGCGATGTGCTTTCCCCAGATACAATGACCTTTAACAGACCGAGGAAATGCTGTTTTGTATCAGGGCACGACTTTAGTCGGGCCGTAAACGATGACAATACGTTGGGGCTGCCTCGCCGCAGCGAGCATTAGCCCTGAGGTATTGCTTTCCGCAGCCTGTGTAAGTCAACAGCATCTGGAACAAAATAAAGCGCGCAAAGTCAAAGTAAAGAGAGCAGAGATCCGAAGGATGAATGTGCGGTTGAGCGTGGGCAGGGTGTGGAACACAGGAAAAGGGAAGCGCACCGCCGGCTGGTGCATGATGTTTCTGGGCATGGTAGCCGGGTTTGGTTTCACGGGCTCTGCGGCAGCAGCACAAAACACGGCAACCACCCGAACCGCACTGTCGGCTGCCACAAATAATGCTGGTCCACGTACCAGGGTGACACTGACGGCCCACGTCAGCGCGGATGTGGCTGGCGCACCCTCGGGAGTGGTGAATTTTCGCTCCGGGGAAATGGATCTCGGATCGGCGTTTTTGGATAGCGAAGGCAACGCAGCCCTGGAAACGGATAACGTTCCTGCAGGCAACCATCAGGTGGTCGCCATCTATCAGGGCGGGAGTGGTTATGTGGGCTCGCTCTCCAAGCCTGAGGACGTGCATGCCAACGCATCGACGGTGGCCGGATTCACCGTGGCAGCCACGCCCACGTCGCTTTCCACGGTGGCGGGCGGCTTTGTCACCAGCGTGGTCACGGTAACCCCAGTCAACGGCTTCAACGCCTATGTCACCCTTTCCTGTTCGGGGCTGCCGGTGAACACTACCTGCACCTTTGCGCCGATTGCTCCGCTGGCGAGTTGCACCACCAATGCCAGCGGCGTCCAGACCTGTACTCCCGCAACCAGCACGATGCAGATCCAGACCCTCGCGCCGTCACCGGGACCCAGGGCCGAAAACGGTGGCGACGCCGGGATGCAGCGTTATGCTTTTATTTTTCCGGCATTATTTGGCCTGGTAGGCCTGGGCGCCTGCAAGCGCCGGGCTTGGCGCAATCTGGCGCTGGGAATGCTGGCATTCGCAGGAGCCATGGGCATGACGGCCTGTTCCCAGCGGTATAACTACCTGAATCACGGGCCGCCGGGAAACACGGGAAGCCCAACTGGCAACTACACCGTCACGGTGGATGCGGAATCCTCCAACGGCTCGTTTACCATCACGCCTCCAACCCAGCCGCAGCTAACCCTCACCATCACGGCGAACTAACCTCTGGACGCTTACAAACTCAGCGATATGGACTAGCATGGTGTTGCAGGTGCGCTGGGCGGTCGCTGCCGAAGCGCTCGCGTGCTTCGGGAGAGGAAAGTCCGAACTCCGCAGGGCAGTGTGCCGGATAACGTCCGGGATTTGAGCGTCAAGGCTCAAAGACGGCAAGTGCCACAGAGAAGATACCGCCGCGGGCTTCATCGCCCGGGGTAAGGGTGAAAAGGTGCGGTAAGAGCGCACCGCGCCGTCTGTAAAGGCGGTGGCAGGGTAAACCCCACACGGAGCAAGACCAAATAGGGAGGGAATCCGCCGGCCAGACCCGGGCCGCGGATGCGTGCTGGCCCGGCGCGCTAACCCGGGTTCCGATCCCGGTTCCCGGGACGGTGGGAAACCTCCGGGTAGGTCGCTTGAGCGGCGCAGCAATGCGTCGCCTAGAGGAATGATCGTCCTCGACAGAATTCGGCTTACAGGCCACTTGCAAACGCGGCCCCGCAGCTCTCACCGAGATGCGGGGCCTCCGCTTTTTGCGGCGGCGATGGAACTTACATAAGTAACGAAAAGTAACTTAAAACGCTTATAGCGCTTTTCGCGCACTTTTATTTGGCAGGTATTCAAAGGCTACAGAAAGGCTTGCAGGATCTGCGTGAGAACCCCGATTTCCAAACAACAGTCCCGCAGGGACGGCTGAGAATCAGAGCTGTCCAAATTAGCGGATTGGTCGACCCTGTAGCGTTGATTTTATTGGACAAACGAGTGCTGCAACCGGTCATTGCAAAATCAGGTTGGGGTGAGGGGAGCGGTAGATTGAGAAACGTGCTGTCCAAGTGTTTTGCTATAGAGCTCCCGATTGTAGGGCGATTTAGGTTTTTTGACGGTCGGCTAGGTTTCAGCTGTCCTAAAGAAAGCTAAGAAAATTAGAGCGCCAGCCGAAGCTGATCATGAATTCCTGCCAGGGCAGGCGGCGGTTCAAAAGGACAATCTAACCAAGCCCACAAGTCGCGGTATACGAACAACTGCTGGCGCAATAAGGCCACTAGATTGGAGAGCGACCAATCGAAGGTTGATTTCAGCTTCAGATATTTCAGAATCAACATGGCGATCAAGGCGGTCCAGATCTGCGTCTTTAGGGCGTTGGCGCTGGTGCCTACAAATGTCTTGACCCGCAAAGACTGCTTGAGGGCCTTGAAAAAAGTCTCGATCTGCCAACGATCGCGATAGATTTTCGCAATCGTGCTGGCAGCAAAATCCAGTTTGTTGGTAAGAAATTCGAACTTCTTGCCTGTCTCTGGATCGCGCACTGCCACCCGCCTGACCGGCACCCCGGTGCGGTAACCGCGGTGGCCCAACAGCACCATCTGATCGGCCAGGATGTTGCCCTTTTCCGGGATCGGCAGCTCCTTGACTACCTTCCGATAGCTGTTCCACCGTTGCCGGGTCACGAAGTACACACCTTGCGCGGTCAAGCTGGCGAACCACTTGTAATCGGTATACCCACGATCGAACACCAAAATCGTGCCCGGTTCTAAAACCAGCTTGCGCGCTACCTGGATTTCCGCCTTGCTGGCTGGCTCGATCACCGCGTACTGGGGCAGATATCCGTCGTGATCCAGCAACAAATGCAGTTTCACTCCACCTTTGGTCCGGCGGAACCGGGCCCAGTCATACATCGTCGCGCTGAGGTCAATCACACTGCCATCCAAACTCAGCAACTTGTTCTTAAAGCGGAATTTCTTCCCTCCCCGCACCTCCCGCTGACACTTTTCCAGCAACTGCTCAAACACCGTCTGGTACAGCTCCCATGGTCTATGTTCGTTGGCGTAGGCCAACGTCGAACGCTTAGGGCACTGATCCACCCCCAGATGCCTCAACTTGCCTTCGCAGGCCGCCAGCCCTCCGCAGATCTCTCGCAACGACTGCGCTCTGCCCAAATGACAGAACAACATCGCCACCATCTGGCTCCAACTGCTAAATCCACGAGCGTGATGCTCCGCTCGATGCTGGCAAACCGCTTGTTCAAACTCGACCCGAGAAAATACCCCCAAAACCTGCGAAAAAATACTGCATACTCCACTCATGGCGGAAAGCTCCTCCTGATTGAGATTGGTTTTCCTGGAAGAAATCCCAACCTCAACCTAGCAGGCTTTCCGCCTCATTCATAAAACCTAATTTGGACAAGACTGGCTGAGAATAGCCCAGGACGTCAGTCCTGGGTGTAAATTCCCACCGAGACCAGTCCCGCAGGGACGATTGAGAATGACCCAGGACGTTAGTCCTGGGGGAACCCGGACCGCACGCGCAGTCCTCGGTGTCCCACACGTTTTATAACCCGAGTGGGAACCGGGGAAGCGTCTACACTCGTATTAAAGCGTGACTTCGCATGGAACTAACCGAGGCGGTCAAAATCGCGCTCCAATCCCTATGGGCGAACAAGCTGCGGTCGATTCTCACCCTGATGGGGGTGATGATCGGCGTGGCCGCGGTCATCATGGTGATCACGCTGGTCAACGGCGCGAATAAATTTGTCGCCACTAAGGTCTATGGCTACGGTGCGGATGTCTTTACCGCCTCCAAACAGCCTTCCGTCGTCTTCAGCGATGCGGAGTACAACAAATACCAAAAGCGCAAAGACCTGAAGATCGATGACTACAGTGAAGTAGCCGCGAAGTGTAAAGACTGTGCCAGCACCGGCGCCATGGCCAGCACTACGGGCAAGGTGGTCTACAACAGCCACTCCAGCACCGATACCAGTGTTCGCGGCTGGACCTGGACCATGCCTCCCATCTACAACATGAACATCGATCGTGGCCGGGGCTTCGTGCCTATCGATGAGCAGCACAGCAGCCGCGTCGCCATTATCGGTCCTGACATTGTCGACAACCAGATGGGATCGATCGATCCGATCGGCAAAGAAATCCGGATCGACGGGGGCCAATACACTGTGATCGGCGTCGGAGAGCGCAAGGGTAAGACGCTGGGGCAGAGCCAGGATGATTGGGCGGCGATCCCGCTGACGACTTTTCTCAACACCTACGGATCGAATCGCAGCCTAACCATCTATGCCCGTGCCAACGGGGTGGGCGATCCGCTGGAACTGGCCGTGGGCGAAGTACGCACGATTCTTCGCTCCCACCGCCACGACTTGCCTGGGGCAGAAGACAGCTTCTCTGTGGATACCAACGGTACGTTCGTCGGCATTTGGCAAAGTATCAGCTCCAGTTTTTCCGCTGTCTTTGTCTCCCTCGCAGCCATTTCGCTGGTGGTCGGCGGCATCGTCATCATGAACATCATGCTGGTAAGCGTCACCGAGCGGACGCGGGAGATTGGGGTGCGCAAGGCGCTGGGCGCGCGGCGTGGCGATGTCATGCTCCAATTCCTGATCGAATCGGCCACCATGTCGCTGGTCGGCGGCCTGATCGGTGTCATCGCCGGGGTAGTCTTTGCCAAAGTCATCACCCTGGTGATCGGCTTCCCCTCTGAGATTGAGCTATGGTCGGTTGCTCTGGGCCTGTTTGTGGCCACGGCGGTTGGTATTTTTTTTGGAGTTTATCCTGCACGCAAGGCCTCGCTGCTCGATCCCATCGTAGCCTTGCGCTCGGAGCTATAGAATGAGCCTCGCCGATTCAAAGGAAGCGATCGCGATGGCCATGGACACGCTGCGCACCAACAAGCTGCGCTCCGGCCTGACCATGCTTGGCATCATGATCGGGGTCACCACCGTCATTCTCATCTCATCGGTCATCAATGGGCTTTCCGGCAACGTCAACGGCCTGATCAAGTCGTTAGGATCCAATGTGTATTGGGTTTTCCGCTTTCCTGTCTTTGGTTCACGCCCCACGTCTGAGATGCTGGCCAGAAAGCAACTGACCTATGAGGATGCCGAGGCCATGAGGGTGCTGCCCCACGTCGTTGCGGTCGACGCATCGCAGCAATACCGTTCGCCTACTGGCTCTCAGGGCAGTTTCTCCGTCAAGTACGGGAGCCATAAGGTTCAGAACACCACCCTGAATGGCGATTCGGAAGATCAACCGAACGTCTACGACATCGACCTCGCTCAGGGACGCTTTTTCACCCATCAGGAGGCAGTGCGAGGCGCTAGTGTGGTCGTTCTCGGTTCGGATACGGCTCAGGAGCTTTTTGGAAACGACCCAGCCGTGGGCAAGGAGGTCCAGATCGAAGGAGATGTGTTTACCGTGGTGGGGGTCTTGGCGCCCCAGAAGCAGGTCTTCGGCGGGGGCAAAAATCCCAACGACAACGCCGCACATTTTCCGACTCTAACCTTTCACAAGATTCATCCTGAGATCCTCGATCACTGGATCAGTGTCAAGTACGACGATGTCAAGAACAAAGTTGCCGTTGAAGACGAGGTTCGCGAACTGCTTCGCCGCCGGCGTAAAGTCCATAATGACCAGCCGGACAATTTCGCCATCTTCAGCTCAGACGCCCTCCTTGTTTTGTGGAATCAGCTTACCGGTGGCTTGTTCATCTTTCTTGTCGGGGTTGCGAGCGTAGGTTTGATGGTCGGTGGCGTCGGAGTGATGAACATCATGCTGGTGAGCGTTACCGAACGAACGCGGGAGATTGGCGTACGTAAGGCGCTGGGGGCGACGCGAAAGAACATCATGTTTCAGTTCACGCTGGAAGCGGTCACGCTGTGTGCGCTGGGCGGCGTGATCGGAATCCTCGTGGGCGGTCTGCTTACCCTTGCGCTCAAGCTGATCCTGGGCACCGTGCTGCCGGCTGAAATGTCAGTGGCCTGGTCGACCACCGCTTTTGTCGTTTCCTGTGCCATTGGGCTTCTCTTCGGTATTTATCCCGCGTGGAAGGCAGCGTCGCTCGATCCCATTGTCGCCCTGCGCTACGAGTAAAGGGTGCCAGGGCGTCCAGCTCGGCTACAGCGGTTTCGCGATAGGTCCAGCCAGTGAAAATACCTTCCACGGGGCTTTTCACCAAGAAAAGCCCCACCTCGCGGCGTCGGATTGGGCAGAGTAATCGTGAAACCGCTTAAACTAAGAGCGTTCCTATGCTGCCCATCGTAGTCGCTGCCATCACGGCCACTCTCAGCTTGGCCGGCCTGGGGTATTACTTGCTTGCGCTGTGGAGCGCGCGCGCCTTCCACCGCCAGCTGCGCCGGCCTTTGCCCGATTTTCAGCCGGGAGTCAGCATCCTCAAGCCGGTGAAGGGCCTGGACCCGGAGATGTATGCCAGCTTTGCCAGCCACTGTCAGCAGCACTATCAGGGTCCCTACGAGATTCTCTTTGGTGTGAGCAGCATGGCCGACCCGGCCGTGACGGCCATCGAAAGGCTCACGGCGGAGTTTCCCGAGCGGACGATCCGCCTGGTCCTGTGCCCGGAGTTGTTGGGCGCCAATGGCAAGGTGAGTAACCTGGTGCAGATGCTGGGCAGCGCGCAGTACGACCATATTTTGATCAACGACAGTGACATCAAGGTTTCTCCCTACTACCTGCGCCGGATCATGAGCTGCTTCAACCTCCCTAAGCGCCGCGGCGGTCGCGTCGGCCTGGTGACCGCGCTCTACCGGGGCAAGGCGCACAACACCATAGGTTCTCGCATGGAAGCGCTGGGGATTGCCACGGACTTTATCGCCGGCGTGCTGACCGCACGGCAGATCGAAGACGGAATTCGCTTTGGCCTGGGGTCAACCCTGGCTGTCTCGCGTAAGGCATTGGAAGCCATCGGGGGGCTGGAGCCGCTGGTCGACTACCTGGCAGACGATTACGAACTGGGGGCGCGCATTTGGCGGAGCGGCTTCGAAGTGGTCTTAAGCGGCGAGGTGGTCGAGACCTTCTTGCCGGCGTATCGCTTCCGTCAGTTTCTGGCCCACCAGATTCGCTGGAGCCGCAGCACCCGTTTTTCCAGAAAGCTGGGCTACACCGGTATGGTCTTCACCTACGGATTGCCCTGGGCCTTATGCAACCTGATCGCCTCGGGCGCCAGCCTCAGCAGTATTGCGCTGCTCAGCCTGACCTTCTTGGCCCGGGTGGCGCTAGCCTTGGCGGTCGGCGTGGGTGTGCTGGGTGATCGCCAGGTACTGCGCGATCTGTGGCTACTGGCGCCGCGCGACGTGGTGGCGCTGGGCATCTGGATCTGGAGCTTCGCGGGAAACACCGTGGCCTGGCGTGGCCAGCATTTCTCCCTGAAAGACGGCAAAATGAGCCGCCTCACGGCGGTTTAGGGTTTTTTCCCGGCCATCCAGGCTGACGGCTCCTAACAAAATGTCATCCCGACCGAAGCGAAGCGCAGTGGAGGGACCCGCTGTTTCTTTTCTGTCCATCCGGTCTAACGGCTCCTAATAAAAGTCACCGCCCCACCCTTTGTCATCCCGAGAAGCCGAGGGATCTGCAGTTTCACTGAATTCCGAACGAATGCTCTCGCAACCCAAAGACTTTTGACCGGCGCAGCGCAGACCCGCGGTTCTGCCCAGCTACCGCCGATTGCTGAGGATCTCCTTGCCCCCATTCTGCGCGATCACGTAAGCCGGTCCAGGCAGCGCGGGAACCTGGTCCATTGGGGTCCACAGAAAGATCCGTTGCGGCCCACCCCACAGCCGCTGAAACGATGCATCGTTATCAAAGATGTTTGGCGCATCGCTAAAGAACGAGCCATACCAGAGATCGGAAGAACGGCCATTGAGAATACGGACCTGGCGGCGCAGATAGAAGCCCAGGGTTGACCCCGCTTCATATTCGCCATGGATCTCCACCACGTCGCCGGCCTGCAATCGCGGCCGAATCGCATCAGCCAGAGCCTTCGAGGACAGCACTGGCGAGAAGGTGACCAACGCCAGGTGCGCGGCGACCAGGAACACAACCATCATGGCGACAAGCGCGTAGTTTGCCATCCGGATCCTGTTGCTGAAGCGCAGGATCAGGTTGGCCAGGGGTCCTGCCAGCAGCGCAATCGCGGTCAGAATCAGCGACGGGCGGAAGGCGCTCAAGGCCCGGGTGGTCAGATCGAGAAAATGTCCAAGGGAGAGCGCGTACTCTCCAGGGTTCTGCGTGAGCAGGGTGGATATGTCCACGCTAGCGGCCGGCGGGTGGGCGCGTATAGCCAGGAACGCGGCGAGCAGACCGCCCGCCGCTCCCAGCAGGAACAGGACGATGGCGATGCGGCGTCCAGCGATGCGGAGTGGGTCGCGGGCAGAGCATTTCTCTTCTCGGCCAAGCCACCCGCCGATCATCAGGGCGAGGGGCGGCAATGCGGGCAAAGCATAGTATTCCTGGCGCGTAGAGAAGCTGAAAAAGATCATCACAACGGCGGCCCAAATGGCGAGCAGTTTCCAGGCTTGATCGGTCCGGACCGGGACGATCGCCTTGAACACGAAGGCGATCCATGGCATCAGCCACGCCGCAAGCAAGCCCCAGAAGAGCAGCAGCGGGACGGTGTCGTAGTCCCGCGGAACCCGCCGGTTGAGGTAGCGGAGCACCTGTTCGTTAATGAAATAAAACCAGAAGAACCCATGCACGTTTCCCGGCGCCGGCACGGCGCCGCCGGGGTTTCCCTGCGATGCATTGGCTATGCCTGCTGCGAGATGCCAAGGCAGCGCGATCAGCAGGAAGACGAGCAGGCTGGAAAAAGGATGCCAGCGTCGCAGGTGCCCCAGATTCCGATTGAGCAACAAAAAGATGATGACAATGGCCAAGGGGAAAACAATGCCAATGAGCCCCTTGGTGAGCACGTTGAGGGCACACGCTGCGGCAAAGCCCCAGGCGGTCGCGCGCGAAGGTTGTGGTTGCTCCAGAGAGATCCAGAACAGCAGCATGGCGAGCGAAAGCCAAAGGCAGACGATGACATCGGGAATGATGATGCGCGTGTAAATGAAAATCCCGAGGGAGGTCAGCAGTATCAGCGCTGCATAGAAACCGGCGGTATCGGAAGCGAACAACCGGCGTCCCGTCGCGTATACGACGAGGAACAGGGCCAGTGTGGCGATAGCCAGCGGCAGCCGGGCGGCCCAGTCCTCGGGTCCGAAGACAGTGAAGCTGGCAGCCATGCTCCAGTACATGAGGGGAGCCTTTTCGAGATACCGGATGCCGTTGGCGTAGAGGGTAATCCCGTCATGGCGCGCGAGCATTTCCCGCGCGACCTCGGCATGCACCGAGTCGGCATCATCCAGCAGCGCCGGGCTGAAGAGCGTAAAGCTTGCGTAGAGCAGGAGCCAGAGGCCGGCAAGCGTGAGGATTATTTTCCTCGAACGATGCGTGATATTCGCTGCGATGGCTGGCTCCAGGGAAAATACTAAACTTGTGAAAATGCTCCGGGGTTTGCCTTTGGGTGATCACCCCCGCTCAGCCCGTAGCGCTATAGTAAGGGCAGGTTCTTCGGGATCGCGAGCCATGGCACTTGACGCAGCAGCGGGAAGAGGACCGGCGATTTTTCCGGCCAGCGATTTGCTGGGTCCAGATACGTCCCTCATTTACAACGACTGGTACCCGGCCATGCGTAGCGGCGCGCTCCGAGGGCGGAAGATGGCTACCGCCATGCTTCTGGGGATCCCGCTGGTGTTGGGCCGCAAAGAGGACGGCGGCATCTTTGCCATGCGCGACAGCTGCCCCCATCGCGGCATCCCGCTCTCCTGCGGATGGTTCGATGGCAGCGCGGTCACCTGCAAGTATCACGGCTGGGTCTTCGAGCCGGAATCCGGCCAGTGCATGGAGATCCCTTCGCTGACCAGCCAGGACTCCTATCCCCGGCGCATCTACGCGGGCGCATTTCCCTGCCAGGAGAGAGATGGGTACGCCTGGGTCTACGTGCCCCGGCCGGGCAGTGGACGGGTCCGCAAGGAGGTCAGGGAGGGGCTGCCCCCAGTGCCGCAACTCCCAACCTTCAGCGACCGGCACCGCAGCGCGCATCTGACGGCGGAATTGCCCTGTAATGTGGACCACGGCATCATCGGGTTGATGGACCCCGCACACGGGCCGTTCGTGCATCAGGCGTGGTGGTGGCGGTCCCGGCACAGCATCCATGAAAAAGAGAAGCACTTCGAGCCCATCCCACAAGGCTTTCGCATGTCGGCGCACGCACCCTCGGCCAACAGCGCGCCGTACAAGTTGCTCGGTGTTTACGGGGAGCCGATCGAGACCACCATCGACTTCGTGCTGCCCAACCGGCGCTATGAAACGATTCGCTGTGGACCCAAGTGGTTCACCAGTCTGACCACGGTGACGCCCACAACTCCGGGCAATTCCCGCATCGACGTGTACGGCGCTTGGAACGTTTTCTACGGAGTGCCCTTCGTGACCGCCATCGCCAAGTTCTTCGGCGAGCGATTTGTCCGCCAGGACCAGCTCACGATGGTGCAGCAGGCTGAGGGCCTCAAGTTCAATCCCGGCCTGATGCTCATCGATGATGCCGATCGTCCGGCGAAGTGGTATTTCGCGTTAAAGCGGGCACGGCTCGAAGCCGACGAGAGCGGCCGGCCGATGCAGCACCCGATGGATGGCCCGGTCACGCTCCGCTGGCGAAGCTAGTCTGTTCCAGTCTGTTGCGGAGCCAGGGCCTTCAGTGCCAAGGGCGCCAGTTCCCCCGAGGCAGGCATCCCGCGCGCGGCCAGCGACCCTTCTTCGACCACCAATTGCTCCACCGCGATCGAGAGCTGACGGCCCAATTCGAGGAAGGTCGCCCTCCAGGCCTCTGCAGCCGCGTGTTCCAAACCCAGCAGGAAGCGGTTGGACTTGGTCAGCGTGTCGTACCAGATGTTTTGCGCCTGCCACAAATTGAGCTCGAACGGCAGCTCGCGCAGGGTGCGAGCCAGCGTGAGCGCGTGATCGAGCAGGCCGGGCTCCACTGGTTTGGCATGGAGCTGGACCATGGCTCGCTTCATGTGTTGATCGGTCAGGTAGCGGAGCGCGTGGCTCTCCAGTACCACGCCGTCGGATTTAGCCAGAGAAATCAGGGAACGGACACGCGCCAGGTCGATGGGATCGTCTTCGAGCGCTCGCCGCAGCCCGGCATTGATCGCGAAACCGGCAGCCATGGTGAGTGCCGGCGGTTTGGGAAGTCCGGATGCGTTCAAAAAGTGCAGCAGTGAGGCATGCTCCTCGTATATCTTGACCAGGCTGTCTTCCACCTCGCTGAGCGTGGCATTGAGGATGACGCGCAGAATGCGCCGCTGGTCGTCCTTGAAAAGAGAAGCGAGTGAGTACGGACTGCCCCCAAAGAAGCTATCAATCAGGCGAACCACTTCGGGCAAATTCGCCTGGGTGACGGCGGCGCTGCATTTCTGTTTGAGGTCGTTGAAGGCCGAGAGATCTTGCGGCGTGGAACGCTCCACTGCTGCGGTCACGTTATGGTCGCCGAAATGAAGCGCAGCAAAGGAAATTTCCTCCGTCTCTTCGGTGAGGTTGGAGGTGATGCGGCAACGGCCAATGGCGAGGCGTGCGCGGCCCGAAGTTACATTTTCGTAGTCCAGCCGGCGGACGGTGTAGCAAAAGAGGACCGTCTCTTCGGGATAGCTGTGAAAGACCGAGGAAATGGCGTAGTGCGCGGCCACCTGCTCCAGGTTGACCTCCATCGGCTTAACCAGGTGCCTGTAGATATCTCCGCCGTCCTTCCACGGCGGACTGTTGCTCTTGGCATGGCGCAGCCGCTCCACAAATTGCCATTCGAGTAGAGCGCAGTTGAGGCCGAAGATGTCGGCGGCCAGGCGCAAGGCGCGCGCCGCGTAAGCCATGATCTGAACGGTCTCGATGCCTGAGATATCGTCGAAGAACCAGCCACAGCTGGTGTACATCAACTGCGTGTGGCGTTGCATCTCCATCAGCTTGAGAATCAGCGTCCGTTCCTCGGCCGACAGAGCGCGCTGCGCGTGGGCAGCGAAGAACTGGTCGATTGCCTCCTCGGCCCCGGCTTCCTTGGCGGCGAGTATCACCGAGATGTAAGCGTCGCGAGCGCTCCACACATCTTTCAGCAGTCCCTGGGCGGTGCTTTCGGTAAGCGGGGTGACTGTATCCCGCAGCCAGTCTAGAGCTGCGCGCAGCGGCGCGCGCCATCGCTGGTTCCACCCTTGGCGCCCGCCGTTGCAGCCGCAGTCGGAACGCCACCGTTCGATACCGTGGGCGCAACTCCACGAGGTATCCTCGACGATTTCCGCTTCCCACTTGGGCGGAAAATGGGCCAGGAACTGGCCGTAATTCGTCAATTTCGCCAGCTTCTTGTCTTCAATGAAGCGCAAGCAGTAGGAGAGCGCCATCTCTCCGTGACGATGATGGTGGCCATAGCTTTCTCCGTCGGTGGCCACATGAACCACTTGCGGTTCAGGGCTGCTGGGGTCGAGGCCGCGCGCCAGTCGCCAGGCAAACGTCTCGCCATTGTTGAGCATTCCTTCGAAGGCGATGGAACGTGAAACCGGGCCGTTGTAGAAGAAGACGGTAATGCTGCGTCCATCCTTCAGCTGCACCCGGTAAGGATGGTTGGGATTTACCGAAGAGTTAGGCGTTTCTATCCAGCGAGCGCCGGCGCCATCGAGTCTGGGGAGAGCGGGTTGCAGGGTACTCTCGGCGCGCTCGCGCACCCGGGCGCACTGGTGCGGCGCAAGAATGGTGAAGAGTATGCCATTTTGCGCCAACAGGTCCAGAGTTTCGGTATCGACCGCGGTTTCCGAAAGCCACATGCCCTCGGGGGCGCGCCCGAAGCGATGCTGAAAGTCGGCGATGCCCCAGCGGATCTGGGTGATGCGGTCCCGCGTAATGGCCAGGGGCATAATGACGTGGTTGTAGACCTGCGCCAGAGCCGATCCGTGTCCATCGTAGCGCAGCATGCTTTGCCGGTCGGCATCGCGGATCATGCGATAAGTACGGGGTGCGTTTTCTTCCAGCCATGAGAGCAGCGTAGGCCCGAAGTTGAAGCTGATTCGCGAATAGTTATTCAAGATGCGAATGATCTGGTTCTCGCCGTTGACGATGCGTGAGGCCCCGTTGGGCGCATAGCATTCGGCGGTGATCCGTTCATTCCAATCGTGGTAGGGCGCGGCTGAATCCTCGGTCTCGACAGTTTCGAGCCAAGGGTTTTCGCGCGGCGGCTGATAAAAATGGCCGTGGACACAGATGTAGCGTTCCGGCGGCGTCGGATGGTCTGACATGCAGTTATGATAGCCGGATTTGTTCGGCGGGTCGCATGGGCGGCAACTCGCAGGCCCGCCACAGGTACCAACTCGCCACCGAACGCCATGGTTTCCAGCGCGCCGCCCGGCGTTGCATCTGTTCCGGCTTAGGCAGCATATCGGCGGTGATGGGCTTTCCCGCCTTGGTCCTGCCGAAGGTCAGCAGATAACCCTTACGAATTCCGTAATCCGTTCCAGGAAAGACGTCGGGCCGGCCCAGGCGAAAGATGAGCAGCATCTCCGCGGTCCAGGTCCCAATTCCGCGCACCTGGCCGAGCCGCTCGATGATCTCCTCATCGGACAAGCGCCGGATGGCGGCCAGCGAGGGGACTGTGCCATCCAGGGTCTTGGCGGCGAGATCGCGCAGGGAGAGGAGCTTTGAACGTGACAGGCCGGCCGCGCGCAGCATCTCCTCCGGGGCAGCAAGCAGCTGCTCAGGCTGCGGATGCAGATCGCCGAATCCAGCCAGCAAACGCCCCAGGATAGCCTTGGCTGCATTGGCGTGCAGTTGCTGGTACAGAATGGACTCGAGCAGCGCTTCAAAGGGTGAGTGCGTGCTTTTCACCCGCAGCGCAAAGGGTCCGACACGTGCGATCAGAGCGCCCAGCTTGGGGTCGGCGTTCGCCAACTGTTCCAGCGCAAGCAGTGTGTCGTAGCGAACCGGGCGCAGACCGTCGTCCATGAAAATATCTTAACTTTGAGCCGTAACCCAGTCCCAACCACCGATCAAGTTGCCGGCCGCACGTCAAATTCCGCCCTGTACTGTACCGAAGATGTAAACAGTTCGCAGTTGCGCTGGGCTTCTTTCCCGCATTGGATCTTTCCTTGCGGTCATAAATTCCTGTTGCGCGCTCCCAGGGGTTGCCTACCCCCCGAGGTTTGCTGCTATATTCAACTTTCCAGGCATGATCCGGGGAGGTGCTCCCGTGGTCGTTCTGGATCCAGTCACAGACCAGAGTTCATAGCGGAACCTTCTCAACAGAACGTAATCCGAGGAAGCAGGGACCGATCCAATGGCGCAGATTTTTGACCGGAGTTCCAACGCGCTTGCCCGCGCGAGCCTGGTCCTGACAGGGTTGATTGTCATCGCCCTGGGAGTCACACTCGATCAGTTGCAGGGCTCTCCGTGGGTGACCAAGCAGGGACAGCGCGCAGAACAGCCGGTGCCGTTCAGCCATAAGCATCACGTCATGGGCCTGGGATTACAGTGCCAGTACTGTCACACCTCGGTAGAGAAGTCCAGCTACGCGGGCATCCCCCCAACGAAAACCTGCATGAATTGCCACGCCCAGATCTGGACGAATGCAGCCCTGCTGGAACCGGTGCGGACCAGCTGGGCGACGGGTGAATCCATACCTTGGATCAAGATCCACGATCTGCCCGACTTTGTTTACTTCAATCATGAAATCCACGTGAACAAAGGGATCGGGTGTTCTTCCTGCCATGGACGAGTGGATCTGATGCCCTTGATGTATCAGCAAAACACTTTGCAGATGTCATGGTGCCTGAACTGCCATCGCAACCCGGCCAAGAACCTTCGCCCAACCAGCGAGATTTACAACATGGCGTGGGAGGAACCCACGTCGGAGAAGCCCGTCTGGTGCGGAAGTGAGGGCTTGAAAGATGGTGTCCCCACGGCGCAAACCGTGAGCTGCACGACCATTGACCCCAGCCACACAGACGCCCAGGTGGCCTCGCTCGACATGCTGCCCGATGGAGTACATGGCCAGGTCGTCAGCGACGCACCGGCTATGGCGGTTCCAGCGACCTTGCACTATGTAAAGCTGACTGACCAGGACTCGCTGGGCAAATACCTGGTCCAGCAGTACCACATCCGCTCGCCTCAGGAACTGAGCAGCTGCGAGACATGCCACCGATGAGCGAAACCAGGCACGCTGACAAATCCGGTGAGCAAAACGTGAAGACCACGCAATCTCTCGACCAGGGAAGACGCGAACCGAACATGGCAAATCAGACCACCCAAGGCCAGGGCCCAAATAATCACCAGGCTGTGAAAAGCCAGGAGATGACGCTCGCAGCCGCCAGGGCCAAGCTCGCCGGCCAGACCGGAAAGACCTACTGGCGCAGCGTGGATGAGCTAGCCGACACACCCGCCTTCCGCGAGTCGTTGGAGCGCGAATTTCCGGCGCAAGCTGCCGAATGGATCGACCCGGTATCGCGGCGCGGCTTCCTGAGGGTGATGGGCGCTTCGCTGGCGCTGGCGGGGCTCTCCGGCTGCACCAAGCAACCGGATGAGCCGATCTATCCGTACGTAAAGGAGCCGGAAGACCTGGTACTGGGCCGGCCGGTGTATTTTGCCACTGCGTTTCCCTTTAACACGGGCGCAGTGCCGCTGCTGGTCAAGAGTGACGCCTACCGGCCGATCAAGCTCGACGGTAATCCGGAACACCCGCTGAACCGTGGCACCTCCGATCCATTGACCCAGGGCACGCTGCTCGACCTTTACGATCCCGACCGCTCGCAGAGGGTGATTTGTCGTGGTGAGGTGCGGCAGTTTGCCGCGTTTCTCGCCGAGTTCCGGGCCATGCTGTCCGACAAGAAGGCGAGCGGAGGCGCCGGACTCTATATTCTTAGCGACACCGTCACCTCTCCCACCCTGGCATTGCAATGGAAGACGGCGCAGAAGACATACCCTAATGCCAAATGGTTACAGTGGGACCCGATCAACCGCGATTCAGCCTATTCGGCTTCGCAGACTGCCTTCGGCGGCTACTATGACGCCCAGTACCGCCTGCAGGGTGCGGACGTAATCGTATCTCTCGACGCGGACTTTCTTTCCGGCATTACCCACCCTGGATTTCTCCGCCTGGCGGCCGACTATGCCGGCCGTCGTAAGCTGGCCCAGCCCGGACCAGACGGCACCTTCACCATGAACCGGCTGTATGCGGTGGAGAGCTCGCCCAGCACCACCGGCTTCAAGGCCGAGCATCGCCTGGCCCTCAAAGCCGGTGAGGTGGCTTCGTTTGCGGCGGCGTTAGCGGCTGCTTTGGGTGCGGGTGGGTCCAGTGCGCAACCGCCCTCCGGCCCCGCAGGTAAGTTCCTCTCCGCCGTTGCGGCTGACCTGAAGGCCAGCGCAGGCAAGTGCGTGGTCATTCCCGGCGAGCAGCAGGCACCGGCGGTCCATCTGGCTGCCATAGCCATCAACCAGGCGCTGGGCAACGTAGGCAAGACGGTGGTGTACACCGAGACCGTAAATCCTATGCCGTCGATCCAGGGGCAGGAGATCGTCTCCCTGGTCAACGACATGCGGGCGGGTAAGGTTGACTGGCTGGTGATTTTGAATGCCAACCCGGTATACACCGCGCCTGTAGATCTGCATTTTGAAGAAGCCCTGGGCCACGTCAAGACGACGGCCCACCTCGGCTCTCATCTAAATGAAACCGGTGTGGTTACGGTATGGCATATCAACGGCACTCATTATTTGGAAAACTGGTCTGACACCCGGGCCTATGACGGCACAGCTTCCGTGATACAGCCGATGATCGACCCGCTTTACGGTGGCAAATCGGCGCACGATGTGATCCAGTCCATGCTCGATGATCCCGACACCTCTCCCTACGATGCGGTGCGCAAGACGTGGCAGGCAAGCCTGGGCGCGGGCGACGCGGAACATAGCTGGCGCAAGATACTGCACGATGGCATGGTGGCAGGGACCGCTTTTCAGCCCAAGACAGTTTCCGCCAACACTGCTGCCCTTTCGGTCGCTGCGCCCAACTTTCCCGACGGAACGGTCGAGGTCATCTTCCGCGCCGACCCCAACATCTACGACGGCCGCTATGCAAATGTCGGCTGGCTCCAGGAAGTACCCAAACCTGTCACCAATATCTCCTGGGACAATGCCGCCCTGATGAGTTATCGCACGCTGGCGCAATTTGGGCTGGCCGAGTCGGATGTAGTCGCCATCGAATCCAACGGCAACACTGTAATGGCGCCGGTCTTTGCAGTTCCCGGGCACCCCGATGGGTCGGTCACGCTTCCGCTGGGTTATGGACGCAGGAACGCAGGCCGGGTCGGCGGCGGCCTGGGTTTCAATGCGTACGCAGTCCGCAGCTCCAACGCGCTGTTGTTCGCCTCCGGCGCGACCATGAAGAAAACCGGCCAGACGTACGAGTTCTGCGTCACCAAGAGCCATTACACCGATAACCGTTCGGTCATGGCCGGTGGAGACGGCTCAGGCACTCATTCTCTGGAAGGAAATGAGTCCTTGACGCGCGGAATCGTCCGCTATGCCACCCTGGACGAGTTCAAGCAGAATCCCAACTTCGCTCATGAGGGGGAGGAGCTTTCCGAAGATCCAGAGCCGGATGAAAGCATGTTCAGCAACTGGCGCTATGACAAGAACGCCTGGGGCATGGCCATCGACCAGAACTCCTGCGTCGGGTGCAATGCCTGCATTGTGAGTTGCTATGCCGAGAACAACATCGCCGTGGTGGGCAAGCACAACACCAAGGTCGGCCGCATCATGCAGTGGATCCGCATCGATACTTACTTCGAAGGCGATCTGGATGCCCCCAAGGCTCACTTTCAGCCCATGACGTGCCAGCATTGCGAGAACGCGCCCTGCGAGCAGGTTTGCCCGGTGGGAGCTACGGTGCACTCTCCGGAAGGGCTCAATCTCATGATCTACAACCGCTGCGTCGGCGTTCGCTACTGCTCTAACAACTGCCCCTACAAGGTGCGCCGCTTCAACTTCCTGCTTTTCTCCGATTTTGAAACGGAAAGCCTGAAGCTAATGCGCAATCCCGACGTGACGGTACGCAGCCGCGGCGTTATGGAAAAGTGCAGCTACTGCACGCAGAGGATTGTCGCCGCCAAGATTGCGGCGGATAAGGAAAATCGCGACATACGCGATGGCGAGGTGGTGACCGCTTGCCAGCAGGCTTGCCCCACCGGCGCCATCGTCTTCGGCAACATCAACGACCGTGCCAGCAAAGTATTCAAGCTGAAGGCGCAGCAGCGCAATTACGGCGTATTGGCGGATCTCAACGTCCGTCCCCGCACCACCTACATTGCGGAAGTCTTCAACCCCAATCCGGATTTGGCCGAGGCGCGCATCGAGCACGCGCCCGAAAAAAGTTGAAAGGTTAGCGCAGCATGGCGACCAAACCAGAATTACCGGTAAACGATCCGCAGCTGGATCCGAAGACAGGCGAGTTCCGGGTCATTGCGCCCGGATATACCTTCAAATCGGTTACCGACGTTATTTCGCGCATTGTGCTCACCCCGCACACGCCCTTGGGCTGGTTCTTCGGCTTTACGGTCGCGGGTAGCATCGTCGTCGTGCTGCTCACGGCGGTGACCTGGCTGTTCCTTAAGGGCGTTGGCATCTGGGGCGTCACCATCCCGGTGGGCTGGGGATTCGCCATCATTAACTTTGTCTGGTGGATCGGTATTGGCCATGCCGGCACGCTGATCTCGGCTATCCTGCTGCTCTTTAAGCAACAGTGGCGTAATTCGATCAACCGCTTCGCCGAGGCGATGACCATCTTTGCCGTGGTCTGCGCCGGCATGTTCCCGCTCATCCACGTTGGCCGTCCCTGGGTTGGGTACTGGCTGCTTCCTTATCCCAACACGATGGACGTATGGCCTCAGTTCCGTTCCCCTCTGTTATGGGACGTGTTCGCGGTTTCCACCTATGCCACCATCTCCGTGGTCTTTTGGTACATAGGCATGGTTCCCGATCTGGGTACGATGCGGGATAACGCCAAGAGCAAGCTGGCGCAATACATTTACGGCATTCTCTCCCTCGGCTGGCGAGGCTCGGTGCGGCACTGGATGCGCTACGAGACGGCTTCCCTGCTTCTGGCCGGTTTAGCCACTCCCCTGGTTTTATCGGTGCATAGCGTCATCAGCTTCGATTTTGCCGTTGCCATCCTGCCGGGTTGGCACACCACCATTTTCCCGCCCTACTTTGTTGCGGGCGCCATCTATTCCGGCTTCGCGATGGTGATCACGCTGGCCATTCCGATCCGCAAGTTCTACCACTTGGAGGGCCTGATCACCATCCGCCATATCGACAATATGGGCAAGGTGATGTTGGCCACCGGGTTGATTGTCGCCTACGGCTACTCCATGGAAATCTTCATGGCTTGGTACTCCGCCAGCCATTGGGAATATTTCATGATGTGGAACCGCATGTTCGGACCCATGGGCTGGGCCTATTGGGTGCTGATCACCTGCAACATCGCTCTGCCGCAATTGTTGTGGCTGCGCAGCGTTCGTGTGAGTCCCGGCAAGATGTTCATTATGTCGCTGATCATCAATACCGGCATGTGGTTTGAGCGTTTCGTCATCATTGTGACCAGCCTTTATCGTGACTTCTTACCCTCTTCCTGGGGAACATACAAGGCGACCCGGTGGGACTATGCCACCTTTATCGGAACCCTGGGCCTGTTTACCGCCCTTTTCTTTCTCTTCATTCGTGCGTTACCCATGATTCCCATGTCGGAAATACGCATGATGCTGCCTCAAGCCAAGGTGAGGCCGGAGCCGGAACCGCTGGAGGCGGGTGACTAATGCCTGTGCGCGAAGGAATCTACGGATTGCTGGCGGAGTTTGACTCTCCGGGCGAATTGGTAGTCGCCGCAAAAACCGCCTATGACTCGGGTTGGCGGCGAATGGACTGCTACACCCCATATCCCGTGGAAGAGGCGGCCGAGGCAATCGGCTTCCACCGTAACTACGTTCCCCTCATTTGTCTGGTTGGCGGCTTGATGGGATTGGCGGCTATGTTTCTGTTCGAAACCTGGGTCGCGGTCTTCGCGTATCCGTTGAACATCGCCGGCCGCCCGCTCTTTTCCTGGCCAGCCTTCATTATCCCGGCTTATGAGTGGACCATCCTGTGGGCGGGTCTTTCCGCTGCCTTTGGCATGCTGGCCATGTGCGGCTTTCCGACGCTCTATCACCCGCTCTTCAATGCTCCCAATTTCCGCAACGGTGCAACTACGGACAAATTCTTTCTTTGTCTGGAGGCCACCGACCCCAAGTTCGAAGTGGTGGAATCGCGCAGCTTTCTGGAAAACTTCCGGCCGGTTTCGGTGGTGGAGGTGGAGTATTAATCGCATGAACCGATTCCGTGCCGCGGGGAGTTGCTCGCGACTATTTACTTTGGGCCTAGCTGCCATTGCGTGCGCCGGCTGCCGCCAGGACATGCAAAATCAACCCAAATTCGTTCCCCAGCGCAGCACCACCTTCTTTGCCGATGGCCGCTCTGTCCGGCCCCAGGTTGCCAATACGGTCGCTCGCGGCCAGTTGGACGAAGACAGCTTTTTCTATACCGGCTTGATCGAGGGCAAAGAGGCGGACGCGCTCCCTTTCCCAGTTTCTATGGAGGTGCTGGCGCGGGGCCAGGAACGATTCAACATCTACTGCACGCCCTGCCACTCCAGGGTAGGCAACGGCGCTGGAATGATCGTGCAGCGTGGCTACAAGCCTGCCGGCAACTTCCACTCGTCGCGCATTCTGGCCGAGCCGCTGGGCCACTACTTCTACGTAATGACAAACGGATACGGCGCTATGCCCGATTACTCCTCCCAGCTCACGCCGGCCGATCGCTGGTCGGTGGCGGCGTATATCCGCGCCCTGCAAATCAGCCAGAGTGCAAACGAGTCTGAGGTTCCTTCGGGAGTCCAGGTACAGAATCTCAAGGATATTGCGGAGCGGGAGGGATTTCCTGACTCCTTTGCTCAGCCGTGGTCCCTGCCCGCGACCGCAGTCTCCGCCCTGCCGCCCGACCCCAGCCAAGGAACGCCGGGTATGGCCCCGGCAACGGCAGACAGCCCGGTACCTGCGATGAACCAGCCCGGCGGCGGTGCGGCCACCAACGGTAATGCAGTGAAGCCGAAGGGCTTGAAACCGGTAGTCAGGTAAAGACATGGCTCACGAAAATCACGCAAACACACTACCCTCCGAGCTGAATGCTCCGCTGCTGCTCAATCAATGGCGGCGGCGGGCGATGATGGTCGGCGCCATATTTGCTGTTTTGTCGATCGTGCTGGCATTGCTGGCGGCGATCATCGATCACGACGGAATCAATCATCTGTTGCGCTCCTATTTGCTTGGTTACATCACCTGCTGGGGTTTCACCGTGGGCGGCTTGGCGCTGCTCATGGTGCAGTACGTGAGCGGAGGCAAGTGGGGCTTGCTGGTGCGCCGTCCGCTGGAGGCGATGTCGCGCTGCCTTCCCCTGATTATCGTCCTGTTTCTGCCCATAGGCTTCTTCATGAAGACACTGTACCTCTGGGCAAAGTACAGCAACCCCGCGGAGGCGCTCCATCAGCATCTGATCACGCACGATCAGGCGCACGCGATTGCTTACAAGCACCCCATGCTGAGCGTTCCCAGCGTCTGGATACAGTCCGCGGTCCTCTTCGCGATCTGGTTCACATTCATGCACCTGCTCAACAAGTGGGGGCTGCAACGCGATTCCGACCCCCATCCGAACGTGCGCTTCTGGCAGGTGAGGCTGGAGAATCTTAGCGGTTTTGGCATCCTGGTCTACTCCATCACCATGTCGGTCGGTGCGATCGACTGGGTCATGTCGCTCGACCCCACATGGTACTCGTCGATCTATGGGCTCATGTTCCTGGTCGGCCAGGGCTACGCGGTTTTCGCCCTCTCCATCATCACTGTTCTTCGACTTTCTCAAGCCGAGCCGATAAAAACGGTGCTGCGTAAAACCGAGCAGCACGACTTGGGCAAACTGGCCTTTGCCTTCGTCATGCTGAATATCTACCTTGCCTTTTCTCAGTTTCTCATCATCTGGTCGGGAAACCTGCCGGACGAAATTCCCTGGTACCTCGACCGCATTCGCGGGGGCTGGGGCTGGATCGCTTCACTGGATGCCGTATTTCATTGGCTCATCCCCTTCACGCTACTGCTCTCGGCCGACCTGAAGCGCAACAAGGAGCGCCTGATCCTGGTATGCAAGTGGATGATCTTTGCCCGCTGTTGGGATATGTTCTGGCTCATTGAACCGAACTTTGCCGATGCCCGGCGGAACCTGCACTTCAGCTTTGGGATCCTGGAATACATGACCGTACCGGTGGTCGTGATCTCGCTGTGGATGTGGTTCTATTTCGGCCAGCTGGAGAAACGGCCGCTGATCCAGACCAACGATCCTCACCTGGAAGAGATTTTGGAGGCCGAACATGCCCACGCATGATCCTCATGATCCCCAAACACCGCTGGCTGACTCGCCCGGCTATGAAGTCACGGACGTTAATGTCAACGGCATCGTTGTTTTTCTTGCGTCGCTGGGCGCGTTTGTCGGGGTCTTCTTCATCTTCTGCTTCGGCATGGGCAAGGTAATCAACACTGCCATTATTAAGAGCGACGGGCCGGCAAACAAATGGAATCAGATTAGTTCTCAGCCCCGGGGCAAGCGTGAGGATCTGACGTCGAATGCGGTCATGGAGCAGAACCAACTTAATCAGATGGTGCAGCGCTTCCCCACTCCGCGCCTGCAAACTGATGACGGCAACGAGGAGATCGCGCAAATGCACGCCCGGGAAGATCTATTGCTCGACTACTACAGTTGGGTCGATCGCTCGAGCGGTAAGGTGCGCATCCCGATTGCCCGCGCCATGCAGTTGATTGCCCAGCATGGCCTTCCGGTCGCCGAACCGGAGCAGACCGAAACACTGCTAGCGGGCGACAAGGCTCCCGTGGTCACGGTACCCCTCACCGATGGCTTCGCCCGGACAGGCTACGAGCAGCAATACAGGGAAACCATAGAGCAACAGCAGATGCGGGGTGAAAAACCGGGAGAGCAGGCAGCACTTACGGTGGGGGCCGCCGCAAAATAACTTTGGCTCAAGGGTGGGAAGACGAACGGAAGTTCGACAGCGTAACCCCAACAGACCGCGGCATTCGCAGGGGAGCCGCGGCGACGATACCATAAGAGTAGAAGGGCAAATGGGTGTTGGTATGCAGATGAGAGATGCAATTCGATCGATCGGCGCAAGCGGCTGCTTCGCGCTGGCGGCGTCATTGCTCTTGGCTGCCGCAACGCCCGCGTTGGCCCAGGTAGCTCCCTACGGCGAAAAGAGCATGGGCGATCCGGCGCAGGATCGTTTGCCTGACATTCTTAACACGGTCAAGATCGAGCAGCGGTTGGGCAAGCCCTTGCCACTGGACGCTCCGTTTCGCGACGAGACCGGCAAGCCAGTTAAGTTGGGAGACTACTTCGGCAAGAAACCTGTGATCCTTTCGCTGGTCTACTACCAGTGCCAGATTCTATGCGCTGAAGATCTGAATGGTCTGGTGGGCGCACTCGAAATGGTGCACCTGACTCCGGGCAAAGACTTCCAGATCGTCATCGTGAGTATCGATCCAGCTGAAGGACCGGCCTTGGCGGCGGCCAAGAAGGCCGAGTACGTGAAACGCTACGGCCGCCTGGACACTGCAGACGGGTGGCATTTCCTGACCGGCGAACAGCCGGCGATCAAGGCCCTGGCGGAAGCCGTCGGCTTTGGCTACGTGCGTCTGCCGCAGCCCGCCGGCAAGCCGCCGATGTTTGCCCACGCCAGCTCGATCGAGGTGGTCACGCCCGAAGGACGGATGGCGCAGTACTACATGGGGGTCGAGTATTCGCCCAGGGATGTCCAGCTAGGTCTGGTCGAAGCGTCACACAACACCATCGGCACGCCGGTCGACAATATCCTGACCTACTGCTACCGTTACGATCCGAAATTGAACCGGCACAGCCTGGTAGTGGCCCGGATCGTACAGATGGGCTGCCTGCTTACGTTCCTGGGCCTGGGCAGCTTCATGGTGGTGAATTTCCGCCGGGATTTCAAGCAAGCAGCGGAGCTGAAAGCGCTACCAACGCGAACGGTTAAAAAAGGGTAACGATGCATATAAGTCCAGTGCTGTGGCAGTTTCTCATAAGGTGGCTGACGAACTCTGCCCTATTTCCGCCGGAAGCCTCGGCGATTTCGCCACAAATGGACGCTTTCTACTTCTTTCTGATAGCGATCTCGGCCGTGGGTATGATCGCGGTCATCATCCTGGTCTTCGGCTTCTCCATCTTGTATCGCAAGGAGAAGAATCCTGTCGCTACCCAGATCGAAGGCTCGACTCTGCTTGAGGCTACCTGGACAATTATTCCACTGGCCCTGTTCATGATTTGTTTTGTCTGGGGTGCGCTGCTCTACTTCCGCATCTACGATCCGCCCACCAACGCGATGAATATTTACATCGTGGGTAAGCAGTGGATGTGGAAGGCCGAGCATCCGGGGGGACAGCACGAGATCGATTCCCTGCATGTCCCCATAAACCGGCAAGTGCAGTTGACCATGATCTCGCAGGACGTATTTCACAGCTTCTCCATTCCGGCCTTCCGGGTTAAGCGCGAAGTCATCCCTGGCCGTTATTCCACGGTGTGGTTTGAAGCCACCGCGACCGGGACCTACCATCTGTTTTGCACCCAATACTGCGGTACCAATCATTCCGCGATGATTGGAGAAGTCGTCGCCATGACGCCCGACGATTACCAGAAATGGGCTGCGGGCAGTACCAGCGGAGCATCGCTGGCGCAGAACGGAGAACGTCTCTTCGCCAGCCTGGGCTGCAATTCCTGTCACTCGGGTGAGGCGAGCGCACGCGGCCCCAACCTGGCCCAGGTTTATGGCTCCAGGCTGCAGCTGACGGACGGATCATATGTCACTGCCAATGATGCCTATCTCCGCGAAGCGATTCTCAACCCCTCTACCCGGGTAACCGCGGGTTATGCGCCGATCATGCCGACCTATCAGGGGCAGGTCAGCGAAGAGGGGCTTATCGACCTGGTGGAATACATCAAAAACCTCAATTCGAACTATCGTGTTCAGCAAACGTTGACAGCGAGTCAACTCTCAACCGGGCAAGCCGGCGCGTCCAGTTCTGGCCCGACCTCTGCCCCAATGAACTACCGCACCCAGGAGACGCTGGGCGCCGGTCATGCTGGCCCAGCAAAGTCGGGCACGGCGGCACCTAGTGTGCCCGGGACGGTGAACCAATGAGCACTATTGTCACGCTTCCAAATCAGCAGGATGCGCAACTGCCAAAGTTAAGCTACCTCAACAGCGAGTATGGGCTGAAGAGTTGGCTGCTTACCGGCGACCATAAACGCATCGCCATGCTGTACCTCATCTCGATCACGTTCTTCTTCTTTCTTGGTGGAGCATTTGCGGGGTTGATCCGTCTGGAGCTGCTGACACCGCAGCCGGATCTGGTTGCTTCTGACACCTATAACAAGCTCTTTACCATGCACGGCGTGATCATGATCTTCCTCTTCCTGGTGCCGTCGGTTCCGGCGACTGTGGGGAATTTCGTCATTCCCATCATGGTCGGGGCCAAGGATCTGGCCTTTCCCAAGATCAACCTGCTGAGCTGGTATCTGTATGTCGCCGGCGCATGCTTTTTGGTCTTCGCGCTGCTCAACGGCGGCGTCGATACCGGTTGGACCTTCACCACGCCGCTCAGCACCCACTATCTCAATACCCACGTGATCACGGCTGCGATGGGAGTATTCATTGCCGGGTTCAGCTCCATCTTTACCGGCCTGAACTTTATTGTGACCATCCACCGCATGCGCTGCCCGGGCATGACCTGGTTCCGGCTGCCCTTGTTCTGCTGGTCCCACTATGCAGCCTCGATCCTCATGGTTCTGGGAACGCCGGTACTTGCCATAACGCTGGTCCTGGTCATGCTTGAGCGGACCGTCGGCATCGGCGTCTTCGATCCCACCAAGGGTGGTGACCCGCTGCTTTTCCAGCATCTCTTCTGGTTCTATTCGCATCCCGCGGTGTACATCATGATTCTTCCCGGCATGGGAGTGATCTCCGAGGTCATCAGCACCTTCTCCCGCAAGCGAGTATTCGGCTATACCGCGGTGGCCTTTTCTTCGGTTGCCATCGCCGTTTTTGGATTTTTTGTCTGGGCCCATCACATGTTCATCATGGGCGTATCGAACTATTCAGCGCTGGTCTTTTCGCTGCTTACGATGCTGGTCGCCGTGCCTTCCGCCATCAAGATCTTCAACTGGTCGGCGACTCTGTATAAGGGATCCATCACCTTTGAGACGCCGATGCTGTATGCCTTCGGCTTTATGGGCCTGTTCACCATCGGCGGCCTCACCGGCGTCTTTCTAGGCTCTCTGGGCATGGACATCCACCTCACCGAGACCTACTTCATCGTCGCCCATTTCCACTTTGTGATGGTGGGCGGCATGTTGATGGCTTACCTGTCGGGCGTCCACTTCTGGTGGCCCAAGATGACGGGCAGAATGTATCCCGAATCCATGTCGCAGTTGGCAGCAGTAACCACCTTCATCGGGTTCATTCTGACCTTCTTCCCCCAGTTCATCGTTGGCTACCTTGGTATGCCGCGCCGCTACCATGCCTACCCGCCGGAGTTCCAGGTACTGAATGTCCTGTCGACGGCAGGCGCCACTGTTCTCGGCATTGGCTATCTGTTACCTATGCTTTATATGCCCTGGTCGCTCAAGTACGGTAAGATCGCGGGCAGTAACCCCTGGCAGGCGACTGGCCTGGAATGGCAGATTCAGTCACCGCCGCTAACAGAAAACTTTATCGATATACCAATCATGGATCACGAGGCATATGACTATGACTGGTTGGCGCACAAGACCGCACACGAGGTAACGACTGTTGGATAGCCAAGCGATCGCCACCGGACACGCGGATCCCCACGAAGAGCATGACGAAGCGCATCCTGCTTACCTGCGCCACCATTTCGTTACGGTGGGGCAGCAGCGGGAAACCGCGAGCTTCGGCATGTGGCTTTTTCTGCTCACCGAAATCATGTTCTTCGGTGGGCTGTTCATGGCTTACCTGCTCTACCGCAACTGGTATTACGACGCCTTTGTAGCCGGTAGCAATACGCTGAGCATCGGCCTCGGAACCACCAACACGGCGGTGCTGATCCTATCCAGCTTCACCATGGCCATGGGCGTCTATTCGGCTGAGACCCGCAATCGCAAAGGGCTGCTTACTTCGCTCAGCCTCACCATCTTTTTAGGGCTGATCTTCCTGGGCATCAAGACCGTGGAGTATCACGACAAATACGTCGAACACCACATCCCGGGGGCAAGCTTCAGCGTGGAGGACTTTGTCCACCCGGCCGACAAGAGGGATGTTCCGCTGGCGCCTGACATGGCTCAACACGCGCAGCTCTACTTCTTTCTTTACTTTGCCATGACCGGGATGCACGCCCTGCACATGATCATCGGTATCAGTATTTTGTTCATTCTGCTCTTCCAGGCGTGGCACGGGGCGTATGTCAACGGGCATACTTCGACCATCGATAACTTCGGACTCTATTGGCACTTCGTCGATATTGTCTGGATCTTTCTGTTTCCGCTGCTGTATCTCATCAGCCGCCATCCTTTGAAATAGCTGTTAAAGGAGAGCCGTCATGTCCGCTCCTACGGAACACGAACATCACGTCGTCGGACCCAAAGTATATTTGCTCATCCTGCTTGCACTTCTGGTATTGACCGCGACCACAACCGGCGTCGCCTACATCGATATGGGCATCTTTAACCCTATCATTGCGATCGCCATTGGCTGCCTCAAGGCTGTGCTGGTCATTCTGTTCTTTATGCATATTCGCTACAGCTCAAGAGTGATGATGCTCACCGTCGGCGCCGGCTTTTTCACCTTCCTGGTGTTGATCACGATGACTCTGTCCGATTACATCAGCCGCAACTGGGGTCTCTGGTAGCGATCGATCTCACCACGAACGTTGGGTACTCCACCGCAGGTCCCTCCACTCCGCTACGCTCCGGTCGGGATGACAAATTGGTTTAGGCGCCATGGTGCTGGTACCCAAACCAATTTGTCATCCCGACCGGAGCGTAGCGGAGTGGAGGGACCTGCGGTTCTCACTTAGTTCGATCTCCTCAATGACCTCCCAAGCAACAGACCGTGATTTACCCGAAGCGCTGCGCAAGATCGCTGACAACCCCAGAGTTCTTGTTCGCCGCGCCGGGCCGCTGGCGCCGGATGCGAAATGCGTTGTCTACTGGATGCAGCGAGCGCAAAGAGCGCTCGACAATCCCGCCCTTGACATTGCAGTGGAAGTTGGCAACGCCCTCGATCTTCCGGTCCTGGCCTACTTCTCCGCCATCTCCAATTTTCCCCACGCCAACTGGCGCCACTACGCCTTCTTGAATCAGGGCATGGCCGACATCGAAGAGGATCTGCAACAGCGGCAGATCGGGTTTATCGTGCGCCGGCCACCGAAAAACTCACTGGAAGCGCTGCTGGCAGAAGTGAACGCGGCCATGGTCATCGGCGATGAGAATCCTTGCCGCGAGCCGGAACGCTGGCGCAGAGTGTTGGCGGGCCGTTTACGCATCCCCTATTGGACCGTGGATGCCGATGTGGTCGTCCCATCCAACTTATTCGAAAAGCGGATGTATGCCCTCCATATCTTCAAGCCGAAGCTATACGCTGAGCTGCCGAAATTTCTGGTTGAGCAGCCTGTTGTGAAACCGCACCGTGAATGGAAACCGTCGCACACACTGGAATCGTTTCCAGTGCGGGAAGATGTCACAGAAGGTTGGAAGAATCTGGACCGTTCCGTTCAACCAGTCGAGAGCTTCACCGGGGGTACCCATGCGGCGCTTAAGCGCCTGCACGACTTTGTGCACAAGGACCTTGCCGCTTACGACCAGGCGCGCAACCATCCCGAGGTGGATGGCACCAGCCGGCTATCGCCTTACCTGCACTTTGGTCATATCGGCCCCATTACCATCGCCCTTGCGGTCGAAACAGCATTCAAGGAGGGCAAAGTTCCCCAGCCCGCACGCGATTCCTATATCAGCGAGTTGATTGGCTGGCGGGAACTGGCGGTGAACTTCGTCAAATTTACCGAGAACTACGATTCGTTTGACTGCGCCGAGCCCTGGGCCCGCGGGACGTTAATGGAGCACGCGCGCGACCGGCGGGAGCATCTCTACTCGATCGAGCAGTTGGTAGGCTCCGAAACCCACGACGGGCTTTGGAATGCAGCTCAGAACCAGATGGTCAAGTTTGGCTGGATGCACAACTACATGCGCATGTACTGGGCGAAGAAGATCCTGGAGTGGTCTCCTGACCCGGCGAAGGCGTTCGATACCTGCGTCACCCTCAATGACCGCTACTTTCTGGATGGCAGAGACCCCAACGGCTACGCCGGGATCGCATGGTCGATTGTGGGCAAGTTCGACCGCCCATGGTTTGACCGCCCGATCTTTGGCACCATCCGCTATATGTCCGGTGCTTCGACCGGCAAAAAGTTCAATTCCAGGAAGTACATACAGAAGATGTCACAGGATTTTACGCAAACTCCCTTTTGGGCCCAGGACTAGAGCAGTTTCGCAATTACTGGGGTCCGGTAAGGATCGCGAGGTGTGGTTTTTCCTGGAGAAAAACCACGAAAAGGTCTATTGCTTCCCGGATTTCCTGTAACGCGGCACTAGTTGAGAGAAGCGATGTGCGGCTTTCTTCGCGGAAAGCCGCATGCAGTTCGGTTGCCCCCCCAAAGCTCTATAGGAAATCCGGGTTCGGTCTAAACCAATTGCGAAACTGCAGGCGAATTTCCCATTTCGGTTACCCCCACGATGCCGGATTGGGCCGGTGTGCTATTTTCAAAGGTGGTTTCTGCCAGTCCATCTCCCCCCGAGTCCATGCCGCATAATGCGCTGAGCTGCGGTACTCGTTTGGCGCAGAAAACGGGCTGGCCCAGAACGTAGGTGCGTGCCCTGGTCATTACGCGCAGTGTTTGGGAAACGACGGCATGGCGAAATATCTGATCACGGGAATCGCGGGCTTCATTGGATCCTCCCTCGCGAGAGCTCTGCTAGAACGCGGGGAGCACGTCCGGGGGGTGGACAACTATCTGACTGGTAAGGCGGCGAACCTGGCCGGCCTTAAGGACCAGATTGACTTCCGGGAGGCTGACCTACGCGATGCTGCTGCAATGTGCGACGCCTGTGAGGGAATCGACTACGTCCTGCATATTGGAGCGCTGCCTTCCGTTCCTCTCTCGGTGAAGAATCCTGAGCCAAGCCATCGTTGCAATGTGGACGGAACATTCCATGTGCTCGAGGGTGCGCGGGCAGCGGGAGTCAAGCGAATCATTTACGCCGCCTCCTCCTCCGCGTACGGGGATCAACCAGTCCTGCCCAGCAAGGAATCGATGCGCCCCATGCCCATTTCGCCCTATGCGGTCCAAAAACTCGCCGGCGAGCATTACATGAACAGCTATTGGCAGGTCTATGGATTGGAGACTGTGAGTTTGCGTTACTTTAACGTCTTTGGACCCCGCCAGGGCGCTGATTCCCCATATAGCGGGGTGTTGGCAAAATTCATCCAGCAGATGCTCGAGGGGACGCGCCCGACTATCTTCGGCAACGGTGAGCAGGGTCGGGATTTCACTTATATCGACAATGTTGTTTCCGCTAACCTGCTGGCTTGTGCGGCTCCGGCAGAAAAGGTAGCGGGCAAGGTCTTCAATGTTGCCTGCGGCGCGCAGCACACCCTCAAAGAGATATATCGCTTGTTGGCAAAACTGATCGGGTTCGACCGTCCGCCGCTTTACGGTCCCCCACGAACGGGAGACATTCTGCATTCGCAAGCTGACATTTCCGCGGCCGCTGAGGCCTTTGGATATCGCCCCTTGATTGGAGTGGAAGAGGGTTTACAGCGCACCGTGGAGTGGTATCGCGAGACGCTGAAGCTGCCGGTCGCCTCAAGGTAAAGTACCTACCGTAAACCCCTAGGAGAAACATGTTGGTCGACCAGCAAAGTTTGACACAGTGGTTGTCGCTGGTTGAGAAGCGGGAACTGCGGGTGGGGGTCATCGGCCTTGGCTACGTGGGGCTGCCGTTGGTTTTGCTTTTCAGCCAGGAGGGATTTCGCGTCACTGGCTTTGATATCGATGCAGCCAAGGTGGACCGGCTGAATGCAGGCGAGTCTTACATCCATCGTATCGATCCCCAACAGATCAAGAGTGCTCAGGGCAAGGGCTTTCGCGCAACGGCCAATTTTTCTCAGATTGGGGAAGTCGACGCGATTCTGATTTGTGTGCCCACGCCTCTCAGCGATCACCACACGCCGGACATGAGTTACATTGCAGCAACCATGGATTCGATCGTTGACCATCTACGCCCCGGTCAACTAGTAGTCCTGGAGAGCACAACCTATCCCGGCACGACAGAGGAGTTGATCGCACCGGCAATCGAGCGTGCGGGCAGAGTCAGGGTAATGCGCGAGGCAATCATTCCCGATGGTGTTCTGGTGGCGTATTCGCCCGAGCGCGAAGACCCCGGTAATACCAGCATTGACCGGCGCGACATTCCCAAAGTGGTCGGCGGATTAGGGGACTTGGCAGCGGAGGCCGCCGGCGCCCTATACAATGCCGCATTCCGCCGTGTGATTCGCGTCTCCACGCCGGCTGCGGCGGAGATGACCAAGTTGCTCGAGAACATCTATCGTTGCGTGAATATCGCGCTGGTGAATGAACTGAAACTGCTCTGTTTGCGTATGGGCATCGACATCTGGGAAGTGATCGCTGCGGCTGCGACCAAACCTTTCGGCTTCCAACCCTTCTATCCCGGCCCGGGACTTGGTGGCCACTGCATCCCCATCGACCCCTTTTATCTGAGTTGGAAGGCAAAAGAGTTCGACTTTAGTACACGCTTTATTGAGCTTGCCGGTGAAGTGAATGAAGCCATGCCGTATCACGTGGTGGGGGCGGTTTCCTCCGCGCTGAATCAGCGCAGCAAGCCCCTCAAGGGATCGCGGATCCTGGTGCTGGGCCTGGCTTACAAGCGAGACGTGGATGATCTGCGCGAATCTCCTTCGCTGTCGATTATCGAGATGTTGCAGCAAGAGGGCGCCGGCGTCAGCTACAACGATCCCTTCTTTCCCTCGGTGGGACGGGGGCGGAAATATAATCTGAACATGGAGTCGCAGCCACTGGAGAACCTTGGCGGTTACGATTGTGTGCTGATCGTAACCGATCATACTTCCTACGATTACGCCCGCATCGTCAAAGAATCGCAGCTTGTAGTTGACTCGCGCAATGCCACCCGCGGCCTGGTCTCAGAAAAAATCGTACGCTGCTGAGAAAAGGAAGGTTTTCCAACTAGCGCTGGCCGAAGAAGAAGGATCCATCGCTGGTCGAGGGCGTTCCCGGAACTCCGTTGTAACAGTAGGCGTTCCTCTGGTAGATCGCATTCTTTGAAATATAAGTGCGGGTTGCTCCTACGATGTTGACAAAGCAATTCCTTGCATCAAGAGAACCTACCAACTCACTGTTGCCTTCAATCAACGCACTATCGGCATCCTCAATCTCGATGTTGTAGGGCGTGGCTGTCACAGTAGTGAAATAGTTATCGCGCACGACCGGACCGTACGCGCGGTAGCCACTTCCCCCATTCGGCATGCCAAGCACCACCTCGCGGGGTGACCCTTCGAAGTAGTTTGCCGTGATGATGGTTCCGCGGGATCGGGTCAGGTAGATCGCCCCAACGCCATTCTCTTCGAGATCGTTACCCATATAAAGATTGTTCAGCGTCTCCGATAGACCGTGGCCGACCATGACCGTGTCCTCAAAAATAGCCCACTGTGCATTGCTGGTGATCTGATTGTCGGTAACGTGGATAGCGTTCGCAGCAAAGGGCGGACCACTCTCCGAAGTTCCGCAGTGGAGGGGTGCGCTGCTGCTGCACACCGTGGGAATCAGCCGGATTCCATTCTTGTTATTAGAGATGAGGTTGTCGTAAATATTCGAGCTGTTCGTTCCCTCGACCAGAATTCCATCGCCTCCGGAAAATCCGCTGATGACCATGTTGCGGATGGTTATCCGATTGGTCGGCAACGTGTGGATTCCGGCAGCCGCGTGGGCATTTCCCATCAACTGAAAACCTTCAATCAGCAACTGAGAAGAGCCCGAGAGATTGTTGATCGTTGTGGTGATGGCATCGCCTCTTCCGCTATAGCTGAGCACAGCTCCCGGCTCACCGCTCAGCTTGTATTTGCCAAAGGGGTTTAGCTCCAGGTGGATGGGTGTCGAAAAAGAATAGTTCCCAGCCGGGATATAGACGGTGCACTGCAGCGCGCACGACTTCAGCGCATGGTTGACACGGTCGCCGATATCGGCCCCGGCGACGCTGGTCGCTGCAATCGGCCCCTGCGCCGCCACCGCCGCATGTGTTGGCAGGGTGCTCGGACATACACTCGCCGCCGCTAACAGTGCGATCAACCTCAAGCCAGCGCTTGCCCTCACGGATGCCTCCTAGCCTCGCTCGTCCAACCATACCACCAGCGGTAGAGGGTGCGAGACAGGGGCGGCTACTCAAGCACGGGGTATAGGCAGCCTGTTCGCGACTTTAAAAACCAACCGACAGTTACACACCTGGAACGATCCAGGGTAATTAGGTGGCGGATGAAAGGGTGACCACATACCATTTCATAATAAATACCGATTGAGATAAAGCGAAATGCGCGGCAGCCCGTCGGTCGCTACGCCGCCGCGCAAGGAATGCGTAGCCAGGCCATATCGATTCGACGATCACGGCTCACAGCCCGTTGTGGTTACTGCAGTGCAAACTACCCTGCCCGAAATTCCTTTCCAAGCGCTCAGAGTAAAAGTAAGATTCTGCCAGTTCCAAAGGCCGGCTGCGGCAAGGGGTAATCTATTCGCACCCATTGGTTTGTTGTACTTTTCATTTGCTTTCTGCTTTCGGTTACCGCGAGTCAAGGCCAAACCTACGTCTTCGGCAAGATGAGTGTACCCGTGGGTCCAGGCGCGTTTTCGGCCGCTACCGGTGACTTCAACGGCGATGGAATTGTCGATCTTGTTTCCGCAAATCAGGGCAACAACACCGTATCAGTCGTTCTGGGGAACGCAGGGGGCGGATTCAATGCGCCGGCCAGTTATGCGACGGGACCATCGCCCACGGCCGTGATCACTGCGGACTTCAACAACGATGGCATCCTGGACCTGGCGGTCACTAACGCGAACTGTGCCTACCAGGAGGTCGGCATGGCGCTCTCGGACCTCATCTGCGACGCCGGCACCGTGAGCATATTGCTGGGTAACGGGGATGGGAGCTTCCAGCCGCATATCGACTACGCCACAGGTAAGAATCCGTCCGCGCTTGCGGCGGGTGACTTTAACGGCGACGGCAAACTCGATCTGGCGATCGTCAATTCCCAGGACGGCAGCGTTTCTGTGTTGCTCGGTCAAGGAGACGGGACTTTTCAGTCGCAGGTCGTCTATCAAGTGTCTGGCGCACAACTGCCTGGCCTGGTTATTGGCGACTTCAATAACGACCACAAGCTCGACCTGGTCGTCTCTGGCCCTTCCACTCTGCTGGGCAATGGAGATGGGACCTTTCAAGCTCCCATCACTTATGTTGGCTCCTCGCCGGGGGGGCCCCCCATGGCGGCGGCCGACTTCAATCTAGATGGCAAGTTGGACTTGTATGCAGGCGGTGGGTTATTTCTCGGAAACGGCGATGGGACCTTCGTGCTGCACGCGATATACGGCCTTCCCAATGGCAACGGGTCGGACACTGCCGGTGCCGCTGCGGCGGACTTGAACGGCGACGGAAAGCCGGACCTGGTGGTTGTTTCAGGAAACACTGTTGCGGTTTCTCTTGGTAATGGCGACGGAAGCTTTCAGACGACCGCGGATTATGCCGCAGGCTCCTATTCATCCGATGTGTTGGTCGCTGATGTCAACGGGGATGGCAAGTTAGATTTGGCAGTGGCGGAGTCGGGGTGCCTCCCATTCAGTTGCTCAACCACCGGCTCGGCAAGCGTCTCTCTCTTGCTTGGCGTGGGCGATGGCACGTTCGTCGGAGGAACGGACTACGCCTTTCAAAACTTCAACCCCGCCTCGCAGGTGGTGTTGGGCGATTTTAATGGGGACGGCAAGCCCGATTTTGCGGGGGAGGTTGCCTTTGCTCCATCAAGCCCCACCTTGGGAGTGTACCTGGGCAATGGTAATGGGACGTTTCAAGCGGAAATTTCTACGCCGATTCCTCAGAATACGGGACCCATCGCGGCGGCAGATTTGAACGGCGACGGTAAAGCGGATTTAGCCACCGTTTACCCCGGCTGCAGTGCAGGCAATAACACCTGCCTCCCGGGAGACCTCGCTGTTCTTATTAGCAACGGTGACGGTACGTTCCAGTCCGCGGTGGAATACACCACCGGCTTGGAACCCGAATCACTGACGATTGGCGACTTTAATGGAGACGCCAAACCCGATGTTGCCACGTCAAATTCCCGCTCAAATACTATTTCCGTCCTGCTCAACAATGGAAACGGGACCTTTCAGACACACGTAGATTACGCCACGGGCTTGTCACCATCAAACATCATCTCCGGCGATTTCAACGGAGATGGCAAGCTGGATCTAGTCATCCAAACGCAAACAGGGATTTCTGTGCATCTGGGCAATGGAGACGGAACATTCCAGCCACATCTGGACTATGCCGTCACGACCCAGGTTTTCTCTCTTGCCGCAGGGGATTTCAACGGCGATGGAAAGCTGGACCTGGCCCTGGACGTGGCCCTGACGACCGGGGGATCCACGGTGTTGGTTCTTCTGGGCAATGGCGATGGCACATTTCAAACGCCCATCACTTCTGCGGGCGGCAGCGGACTTCTAAGTGTCGGGGACTTTAATGGAGACGGCAAACCTGACCTTATCATTACCCCCGGGTATGCCGGCTCAGCTACGGTCCTGTTGGGCAATGGAGATGGGACTTTCCGTCAGCCCATCCCTGTTTTCCTGGCAGCCGGCACCGCCGGCGTGTTGGATCTTAACCACGACGGAATACCGGACGTCGTTGCAGGAACGGGTTACTCTACAGCGGCCAGCGTAACCACCGAAATCGCGGTACTGCTGAGCACGCCGTTCAAGGCCGTCGCACCCGCTTCGCTCCATTTCGGCTCTCAGGGCGTCGGAACCACGAGTGCGCCGCAAACCATTACCATCAGCAATCCGGCCGGCGTGAGCTTCAACATTATCAACATCGTCGCCAGCGGAAATTTCACCCAGACCAACGACTGCGGAGCCAGCCTCGCGGCCGGAGCTCAATGCACCATTACGGTGAGCTTCTCCCCCACGAGCACGGGATTGGATGCAGGCGCCATCACGCTCAGCGACAGTACCCCATCCAGCCCGGTCGCCATTCCTCTCAGTGGAACCGCGGTGAACGGACCAGTACTCACAGCGAGTCCGGACCGGGCGATCTTCTCATCGCAAACTGTCGGCACAAGCAGCAAACCCCTTCCGGTCACACTCGTCAACACCGGAAACTCCAGCTTGAATATCACCGGCATCAGCCTCGCGGGTCAAGATAGCTCCGACTTTACGCAGACCAATAACTGCGGAGCATCGTTGGCAGCCGGCGGGGCCTGCATTGTCAACGTGACGTTCACCCCTACGATGTGGGGAACGAGAATGGCCGGCATCGCGGTGAGCGGAACGGAGCCGGGCAGTCCGCAATCAGTGGAGCTGGTGGGCACGGCTCTCGGACCCGCTGCAGCCCTGAACCCTACCACGCTTACGTTCGCCTCGCAAACTGTGGGTACCACCAGCACGGCGCAGACTGCAACCCTAACCAATAGCGGAAACGCTCCGCTTAACATCAGCGGCATCTCGGCCTCAGGTGATTTCGCGCAAACAAACACCTGCGGGACCTCGTTGGCCATTGGAAGCAGTTGCCAGATTTCGGTTACTTTTTCGCCGTCCGCCGCGGGAAATGCGACGGGCAACATCACGATCGCGCAGAGCGGTGGAGGGCCGCAGACCATCGCGCTCTCCGGCATCGGCGTGGCGGCCCCGAATTTCACTGTCGGATTAGCCTCCGGATCGCAAGCTTCGCAAACCATCGCGGCTGGGCAGAACGCGCAATTCGGTATTGCTGTTGCGCCTGCGGGTACATTCACGGGAACAGTGAACCTCAGCTGCAGCATCACGCCGTCCGCAACCCCGGCGCCTACGTGTAGTTTGTCGAGCTCTGCCGTGCAGCTCAGCGGCACGGCTGTCACGGTGACCGCTACGATAACAACAGCCGCACCCACCACCTCTCAGACCCGGCCTCCCTTAGGCGGCGCTCCGGTAGCATGGACGGCGATCTTGCTGGGTACACTGCTCCCTTGGAAGCGGAAGCGGCCATTGCTTATGGCGATCGCAGTCATTGCTTTCGCAGGCGTGTCCGTTATAGGCTGCGGTGGCGGTGGATCGTCTTCCTCTTCACATACAACCACCACGCCAGGAACTCCGGCGGGAACATATACAGCAACCATTACGGCCGTCTCTGGTAGCTTGAACCACAGCACAACCATGACCGTAGTCGTGCAGTAGAGTATGCTCCGACTTGGCGATGAAGCGTGGCACACACCTTTCTCCGCTATCCAATACCTGCGAAAAGAGTAGACAGCTAGAAATCTAAGACCTTTCCGTCACCGATTTGGGTCCCCCCCGGGTGAAGGGCCATCCGGACAGCTGACGGTCTGACCGGCACCCAACTGTCCGATTAACCGGCTCGGAGAGGTGCCTCGAATGAACTGCCTGAAATGTCTGGTTTTTCGTAAGTTGCCCGTGGTGTTCCGGCTGGGGAGGGCGTTTCTCCCGGCTATCCCCCTACCCGTCGCAGAATTCGCGGTCGCCGTCGTTGTGGCGCCATTTTGGGCGATGGCTACGCAAGCCACCGCGTTCGGGAGCAACAGCAAGACAGAAACACGAAGCAGGCGGCGGCATCGCACCTCGCCTTTTCCAGCAAATCGTGCCTGGGCTGGTTATGGGATCTCTGGGCGGGTCGACGAAAGTACATCGGGGTTCGTCCCGTTTTGGCGTTTTGGGAGCAATGCCTCCCGATTACGATCGTTTTCCAGAGTGAATCAGGTTCTTTCCCGACCGTTCCCCGGGAAAACGATTTGGAAATCCATCGCAAGGCCCTAAACTAAAGTAAGAATTGGATGAGTTCGTCCCCCGAGGACAGGGCTGCGCCGATGGCAAAGGAGTAAAGCTTGGGTGGGAGACACGGCTGTGTGCCGAGCGGGTCTTCTGACTTTTTACAAATTATGGGTAAGCGTTCAGGTCTTTTCTTCGCAATCCTTCTGATTGCGGGTGTAGCGCAGATAAAACTGCCAGTTGCTGCTGCTCAGTCCTCTTCTGGTTCCGATACGTTCGACTGCCCATCCGGCGTCATTTCTTCGGTCGATGGAAGTTGTGTAAGCGAGGAGGAGGCTCCGACCCAGGGTCTCGGTCAATTGGGCGGTATCGGCTCGTCTCAGAACGGCGGCTATGGGCCGGCCGGTGGGTCAGCCGGTGGGCTGTCCGGTGGGCTGTCCGGGCAATATCCGGGCCTGCAGTCCTCGGGAATGAACAGCAGGGTGCAGAGCATCATCGATCAAGGTGGCCTGAGCAATGGGCAGTCCCAGCTCGCAGCCCTTGAGGAGTCTCGCCTTCTGGCCATCCGGGCCCCTTCCGCTCCAACCGACTTTCAGCTAATGGTCCGAGGCTCTCTGGGCACCCTGCTTCCGGTGTACGGTGACAGCCTTTTTCGCCAGGTCCCGTCGACCTTCGCTCCACTCAGGGAAGTCAATGTCACCCCGGACTACGTACTCGGACCGGGCGATCAGCTGGTAATCCGCATTTGGGGCCAAGTCAATTTCAATGCCCAACTGACCGTAGACCGTACTGGCTCCATTTATCTTCCCCAGGTGGGCGAGATCCACGTTGCCGGATTGCCCTATGCGCAAGTCCGGGAACACATTCATGATTCGGTTGGGCATATCTACAAAAGCTTCGATCTGAGCGTCGAAATGGGGCAGCTCCGCTCCATCCAGGTATTTGTCGTCGGTCAGGCCCGTCGCCCAGGCACGTACACTCTGAGCTCACTCAGTACCCTGGTCACGGCGTTGTTTGCCACCGGTGGACCTTCCGTCCAGGGCTCCCTCCGCAATATCGAGGTCCGGCGTAATGGGCAAACCATTACTCACTTCGATCTGTACGATCTGCTGATATTCGGGGATATGTCCAAGGACGCCCCATTGCTCCCCGGCGATGTGATTTACATCCCTCCTGTTGGGCCGCAAGTGGCCATCTCCGGTGACGTCCACGTTCCCGCCATCTACGAGCTGAAGGGCACAACGACGGTTGAGGAGTCACTCCGTTATGCCGGGGGGCTTTCCGCTACCGCCTCACTGCTCCGGGCATCCCTCGAGCGCCTGGATGTGCAGAAGAGCCGCACCGTACTGGACGTCTCACTGCAGGGCCCTGGCTTGGCGACCCCAGTGCAACAGGCGGACATCCTCCGCGTCCTCCCGATCTCTCCGCAGTTTCAGAACACCGTTACCCTGCGAGGCAATGTGGCGGAAACAGGCCGCTTTTCCTGGCATCCGGGCATGAAGCTAAGCGACATTATCCCGGATAGTCAATCGCTCATTACCCGGGATTACTGGGAACGCAGGAATCAGCTGGGTATTCCCGGTCCGGAGTTCAAGCCGGAATATGCCAATAACCCCGATTATTACCCTCGCGATCTGAATGGCTATCAGACTGGCACTGCGCAATACGATGCCAACGGGGTCCCTATCTACAACGGACAGTCCGCGCCCAATGTCGGCCAGGGCCAACAAACAAATGGCACCCGGACCAACGGCACGAGCCCGATGCAAAACAACAACCAGAACTCGAATCAGTCTGCGGGGACCAAACAACGATCCGAACTGCATCCCGGATGCCAGTGGCATTTCGCAGCAAAATCAGTATGGCCAGACCCCCGGATCAAGCGTCCAGGGGACCAACTCCCAGAATGGGCAACCCTGTTCCAGCCCAGGCAGCAGATCGCTGGCCGACGAGACCCAGGCATCGGCAGGAAATCTTCCCCGGCCGGCCATGACCGTCGCTCTTCCCGTACCTGAGATCGATTGGTCTTACGCGGTCATCGAGCGCATGAATCCGCAAACACTCACCACTTCACTGGTTCCATTCAATCCTGGAAAGCTGGTCCTCGATCATGACTCTTCGCAGAATCTGGCGCTTGATCCGGGCGATGTGATCACCATCTTCTCCCAGGCCGATATCAAGGTTCCGCAGGCCCAGCGCACCAAATTCGTCCGTCTCGAAGGCGAGTTCAAGCAGGCCGGCATCTATAGTGTCCTACCGGGTGAAACGTTGCCCCAGCTCGTTGCCCGCGCCGGAGGCTTCACTCCCGAGGCCTACCTGTTCGGATCGAACTTTACTCGCGAATCGACCCGCATCCTGCAGCAGCTGCGCTTGAATGATTACCTGCAGAATCTGGAGCTGGAGATTGACCGGTCGACGATTGCCGCCTCCGCCAGCGTCGGCAACGTAGACCCGGCGGCGACAGCCGCCTCCCGGAGTCTGGTCGCCAGGTTCCGCACCATTCGGGCGACTGGCCGGGTGGTGCTGAATATCCCCCAGAATGCATCGCAAATTGCCGACCTGCCAAACATCCAACTGGAAGATGGCGATCGCTTCGTGGTCCCCTCCAAGCCCAGCACGGTGAATGTGGTAGGAGCCGTATACGACCAGAATTCTTTTCTCTTCAAGTACAGTCAAGAGGTGCAGAGCTACCTGCGGTTGGCGGGTGGGCCGACGAAGAGTGCTGATGGCGGGGATTCCTTCATTATTCGGGCCGATGGCTCAGTCGTCAGCCGCCATTCCCGTAATGGTGTTTTCGGAAATACCTTCGCTAGCATGCACTTGAACGCGGGCGATACGGTGGTCATCCCGGAGAAAGTTCCCCGGCCCTCGGGGCTGAGGAACTTTATCAACTACACGCAGATTTTCTCCCAGCTAGCCCTGGGGGCGGCAGCGATTGCCGTGCTGCAGTAAAATGGGGGGAATTGACGTGAGCAACGGGTACAGTAGCCCATGGCCATAATGCCGCCGACCACAGAATACAGTCCGCCTCGCGAGGCCACCCCGGTCGGGATCGAGTTCGATCTTCTCGATCTGTTACTCGTCATGGCGCAGCGGAAGAACACGATCATCCTGACATCAGTCATCGGTATGTTCATCACCACCGGGCTGGTGCTTCTGATGCATCCCGTCTTTACCGCAAAGGCGATGGTCCTGCCGCCGCAGCAGGGGCAGTCGAGCTCCGGGCTTTTGAGCCAGTTGGGCAGTTTTGCAGCCCTTGCAGGGTTGGGCAGCTCTGGCCAGAAGGACCCTAACGACCTATACCTGGCAGTTCTTCAAAGTAATACGGTGGCTGATGGGCTGATCAAGCGCCTGAACCTCATGGCGGCCTATAAGGTCACGAAACTCACAGACGCGCGGCGTATGCTCGCGGCTAATTCCAAGTTCGTCAGCGAAAGGGGCGGCATGATCAGCATCACCGTCAAAGACGGAGATCCCCATCTAGCTGCTAAAATCGCCAACGCATACGTGGACGAACTTCATGACATCAACAGCCGTTTGATCATCGGTGAAGCTGGCGTGCGGCGGAACTTCTTTTCTCAGCAGATGGCACTGGAGAAAGACCGGCTGACCGACGCGGAGATTGCACTTCAGCAAACGGAGGAAAAGACCGGCGCCGTTTCACCGATGGGCCAGACGGGCTTAGTTATTTCCCAGGTGGCGGCGTTGCAGAGCCAGATTATCTCGCGTGAAGTGCAGCTAGACGCCTTGCGTACGTCGTCGACGGATCAAAATCCCGATGTGATTCGTTTGAACACTGAGATAGCAGGACTGCGGCAGCAGATGAGCGGGCTGGAGGCCCTACAAAAAGGGCGCAAGCCAGGGGATATATCCCTTACCAGCAGGTCGCTCCCTGAGGATCAGGTCGCCTACCTCCGCAAGCAGAGAGATGTGCAGTACCACACGTTTATCTTCGATCTGATCGCGCGTCAGTTTGAAGCGGCCAGGATGGACGAGGCAAAGGCATCGCCGTTGATCCAGGTGCTGGATCCAGCCGAGGCCCCGGAACGAAAATCTGGACCATTCCGCGCCTTGTGGACATTGACCGGCTTGATCCTGGGTTTCATTTTTGGGTGCATTCGGGTGGTCTCGTCTTACGTGCACAGCCGCGTGGTCGCCGATCCCGACAATGCGGCCAAGCTGGCTCAATTTCGACGGGCTCTCAGCTTTCGTTCCACTTAGCGGGTTAGCCGACGACCTGCCCGTCCTCGATTACGGGTATATCACGCATTAACAATTGTTTCCGCCAGCTGCGGATTCTCTTTGCGCGGGTGTCAAAGAGCCGTCGGCAAAGGTATTCGAAGGTCATTTTGGAAAAACTCCGGTTCCGGTGGCGGCGACGTTGCCGCAGGGTCCGCGCCAGCAAGCGGATAAGGTGAAATGCCCGTTCCGGAGCGGAGGAATAAAGGTCCACAAAGGCGCTTTCTGCCGCGAGAAAATTCCGGTATCGTTCCGGCGCCATATCCTTATCAAAGTCCATGCTGGTAATGGAGTGCTGCAGGGTAAGGTCGCCCGCGATAAAGAGATATCTACCTTTTCGATACATGGCCTGGAATACATAGACATCCGACAGATCGAGCCAGAAATCATCACTGTATCCGCCGATTTCCCGCAACGCCGCGACCCGCATCAAGGTAGCGCTGTTTACGGCGAACGCCTTATGACGATAAACGCCGCTGAACGTCGTCGGTATGAGGCTTATCTGGTTGAACCGTCCATGTTTTCTCGGGGAGACCAGAGATCCATGCGAATAAATCAGGGGAACCACCGAGCCTACTTCCGCCTGGTCCTGGAGTTGGCGGCTGTACTCAAGCATCCGGGGCAGAAATTCGGTGGAGACTGTCGTGTCCTGGTCCAATAGCAACAGCCAGCGACATTGCTCCGCTTCGGCAAACTCCATCGCGTAGTTATACGCCCCCGATGTTCCCACGTTGCGGCCGGCATGGCGGTAGTCGCAAGGAAACGAAAGATTCACCTGATCGAGCGCTGTTGGGCTGTTATCGAAGAGGATCACCCGAATAGAGTTAAGCAGCTCTGGATTGCCTGCAAAAACTTTGCCCAGGCTGTCGATCGTCTGGCTCTGCTCCGGCAGCCGTTTGTAAAGTACAACCACGGCTACAATCTGATTTTTCTTCATGTCGGGTAGAAACAACTCGAAATCATGCTCTGTCAAGCGAGCGCATCTTCTAAGGCCGGCGGGGCCTGACCAAAGCAAGATTATACTCAGCTGCGACTCCGTCCTCGGCCCGGGCTCCCCAATCCGGATAACCGGCGCCCTCGGGTAAACTGTTCTGGTGGCTTCCGGTAAGGGATGATCGATATCTTCTATGAAACGCACCCTTAAAATGTTGCGGCCTCAACTCAAGCAGGTCGCTGAGAGCCTGTTTCCCAAGACCATGTACGCCAGGCGGTTCCAAACCTGGGTAAAGGTAGAGCCGGAACTGCCGCTTTTGCCCGCACTCTGCCGCAAAGATGCTGTTGCCCTGGACATTGGCGCAAACGAAGGCTTTTTTGCGCACCATCTCCTGCCTCTTGCCAAGGGCGTCATCGCCTTCGAGCCACTTCCCCAGATGCTTGCACGTCTAAAGGGAAACTATGCGGAAAAGATGGAAATCCATGGCGTGATCATTTCTGACAAAGAGGGTCAGGGAGAGCTGAAATATCCTACCGGCGGCTACATGTCGGCGACCATCGCCGAATCGAATTCGGCCGCATTGGAGAGTGGCCGGGTCATCGAGACCGTGGTCGCGCCCATGAAGACCCTGGACAGCTTTGAGCTGACAAATGTCGGCTTCGTGAAGATCGATGTGGAAGGTCATGAGGAAGCCGTTCTGCATGGCGGCCTGGAAACGTTAAAGCGCGAGAAGCCAAACCTGATGATCGAGATTGAGGAACGCCATGCCCCGGGATCGCTGGAGCGCGTAACGAATTTTCTCAGCGCCATCGGCTACGCCGGATTCTACCTGGACGGAAACCAAATCCTGCCCATTGCCCGCTTTGACCACCATCGCGACCAGGTAAGACAAAACGGCAAGGTCGGGAAATACATCAACAACTTTCTTTACTTTCCCAGCGACCGGGCAGCCGTCATCCTGGAGAGTGCGCGCCAATATCTTTGAGCCTGGGCATGGGCGGACCGCACGGGGGTGTACATTCAAAAACGCAAGCCCGTAGAAACGGCTATACCCGAAGCACTTTCCACTGATCGTGTCCCCCCTCCATTCTCCTCATCCGGATCTTTACGGGCCAGTTCCAGAGCAAGCAGAACGTAGGCGAAGTAGTTGTAGCGCGGCTGAACAAAAGGCGTGATGGCCGTGGTTATGGCGTAGATGATGATGAGAAAAGCGATCGGCCGATGAGGATCCAGCTTGCCTCGACGGTAAGCAACCACCAGCAGGGTACACAGCGAGATCGAGAACAGCGGAATAATAAATATGGAATGGATGTCGCCCCAGCCAAGAAGGGAATACTCTCGCACAAAGGTAAGCGGTCTCAGAAGTTCGCCAAACAAGTTCATTATGATTTTAGGCACCAGAACCAGTGGAAACCCGAAGTCCGCCTGGATTCTGACGAGCTTGGCAATGGTGTTGCCTTTTGCTGTGTATTGCGTGAACGCAGCCAGTCCGGAGCCCGGCAACCGCGCGATCAGCGCGTAGAGCACCGTGAGCACCCCGATGACAATGCCGATAGCGAACTTGGGATTGCGCTCGTAAATAGAGCCCTTTCTTCGTAAGTAAAGAAAGAGCAAGACGAGTGCGACTTGTTCCCAACGGGCGAACAGGGAGACCAAAAGGACTATTCCCAGCATTGACCAGGAACGCCTCTCTGAGTAGATGTACTTGGCGAACAACAACGTAGAGAATAGAACCAGGATTTCCTTGTTAAGGGTGACCAGGGCGGGAGCGGTTTCCGAGCAAATGGCAAGGAGAAAGACAAGGCGGTACCTGTCGACCCCGGGAATGCTGGATGCAATGTCGACAGCAAGGAAGAAAAGAAAAATATTAAAGAAGGCAACGGCAATTCCAGTCCTGAAAATCGTCCCGATCAAAACCGGGCCCAGCAAATTGCCGCTAAACGAAACGAGATTGTCTGTATTTGCGTGGTCGCTGCGGTATTTCACCGCGTCCCAGTAGGTTGGTGAATCCGCCCCAAACCTCACCCAACTGTCTTTGTTCAGCCTCGGCTGCTCCCAATAGAAGTAGCAACCCCAGCAGAAAGCCAGATAGAGACAGAACAGCCAGATAAGCAGCCACTTGTGTAGCGATCTGGGCTGCAACAAAAGCGACAGGAAGGGGATTCGAACCTTCGGAGCCTGGGTGGATATGTGGAACGACGGGGCTTGCGGCGCCTGCAGTGTCGGTATGGCAAGGGTAAATTTCATCCGGAAAGATCATTATAGGCTGCAGCGGCTGGGTGCTCCACGTCTCGCGGTCTTTGCGCAGAGCTGCAGCCTGGTCCCCAAGTGCGTGCTCGTTTTTTAAATACCGGTTTGACAGACTGTGAAGCTTGAACACCCCTGCGCGCCTACGGCTTTGCTGTAATGGGAAGCAGGGCGCTGTCGGCCGGCACTGATTTACCAAAATCGTAAGCCTGGCCTCGCAGTATGTGTTCCAGGATGTCATGGATCTTGATCTCGTCGAAGGGTACGGTTACATCATGTTCAACCATCTGCCCCGGGAAATGGATCATCAGGACCGGACGGGTGTCAAAGATGCCACGGCTGGCTGTTTCTTCTTCCGCGCTCCATTGTGTTCCCCGCCATAAAGGTATGCGCCAGGAGTGGTCAGAGCAGATGATTACAGTTGTCCTCTTGGCCAAAGGAGTAGCGTTCAAGGAATTCATCAACTCCCCTAACAATTCGTCGGACAGAGCCAAATTATCTATATAGGTTCGAGTGTCGCGTCGGTGCCCTGGCCTGCGGTCGTAAATGCCTGGTGGGTGTGGCACCGGTAGATGAATGAATACGAGGCCAATGCTCTGGTCTCTTATCAAAGCATCGGCTTGCGGCATGAGGGCAGCCAGATCGGCCGCGTGCCTTTCTTCCTGCGCGAAACCGGGCTTATGCAATAAACCGCGCGCCGTCTCCATGACCGGCGTCATCGCATTCGCCAGGGCAGTCTGATCCGGTGTAGTGCCGTTCGATTGGCCGTTTCCCGCCCAAAAACAGTAGTTAAGGGTTCCTGCAAGAATGCGACAGTAAGGGTTGTACCAACCGACTACGCCGGTCGTCCAGCCCAGGCTTTGCGCATCTGAGAAAAGCGTGGCATGGGCGTCGAAGGCTTGCCAGTTCTTTTGCCCGGCCAGTTTGATCGTGGGTTCTCCATCCAAATTGCTTTGGATATCGCCCACGACATGGCCTAGAAAGAATGAGGGTACAACCCGATCAGTCTCATAGCCCACCGGCTTCAGATCACTGAACGAGACGCTCTCGCTCTTTAGTTTGTCGAAGACAGGCATGGCGAGTCCGGGGAAGCGATGTTCGAAGGCCTGGTTATAGGAAAGCTCGTCGAAGAGGAGCCACACAATCCGTCCGTGACTGACCGGTAACGCCCCTCGGACGATGGGCAGCCCAGCTCGGGTCACCGGCACATTGGCGTCGCGTGGCTGCGTTCGCAGACCGAAATATAAGAGCTCCGGAACTATCCACGCCGCGCCGCAACCTAGCCAGAGCAGCAATAACAGCGATCCGCGTACAACGCGCTGGTAGGCTATGGGCCGTAGCCAGCGCAAGGCCAGCCCAGCCAGGAGGATGCCGTAGAACAGAAGCTCGACGTAGAGTTGAGGAACCGATGTGCGGCGCATGGCTACAACGTCGGTGACCACGGCCGGGCCAAGCACAGCGCCAACCAGGGCCCAAATGACGGTGCGCAGACCCACCTCGCTTTTTTGCAAAAATCCGAACAGCAGGGCAGCCACCAGGGTGAAGATTCCCAGGTTGATCACGATGCCCCAAATCATGGTCTGAACTGGTAAGAAGTTGTGGTAAATCAGAGAATGGTGGGGCGAGATCAGTGGCCACACTCGAAGGAGCGAGATCACTATGACTGCTCCAAAGGCCTGAACGATCGTTTTTGAGTTCATGCCTTCTCGCGAAGCAGCACGTGTCCGCCCGCCGACTCTCTACGCGTCATGATCGTTCCAGAGAGCGGGTTACCTTTTGCAGCACGTGTCCGCGCGCGATCCGCTGCGAAATGGCTCGACCGCGTCGCTGCGCAACCATCGCTCATGGGTGGCTCTCTGCAGCCGTGCGGGTACACGGCCACGGCCAAAATTGGGTTGGTCGGCCTAAGATTGCGATTTCCAGAGTGCTGAGCAGGGAACAGACGGACCGCAGAAGGCGGGGACAACACGGTCGCTTCACGAAACTCCTCAAACGCAGCTCTACCTTGAATTTGTAACGTGCAGCAGGGCTGAAAAGTTGCGTCCTGCTTCACTTTTTTGTGAGCGCCTCTTCATAGTCGATTCTTTTGCTAAAAAAGCATGATGTCGGGCCGGTCCAGGGTGAAGGCTATAGCAGATATGTTAAGTCATATTGTACAGATTGAATAACTACTTAATGGAGGAACGACTTACAAGCTGTTGCTTGGCTCGGCACCACGACAGCTCGGGAAAGATTCCCATTGCCCAAATGAATCATGAATGTCTAGAATTGCCGCGCCCTCCCTGAAGAAATGTTCTCTTTGCCCTGCTGAGGTTTCTCCATGGGTTACCAAAGACGTACGTGCGATTCTCTGCTTGCTTACTTAGCCATCGTTACTCTGGCAGGTTGTGGCTACACCAGCAATCTGCCTGTCAACTCCGAAGCGACGGACGTCCCGCCCAAGGGCACTATCGAGCACGTAGTGGTGATCTTTCAGGAAAATGTCTCTTTCGACCACTATTTTGGCACCTATCCTTACGCATTGAATCTGCCCGGTGAGTCGCGTTTCGAACTGCTTCCAGGGACTCCAGCGGTCGACGGTCTCTCTCCAGACCTCCTGCAGAACAATCCAAACGCCCACAATCGCCGCAATGGCGCTGGGGCAACCAACCCATTCCGGTTGTCACCCCCCGAGGCCGCCACGGCCGACCAGGACCACAGTTATAAGGCAGAACAGCAAGCTTTTGATGCCGGCGCAATGGACCTCTTTCCCCGTTCCGTGGGTGCGGCCGATGGACCTGGCCTCGGGAAGGGTATCGTCGCCACTACAGGCCTGACCATGGGCTACTACGACGGCAATACGGTGACTGCGCTGTGGAACTATGCCCAGCACTATGCGATGAGCGATCTCTTCTTCGGGACTACGTTTGGATCTTCCGCTGTAGGCGCTGTCAATCTCGTCTCCGGTCAGACCAACGGCGTGGTAAACGATGGCAACGCCGAAGGGAGCATAGTCTCGGATGGAAACGGGGGGTACACGCTTATAAATAACGCCAACTCGATCTACGAAACCTGCGCTAGCGACAGCCAGCTGCTCCATATGACGGGCAAAAACATTGGCGACCTCCTGAACGCAGCGGGCGTGACATGGGGTTTCTTCGCCGAAGGGTTCGACCTTACGGCGGTCAACAGCAATGGCACGACTGGTTGTCGCCGAAGCCACACCTCGACCATTACAAAGCAGGACCGGCCGGACTATACACCGTATCTAGACCCATTCCAGTATTACGCCTCAACCGCCAACCCCAATCACGCGCGGCCCACGTCCGTGCAGGCGATCGGGCAAGCAAATGATGGCAATACTCATCACCAATACGACATCCACGACTTCTTTGACGCGGTAAAGGCCGGTAATTTTCCGGCAGTCAGCTACCTCAAGTCGGCAGCCTATCGCGATGGCCATGCAGGCTACTCGGACCCGCTTGATGAGCAGGCATTCCTGGTGCACGTAGTCAATACCATTGAACAGACGCCGCAGTGGAAAAACACGGTGATTTTTGTTACGTACGATGATTCCGACGGCTGGTATGACCACGTCTACAATGTCGTCAACGGCAGCGCGACCGTGCACGATGCTTTCTCGTCGGCGGGCAAATGCGGCGAGGCGGGGAGCGCGCTCCCCGGGGTGAACCCCGGCACTCAGCATGCACAGGGAAGATGCGGCTATGGTCCAAGACTGCCGCTGTTGGTAATCTCGCCGTGGGCTAAGCAGAATTATGTTTCCCACACCGTGGCTGATCAGAGCTCTATCTTGCGCTTCATTGAAGACAACTTTTTAAATCAGCAGCGAATTGGTCAAGGCTCGTATGACGCCATCGCCGGCTCTATCGACGATATGCTTGACTTCAGCGGGACAACGCCCAAGAACGGCGGGGTCCTCCTGCTGAATGGTACGACTGGCCAAGTTACCAGCGAATGATAGCGGTTGTTCTAACGCTGCCCTAGCAGATTCAACAACTTATGCGCATCCTCTATGACCATCAGGTCTTTTCTCTGCAGGATGCCGGCGGCGCCTCTCGCTACCATTTTGAGCTGGTACGGAACCTTCAGGGCTCGGATGGGCTCGAATTGGAGATGCTCATGGGCCTGAACGGGTCGGTAATGCCTTTCGCCGCCCTGCGCCAGACCCATACCAAGGTGTTGGCCTGGGGCACCCGGATCAAGCCGGGGCTAGCTCGGTATGCAATCAATGAGTTCATTTCCGCGCTGGTAGCTCCACTTCGGGGAAGAGTCGACATTTACCACCCTACGCTCTACCGGGCTCTCCCCTGGGTGCGCCGGCGGCGCATCGTGGTCACCCACCACGATTGCATCCACGAGCGGTTCCCGCAGCTGTTTTCCGATGCGGCTGCGATCATAGAAAGCAAACGGAAGCTATTTGCGCAGGCGGACGCAATCATATGTGTTTCTCAATCCAGCCGAAACGATCTGCATCATTTTTATGATGTCGCGGAGAAGAAGACACACGTCGTTTATCACGGCTTCTCTCCCTTGCAGTGGGCGCCCGGCGGTCCCCCGGCCGTGATCCAACCGTACTTGCTCTACGTGGGCTCGCGCGCGGGCTACAAGAATTTCGGGCTCCTGCTGGAGGCCTTTTCCCGCAGCGGTCTGGATGCCCACTACCGGCTGTTGGCAGTCGGGGGTGGTTCGTTTACCCCGGCGGAGCAGGAACGAATCGCATCGCTGAAACTTGGCAGCTCGGTCAGCGTCGTTCCCAAGGCAGACGATGCGACCCTCGCCCACGCTTACCGCGATGCTGCCCTGTTTATCTATCCCAGCTTGTATGAGGGTTTCGGCTTTCCTCCACTCGAAGCGATGAGCATGGGTTGTCCTGTTTTGGTCAATCGAACGTCCTCGCTGCCCGAAGTCTGCGGAGATGCAGCGTTTTACTTCGAAGCCTCCGGTGCCGATGAACTCTCCGCTAGCCTGGTGGCAACCCTGGGCGACTCCCAGGGCTTGGCGAGGAAGCGCCAGACGGGAGAGCAGCAGGTCAAGCTTTACGACTGGCGCCGAAGCGCGCACAGCACCCTGGACGTATATCGCACGTTGCTAACCGGTTGACCCCGTTCCGCTTACAAAAAACTAACCAGATAGATCTGGGCGACATTGATACCAAACAGGTTAAGATCAGAAGATGGGCGAAAAGGTCCTGATCACCGGAGGGCTCGGCTTCATCGGGCTGGCGCTTGCCCGGAAACTGGTCCGGCGCGGCGTGTCGGTGCGCCTTTTGGACAATCTGAGCCCGCAGATCCATGGCGCGGTGCCCCAGCCTGAGTTGGGAAACCTGCTCCTGGAACCCAACGTGGAGGTGATGCGCGGCGATGTCTGCCGGCGCCAGGATTGGGTTTCGGCCCTGTGCGATGTTGCTTCTGTCGTTCATCTCGCTGCGGAGACGGGAACAGGCCAATCAATGTACAGGATTGGCGACTACACCAGCACCAATGTCCTGGGCACTGCCCTGCTGCTCGACGTCCTGGCTAACGACCACCACCAGGTCACAAAGGTGCTTCTGGCCTCGTCTCGCTCCGTCTATGGGGAAGGCACCTATCGCTGCGCCGGCTGCGGTTTGGTCTATCCCCCCATACGCAGCCTGGATAGCCTGCAAGCGGGCCAGTGGGAGCCGCTTTGCCCGGGCTGTTGCGGCCCCATCCACCCGGTAGCTACCCCAGAAACCGCCAGGACCAGCCCCGCATCGGTCTACGCCGCCACCAAGCTGGCCCAGGAAGATCTTGTCCGGATCGCGGCCAACGCACTCGGCATTCCCTTCCTGATTTTCCGCCTGCAGAATGTTTATGGAGAAGGCCAGTCGCTCAACAACCCTTACACTGGCATATTGTCGATCTTCTCCAATCGGATTCGGCAGGGCAAAGTAATCGCTTTGTTCGAGGATGGTCAGGAAAGCCGTGACTTTGTGCACGTGTCGGACGTTTCTGAGGCGATGGCGCTCGGCCTGGAATCGGACGGCGGGGATGGCTTGACCATGAACGTTGGATCCGGAGTGCAGGTGACCGTCGATACCGTCGCCCAACATCTACAACGGCAATTCGACGAATTGAGCACAGTGTTGGTGTCGGGTCAGTATCGCTTGGGGGATATCCGCCACAATTTTGCGGATATTTCAGTCATTGGGCAAGCACTGCGTTTTTCGCCCAATGTGCCGCTGGAGGAAGGCATCGCGCGTTTCGTGCGCTGGGTAAGGACGCAACCCATACCCGAAGATGGCCCGGAAGACGGCTTGGAGCGCGCTAATCGGGAGTTGATCGAACGCGGCCTGATGAAGGCCTGACCGGATGCTGAAGCAGCTGCTCTACGCAGATCTAGAACGCCAGCTGCACTTGAGTGGCCGAACTGACGATAAAGCTTCGCTGCTCCGTCTTTTGTGCAGACTGCCTCATCCCAGGTTCTTGCCTATCGTCCTTTGCCGCTCCAGCCGTTCTGCATTCCTTAACGGTCTTCCAGCTTTAGCGCATTTATTGTCGTATTTGAATCAAATTATTTTTGGAATAGAGATCTCCCCCAGATGCGCAATTGGTCCCGGTATATTCTTTCCCCATACCTCGGGAACGGTCATTGGTGCATCAAAACTTGGAAGGGATGTGACCATCTTCCAGGGCGTTACCCTGGGGGCAACGCAGATTGACATGAAGTATGACTTGGCTCTCAGGCCTGAAATTGGGGACTTTGTTGTCGTTGGAGCTGGGGCCAAGGTTCTCGGCGGAATATCTTTAGGCGATAATGTCAAAGTGGGTGCAAATGCTGTCTTGCTGCGATCCGTGCCTGCCAATGCAACCGTCGCCGGCGTTCCTGCGCGCGAAGTTAACTCATCCCAATAGAAGTGCCTGAGGTTTTGAAAGATTGATGAATCTCTTGCTCGACCTAACCGTCATCATACCCAACTACAACACCAAAGCATTGCTGCAGCAGTGCTTAGCATCGATTTACCACTACACCCGTGGCATCCGATTCGAGGTAATCTGCATCGATGACGGTTCGACCGATGGCAGCGCGGAGATGGTCGAATCAGCCTTTCCAGAAGTCATTCTCGTGCGCAACAAGGTAGCGCTGCTTTACTCCAAGAACAATAATCTGGGCATGAAGATGTCGCGCGCCCGCTATGCCTGCTTGCTGAACAGCGACACCAAGGTGTTGGGCAACGTCTTCAAGGTGCTCGTAGACTTTATGGATGCCCATCCGGAGGCTGCTGCCTGTGGTCCGCGGTTGCTCAATCCCGATGGCACCACGCAATCGTGCGTTCGTAGTTTTGCCGGCCTCGGGACCATGATTCTCCAGGGCCTTAATTGGCATAAATTCTTTCCCCGCGGTCAAGTCTCACGGGAATACTATGCCTGCTCCTTCGATTATTCGCGGGAGCAGCAGGTGGAAAGCCTCGGCACCACTGCGTACGTGCTGCGCCGGGAAACCTGGGAAACCTTCGGCATGCTCGATGAGCGACTGCCCCATTTCCAGGTCGATTTGGCTTATAACCTGATGCTGAAGCGTAACGGTTGCAAGATCTACTACACGCCCACGGCCGAGGTCATTCATTACGGGAGCCAAAGCATCAACCAGATGCCTAGAAAAAAGATCATAGAGCAGCATCGGGCGATGGTTGATTTCAACGAGCACTACGATTATTTTGGCAAGAGCCGGGTACTCAAACTGATGGTACGTGCGGCGGTCGCTGCCCGCTGCCTGCTGAAAATCGCAGAATTTTATCTGAGCCGGGATAAGCGCGTAATCAAGGGACCAGGAGCGCCCAGGCTGAATGCGATCGACAGAACTGTCATGCAACGGGAGGACTTGCGGACCGGCGCCGATTAGCAGAGTAGGGTGAATAGGCTCTCGGTACCCGTTTCCGCGTCATTGCAGGATAGCGTTTCGTTCTTGAGCTTCGTCAAGTGCGGCTTGCCTGGGAAAATCGCTGCGTGAATCTGCGCCCACTGTAAACCTTTGAACAAAATGTGCGTCGGCCGCGTATGGCGCCGGCTCAGGAATCTTGACTGTTATCAGCAGTGGGGTACCCTAAGAAAGGAAATACTGTTATTTTGGTTAAAAGGTTGAATCGGGAAAAGTTCTACCCCGGCGCAACATCCTTTTTGAGCAGGGGTTCATCCGTGTACATAGCGGAAATCGAGACCTTCGGCTCAGCCGCGAAGATGCTCTCGACGGAGTGACATCAACGCAGTGGTTCGGTAGTAGGCTAAGGTAAGCGTCACCTCAGCCGATCAAGCGAGTGTCTAGCAAAAACAAGATTTGCACCAAGAGCGTCGACTAAGCAAAGTACTTGATTGACAAGACCCTGAACGAGAATTCAGCAAGCGCTCCAAAATTTTAGAACAGGTCTTAAAAACGCATGGACACAAGCTTTGCTCCTCCGCAGCCCAGTGCGGCCCTGCTTTGGAATGATGTCGTCACTGAGGTCAGCAATCATTCGACGACTTTGTTTCCACCGTTTTGCGCTATACCGCAGGACCCTGCTGCCTACTACGCCGAGCCCAGCGCTTGGAGCGTCTCGATCATCAAGCGATGCATCGACTTCGTCTTTGCCGCAGCGGCGCTGCTGCTTTTCTGGCCCTTGCTGCTCCTCGCAGCCGTTCTAGTCCGCTACAAGTCCCCGGGCCCGGTGATCTTCCGCCAAAAGCGCGTGGGACGTAATGGGGTCCTGTTCACCGTGTTCAAGTTCAGGACCATGGCGATTGACGCTCAGGAAGACGGGCCCTCGCTGACCAAGCGGGGCGACCCACGAGTGACCAGATTCGGCGGCTTCCTGCGCAAGTACAAGCTGGATGAGCTGCCCCAGCTCGTCAATGTGTTGCGTGGCGACATGAGCCTGGTTGGGCCGCGGCCTAAGCTGCCTCATTTGGAAGTGATGCATATGCCGTTTCGGCCAGGGCTGACGGGAGCGGCAACCCTCGCCTTTCGCTGCGAAGAAGAGATGCTGCAGGATATTCCCGATGAAGAGCTTGAGGCCTATTACTGCCGCATGATCAAGCCTTTGAAGGCGAAAATCGATTGGGACTACATGCGCGAGGCCACTCTGGCGAGCGATTTCTCTCTGCTCTATGAGACGGCCTTCTGCTGTGTCTCCAGTCGCACCAACTCCTGGGCGGTTGACTTCTCGAAATCCGCGTAGAGTCGTGGACCACTCAGCCGCTGAGGGACACATCTCCATCCCTCTTCCGGCTTTTCTGTAGCCCGTAAAGCGTATGGCCGTTTCTGAACAGGACGTTGAGCGTGTCGCCGAACTGGCCAACCTCGAATTGACGAGTGGCGAAAAGTCGGCCATGTTGCGCGATCTGAATTCCGTCCTCGACTACTTCGCCCAGCTCAACGAGTTGGACACGACCTCCACACCGCCCATGGCGCAGGTTGCCGACCTCCTGGCGGAGGGCAGAAAGTCCGAAGCAGCGGCTCAGCATTTGCGCGCGGACGAAATTGCTCCATCCCTGAGCCGGGAGCGGGTTCTTGATTGTGCTCCGGATACAGACGGAATTTTCTTTAAAGTGCCCAAGGTGATTGAGCGCTAAAACAGTGTCGTGTGGTTCTCCCTGGAAGAATCGTTGTCGTTCCCGAAATCTCTATCGCCACTTTCTGCCCCCGGTGTCACCTGATTTTCGATTCATCCAAAAGATCAGATATAAGACACCTGCCTTCGAGCAGGAGATAGCTGGCGCGCCCAAGCGAGCGGATGCAACGGATGCCGCGCGGAACGATATGGAATAAAGAGATAATGGAATAACGATGAATTGGAAGCAGAGCTCCATCGCCGAGGTTCAAGTCGCAGTGCGCTCTCGAAAGCCGAGCGCGACGCAGTTAGCAGAGCTTTGTTTTCAAGAGATTGAAGCCCGCAATCCGGCCATCAATGCGTATCTGGCAGTAAGCCCCGAGCGTGCGCTGCGTGCAGCCGCGGCCATCGATCAACTCGCGGCCCAGGGCAGCCCTCTGCCTTCCTTGGCCGGGGTTCCCATCGGAGTCAAGGATGTACTCGTCATGAAGGGTTCCCCGGCAACGGCAGGCTCGCGGATCCTCGAAGGGTACAAGCCGCCGTACGACGCCACGGTGGTCAAGCGTCTGGAGGCTGCTGGTGCGGTTCTAGTGGGGAAGCTGAACTGCGATGAGTTCGCCATGGGGTCATCGACGGAGAATTCTGGTTACGGTCCGGTGCACAATCCAGCGGCGTTGGATCGTGTACCTGGCGGCTCAAGCGGTGGGTCGGCTGCGGCCGTGGCCGCAGGCATGGCGGTCGCCACTCTCGGCACCGACACGGGCGGGTCGATTCGCCAGCCGGCATCTTTCTGTGGGGTGGTCGGCCTGCTTCCGACTTACGGTCGGGTGTCGCGTTATGGTCTGATCGCCTTCGCCTCGTCTCTGGATCGCGTAGGTCCGATTACCCGCACGGTCCGGGATGCAGCCATCCTGCTGGGGGTGATCGCGGGACACGATCCACTGGATGCTACCTCCGCCACCTTGCCTGTACCGGACTATGTCAAGGCGCTGGAGCAGCCGGTGAACGGCCTGCGCGTCGGCGTTCCGGCTGAATATTTTGGCGACGGCCTCGATGCCGAGGTGCGCTCGGCGGTAGAGGCCGCGATCGAACGCCTGCGCGAGGCAGGATGCACCATCCACCCTGTGTCGTTGCCGCACACCAGGTACGCGATCCCAACCTACTACCTGCTGGCGACCGCCGAGGCCAGTGCAAACCTGGCCAGGTTTGACGGAGTGCGCTACGGCTTTCGGGCCAAGAATGCGAATACCCTGGGAGCGATGTATCGCGAGTCGCGGGACATTGGCTTTGGGGCTGAAGTAAAGCGGCGCATCCTGCTGGGCACCTACGCCCTCAGCGCCGGCTATTATGACGCCTACTACAAGAAGGCGCAGCAGGTGCGCACGCTGCTCACCCGTGACTTTCTTGCTGCTTTTGAGCAGGTCGATGTGTTGGTCACGCCGACGGCGCCAACTCCGGCGTTCAAGCTGGGGGAGAAGACCGACGATCCGCTTTCCATGTACCTCGCCGACATCTACACCGTGACCGCAAGTCTTGCCGGAATTTGCGGCATATCTGTGCCCTGCGGGCAATCATCACAGGGCCTGCCCATCGGGGCGCAGATTCTGGGAAAGCATTTCGATGAGGCGTCTGTCCTGCGTGCCGCCCTTGCGCTCGAGAGCGCGGTAAGCCGAGGCTAAACAGGGGTCACAAAGGGGGGCGGGAAAACCGCAGGTCCCTCCACTACGCTGCGCTCCGGTCGGGATGACAATTCTGTTTGGGGTCAAGGGCGAAGAGCCTAGCGCCCGTACTGCAACAGAATTGTCATCCCGACCGGAGCGCAGCGTAGTGGAGGGACCTGCGGTTTTCCTGTCCATTGGCGAGGGAACTCCGTTTGGCTCTAGGGCAGAGACTCCTGTAAACCACTTTCCCGGAAGTGAAGTGCTCTAACGCGGCTCACGATTGAGCGGCTGGTAGTATCGCTCTTCCGGGGCGGCACAGGAGAGGCAGAGTGTATGCCCATCGCGCACCAGGAACCGGTCGTAGTTGATTCCTTCTCCGCATTGCTCGCAGGCAACGCGTTCGCCTTTGTATCCGGGAAATTCCCTGGCGTCGAGTGTTACCCGGACCCATTGTTCGTCGAACAGCTCGTGGTCGCTCATCTCGCGGTATGCGGCCATTTGCTGCAGGTTCTTGTTTGCTATCTCCGGGTGCAATTGGCGAGCCAGGTCTTTGGAAGATTCCCGGGCCGCTATGCGGATGGCCCGGTGAGTTTCGAGGTCAACAAAGGTGGCTGCCATCTTGCCCCAATCGCGAAACTTGAGCGCGCGCTTGCCCAGCCGGCATCCCGTGACGACTCCAATGGCGTCGGTGGCGCAGCGGTCGATTTCAACGAAGGTGACCAGGCGTTTGCGATCCTTGCCTCGTGGTTCCTCGATGCCCAGGCGGCTGCATCCGAGCATTGCCAAACGCACACCCAACACCTGTCCCGCACAGAGGTGTCCGTGGGCAATTCTGGCCTCTTCAAGAAGATCATCGAGAGTCGACATGGCTTCCAGCATACTTTGATGTTAGAACATTTCCGCCCCGTGCCGCTTTTTCACTTTGCAGGCAAAGTATAGAGATGCTGTTGGATGGCCCTGGTCAATGTATCCCGTTCATACACCCGTTCTTTTTCGAAGCCCGTCTTTAAGTCCGGATCATGCACGGGTGAGTTGCTGTCAGGGTTGGCGCGATAAAGCTCAATGCCTGCGAGAACCATCTGACGCCGTTCGCCGAGCTTTTTGTAAGCGTGGACGTCCGCGAAGAGACAAATACTTACAGCGAGCAAAAGGAAGGCTATATAAATTCGCCTCCGGTTGAAGGCCGGCCAGCGGCGAGGCAGGTGCTGTGCGAGAAAGGAATAACAGAAAATCAGCACCAACGTGGAATAGATGCTGTACCGTAACCCGATCGCGAAACTGGCCGCTCCCCGCACCCACGCGACCAGCAGTGCCGTCGCCACAATCCACGCCGTGAAGTAAAAGGCAACTGGATTGGTCCGATCGAACCGGGTGCGAAGCGCAAGCCAAAGGATGCGCAGGATCACAATCCCCAACAGAGCAGCCGGCCAACGAAGCGGGATCGCACCGCAGCCCAGAAAGGCAAGAAAGAAGAGCGGTCTGGTAACGTAGGAACCTATATCCGCTGGGTGAAACACGCGAGTGTAGTGGTACAGGTAGGCGGCGAGCGGGAGGACGAAGCTGGCGCACCACGCCAAAGACCTGAAATAGGCACGGTGAGCGAGAAGGATCAGGAGGCCCAAGGGGCCCAGCAAAAAGCCGTTGGCCGAAGTAAACGCAGCCAGCGTAGCTGCCAGACAAGCCAGCAGCAGACAAGCTCGAGCCGGTTCGACCGTGCTGCGGGGAAGCAGAAGGTAAATGGCAAGCAAACTGAAGAAAATGACGGGAATATTGACCAACGCCGTGGTTGTCCAATTGAGATTGGGCCAATAGGTAAGAGAGAAAAAGAGGAAGCTGATGGGCAGAAACTCAAGCAGGCGACACTTTAGACCAATGCCGTCCTCCTGATATGTTAGCCAGAGAAGATAACCAATGGGCAGCAGGAATAAATTGCCCAAGGTGGTCAAGACCGCGAAGTTCAAGTGGCCGGTCATTTCTATCTCGGTAGCGATGATGGAATGGGCAAAGGCGAGCTTGTACTCGTTCTCCTGCTCCGTCGCAATGTCCAGTACCTTCGCCCTCCATGTGGGCAATCGGTCGTAATTGGCGGCAAAGGCTAAGACCACAGCGTAATCATCTTCATACGGAACGAAAAGTGCCTGCCGGTACAAAACCCAGTATGCGATGATGGCCGGCAAAAGCACCGTAAATAGAGTGAGCAAGCTAATTGCCGGCCGCGCGGGTACTTTTTGGGGCATGCGGGGAGTTCCCGAAGAAAATGCTCTAGTTGCTCGGTGCCGAAGAAGACTCTTCGTTGCCATCGCCATCTTCAACCAGCACAGCGGAGAGCCCAACCAGGTCGTAACTGACTGCGCTTGCGCCTGACGGTTGGAAGGTAACGCGCAGCGGCTCCCTCTGCCATTGTGCAGCCGCGCATGCGGGCGATTGGTTCTCCCCCGGGGACCATGGCGATATTTTTTTTGCCAGCACCGGCTTGCGGGCGGCAATCTGCGCGACCACAGCGTACAACTGCTTGCCGCTGGCGGTTAATCCACAGTAGGCAGCATAGTCCCGGAACCAGATCACATTCGAAACAGCCGGGTCGTAATCCGGCAGATGCAGTGCTGTGATACTGCCCTTCACCCGATCGACCATGAGCCAGGGACCACGTTGCCATATCCAATGTTCGGTCTTGTCACCAGGAAGGGAGTCATTGAGGCGGAGAACCCGGCGGACAACGAAGCTGCGGTCCGTAACTGCATGGGATTCTCCGGTTGTCCATTCCTTAACCTTGTCGTCGACGAGAAGAGGACGAACACGCAACTGCTTTTCGCCGGGCAGTGCGCCGGCCGGGTCGCCGGTTACAGAATAAGGAACACTTTTCCCCGAGCCAATGAAGACGGTGTGAGCCTTCGTCGCGGCAATGGAATACGGTGCCGCGATCAAGCAAAACAATACGAGAGATCCAACACGGCTGCGCATGGGCCACAGCTTAGGAGGGAAAGAGGGGAAAAACAAGTTAACAAACGCTTATGTTTGCCGTCTAGAGCAGGAGTGTTGGCTAGCACCGGATGCCGTGTTTAGCGCTCAAAGGGTGGAGCATTTCTCCGCTAGACTAGAAGCACTGGAGTCACGCGATGAGCGGTCGGCACGGACCGGTGGTCGGGTTACATCAAGCGTGCCGACAGGCTCTTCATGTCACGTAAGCGGAAGTTACTGCAAGGGTCGGCGTCTAACCTCGCGCGCGTGTTGCTCTCCATGCTGGTATCTCTGGTGCTGCCGCCGTTTCTGGTGCACCGCATGTCGGCGGCCGAGTACAGCGCGTGGGTCCTGATTTTACAGCTCAGCGCCTATGTCGGCCTGTTGGACTTCGGCTTGCAGACGGCCATCGGCAAGTTCGTTGCGGAACATGAAGCCGCCGGAGACGACGAGGCCAACCACCACCTCGTCAGCACCTCGTTCACCATTCTCACGGCCGCCTCCCTTATCGCCGCCATCGCCATGATCGTGGCGGCACTACACATTCCGGCGCTGTTTCACCAAATGCCGGCGGCATTGGTGCCGCAGGTTCGTTGGGGCGTGCTGGCAGTGGGTTTAAGCGCCGCATTTGCCCTGCCCTTCAGCTCCTTTTCTGCCATTTTTACCGGGCTGCAGCGCTATGGCTTCCCCACCGTGGTCGCCATCGCTACCCGCTTTCTTTCCGCCGCGACCTTGATCGTCCTTCTGCTTCTCCACCACGGCCTCGTTCCCATGGCGTTAACGATGGGGGCTTTTAACGTCGTGGGCGCCGTGGCCCAGTACCTCGGCTGGCGCGCATATATACGAGGCAAAGTCGATTTTTCGTTTCTTGTGTTCCACGGCAAGTCCGCGGTCCTGCTGGCAAAATATGGCAGCGTGCTTTCGCTCTGGACGGTAGCGATGCTGTTCATCAGCGGGCTCGATACGGTGATCGTCGGCCATTACGACTACCCCAACACAGGGTTCTATGCCATTGCCAGCAACGTTACCAATGCTATGCTGGCGCTGATTTCCAGTCTGTTCGGCCCCTTGCTACCGGCGTTCTCCTCCATGCAAGCCGGCACCAAGCCGGAGCGAATGGGGGAACTCTGCATCCGCGCCTCCCGCTATTGCGCGATACTGCTTTGCCTGTTCGGGTTGCCGCTGATCCTGGGAGCATATCCGCTGTTGAGCATGTGGGTCGGGCGCGCCTATGCCGCGCGTAGCGCACTTTATCTCCAACTGCTGGTGGTCGGAAACATCGTCCGCCAGCTTGCCACCCCTTACGTCATCGGTGTGGTGGCCACCGGCAAACAACACTTGGCCACCATCTCGGCGATCGCCGAGGCATCGGTGAACGTGGGTTTGAGCATCTGGCTGGTGCAAAGGTATGGGGCTATCGGCGTGGCTGTGGGCACATTGGTGGGAGCGATGGTCTGCCTCGGCGTGCATGTGATGGTCAGCATGCGTTACACCCGCTCCACGATCCTCATCCCACGCCGGCATTACGTGGTTGCCGGGCTGCTGCGCCCGCTTCTCACGGCCGCGCCATCGCTGTTCCTTCTCCCCTTTTGGAGACCGCTTCAGATGCTCCCGGCACCGCCCGCGTTACTGGCGGCGTGGCTGGTTGCAACCACTGCCACCGCATGGATGGTCGGGCTAAATGCAGACGAGCGGCGGGGATTCAAAAGCGCATCGCTGCGGCTGCTATATTGGCCTCACCAGCGGGCCTAACCGGCCGTAAGCCCGGAGCGCTAAAAATTCTTTTTGACCAGATCCATGTGCCATCCTTCGGGCATCACGGGAATCACGACCCGCTCTCCTGGTTTTGCCTCCCGCAACCGCAGCACGGAAACGGCAAAATGATCATCCGGGTACGGCACGTAATTCCAGTCGCGAACGATGCCCAGAGACATGATGAGCAGTATGCAGGTCCCGGCTAACTTGAACAGACGATCTCGCCCATAAACCGCGCACCACAAGGCGCTCCAAACGAAGGCCAGCATAGGAAAAAACCAGTAGCGGGCGGAATTATCGACGATCAGCCAATCCCAAGCCGGTTTATTTCCCGGCGTCAGCGGGCTGTGCAGGCAAGCAGCAAACACACCTGCGCAGTAGATGAGGAACAATCTCCATTCCAGCTTGGCAAAGAGGAAGCAATATAAGCAGACGCAAAGACCACCCAGGGCAGCGGGCACAATAAACGTCATGGGCGCCAAGCTGGCAAAGGAATAGCTGCCCACCAGCGCGCAAGCGACGACATGACCGCCCAGCATGCGCAGCAAACCCTCTGGCGTCGCCCCCAGTGCACCCTGAACCCGATGAGTGCTATTCGCGAGCACCATGATTTGCAGGAACGCCGCAGCACTGGCCAGCGCGAGAACCACCAGGCTCCAGGGCTGACGCCGCGCCCACCAGAAGAGCAGGACCACCGGCGCAAGAACGATACAGAACGGTCCGGTGAGGCAGGCGACCGTAACAACAACGATGTCGAACAGGCGTCCGCGCCATGTTAGCGGACTACACGCAAACGCCGTCAGCGCCGCTGTCAGAGCCATGTGCCACTGGGAGTTGGTGGCGACCAGGTGAATCTCTCGAGCGTTGGGAAGCGCCACATAAAGAGCGGCTAAGAGCATACGGGTGGGCAACGAAGCCCAATTGCGCGAGCGCGCTGAAAGCAGAATCGGCACCGGGAGAGCCTGGGCGAACAAGCCGGCGATCACCATGACCAGCGGGGCCCAGGTGAGCGGCACCAGTAACGCCAGGCCTGCGGCCAGACGAGGCGTAAGGTCGAGGTAACCGGCCTGGGGAAACGTAAGGGCGCGCAGCCATCCATTGTTGTAGGCTTGGGCAAACCAGATCGTCCCATCCTCCGCATAGAACTGCGCATGCGTCAGTAGCCGCGGGCTGCGGCAAAAGATCGCGGCCGTTACCAGGGCGAAGACTAGCAATTGCCAAGCAAAACTCAAGCCATCCCGGCCGGCAAGCGCTTCCTCCTCGCGCTTCAGCCAGGAACGTGCTGACTCTAACCAGCGTTGACCCGGGGACAAAACTGCCACACGATGCTCCCGTCACGAATGATAACGGCTTCGGGTATTCTCGACTATGGAGCAAAATGGTCGAAAAGGCGTCAACTCAGCACCCTGGCACGGGAAGATTCATTGCTTTTTATCTTCCCCAGTTTTATCCCACTCCCTACAACGACGCCTGGTGGGGTAAAGGCTTCACCGAGTGGACCAACGTAGTGCAGGGCCGGCCGCGCTTTCGCGGTCACTATCAACCTCATCTGCCCGCCGATCTTGGCTTCTACGATCTGCGCCTGTCAGAGACGCGGGAGGCTCAGGCAGAGCTCGCGAAGCAATTCGGTGTCTACGGATTCTGCTACTACCACTATTGGTTTTCCGGCAAACGGATACTGGAACGTCCGCTCGATGAAGTCCTGGCTTCTGGTAAACCGGATTTTCCTTTCTGCATCTGTTGGGCGAATGAGACCTGGAAAAAATCCTGGATTGGCCGCAACACAGTGACGTTGCTGGAGCAGACCTTCTCCTTCGAGGACGATCTGGCCCATATTCGCCAACTCCTCCCCGTGCTGGCAGACAGCCGCTACATCCGTATCGAGGGGAGGCCGCTGCTTCTCGTGTATCGGGTCGAGTTGCTGCCGGAACCCCGAAAGACCGCGGAAATCTGGCGCAGCGAAGCCATCAAGGCTGGTTTAGGCGACCTCTTCCTGGTCAATGTGCAAAGTACCTATCTACCCCAGGGAACAAGCCCGGACACCGTGGGCTTTGACGCGGCGATGCGCTTTGAGCCCCGGGCACAACCCGCGGCCGCGGCGATCGTTCGTGCCTGGCGGACCATCAAGTCGCCCATTCACAACGATCGCTTCACCCATTACGAGCAGCTCTATCGCCGCTGGAGAGATGCTCCGCAGCCCCTTTATCGGCACTTCGAATGCGTAACCCCGATGTGGGACAACACCGCTCGCCGGCCTAGAAGAGCCGGAATCGTTCACGGTTCTACTCCCGAACTATATGAGCGCTGGCTGGCCCATGCGGTCGAGCGTACGACCCCCGACCGCGACCATCAACGATGGGTTTTTATCAACGCATGGAATGAATGGGGTGAGGGATGCCATCTGGAGCCTTGCCAAAAATGGGGCACGGCTTATCTTGAAGCTACTCACCGCGTGTATCAGCAGACTGCTGCAGAGTGATCACGTAGCTGTCTTCTTCAATGATCTTGAAACCGGCATCCGCCAGTGCGCGTAGCAGCGACTGATTCTTGTCCTCGCCGATCAGGCGGGCATGTGTTTCCATGATGATGACGTCGGCCTTTTTGAGCACTTCGATTTCCTGGCAGACCAGATCGTATTCTTTTCCCTCAATGTCACACACCAGGGAAAACTTCCCAAACCCATGCTCTGTCACCAGCCTGCCCAGCTGAACTGCTTCCACGGTGACTGCGTGCTCCGTTCCATACAATTGCGTGCCGTCCGACTCAATGGAATTGGAAGCTAAATCCACGGTAGGACAAAATGTCACTGCATCGACGCCATAGGCGATGGCGCGGTTCACTATCTCAAATGCGCAGTGATTCGACTCCTTGTTCAACTGCAACGGAGGAATGGCGAGCGGATTCGCCTCCACCACCACGTGGGCCGTCGGGTCAGCGAGAAGTTTGTTGGTGATGCAAGCCACCACTCCCAGAGCTCCACCCAACTCGATGACCGGTAGATCCCGCCGCAGATGCTTTTTGACCGCGCGACGCTCGGGCAATTCATACCGGCCGTCCAGAAGGAAGAGTTTGGTGAGAGAGTCAGGGATAGTCTGCAGGCTGAAGTTGCATCCGTCCAACTCCGCAATCTTTTTATGAGCCATCGCCTTTAACCGCAACCGGAGCCACAAGCTGTTGTGGATCTCCCGGATAACCGCCTGAGGTCCTTCGGTTTCGAGCAGGTGCTTGGTCTTGGCAAGTCTTCGTGTCAGCATTTCACAATCCCTATTGAGTGTACCGGCTGGAGCCGGGGGCGTTGAAAAACAGCGCTTGCCGCGCCGTCTCTTTCCAAATGCGCTTATCCTGCAGATCGGTCCGCAGGCGCCGAAGGGACCGCAACAGCCATAGCCGATAGAGCAGCCGGTCGGGGAGGCTACCCGTACGTTTGACGAAGAGCGACTGGGCCCGGAGAACATTGCGAAAGCGCCAAATCGGACGAGCATTCAAATCGCTTTCCGCCAGTTCGTGTTGCAGCACCGCGTGCAGCACATACACTCGGCGGCCGCTGGCCCAAAGAGCATGAAAAATGGCGTGATCCAGATAGTCCAGCCAGAATTCTGCGGGAAAACCGCCTATGGATCGCAGCCAGGGGACACTCAATGCGGAGCCGGAATTGTAGGCACTCAATCGGCCCTGCTGTATACCGGCAGCATGGCCTAGCGTTTGCATCTGATTTCGAAATTGATGGTGGAGGAAATCGAGGAAGTGTTCCGCCGGGGAGAGAATCGTTCCCCGAACCATCAGCTTGGGCACAATTGCCGCTACCTTGTCCTGCGCGCGCAAAGCATCCACGCAGGCAATCAACTCGGCGAGAAATTCACTGGTGAGAGTTGTGTCCTGATCCAGCAGCAGCAGCCATTCGTAGCCGGTGTCCTCGGCGCGCGAAAGGGCGTAGTTGTAAGCTGCGGCCAAACCTCCGTTCGCCGGATCATGGACATAGTGAAGGGGAAAGTCCTCTGCTATCTGGTGCTTTTCGGCGGAGTTGTCATAAACAACCAGCGAGAGTCGGCTAGCCATCGTAGGATCGCCGTCAAGGATTGCGCGCCAGCAAGATAGGGCGTTGCTTTCGCCTGGCGATTGTTGATAAAGAGCGGCGACCGCTAAGATCCGGCATCCAGAGTTCACGGGCGGAAGCTATTTCTGCAGAACGACGACAAATCCGGTCTCCTCAATCACTCTGAATCCGAGTTCCTGAAGTCTAGTCATCATCGAGCTGGTCTGGGGTACGCCAATTAGCCGGGCATGGGTCTCCATGATGATGGTATCGGCATTTCTCAAAACATCGGCTTCATTCGAGACCAAATCACACTCCAGCCCCTCAATGTCGCAAACCAGCGTAAATCGTTCGAATCCGCGATGGCGCACCAGGTCCCCAAGCTGAGTGGTGGGAACGGTTACGGGAGGCTCGTCTCCTTCACCGGTGATGGAATTGCCGCACATGTCGGAAGAGGGCCGAAAAGTAACAGTCTCGGCGCCATAGGCGATGGCGCGATTCACGATCTCAAATTGGCATCGATTCCGTCGCCTGTTTTGCTCCAGATGAGGAATGGCCAGAGGATTTGCCTCCACTACCAGGTGAGCCTTGCGATCTTTTAAAAGCCTATTGGTCACACACGCCACTACGCCGATGGAGCCACCCAATTCCACCACCGGCAGGTCGCGACGAAGGTAGCGGGCAATCGCGGTGCGCTCAGGCAATTCGTAGTCGTTTTTAAGCATGGCGATTTTCGATACACCATCAATCCCGCTGAGCCCAAATCTTGAATGGTCGAGTCGAACGCTGCTCTGCCGGGCTCTCCACCTTAGCCATCCGTAGCTCACGACGGCGGGAAAGCCTTCCTCACGCAAGAGACGGCGAACGGTGTTAACTTTTTTTCCCAGCATCAAATCCAGGCAACTCCACGGGACCGGAATACGGATCGGCTTCGAGGCCGGAGCCGCTACCGCCGATGCCACCAACCCCTAGTATAAGGGTGCTTCAGGAGCGCTGGGGGGCTTTCCAGGCAAAGCGTACTTGAGCACCGCCGTGCTCCAAGGGCATAATGGCACCACACGAATTGCTACAGACTTCGTCTACGGAAGTTGTCCAGGACTGCGCCGGGCTTCAGCCTTGCGGGCAGGTCCCGAGCCAAACCATGACCCAGATGCGCGTATTCACCGGAATCTTGCTCCCGATCGGACTGGGACTCGGCATTGCTGGTTGCGGCCTTAGCTTGGCTCCACTACCTCCCGGCTCGATGGCGGGACGAACCGGAAACTACGATTACTCTCCCTCCGTCATACTATCCGGGAATCTGCAGCAATTCTGGTGGTGTGGGGGAGCCTACAATCCCAACAATTCGACCCAGTACTCCGACACGATTCAGTATGAGTCGATTGACCTATCTACTCATGCGCGCTATGGGCCGGTAGCGGTATTGGGTGAAACCCCGGGCGCTTGGGACTCCGTATACACCTGCAACCCGAAGGTCGTGGGAGGATCTTTCGCCAATCCGCTCGGCGATGGCGAGAGCTTTTCCTATGCCATGTACTACGTCGGACTTGGCCCCACGGGAAATAATTCTATCGGCGTTGCTTTTTCCAAGGACGGTATATCCTGGAAGAAATATCCTCAGCCCGTCATTTCCCCGGAAACGTCCACAGGTTACGGTGTAGGCCAGCCATCACTCTACAACACTGATCAGCACGCGGCGATCCGCCTCTTCTATGAGGACTGGAGCCCTTACGTCCATCACGTGGATACAATCTCCACTGATGGAGTGCACTTCACCCCTGTGGGCATACTCACCACGAATGGGTTGATTCCAACCAACCCAGATGATGCTTACAATCTAACCACCCCAGACTGGGGTGATATGGCTTACGACCCCCAGAACGGCTATTGGTACGCCGCCTACAATACTGCGAATCGCGATCCGTCGACCACAGGAGGGGTTCTCGAACGAGCTTCGATCGGCTTCGAGCTTTACCGGATTCCGGATGCATCCCTTTTAACCGGGGCCACCCCCTGGCAACTGCTCACCACAGTCGATACCAACCTGAACGGCTACGAACTGAATTTTATCCCCGGGTTCGCGCGCGACATGTATGGCAATCTGATTGCCGGTTCGGCAATACAGATGGCCACGTCGATATCAGATCCGCCGCCGCCATGGAATGCATCTCCCGCTGCCGCCGGTACCTCGGGGGGTATTGCAAACTGGAAAATATCCTCGGCTTCGTGGACACCCAACGGTCCTTTATCGGCGCTGAATCGATACGTCAACCAAAACGTGCACGAGGTCACGACGGGATGGATCGATCCCAACGGCGGCTTCACACTGGAATCCACCCTGGGACATCTTTACCCAAGTCCGCAACAGGGCGCGACCGTTCCGTTCTATGGCTGTAAAGGCGAGTCGATGGACTATTTCGTCTCCCTTGATTCTGCATGCGAAGGCGGTCGCATGCTGGGCAGGAATGGTTACGCCTACTCCCGGCCCGTTGCGGGTCTTGACCTGGTCGCTTTGTATCGCTGCAGCAGCGGGCACGATCATTTCGTCAGCACGGATCCGAAATGTGAAGGCCAAGTGAACCAGGAGCTTCTTGGCTATGTCCTCCCTTAGCCAGGTATCGCAGGACAAGATCTCGATCGGTTCCAGGATTTATACTTCTTGCAGACGATGAGATCGAATGGGTGCGAAGCGGAAAACCAAATGACGATAAAGTTGACGGGAGCGCAGGATGCGTTCCTCTGAAACGCCTCGCCTGATTGCGTTTTACCTGCCTCAGTTTTATCCAACTCCCTACAATGATGAGTGGTGGGGAAAAGGCTTTACAGAGTGGACGAATGTTGTGCAAGGGCGTCCGCACTTCAAGGGCCACTATCAGCCCCATCTGCCCGCCGATCTCGGGTTCTATGATCTGCGTCTGCCCGAGGCGCGAGAAGCCCAGGCGGACTTAGCGCGAGAGTATGGGATTCACGGTTTTTGTTACCACCACTACTGGTTCAACGGCAGGCGTATTCTGGAGCGCCCTCTGGATGAAGTGCTCGCTTCAGGCAGACCGACGCTGCCCTTCTGCGTGTCCTGGGCGAACGAGAGCTGGACCCGAACGTGGAAGGGGCATGGGGACAAGGTGCTGATGCAGCAGTCCTATTCCCCTGAAGACGACCTTAGACATATTCAACATCTGCTGCCAACTTTAAGCGACGATCGATATATCCAGGTGGATGGAAAACCGATGCTGCTGGTCTACCGGATCGAATTGCTACCGGAGCCGGCCGCTACGGCAGAAATTTGGAGGCGAGAAGCGGAGAAGTGGGGTTTGAGTGGTCTCTTTCTGGTAAGTATTGAGAGCAACTATGTAACTGGGATAACCAACCCTGGAGCCGCTGGCTTTGATGCAACGGTTCGCTTTCAGCCGGATTATACCGTTCCCGCTCCAGCTCGCACTCAACCCCCTCTTCGGGCGGGAGCAGTTAAGGCGATCAAGGCACAGATGCCTTGGCTGTACCGGGAAATAAACCGATTCAAGTCGAGGTCCGTACCCGATAATATCTACGATTATGCAAGGTTATACCGCAATTGGCAGAATCGACCGCCGCGCGCAGAAAGACACTTCGAGTGTGTAACGCCGATGTGGGATAACTCAGCTCGACGGTATCGCGGCGCGACCATTGTTACAGGTTCCACGCCGGAGCTCTATGAGCAGTGGCTGCGCGAGGCGGTGGACAGAACCGTTCCGGGCAGTGATGGGCAAAAGACGGTATTCATCAATGCCTGGAATGAGTGGGCGGAAGGATGCCACTTGGAGCCTTGCCGCAAATGGGGACGCCAATATCTTGAGGCGACGCGGCGCGTTTACCTGGGTAAGTAGGCTGCTTAAACAATGGCGTGCCGCACGATAAGATCTCCGAAGGCGCGCACTGGAAGACCATGATCCTTGGCCCACTGGCAGACGGAGAAATGCTCCGTAAAACAATTAGCGGGCATCCTTTGATTCATCGCAACCATGCCGGGTTTCCAGATCATTCCCCGCCGCACAAATTCCTCAGAATATTTGTCTGCCGTATGCCGGGCTCCTCGCCGGTAGATCTCGGCGTTGACGACATACAGGCTTCCCACGCTATCCAGGGAGTAGACTGGGCCGGGCTGGTCAAACCATGGCTCATCGAAGCGCGCCCATCGCAGATCCTCGACGAAGCCCGCTACGTCAAAGAACCTTCCGGGCCCGAAGCCGTCGGGGTTGAGGGAACGAGTCCCGCGCTCACCGTCCATCAACACGAGAGGGGCAGCGATCCCATTCTCAGCGCGCTTGACGAGTTCTGCAATCAGGTTGGCCGAGTAATCAACGATGTCCGCGTCGATCCACGCAACCCAGTCTGCATTGCCCAGGTATTTGTCGATCATCTCCTGCCTGATTTTTGCCAGTGCTGGTTGTCGATGTGGATGGGGCATTGCTGCTGTAGGGGCATCTCCGTTGGGATCCAACACGACACGGCATGTGCGAAACGATGGCGCGGCACGCTGGACAAGGTAGATTGCTGAGTTGATGAACTGGCGTTGGATGTTGGGGTTTATCGGTACGAGAATCACCAGCTCAAGATCAAGAAGCGCCTCACGATTCTCGAAATGATGGATGATGGGGGTGCGCTCACCCCCAGGGTGCACCGGGGGCGAAGGCGCAAGCACAGCCGGCCCTCGTGAAAGCCTACTTATACGTTGAGCGAAGCTCCGAAGTCTCTTCATGCCAGTGGTCGGAACGGAACAATTCACTACTCGATCGGTCAATGCTGACTACGTTGGAGAAGTAATACCTTTTTCTTCCACCGAGGCTTGGTAAACAGCGAGACGATCGAGGGCCTGTGATTGGCGAAGGATAATACCTCCTCTGCGTCGACAGAAAAGGGGGGCAGACGCAGATCCAGGTAGCGAAAACCGCCGTCTTCGATATCCGTGTTGGTGGTCTCGCCATTTGGGTTTACACAGTTGGTGATCAAACAGTACTTGTATTTGCGCGTATTAGGAAGAAAGGCGGCTATGTTCTTGTTGGACAAGTGCTGAAGGACATCTTTCACGATCAGCAGGTCGGCGGACGGTAACTCATCGCCGTTTCCGGAATAGTGATGAAACGAGACGCTACTCGAAGAGAAGTTCGTACGATTGCTCGCGATAACTGAGCTGACAACATCGAATCCTTGATAAGAAATGCCGCTCCAGTCGATTAGGCGGGAGAACTGCCAATCGCCGCAGCCCATGTCAACAACGCTCTGAAAACGATGTTTGCGCAAAAAAGCTTGCAGCCATTTAACGTACGGACGGGTATGTATCGGCAAAGAGCCTTCGCCCGAACCGTACACCCAGGCATTTTCTGAATATATCTGGTCAAAGTTACTGGTCATGCTTGTCCTGTGTTTTCTCCGGGCTGCCTTTTTCAGGTTGATAGCCGAGCTTGCTCAAGACTTGTGTTCTTACACTCTGCCAGTCATGATCAAGAAGACTTTTCCTGGGTCTCCACAGACCAATCCACTGTGAATTGCGCTCCGATATCGCCTTGCGAAACCAGTACTCACTTAGCCGCTTGCGCGAGAACAGATGGATATTGTAGCCGTTTGTATAGAAGAATCGACTGCCCGCCTTTGCCATAATTCTTAATGATTTGAGAGTGTAGAAGCTGATATGTTGCCCATGTTCAGGAGCAAAGTACCACCAGGCATCAAGAGACGGAATCGGTTCCGGCAGGATTTCGGTAGTAATGAGGAGATGGTCTGCGACCGCGAAGAGCAGTTTGATGACGCTCAGCGGGTCTTCCAGGTGTTCGAATACCTCGAAGGCGGTGGAGAGATCATAGTGTTTTCCATCGAGACTCACGAGTGCGACCTGCTCCGCAAACATGTTTTGGCAATGCAGATCATATGCGTGAAAATCGTATCCCAGGTCCCTCATGCGGCGAACGAACATGCCATAACCGGCGCCATAGTCGAGATAGGTTTTGGAGGACCGGTAGAATAGATCGATTGTGGCCTTGGTCATGAGCGAATTCCGATCCGCTCTCGACACTGTGCCCATATCCGTTGAAGTTATGGCATCGCTATAGGCCTCCTGCAGCCAGTGCGGTTCCTCGGCAAACAGAAACCCACAGCTTACGCAGAGCCGGTATGAAGCAGTATGCTTGGCCATAATCAAGGTCTTCCCAAAGGCACGCGTCTCCGCCTGGCAGATCTTGCAATACGCAGGGGGACTTGTTTGATGATTCGTCAGCATCTCCAGCAGCTTACTATGGCGGCCATGTAGTTCGCCAATGCGGTTGAGCAGGAGACATAGGCCTACTGGAGTTCCCAGCGGACCTGAGCATGAACAAGGCCCACGCGATCGTCATGCAAAACCTCATTAAGACTGCCCGTTTCATGGACTACGAATGAGAGTTCGTCATCGATGAGATCATGAAGACAAATTTTCGGGACGACGGCTGCGATCTTGAGAAGGTAGCGCCCAGGATTAAGAAACGCTGGTGGAATGGTAACGATGTAGCGTGTCGGCCCCGCAGATAGCGGGAGGAACTTCCGAGCATCATCCGAATTACCTGTGGTGAAGATTGTATGACCTTCCTGATTGATTACGCGGATCGCAAATTCCGCGTCCTTAAGGTCCTTGAGAATTGTGGCTCGCAGATCAATGCATATGGGTTCCGAGAAATCGAAGTCAGACTTTATAATCCCCTGCAAATCGGTAAGGGACACAGACTCAAATCGAATGTCTTTCCCCCCGGAGCCATTCCTGATCCAATGTCCCGAGTGTTGAATACTGGTGGAGATGTATTCCTGAATGGCATCGCTCGTAGCCCCCCGATACACGACACGTCCGTTCTTTAGCAGCACGCCTGAACTACAGAGAGACTTTACCGTCGCCAGGTTGTGGCTTACAAAGAGCACCGTTCGGCCATCGCCACTGGAGATGTCGCGCATCTTTCCCAGGCATTTCTCCTGGAACTGGGTATCTCCCACCGCAAGAACTTCATCCACGATGAGAATCTCCGGCTCCAGGTGCGCAGCTACGGCGAATGCCAACCGGACGTACATCCCGCTGCTGAATCGCTTGACGGGTGTATCGAGAAATTTCTCGACTTCTGCGAACGCAACTATTTCATCAAACTTCCGCTTGATCTCGGCTTTGCTCATTCCCAGGATCGAGCCATTCAGGTAGATGTTCTCGCGTCCGGTCAACTCGGGATGAAAGCCGGTGCCAACCTCGAGCAGGCTGGCAACGCGTCCCCTGATCCTGACCTCGCCCTCGGTGGGATCGGTGATGCGGCTGAGCACTTTAAGAAGCGTGCTTTTACCTGCGCCGTTTCTGCCAATGATCCCAACCACTTCTCCCTGCTTGACGTCGAAACTTACATCTTTCAATGCCCAGAAGTCTTCCACAGTATGCCGCGGCGTTGTTTTGCCGTTGGGTATGAACCGGCTAAGGGCGGCCCGTGACCCATCGGCAATGGCATCGCGCAGCGACTTATACCGAGGCCTTTCGGAGCGATGGTCGATCAAATACTTTTTCCCCAATTTATTTATGGATATGAGAGTTTCAGGCATAAGTTAGCGGATGTTCTCCTGCTCCGCGGCTTTGCGCACGGAGGAATCGCCAGGTTAAATGATGTCGGCGAACGTCTTTTCGGTTCTGCGAAAGTACCAGATGCCGCTTGAACACAGCAGCGTGCTTACCAGAATGGACACGAGCACGCTGGGCCACCATATTGCGCTTTGACCGCGCAGCAGGCTCCAGCGAAATCCGTCAATAACGCCCACCACCGGATTGAGGGAAAACAAAATTCTCCACCGGGAGGGCACGATGTTGCTGCTGAAGCCAACCGGGGAAATGTAAAGACCGAACTGAACGATGAATGGCACAATGAAACGAAAGTCCCGGTACTCTACATTGAGCGCGGCGAGCCACAGTCCGACACCGAAAGAAGCCATGAATGCGAGGACGATGAATGGCGCGAGAAGCACGATGTGCCAATCGGGGAGGAAGCGGTAGTACCCCATCATGATACCCATTAGGCCAAGGGTGATAACGAAGTCAACGAAGCTTGTGATTACGGCGCTGGCCGGTACGATGAGCCGGGGAAAGTAAATCTTGGAAATCAGGTTGGAGTTCGTGATGAGGCTGGTGCTGGCTTCACTGGCCGATGTAGATACGAATTGCCATGGAACCATTCCAGCCATTACCAGCAACGCATAGGGAATGGCGCCGTCGGATTGTAGTTTTGCGATTCGATTGAAGATCACCGTGAAGATCAGCATCGTAAGCAGGGGACGCACCACTGCCCAGGCTACGCCCAGGACGGTCTGCTTATATCGGAGGAGAATGTCGCGCCACGCGAGGAAATAGAACAGCTCGCGAAATCGCCAGAGGTCAGACCAGTAGTTTTTCCTGGTACGTCCTGAGGAAAGGATGATTTCTTGCATTTCAGTGGTATTCAACATCGAGTGAGTGTCCTCGTGAGGCATCGCTGAGGTTGACAAGGCGCCGACAGAACTCTGGCGAGGAATGAGTAGCCGCTCGCAGCGTACCGCATCGGAGCTATAGATGAGTTCCCAAGCGATGATGGTCTTCCCAGGTCTCCTTCGGCCTGTCCTGCGTGTCATCCCGTCGACGCTGCTCATTCCTCTCTGGAGGGAGTCGGGTATGCTTCCGATCGGCATCCCCATGATCCTGATTTCGTTTCTCGCCACTGCTGCCATCGGTTGGCTCGTCGGACTGACAAATGCAGAAAGGAATGACCTGATGAGCGTCGTTCACCGGCTGCCATTGTTATCTTAGTCTTAATGGAAAGGGGATGGTGCCAGGGAACCATGCAGGGGGACCGGGACATTATTATGCGCCCGCGAGCGGAGACGGCGTGATGCTAGCAATCGATCTTCTTCAACAACGCGGGTGCGAGCCTGCAGCCGCGAGCCCTGGTGGCTCATGGGATCGAGTATCTGCCCCTGGAGGAACAGGCAGGGGGCTACGAGGCGGCCGACCGTGTGCAGGGCAAACTGGAGCGCTCGTATGGCAGCGTGGACCGCGCGCATTGCGCCCCGGAAGAGATCGCGCTGCAGGAGAACGCCACCCCTGCCTGGGAAATGGCCGGAGCCACCCCGGGGAACTCGTCAGCGCCCATCCGAAATGTGAAGGCCGGTCGGCCGAGGAACCGCTTGGGTATGTTCTTCCTTAACGAGTTATTTTTGCAAGCTGAGGGCCCGGATGTTGTGCCATGAGCCATTCCCAAGAGAAGATCTCGGTCGCACTTTGCACATATAACGGCGAACGATTTCTAAGCCGCCAATTGGCTAGTATGCAGCAGCAATCCAGACTGCCGGATGAGCTGGTTGTCTGCGACGATCGCTCAACTGACAACACCATAGAGATTCTGCAGGACTTTTCAGCCTCGGCCGGGTTCCCGGTAAAGATTACGCGGAACGAACATAACCTGGGCTTTGTCGCCAATTTCGAGCGCGCGATCCAGTTGTGCCAAGGAGACCTGATTGCGCTGAGCGATCAGGACGACATCTGGGATCCCATGCGTCTTGAGCGCTCACAGCAGGAGTTCGTTGCCCCTGAAGTCGGATTGGTTTTTTCCGACGCAGACATCATGGACGATCAGGATCGGTTGACGGGAACGCGCCTGTGGCTGAACTTTGGCTTCCAAGGCGAACGAAAGCAACGGCTGCTGGCGGGAGATTACACCGTCCTGGCCAAAAACCGTTTCGTAACCGGCGCGACCGTGATGTTTCGCAGCCGCTTGCGCGAGAACTGTCTGCCCATCGGATCGGGGTGGCTCCATGATGAATGGATCGCGGCCACCGCGGGCGCAGTCGCGGATATCATGCCGATAGAATCACCGTTGATTCGCTATCGCCAACACGCGTCGCAGCAAGTCGGGCTGAGTCCGAGCCCCGGTTTCCGAGAGAGGCAACAACGGCACTGGAGTGAGCTTTCCCGGCAGATAGGCCTGCTTGACGAGATGTGCAGCAGATTGTCGCAACAGTCTTTGACCCCGCGCGGAGAGGCCCTCTATTCCTGCTATAAGGCCCACTTGCAATTTGCTCGTTTTCGCTACTCGCTCCCAGAAAGCCGCGTCGCGCGGTTGAGCTCCATGCTGCGGGAATATTCAAGTTATTCCACCCTGGGATCGGGCGTACGGAGCATGGCTTCAGATTTCGTCCTGGGCAAATGATGAGCGTCCTAAGCAGCCCCGATCACCGCGATCCTTGCCTGCTTGCCCACGCGGATCGCGAGACGCGCTGGTCGCTTTTCCAACCGGATCACCTTTTCTGAGGAGGTCACGCCGTCGATGTTCACTCCGGCCGTCACCTGCCTCTCTGCTTCCGTGCGGGAATTTTTCAGGCCCAGTGCCACCAGCAACTTGGCCACATGGATGTCGATCGGATGATTCTGGTCCTTCAGAGCAAGCTCCAGCGACGCGGCAACCGCGACCTGTTTTAAGTCGACCGCGACCTCTTCTGCGACCGCTTCGACGTTTCGCTGTTGGAACTGCATGGCCCAGTCCTCATCAGCTTTGCGCGCAGCCTCCTCTGAGTGAAAGCCGGCGACAATGGTTCGCGCCAGCCGCTTCTTGGCCTCCATCGGGTGCAGCGCTCCGCTGGCTACATCGCTTTGCATGCGCTCCACTTCGCTCTGCCGCAGATCGGTGAGGAAAATCCAATACCGCCACATGAGTTCGTCGGAGATGGACATCAGCTTGCCGTACATTTCCAGTGCCGGCTCATGAATGCCGATCGCATTCCCCAGCGACTTGGACATCTTCTGCACGCCATCCAGACCTTCGATGATCGGCGTCATCAGGACGATCTGGGATGGTTGGTCATAATGCCGTTGCAATTCCCGCCCGATGAGCAGGTTGAATCTCTGGTCCGTGCCGCCGAGTTCCACATCCGCACCCAGAGCGACGGAGTCGTAGCCCTGCGCCAGCGGATAGAGCATCTCATGCAAAGAGATGGGTTGTTCGTTGTTGAACCGGCGGTGGAATTCCTCGCGCTCCAGCATTTGCGAGACGGTAAATCGCGCGGCCAGGCGAATAATACCTTCGAATCCGAGAGTCCCTAGCCATTCTGAGTTGAACCGAACTTCGGTTTTGTCCCGGTCGAGTATTTTGAAAACCTGCTCGGTGTAGGTTTTCGCATTCTGCGTGATTTCTTCGCTGGTGAGCGGCTTACGAGTGACCGAGCGACCTGTGGGATCACCAATAAGCGAGGTAAAGTCTCCGATCATAAAGATGACCTGGTGCCCGAGATCTTGAAAGTGCTTGAGCTTGCGCATCAGCACGGTGTGGCCCAGGTGCAAATCTGGCGCTGTGGGGTCGAACCCCGCCTTGACGCGCATAGGCTGGCCGGTTTTCCGGGAGGTTTCCAGACGCTCGCGCAGGTCGGAGACCCGGATGATTTCAGCCGCGCCCTTCTGCAGGTAGTCCAACTGCTCATCAACTGGCAAAAAATCCATGTCTTCAGCAGTATAAGGTTTCATAAGGAGAGAGCCATGGCAGAGGATTGGGACATCGCACGGCTGAGGGAGGAGACCGCGGGATGCGAGCAGACAACCTTCTTCAATAATGCCGGAGCAAGCCTCCAACCGCGATCCGTGGTCGCGCGGGTGATTGAGCATCTTCGGCTGGAAGAGCGGGTAGGCGGCTACGAGGCGGCCGACCTGGTCGCCCCGGAACTTGATGGCTTGTACGGCAGCATGGCGCGCCTGTTGCATTGCGCTCCGGAGGAGATTGCGTTGCAGGAAAACGCAACCCGGGCCTGGGAAATGGCCTTTTACTCGCTGCGTTTCACCCCGGGCGATCGTATTGTGACCGCGGCCAATGAATACGCAAGCAACTACATCGCATTTCTGCAGGTGGCGCAGCGTACCGGCGTCGAGATTTGCGTAGCGGAAAGTAACCAGGCCGGGGAGGTGGACCTGGAGGCGCTGGAGAGGCTGCTGGACGATCGGGTCAAGCTGATCGCGCTTACCCACGTGCCGACCAATGGCGGCCTGGTGCAGCCGGCAGCGCAGGTGGGCGTGCTGGCCCGCAGAGCCGGCATTCCCTTTCTCCTCGATGCCTGTCAGTCGACGGGACAGATGCATCTGGACGTGAATGCTCTGGGATGCGATATGCTGTGCGCGACCGGGCGCAAATACCTCAGGGGACCGCGGGGCACCGGGTTTCTGTATGTGCGCAGAGCAATGCTGCAGCAGATGGAACCGCCCCTGCTCGACCTTCGGGCGGCGACCTGGGTTTCCGCAGGTAAGTTTGAGGTGCGTGACGACGCCAAGAAATTTGAAACCTGGGAAGCAGCAGCAGCCCCGAGGTTGGGGTTGGGGGTTGCCATAGAGTATGCGCTGGCTTTGGGGCTGGACTGGATCGAGCGCCGCGTTCAAAGTCTGGCCGCCCTGCTGCGGGAGCGGCTGGCAGATGTGAAAGGCGTGACAGTGCGGGACCTCGGCCGTCTTCGCTGCGGCATCGTGACCTTCACCTATGAGCCTCATCCAGCTGGAGAAGTGATGCGATGGATGAAGGCCAACGGTATCGCGGTACGGACCATTGAGCGCTCGTCGACCCGCATCGACATGGAACGGCGGGGGATCGAAGAGTTGGTGAGGGCGTCAGTGCATTACTACAACACTGAGGCGGAGCTGGAACGCCTCTGCGGCGTGCTGCGCGCCATGAATGATTGATGATTGAGAGGTTCAGCAATGGATGCGGAACGCGCACGGGAGTACCTTTTGCGGTTGCCCCACGTGGTGGAAACCATGCAGTGGGGCGCCAATCTGGTCTTTTGGGTGGGCGACAAGGCGATTGGCGGCAAGATGTTTGCCGTGCTGAATCTCGATGAAGATCAAAAGGCGGTGGTCTCCTTTGCCGCGGGGCCTGAACGATACGCCGAGCTGCTGGAAACGGAGGGGGTGTTTCCCGCACCGTATTTGGCCCGCGCGCACTGGGTGTCCATCCGGCATTGGGGGGTCTTGCGCAGCAGCGAGTTAGAAGAGCATCTCAAACTGGCTCATAGTCTGATCCACGACAAGTTGCCCAAGAAGACCAGGGATGTGCTGGCCATGCCAGGGGCGGCGCAGCGCAAGCTCTTGAAGGATCGAAGGAAGCTGCTGGCCACGCGAGCGGCATCCCGCTAGACGATATCCGACTCCAGGACGGGTGCCCCTCGCCGAGGCGTACCCTGGCCGAAAAAGACGGGCCCGACTACCGCCTTTCCTGTGTGAACAGAAAACGCTTTGTCCAGTCTGGCGGTTTGTACAATTAGGCAGCGGGAGGATCGGGCCGGATGGGATTAAGGTTTGGCAAACATGCCAGAACACTTGCCTGCCTGTTGGTCATCATGGCAGCGCTACACCTGCTCCGGGCGCAGGACCCGGAAGCCGTCGCCAACCAAAAGAAAGCACGGGCTACCCTGGACGCGATGGTAGCCGCCCTGGGCGGCGAGAGGTGGCTCACGCTGACCGACACCATGCAGCAGGGCCGGACATCAGGCTTCTACCTCGGCAAGCCCACTGGCCAGACCTCGGAATTCTATGAAATCCAAAAAATTCCCGATCAGACCCGTATTGAGCTGGGCAAGAAACGGGACGTGTTCGAGATTATTTCGGGCAACCAGGCCTGGGAGATCACTTACAAAGGCAAGCGGGAACTGCCCAAGGACCAGGTCCAGGAACTCATACGGCGTCGCGACCATTCCATTCAGACGGCCATGCGTGTCTGGCTGAACGACCCCAGGACAGTCCTCATTTATGGCGGGCAAAACCTCGTGGAACGTCATCTGGCTGATCAAACGACCCTCATCAACGCAGAGAATGACAGCATCACTATCCAAACCGATGCCGAAACGCACTTGCCATTGCGCCGGACCTTTCAGTGGCGAGATCCCCTCTACCACGACAAAAATACCGATGCGGAAGAGTATGACGACTACCATCTCATCGAGGGTTTTCCAACCGCCTTCACCATTACCCGCTACCACAACGACGACATGACCAATCAGCGCTTCCTCTCCCATGCGGGCTACAATGTCCCCTTGACGCCAGACATGTTTAATCCCGACCAGACGGCGGCTAAAATCAAAAAATGAACGGCTCCCGGCTCAGCCGTGCAGCGTAACTCTGATAATGCTTTAAATGCTCTATAATCTGCCCTGCGACCATGGAAGAAGAGAACCCCAGGCAGGAACCGACGAGCGGGCTGGATATACGCCAGATCATGGCGATTCTGCCCCACCGTTATCCCTTTCTCCTGATTGACCGCGTCCTCGAAAGAAGCCGCAAGAAGCGCATCGTGGCAATCAAGAATGTGACCATCAATGAGCCCTTTTTCCAGGGCCATTTTCCTGACTACGAAATCATGCCCGGAGTGCTGATGGTGGAAGCAATCGCCCAGGCAGGTGGAGTGCTGCTGCTCCCTGAGGTTCCGGATCATGAACACAAGCTGTTGGTCTTCTCCGGTATTGACCGGGCTCGCTTTCGCAGACCGGTGACGCCCGGCGATCAGCTGCGCATCGAAGTGGATGTTTTGAACTGGAGGCCCCTGGCAGCGCGGCTCGAGGGCAAGGTCTACGTAGAAGGCAAGCTGGCGTGTGAAGCCACCATCATGTGTGCGGTGGTGCCCCGGCCATCCCGTATTGGCAGTGACAGACCGGAAGGGCCGGTTGCTCCGTCTGCGGTGGATCCGGCTTTGGAGACGGTGAGTCACGAGTGAGCATTCACCCCACAGCCATCGTGGCTGCTACGGCTTCTATTCCACAATCCTGCAACGTTGGTCCCTATTGCACCATTGGTTCTGATGTAGTCCTGGGCGAGGACTGCGAGCTGGTTTCCCATGTCGTGCTCGACGGAAAGACCCGCTTGGGTGACAGAAACCGCGTCTACTCCTTTGCCTGCCTGGGCGTTGCCCCCCAGGATCTGAAGTACCGGGGCGAAGCCACCAGCCTTGAAATCGGCGATGACAACATCATCCGCGAGTGTGTGACCATCTCCCGGGGGACCAAGGGCGGTGGCGGAACTACGCGCTTGGGCAGCCACTGTCTGATCATGGCCTATACCCATATCGGTCACGACAGCAGCATCGGGAACCACTGTATTCTGGCCAACGGCGCCACCCTGGCCGGTCACGTCACCGTGGAAGACCATGCCAGCGTGGGTGCGCTCTGCCCCGTGCACCAGTACTGCTGTATTGGAAAGCATGCCTACGTCGGCGGGGGCACCACCATTACCCAGGACGTTCTACCCTACTCGCTGACCTCGGCCAAGCGCGAGACCCATGCCTACAGCCTCAATCGCATTGGACTAGAACGCTCCGGCTTCAGCCCTGAGCAGCTGCGCGCCCTGCAGCACGCCTACCGAGTCTTGCTGGCAGCCAAGCTCAACACCTCCCAGGCCCTGGAACGCTTACGCAGCGAGGGTCAGCCAGAAGACTGCGTGGCTTACCTGATGGCCTTTATCGAGCGTTCCCAGCGGGGCGTGATCAAGTAGGAGCGGCAAAATGAATCCGGAGCTGATTACCAGGCTGGGTCTAATTGCCGGCAATGGACGCTTTCCGTTTCTGCTGCTCGAGGCTGCGCGCGCGCATGGGGCTGAGGTAGTGGTCGCCGCCATCAAAGAAGAAACTGACCCGGAGATGGATGCACGGGCAGCTGCCGACCCCGGCATCCGGGTGTACTGGCTCTCCCTGGGGGAGCTATCGCGATTGATCGAGACCTTCCGCCAGGAGGGCATAAGCCAGGCCGTGATGGCTGGCCAAGTTAAGCACAAGCAAATCTTCTCCAGCATTCGGCCCGACTGGCGGCTAGCCAAGCTGCTGTTAAATTTGCGTACCCGGAACACTGATATGCTGCTGGGCGCCGTGGCCAAGGTCCTGAGCGATGAAGGGATCGAGTTGATCTCGTCCACCGCCTACCTGGAGCCGCTACTGGCGCGACCGGGAGTGCTGACCGCTCGTCCGCCGACCGCGCAGGAGCAACTGGATCTGGCCTATGGGCGCGAGGTGGCCCTCGCCCTCGCTGCCTATGACATTGGCCAGACCGTGGTCGTGGCGGGGCAGGCTTGTTTGGCCGTCGAGGCCATGGAGGGCACCGATGCCACCATCGAACGCGCTGGGGCCATCCTGAGCACTCTGGCCGCCGAGGATGAGGCATCCACGCCACAATCCACTCTCGCCCGGCGGCTGACGGTAGTCAAGGTGGCCAAACCAGCGCAGGACATGCGTTTCGATGTGCCGGTGGTTGGTCCCAACACCATCGCGGTGATGCGCGCGGCGGGGGCCACTTGCCTTGCGGTGGAAGCCGGTCGCACCCTGATCTTCGATCTGGTCACGGTTCAGGAGCAGGCCGCCGCCGCCGGCATCGCGATCATCGCTGTCCCTACGGAGTCTGTGTCATAGCAAGCTCAGAAGGGCTAGGACGGGTGCCCCAGGTACGCTTTGGCGAACCTGGGGCACCCGTCCTATTCCTTCTGACCTTGCTATGACACAGACTCCGACGGGACTCAATTTGGAAGTAGTTCTCAATGAGACTGTAAAGCCCGAACCTACCCAGCAGCGACTTTTTCAGCAGCGTGTCTAGTCGGGCCGTAAGGGGCTCAAAGAGAATTAGCCTTCAGGTCCAGCTAATCTGGTCGGTTTATGTACGGGCCTCGGCTGGACAGGGTGAGACGAAAAGCGGTCTAATCGAGTGGGCTCACTTTCGCAGCAATCTGGAGATTTCGGTGAAAACGAATAGAGTAGCAGTCGTCGCAACCCTGGTGGTTCTGCTTGCTGGCGCCGCCTTGAGCATCCGCGGAATAGCCGACGATACGGCTATGCCGCAAGCGGGCCAGACCGCCCCCAACTTTACCCTGCCATCCCAGGATGGCACCCCAACCAGTCTCGACAGTTTTCGCGGCAAGTGGGTGGTGCTCTATTTCTACCCCAAGGACATGACTACCGGCTGCACCATTGAGGCCCACAACTTTCAGCAGGACATCTCCAAGTACCAAAAACTGGATGCCGTCGTCGTTGGTGTAAGCGTTGACTCGACTGACAGCCACAAGGAGTTTTGTGCCAAGGAAGGCTTAAGCTTCAAACTTCTCAGCGATCAGGACAAGAAAGTGGTGGTGCAGTATGGGTCCTTGGGCGATCACATGGGCGTAAAGATCGCCAACCGCAACACGTTTTTGATCGATCCCCAGGGCAAGATCGTCCAGGTGTGGACTGGCGTAAAGCCCTCCGAGCACAGCCAGCAGGTTCTCGCCGCGCTCGACGGTTTCGAGAAAAAGTAGCCCGCTCTAGGCAGTTTCGCAATTGATGTAGACCGAAGGGAGTGGCCTTTCCGTGGTTTTCTCCCAAGGAAAACCACACCTCGCGATCTTTATCAGGCCACCGTAATTGCGAAACTGCCTTAAGACTCTGTACTGGCCACGGAACCAAAGACCACCAAACGCAAAAACGCCCGGCTGCCAGCCGGGCTCTTTTGCTTGCCTAGTTGTTGTTAGAGAGCTACTTCTTCTTTGTTGTCTTTTTCGCTGAAGACTTCTTCGCTGCCTTCTTTGCTGACTTCTTAGCGGCCTTCTTTGCCGGAGCCTTCTTGGCCGCCGACTTCTTGGATGCTGCTTTCTTCACTGCCAATGGAATACCTCGTTTGATGGTAGATTTTTTGCTGCTGGCGCTCTTCTTGTTGCCGGCCGCTTTCGCAGCCTTTCTGCCGCTTTTCGCGCCTTTACTGCTCTTCTTAGCGGCAGATTTCGTTGCGGCCTTTTTGGCCGGAGCTTTCGCAGGGGCCTTTTTCGCAGGGGCTTTTTTCGCTGCTGTTTCGGTCGCCGGAGGCTTGGCGACGGTCTTCTTGGCGGCGGCCTTCTTGGCCGCGGACTTCGCGGGTGGCGGCACCGGTGGCACGCTCACAGGTGGGGAAAGTAATTCGGCACCTGGAAGGGTGGTTGCGACGATGACGCTTACTTCTTCTTCCTCTTCGTCATCGTCATCGAAGCCGTCTTCCACCTCATCGGGATACTCGTCCGCCTCGGCTTCAAACTCATTGTCTGCGTGTGCGTACAGTTTGTGTTCGTCCTGCATTCTTATGCCTCCAAGGCTTCGTTTACTACGGATTCGGATCGCAGAGAACCGCTCTCCATCATACTTGCCTGCGGCGCGGATTATAGCAACAGCATGCAACGGGATGCCAATGAACGCAAGTGCGAATTAAGTTTCTTTTCCGCGCGATTGTTTTTTCTGTCGTCTTTCGCGTTTCAGAGGGCCGGTGGACTGTTCTTCGCGGTGGTATGCGCGGCCGAGGAGTGGGCGACACCTTGTTTCGCGCCGGCCGTGTGTTTCGTAGATGTGTTTACGCGATGCTTGGAGCTGGTGAGAAGGGCGGGTTCAGCTACGTAGAGACGGCGTCCTGGTTCCAAATGAGCCGACCTCAGGTGGTTCCAGCGCCGAAGTTGCTGCACAGTCACGTTGAAGCGATCAGCTACGGTCACCAGAGTATCGCCGTGTGCCACCTTGTACAGTGTGAGGCGCGACCTGGTGGATGGCGCCGGGGGTACCGGAATAATGAGCGAGTCGGTCGCGGAAAGATCGTCGCCGGGCTGCAACTGATTGACAAAGACGATCTCCGCCGGGGTTACGTGGTAATCGCGAGCGACAGTCTGTAGCGATTCTCCAGCAACCACTTTGTGAAACCGCCATTGATTGCGCTTGTCTACGGGGATTTCCGAGATGCGCTTTTGATAGAGGTCTTTGCTGCCGGCGGGCAGGTGCAACTCAAACGGACCGTCGCTGGGCGTGCTCATCCGCAGCAAACTGGGATTCAGGTCTGAGATCTCCTGCACCGGCGCCTCCACCAGGTCGGAGACCAGGCGCAGGTCAACACAATAGTCCGTGGTCACCGTGTCGATGAGCAGCGGTGGGTCGGGCGTCAGGGCCTGCAGTCCGTACTGCTGCGGATTCTTCGCCATGATGGCGGCGGCGATGATGATGGGTACATAGTTCTTGGTTTCCTGCGGCAACACGTTGCGGCGGTACAGTTCCCAGAAATCGGCGTAGCCAGTGCGCTGTACCGCGCGCTGCACATTGCCGGGTCCCCAGTCATACGCTGCCATGGCCAAATACCAATCGCCCAGTTGAGCGTACAGCTCCTTCATGTAGCGAGCATAAGCGTGGGTCGACTTTTCCGGATCGAAGCGCTCGTCGTACCAGCCGTTGTGGGCCAGGCCATAAGGTCCCGAGGGCATAAATTGCCACATGCCGCCCGCACCCGAGCGCCCGTTCACTGCCTGCGGCTGAAAACCGGATTCGGCCACGGCCTGATAGATAAGGTCCTGGGGAACTTTCTCGTCGGCAAGCACTGCCGCGATCATGGCGTGATAGCGGCCGGCCCGCTCCAGCGACCGCGTGAGTGTTCCCCGCCCCTTGGAGGAGAAATAGCTGATGTAACCGGCGACGGGATCGTTGATCACCAGCGGCAAATCGGAGACCGTCGTTTTCAATTCTGCGATCGCCTGCGCCTTGACCGTCGGGTCCACCGGGAAGGTGACATCGTTGGCAATATCGACTGGAGCGGGTTCGATCTTGGGCGCGAATCCATTTCCCTGCTTGAGCGCCTCCGTCTCCAGCGTATTGACAGCATCGAGAATGCGGTCGAACTCATCACTCAGCTGGGGTTCGGTCCGCAGATTGAAGTTGCTGGTCAGCATCATGTCGACGGCTCGGTCGAAGTCTGCCTTGGCTGTCTGCAGCTTGCCCGCGTGGTAGTCAGTTACACCGCTCTGGTACGCCACTTCGACCGCGTCGATCAGGGCCTGCACCTGCGGCCGGGCGGCGGGCGTTGCAGGTGGGTTAGTGGACGCCGCGGTTGGCTCGGAGGGCTTGGAGGGCTTGAGCGCGGGGGCCGTAGCCTGCGGCGACTTCGCCGGCCCTGGGGTCGCCGGGTTTTCCGGCACACACCCGGTAAACAACAGCGGCGCCGTGGCCAGCACCAGCATGACCACTCGGGGAGCGATATTTGACCCTCTGGATAAGCCCATGCAAAAACGCCTTGGCACCCTCCGCCTTGGCTGCACAATGAAAAACCGGGTTCTTCCCGGCTTCCTGGCAACAGTGTCCTGCTTGATTGTATTGCCCGGGGCCCTCCGGTGTGAATGATAAGATCGGGTGAGAGACTCCTCTCGCCATCAACTGATTCGCCACCCGCCGATCGGCTTCCCTTCATGGATAGCAAGCACATCCGCAATTTCGCCATCATCGCCCACATTGACCACGGCAAATCTACCCTTTCGGACCGATTGCTGGAGTTGACCGGCTCGCTGACGGCACGCGAGATGCAGGCCCAAGTGCTGGACGCGATGGATCTGGAACGCGAGCGCGGCATCACCATCAAGGCCCACGCGGTGCGCATGAATTACCTTGCCCGGGATGGCGAGATGTACCAGCTAAACCTGTTGGATACACCAGGGCATGTCGACTTCTCCTACGAGGTTTCCCGTTCCCTGGCCTGCTGTGAAGGTGCGCTGCTGGTAGTGGACGCCTCACAAGGCGTCGAGGCGCAAACCCTCGCCAACGCTTACCTGGCTATCAACAATGGCCTGGACATGATTCCTGTGATCAACAAGATCGATCTGCCCAGCGCGGATGTCTTGCGCACCCAGGAGATGATCGAGTCCACCGTGGGCTTGGATGCTACCGATGCGCTCCCCGTGAGTGCCAAAACGGGCCTTGGCGTTCCCGAGGTACTGGAAGCTATCGTGCAGCGTCTCCCGCCGCCTACAGGGGATGCGGAAGCGCCCCTCCAGGCCCTGATCTTCGATTGCTGGTTCGATCCTTACCGCGGCGTCATCGTGTTGGCCCGCGTGATCAATGGAATCCTGCGCAAGGATGCGAGGATCCGGCTCATGTCCAATGGCAGGGTATTCGATGTGGAGGCGGTGGGTGTACTGACGCCCAAGCCGGTCGAGATTGCGGAGTTGTCGGCGGGTGAGGTTGGTTTCTTTTCCGCGACCATCAAGAATGTGGCCGACACCAAGATCGGCGACACGATCACCGAGGATACACGTCCGGCTGCGGAGGCGCTTCCCGGCTTCAAAGACATTCAGTCGATGGTCTTTGCCGGGCTCTATACCGTGGATTCGCATGAGCATACGCTGCTGCGAGATGCGCTCGAGAAGCTGCGACTGAACGACTCGTCCTTTTTCTTTGAACCCGAAAGCTCGGTCGCGTTGGGATTCGGTTTCCGCTGCGGGTTTCTCGGGCTCCTGCACATGGAGATCATTCAAGAGCGCCTGGAGCGCGAGTTCAACCTGGATCTCATTACCACCGCTCCCGGAGTGCGCTACAAAATTACCCTCACCGGCGGGTCAGTCGTCGAAGTGGAGAACCCCTCCCGTTGGCCTGACCCAACCGATATCGAGAAGATCGAAGAGCCGGTGATCATCGCCACCATACTGACCAGCGAAGAGTATGTCGGTGGCATTCTCAAATTGGTGGAGGAGAAGCGCGGCCGCCAGAAAAACTTTGAATACGTGACCCCAACGCGCGTCATGTTGACCTATGAGTTACCGCTCAACGAAATCGTATTGGACTTTTACGACCGTCTGAAATCGGTCTCGCGCGGCTATGCTTCACTCGACTATCAGCTAGCCGGCATGTGGGAGTCGCCCATGGTAAAGCTGGATATTCTGATCTCGGGCGAACCCGTCGATGCCCTTTCGATCATTGTGCACAAAGACTTTGCTTACGAACGGGGACGAGCGCTGGTCTCCAAGATGCGCGAGCTCATTCCTCGCCAGATGTTTGAGGTTGCGATCCAGGCGGCTATCGGGGCCAAAATCGTGTCCCGGGAAACCGTCGCCGCGTTGCGCAAGAACGTGCTTGCCAAGTGCTACGGGGGAGACATCAGCCGCAAACGCAAACTCCTGGAGAAGCAAAAAGAAGGAAAGAAGCGCATGAAGCGCGTGGGCAAAGTAGACATTCCTCAGGAAGCGTTTTTGGCCGTCCTCAAAGTTGGCGAGGATTCCAGCAAATAGTCGCAGCCGGGGGTTACGTTGGTCATACTTGGTTTTGCGGTTTGTGGAAACCCGAAAATTGCCCTGACCGGATGGAGCAGTGGCTCGGGCTCCTCTGGTGGCCCCTAGCATACGCGATAAACGATTGACAAGTAAAAGGTTAAGGGGCAGCCCAAAATGCCTGGTCACGCTCTTGTGGCACCGGGATTTGGAACACAAAATGAGCACTGCTCAGCTTTCCACAGTTTTTTCCACAGACGCGCGGGGAACCGTGGCAGGTATTTTTTAGCCGGTTTTGGTTATTATTTCCCTCCCGGTAAGTGAATCTTGCCGGGAGGGACGAGAAATGCACTACTGCGGCGACTGCGGTGGCTTGGTCGTGCTGGGACGGGTGGTCGTTGACGGCCGGCTGGGGCTGGTTGTGCTGGGGCGCGGAGCGGTGGCGCCTGCTGCTGGTTGCGGCGGAACGCCCGACTTGACATTGTAGGCATCTACAATCGGCTTGGTAATGTCAGAGGACCCATTGGCCCACAACACCGGCGTCTGCTGGGCGCTGGTGTCGAGCACCAGCGTGAACTTGTTTTGCGCGGAATAGGTATCAAGTACTGCATAGACCTTCTGTGCCAGCGCCTGGTACATGTCGTTCATCGCCCCGCTGGCCTCGTTTTGAGCATCTTCAGCGGACCGCTGCAAGGATTTGGTCTTTTCGTCGATGACCCTGAGGCGGCTGTCGCGCTCCGGTTCACTCAAGTTAGCGCCGGCGTCCTGCAACTGCTTCTTGAGCGAATCGATCTCATCGCTTTGGGCCTTCAATTGAGCCTGCTTGGGCTCGAATTTCACCCGCAGTTGAGCGAAGTTACGTTGCCCTTCGTTGGTCGCTGCGACCGCCTGCTGGAAATTGATGATCGCAATCTTGGCACTGGCGGGGACTGCTGGGGCGGCGCTCAGACCGGCAGTAGAATTGGCAGGGGCGGGTGCGGAGGGCGCGGAGGGAGCCTGGGCGAACGCGAAGTTGGGCGAGGTGGTGAGGCCCACGCCGGTGGCGGACGCAAGCAGGCAAACAAGGGTGAACGAACGCTTCATCGGAATACAGAACTCCTTTTGATCTTTGAATCCAGATCGCCCGCGTCTTTCAGCGGAAAGCGGGCCTTCGCTTGCGAGTCCCCCGCATGCGCATTTGCAATGCAGTCACCTGGCCAGCGCATCTGGCAGCAAATGCGAAGAAGAGACACGGACCGAGACAATCACAGGGCCAGCAGTGATTATAGGTGGGGGCCGAAGGAGCGTCAACGCGGACTGGTCGCGCCACCTGCTATCTTCCCCTGACCGAGTCAACATGCCATAACTGGTCCCACCGGCCCGCAGTATTAGCAAAATGCTCTAGAAAGTAGTGCTCACGCTCAAGCGGAAGGTCTTCCTCGGCTCGCGGAAATGTAACAGGGAGTCGTAAGCCGAGATGGCTTCAGCGTAGGTAAAGTCCCCGGCCCCGCCGGCGGGGAACATGCTGCGCGTGATCAGGCTCTCTCCCTGAACATTCTCGTAGAGGCGATTCGTGTTATATGCGTAATAGAGGCGCATGGGTGCATTCACGATAGGCAGCATCGCCGAGATCTCTCCGCCGATCGACATGCGCGGCACCGCGTTGGTTCCGTAGATCGGCCTGATTTCGTTGATGAACTGGATCGACTGACCGCCCTGGCAGGCGCCATTGAAGTAGGCCGTGCAGCCGTAGAGAGGCGAATTGAGCTGGTCGGCGCCCTCGACGCTTTGCCGTAACTGGGAACCGCGAACCACAGCAGTGATGTTGAAGTCGTCGAAAAGTTCGAATTGAACCGGGCCCGCAATGGGAATTCGGTATTCGAGGTTAGAAGTAAACGCGGTGTCGCCACCCACCGAAACGGGCCGGTAGATCGGGATCGGAATCGTGATGTTGCCCAGGGTGTAGTTGCCCGGATCAATAGGGACAGGCGTTCCGTCCGGGTTGGTGAGCGTAATGTTTGAACGTACCGGGATGAACCCGTAGGGCGTCGCTGCGCGCACATCAAAGCCGCGCAACTCGTTGTCGCCGCCGGAATAGAAACGGGCGAACGGCGGCGCCACATCTCCGCTGAAACCCTGGATGTAAGAGAGCTGCATGCGATAGCCAAGGACGTTGCGCCCTTCCTTGTTGGGGCGCAGACCTTTCATCGCGATGAAGTGTTTGTACTGCAACACCGGCGTGAAATAGCGAACATTGCCCCACAGGCCGGCGATCACAAAAGCAGCGGAAATATCCGTTCCGAAGCGAGGCCTGAAGATGGACGGGCCGACCTTGTTGTACGAATAACTCAACGAAACCGAGCTGGTGTAAATGCCCGTCAGTGCATTGGCGCCCTGGATCTGGCCGCTGCGGAAGGCCAGCGTTTGGAAGAGGTTAGCGGAAGCCTGGCTAAAGGTGGTGATGCTTGACTTATCCCAGCTATAAGTCACGCCCACCCGCTTGAAGGAGCGCTTCAGCGGATAGCTGACAGAGAACGTTGTGCCCGTTGAGGACTGGTTATAATTCTGCGTGAGGGATTGCTGGACGGCCGAAATGTTTGCGTTCCCTGTAACGGCGGCGTAGTTGCGCGCCGAATTGTAATCTGTCTTTCTGGAGAAGACCTGGAATCCCACACTGGTCGGCTTGTTGCGTAGGTAGGGCTCGTTGAAGGAAAAAACCGCGCTGCGCGCCAGGTTGCCGATATTGCCCTGGAGACTTAATGTTTCGCCCAAGCCGAGAAAATTATTGGTCGAGTAGTTAAGACCCAGGAAAGTGCCGGAAAGGCCACTGACCCCGCCGTTCAAGCCAATCGAGTTCTTACCCTTCTCGTGCACTTTTAGCAGGAGGGCGACGGTTCCGTTGTCGGGGTCCGCGTGTGTTTCTGTGTCCTGATCGACCTTGAGTGGGTCGAAGTAGTCCAACTGGTTCAGGCGCAGCAGGCTCTGTTCCCACAGATTGCTATTGTAGGGCTGGCCCTCTTCGATCAGCAGTTCCCGTCGAATGACCCGATCGCGGGTGATGGTGTTGCCTTGAAACTCGATGCGCGAGACGGTAAAAGCCTTGCCTTCGTCGATGTCGATGTCCAGGTAGACCAGGTGTTTGGCGTCGTCGATGCGCGGCGTCGGCACGGCAGTGAAGTTGATGTAGCCCAACGAACCGTAAGCCTTGCGTAGATTATCCAGTCCTTTGCCTATGGCCGTGGCATTGAACAATTCACCGTCTTTGGTGGGGAACTGAGAGCGCAGCGCCTTGACGTTCGGCACGTGCGCATTGCCAGTGAAAGTGACGCCGCCAAGGCGGTAGCGCTGCCCCTCTTCGACCGGAATGCGGATGTCGATGCGCTTGCCCTTGCGAGGACGAAAAGTGAAGAACGAGAGGCCGCCTTCATTGCGGATATGGGTGACGGGATCGCCGACTCCGGCTCGGAAATAGCCCCGATCCTGAAGCGCCCGGCGCACCCGCTCCGTATCTTCCTCGAGTTTGCTCGCATCGTAGGTTCGGGCGAAGAGGTTCTCCAGGACAATCGAGTGCGGGATCCCCACCGGCCGGAGGTTCTTCATCGCCCCGCGTAGTTCGCGCGAACTCACCGCGTGGTTACCGGTGAAGGTGATATTCCCCACTTTCACCGTGGGGCCTTCCTTGATGTTGAAGTTGACCGAGACAGAGGAGGGCGGAATGGTCTTGATTTCCGGCTTCACGGTTGCGAACTGATGACCGTGTTCGGCCAGCAGTTCGCGGATCACATCGATCGCACGCGCCAGCCGGGTGGGATCATAGGGGCTTTCCACCGAGAAGCCGGTGACGTGCTCTTTCTTGAAGCGGTCCAGAACATCCGAGGTCGAGACCGAGTTCAGGCCCTTGTAGTTGATCTCGCGAATGGTCGGCTTCTCTTTAACGATGACGTCGAGAACGATGCCATTGGGGGTATCCTCGCGCGCGATCTGCAGATTCTCGAAGTATCCGGTGTTCCACAGCGAGTTGAAGTCGCGCTCGATGGTCGCCGGATCGTAGGTATCTCCCGGGTGGGTAAAGAGCCGCGCCAGGATCGTCTCTCTGGGAATGCGGCGATTGCCGATCACCCGGATTGACGTCACGACACCTGGCTGAGGGGCGACGTCCTGCTGAGCCCAGGCAATCAGACTGGAACCGCAAAATAGAAGCAAGCCCACGATTCTGCACATCCGAAAAAAAAACGGCAGCGCAGGTTGGTTCTTATGAGACCGGGAGCGAAGGCTCCCTGACACGACGCGAAGAATAGGCACACCCTCACTGCTAAAAATCGGATCCTGCTGGAGGAAAAGGCGATTATATGTGACGGAGGGGGTACTCCCCAACTCCGACGACTCGTTTCGCACCCCGCCTACCATCCAGGAGGACCATTCAAGACAGGCACCAGAACTCCCTTAGCTCTCCAGCTCACTGCTGGCGAAGTATTCGCCCAGTGAGGAATCCCACGCCACAGAGAGAAGGTTGGGCTTGCAGCAGACTTGGCAGTCTTCCACATACCGCTGCCGCCCGCCTGCAGACTCGTCCACCACGATCTCATTCCACTCTCCACAGCCCGCACACTGGAAACCCGCTGGAAACGGCATCGTCAATCTCACGCTTGAGCAGGTGTTCCTAGTCTATCGGAGGGAAGAGGTTTTTGGTGGGGGCCAGCTTTCGAACTTCCACCAGGGTCGAATAGAACGTGGCCCCGCGGCCCAGGTCAGTGAGACGCTCGGAGGTGAGCGCATTTACGTTGTTTCCCCCTTCGGAGAGCTTGTTCCAGTTGAGGCTGGCAGCTACCACGCCCGCCGGCACGCTGCCATCGATACGCGCGCGCAGCTGAATCTTGCCCCGCGCATTGTAGATCTCCACCAATTCTGCTTCGCTGATCTCCCGCGCAGCGGCGTCGCTGGCGTGCATGAATACCAGGCCTGGCGATTCCATCTTCTGGTGGCCCGGAAGGTTGGCGAAGGTCGAGTTCATATAGTGGTCAGCCTTGCGGGGCAAAAACTCCAGCGGAAATGTATGCGCATCGGCGCCCCGGCGCGATTCGTCTGGCGGATGAAATGCCGGCAGCGGTTCGAGCCCCTCGGCGGCCAGCGCGCTCGAATAAAACTCAGCCTTGCCGCTGGGTGTGGCAAAGATGCCCTTAGCAAACGGCAGCAAGCCCCCGTTCCCAGCGGACTGCAGGCGGATGCTCCTCTTCGCCTCCAGTTCCTGGCGGGTAATGCCTTCCATCGCCGGCGCATTCAGCGCCTGCTCGATCAGCTCGTCGACGCTGTCGTGGAAGCAGGGTTCGGGGAACCCCATGCGCTGCCCCAATTGGCTAAAGAGCCAGACGTTCGGCCGCGCCTCGCCCAGCGGCGCGATGGCTTGTTCTGAGAGCTGCAAGAAGTAGTGACCGTACGCTCCCTGAAAGTCTTTGTGCTCCAGGAAGGTGGTCGCCGGCAGCACCAAATCGGCGTAGTCCGTGGTGTCGGTAAAGAACTGCTCATGCACCACTGTAAAAAGATCGCTGCGCATCAGTCCACGCACCACGGTGTTCTGGTTGGGAGCAATGGCTGCGGGGTTTGAGTTGTAAACGAAAAGCGCCTTCACCATGGGTTCATCGAGCTCTGTAAGCGCGTGGCCGAGGCGTGACATGTTGACCATGCGCGCGGGCCGCTGGAGTGGGCTCGCCAGCATCAGATCCGGCCTCTCGAGGGCCTCCGTGTTGAACTTGAACGCACCGCCGGTGGAGAGCTGCAGGCCGCCGCCAAGTTGCTTCCAGGCCCCGATCAGCGCGGGCAGCATGCAAACGGCGCGCGCCGCAGCCCCGCCGTTCTGCGAGCGCTGTACGCCATAGTTCAAGCGAATCACGGCCGGCGAAGTGGTCGCATATTCGCGTGCCAGGCGCGTGACGTCGGCTGCTGGGATGCCTGTTAAACAGGAAACATGCTCTGGCGTGTAGGGTCCAACGTGTTCCCGCAGGGCTTCAAATCCGTGGGTTTGTTGCGCAACATAATCCCGGTCGTAGAGCCCCTCTTTGATGATGATGTGCATGAGGCCGAGTGCTAACGCTGCGTCGGTGCCGGGCTGGATGGGGATGTGCCAGTCGGCCACGCGCGCGGTACGGGTGAGGAATGGGTCGATAACCACCAACCGGGCGCCCTGGCGGCGCGCCTCTTCGACAAAGGGCCACAGGTGGACATTATTGCCGTGGATATTCGCGGCCCACGCGACGATGTAACGGGCATGGCGAAAGTGTTCCGGGTCTGTGCCCAGTCTTGACCCGTAGACCGACGTTATCGCGTCGCCGCCTGAAGTCGCACAGATCGTGCGATCGAGTTGCGAGGCGCCGAGACGGTGAAAGAAGCGGCGATCCATGGAGCCATAGCCGAGCGCCCCCATCGTTCCCGCGTAGGAGTAGGGCAGAATGGACTCAGGACCGTGCTCCTGGGCAATGAGTTCCAGCCGTTCCGTGATTATGTTCAGGGCCTCGTCCCAGCTGATGCGTTCGAAGGCGTCAGCCTCGTGGCCTGAGGGCATCCTCCCTTTGGGTGCTCCGGCCCGGCGGCGCATGGGGTAGAGCAGCCGTGAGGGAGAATAGACACGATCCAGATACTTGGCGACCTTGCCGCAGAGAAAGCCGCGTGTCACCGAATGATTCGGATCACCCTGCACCCGTGTGGCCACTCCCGATTCATCGATCGTCACCAGAATGGCGCATGAGTCCGGACAGTCGTGCGAACAAACGGCGTGGGCAGTTCTCGATCCAGGCATAAGCAATTGTATTAGGAACGTTGCTGCAAGACGCTGTCCTGACTAGAGGGGGGTGTGTGAGGGAAAGAAACAGCAGGTCCCTCCACTACGCTTCGCTCCGGTCGGGATGACAATTTTATTGCAGGGTCAAGTGTTTCTCGCGGAAACTCTCTTGCGGGCACAACAGAATTGTCATCCCGACCGGAGCGAAGCGCAGTGGAGGGACCTGCTGTTTCTTTCCCTCACACACCCCCTCTAGTCCCGGAGGAGTCTGTGGCATAGCAAAGGTCGGACGAAACGGGAAGGGTGCCCCAGGTGTCGCCAAACCTGTCCCGGCGTGCCGTGGAGCGTACCTGGGCCGAAAAAGACGGGCGCAGCCCTCCAAAGCTTTTAGCAAATCGCCAAGCTACAGTTGCTTTATCTTTTCTGCATGAGAAAAGGTAGTGTCCACCTATTCCTGGTTCTCGTCCTAACGCTCGCTTCCTCACAAGCGCAGACCGCACCCGAAGGCGCCATTCACCATCTACTGGACCAACAGACGACAGACTGGAACCGGGGTGATGTCGAAGCCTTCATGAAGGGCTACGAAGACTCTCCAACCACGACCTTCGTTGGCCAGACCGTGCAATACGGCTATGCCACGATTCTCGAGCGCTACAGGAAGCTCTATACGACACCGGCAGCGATGGGAAAACTAACCTTTTCCCATCTTGCAATCCGGGTCCTGGACGCCGACTACGCAGTAGCCACCGGGAATTTTCATTTAGAGCGCACTACGGCCGGCGGAGGCAATGCCGACGGCATCTTCTCCCTACTCTTCAAACGGGATTCGTCGGGCTGGAAGATCATTCTGGACCACACCACCCGGACCGGCTGACGCTCAGATCTGCAGCACTTCTCTTTCTTTATTGCGGCACATCTCTTCCATGCGCCGGATCTCATCGTCGGTGAGCTTTTGAATCTCCTCGAGCGAGCGTTTCTCCTCATCCTCGGAGATTTTCTTGTCCTTGGCGGACTTCTTGATGAGGTCGTTGCCATCGCGGCGGATATTGCGCACTGCAGTGCGATGGTCTTCGAGTGTCTTGTTGAGGTGCTTCACCACTTCGCGGCGGCGCTCCTCCGTCATCGGCGGGATGGGGATACGAATAATCTTGCCGTCGTTCTGCGGATTGAACCCCAGGTCGGACGCGCGCAGAGCCTTCTCGATATCCACCAGGATGCTCGGATCCCAGGGCTGGACCAGGATCAGGTTGGCATCGGGAGCGGTCACCTGCGCCACTTGGTTGAGGGGTGTATCGCTGCCGTAGTACGGCACCTTGACTTGGTCGAGCATGTGCACGGAGGCCCGCCCGGTGCGCGTGGATGCAAGGTTGGAGCGGAAATCGTCCACCGCTTTTTCCATCCGAGACTTGAGTTGCTGCTGGATTTCTTTAAGCGCGGGAATAGTAGCCATTACGGAGACTGCCATCGTCTTCTTCCTCTATCGAACAAAATTGCAAAGTTTATGTAAGCAGGGTCACGCCAGTAGACAATGCCTGCTCGCGTGCATGGTAGGACGACCGCACCAGCGGTCCCGACTCTACGTGGCGGAAACCCATCCTGAGAGCTTCTTCGCGCATATAGGCGAACTCCTCCGGCGTGTAATAGCGCGCCATCGGAAGGTGATCTCTCGATGGACGCAAGTACTGCCCAATCGTCAACACGTCTGTGCCAACGGCTGCCAGGTCGCGATAAACCTGCAAAAGCTCATGCATCTCTTCGCCGAGGCCGACCATTACGCCGGACTTGGTGGTCATGCGTGGGTCGACGATTTTCGCATACTCCAGCAGCCGAAGCGTTCGCTGGTAGCGCGCCCCCGATCGCACCACGCGATAGAGCCGCGGCACCGATTCGGTGTTGTGGTTCAGCATCTCGGGCTGCGCCTCGACCACGATGCGGATGGCCTCCTCCTGACCCTGAAAATCGGGGATAAGCACCTCCACCTGGCAGCCCGGCGCCTGCCGCCGAATTTCCTCGATGACCATGGCGAAGGCACGGGCCCCTCCCAGAACGTCGTCGTCACGGTTCACGCTGGTGATCACGGCATGTTTAAGGTCGAGAATGGCGACCGCTTCAGCGACCCGGCGGGGCTCGTCGAAGTCGATGGGCTCCGGCCGGCCCTTGGGCACGGCGCAAAAGCCACAGCGGCGGGTGCAGGTGTTGCCCAGCATCATGAAGGTTGCGGTGCGCTGGTTCCAGCACTCGCCGATGTTGGGGCAGTGGGCCGACTCGCATACCGTGTGCAGGTTAAGAGAACGGGCAAGACTCTTGAGCTCGTGGTAGTTCTCACCCACCGGGGCCCGAGCCTTGAGCCAGGCGGGTTTGGGGACGGGACGGCGTGGGCTTTGCTCGATCTGGACGAGGTCAATCACGTTGAACCAATTGTATCGGGTCGCGCACTCTAGCGAAGGCGCCCGGTAACCTCTGGGCGCACCAGGTAAAGAAAGAAGACGAGATTGATCACAGCCATCACCACCCATTGGCCCTGGTGGAAGCGGAAGAGGCTGTAGCACCCGAAGCACATGCAGAGGAAGACCGCGCCCAGGGTAAGCGCCCAGCCCCACCGGCGCATGCGAATCAGCCCCAGGCCGGCGGTAGCGAAGACGCTGCATAAGATCAGAATGCCGATACGAGCCCCTCCGGAGGGATAGTGTCCGGTCAAAACACCAGCTACCCCAACCAACGCCAGCGCCAGCATCCAGAGGGAAATAGCCGCCATGCCTGGCAGCGGAAGGTTGTTCATAACGTGTGCAGGTAGGCCATCAGCTCTTCGAACTCCTGATCTGACATTGTATTGCCCATGGGCGGCATCATGGCCCAGCCATGCAGGATCACGGCGCGCACCCGAGTATCATTCGCCGCCATCCCACTCGACAGATAGGGTTTGCGAAACAGGCCTTCGAGGCCGGGGCCCGCCAGGCCTTTGTCCGAATCGGCGTAGTGGCAACCGGAGCATTGGTTCACGAACACCTGCTTCCCGGCGGCCTCCTGCGGAGTGAGAACACGCACCGGCTTAGGGGGTGAGTGTTTGCAACCACAAGCGGCCAGCAATCCGATACCGAGAATCAGCAGCCGGTTCTTCCGAGCGACGGTCTTCAATTCGCCTCCGCGATCGCTGCTACGATCTTGTCCATCGCGGTCCGGTCCGCGGGCAGGGATGGAGAGTGATCGGTGCACATGATGGAGAAGGCGACCGTCTGCCCACTGGCGGCGACCAGGTAGCCGCTCAAAGCACGTGCTTCTCCCAGCGTACCGGTCTTGGCAAAGACTTTGCCGTCGAGCAATGGCTGCTTGAAGCGGGCGGAGAGGGAGCCATCCACTCCCCCGACGGGTAGAGAAGTGCGGAATGCTTCGCCCCAGCTCTGCCGGGCCGCGTAGGTGAGCAAAATCGTAAACGACCGGGGGGTGACCAAGTCCTGGGGGGATAGCCCACAGCCGTCGTAAAGGACAAAGTCGCCCGGGGCGATGCCGGCTGAGATGAGAAACTGGCGCACCACCCGCGTGCCTTCGAGCAGCGATCCATCCGAGCTTTCGAGCTTACCTAGGGTTCTAAGAGTGATCTCGGCATGCAGGTTCTGGCTGACTTTATTGGTCACCACCAGATCGTCGCCCAGCGGCGGCGAAACATGGGATGCGAGCAGAAACGGCCCCACGTTTGCGGCCTGCACGTTCTGAATCGAAATGGGATGAAACACAACAGGCTGTTGCTGGTCTGAGAGGAAGTCGCCTGTATTGGAGGGCAGCCGATGTTGCGCCCGGGCGGTCCCGCTCACCTGGACCCCGCGCGCCAGGAGCAGAGCCCGCAAAGCCCTTGCCGCATAGTCAGCGGGATCTTCGATAGCTAAAGCTGTATGCAGGCCTTGTTGGCCGAGGGGAGTCCGGCCAAAAAGCCGCACCGTCATCCCGCCCGGAGAGCGCTCTATGCCGGGCTTGCCCGGGTCGCCCGGCGGTGCGGTGGTGAGCGAATTTTCCAGTGTGTAGTAAGCCGTTGCCGGGAGCCAGGAAACCACAGCGGTCTCCCCCACCTGTGCCGCCGGCATAGCGTTGAGATAAACCTCGTTATCGTTCACGCTAAGGGCCGAAACCGGAGCGCCATAGCCCCACTGTAAGTCATCCCAGCTCCAGCCCGCGCCGTAACGCTCGTATACAAACCAGGTGTCGTCCCCAACGATATCTCCGCTTACGGAATGGACGCCGTGACGGACAATCTGATCCGCCATATCCTCCAGCGCCGCCAGCGGGGAGCCGGTGCGTTCGGTTTTAAGCCCGAAGGGCATACTACGGGCTGACATATTGGGGTCGCCCACGCCAAAGATCGTGACATCGCCGCGAACCTCTCCCGTGTTGCTCACCGGAGCGCTGCTCGAGACCAGCGTGGTGAAGGTGAGCCCGCTGGGCAATAGGGAATACGCCGCCGCCGTGGTCAACAGCTTGGCGTTCGACGCTGGATTAAAGTACTGGCCGTCATTGAGCGCGTAAATTGGGCTGCCGCTAAGTGCGACTACGGAAACTCCCCAATGCGCCTGGTTGACTCCGGGATCGGCAAGAATACGGGCTACGGCTTTAGGGAGCGGCAACTTGCGTGGGGCCGGGTGTTTGGCCGCGGCTGCCGCTATCGTCCCGCAGGACAGCAGGGCCAACAACAGGATGAGAAAGGGGGAGCGTGCTCGCATGTCTCTGCGCGGAGTGTAACTCATAGAATGGACCAAGATGCCCTTCGCCAAGCGGTCCTGTTACGACTGGAAACTGCGCACACAGTCCTTGTCACTGGGGAAGCGGACCCTGGTGATGGGGATACTCAACACCACCCCAGACTCTTTTTCCGATGGCGGCGCCTTTGCTAACCGCGCGAAGGCCATCGAGCACGCTCTGGCAATGCTTGAGGACGGAGCCGACCTGGTCGATATCGGCGGCGAATCGACCAGGCCCGGAAAGCGGAAGCCACTCGGCATCCAGGAGGAGATCGACCGTGTTATTCCTGTGCTGGAGGGCGTACTACGCCATCGGCCGGAGTCCATTCTCTCTATCGATACCTATAAATCCGCGACCGCCGCGGCCGCCCTCCACGCCGGAGCCGAGATCGTCAACGATGTCAGCGGGCTCACCTGGGATGAGGCAATGGCCCAGGTCTGCGCCGCGTCCGGCTGTGGCGTCGTGCTGATGCACTTGCATGGCCAGCCGGGGGAGTGGCAGGAATTACCAGCGATGGATGGCAAGGAAATGGTAGCGCTGGTCATGCGGGAGTTGGGGCAGCGGCTGGAGCGAGCACGAGAGGCGGGAATCGAGCTGGAGAGAATTGTCCTCGATCCGGGCTTCAGCTTTGGCAAAGCCTACGACCGGAATTACTTCTTACTCGTGGGTCTTGAAGAGCTGAGCAACCTGGGACGGCCGCTGCTTGCGGGCGTCTCCCGCAAGGGGTTTCTGGGCAGGACTCTATCCGCCCTATATCACGGAGTGGACGCGCCGGCGGGAAGCAGGGGAAGTGCGTCCCTGGCAGCCGTCACCGCCGCCATACTGGCCGGTGCGCACCTGGTGAGGGTTCATGACGTACGTCCCGCCCGGGAGGCGGCAGCCATCGCCGATGCCGTGCTACTCGCCGCTGCAACCTACGCCTGAGGCGCGCAAGTGGGCTCGGGGCAGGTGTGGGGGCCTTCTTGGGTTGACTCTGTCCATCCCCATCCACCGCTGCGCAGGTGGGCCGCCCTCTCAAATTTGTCATCCCGACCGAGCGCAGCGCAGCGGAGGGATCTGCAGTTTGCGTTGATGGAGAAACGGAACCCGGAGGCGATTCGCCCACGAGACTTTCACTGTTCCGGAAAGTGAAACTGCAGATCCCTCGGCTACGCTCGGGATGACAAATTTGAGGGTGGCGGCCCACCTGCGCAGCGGTGGATGGGGATGGACAGAGCCGCACAACCGGCTTCATTTGCCCTCGTTCTCTTCACGCATGCGATAAGAGGTTCCTGGGTGATTCTCAGCTGGTGGGCCTACCTAGTGCTTTTCCTCTGAATCGTGGGCGGGGGAGATGCGGCTGGCTTCAAAACTGACGATTCTCCACTGGCCCATCCGATTGCTATACACCCTGGTATAGCGAAACCGTCCACTTATATCACGGTCGCCATTTTTTCCCACCAGCTCGGCCTTCGACGTAACTACGGCAGTGTCCCCATAGATCCTTACTTTGATGTCGCTGAGATCGAGCTGCGTGATGTGCAGCGTTCCGCTGCGGCGCCGGGTAAGTTCATCCGCCTTGGTCTCCAGCGTACCGTTGGCGCTGATACCAAGATAGTCATCAGCCAGCAGCCGATCGACTTCGGAGACGTTGTTGGAAAGCTGGGCCTGCCGCCAGTCCAACTCCAGCCCTTCGATCTCTTTGTGGGCATTCTCGTGGTGGGGAAAAAGGGCATGCGCCTGGGTTGCACACGCGGATAGCAGTATAAGGACGAAGGACAGTCTGCCGACCGTGGGAAGCAGCCAACGATGCTCGGAATGAGCGCGCATAACCGTACCGGATGTTAGTCCGCGTCCGAATAATGAGTCAAAATTGAAACTCCAGAGTGACAGTTTTTGCGGTTGAACGCAATGCCCCGGGGCTTGGACGGCAAGCCGCACGGAGCACCAGCGGGGGCAAATCACTCATCGATTTAAGTGGGATGCGGAATCAGCCTGCCAGGTTCGCACCATCTGTGGCGACCGCTGCAGGTTTAGCACTTCTGGGATTAGACAACTGCGGTCAGATTCTCGACCTCTCGCTCGCGCATTAGCTGATAAAGACCGCCCACAGCAAATTTCTTAAAGTGAGGGGTGGTGCGGTGGAACTCACTCGCCGCCCGGTCGCGATACTGCTCATAGATCACGACCACGGCTGGGTCGTCCTCAACGGTGTGCGGAATATAGCTCACGCAACCCGGCTCCTGGCGAGAAGCGAGAGCCAGCTGGCGCAGAATATCGCTAACGTTTTCACGGTCTTCAGCGGCGAATCGCATACGTACGATAAAGCTGACCATTGTGCCTCTAATTTATCCGGAAATGTCTCTCAAAAAAAAACCCGTTCCTAGGCATTGCCACACCGGTCATCCGGCGCGCCGGGGGAGTGCATCCATTCCAGGGCCCCAGAGAAACCGGGAAGAATCATGGTCTGTTCCCGGTCCGGGCCGGTGGAGACCATGCCGATACGAGCGCCGGACTCCGATTCAAGGAAACCAAGGTACTTCTGTGCCGCCTTGGGAAGCTGGTCGAACTCGGTGATGCCCTCGGTGGACGTTTGCCAGCCCTCCAGCCTGGTGTAAACCGGCTCGATCCTCTCAAACCCGCTGACATCCGCCGGTATGGTGTCACAGCTCTGGCCATCAACCCGATAACCGGTACAAATCGGGATCTCAGCCAAGCTATCCAGAACGTCCAGCTTGGTGACCACCAGCCACTCCGTGCCGTTGATTTCGCTGGAATAGCGTAACAGGGGAAGATCCAGCCAGCCGCATCGGCGAGGCCGCCCGGTCACCGCTCCGTACTCGTGCCCCCGGGCGCGTAGCAGATCGCTGGTCTCGCCCCAGATCTCGGTCGGGAACGGGCCTTCGCCCACGCGCGTCACATAGGCTTTGGTGACTCCGATCACCGTGCCGATCGCGGTCGGTCCCACACCGGTGCCAATCACTGCGCCTCCGGCGGTGGAGGAAGAAGAGGTCACGAAGGGGTAGGTACCATGATCGATATCGAGCATGGTGCCCTGGGCGCCTTCAAACATCACGCTTTGGCCCTCGCGGATGGCATGGTTAAGCAGGGCGGCGGTGTCGGTGACGAAGGGCCGGATGCGCTCCGCCGCCTCGGCGTACTCGTCGTACATCTTGATAGGGTCGAGCGGGTCCGTTCCGAAAAGCGCGTGGGCAACGGCATTCTTTTCATTGCAGGCATTTTCAATATGCGTCTTGAGCAAACTGCGGTTAAGCAGGTCAATCACGCGCAGGCCGCTGCGATGCATCTTGTCTTCGTACGCGGGACCGATGCCCCGGCTGGTGGTGCCAATCTTCTGCCGTCCGGGAGCATTCTCCGAGGCCAGCTCGATCATGCGATGGTAGGGGAGAATCACCTGCGCGCGGTTGGAGACAAACAGCTGCTCATCGACGTTGACCCCCAGCTCACGAAGCTTGCCGATCTCTTTCAGGAACGCCAAGGGGTCCAGCACCACGCCATTGCCGATGACCGCCCGGCAGTCCGGACGAAGTACGCCGCACGGCACCAGTTGCAGGACGAATTTCTGTCCCCGGATGATGACGGTATGTCCGGCGTTGTGGCCGCCTGCATATCGAGCAACGACCGCAAATCGATCGGAGAGAACGTCAACGATCTTTCCTTTTCCCTCATCGCCCCATTGGGCGCCTACTACAACCGCAGTCTTAGCTCGCATGAACTCCAGTCAATTTCGTGTGACGCACTCTTCCCCCGCCCGCTCGGCCTCTTTATCGAACGTCTCTAACCTGCGCAGGAGATGAGTGGAAATATTGCTGACCAGTCTGGCGCGGAAGCCCAAATTTCCTGTGGAGCGGCTTTCCGTGAAGAAAGCCGCACACGCGGACTTGTCTAGAGCCGCGTACAGGAAATCCGGGTGGCGCAGCCTGTTCCGACTCCTGATGATATAACGCCTCAGGGTAGCGGCCAAGCCTCTGCGACAATGACAGAAGATGAGCCATGCCGGAACTGCCTGAGGTAGAAACCATCGCGCGCGGGGTCGATGAGCGTCTGCGCGGGGATCGCATCGAGACCGTCTGGTTCAGTGAAAAGCCTGAGCCCTTCAATTCTCCTCCCCAGCTCATGGCGAAGGAGTTGCACGGCCGGCGAATCGACCGCGTCCATCGCGTCGGCAAACACATCGTCTTCGATCTGGCGGACCATCCAGCGTCCTCACCGGGCCTGCAATGGATCGTGCATCTGGGCATGACCGGCCGCCTGCTGGTCGCCGACCCTGCTACGCCGGTTCCCCGGCACACACACGGCATTCTGCATCTGGCGTCGGGTAGGGAGCTCCGCTTTGTCGACCCCCGGCGCTTCGGGCGCATGGCGATCCATGGAGTTTCCAAAAAAAAGACGGAGCCCAAGCGTTTCCAGGGAACCGGACAGGAGCCCTTCACCATTTCGCAGGACGAGTTCGCCGCCCTCTTCCGGCCCCGCCGCACGTCCATCAAGGCGGCCTTACTGAATCAAAAGCTCTTGCATGGCGTGGGAAATATCTATGCCGATGAGAGTCTCTTCCGCGCCGGAATCCGTCCCCGCAGAATGGCTCGCCACCTAAAGCGGGCCGAACTCGACCGCCTGCTTGCCAGCGTGCAGAGCGTCCTCAGGGAGGCCATCTCGCTCGGCGGCTCTTCCGTATCTGACTATGTGGATGCAGACGGCGTAGCAGGCTTCTTTCAACTCCAGCATCGGGTCTATCTCCGCACCGGGCAGCCATGCCTGGTGTGCGGAACACCGATTCGGCGAATCGTTCTGGCTGGCCGCGGCACGCACTATTGCACCCACTGTCAGCGCTAGGTGGTTTCGCAATTGGTGTCGAGCGAAGCGATAGGCCATTTCGTGGTTTTCTCCCAAGGAAAACCACCCCCCCCCGGATTTCCTGTACGCGGCACTAAGCAACGACCGCGTGTGCGGCATTCATTGAGGAAAGCCGCATGAAGTTTATCAACGCCAACAAACTTCACAGGAAATCCGGGCACCTCGCGATCTTTATCAGTCCAACGTAATTGCGAAACTGCCTTAGGTTTGTCCCCGAGCCTTGGGTATTTCTATGAATTCCGGAATCATTGTCCCGCCGCAGCTACCATAAATCGGAATATAGCTCTGCGCGGCCTGAGCTAACTAGCTGATAACAAGTAACATGGCAAACGGCATGTCAACTGCTAATAGGAGTATAGCCAGCGACGCACGTGGCTCGCATGATGCGAGTCCGGCGCTTCAGATCCGGCGAGCAGAGCTAGGTTCTATCAGGACCGGCCGCAACCGGAGCTTTATATCCCGCAGACGTGCGCTGCCGGGTGAACCCTTGGGAGGCCAGTGACTGGCCATCATGAAAAGCCACTCATCGTGGCTTTTCTCTTTCTGGTAGGACTTCTGCCTTGATTCCTCACCTTATGGCCCATTCGTAACCCTCCTCTTCTGACTTCCGGAACTAGATTTCTGAATAGCACTTGCTCTCGGGCAGTGTCTCTGTGTATTATCGGTTTTGCCTATCGAGCGGCTGAAGCTAGATCTCTAATGAGTCAAGCTCGCCGCGATTCTCGAGAGTCAATAGGGTTTTTCTGCCGCGTCGCACCTGCTGGCCCAAAGAGCGCTGTTCGTCGCCGGGTCAATCAATAGCGGTACAGACTAATACCAGTACTTTGTTTGAGAGATCAAACCAATAGGTTCCACCCCCAAACCGTATCTTTTGGACCAGTTCCTTTTGAGTGCGTGGACGTGGCCGCTGGCCATCAACCAAGTGGAAACATGAGTTGCAGTCTAGCTCTGCCTTCCCCGGACCGGGGTGGGTCGCACCTGAGCAGGCTGCAGGAATTGCCAACGCACCGGGATGTGCATGCATGACAACAGAACCAAATCAACCCCAGGCTCAGCCAGCGAATCAGGCCCAGCCTGCAGGTCAAAGTGAAGGGCAAGGGCATCGTCGCCGGCGCCGCAGACGTAAGGGATACGCGAACAATCAGGCAAAAGGCCATGCCAATGGCGAGCCTGGGGCAGGCTCCGGCCAAGCCCGTCCGCCCAAGAAGGCGGCCAAGGCCAAGTCTCCTGGCCAAAACCGCTTTGTTGCCAGGAACGGTAATGGCGCCAATGGCAGCGCGCACTCCGCGATAAACAACGGCGGCAACGGCGGTGGCCGGCGCAAAGGCAAGCAGCGCCGGCAACAGACGTTCGTCGGCCCTATGGATCACAGCTATCGTGTGGTCAATGGCAACACCGCGGATGCGCCTCATTCCGCCATGGAGTTCCGGGGCAACGGACAGAACGGCCACTACGTGGATACTTTGCCCAAGGATCCCGTCGTCGTCACCGTACGAGAAGATGCTCCGATTCGCATTTATTGCTTCATCGAGGACCTCTTCTTCCTGGCCAAGATTCAGGAGGCGGCGCGCAAAGTAGGCGTAAAAGTCGCCTTTGTTAAGGCGGATAAGGATATTGTGTCGCGCCTGGCGGATGTGCCAGAGGGGAGTCGCCCCTCGCTGATTGTCTTTGACCTGAACAATGTCAACGCTAAGCCCCTCACCCTGATTCCCCGTATCAAGAGCAAATTGAAGCGCGGCACATCAGTGATCGGCTTTCTCTCTCATTTGCAGGGTGACCTGAAGGCGAAGGCCATGGAAGCCGGCTGTGACATGGTGATGCCGCGTTCAGCATTTTCCCAGAACCTGCCTAACCTGTTGCGCCGTCACGGGCTCGATGCCGAGCTCGAAGCGGTCGAGGCCTAGCAGGCTTTACAGGTTTTGTATGAGGGCACGACTTTTTGTCAGGCCGTAAAAAGCCACAGTCATGAGGGCTTTAGCCCCTGAGGCATTGCTTTCCTGCCCGGTGCAGACTTTTCCGCAGCCTGCTAGAGAAACCGTAGATCTGTTCCGGCGTGTGCTGTTTGCGAAGCGTGGGAAACGCTGGAGTAACCATTGGGGTCGTCGCTCTTGCGGCGGTTTGACGCGTCCCGGATGTGCGCTGCCGAACATTCACGTCCGAAAGCGGACACTCCTATCCTCAGCACACACACACGAGCATCGCAGGGCTAACAGCTTAAAGGTTGGCTTGAGACGGCCACTCAATTGCATAGATACCTTCGCGGGCGGAGGATAATCTGCGTGATGACAACAGGCTTTCTTAGGCAGGACGTCGTGTATGCGCTGCGGCAGTTGCGCAAGAGCGCCGGATTTACCTTCGCTACCGTGCTCACGCTGGCCCTGGGCATCGGAGCCAACCTCACGGTTTTTCTCATCCTCTATGGCGTCCTGCTCCGTCCGCTGCCCTTCCCGCACCCTGAGCAGTTGGTCCGGGTCGAGCGCTCTTATCCCAACGGCGACGTGGGGCCGGCTTATTCCGGTACCGTGGCCCTGTTCATGCGTCGTAGCAATCACAGTTTCGAGTCGGCAGCTGCCTACGATTACATTCCCAGCAATATGAATCTTATCCAGGGCGGGGAAGCAATTCCGCTCAAGACGCTGCGCACCACCTCTGATTTCTTCCACGTCTTCCAGATGGACCCTGCGATCGGCCGCGGCTTCAGTGCGCCAGACATGGTTTCGAACGCACCCGGAGTTGCAGTGATCAGCGACGCCCTCTGGCGTCGACGCTTCTCCTCCGATCCCAACATACTCGGCCGGGCCATCACGCTTGGCAACCGGCCGTTCTCCATCATCGGAGTGGCGCGGCCCGAGTTTCGTCTCGATGCGAAGGTCGACGTGTGGGTGCCGCTACCTATCACGGAGAGCCCTAAAGATCAGAGCCACCAATACAATTTTGTCGGCCGCCTGCGCTCCGGTGTAACCCGCTCCCAGGCCCAGGCCGATCTCAAGGACGTGCAGCTGCAGCTCAAGAACACTTACCCTGACCTTTGGAACCAGTTTGAATCGGAGAGCGCTCTTGATTTTCATGACTCCCTGGTCGGCGATATCCGCCCCGCGCTGGAAATCCTGATGGGCGCCGTGGCGCTGGTTCTGGTAATCGTCTCCGCCAACATTCTCAGCCTGTTGCTCACCCGCTCCATTGCGCGCCGTCGTGAGATGAGCCTGCGCGCCGCCCTGGGTGCATCTGCCTGGCGGATCCTGCGCCAACTGCTGGTTGAGAATGCCATCCTATGCCTCGCTGGCGGCATTGCTGGAGTCTTCCTGGCGCAGTTGGCCGCACCTGTACTCATGCACCTGAGCCCACTGGACCTGCCTGCCTTCAGCTCCATGGAAATCAGTGCACCGGCCCTGGCATTTGCTGCCGCGCTCACCCTGGCCTGCGCGTTGCTCTTCAGCCTGGTGCCCGCCTATGAAAGCCGCAGTACGCAGCTAACTCAGTCGCTGCGGGTGAACACAACCCAGATCGCCACTGGCAGGCACCTGGCGCAGAAAGCCCTGGTCGTCGGCGAAGTCGCAATCTCGCTGGTGCTGATGGTTGCCGCCGCTCTCTTGCTTACCAGCTTTTGGAAGTTGGTTCACACTTCGCCCGGCTTCGACGTTCGCAACGTAGTAACTTTCAAGAACGCCTTCTCCGATGAGCAGGCCGCAAGCAGCGCCTTGCTCAGCCAGCGTCTGGACGAGCTCACGGGTCGGCTGGAGGCCATTCCTGGAGTGGCCTCAGCGGCTGCAGTATCCAATCTCCCTACCCAGCTGGTTGCCGATCTTCCTTTTGACATTGCGGGCCGTGCGAGTGACCGCAAAGATGCGTCCGGCGACGAGAAATACGTCGCCATCACTGCGCACTATTTCGACGCCCTGCGCGTTCCCGTCGTCTCTGGCCGGTTATTCACCCAATCTGACAGCCACACCTCAGCGCCCGTGCTCATCGTGAACCAGCAGTTTGTACGCACCTATTTCAAAGGCGAGAACCCCATCGGCCAGCACGTCCACATCGGCGCCATGATGGGCCCTGGCTTTGAGGATCCCGTTCGTGAAATCGTTGGCGTAGTCGGCGATATCAAGCAAACCGGGCTCGACCAAACCACACCGGGAATCATGTATGTACCCTCGGGGCAAGTTCCTGATCGTATGACCCTGATGGGCAACGGTCTGCTGGGAATGAGCTGGGTAGTGCGGACCAAGTCCGCGCAGGTGGATGTCGCAACGTCGGCCCGCCGCATATTTATGGACAACGCGCATGCGCCATTGCTGAGCGTTGAGGCTCTCGATCAGGTCATCAGCGCGTCGGTGGCTCAACAGCGCTTCAGCATGATCCTGCTGGCCACTTTCGGCCTTATTTCCCTGGTGCTGGGAGCCGCCGGCCTCTATGGCGTCTTATCATTCACGGTCGCGCGCCAGACCAAGGAGATCGGCCTCCGTATGGCGGTTGGCGCGGAGCGGGGTGACATCATCCGCATGGTTCTGGGCGATGCCGGAAAGCTTATTCTCGTGGGTTTGGTAATCGGCGTGATCGCTGCACTGGCTGGAGCGCATCTGCTGCAGAGCCTGGTCTTTGGCATCGCCCCGCGGGACCCACTCACCCTGGCGTGCATGTGCGGAGTGCTGTTGCTTACCGGACTGTTCGCGGCCTGGTGGCCGGCAAGACGCGCCGCCGCAACAGAACCGATGCAGGCCTTGCGGGCTGAATAAGATCTAGCCGGGAGGCCAACTCATCGCTCGTCCGCCAAGCAGGTGGACATGAAGATGGTCGACCGTCTGGCCGCCATCGGACCCGGTGTTGATGACTGTACGGAAGCCTTTTGAGAGCCCTTGGCCGGCTGCAATTCTGGCGGCAACCAGATGGAGATAGCCAAGCAGGTCGCGATCTGCGGCCTCAGTCTCGGCCAAGGACGCAATGTGTTTGCGCGGCACTACCAGAATATGAGTCGGCGCCTGGGGATTGATGTCTCTGAAGGCGTAGGTCAGGTCGTCTTCAAAAACCTTCTTGGAAGGAATCTCGCCGGCGACGATTTTGCAGAATAGACAGGACATGTCGTAATCATCCTACCTGCTGAAGTAACGTGGGTGCCCACCTGGCTTCCACGGGTCGTAATTTGCAGCAAACGCTTCGCGCTCGGCGATCGGCGGGTGGGTGTAGGCCCAGAAGACAACCAGCGGCGACGGGTACGGGTACTCGAGGGATTGTTCCCCCAAGCGCTGGAACGACTCCGCATCCACCTTCTGCGGGTCGGCAACGATGCCATGGACCACCTCGATTCCGAAGACGTCCGCCTGGTGCTCCTGGGCGCGGCTAATGCAGTTGCCGATCGGCTCGGCGGCAAACGAAAGGATAGACAGCGCCAGCAGCAGCACTCCGGTTGCCGCCCAGTCTTCGAGCGAAGCGATATGCCAGCGCGGCCCGTAACGCCCGATCAGCCAACGCACAAAGTGGGCGCCGATCCATAAGAAGAAGAGAGACACCAACGCTCCGATGGCGAGCCCACGCTCGATATGGTGCAACACGTAGTGGCCCAGCTCGTGGCCAAAGACCAGCAGGACCTCATCCGGAGGGGAACTCTTGAGCGTAGTATCCCAAACCACAACGCGCTGCGAGGACCCGAATCCCGTCACGTAGGCATTGGAGCTGGTGTACTTTTCGCTGGCCTTCATCAGGAACATGCGTGAAGGAGGAATAGAAACCCCGGTCTTCGAGACCACTCGTTCCAGTTGCTGCACCAGCTCGGGATGAGTCTGCGCTAGTGGTTCAAAGTGATTGAACATCGGGTCGACGATCAGTGGCAGCACGAAGACGACCAGCACCTGCATGGGCAGAGATATAACCCACAACCAGAGCCACCAGCGGCGGGATCTCCGGATGAGGGCGAAGACCACGGAAAGAACAACGGTTCCGGAAATCAGATCAAGCAGCAGTGCCTTGCCCCAGTCCGCAAACCAACTGCCCCAACCCTGGATGGACTGACCGTAGCTGAGCGAGATGTGGTGGCCCAGGATGGCGAGTGGCAGTTGCGCTAATGAGAGCAGCAGCAGGATCAACGGGGCAAAACAAAACCCCTGCAGCCACGGCCTGCGTGTAACCGACGCTGTCCATGCGCCCAAGCCTGCGGCCCAGCGGAAATTAAGCACCGCGAGCAGAACGACGATGCTCCAGAAGGTGGACCCGAAGTCGAGAGCGGTGCGCCAGTAGTAGAGCGACCGGGCCTTTTCCAAGACCCCAGGAGGGAGTGTGTACACCAGTTGGGGAACGGCCATCGCCATTACGCCGGGCATCATCAATCGAGCCGGACCAGGTACGCTTCGCCTTCCCTGGGCTGCAGCTCACGGGCAATTTCGACCGCGCGCCCTTTGTCGTCTTCCTGCGGACGGATGCGCACCCAATGGCCGGTGGGACCGGTGAACTCGATCACATTTGCTGTACGGTACTTTCGTGTGAGCTGGTCGCGCAGTTGAAACGCTCCCTTTTCATTCTTGAAGGCGCCAATCTGCACGCACCAACGGCCCCCGTGGTCCAGCGGCGCCGGGGCAGCAAATACCTCCACACGCACCCGGGCTACACCGGGCCTCCACACCCCGATCGCTTTCGCCGATGCCAGAGAAAGATCGAGCATCCGGTCGGGAACGAAGGGCCCGCGGTCGGTGACGCGCAGGATGGCCGATTGCCCGGTCGACAGGTTCGTGACCTTAATCAGCGAATTCATGGGCAGCGTGCGATGAGCCGCCGTCAGTGCATCCTTGTCAAAGATCTCACCGTTAGCGCCCCGCCGCTTGTCATACGGGGGCCCGTACCAGCTTGCGATTCCCTCCTCGCTATAGATCACCGGGTGTGAGGCGACGAAGTCCGCATCCGCCGCGCTGTCGGCCACGATAGCGGGCACACTGGTTGGGCCGGAAGCCGGCGCCGAGGGCGGACCAGAGGGCGGAACAGAACTTACTGGAGGAGGTGGCGCTCCCAGGGCGGGGGGCGGCGCGACAGCGACGGCCGAGGGCTTGTGGTGGCATCCTGTGCCCAATGCAAGCGCGGCGCTGAGCAAGATCATTTGCGGCAGTGCCCGCAGCCCCGGGCGAGGCCTGCCGATTACCGGCGTCACTTTAGCGCGCTCCGCTGCCAGGTCCATCATCAAGTTGTTGCGCCAATTTACGCAATCGGTCGGCGGCCGCGTGGAGCGCCTGCGCGGAATCCTGCCGCAGCTGAGGTACTACTTGATCGTTGAGATAGGCGATTACTTTCTTCAACTCCTCCTCGACCCTCGGCATCGCCTGGTTGAGGCGCTCGTCCACCTTTTTCCCGAAGTCTTCAAAGCGACCGCTACCTTTGTCATCGATCCCCTGGTGAACCATAATCCCTCACTTGTGCATCTCAAGCATATCCGGGAGCCGTGGATTGCCCCCGGAGGTAACGCCTTTGAATCCCGGGTCCGGGTGGCTTGCGGATACACAGGTAGAGTAACGCACTGGACTACGTAAAGAACCAAGCCTTTGTGTCCTTATCCCCTGCCTCACAAAGATTGGAAGGGCCAATGAACCTGGAAGCTGGAAGGGGTGTCTTGAAGAATTCTTTGCCACTGTGCCGTCGCTTGGCCTGTCTCTTTTTAGCCATGGTCTGCGGCGGTACGGGTAGCGCGCAGACGGTCGCCGGAACACCTGGGACAGCGCTCGCAGCAGTCTTGCCCGACGCGCCACAAGCACCAGCGGAGCCGCCGGCGCAGAATTTCGCGCCCAGTTCCCAGCAGACGGCCTTTTCTCCGCTCCCACCGGCGCGAAGGTTCTCGCAGGTAATTGAGCCCGGGCAGACGGAGTACAAGTTCACCGCCCCCGACAAACTGGTGTTTTCTTTCACGGAGGTTGCCCGGCCCATTACGTTGATTCCCGGACTCTATTCCGCCAGCTACGAACAACTCTTCAATACCGACCCAAAGTACGGTAAAGATTCCGGCGCTTTCGGCGAAAAGTTGGGCGCAGCCATGCTGCGCTCAGCCAGCGTCCGAGTCTTTTCCGATGGAATCTTTGCGGGGGCTTTTCACCAGGATCCACGTTATTACCGGATCGCCAATGGCAGCTTCATCCGTCGCACCCTCCTATCCGTACGTCAGGCGGTGATTCGCCGGGGGGACGACGGCGCTGATCAATTTAATTATTCCGGCATTGCGGGCCGCGCAGTCGCCGCTGGCCTGGTCGTGACCTACTATCCCGAACCCAGCGTCACCGCCAGGGTTGTCAGCCTTACTTTCCTCACGTCGATCGCCACCGACGCGGGGGGCAATCTGATCTTGGAGTTCTTCCCCAACGTGGCGCGCAAGTTCCCCATCCTCGAAAAACTACGCCACGAGTATTAACGCGGGGCGGTTCCCATTGAAGAATGGATTTGGGCATGGCCGCCAATGAGCGGTGCCTGTTGCTTATTTGTAACAAGCGATTGGCATCTAAACATTTGTGGCCGTCTCGGCCTGCCCCGTCTTGCCCGATACGACTTTCAGTGGACGTGGGGTCGTAAAGAGACTGATGACCAGAAGCGTTCTCAGCGGAGTTCTCCTGCTGGCGACCCTCTTGGGACGCCCACTTCTCTCCGCGCAACAGCCAACACGCGCCGCAACACCATCCCCAATACCGTCCCCAACACCATCAGATAACCTGCCCGAGGCGCCGCAGCCTATTCAGCAGCCGCCTGTGAGCAATCCCGAGCCCGGTAGCGGCTCAGCGGAGCCCGCCATCGGTCATAAGCAAAAGGGCGCCAGCCGGCCCGGATTCCCACCGATAAGTCCAGGCGCACCGGGAAGAATGCCAGTTCCGGAAGCCAGCCGCCGCAACATTCCCGGCAACGGCCCCGAATGCCAGCCCGATTCCTCCAGTCCGGCTGAGAGGGTCATGAGCTGCCAACCCGATATCAACATGTTCGCCCGTTTCCTCAACTCCGCGACTCCGCTGCCGCTCACCCCCAGGCAGAAGTTCATCCTGGCCGCCAGGAATGTAAGCGATCCCTCCAACCTGCTCACCATCGCCTGGGTGTCTGCGTTCAGCGTCGCCACCGACTCACATAACGCTGATGGCCCTGGATTTCGAGGGTTTGCCAAGAACGCCGCCGTGTCGCTCACGCAAGATATGACGGGCGAGTTTTTCAGCACCTTTCTCATTCCATCCCTTGCCCACCAGGATCCGCACTATCATCGGATGCCAAATCTTTCCGTCCGCCGGCGCATCCTTCATGTCATCGATGAGGTGGTCATCGCCCAGAGCGATCAGGGAGTGCCTATGTTCAACTACGCCACCGTGATGGGCACCATTTGCACCAATTCGCTGGGCAATGTGTACGTTCCCGGCCGGAAACATAGTTTTGGTGCGAGCATCGCGCGCATCTCGACCTCGCTGGCCACCGATCCCATCGGCAATGCGATCACCGAATTTGTGCCTGATTTGGCGCGGCACGTAAATTTCCAGGTGGTTATTGTCCAAAGAGTGATCAACCGGGTAGCCATCGCCGAGGGCGGCGCGTCCCAGGAATAACCCAAATGGTGACCCGGTATCCAATTCGATACCGTCGTGGTCGCCTCCCACAGCCGTTCAAATCAATACTTTGCCGTCCGGCTCGCTATTCTCGCAGTTCAACGGGACTCGTTTCGGTCTGTCGAGCGAAGCTCGTAATCTATTACTGGATCGGACCAGCCTCGCCAGGTCCATCTATCAGATTCTTAAGTGCCTCCGGCCCCAGCTTTTCAGCGTCAATAGATCAGGAGACTTCATGTCCAAAGCCGTCAAATACTCCGAGAGAGCGGTAACGATTCTTGCCCAAGGCGCATGGTCGGTTTTTGAGCGAGTGAACCGCATCAGCCCCAATGCCTCTTTCACGCCCAAGTGGTCGGATAAGCCGCTGCTGAAGTCCTACCAGAAAGAAAAGCCGCCCCTTGGCTGGCCGCGCAGCACCGACTCACTTTGCCCCAAGTGCGTACCTGAGATTCGTCAGCAGATCATCGATGGCAAGCTGCCCCACGAAGTGCTCCTCAATGAAAAGGTGGGGGAGATCAAGGCGCAGATCATCGAGCGCGATGGCAAGATCCTGATGGTGAAAGATTGCCCGAAGCATGGACATTTTGAGGATGTGATGTCCATCGACCCGGCCTTCTTCAAGCACCTTGAAGAGGTTTTCCCTGGCCGCGACATCCAAGCGCACAACGATGAAAAGCTGCACAACCATGGCACCTCGACGGTGACCCACGGGCGTGGTTCGGTTTTGACCATCGATTTGACCAACCGCTGCAATATGATGTGCGACCCATGCTTCATGGATGCAAACCAGGTTGGCTTTGTTCATGAGCTCACCTGGGACGAGATCAAGACCATGCTGGACAACGCGGTCAGCATCAAGCCGCGCCGCCAGATGTCGGTTCAGTTTTCCGGCGGTGAGCCGACGCTCTCGCCCTATTTTCTGGACGCGATTGCTTACGCGCGCAAGGTGGGCTATGAGTCGGTGCAGGCGGCGACCAACGGAATCGAATTTGCCAAGAGCAAGGAGCTTTGCCGTGCCGCTGCTGAGGCGGGCCTGCGCTATGCCTACCTGCAGTTCGATGGCATCGGCAATGCGGCCAACTCTCACCGCAAGGTCGGCAATTTGTTTGACGTCAAGCTGCAGGCCATTCACAACCTGCACGAAGCCGGCGTAGACATTGTCCCGGTCACGACCATCATCAACGGCATCAACAACGAGCAGGTCGGCCACATTATCCAGTTCGCGCTGGATAATCCCAAGAAGATCAACTTTCTCAGCTTCCAGCCGGTCTCCTTTACCGGCCGCGACGAAGCAGTAAGTGATGAGCGGCGTCTTGCTCAGCGCTACACCCTCAGCCACATGGCCCATGATGTCAAGAACCAGACCGGCATCGGCGAGCCCACCCGCGACTGGTTCCCCATCAGCTTCATGAGCACCTTCTCCGATTTCGCCGACCTGGTCCATGGGCCAGATCGCGAATGGGGTCAGATCTCCTGCGGATGCCACCCCAACTGCGGCATCGGCATGGCCATCATGATCGACAAGGAAACCAAGGAAGCTGTTCCGGTCACCGCGTTCCTGAATGCCGATCGTTTGGCGAAAGATATCGCCAAGCTGAACGACGCGGCGCGAGGCAAAACCCTCTCGCTCTTCGGTATCACGTTGGCTCTTTTGCGCAACTACAACCCGCTCAAGGCGCCGACGCACATGCGCATCATGGACCTGTTGAAGAAGTTCGACAAGTTTTCTGGCTCAACCAAGCGCAACTACGGTTCGGTGAAGGCAGACCGCACCATGGCTGACATCGAAATGCGCCGTGCCGATCGCTGGAACTTCCTCTTCATCGCCGGCATGTGGTTCCAGGACCTGTTCAATTACGACTTCCGCCGGACCGAGCAGTGCATCATCCCTTACGCCACCCAGGAGGGCGAAATCTCCTTCTGCGCCTACAACACCGGCGTGGGCTGGCGCAACATCATCGAGAAGATGCACATGACGGCGACTCTGACCAAGTGGTACGAGGAGCATGGCCGGCACGAGATCTTTGCCGGTGGCAAGAAAGTCAGCATGCAAAACTCCACCCACACGCTGGTTCTCAACCAGGATCACGTGGACGCCCACGCCAACGACACGCTGGACAAGCTGGGCATTGCCAAGAACTCGCGCGAGGAGAAGCTGCGGGCGCGCGACACAAAAATCAAGCAGGATGCGGAAAACGCGAAGATGGCGCGGCTCTATCGCGAGCATGTCCTGGGGGAGAAGCCGAAAGAGGGTTTCATTCCTCTGGACACGCTGATCGCGCCGGCGCCCAAGCCGGCTCCGGCAGCCAGCGAAGAGCCGGTCATGGGAGACTAAGCGTTTCTCAGCAAGAGGTGTGCAGAAAGGCTGCCGGTAATGGCAGCCTTTTTTGTGCTCCAATGAAAGCGATGCGCAAGATCTGGATTGCAAGTCTACTTGCTGCCGCCCTGGCCACCCTCGGCCTGAGCGGCTGCACCATTTATGGAGAGAAAAAAACACCCAGCCTCAAGAGCACGACCAGCGCGGAGCAGTATGAACGGCTCTTCTGGTCCGCGGTGAAGGCAAAGAATTGGCAACAGCTCCCCGGAATGCTCGCCGCCAACGTCACGTACAGCGTCGGGGGCAAGGTGCTCAGCAAAGACCAGGTTGTGCCCTATCTGCAAGGGCTGAACATCGCTGACTTCACCATCAGCAACATGGTAGTCAAGCCAAACGGCGTGGACATGTCGCTCAGCTATACACTGCAGTTTTCCCCGGGCAATGGGCCCCTGCAGACCCTTACTGCCATCAGCGTCTGGCAACAGGTCGCCCAGGGCTGGATCCTGATCGCGCACACCGAGCAGCCGCAATCGCCTAACAATTAAGTCCCCGCCCTCCGGCTGGGCCGGTTCAGAAAACCGCAGGTTCCTCCACTGTGCTTCGCTTCAGTCCCACGGCAAGCCGGGGCAGGCGGGATGACAATTCTGTTTGCAGTTCGCCGGCGTTTTCCCATTAAGGAGAACTGCAGATCCCTCGGCTTCCCCGGATTTCCTGTTGATCTTGTTGGCGTTGACTGACTTCATGCGGTTTTCTCCTACGGAAAACCGCACACGCGGCTGTGTCCAGTGCAGCGTGGCAGGAAATCCGGGTTCGCTCGGGATGACAAAGTTTAGATTTGTTCCTTCCTCTACAGTTTGTGATGTGGATGGAAGGATCGTTCGCTTCGCGCTCTGCGTACAACTCTCTCAATCCCTTGTAACAGCTGCTTAAGTGGGCGCTGCCCTCCCCTTTGTCATCCCGATTCCGGATTTCCTACTACGGTGCTTTCAAAAACGGCCATGTATGCGGCTTTCTCTAAAGAAAGCCGCATGAGGTCCACCGAAACCACTAAGCCTGACAGGAAATCCGAAGGAAGCCGAGGGATCTGCAGTCCCTCCTCCCCTCTGATACATTCGACCCATGGTGGGTCCTCGTCCGGCAGCGGTCCGGAAGTTTCAGCGAGAGCTATTGGCCTGGTTTGATTCCCACGCGCGAGATCTTCCTTGGCGGCGAACCGCTGACCCCTACCGAATCTGGATTTCAGAGGTCATGCTGCAGCAGACCAGGGTGACTGCCGTCCTCGATTACTACTCCCGCTTTCTATCCCTGTTCCCTACCGTTGCCGCTCTTGCGCTGGCGAAGGAACCAGCTGTGCTGGCGGCGTGGAGCGGGCTAGGGTACTACCGTCGCGCCAAGATGATGCACAGGGCTGCGCAGGTGGTCGTTCAGGAGCACCAAGGGGCGTTGCCCACGACCGCCGCGGAACTGCGGAAGCTGCCGGGAATAGGGGAGTACACCTCCTCAGCCATCGCCAGCATTGCCTTTGGCGAGCGGGTTGCGGTGGTCGACGGCAATGTCGAGCGCGTGCTGCTCCGTGTCTTTCCCGGGGACGAAAAGCCGGCGACGCCCGCTGCTCAGGTAAAATGGCTTCGTGATCGCGCTGCCGGCTTGGTCGACCTCGAGCGTCCCGGAGACTTCAACCAGGCGATGATGGAGCTGGGGGCCACGGTCTGCCTGCCCCAACGCCCGCTGTGCTTGCAATGCCCGGTGCAGCCATTCTGCGCTACCCGCGGCGAGCACCAGGCGCCGCCGCCCAAAAAGATGCGCAGCCGGCAGATTGCTTACGCCCTGCTGCGCCGCCACCATGCGGGCATAACGCAGGTGCTGCTCGAGCGCCGTCCCTTGTCCGCCTCGCTGATGCCGGGCATGTGGGAGCTCCCGGAAGTGACCATGCAGCCGGACGATCAACAGCGGGTCGAGATGGCGCTGCGCCATGCCATCACCGTCACCAATTACCGTGTTCAGGTGCTGCGCTTCTCTGAACACGAGGCCATGAGTCGCTGGCCGGCCCAGCGGAATCGCCGCCGATGGGCAAAGAGTTCGGAACTGGGCAGCCTGCCGCTGACCGGGCTGGCACGCAAGATCCTTCAGCGGCTGCAGATCATGCCCCATAGCATGTGATTCGTGAGGTGAGATGAAGAGATTCCTTTACCCTGTGCTATCGCTAACGGCTCTGCTGGGGCTTACTCTGCAGGCCCAAGAGCCCGCGATGCCTGAAGTGCCGGCGATGCCCGAGGTGCCCGCCATCGCCGGGGTCCCAGCCGCTGCCCGCCAGGCTGCTGCAAGCATCGACCCGGAGAAGATTCGTGCTCACGACCGCTTCCTGGCCAACGACCTGCTGGAGGGTCGTGGCCCGGGTACACGCGGAGGCCAATTGGCGGCGGAATACATCGCCACCCAGTTCGCTCTTGCCGGCGCGCGGCCCGCGGGTGAGAATGGCACCTATTTTCAGAAGGTCCCCCTCATGGCCGTGCACACCGAGGTGGATAAGACCAGCTTCACCTTGCTTCCCGCCTCGGGCGCGCCCATCCACCTGAAGTACGGCGACGATTACCTGACCAAGGACCAGACTGGCGCGCCAACCGTCGACATCGATGCTCCCATCGTCTTCGTCGGCTACGGCATTGATGCGCCGGAGTATCACTGGAATGATTACGCGGGCGTAGACGTCAAAGGTAAAGTCCTGCTCGTCATCGTCAATCAGCCGCCATCGAATGACGATCATTTCTTCAACGGCAAGGCCCTCACCTACTACGGTCGATGGACCTATAAGTACGAAGAAGCGGCGCGCAGGGGAGCGCTGGGCGTCCTGATCATTCACCGGACCGACCTCGCGAGCTATGGGTGGGAGGTATTGCTCAACTCTGAATCGACCGAGGTGTCCTACCTGCGCAACGATCCGCTCTCCAATCTCCGGGCGGCTAGTTGGATACAAATCGACGTTGCCCGAAAGCTCTTCGCGGCCGTCGGCATGAACGCGGATCAAATGATCGAGGCGGCGGGCAAACGCGGATTCAAGGCGGTGGAGCTGCCCCTCCGTCTCCAGGCGCACATCACCAGCCGGGTGAGGAAGTATGAATCGGACAATGTGGTCGCCATGGTGCCGGGAGCCAACTCCAGCCCCGGTGGCAATGTCCTTTACACGGCTCATTACGATCACCTGGGCATCGATGCCACCGCGGCCGGGGACAAGATCTTCCACGGAGCGGTGGACAATGGAACCGGCTGCGCCATCCTCCTCGAGATGGCGCGTGCCTACGCTTCGGCGAAAACCCCTCCACCGCGCGACGTTTATTTTGCGTCGGTTACCGCGGAAGAACAGAATCTCCTGGGGTCAAAATACCTGGGCATGCATCCTCCGGAGCCTATTGGGGATTTCTCGCTGGACCTGAACTTCGATGAGCTGCTGCCCATTGGCGTGCCCACGTCGGTGGTGGCGAATGGTTCCGAGCGCACCAGCTTTTATCCTGTGGTGGAGAAGACAGCAGCTGCCCTCGGTCTCCAGATCCAACCTGACAGGGCCCCGATGGCGGGAATCTACTATCGCTCCGATCACTTCAGCTTTGCTCGCTACGGTGTACCGTCGTTCTCCATCGATGAGGGTACGCTCTTTGCCGGCCATACCGCGGAATGGGGAGAGCGGCAAAAGGAAGACTACGACGACCACCGGTACCATCGTCCCACCGACACATACCGCGCCGATATGGATTTCCGCAGCGACGCCAGATTGGCTCAGTTCGGGTTCTTACTAGGGTGGCAGGCTTTGTCGTCGGCGCCCGTAACCTGGAAGCCGGGAGACGAGTTTGAGGCCGCCCGAAAGCAGAGTACGAGCGGGCAATCGGCCCAGTAGAGGAAACCGTGGGATTTTTGGGTTGGCATGTGCGTCCAGTGAGTTTGGCTGGGCTGGCGTTTGCCCTGCTCGCGTTGGCGCCGCTGTCGGCGCAGACCAAGACGCAGGATCCGGTGCTGCATCGCCGCAGCTATAACCAGGTGGACGATGATCTCGACATGGGCGCGCGGTCGACGGGCCGGACCCTACTTCCGCCCGAGGCCTCAGGAGCATACTCGTTGGGATCCAGTGGCTCGGTTGATGTGGAATTGCAGCCTGACCGGCTTAGCGGCTTCATCACCCGGCTGGGTGATCGCGAGAGCGACGAGGGCACGCCCCTCACCTTCTTTTTCGCCACCAGCCGGCTGGCAGGCCAGCGATTGGGTTTCACCACGCGTCAGGTTCACGGCGTGTGGTTCTCCTTTGAGGGAACGATCGTACGCGGATCCGCCCGCAGCCGCGACCAGCAGGGATATTACCTGCTCGAAGGGCGGCTGGTGATGCACGACGCGGCCAGCCAGACAGAGCGGGCGCGCATGGTGTCGTTGCCCCTGGCCCGGACATCAATACAATGAGACGGGGTGTTAGGGTGCTCTTTGCAGTTTCCCTACTTTCCCCAATTCGTCTCAAGAGGAGTTTCATATGGAGCGCACAGCAAGCGCAGTGTGGCACGGCGGCCTGAAAGATGGCAAAGGCAAGATCTCGACCCAGAGTGGGGTGTTGAAAGATACCCAGTATTCATTCAGCACGCGATTCGAGAATGGCATCGGCACCAACCCGGAGGAACTGATTGCGGCGGCCCATGCAGGCTGCTTCACCATGGCTCTAAGCGCTCAGCTCAGCACGGCCAATTTGCCGCCGGAGTCGCTGGAGACCAAGGCCACGGTAACCTTCGACAAAACCGACGCTGGGCCGACGATCACGAAGATCCTGTTGACGACCACCGCTAAGGTGCCTGGTGCGGACAAGGCGGCGTTCGACAAGGCGGCGCAGGATGCCAAGGCCAACTGCCCGATTTCCCGGCTCTTCAAGAACAACACCGAGATCACTCTGGACGCCAAGCTCGTCTAGGGTATTTCCCTCGCATAGACCGCAGATCCCTCCACTGCGCTTCGCTCCGGTCGGGATGACAATTTCACTTGGGAACACACATCCTTGATTTCAAACAGAATTGTCATCCCGACCGGAGCGAAGCGTAGTGGAGGGATCTGCGGTTTTCCATCCTTAACTATTAGCGAGGATATATTCGCGCAAAGTGCGGTTGATGTCGGCGGCTTGCACCACGCCGTTATCGAGGAGTTGGATCCACTGTTTGGCGGATTCGTCATGCGACATGGCGCCCAGCAGGTAATTAGCCTGCACGATGATTTCGAGCGCGTTGCTTAGATCGTGCGACAGACGGCGGATTTCTTTGGCCTGTTCTGCGGGAATGGTGTGAGGATTGGGCGTCATTCGAACCTCGCCGAGAACTGACGGCTGTCTCGGGCTCATGCTGGTGTTTAGGTTGGTGGTTCCCCGAGATTGCTGGTTGTATCAGAATGCGTCAATTTGCCGACCAGCTCTTTGGTAACCTCACCTCGGGAAGTTGAGCAGAGGCGCCCAGTAACGTTATTGTAAAGGCATGAACCCTTATGCACGCCAGCTAGGCAGTCGCGATCCTCTCAAAGTGGTGGCCACTACCGCCAGGCATCTTGAACAACTTTCCGTTGCGCTCGGTCCGGCGCGCATCGAAGAATCGCCCGCTCCAGGAAAATGGAGCCCACTCGAAATCTTGTGCCATCTAGCGGATTGCGAAATAGTATTCGCCTATCGACTACGCCAGGCTCTGGCAGAGAATCATCACGTCATCCAGCCCTTCGACCAGGAGTTGTGGGCGCGGAACTATACCGGCTATGATGCACAAGCCGCCATGATGACCTTCTCGTGCGTGCGCCAATGGAATCTCATGCTGCTGCGCTCAGTGCCTGCGGACGCGATGTCCAAGGAGCTCCTACATCCGGAGCGTGGGGAAATGACGTTCCGGGAACTCCTCGAAACCATCGCCGGCCACGATCTGAATCATTTGGCGCAATTGGAAGCGATTGCTGTCCAGGTTCCGCTAAGCCGTTAGCCTGGCGGCGTTGTGCTCTAACAGAACCCAATTGGAACAGGACGGGTGCCCCACGTTCGCCCCAGCGTACGTGGGCCGAAAATGTTATGTTTCGATTGCTTCTCCTAGCCCTGCCCGGGTTTGCTGCTTAACGTCATAAGAGCTATGGTGGGCTTTGCCCGTCTTTTTCGGCCCACGTACGCTTTGGCGAACGTGGGGCACCCGTCCTGTTCCAATTGGGTTTTGTTAGGACACGGACACCGTCGGGACCCATTCTGAACGGGCAGGTTCTTTCGCCCCTCAGGATCCAGTGTGTTTGACATCAGGGCTGGCTTTTGTACACTAAGTGTTGCTGCCTATCCAGCCGATCGCGCTGGATTGTATCGTGCCGGAGTGGCGGAATTGGCAGACGCGCATGGTTCAGGTCCATGTACTCGCAAGGGTGTGGGGGTTCGAGTCCCTTCTTCGGCACCAATCTACTTTCTCTCCAATTTAGTTCGCCCTTCCGTTGCAGCCGTCTTTTCCAGGGCATGGAAGAAGCGGTCGCGCCAGGTAAGGATGTCGGCCCGGCGAATCTGTTCACGCAAGCGAAGCATGCGCCGCCGGCGCTCCGCCGGCTTCATTTCCAAAGCCTGCTTTAGGGCGGCAGCGACTCCCACTTCATCATTTGGGTTGACCAGGATGGCGCCGATGCGAAGCTCGGGAGCCGCGCCCGCAAATTCGCTCAACACCAGCACGCCGTTCACTTCCGTCTTGGCCGCGCAATATTCTTTCGCCACCAGGTTCATGCCGTCTTTGAGCGACGTGATAAGAGCGACATCGGCTGCCCGGTAGATCGCGATCAACTCATCTCGCGGCACCGACCGGTAAATGAAATTGATGGGTACCCAGCCCGGCTCGCTGAATTCGCCATTCACGTGGGTCACTAGGCGCTCCACTTCGCGCTTGAGCTGATCGTAACGAGGTATGCCTTCACGGCTGGGGACAACAATCTGAATCAGTTGAACCTTACGGTGGAACTCCGGGTAACGGCGTAGAAAGTTGCCGTAGGCCTTGATCCGCTCGGGAATGCCCTTGGTGTAGTCGAGGCGGTCGACGCCGACCGTGATCTGAATGTCATGCGTTTTGGCTTTGATCTGCTTCACGCGCTCCAGCACCGGTTCGGACGCGGATTGGTCGGCAAAGCTACGGTAGTCAATGCTGATCGGGAAGGCCTCGATGTGCGTGCGCCCGTGCCCGCTGACCGCCATGCGGCTCTCTCCCTTTCCTGAGATCTTGACCGAAGGAACGAAACAGCGAAGGCACGCGATCAGATTTCGCTGGTCGCGCCCGGTCTGCAAGCCAACCAGGTCGTGCGCCAGCAGATCCTCAAGAATCTGTGTCCGCCAGGGAAGCTTGGCGAAGATGTCGGGCGAGGGAAACGGGATGTGAAGAAAGAACGCGAGCCGTGCGCTCGGACGCCGGCAGCGCAGCGTCTTGCCCACCTGCATGAGCTGGTAGTCGTGAATCCAGATCAGGTCGCCGGGCTTCGACGCCTTTTCCACAGCATCCGCGAACTTGCGATTGACGCGCTCGTAGAACTCCCAATAATTGGGATCGAAGTTGCAGCGCGATTGCAGGTCGTGGAAGAGCGGCCACACAATTTCGTTGGAGAAGCCTTCGTAATAATTGCTTTGCTCCTCTTCGGTGAGGAAGAGCGGAGCGTACTGGTAGGGATTGTTCCCACTCGCCTTCTCAAGAATCTTGCGGATGCGCGGCGAGTCTTCGGTCCCGCCCGAACCCACCCAAATGCCACCATGATCTTTGAGCAGCGGCTCCAGCGCGCTGACTAGCCCGCCGCTGGCGGGCTGTCCTTTGAGCACACCATCCTCGGTGGTGAAGGTGATGGGGATGCGGTTGGAAACCAGCACGAGATGGGGAGACTTCATCGGGAAGCCTCCACCGGCGTGCCAGCCGCTGGGGCGGGACTCTTGGAAGCTGCGATCCATTCGTCCAGGAACCCCAACAGGTCTTTCGGTGGCCGTAGCCAAAATCGGGCACACGAGGCGCGCACTTCGGTGCGCACCAGGATGGAGAAGCCTCGGTCTCCGAGCGCAGCAAAGGCATCTTCATCGGTGAGATCGTCGCCCAGGTAGGCCACCGGGACGGCGGCTGGTTCTTGCGCGAGGATCTGCTCTACCGCGGTCCCTTTGGTGCGATCCGTCGAACGCAGCTCGAGACCACCATCAAAGGGCAGCAGGCGCAGTCCGCCGGGTTGGGCGATGCGGTTAAAGACCGACTCAATTGAGGAGCGGATCTGCTCTTGCGTGGCGGGCGCAACGCTACGCCAGTGGATAGCCAGCGAGGAGGGCTTAACCTCGAGTGCTTCTGAAAAGCCCAGGGCGGTCATCTCCCGCGCGACCTGTTCCAGGGCAGCTCGCTGCATGGGGTCAAGTGGGAATAGCCGGTAGGAGCCGTCGCTCTTCAGCTGCTCCCATCCGTGGCTACCCCAGATTTCAACCCGGGTGCTGGCCGGCAATAGGCCGCGAAGCTCGCGCGCAGGGCGGCCGGAGATAAGCACCAGGCGGACCCGTGCCAGCCCGGATAAAGTCGCCAGCCGGTCCGCCACCCCCGGGTAAAGGATGGCCGCAAAGCGATCCACATGGAAGGGCGCGAGGGTGCCGTCATAATCCAGCATCAGCAGAGAGCGAGGCGTGGAGCGAAGGGGCTGCCCCAGAACCGCCGCTTCTGCCGAATTCGTCCAGAGTGGAGGGAAATGATTCATATACAACTGCTTCGATGCGGGTAGCGGGGGAGTGGGTCCAAGCGGTAGGCACAAGCCCGTCCGCTCAGCAGCATATACTGACACTAGCCCATGGATAGCCAACTTACAAAGATCCTGGCCAGCACGCGGCGCGGAGTTGAGGAGCGAAAGGCTGCATCGTCAAGCCGAGTTCTGGAGCAGGCAGCCGCCGCCCATCAGCCCCGGGGGTTTGCTCGCGCGCTGCGGCAAAAGGCGGCCGGCGGGCCGGCGGTGATCGCCGAGCTGAAGAAGGCGTCGCCCTCGCGGGGATTGATTCGCCCGGACTTCGATGTGGCTACCTTGGCCCCGGGGCTCGCCGCAGGAGGCGCCGCTGCCCTCTCCGTACTCACCGAAGAGCACTTTTTTGAGGGCAGTCTGCGCAATCTGGAAGTGGCTTCCCAGTCTTGTACTCTGCCCTGCCTGCGCAAGGATTTTTTGGTCGATGAATTCCAGCTTCTGGAGGCTCGCGCCCATCGGGCCGATGCCATTCTGCTGATCGCCGCCGCCTTGAACGATGTGGAGCTCCGTGCATTAGCAGCGCAGGCCCACGCCCTGGAATTGGACGTACTCTGCGAGGTGCATACCGGGCAAGAGCTGGACCGGGTTCTGGATCTGGGTTGCGACGCAATCGGAGTGAATAACCGCGATCTCAGCACGTTCGCGGTACGGCTCCAGGTCTCGCTCGATCTAGCATCCCGCCTGCCCTCTGGCGCTGTTCACGTCAGCGAAAGCGGGATCGAAACCGCCGAGGACCTGAACCGGTTGCGCGGGGCGGGGTTCCATGCCTTTCTTATCGGCGAGTCGCTGATGCGCCAACATGATCCCGGCGGGGCGCTCGAGACGCTGCTTATGGCTGCGGCTGCGGAACGCTCGCCAGTGAGCAAATGAGAGGCCGCCATGTGGATCAAGATATGCGGCAACACCAGCCTTGAAGATGCGCGTTTCGCAGCGGAATGTGGCGCGCATGCGGTGGGATTCATTTTTGCTCCAAGTCCAAGGCAGGTCGAGGCTAAACTGGTTCGCCAGATCACGGAAAAACTGCCCCGCCAGGTGGAGAAGTATGGCGTTTTCGTGGACGCCGGTTTCGACGAGATTGTGTCCACCGTAGCTGCCGCTGGTTTGACCGGAGTGCAGCTCCATCGCTCGTCAGACGCCCTTCTGCCGTTTCGCCTGCGCCAGCATTTTGCCCAGTTTCCAGCCCGGTTGGGCATCTTGCGCGTGCTGCACTATAAGGAACAGGAGTTTGAGGGGCAATTGAGCGAGTTGAGCCGGAACGATTCTCTTGACGGAGTGCTGGTGGACTCCTCAAGCCAGCGAGCAGTGGGCGGCACCGGCACCAGCTTCAACTGGCTGGGGGCACGGATCAGCTTCCTGCAAGCTGCGCCGCATCTACGGCTGATTGCGGCCGGCGGCTTGGCCCCGGAGAATGTGAAGCAGGCGATTCAGGTTTTGCGGCCCTGGGGAGTAGACGTGGTGAGCGGCGTCGAGAGTGCGCCGGGCAGGAAGGATCCCGCGCGCGTGCTGGCCTTCATCCAGTCGGCCCAACAAGCGGCAGCGGAAATAGTTGAGGCGCCGCTTCCGTCCCCTAGAGCTCAATCGGCGGAGCCTTCAGGGGCCTGAAGGGGCAGGGCTTAAAGCGTCTGCGTGAGAGGCTATTTACGAGCGGCGCCCCTGGTTCCCTCACCAATGACGGGTGCCCCATATCTCGCTTGTTTTTCGCGAGATGTGGGATTCCACCGATGTTGACCGTTAAGCGCGTCGGTTGAATCGAGAGTCAGAGGGAAAGAGCAGCGGAATCCCACATCTCGCGAAAAACAAGCGAGATATGGGGCACCCGTCCTTGGTGAGGGAACCAGAGCCTATGAGGTTGGGAGAGAAGAGGAAATCGTGAGCACAGTCATCCACACCGTTCCCGGTCGTTTTGGCGCCTATGGGGGCCGCTACGTTCCCGAGACTCTAATGGCCGCTCTGGAGGAGCTGGAGCACGCCTATGCCGAAGCGCAGGCTGATCCGGTTTTTCACGCCGAGCTTAATTTGCTGCTCGGAGACTATGCCGGCCGCCCCACCCCGCTGTACCTGGCATCGCGTCTGACCGGAGCAGCTGGGCGGAGCAAAAATTTACCTCAAGCGCGAGGATCTGCTGCACACCGGCGCCCACAAGATCAACAACTGTCTTGGCCAGGGGCTTTTGGCGCGCCGCATGGGCAAGCATCGCGTCATCGCCGAAACCGGTGCGGGGCAGCATGGCGTAGCTACCGCGACCGTCTGCGCCCTCTTCGGAATGGAATGCATCGTGTACATGGGCGAAGAGGACATGCGCCGCCAGGAGCTCAACGTATACCGCATGCGCTTGCTCGGGGCGGAGGTCCGCGGGGTCAGTTCCGGCTCCCGCACATTGAAGGACGCCATTAACGAAGCGATGCGGGATTGGGTCACCAACGTGCGCACCACGCATTATCTGCTGGGCAGTGTCCTCGGCGCGCACCCTTACCCAACCATGGTGCGCGACTTCCATCGCGTGATCGGGCAGGAGATCAAGCAGCAGATTCTGGAGAAGGAATCCAAGCTGCCTTCCGCTGTGCTGGCCTGTGTGGGCGGCGGTTCCAATGCGATCGGCGCGTTTTATGACTTCATCGATGAGCCCAACGTCCGGCTGATCGGGGTCGAGGCCGGCGGCCGGGGGCAGGCGCTGGGCAGCCACGCCGCGCGCTTTAGCGGCGGAAGCCCCGGGGTCCTGCAGGGCACCTACTCCTACCTATTGCAGGATGAAGCCGGCCAGGTATCGTTGACTCACTCCGTTTCGGCCGGGCTGGATTACGCCTCCGTCGGCCCGGAACACGCCGCCCTGCATGACTCGGGCCGGGCCGAGTATGTGTCCGCTTCCGATGAAGAAGCCCTGCAGGCAGCCCAGCGATTGGCCCGGACGGAAGGCATAGTGCCTGCGCTCGAAAGCGCGCACGCCGTCGCCGAGTGTATCCGCCTGGCGCCCAAGCTGGCGAAGGACGACATATTGGTGGTGAATCTCTCCGGCCGCGGCGACAAGGATATGGGCATCATGGCGCGCGAGTTGCAATTGGCGGGTGCGGCGCATGCCGATTGATTTCAACAGGAAGCCGGGGTTGAAGCCCGGCCTGGTCATTTACCTCACGGTCGGAGATCCGGATCTGGCAACCACACGCAACGTTGCCCTGGCGGCCATCGATGCGGGGGCCGAAGTGCTCGAGTTGGGGGTACCGTTCAGCGATCCGCTGGCCGATGGTCCGGTCATCCAGCGCGCCAGCCAGCGCGCCCTTGCCCACGGTACAAGTTTGCATGACGTGCTCACCCTGGCTGCAGAATTGCGCATCCTGAGGCCCTCCGCCGGCCTGGTGATCTTCTCCTATTTCAATCCCATCTTGCGTTTCGGCCTGGGCCGCTTTTGCGCCCATGCCGCTCGTTGCGGCGTGGATGGTGTATTGACCATCGACGTGATCGTGGAAGAGGCAGAAGAGTATCTGACGGAAATGCACCACAACGGGCTGATGCCGATCTTTCTGGCTGCGCCCACCAGCAGCGATCACCGCCTGAAGATGATCGCGGCCGTTTCACAGGGATTCATCTATGCCATTTCCCGGGTCGGAATTACCGGCGCGCAGCAGAACCTGGCTGCGGATGCGCGCCGCCTGGTGGAGCGTTTGCGCCCCTTCACCCAGTTGCCAATTGCCGTGGGTTTCGGCATCTCCACTGCGGAACACGTTGCCGCTGTGGGCGGGTTCGCGGATGCGGCAGTGATTGGCAGTGCCATTGTTGCCTTGATAGAGAAGGCCGACCCGGGAACGGCGCCGGCACGAGTGGCAGCATTTGTTCAGGGATTGAGGCAAGAACAGCAAACCGCCGCCAGCCTGGCATGAACTTCTGCGCGCTGGCCCCATCGTCAGGGCCACCGTATCATGTGGATGAGGCTACAAACAGAGCAAGGGAAGTGCATGGATATTGATGGCTGGCGAAAGAAGATTGATGAATTGGATCGTCAAATCGTGGCGCTGATCAGCGCGCGTGCGCAAGCTGCGAAGGAGATCGGCAAGTTAAAGCGTTCCACCTCGCTGCCGGTGTATGAGCCAAACCGTGAGCGCGTGATCTTCGAGAATGTTCGCGCCGCCAATCACGGGCCGCTCCCGGATATCGAGCTGACCCACATATACGAACGCATCATCGATGTGATGCGTGCACTGCAAAAGGATGAGCTGGCATCACAACGCAAGAACGGGCCAGGTACGTCGGGAGAGACAGGAACGTAACCATGATTGTAGCTATGCAGGAGACAGCGACCGAGGAAGACATCCAGGGGGTGATCGAACGTCTCGTTCAGGTGGGCTTCAATGTTCACCGCACCACAGGAGCTATCCAGACAGTTTTGGCGGGCGTGGGAACGCCATCGCATTTCGACCACAACGACTTCAAATTGCTAGCCGGCGTGGCGGATGTGGTCCGCATCTCATCGCCGTACAAACTGGCCGGCCGTGGTTTCCGGCCCGAAGGAACCATTGTCCGCTTTGCCAACGGAGTCGCAGTGGGCGGAGATGAGGTCGTAGTCATGGCCGGCCCCTGCTCGGTGGAATCGCGCGAGCAAATCTTTACCGTTGCCGAGCAGGTGAAGTCCGCAGGAGCCTCGTTTCTGCGCGGAGGGGCTTTCAAACCGCGAAGCTCCCCGTATTCCTTTCAGGGAATGGGCCTTGAAGGGCTCAAGCTGCTAAAGGAAGTACGCGACCGCACCGGCCTGCTGATTATCAGCGAGGTGATGGAGATTTCCCAGATCGACCTGATGCTCCCCTATGTGGATGTCTTCCAGGTGGGTGCGCGCAATATGCAGAACTTCAATCTGCTGCGCGAGCTTGGGCTGGTGCGCAAGCCGGTGCTGCTGAAGCGGGGGATTGCAGCAACCATCGAAGAGCTGCTGCTCTCGGCGGAGTACATCCTGTCGGGCGGCAATTACGACGTGATGCTCTGCGAACGAGGCATTCGCACCTTCGAAACGTACACCCGCAATACCATGGACATCTCCGCCATACCGGTCATCAAGAAGCTCTCCCATTTGCCTATATTGGCCGATCCTTCGCACGGTACCGGTCTGAGGGACAAAGTTCCCCCCATGGCCCTCGCTTCGGTCGCTGCCGGCTGTGACGGTTTGCTGATGGAAGTGCATCCCAATCCGGACAAGGCTTTTTCCGATGGAGCGCAGTCATTATTTCCTGACCAGTTTGAGAAGCTAATGGATCGGCTGCGCCTCATCGCCCCAGTCGTGGGCCGGACCGTGAGGGCCGAAGTTCCCGTGATCGGCAGATAGGTTGGCAGCATTGCTCAGGGCAAACAGAACCACCAGGTCCAGGTTGCCGCTATTGTGCTAGCTTTGTCCATCCGCCTCCACCACTGCCGAGGTGCAGTGCCACCCTCCACTTTGTCATCCCGACCGGAGCGAAGCGGAGGGGAGGGATCTGCAGTTTCACTTTCGGGCGCGACAGATGTGCCCGGGGCGAGTCATCTCGGGGTTGGCCCCGGAGGGATTTTTCCTGTGCGATTTCCAGCCACCCCGGCTTCAATGAGCCTCAGATTGCTCCGATGACCATCCAGCGCATCACGATCGTGGGCACGGGCCTCATCGGTGCTTCCACCGGGCTAGCCCTGCGCGCTGCCCGATTCCCGGGCGAGATTGTCGGCTGGGATCGAATCCCATCCCAATTGCAGATCGCGCTGAATCGCGGAGCGATCGATCTCGCCGCCGACGATCCAATCAGGGCGGCGCTCTCGAGCGACCTGGTGCTGCTGAGTGGGCCGGTCTTCACCATTTTGGATTGGATGGAGAAGCTCGCTCCGCTGCTCCAACCGCATCAACTGGTAACCGACGTGGGCAGCGTCAAGGTGGCCATTGCCGAAGGCGCGCTACCCTTGTTTGGAGCACCCGGGCAGGCCGGCTTTCTCCCAGGGCACCCCATGGCCGGCAAAGAAGTAAGCGGCGCCGCGAATGCGGATGCAGAGCTTTTCTCCCATGCCGTTTGGCTCTTTACCGAATTTGCCCATCATCCCTTGGCCCCGGAATGGCGCAGCTGGGTGGAGCGCTTTGGATGCCGCACCATGGACATCCAGGCCCGGCGGCATGACGAGATCTGCGCCTGGGTCAGCCATCTGCCGCAGTATCTCTCTACTGCCCTGAGCGCCATGCTTGAGGACCGTTTTGGCGACGCACCGGATCTGCGCGCCATCGGTGGGCGCGCGTTGCGCGAGATGACCCGCCTGGGAGCAAGCCCCTATTCCATGTGGCGGGACGTTGCCCATACCAACACAGAAGCAGTCTCTGAGGCACTGTTGGCCCTGGAGCAGCGGCTCGCGCACCTACGCGAAAACCTCAAGACGCCTGAACTGCGCGACGAGTTCGAACGGGCCAATCGTTTCCGAACCAACCCTCCCCTAAAGACCTAAGCGCCGCCGTTCGCATCGTAGTTGTGTGCCCGGAGCACAATAAACCCATGTCACTTCTCGATATCCTCATCGGCCGTCCTTTGGCCAACTGGGAGGAACACGGAGAGCAGATCGGGCCGTCTGCTGGCATCCCCATCTTTGGACTGGATGCTCTGAGCTCGGCGGCATATGGTCCTGAAGCTGCTCTCACGCTCCTCATTCCGCTTGGGCTGCTTGGCCTCCACTACATTCTCCCCGTGGTCGCGGCCATCGTCATGCTGTTGATCATCGTGTATTTTTCCTATCGTCAAACCATCGAGGCTTATCCCCAGGGTGGGGGATCCTATACGGTGGCATCGGCGAATCTGGGAGAACATGCCGGATTGCTGGCCGCCGCGGCGCTGATGATCGACTACGTATTGACGGCGGCGGTAGGCATCTCCGCGGGCGTAGGAGCGCTGGTCTCTGCCGTGCCTAAGCTGCAGCCGCATACACTCGGCCTTTGCCTGTTGATTCTTCTCCTGCTCACCCTGGTGAACATGCGCGGCGTGCGCGACACCGGTGTTGCCTTCCTGGTCCCAACCTATCTGTTTGTCGGCTGCCTGCTGATCGTCATCCTTCTCGGCATCTTCCACGTAATCGTGACCGGTGGCCATCCCGTTCCGGTTATGGCCGTGCCCCGTTTGCCCGCGGCCACGGCTACGCTCACGCTTTGGCTTCTGGCCAAGGTCTTCGCCAGTGGCTGCACTGCGATGACCGGAGTAGAAGCCGTGAGCAATGGAGTGATGGCTTTTCGTGAGCCGACTGCCGCCAATGCCAAGCTCACCCTGACCATCATCATCGCTTTGCTCATCGTGCTGCTGCTGGGCATCGCCTTTATGTGCCAGGCCTATGGCATCGGCGCCACTGATCCGGAGGGACCTTCCTACCAAAGCGTGCTATCGCAGCTGACCACCGCGGTCGCGGGACGAGGAATCTTCTATTACGTCACCATCGCGTCCATCCTGCTGGTGCTCTCACTTTCCGCCAATACCGCCTTTGCGGATTTTCCCAGGCTCACGCGGGCGGTGGCTCACGATGATTTCCTGCCTCATCTGTTCGCCCTGCGCGGGCGGCGGTTGCTGTATTCCGCCGGAGTCTACTGGTTGGTTTTCCTCACCGCCTCGTTGTTGATTCTGTTTGGTGGCGTGACCGATCGTCTCATCCCCCTCTATGCCATCGGGGCCTTCCTGGCTTTTACGCTCTCCCAGGCCGGCATGGTCATGCACTGGAAGCGCACCGGCGGTGCCGGCTGGCATTGGAAGTTGCTGGTGAACGGTGTAGGCGCCACGGCCACGGGTTTGACTACCCTGGTGGTTCTGGTTGCGAAGTTCGTGGACGGCGCGTGGGTGACTGCCTTGCTCATCCCTTCGCTCATTCTGCTCATGAGCACGGTCAAGCGTCACTATGACCGGGTGAACGCACAAACCGCTGACGATTCTCCACTCGATATGACCGGCATCGCTCCCCCCTTCGTGATTGTGCCCCTTGACCAATGGAGCCGGATTACCGAGAAGGGCATGCGCTTTGCGCTGGGTCTCTCTCACGACGTGCAGGCGGTCCACGTAGACTGTGGGGAACACGACAAGGCGCTCGATGATGTCTGGCAGCACAACGTGGTCGCGCCGGTTCAGGCTTCTGGACTGCCGGTGCCCGAACTAATCACCTTGCAATCCCCCTATCGCTTCATCATCCTGCCGCTGGTAGAGCATGTGCTGAAGATGGAGCGGGAACATCCAGGCCGCACGATTGCAGTGGTGGTCCCGGAGTTGGTGGTCAGGCACTGGTGGGATAACCTGCTGCACAACCAGCGGGCCCAGTTGCTGAAGCTGATGCTGTTGGTCAAGGGCAACCAGGGAATCGTGGTGTTGAATATTCCCTGGTACCTGCAGAAGTAAAAACCAAGTTCTATCGCATCAAACGAGAGAATGCGCTTTTTGAACAGGCGCCGAAGCAGCTCAGCGTATTATTCGAAGCACGATGGGAATTGAAGACGCGGGAGCCAACTTTCCTGGCCCGAAATATCCAAGCCCGCTCCGGGGGGACCCGGAAAGCCTGTTCGAACGATGTTCATGGTTCTACGCATTCTGTCGTGAGCATCTATTTCGCGATCACACTGCAGCGATCTCTGATGCACTTTGGCCCGGCGCCCAGCCCGGCCCCGAAACCCACCTCCTGGAAATAGCCTGCGGTCCAGGCTTCTACGCTTGCAGTCTCGCGCAACGTTACCCTGACATTCAAATTACAGGTGTCGATCTGTCCGAGCGCTTGCTCTCCCGTGCCAAAGACCGGGCCGACATCCGCCGTTTGAAGAACTGTCGTTTCGTCAAAGCAAATGTTCTTGCCCTTTCCGAATCCCTGGCGCCGGTGGATGCGATCATCGCCTCCCGGCTTTTTATGGTGGTGGGGGATCGCCCGCAAGCGCTGCGGGAGATATTCTCGGCTCTGCGCCCGGGCGGCCGTTGCTTTATCGCCGAGCCCACGTCGGCCTTGCGCGCCATGCTCCCGCTCTCCTGCATGTGGCTTTTCGCCCGCCTGATGGGAGACTGGAGCACCCGGTTCCACGAACCATGGAGAGCAGCAGTGCTGAAGCAGGAGGAATTCCAGTCCCTGATCGCCTCGCAGCCCTGGGGCACCGTCAGCATGTGGCAGGATAACTGGTATCAGTACGCGGTGTGCGACCGTAGTTGCTGAAGCGGAGAGTTTTTGCCTTACAAGACACTTGAACCAGGAAAGATGCCGGATGTTGGCGAGCACCGTTGCGCCTTAGCCGTGATGGCCAAGGCTCCGCTTCCAGGCAGGGTAAAGACGCGGTTATCCCCTCCGCTCACTGCCGAACAGGCTTCGGCGCTCAACATCTGCTTCATTCGCGACACCACGGAAAACATTCACCAGGTAACAGAAGCCGGCAACAGCGCAGGGATCGTGGTCTACACGCCGGTGGGGGACGAGGCGGCCTTCGATGGGATTCTGCCCACCGGCTTTCAGCTTCTGGGGCAACGAGGCGACGGCTTCGGAGAGCGCCTTCTCCATGCCTGCGAAGATTTATTTGCCTGTGGGTTCAGCGCGGTGTGCCTGATTGATTCCGACAGCCCCACCATGCCCCAAGATGCGCTGTTACAGGCGGTCGCGTTGCTCTCGCGCCCGGGAGATCGAGTCGTGCTGGGCGGCTCCGATGACGGTGGCTACTACCTGATCGGCTTGAAGCGCTTGCACCAACGGCTCTTCGAGCAGATCGACTGGAGCACGGAGAGCGTGTTCGCGCAAACGCTGGAGCGGGCCAGGGAAATCGGCTTAGAAGCAGAACTGCTTCCCATGTGGTACGACGTGGACGATGGCGCCACGCTCGAACGCCTTCGTCGTGAACTCCTGGCCGCCTCCAGCACGAGCTCTGCAGGCTACGATGCCAGGCACACCAGGACATACCTCGAGAGCCTTCAGACCGCGCCAGAAACACCGGCCTGCACTACGAGCAGCGCATGCTGAGCGCACGTTTCCACATCGACCATGCATGGGTGACCAACGGCGCTCTTGCCTTGTTGGGGCTGTTGCTGGTGGGACTCTGCCGCCAGGGAGTGAACGAGATTCATCATTTCGTGATTGGCTTTGGTTGGGTCGCGATGTACCAGGCGCTGCTTTATCTGGTAGCGGTCTGGGTGGTGCTCAACCGGCCGGTGAACCGCTGGACCTTCGCGATCATCCTGGCATGTGCCGTGGGCTGCAGGCTGGTCTGTCTTTTTTCCCCGCCCTTTCTCTCTACCGATATCTTTCGCTACGTGTGGGACGGACGGGTACAGGCTGCCGGCATCAATCCCTACCGTTACATCCCGGCTGATCCTCATCTGGCGTTTCTTCGCGATCTCGATATCTACCCCCACATCAACCGGCGAAACTACGCCCACACCATTTATCCCCCAGGAGCGCAGGTGCTTTTCCTGCTGATCACCCGAATCAGCACATCGGTGCTGTGGATGAAGGCGGGTATGATCGCCCTGGAGGCGCTAACCATCTGGGCCCTGGTGAAGTTGCTGACGGCTGTGGGCCTACGCCGCGAACAGGTGTTGATTTATGCCTGGCACCCGCTGCTTCTCTGGGAGGTGGCCAGCAGCGGACATGTGGATGCCGCAGCCTTGCCCTTGATTGCTCTCGCGCTGCTCTTCTACGTCCGCCATAAGCCTGTGGCCACGGGGATCGCGCTGGCTGCGGCGACATTGGTCAAGCTCTACCCCATCGCCCTCTTCCCCGCCCTATATCGCCGAAGTAACTGGCGTGATTGGAAGATGCCGGCTGCTATGGCTGGCGTGGTTGCTGCGGCGTACGCGTGCTACCTGAGCGTAGGCTGGCATGTGCTCGGATTCTTGTCCGAATATGCCAAGGAAGAAGGCCTGGAATCCGGCAGCCGCTACTTTCTGCTTACGTTCGCCCGGCATGGCTTGCATTGGGAGGAGCTCCCGACCGCGGCCTTCTATGGCTTCGCCGCGTTGCTGCTGCTCGGGTTAGCGGCGTGGGCCTGGGCTAGGAATGAGGTAGGCCCGCTGACTGCGATTCGCGGTTGCTTCGTCATCGCGGCTGTTTTCATGTTGCTGTTCTCCTCCCACTACCCGTGGTACTACCTATGGCTGCTCCCTTTTCTGAGCCTGATCCCGTATGTGCCCATGCTCTATTTCACGACCGCCAGCTTTTATCTCTACACCACGCAGCTTGCTAATCCCGGGCCAGCCATGTACTACATGTTTGAATGGCTATATGCCACGACGGCCCTGCTTGCACTCTGGTGTATGGGCGCCCGTTGGCTGGAAGCGAGACCGTTGCACGGGCGCCCCGCGCAAGATAAAGCGTTTGCAATGTATTCCACCACTGCGAGGAACTCATGAGCGAAAGTCTTTCTGTACTACCGCAACTGGCGGAAGACCAGCAGAAGATGCGCCGCTACTTTGAGAAGCCGGAAGACCAGCTCTCCGTAATCATGGAAGCGGATCCCGTCTGCCTCTATCTGGAGACGACCAATCGCTGCAACCTGTTGTGTACCACCTGCCCGCGCACCTTTGAAGAGCTGGAGCCCGAGGCGGACATGTCGTGGGAGTTGTTTACCAGCATCATCGATCAATACCCCAAGATTGCGCGCGTCGTGCTGCATGGAGTGGGCGAGCCGATGCTGGTGAAGGGGCTGCCGCGCATGATCCGGTATTTGAAAGAGCGTGGTGTGTATGTGCTCTTCAATACCAATGGCACGTTGTTGACCAAGAGCAATGGACAGGCCCTGATCGACGCCGGGCTGGACGAATTGCGTGTGTCGCTCGATGCCGCGGAGTCTTCTGTTTTCCAGATGGTGCGCGGCAAAGATATGTTCGACCGCATCGTCACCAATGTAGGCAACTTCGTCGCCATGCAGCGCGCCGGCAAGACCCAACTGCCGCGGGTTTCCCTGTGGCTTACTGGCTTGCGGGAGACGTTGGCGCAATTGGAGGCTTTCATTCGCCTGGCGCATCGTTTGGGCGTGATGGAGGTCTATCTGCAGAGAATGGTGTATCTGCCTGAGGGACAGGGGCTGGCGCGGCCCGAACAGGCATTGTTTGAACACACCACTCGGCAGGAGGAAGAGATTCTGCAACGAGCCGAAGCCGTCGCCCGGGAGCTGGGCGTACTCTTCAGCGCGTCGGGCGCGACCGAGCCGCAGGTTAGCATCAAGAAGCAGAAGGACGACAGCCCATGGTCTCTCTGCCGCCGTCCCTGGAGCCTGATGTACATCACGGCTAACGGACAGGCGCTTCCTTGTTGCATCGCTCCATTCTCCATGCGCGGCTACGACAGCTTTACCCTGGGCAACGCCACGCAGCAGACCATGCGTGAGATCTGGAACGGCGAAAAGTACCAGGAATTCCGGCGGGCATTGCTGAGCCCGCAACCGCCCCCGGCCTGCTCCAATTGTGGGCTGCGCTGGAGCCTCTGATTTGGGCCTACATGGGGTTTCGGTTGTGATTCCGGCATTGAACGAGGCGGAAAACATAGCCGCTGTGGTTCGCGAAATGCCCTGGGGCCTGATCCGCGAATGCATCGTGGTGGACAACGGCAGCACCGACGCTACCGCTGCCGAAGCGGCGTCAGCTGGCGCGAAAGTAGTGCATCAGCCGCAACCTGGATATGGCCGTGCGTGTGCTGCTGGGGTGGCTGCTGCCGATGTCGGGTCCGACATCTTGGTCTTCATGGACGGTGACGGGAGTGATGTTCCGTCCGAGATGGGGCAATTGCTGGATCCGATCCTGGCGGGAGATTGTGACTTCGTGATCGGCTCCCGGATGCGCGGCAACCGCGAGCCGGGCAGCATGCTGATCTCACAAATCTTTGCCGGCTGGCTGGCTGGCGTTCTTCTGCGCTTGCTCTACCGGGTGAGATACACGGATATGGGGCCGTTTCGCGCCATCACCCGCGAAGCGCTAAGCCGCTTACACATGCGAGAAGAAACCTACGGTTGGAATTTGGAAATGCAGATGCGCTCGGCACAGTGTGGCCTGCGCATCCGCGAAATTCCAGTGAGCTACCGCAAACGCGCGGGTGGGGTGAGCAAAGTCGCCGGTTCGCTGAGAGGTTCCATGAGAGCCGCAATCCGAATCACCCAAACGCTCTTCCGCGTGGCCTCAACGCCAAGGCCGTAAGTTCTGTATTCCTCAAGAGAAACCGCAGGTCCCTCCACTCCGCTGCGCTCCGGTCGGGATGACAAATTTGTTTGGGAACGCCGGATGTTGCCACCAAACAGAATTGTCATCCCGACCGGAGCGCAGCGGAGTGGAGGGACCTGCGGTTTCTCTTCAGTTCTCACCCCCGTCCTTCGTGACCCGGGCAAGTCCTTAGCCTTTCTCAGCCGCGCTTTCAATCGCCTTCCACTCTTCCGGCGAGAGGTGCAGTTTGGCCGCGGCCATATTTTCTTCCAGGTGCTTCACGGAAGAGGTCCCGGGGATCGGAAGCATCACGGGCGAGTGATGTAGTAGCCACGCAACCGAAAGTTGAGCAACCGTCGCCTGATGCCGCTTGGCTACCTGATCCAGTGGGCCACCAGGCTTCGCCAGCTTTCCCGCCGCGACAGGAAACCAGGGAATGAAGGCCAGATTGTGCTTCTCGCAATATTTGAGCGCTTTCTCATGCTGGCGATCGCTCAGGTTGTACTGGTTCTGTACACTGACGATCTTGACTGTCTTGTTGGCTCGTTCAATCTCCGCCGGCGAAACTTCCGACAACCCGATATGCCGGATCTTACCCGCGTCCTGGAACTCTTTGAGTGCGCCGAGGCTCTCTTCCACCGGCACCTTGGGGTCGATTCGATGCAATTGGTAAAGATCGATGCGCTCCAGCTTCAGGCGTCGCAGGCTCATTTCAACGCACTGCCTCAGGTATTCCGGCCGTCCATCCTCTGCCCACTTGTTGGGACCGGAGCGCGTGAAGCCGCCCTTGGTCGCAATCACCAGATCCTTCTTGTAGGGATAAAGTGCCTCCGCGATGATGTTCTCGCTGACTTCGGGGCCATACGCGTCCGCGGTGTCGATAAAGTTGACGCCGAGCTCCAGCGCGCGCCGCAACACCTTGCGCGCCTCGTCCCGATCCTTGGGTTCGCCCCAAATGCCGGGGCCGGTGATACGCATTGCGCCATATCCGAGCCGGTTGACCTTGAGGTCTCCACCCAGCGCGAACGTTGTCGTAGTTTCGGTCTGCAAAGATTCCATACTCCCTGAGATTCGCCGCCCTGGCCATTGGTTTCTCATTTCCGTGTGCTATCACTGGTCTGATCCGATGTCTCCCACCGCCAAAATCGTCGGAGCAGGTCCAAATGGCTTGGCTGCCGCCATCGTCCTGGCCAGGGCCGGCTTCACCGTGGAGGTGCGAGAGGCGGCTCCCGTCGCCGGCGGGGCCGCGCGGTCGGCCGAGCTCACCTTGCCCGGGTTCGTGCATGATCTGGGATCCGCGGTCCACCCCCTCGCCGTGGCGTCACCCTTCTTCTCCACCTTGCCCCTGGCGGAATCCGGACTGCACTGGATTTGGCCTCCGGCGGAGTTGGCCCATCCGCTGGACGATGGAACGGCAGTCATGCTGGAACGTGATTTGGGGAACACGGCCAGCCAGCTGGGAAATGACGCGGCGGCCTACCGTCGCCTCTACAGTCCGCTACTGGCCAACTGGGAGGGCCTTCGCCACGATTTGCTCAAGCCCATTATTGGCTGGCCTCGCCATCCGATCGCCATGGCCCGTTTCGGTCTGCTGGGATTGCGCTCCGCACGTGCCATCGCCGAGAGCCATTTCAAAGGACCTCGGGCTCGCGCTCTCTTTGCGGGCTTGGGCGCACATTCATTTCTGCCTCTGGAGTCACCCGTCTCGGCCGCCTTTGGGCTGGTGTTAGGGGTTGCCGCCCACGCCGTGGGCTGGCCCATTCCGCAAGGCGGCGCGCAGTCCATCGCGGATGCGCTCCTGGCCTGCTTGCAGGAAGCTGGGGGCACGGTTACCACCAACACGCGTGTGCTCTCGCTGCGAGAGCTGGGCCATCCGGATCTGGCGCTCCTGGATGTGACCCCCAGGCAGTTGCTGAGTATTGGCGGCGAAGAGATTCAACCGCCCTTCCGCCGGCAACTGCAGCGTTACCGCTACGGTCCCGGCGTCTTCAAAGTAGATTGGGCCCTGAGCCAGCCGATTCCGTGGCGTGCCAGGGAATGCCTGCGCGCCGGCACGGTCCATCTGGGCGGTACCTTCGAGGAGATTGCTGCTTCGGAGCGGGAGCCGGGGCGCGGAACGATGAGCGGCCACCCCTTTGTCCTGCTCTCTCAACCAACTCTTTTCGACCCCAGCCGGGCGCCCGCCGGCAAGCACGTGGCGTGGGCCTACTGCCATGTGCCCAATGGCTGGCCGGGATCCGCGCTGGAGGCAATCGAAGCGCAGGTGGAACGCTTTGCGCCCGGCTTTCGCGAGTGCATCCTGGGCCGGGCGGTCTTTAGCCCCGAAGCGATGAACCAGTGGAATGAGAACCTGGTGGGAGGCGACATCAACGGAGGCTCTGTTTCCGGCTTGCAATTCTTTTTGCGGCCGACCTGGCGTCAGTATGCGACTCCCATGAAAGGGGTCCACCTGTGCTCTTCGTCCACGCCCCCGGGCGGCGCGGTGCACGGCATGTGCGGCTATTGGGCAGCCAGATGCGCGCTCAGACGCTATAAAGGACTTCGAGCATAGTGAAGTCGTCGTTCGGTGGAGTGCCGGCCATGAAGGTCTCTACCTTGCCCAGCACGCCCTCAATGTTGGCGCCTTCGACAGCGATTTCCAGTCGCTCTTCTCCGAAAAACTCACCGTCACTGCCTTCTGCCTCGGTAACTCCGTCGGTGGCCAGCACAATGCGGTCGCCGGGCTTAAGTTGCAGGCGCTCGGAGGTATAGGTAGCCTCCTCGATCAAGCCCACCACCATGTTGGCATTCTCCAGTCGCTTTACGCCCTCGCCGTTTGCCAGGAGTGGCTGTACATGCCCGCAGTTGACGTATTCGAAGGTCCCGTCCGGGTCGAGCTTTACCAGGATCATGGTGGCGTACTTCTGCACATTTTTCTCGCAGATGTAGCGATTAGCCACGTCCGCGATGTCGCCCAGCGGCTGACCGGCAAGCAACAGACCGTAAAGCAGGCCCTGCAGCGTGGAGGCTAGGATGGCGGCCGATACCCCCTTGCCGGAGATATCGGCGATCACGATATAGAGGCCGTCCGGGGTAGCAATTACGTCGTAAAAGTCTCCCCCGACGTCCTTGCAGGCAACGCTGCGAGCGTGCACTTTGGCATATGGCAGGTTGGGGATGGCAAACTCCATAAGCCCCTGCTGGATGGCGGCGGCGATGTTCAGTTCTTCGCGGTAACGGCGTGAAGCTTCTTCTGCCTGGGCGAGAAAAGCGTTCTCTACCAGAGCGGCGGCCTCGGTTGCGATCGTTTCCAGAAGGTCGTTGTCCACCTGGCTCAGTTTGCCGGGTTGCAGCCGGCTGTCCAGGTAGAGCACGCCGAGGATATCTTTCTCATGGCAATCTGCGGCCGCCGCGCGCTTGCGCAGTGGAATGCAATACACCATGCGGATACTCTGCTGCACCATGCTTTCGGTGCGCGAATTGGCTTCGGCTGACAGGGTATCGGTGACAATGAACTTTGAGGCTTTGCACGCTTGCGCGATGGCGCTGTGGGAGATGGTGGAATCGTCTTCCAGGCGATCGCCCTTAAGACTGCGACCGGCGGCGAGGGTCAGCTTACCCTTTTCATCCCTGAGAAACACGTAGCCTCGCTCCACCTGGGTCAGCTCCAGGGTCGCTTCTACCAGCGTGGCCAGGATCTCGTTGACCGCGCCCAGGGTATTCAAGCGTTGCGCCGCACTCAGGAACCAGCTCAGCTTCTCCAGGTCCGAGGTAGGTGCCGAAATCGCGTGCAGCTCGTCCAAAAGTTTATGAATGGTCGAGGTGCTTTCTCTTGCCGGGCCAAAGCGCAGCGATGGACCGTTCAGCGAACCCAGGCGGATCTCGTCCCCTGGTTTCAGCGGCTGGCGCTCGACCAGGGGCTGCGCGTTGAGAAAAGTGCCGTGGCGGCTGCCTTTGTCGACCACGTGGAACTGGCCCTTCTCATAGAGAATGGCAGCATGGTCGCGGGAGATGAAAGCGTGCGCCAATACCAGGTCGCGGTCCTGCAGGCGCCCGATGGTGAATGGCGTGTGCGTAACGCTGATCTCTTCCTGCCGGGTGTCGTCGATCAGCAGCAAAGCAGTGGCTGGTATTGTTTCGGGCATATGGTGCCTTTCGAAATAGCTCCGGAGGTTGGTTGCGCACTAGCCAAGTCCACCGGCCTGATGTTAAGAAAACTACCACATGCCTAAGCCTGAAGGACGCGCCTCCGGAAGCAGGAAATTCTTGTCGCTCAATCAGCCCCGCCAGTCTTCCGGCGGCATCCAAGCGTGCATAAACTCGGGCGCAGGCATGGCCCATGTACATTGAAAGGCATAGGAGAAGAGAAATCGTGCGAATGTCCCTTATACCGCCCCCCCACGTAGAAAGCTATGTCAGCTACCTCGCCGCCATGCAAATGGCGGATGGACCAGAGACAAGAACCGCGGCTCTAGGGGACGAACCGGTCCAGCTCCCGGCATTTCAGCTCCTCAAGTCCCTGGACGACCTGGACGAGGAAGAAGACGAGGACGACGACGAGTTGGATCTGGACGATGACGAAGATGAAGAAGACGACTTAGAAGACGACGAAGACTACGACGATGATGAGGACGAAGAAGACGACGACGAGGACGAAGATGAGGATGAGGATGAGGACGACGTTAAGCCGCTGAAGATGACCTCATCTCGCAAATAGCCTGGACTCCACGCTGCAGTTTTGGGCCCCTGGTAACCTCCGGGTAGTAATTGCCTGAAAGTGGAAGCTCTTATTGTTGGTAATTGGGTTACCTTGTGACAGGCCCACGTACCCGGAGAGTGACTGTGAAACGGCGCATTCTGGTTGTGGATGACGATGACGCAGCACGGCACGCCGCAGCCTGCAGCCTGCGGTCGATGCCCGGTTGGGATGTGGTCGAGGCTTACTGCGGAGCCCAAGCCATCGAAAGTGCTAAGCAGCATCAGCCGGACGCCATCCTGCTCGACGTAATGATGCCGGCGATGGATGGCCCCGCCATGCTGGCCAAGCTCCGGACAGTGCGAGCCACCAGCCACATCCCCATTGTGCTTCTGACAGCAAAGGTGCAAGCCGTTGAAAACGGCTCCCTATCACACCTTCCCGTTGCCGGCATCCTGCTAAAACCGTTTGATCCAATGCGCCTGCCCAGGCAGGTCGCGGACGCCTTGGGATGGGACAGCGAAAAACCTCAGTGCTGAGTTGCTAGAAGCGGCCGTCCGGCGCGGAAGGACTGCAGGATTTGACCATCTGGCGACAGGGCCACGAGATTAGCCTCCCGTCCCTCTTCAAGCAAACCCCAATGCCGGTCAAGACCCATGAGCGCAGCGGGATTGCTCCCGGCCATTTGGGCGCTGATCGCCAGGCTGGCGCCGGTGAATACAGAAAAGTTACGCACCGCCAGATCCATGGTCAGGACGCTACCCGCCAGGACGCCGGGAGACCCGGCTGAAGTGCAGCGTCCATTGGCCACGTCTACGTCCAGGCCGCCTAGCTTGTACCTTCCGTCGGGCATACCCGTGGCGCTCATACCATCCGTGATCAGGATGGCCTTCTCGGCTCCCTTGGCCTTGTAAAACAAGCGGACCATTGCCGGATCAACGTGAATGCCGTCGCAGATGAGCTCCGCAAAAAGCGCGTCGTTGTCGAGAACATATGCGGCAACACCAGGATCGCGATGGTCCAGGCTGCGCATGGCATTGAAGGTGTGGGTGGCGCTGCGCCCGCCGGCGAGGAAGCCAGCCTCGGCTTCCCCCAGGCTGGCGTTGGTGTGACCCAGGCTGCATACCACGCCCAGGCTACTGGCATGCTGGATCAACTCGAGCGCCGTGGGTAGTTCCGGCGCGATGGTCATGATGCGGATATGGCCGCGAGCCGCTTCCCAGAAGCGATCGAACTGCGGTATCGATGGCTGCAGGAGCAGGGCAGCCGTATGGACGCCTCGCTTGGCTGCGGAAAGAAACGGCCCTTCGAGATGAATGCCTAGCGGTACCGCGCTCGTGGCGGATGGTCCGCTCTCGATCTCGCAAGCGATCATGTCCAGGGCGCGCAAGGTTTCCTCTGTCGATGACGTGACGGTGGTGGGGTAATACCCCCCCACCCCGTGGCTGGCCAGAGCTGCCCCGACCGCGTGCAGAGCCTCCGCGGTGCCTTCCATCACGTCGTAGCCAACGGCGCCGTGAACATGAATATTGAGATAGGCCGGGACCAGTATGGCTCCGGGAAACCCATAGACGGAATCGTCGCCCGCGGCGTTCTCGCGGCTCTCGATGGAAGTGATGTGCCCGTCGTCTACGGTGACCAGCGGGTACTCTACGATCTGGTTACCGCGCAAGAGCCGCCGCGCAGTGATTGTGCTGCTCATCCCCGTGCTACCCCTGAGGAAGGATATAGCAACCGGAGGACCTGCTTAAACGAGTCTCGCCGCCAAGGACTGACCCTGGCGGCGAGAAGATGGAGAACCCTGGCAACTAAAGCAAGTACACCCGTTAGAGCATCTTCACTTAGCTGTCCCTGCGCTTCTAAACGAAAAAGCCTATCTGCTCCAAAACCTCTTCGCTCATCTCGATGTCGCTCAGCTTGGCGGCATGGGTAAACTTCAGCTCTTCCCGAAACCGGTCCAGGACGGCTGCATTGAGGTCGGTCCGCTTGTCCAGCAGATGGAGCAGTTCCGCGGCGGTGGTAGCGTGTTGGTAATTGGCTTTGATGCCGCGCGAATTTTCGATGGTCACGGCCACGGGGAGCGTGCGAAAATCGCTGGCTTGCTGGTGGGGCAGACGGGCTCGAATGTTGACTCGCATAATGGTGACGATATTGTCACGCGGTGAGGCCGCAGAAAATACGACCTTAAGGGCTAAGGCGTACCTGGACGGGTTACTAAGCTGAGCCGCCGGGGGAGTGCCCGGATACGTCGGTCAACCCAAAGGGCCAATACCGTTGCCGCCGGGCCAGGATCAGGAATAGACCGATCCCGCTAACGAAGACCGCTAGAACGTAGAGCATGTATCTCCAACCCTGGGGTTCGAAGGCCTGCACCAGGAAGATGTAGAGCCAACAGGCCATGGCGAACAATGCCGGCAAGGGATATAGCCACATACGAAAAGGACGCGGCGCCTCCGGATGGCGCTTTCTGAGCAGCAGCAGGCCGATGATCTGGCCCACGAACATGATCAGAATCCGGGCCAGGATCAGGGCGGTGATGATCTGCACCAGGTCGAACAAACTGGCGATGGCCGACAAGATACCTACCAGCAGCAAGGAGCGGTGAGGAAAGTCTTTCCGGGGATGGGTCTTCGCAAAGAAGCGGAAGAATGTGCCGTCGAGCGCCGCCGCGAAGGGAATGCGAGAATAGCCCAGCATCATGGAGTAGACCGACGCGAAGGCCGTGACCAACACCATGACCGTCAACCACTGACCAGCCCAAAATCCGGCTACCCGTTCCATAAAGACCGAGCCCACAGCGTCATAAATGACAGTGCCGGGCTGGATCATCTCCCGCCACGGCAAAACCCCGGTGAAGGCGACGGAAATTGCCAGATCCAGAAGCAGGACGAGAAGAATCGATCCGATGATGGCCTGGGGAATCACCCGCTGCGGCTCACGGACTTCGTCCCCCAGGTGGCAGATGTTGTAGTAGCCGAGGAAGTTGAACATCACCAGCATGGTGCCATTGCCCAGCCCCAGCAGGAACGCGATATTCAAGTGAAAGGCGCCCGGCGGGAAGTCAAAAAGCAGCCGCGTCTGCAAATGCATCATGCCTTCCACGGCGACCCAGATGCTGGTCAACAGGAGGCCGCCCCAAAGCACCAGCATGATGCGGGCAATGTCGCGAATCTTGCGATAGAGCAGGATCATGGCGGCCAAGGCAAAGCCTGCGGCGAGTAATCGCAGAGCCCACGGCCGGCCGACCAATCCCTTGAACACATACCCCGTATACAGCGCCATGCCTACAGTGCCCGTGCCGATCTCCAGGGTTCCGCTGAAAAGAAACTGCCAGACGAAGAGCCACGCCATCAAGCGTCCCAGGCCCTCCCGGCCGAAGCACTCGCGCAGGTAGTTATAAGAGCCGCCGGAGCTGGGGAAAGTGGTGCCCAACTCGGCAAATACCAGGCCATCCGCAATGGCGATAACCGCTCCCACGAACCAGCAAATCAGGGCTTGCGGCCCTCCCATGGTGGCCAGAATTGCCGGAACCGTGATGAACGGTCCGGTGCCCACCATGTTGGACATGTTGATGGAGATGGCGTTGAGCAAGCCGAACTTCTTGGGCAGGTGGACAGTGGGCATGAAGTAGGCTTTGAGAGTTTAATCTAAACTATTCTCCCAGCCTGCGACAGAACTCCTAAGCCCTTATGAAGCGGCATGCAGGGCGCGGGCGGCGAGCGCGAAAGAAAGTCAGCCGGGAGCGTAGCGGGAAGGAGCAGCTGCTTATATTATTTCCTAAGCGGTTAGGGTGACGCAGGAGCACCAAAATGCAACAGGAAAACGTGGTACGCGCGCGCAATCTGCCTCCGGATCAGGGCGGCGAAATGGTTTGTTTCACCCGCGAGGAAGCCGGATGGGAGTGGATGAGTTTTGTGGTCACTCGCTTGCTCCCAGGGCAGGTATTGGAGCTGAGCACCGGGGACGAGGAGATGGTCCTGGTATGGTTGGGCGGACGCTGTGTCGCGAACTGGGGAGCGGGTGCACAATCCGTCGGGGCTAGAGAGAATGTATTTGATGGCCTTCCTTATTCCCTTTACCTGCCTGGTGACAATCGCGTCACGCTGAAGGCGGAAACCGTATGCGAAATCGCGCAGTGTCGTGTGCCGTCCAAGGCGAAGCTCGAGCCCCGGCTGGTGAGGCCGAAAGACGTGGCGACCGGCTTGCGTGGTGGCGAGAACTCCTCTCGTCAGATTGTCGAGGTGATACCGTCCGCCTTTGCGGCCGACAAGCTGGTGGTTTTTGAGGTTTACACCCCGGGTGGCAACTGGTCGAGCTATCCGCCCCACAAACATGATGTAGATCAACCGCCCGTGGAAGTTGATCTGGATGAGATTTACTACTACCGGATGAGGAATGGGCGTGGGTTTGCGCTACAGAATCTTTATCGTTCCGACCGATCGCGGGAGTCGCTGGTGAAAGTGCACGACGGCGATGTGGTGCTGGTCAGGGATGGCTACCATCCGGTAGTTGCGGGCCCGGGGTACGACATCTATTACCTCAATTTCTTGGCTGGAACATCACGCTCCATGACGGTGACAGAAGACCCTGAGCACGTGTGGCTTCGCTCCACCTGGAAGCAAACCGATCCGCGCCTGCCGTTGGTCCAGGGTTAAGGCATTTTGAAATCGCCGATCCCCCCGCTTCACACGAAGCGCACGGCTTAAACCGTGCCCTAAGGGACGGAAAAGAGAATCGGGCTAAAGGGGATTACCGGGGAAAGAAACAGCAGGTCCCTCCACTACGCTTCGCTCCGGTCGGGATGACAATTCTGTTGCAGGGGCAAGTATTTTTCGCGGAAGCTCTTGCAGCCACAACAGAAACTCTTGCGGCCACAACAGAATTGTCATCCCGACCGGAGCGAAGCGTAGTGGAGGGACCTGCTGTTTCTTTCCCCGGCACCCTCTTAAGCCTCTGAAGTGTGGGCGCGGATCCCTAGTGTGACCTGCGGCGGCCCCTGCTCACCAGGGCAGGGAGACCCGGAACGGCGTTCATACTGGACGAACCGTTTCGCAATCCGAAGCCGCACGATTCCCGCACACACAGATGCGGAGCAATCCGGTGAGTGATGGCCGGCGTGCTCTTGCCCTCGATGCGGTCGAAAAGCAGTTCGGTCGCCATGCAGCCAACTTCATACTTAGGCAGTTCCATTGCCGTCAGAGGCGGATCGAACAAGCGGAGCCAGGGATAATCATCCAGGGTGACGAGGCCGAAATCCTCCGGACACCGCATGCCCATCTCCTGGGCTGCCTGCAGGAAGCCCACGGTCATTAGGAAATTTGCCACAAAAACCGCGTCAGGACGGTGCGGTAACAAAGACAGGCCGGCGCGGTGGCCGGAGTCGATGCGATAGTCGCCCTCGTACACCAGCTTTGGGTTAAATTGGAGGCCGCTGGCTTTGAGCGCCTTCTTGAACCCTTGAAGCCGGGTTCTTCCGTTGCTTACGCTGAGCGGACCGCCCACCATGGCGATGGTTCGATGCCCTATCCTCGCCAGGTGTGAGACCGCTTCAAAGCTGCCCTGAAGATCGTCGGTGATCACCGCGTCGCCCGTCAGTTCGGGGCAGGTGCGCATCATCAGCACGGTGGGAACATTCATGCTGGAAAGCATGCTCATGGTTTGGGGGCTCAGGTCGCCCGGCGATTTGGTAAGCAGAATGCCGTCCACCCGCTTGGCCACTAGCAGGTCCAGGTAAAGCTCCTCTTTCTCCAGAAGCCCGTCGCTGTTACACAGCAAAATACTGTAGCCGTGCTTCTGCGCCGTATCCTCGGCACCGCGAACCAGCATAGGGAAAAAAGGGTTGGAGATATCGGGGACGATCACACCGAGCGTACGCGTACGTTCATTGGCCAGGCTCTGGGCGAGGGAATTTGGCCGGTAATTGAGTTTGACGATGGCGGCATCCACGCGCTTTTTAAGCGGGGCGCCGACATGGCTCTTATTGTTGATGACCGCCGATACCGTGAAGACGGAAACCCGTGCTTCGCGTGCTACGTCGTAAATGGTTGGTGTCTTACGTCTGGATGCCCGAGAACCGCGTGGTGAATCGACCATGCCTCTTTTTCCCCGATCCAACCACCGGAAGGATCAAAGAATTCTAGCATCCGGACCCAGGATCACTCGATTCTTCGTGGTTGCAGGATCGTCGTCAGCAGATCCGGTTTGCCCGTGATTCTGGCCAGGTGCGGCGAGCGCAGGCCCTGGTGATAATCCACGGAGAACTCGGCATAATATCCATCGGTCAGGGTAAGCAGATCGATGGGCTGCTGGGTGGTTTCGGCGTTCACAATCGTCTGGCGGAGTAAGTCAGCTGAGTAAACGCGATGGTTTACCCCCATCACTTTCGTAGCCGGAGCCAGCCCGGCGCGGCCCGCGGCTGAGTCGGGAACGAGATCAACGATGGTTCCATCCTGATCGATGACCAGACCGATCGAGGTCGATAAATCAAGTTGCTGGGATACGCTTTCGAAATCGACCGCCGCCCCGTTTGGCTCGTCTGTATAGACAACGGTCCATCCGGCCGCCTCCAGACCGGGCGAAACCGGAGTGGGCCGCGTGGCCAGTAGATTGCCCTGGAGCAGACCGTTCCAATCAAAGGCAACGACCTGATTCAACGCGGCGATCAGTTCCTCGTAGGTGTAGGGCTTAACTGTCACCACTCCATCGGGCGGCCCAAAGAATTCGGCAGCAAAGGTGTCCAGACTGCGCTCTCCGTGGCTTTTTTCCCTAAGCAGGCTATCCACTTGTAACCACAACAGAGGCCCTTCCCGGTAGTAGTCCGTGGAACGGCGAAGGTTAGTCCACTGCTGCCCGGCGGAGTAGAGCAACTGCGCCGATCTCGAGACCTCCTGCAGGTTTCGCCAGCCGCGTCCGGAGCGCGCATCCATCTCTGCCTGGTAAAGCGCCATCCGGTCTTTCATCTGAGCACTTGTTTCCAGGCCGGCGCGCGTGGCCAGAATCTCTGCCCAATAGCTGGTAAGGCCCTCGTAGACCCACAGCAGGTCGCCAACCATGGGTTGTTGGTAATCGGGCGTCGCCAAGCCGGCGGGCCGTCTGAACTTTCCGTTCCAGGAGTGAATCATCTCGTGGGCCAGCAGATTGCCTGCTTCGGCGGAGAAGGACGGGCTCACCATGCCGAGTTCTGGTACCTGATCATCGCTGGACTGGTGATGCTCCAGTCCGTCGCTGCTTTCGCTCTGCGCTTCCACCAGAAAGTGATAGCTCGCATAGTGGTGGGAGTGGAACAAGGATCCGGCTTCGGATACCAGATTGCGGTAAGCGGCGATGCGCTCCGGCGGCACATTGAGGCCTTCGGGCGATTTCTCAAAGAGATCCAACAGATGGCGTTGCGAGACGCCTTTCGGCGTGATGTCAAACTCGCGCATGATCGATCCACACATCAGGGGTGAATCGATCAGCGTGGTGAGCGACACAGGATCGAAGTGAATCGCCGCCCCTTGCAGCGAGGGATGCGGCAACGCAGTAGCGTAAGACCATTTTTCCGGAAGCTTGATCGAGGCCGCAATCGTGACACGGTCGGCTGCGGTGTCCGCGGGATATAGGACGAGTTGGTCCCAGTTCACGTCGCCTTGAACCGGAGTCGATGTGTTCCCCGGGGCGAAATCGTTTCCCGCCACGTACTCCCCGACCAGGCTGAAATCAGCTACCAGCAGATTGGTTCCGGCCGGCACCGGGATATGAAAGCGGTACATGTCTACAGCGTCGCGAACCCAGGGAAGTGTTTTGCCGTCGGCGCTAAAGCGCAAGTTCACCAGGTCCGCGATGGGTCCGGTGGGCGCGTGGTCTCCGGGAATCCATTTGGGGTATACGAGATCGACGGTGTGCGCCAACGGCGAAGTTACGGGAAACGACTCATGTGCGGAAAGGATCTTTCGGGAGATGGTGGTTGCGTCCACGTCCAGGACGATGGTGGATGGCGTTTCCTGGGCCAGGGCGGCAGTCGCTGAAGATACAAGTCCAAGCCACAACAGGCCTGTGTATGGAGCCAAACAGCGGAGGCGGTTCAACAAAAGAAAGGGCAATTCGCTTTTACTCCTATGCCGGCCTCGTATGCCGGAGCGGCTCTGGAGCCGCAAGTACAGAATAGAATGCAATCAGTGAGAGCGACACCTTCAGGACGATGCGGTGAAGCATAGTCTCTTTGAGCTGTTCAAGATCGGCATTGGGCCGTCCAGCTCACACACCATGGGGCCGATGCGGGCCGCGCTTCGTTTCGCCAGGGAACTGGGGTCGACTGGACTGAGCTCCCAGACCACATCCATCCAGGTCGATCTTTATGGTTCACTGGCGCTCACTGGTCTTGGCCATGGCACCGACCGCGCCATCCTGCTTGGACTCTCCGGGCAGACGCCGGAAGGGATCGATCCGGCTGAGATTGAAGCGAAAATATCCGCGATTCGTACCGCACGAACAGTGCCACTGCCCGGCCACCACACCATCGCCTTCGACGAAGCGAAGCACCTGCTCTTTCATCGCAATCAGATGTATCCCGTTGCCGGGATTATTTCGCACCCCAACGGTATGCGTTTTTCCGCATTCGACAGCGACCGAGGTTTGCTGTTGGAGCGGATCTTTTTTTCTATTGGCGGTGGCTTCATTGTCTCTGCGGAGGAGTTTGCTGCCGCGCAGGGTACCCAGACCGCTGTGGACGACAAAGCAAGGGCCGTGCCCTATCCTTTTCACAGTGCGCAAGAACTCCTGGAGAGGGCAGCGGCCGCGAACATCACCATCTCGCAGCTCATGTTGTCCAATGAGTGTGCGTTGCTAGGGAGTGAGCGAGCCGGCACGGCGGAGCAGGAGGTGCGTCGCGGCATTCTGCGCATCTGGCAGGTTATGCGGGAGTGCACGCAGCGCGGCATCGAATCCGAGGGCATCCTTCCCGGCGGTCTCAAAGTGCGGCGGCGTGCTGCGAAGCTTGCGGCCCGGTTGCGTGCCGGGGTGCGCACTGCGGTGAATGACCCGCTCTCTCAACTGGATTGGATTACCGTGTACGCCATGGCTGTCAATGAAGAGAACGCCGCTGGGGGGCGTGTGGTCACCGCTCCTACCAATGGGGCCGCGGGGGTGGTACCCGCAGTCGCCCAGTACTACCTTGAGTTCGTCGACGGTGCAAACGAGGAGGGTATTCTTCGATATTTCCTGACCGCGGCGGCGATTGGCATTCTCTACAAGGAAAACGCCTCTATCTCCGGAGCGGAAGTAGGCTGCCAGGGCGAAGTGGGTGTGGCCTGCTCCATGGCCGCGGGCGGCCTGGTTTCGGCGATCAACGCGCCGGGGGAAACATCGCTCACCGCCGCGGAGATCAACGACCGTATCGAACACGCCGCGGAGATAGGCATGGAACATCATCTTGGCATGACCTGTGATCCGATCGGTGGTTTGGTACAGGTTCCATGCATTGAGCGCAACGCGGTTGGCGCCATCAAAGCTGTCAACGCCAGTCGCATGGCCATGAACGAGTCAGAGGGCCACAAGGTCTCTCTCGATCAGGTCATCAAGACGATGTACCAGACAGGCCTTGATATGCAAGCGCGCTACAAGGAGACTTCGCTGGCCGGCCTTGCCTTGAACGTGATTGAGTGTTGAAGAGTTCTCCCCTCGCAAGTAAACTAAGGCGCCTCTGTGAGCCAATACAATTGCTTTACTTTGGAGCCCTTCTTCATCGGCGGTGGACTCACTTTTCCCCACGAGGCGTGATTCCAGGTGACCGCTTGCAATCCATCGTGGGCGGGTTGGAAAACCATTGGGGCCTCAGCCGGCCTGCCATCCAAGGCATCGAACTTGACTGCGACCTGGCCGCCAGTATCTACCCAATGGCCAAACAAGGTTGTAGCTCCACTACCCGGATCTTCTGTAACCGTGGCGCTACCATCCGCACCTAAGCTTAGGTCCATTGATGGGCCTGCCTCGTGCGATAGGTAGACGCCCGCAAACTTTGAATGCGCAGTAGTATTGTCTGCCAGTGCAGAAGTCGGCAGCGCCCACAAGAGTGAGCAGGCCAACGGAAGGTGCAGTAGGAAAAAGCTTGAGTGTCTCATGGTTGTATTGCAGTTTAAGCCAGGCACCTCAACTTTGCAGTTGCTCGCATGGGGCACGCTCCCCTCCCCCACGCGTCACGAGCCACGTCACAACCGGTTTGCACCCGGGTAACCGAAAATACAGTTCAGGTTGTCAAGACGATGTACCAGACAGGCCTTGATATGCAGGCGCGCTACAAGGAAACTTCGCTGGCCGGCGTTGCCTTGAACGTGATCGAGTGTTGATGATCAATTCACTACCATGACGGTATCTATCGTGATTTGCGGCGCGCTTCTCCGAGGGCTCGCTGCCCTTGATAGAGCGATTTGTACCTTCTAAACATCATGTCTTCTCTATCCAGGAAGATGAGCATTGTCACTGCCACATCCCGGATGCCTGGCGGAACCTCCCGCTCGCATAGCAGAAATCGTAAGGCTGCCCTAACCGCACCTAGCTCGGCGTGTTCCAGCCTTTCGGTATCCCATGCCACATCGATGCGATGCATCTCTCCAGCTGCAGGCTCCCAAATATCAAAGATGGTAGCTGAGGTGTTCATTTTCAGTTGCAATGCGCGTGCTTCTTGAGCAGCGGCCGCTGGGTTGTCAGCATCAATGTCAATCTCCCAGATCACACGAAACTCCATGGCAGCCTCTCGCACCGTCTCGAGAGATACCCCAACGCGGAACTTGATTCCATCGTATGCGCCAGGAAAATGGAACCCTCGTAACGCAAAATCCAAGGTGCTAGTAACTTTCGTGCGCCAGGGTACCGATGCTGTCCAAATACGGATCGGACGAACAGCGTTTGGCGAGCGGGTTTGGAAGTTCGGGATAGCCGCATACGGATCCTCGTTGAGATGCGGTAACTGTGAAGCCGCTCTACGAGCGCGGCCTGCGGCCGGAGCTACAATGAAATGTGGATTTAGCGATACCTGGACCCGGATCGCAGCCATGCAGCAAGAATGTCCTGACCCGGAGTGACGACTCGAGGGCAAAACAACATTCACGGCTGATGGGCAGCATCTATGCGTGTCTCGTTCTCCTGACACTGACCTATGCGCTCTTGGCGGGACTAAAGACCGTCGTCGACTTTGACCTCGGTTGGCAGATGGCTACCGGCCGCTATCTTCTCGCCCATCACGCCATCCCTCGTACCGAGCTTTTCTCGTACACCGCGCACGGTATTGAATGGATCTATCCGGTCCTATCCGGCCTTGTCTTTTACCTTCTGTATCAGATGGGAGGCTACGCAGCGATCTCCTGGTTCTGTGCGCTGGCCTGCGTTGCCGCTGCTGCTGTTCTGATCTATAAACGCAGTCTTTGGGCGGTTGTTCTGGCGCCGCTGGCAGTGCCTGTTCTCTCCTCGGAGGTCATGCCGCGAGCGAGCCTCTTCACCATCATTCTTTTCACCTGTTTTGCTCGGATATTGCTGGATCACTTCGAAGGGAGCCGGTCTCCGCTTTGGCTGCTGCCGCTACTCATGGTGTTTTGGGTCAATCTCCACACCGGATTTGTTGCCGGGTGTGTTCTAGTTGGGGCCTACCTGATTGTAGAAGCTCTCGAGATTCCATTTTCCTCACGGCGCACTGCGGCGATCTCCCGGCTCAAACGAGCACTTCCGTGGTTAATTGCCGCCGTGCTGGTTACAATGATCAATCCGTGGGGCATACGCATCTTCGCCGCAATCAGCAGACAGCAGTCGGTTATCCGTTGGCAGAGCGCTTCGCTTGAAGAGTGGGAGCCTGTACAGGCCGCAAGTGCGCTTCAGGAGCTTGGCTGGAGAACCCCCGATAGCGCCCGCTGGTGGCTGCTTGGCTTTGGAATCATCCTTGCGGCTTTATGCTTGTGGCGCCGTAGTGTCGGCCCAGCCCTTGTACTCTTAGTAGCGGCCTTCGCCTTTGTCAGACATCAGCGAATGGAAGGGCCATGCGTCATCCTCATATGTCTTATCGGCGGCTCTGTGCTTACGAACGCTGCCGCCCACAACCGGTTTCCCTGGCAAAAAGCAAGCTTCGCTCTCGTAATTGTCTCGCTGCTTGCGGTTTTGGTTGCCGTTCGCTGCTTCGACTTGGTCACCAATCGAACTTATCTCTCTTCAGTGGACGTCACCCTCTTCGGCACTGGTCCTTCCTGGTGGTTGCCGGAAAGGGCAACGAGTTTCCTTCTGCAAAATCATCTGCCGGCGAATATCTTTTCCAACTTCAATCTCAGTAGCTATCTTGTGTGGCGGCTGGGGGATCAATACCCTGATTTCGCCGACGGCCGGTATATCCCATTCGGACCGCAGCTCTTCGATCAGCAGCGCACGCTGACAAGTCTCCCTCTGGATTCCATGGAGTGGACACAAGCTGCCGCCAAATATCACATCAATACCGTCATCTTTCCGCTCTCGCGGATCTTCGCCCTGGGCGAGTTTCCTCTCTTGGCCGACTGCGACAGTAGCCGTTGGGCGCCGGTCTACATGGACGTCTCCGCCATCATTTTTCAACGGAAAGATGCGGAAACCATGTCAGCCAAGTCATCGGTCGACTGCCACACGCAGAATTTGGTCTCGCCGGAGAAGCTTTCCCTCAACAGCAGCCGTCAACGCGCCGAACGATATCAGGAGCTTGCGAACGCGAGTGCGATCTACTCGCTGTTAGGGCGTCTCTCCGAAGCGGAGGAAGCGGCGGAACGCGCGGAGAATATCTACTCCCAAGACATGACACTTCATTTCGTCAGAGCGCAGATTGCAACCAATGAACGACAACCTGAGGAGGCAGAACAAGAGCTTCGGAAGGCCCTCGGAATCAAGCAGACGGACGCTGGATGGTACAACCTCGGGTTGCTCTATATCAGGGAGCGCCGTCTTGCGGAGGCGTTGGAAGCCCTGCGGAACTCCGCCCGTCTCTCTCATCAAGTCTCTGATCGTTATCTGTTGATCGCGAGGATTTATCTGCTGCAACAGCAGCCGCAGCAGGCCTTGCATTTCCTTGCGCAAGCTGCGGAAAAGAACGGCGATGGGGCCGGTAACACACCCGCGGCGGCTGAGTTCCGCGCCGAGCTCGCTGAAGAACAGGCCGCCGCATTCATGCAGCTTCAACAAGCGCGAAAAGCGACAGAATTACAGCTCTTCGCGGTTCGGCAAACGCCCGGGAATCTCAGGCGCAGGCAGGTACTGGTCCAATATTGCCAGTCTGCTCAAATCGCATGTCCGCTTCCGCCTATACCTCAATGATGCTTTGGCCTTCGTTATGCCATCTCTTAATAGATGAGCTTCAGGGAAAACTGAATTTGCCGGGAGGTCCCAGCCGTTTTGCTGATCACTCCAAACCCCGAGCCTTCGATCGTGTTCGCCGGCAGGCCCATGTTCACCACATTGAACACATTGAAGAATTCCCCGCGGAACTGAAGGTCGGCACGCTCCAGCCCACTGCTTCGATGGGCAATCGGCGTTGTCTTGATGACAGCAAAGTCGAAGTCGTAATAAGCCGGCCCGCTGAAGCTATTCCGACCGAGCATTCCGAATCGCCCCGAGTTAGGTCCGGTTCCACCCTGTATCCCGATGGGAATCGAAAAGAACGTTGCGTTGGAGGCACCGAGCCCAAAATAGTCTTCCCGTCGTCGAGTTGAGCTGTGCGCCGTCGAAAGGTTCGGTTTGCCAATCTGGTCTGGCCGGTCCGCCCCAATTGTCCCTGCGCCCGTCTGCTGAATCCCTGAGTAAACGGTGAACGGCGCTCCACTGGTGATCGTCGAGATGCTCAGCAACTGCCAACCCTGAGTGAACAGTCGGATCCCGGCGGGCTGGTCTCCCAGGCCCTGCAAATGCAGGTCCTGCGCCGCGCTCAAAGTGAAGGCGTGAGCAACGTTGAAGTTTGACGGACCTTTCTCTGCATGTGTGTCGAATGGGTCCTGCGGGCTGAACAGAGATACTGCGCCCGTCGAACCTGTTCCTCCTAGCAGGCCGCTAACGTCATCCAAAGATTTGCTCCAGGTGTATCCCGCCTGCAATCCCGGACCGCCGTGTCCGACCTGCCCCGCCAACGAAGTTTGCAACGCATTGTAGGACGAGTGCGAAGTATTGGTAATCACGGACTCGAACCCGAAGCCTCCAGTTGCGACGCCGCCACTGTCGAAGTTCGTAAAGTTCGCGAATCCCGGACCCGCTCCTTGATACGCGTTTGGGTATGAAATCCGGGGAAGGCGAAACGCCGATGTTCCGACATACGCTGCATCGGCCGTCAGTCCGCCGAATGCCCGCTCCAGTCCCAGCGTCCAGGTCTGGAGATAGCCATAGTTGAAGCGGCGATCAATCCCGGCCAGATTCAGCAGAGACAGCTGATTGCCCGGTGACAGTGTCGCCAGATTTTCCTGGTATCGATTCACGTCCATCACTGTGTTCGCTGGAACTTTCTTCGTATCGCCACTGGCAAACACGTTCACACCAGCCGGTGTATAGACCTGCGGTAGTTCGTCGGGTGTGATCTGGAATCCGTACGCAATTTCCCCGTTCTTCGTGGCATTGGCGCGCGGATAGATCACGAACGGCGTCGATCCTGTGAGAAAGTTGTCCTGCCAGATGTTCGGTGGAATCACAGTGATCGCTCCACCTACGTGCACATGCACGGCTTGTGGCGCATTCCAATTCACCTGCACACGGGGCCCCCAGCCATTCCAACCCGTCTGATAGCCAGGCTGAGGATTGATCAAATACTCCTGTCCAACTCCGGCCGGCGGAAACGCGTCTAGAAAACCCGATGTCCGCTTTGCCCGCTCAGTTATCGGTGTGTATAACTCATACCGCAGCCCGTAATCGAGCACCCACTTCTGGTTAATTTTCCATGTGTCCTGCACATAGACATTCACGTCGTTCCTGTTGACCGCCGCCGGCCCAATGTGTGCTCCGTTCGACAAATAGGGCGGGGCGACCGCGATCGTGTACCCAAACGGGTACCCGATCAGCAAACTGCTCAGCGTGTCCGGCAGGGGATCGCCCACCTGCACGTTGTGCTCTCCGGATCCAGAAGGAATAAATACCGGCGAATAGACCGTTCCACCGCCAAAGTCGTACTCCCCGTTTGGGCTGATGCCGAAATAGGTCGTGTCTCGATTGAGGCGTGCCTCGATACCCCAATTCACTGCATGCCGCTGTGTGGTCCTAACGAAATTCAGCTGTCCGTGGAACAGATTGCCGAATGCGGACATTACCGATCCCGCCGCTGAATTAAATGCCTCGTAGAGGCCATCCGTGAACTTCAGTGCCGGGTCGGTGTAGTCTTGTGTCGGAAATGATGGAGTCGTCCGCGTAATACTCAGTGATGACGACCAGAGAAATCGCGGCGACACTGTGCGCGTGTAGGTGAATACTACGTTTCGTTGTCTATCTACATACTGCACACCGAAGGCCGGATCGAGCAGGGTCTGGTCGGGATTGGTCGTAGGTCCCGTCAGGTTGTCGTAGTTGAATCGAGCAAGAAACTGCCCCTTCGCTCCCAACTTTTGATCGATGCGAATTGAAAACTGATCTGCATCTGTGTCGACATTCGACGGTGCTGCGTATGTTCGAGGCCCATATGCGCCAGTCGGGTTGTTCGGAAGCGGGTAACGGGCCAGTACAGATGCGATCTGAGGATTAACATTCACCTGCAGAGTGTCCGTGCTACCGTCCGGATAGGTCACCGTGTCCTGGCCTCCCCGCTCATTTGCTGTTGGCACGGCGAGCACCTGTGTGGTTCCAAGGACCTGCCGGAACCCCTGATACTGCCCAAAATAGAACGTACGGCCGCGCCCGTCGTAGAGGTGGGGCAGGACGACTGGTCCACCGTTCGTGAATCCGAATTCATTTCTTCGGAACGGTGGGATCCTGCCCGGGTCCGCAATGGACGGGTGATCGAAATAATTCCGTGCGTCAAGAGCGGAGTTTCTTATGAACTCGAAGAATGATCCGTGAAACCCACTCTGACCCGACCGTGTCACGATGTTGGTGAAACCGGCGGCACCCCGTCCGATCTCGGCCGGCATCCAGCCGGAACTTGATTGCAGATCCTGAATTGCATCCACGTTGAAATTCGTGAATGTGCTCCCGCCCATCTCCGGATCGCTGATGTCCGCTCCATCCATCGCGAACACGGCTTCGACACCACGCTGTCCATTGATCGCAAACTGCTGCGTAAAGTTCGTAGCCCCATTCGCGTCCGTCATGGTGCCTGCCGCCAGCAGAAGCAGCGTGCTGAAGTCGCGGCCGTTCAATGGCAACTCGTTTACCTTTTCACTTGAGAGTTTCTCGCCGCCCTTCTGATCTGTCTGCTGCTGCGTAGCCACTGTGATTTCGCGGCTATTCGACACTGTGATCACTACCGCTGGTGACTCCGGGATCAAAGTAATTGGCTGCGCGTAAGTGGCGGTCGTTCCATCCGCAACAATCGTGAGCTTGTACTCTCCGACCGGCAAAGCAGCAAGAGAAAAGCTCCCATCGGCCGCCGTGGTGGATTCAGCGGTGGAAGTTCCTTTGATCCGCACTTTGGCTCCCACAATCGGAGTTCCGACGCTGTTTGTCACAAGACCACGCCATATAGCGGAGATGCTCGGTTCCTGTGCGAAAAGTGGTACTGTAAACGCCAATACAAAGATCAGGATCCGCCCGGCAGAGCATTTTTTAGAAGTCCGACCCATCGTGTTTTCCAATGGCCCCTCTGGTGATTAAGCGGTCAGCGGCTTGATGTTGGACTCAGCCGACCTTTTTAGCGATTGAAAGTCTTCGAAAATGAAATCCGCCCCCACACCGAGCAATTCATGGGCGGCGAAGGTTCGAGTCAGGGCCGAAACGCAGCACCCTGCATGCTTGGCAGAAAGGACTCCGGTCAGAGAGTCTTCCACCACCAGGCATTGGGACGGCTGAAGCGCAAGACGCGAAGTGACGGTTAAGTAGATCTCGGGCGAGGGTTTGGGCTCAGAAACATCTCCTAGATCAGCGGCGACTTCGAAAAGGTTTGCTATGCCAAGACGGTTTAGAGTCGCAATTCGATTGCGCGGCGTTGCCGAGGTTGCAAGGCCCAAACGATAATGCTGAGCCGCCCACCGGACGAACTCAATCGCACCGGGAACTATCTTTATCCCTTGTTCTTCTTGTTCGTAGATCCGCTTCTTTTCATTCAGGACCGTCGATCTTTGCCCGTCAGTCAGTCCGTATCGAGCTCCGATCTCGTCGATCATAACGGCATCGCTCCGGCCTACATAGGAGCGCAGATCAGCATCTGACACCGCGATCCCTGCGTGCGCAAAAGCGACGCGCTTCGCGTGTGCATGCAATTCTTCGGAGTCGATAAGCACCCCGTCCATATCGAAGACAATGGCTTGTGTTCGCGTCATAGGCTTTATCCTGCCCGCTCGCTCAGTGAGAATGTTTCTGCCGTCACATGTTTGCCGAAGATCGGCACGCACGCCAGAAGGGCTGCCAGAAACCAGAACGCGTTGTGCAAGCCGATTTCCTTGGACAAGAAGCCAATGACGGCTGGACCCGTGAGCAAGCCCGCGTAGCCCGCCGTAGTGAGGGCGGCAACGGCCAATCCCTTCGGCATCTTGTGTTGCGTACCCGCGAGTCTGAACAAGATAGGCACGATGTTTGCGGCTCCAAGGCCCACAAAGACAAAACTGAAAAGCCCGATCCATGCGACCGGTGCGAGAAGGAGGCCGCACAACCCTAGAAGCGCTATCACCCCACCAAGTGTCAGCACAAAGCGATTCCCGAATCGCGCTACGATGCCGTCGCCGACGAAACGGCTGAACGTCATCGCGATGGAGAAGAGCATGTATCCCAGCCCTCCGTGCGCAACAGAGACGAGGTGTTCGCCGACAAGCAAGAGCGCACTCCAGTCGAGCAGAGCCCCCTCAACCAAGAATGAGATTGCCGCGAAGATAGCGATGACGAGCACGACACCTCTCGGGATCGCAAAGAGAGGCTGCTTAGTTTTCTCTCGATTCGAGAGCATGCGCGGAAGAGCGACAACAATCAGTGAGACAAGAATAATGGAGCTGAGAATTGTGCTTGCACTGAGTGCGATGCCTCGAGAGAGAAGAGCTGTCACGATTCCCGACCCCAGAAACCCGCCAACACTGAAGAGTGCGTGAAATCCGGACATCAACGGCTTCTCAGAGAGACGCTCAACATCGACAGCATGCAGGTTCATTGCAACATCTAACGATCCCAGAGAGGCCCCGAAGGCGAACAGTGCGACTCCAAGGGCGATCGGCGACGATACGATGCTCAAGAGCGGCAATATGAGTGCCAGTCCTACTCCACCTGAGAGTACGACCGGCTTACAACTGAAGCGCCCGCTCAGGTTCGCAGCAAGCGGCATCGCAACGATGGAACCGGCGCCCAAGAGCAGAAGAACCAACCCCATGGTGCCGTCGTCGAGTTGGCAGCGAGTCTTTGCGAAGGGCACTAAGGGAGCCCAGCAAGCTACGCCGAAACCTGCGGCCACGAACGCCAGCCTGGTCGATAGCTTCGCGCGCGATAGATACAAGCCCTCCGTCATGAAAACTCCCGCTCTCGGTTGTGTCGAAGGAGACGCACCCTACGGTTGCCCGATGATGACTTTGGGGCCGGCATTGGAATAGGTCGAGACAATCTCGTCCGATGTACCGGACTCGAGAACGATATGGTCAAGGAGTGCCAGAGCGGCCACCTGAAACGGCGCCCGAGTCTCAACTTTGTCCATAGTGATAAGCGCTGCGATGCGATCACTTCTCGCAATGAGTGTGCGTTTGAATTCGGCATCTGCCATGTAGAACGCGCCAATTCCAAGAGATACGGAAACGGCGCAAGCTCCGATGAAACACAGATCAAAGCTCAAGCGTTCGACTTCGCGGATCGCGGACAGCCCGATGGCCGCGCCGGTTTCACGATCGATCTCTCCTCCCAGAACAATGACTTTGAAATTCTTTCGCTCGAGCAGGGCGCTTGCGATTGAGATCGAATTTGTGGCGATGGTAAGAGAGCGATCGGGCGGCATCTCTCTGGCCAAGGCCAGGTTGGTACTGCCGCTGTCGAGGAACACCGTCGAGGCTTCAGAGACTAAGGTCAGGGCGGCCAAGGCTAAAGCGCGTTTTTCTTTCGAGCCGGTCAGGAGTCTGTGTTCAAACGGGACTCCATCCGGCGATATCGGAAGCCCTCCACCGTAAACCCGTTTGCACTTGCCCTCGGCGGCTAACGCCCGCAGATCTCGACGGATGGCGTCCTCGGACACCAGGAATTCCTTCGCGAGGGCAGTGGCATTGACGGGAAGACCGCGCAGCAGTCGACTTTCAATCTCGTTTTTTCTTATTGGCCCGGATGAACCATGCACAAACAGGAAAATACCATGTACGATCAAGAAGCACAATAGATCCAGTCTTCAGCGGCGATCTACCCTCCCGGCGCGTCTTCATCCTGCCGCATCAGCTCCAGTTCGGTTTGGTGTGTCCTCTATTTTTTGTAAAGTTCGATAAAATTCGATCTTTTTTAGCCTTTTTGGGGGCATTGGTAGTGCGTCCGCCTCCTTTAGAGTCTCAGGCGCCAGGTAGAGGGATTCTTTTCTATCGAGGAATGGACCCGTTTGTCTGGAGCAGAATCGGGCACGCGGACATGAGGCGACGATGGGGTCGGTTCCGTGGGACTAGACGGGCGGACGAAGATGGGTTCGCTGGAATCTAGAGTAGGGTCGGGGGCAGGGCCAAGGTCCGAAGGCGCGCCTGCCGCCACGCTCCACGGCACGCCGGGACAGGTGGGCGGGGGATCGGGAGCGCCGGCACTATCTTCGTCACGGACAAGGTCAGGGCTGGGCTGGGGAACTATGGTTTTGCCCTGTTGCTTGCGAAGCCAAGCCGCGGCATAGATTTGCCCGGTGGGTGGCGGGGCGGATTTCTTCTCCGAGGAGACGGCGCGGTGATTAGGGATCAGGCCTTCGATGGCCACGATCATGGCGAGGGCCTTGACCTGGCCGGTAATGCTGCTTCGGGTCATTTCGGGGCTCAGGTTGGCGATTTCCCAGAGCCGGGCCAGGACCTGCTCCCGGCCCAGGTTCAGCCGACGTAGTCCCTCAGTCTCTTGCTCCACGAGCCGTTCGTGTACGGCGGCCCGGTGCTCGAGCATGTAGGCGCGGACACGGGGTTTGGCTTTGGTGTAGGCGGCGGTGTCGGGGTTGAGACCCACGGCTTCGGCAGCACGGCGGTCGGTCATGGTTCCAGAGAGGACCAGGTGGGCAAAGGCTACTTCCTGATCAGTGATGGGCTCGCTGACTTGATTTTTGGGCATAGGTGGCTCCGTTTCCGGGAAGTTGGTTAATTGCGAGAGGGAAGCTACGGGCAGAGGTTTCTGAGCTCTGGGAAGCACGATGGAATGCATAAAATCCCGCTCCACGGCATGCCGGGACAGGCGGGGCGGGCTGCTTGGAATGGTTAATTTGAGACAGGGATCGGGTGTGACACCGGACAGGGGTAAAACTGTCCTTCGCTCGGGCGTAGTCCGTAAACCACCGGAAACTGCCGGTCAGGGAGCGCGTCCGCCGAGAAGCCGCCTCCTGCCGAAATCGTCTGCTATTAAGATGCCCGCTCTGGGATCTAATACTAGGCGCCGTGACGTTTTCTTGATCCGGGAGTACCCTTCCGGAGGTTACTTTGAGTGCATGTGCTGTTCGCCATCGCAGTCAATTGCCCGGCGATAGCTTTGTCGTGGGCATCTTCCGTACCACTGCTCTACCGGTGCTGGGCGCCCAGCGCTCGCCGCCTCGTCGACATCCTCAACGCGGGTTCGAGTTCAAGGCCCAAGCGCCTTTCCACTCCACCCCGCACGCGGCAAAAAATAGCGAAGCCCGGGGCATTGGCATTGAAGGGACAGATCGAGTAACACGATCAGGTACGGTTGCATTCTGGTCGCTTCCGTCCTGCATTCCGTCCGTGATCTCTCTGGTTATCTCTCCTGTCAGGACTTCAGATGAAGAAGCGGACGGGGATAGGTAACATGCCCCCTTATCTCCCGCGATCCTTATCTCCTCCGTCGGAGAATCACTGCGGCACTCTCCTCTAACCCATTGATTCTAAATGGTGGCCAGAGACGGGATCGAACCGCCGACGCCGGCCTTTTCAGGGCCCCCTACCAATGGAACTAAATGGCTTGGAATGAGCGGACCCGATTGAAAATTAAAGCCTTTAGCGTACTGTCGATTAGGATCATTTGGGATCATCTGGGCTGCTTTCCTCCCTAGATTGTTCCCGTATTGTTCCCTCTATCTCGCCGCGGCTACGAGCGCCGAACTTTGAGAAAGTCCGTGAGTCACATGTCGGTGTGTCATGGGTTCCCTCTTTGCTGCATTGGAAGGCGCATTCACGCTGGGGTGCGGGGCAATTGCGGGGCCTACGGTGAACGAATTGTCGTGACGCTGTCGCGAGAATTCGTGGCGGACTACGAGACAAGGGTGAGTTTAGAAAAGAGAAGAGAGGTCAGGAAATTCCCCTGCCCTCTCAATCGTGGCATACGTACCTGACTTCCCGTTCTATGGGACGCTGGCGATGGCAATCTTCGAAACTGATATCCTCGCAGACCGCCAAGTCAATTTGATGGAGTTGCGAGGAATGCGTGAATCTGCGCGCAAGCCGACTGATTGACCTGCCACGCCGGCGGAGTCTGCACCGGGCAAGAGCTCTTCACGATGGCCTGCCCCGTGATCTGTCCGAAATCGTTGATTGCGAAAGCCCCGATCAGATACAACGGCGAGTCTTTCGGAATGAGCAGGTTGAGATCGGTCTTGATGTGGTCTCGCCACAACCAGGCGCGCAGGTTGAACTTACTGTCAGCCGTCAGCCCGACTGCTTCACCGCTATCGTTCAAGGTGCCGCAGCAGGGGATTCCGGTCACGACAGCGCCAGAGAATGCGCCCAGGTCCTGCATACCCGTTTCCTTGGTCCAAAGAAACGGGTGGACCGTGCCATCCTTCGCCAACGACGCTCCGGCTACTTCACCTCGGTTATTAATGCCGCCAGGAATGTTGAACCCGCCACCGCTCAGGCTTCCGAGGTTAGTGGGTGAGCCGTCCGTGTCCCAGAGGACGGCGTGCGGCGCGTTGCTACCCGGGGTTATAGGCGGTACACGGGTATTACCGCACAAACCAGATACGCCGATGGCTTGCCCGAGGTCGTTAATCGCAAAGCCGTACCCAACCGTGTCTCCATTGAGCGGAGGAAGTTCACGAGCCTTGCCGTCTTGTCCCCATATCACCGCTTCGAAACGAAGCGTTTGGAAAGGTGTAGCGGTGGCGCAGGTTGAGTCGGCTGTGTCATTCTCTGCAAACCCCACCACCTCTCCTTCATCGTTAATCCACTCAGCCTGTCCATTGTGGCCACCGCTGAGGGGACTCAGTGCGCTCATTTCACCGTTCTTCCAAATACCTGCGAGGCATTGGCGGTGGGTGCCGAAACCACAGAAATCCTCACCTTCGTAGGCTGGGCTGGCGGTTTCGGAAAGGATGGCAGCTTCGCCCCACACGTTCTCTTGAGCGGCCTCGCTGCTGCAGGCGGGGCACGCGTCTCCTCCTAATGTGCCCAGGTTGACTATATGGAGGTCCTTATCCCACAGGAAGGCGGTTTGCGACAGGAAATCAGTCTGGCTCGTGGTCGCAGCTCCGCCAGCAACCACGCCTAACTTGTTAACCCCATACCCAAAGCTATACCCTCCCCCAAGCGTTCCCAGGTCTTTCACGGTGTAATGCCCTTTCTGCGCTGTTTGTGGTTGCTGCTCCTCTTGCGCGGTAACCGGGACCGCCAGCGGAGCGAATAGGATCAGCAGTGCAATCCACGAAAATACTCTGGATTTCATGTTTCCCCCTTTCGTTTGGCCATTCGGAATGTGTTTGCGGAGCGACTTTTATCGCTCCACCTGGATAAGCGGAGACGGAGGGCTGAAACTATCATCAGCCGATCTTTTCTTTGAAGATGCAGCGGGATCGGCCTAAAATTTGGGCGGGCAGGCAGGGGTAAAGTGGAATCAATCCCACGCGACCATATGGCTAACAAGGCGCCTCTTGGAGAGGTGAGCGGGTTGCTGCGAGCGTGGAGCAGCGGCGACCGCGACGCCCTCGAACGCCTGACGCCGATTGTCTATGACGAACTCCACCGCCTCGCCAGAAGCTATATGAGACGAGAGCGGCCGGGCCACAGCCTGCAAGCGACGGCCCTGGTTAATGAAGCCTATATGCGTTTGGTGGACTACAAGGGCATGCAGTGGCAAAATCGCGCCCATTTTTTCGCAGTTTCTGCCCAGCTAATGAGGCGGATTCTGGTGGACCATGCCCGCCGCCACAACCTGAAGCGCGGAGGCCACGTGCCCCACATTTCTCTGGAAGACACGGCGATCGTCGGAGAAGAACGGGATGCGGACTTGGTGTCCCTCGATGACGCAATGAACACGCTTGCTCAGTTCGATGCCCGCAAAGCGCAAGTTGTGGAAATGCGCTTCTTTGGCGGACTCAGCGTGGAAGAGACGGCTGAGGTGCTCAAAGTTTCCTCGGTCACGGTGATGCGCGACTGGAGCGCGGCCAAGGCCTGGCTTTACCGCGAACTGGCAGGCGAGGCTAACGATGGACTCGGACCGATGGAAACAAATCGATAGCCTGTATCAATCGGCGCTGGATCGTCCCCCTCGGGAGCTGGACGGCTATCTTCGGCATGCATGCGCGAGCGACGAAAACCTGGAACGCGAAGTCCGCTCTCTACTGGCGGCACGGAAGGCGGCAGAAAACTTCCTGGAGAGCCCAGCCATTGAGGCGGCGGCGCGTGTCCTTGCCCGGCAGCAAAGCGGAGACACGCAAGAAAGCAGCGATTTCCTGGTCGGCCGGACCATATTCCGTTACCGCATCACAGAAAAGCTGGGCAGCGGGGGGATGGGAGTTGTTTACAAGGCCGAGGACATTGAACTAGGTCGCTTTGTCGCCCTGAAATTTCTGCCTGATAGCCTCGCCCGCGACCCGCAAGCACTGGAACGGTTTCGCCGGGAGGCTCGTGCGGCTTCCGCTCTCAACCATCCCAATATTTGCACCATCTATGAAGTCGGGAAGCAGGATGGACGCTCCTTCATCGCGATGGAGTTCCTTGACGGGCTCACATTGAAGCATCGTATTGCGGGACGCCCTCTGGCAATGGATGTTTTGCTCCCGCTCGCCATCGACATTGCCGATGGGCTTGAAGCCGCCCACGCCGCTGGCATCATCCATCGCGACATCAAACCCGCCAACATCTTCGTTACCAAACGCGGCCACGCAAAGATTCTCGACTTTGGCTTGGCGAAGGTGACACCGGTTGGCAAGGTCGCAGCCGATACGGGGCAGCGGACGCTCTCCGCCGATGAGCACCTGACCAGCGCGGGCACTGCAGTAGGCACCATCGCGTACATGTCGCCGGAACAGGTTCGTGGCAAGCCACTGGACGCCCGGAGCGACCTGTTTTCGTCCGGTGCGGTCTTGTACGAGATGTGTACGGGCACGCTGCCGTTCCCCGGCGACACCAGCGGCGTGATCTTCGAGTCGATTCTGAACCGCGCGCCCCAGCCGGCGATCCGCCTGAACCCCGCCATGCCGCGCAAGCTTGAGGACATCGTCAACAAGGCCTTGGAGAAAGACCCGAGTCTTCGCTACCAGCACGCAGCCGAGATACGAGCGGACTTGCGGCGGCTGAAGCGAGATATCGAAACCGGGCGGGTTGCGGTCGCAAATTCAAAGGTGCTGGCATCTCGCGCCGTAAAGCCCTGGATGATTGTGTTGGCTGTCCTGCTGGTCGCCGCGCTTATCGTTGGCGGTCTTTACCAGCGCTCGCGTCTAAAGAGCAATCGTCTGACTGAGAAAGACACAGTGGTCCTTGCAGATTTTGCCAATAGCACCGGCGATGCGGTGTTCGATGACGCCCTTAAGACGGCACTCAACGTCTCCCTGGGGCAGTCGCCCTTCCTGAGTGTGCTTCCAGATCAACAAGTCGCAGAAACGTTGCAACGGATGACCCTTCCCACCGCCACCAAACTCACGCCCGATGTGACTCGCGAGATTTGCCTAAGGGCAAGGAGCAAGGCCTATATCGCTGGAGCGATTGGCAGCCTGGGCAGCGAATATGTGCTGGGGCTGAGGGCAGTGAACTGCCAGAACGGAAACATTCTGGCGCAGGAGCAAGTCACAGCGTCAACCAAGGAGAAGGTTCTGGACGAGCTGGGCGCGGCGGCCTCCAGGCTGCGTAGCGCACTCGGCGAATCGGTGGCGTCGGTACAAAAATTTGACGTTCCCCTGGCAGAGGCCACCACGGTTTCGCTCGAAGCTTTGAAAGCGTTCAGTCTTGGCCAAAAAACCTACAGCGAGAAGGGCTTCGGCGCCGCCCTGCTCTACGATCAGCATGCCATCGAGCTCGATCGTAACTTTGCCATGGGATACAGGGCTCTGGGATTGGACTACTCCAGTCTTGGCGAAACTGAGCGCGCCAGAGAGTACTTCAGCAAGGCATTCCAGTTGCGCGAACACGCGAGCGAGCGGGAGAGGCTGGAGATCACGGCCGCCTACTACCGGCATGTAACAGGAGAGTTGGATAAAGCTGCCCAGACATTTCAAGAGGAGATTGAGAGCTATCCCCGCGAGGTCGTCGGCTACATCGGCTTGGCCATCACCTCCTCCGAGCAGGGACAGTATGAAAAAGCCATCGAGCTTACGCGCCAACCGATGCAGGTTGTGCCGGGCCGCATCACCTGGTACGAGGGTCTCGCTCGCTACTCCATGGCTCTACAACGCTTCGACCAGGCCCGCGGGGTCATTCGCGAAGCGCAGGCGAAAAAACTGGAGGGCGCCGGGCTTCACGAAGCTCTCTATGCGCTAGCGTTTCTCGGGAGAGACGCCGTAGCGATGGCTGATCAACAACGATGGTTTGCGGGCAACGTGGCTGATGAAAATGATGGACTGGCTCTCGCAGCTGCCACTGAGGCCTATGCCGGTCACCTTGACAAGGCGCGTGATCTGACCAAGCGGGCGGTGGATTCTGCCATGCGAACGGCCAACAAAGAAAATGCAGCTACGTACCTGGCGATTGCGGCGCAGCAGCAAGCGGCGTACGGAAATCCCGCGGAAGCCCGGCGATCAGCGGCCGAGGCTTTGCAGCTTGCCCCCACCAGTAAGAGGGTCGAGAGCGACGCCGCTCTTGCGTTTGCCATGGCCGGCGAACCAGCTCGAGCCGAGTCTCTGGCCCAGGCCTTAGGGAGACGCTTTCCCCTGGACACGCAAATGCAGTGGCTTTGGCTTCCCGCGATTCAGGCACAATCGGCACTCAATGGAACCCATCCGGCCTCCGCGTTAAACGCTCCGCAAGCTGCTTTCCCGCTCGAATTGGGGCAAACGTTTGGCAACCAACTTTCGTGCCTCTACCCGGTCTATGTGCGCGGGAACGCATACCTGGCGGCTGGACAGGGCAGCAGTGCTGCGGCCGAATTTCAGAAAATCATCGACCACAGCGGCATTGTATGGAACTGCTGGACGGGAGCCTTGGCGCATCTGGGGGTAGCTCGCGCCAACGCCTTGCAGTCGAGAGCTTCGCAGGGTGCGGATGCCGACGCCGCTCGGGTCCGAGCGCTCGCGGCCTATGAGGATTTCCTCACTCTCTGGAAGGACGCCGACCCCAACCTCCCCCTCTTGAAGCAAGTCAAGAGCGAGTACGCGAAGCTAAAGTGATCGCATCCCAATTCGCGCTTGCACTCTACAAAATGCCTTCGCTGCGTCGGGTGTGGTTTTGCAACGTCTTTGGAGACGCCGGGCAGGCGCAAACCCTGGAAGAATTGGCTCGATCTGGCACGATTGAAGAACGACTATGTTTCGAAGGGGTTTCCAACTCGGCCCTGGTTCCTGCAGTAATGCCTGAACGCGTAATACGGTAAGCGGCAACCTGTCATAAAAACTCCGACGCCGCCATGAACGGCGGTCCTTGGGGTCTCCGGTTGGCTGCCAAATGAAACCGAGCCGAGGTTCACCCGAAGTTTTAAAAGTAGGTTTTATGCTACGGGAACAATACGGGAACATCGTTGATTGAGTGTTTTCAAGCACTTAAAGGGAAAGAGTAAAAATGGCCTCGTAGGATTACTGCGGCACTATCGGCTAAGTTATGGATTCGAAATGGTGGCCAGAGACGGGATCGAACCGCCGACGCCGGCCTTTTCAGGGCCGCGCTCTACCACTGAGCTATCTGGCCTCGGAGAATCCAAGGACGCTGCTTCCGCTTACGTTGTTTCTGAGTCTGCAGCTTCAGGCGGAGGGCCCGGCCAGGTCAGCAACTGCGCACAAGCAACAAACGTCAGTATAGCAATCGCTTCGCTATGCGCAAACTTCCCACCTGCAAATCCTGAGCGAGGCGGCTGGCTGCGAGCCCGCCATGTCGTACACTGAACGCTCACCCCGAATTACTGTGGAGCTTGTGGCGTTGGCGAACCTCATGCGGCATCCTTAATGAAAGCCGCACACGCAGCCAATGGATGGAGCCGTACAGCGAAATCAGGGTCGCAGTTCACATTCGAATACATCGGTAGCCTTCGCGCTCTATGTCCCGACACCGTGCTCCCATTTGCCGGGCCCTCCATGTCGCCGCTTCCACGCTGCTCTGCCTGGCGCCCTACGCCATCGCGCAATCTCAGGCCGTAGTGCAAAATGGCGAGGCCCGCGCCTCGAAAGCCTTCGAGCAGGCCCGCCAGCAAGGACCGCTTGCCCTTTATGCCTTCCTGCACGATATGCCCAAGGGCGCCGATCTGCACACCCACCTGGCGGGCGCCGTGTACGCGGAAAGCTTCATCCGCGAGGCTGCGGAAGACAATCTCTGTGTCAAGTCCAAGTCCCTCACGTTTTATAAGACAACAGCCACAACCCGCAGTCTGCCCCCGCAGCCAGTTTGTGGCGAAGAGGGCGAGCGCGCCGCCGACGCGCTCACCAACCAACAGCTCTATGACCAGCTGATCGACGTATTCTCCATGCGGACGTTTGTTCCCACCACCGAAGAGTCGGGGCACGATCACTTCTTCGCATCCTTCAATCACTTTCTGGCAGTAGAGGATCCCAAGTATGTGGGTGAGTGGGTCGATGAGTTGGCCAGTCGAGCCGCTCAGCAAAACGAGCAGTACCTTGAAATTATGAATACGCCCAACTTCCGGCCGGCCACTGCGGCTTTGGCCGAGAGCCTGGGGCCAATCGACATGCAGACAGACTTCGCTCACCTGCACCAGCAGTTGCTCGATGCGGGCCTATCGAAATTTTTGCCCGCGCAGCGTGCGGAGTTCGATGAAGGCGAGCGCCGCCGCCGCGAGCTGGAGCATTGTGGCGCAAACGGAGCAACGCCGGCCTGCAATCTCCAGGTTCGCTTCCTTTACCAGGTGCTGCGTGCCCTGTCTCCACAAGAGGTCTTTGTACAACTGGTCTGTGGCTTCGAGCTGGCCTCCGCCGACCCACTCATCGTGGGCATCAACATGGTGCAGCCGGAAGATGGGCGCGTTGCCATGGCCAACTACCAGATGCAAATGCGCATGGTCCATGCCCTCCACGCGCTCTATCCGAGGGTTCATATCACCCTGCATGCAGGCGAATTGGCGCCCGGAATGGTGCCGCCGGATGGGGTGCGCTTTCATATCCGCTCCGCGGTCGAAGAGGCGGATGCCGAACGCATCGGCCACGGGGTGGACGTGATGTACGAAGATCGTCCTTACGATCTGATCAAGCAAATGGCCACGAAGCATGTGATGGTGGAGATAAACCTCACCAGCAACGACGTTATTCTCAACATCAAGGGTGCAGACCACCCTTTACCCACGTACCGCCTGTATCACGTGCCGGTCGCGCTCTCCACTGATGATGAGGGAGTTTCCCGCATCAACCTCACCCATGAGTATGTCCGGGCCGCGATGACGTACCCGCTTACCTACAACGACCTTAAGCAAATGGTGCGGACTGGCTTGGAACACAGCTTCCTGCCCGGCGACAGTCTTTGGGAGCAGCCGGGCCCATGGGAAAGCTACGCCCATGCGCGCGCCGCATGCCGCACCCAGCTCGGCCGAGAACTGGCTTCGGGAGCGTGCGCATCATTGCTCGAGGCCAGCGAAAAAGCGAAGCAGCAGTTCGAGCTGGAACGGCGGTTCCAGGTTTTTGAAAATTCACATTAAGCTGCTCGGCTGAAAGTCACACTGGCCCAAATCGGCCGACGTGAGAACCGGAAGAGAAACAGCAGGTCCCCTTCGACTTCGCTCAGGGCAGGCTCTCCACTACGCTTCGCTCCGGTCGGGATGACAAAGTTCAGGGCAGTGGCCCACCTTGGCATAGTTGGAGATGAGTGGACAGTTTTGTAGGGAGTTGTTTGAGGGAAGGGCGCACAGCAGGTCCCTCGGCTACGCTCGGGATGACAAAGTTTAGGGCAGCGCTCACCTCAGCAGCCGTTACCGGGGGATGGACAGAGCGGCCGCAGGTTATCCGCGATTTTCATCCCCTTGGGCCATCTAAAGCCGCACCGCGCACAAGACATCTTAACTACTGCCGCGATGGCCGCCTCTTTCATCTGGCGCATTTACACTGCAGAAGCAGCGCATGCGCATTGTTCTCTCCAGCTTCGGGACTCTTGGCGATATCCATCCACTCATAGCCCTGGCGCTCGAGTTGCGGCGGCGGGGCCACGTGCCAGTGCTGGCGGTTCCCGAACTCTTTCGTTCCAAGATCGTTTCGCTGGGGCTGGAATTTGCTCCCGTCGGCCCCATCCTCGATCCGGAAGACAACCAGCTGGTAGCCATGTTGATGGATATTCGCAAGGGAACGGAGCGCACCCTGCGCGAGATCCTGTTTCCCGCCATTCGCCAAAGCTACCGGGAGCTGTTGGCCGTGGTTGAGGCCAAGGGCGGGGCTGATCTGCTGCTTGCCGGAGAGCTGGTCTACCAGGCCCCCATCGTGGCCGAGGTTACCGGGATCCCGTGGGCGTCGCATGTGCTCGCCCCACTGTCATTTTTTTCTCGCTACGATGCGCCCGTGCTCCCGCCTTATCCCATGCTGGCGCGTCTGCAGCCGGCCCTGCCCGGGATGGGAAGGGTGATTGCCCGCTTTGCACGCTGGGTAACGCGCAGCTGGCCGGAGCCCATTTATCAGCTTCGTGCCGAGCTTGGCTTGGGCCGCGGCCCCGATCCCATCTTCGAGGCCAAGCACTCTCCGTACCTGGTGTTAGCAATGTTTTCGCCCTTGCTGGGCGAGCCGCAACCGGACTGGCCCGCTTCCACCAAAGTGACCGGCTTTGTGTTCTACGATGGCGACGCGGGCCACCGTGATCTGCACCCGGCTATTGAGAGTTTCCTGCAACAGGGGCCGCCGCCGCTTGTCTTTACCCTAGGCTCGGCAGCCGTTCTGGACGCAGGCGACTTTTACCGGCAGAGCGCGCTGGCTGCCGAATTGACCGGCCAGCGTGCTGTGCTCCTGGTGGGAAGCGACCCGCGCAATATTCCCCAGGATACTGCGCAGAACGTGTGCGTGGCCAACTATGCGCCCTATTCCAAGCTCTTTCCGCGAGCCTCGGTCATTATCCACCAGGGCGGTGTGGGCACAACCGCGCAGGCGCTGGTCTCCGGCAAACCCATGCTGGTAATGCCCTACAGCCACGATCAGCCGGACAATGCACGCCGGGTACGCCGACTCGGCGTGGCCCGTGTGATTCGGCGGCGGCGTTATACGGCGGAACTTGCTGCTCGCAAGATCACGCTGCTGTTAGAGAAGACCGCGATGCGGCAGCGGGCGGCCAGGATCGGAGAGCAGTTGCGACGTGAAGATGGATTGAAGGCTGCCTGTGATGCGCTCGAAGCTCTGGGTAAGGGCCGTCCGCCTCTAAAAGAAGACCCCGTCATGCGGTGAGGGTAAACTGCGAGAGACATGCCTGAAGATATTGCACTGCGGCTTCTCGCCGGCGCCGTGCCACAGCTCGAAGCCTCGTTTCGCGATCTGCCCCAGGGGCCTGCGCAAGCGGCGCCGGGACCCGCAATCGACGCCATGTCTGCGGTTCTCAGCCAGGTGGCTGCAAGAATGGCGGACAACTACCCCTACTTTCATCCTCTTTACGCCGGGCAGATGCTCAAGCCTCCGCATCCACTGGCTCGCGCCGCCTATGCGCTCGCCATGGCAATTAATCCTAACAACCATGCGCTCGACGGCGGCCGTGCCAGCTCGCGTATGGAGGTGGAAGCGGTTCGTGAAATCGCCCGCATGTTTGGCTGGACGGATCATCTGGGTCATCTGACCAGCGGCGGAACCTTCGCCAACCTCGAGGGACTCTGGATCGCCGGCCAGCTTGCCCCCGGCAAGCGCATCGTCGCTTCCGAACAGGCGCATTATACGCATGGCAGAATCAGCGCCGTGCTCGGCTTGCCCTTCACCAGCGTGACCACTGACCATGCCGGCCGCATGGACATGGCGGCGCTCGAGTCCGAACTCCGAGAGGGCGACGTCGGTACGGTGGTGGTGACGCTGGGCACAACCGCTACCGGGGCCGTCGATCCGCTGCATCACGTGCTCGCGTTGCGCGGCACGTATCCATTCCGAGTTCACGTGGATGCGGCCTACGGCGGATATTTCAAGCTCGTCTCTACACTTGGCGAGGAGGCCAGGCGTGCCTTTGCCTGCGTGGCGCAGGCCGACTCCATTGTGGTCGACCCTCACAAACACGGGTTGCAACCGTATGGCTGTGGCTGCATCCTGTTTCGCGATCCTGCTGTAGGCCGCTTCTATAAACATGATTCGCCCTACACCTATTTCACTTCGGATGATTTGCATCTGGGCGAGATCAGCCTGGAGTGTTCGCGCGCCGGCGCTTCAGCCGTGGCGTTGTGGGCAACCCAGCAATTGCTACCGCTCATCACAGACGGTGAGTTTGCTAACGGGCTGCGTTGTAGTCGCGAGGCGGCGGTGCTCTTGCATAAGAAAATCTGCGCCGATGGGCGTTTCCTTTCCCCCTTCCCACCCCAGCTCGACATTCTGGTGTGGGCGGTCCGCGCCGGTACCGTCGAGGCATCGTCCCGCCTGGCGGAACAAATCTTCGCCGCTGCTGCGCGCGAGGATCTTCATCTCGCGCTGGCCCAACTACCCAGCAGATTTTTTTCTTCCGGCTCGTGGGCAGACCAGGGCCGGCAAAGCAGCGTTACCTGCCTGCGTTCTGTGCTCATGAAGCCGGAACACCTGGATTGGATCGATGCAATCTGGAGCAGATTGAGCCAGGTGACGGGTGAAGTGCTGGCGACACCTCCCACAGACAACGCCGGTGAAACCGTTGCAGGATGAAAAAACTAACTTGCGAGTATTCACACCCTCAACAGCGAAATTCTTGAAAACGTTCTCCCACGGAAGCACTAGATCGCTCGACAGAAGTGTCACTCCGATTCGTGATAAAAGCTGGGCGGTCGATGGTTAGAATAAGGGTACGGCAGTCAAACAGCGAATTCGTCGAGGTTGACGGGCAACAACTCGCGAAAGGCAAGCGGTAGGCGTGTGCCTGGAGCATCACCGGCGGTGCCGGCTAACAGGAGATAAGCAGGATGCACTTTTCGAACCAGCAACGCGATTTTTCTTCGATGTCCCTATCCGAGCAAAGGGGCATAGTTGCGTACTTTTCGATGGAAATCGCCATCGCGCCCGACATGCCTACCTATAGTGGGGGATTGGGCGTGCTTGCCGGTGACACCATGCGGTCCGCAGCCGATCTGGGGCTGGGACTTTGCGCCGTCACACTGCTCCATCGCAAGGGATACTTCCAGCAACATCTCGATGCAGACGGAATTCAGACCGCTGAGGACCAACCCTGGCCTCTGGAAGAGTTTCTCGAGCTCGAAAATGCCGTGGTCGAGGTAACTATCGAGGATCGCCCCGTTATGGTCCGGGCATGGCGCTACGATCTCGAAGGAGTCGCTGGGCACATCATCCCAATTTACCTGCTGGACACGGATCTGCCCCAGAATGACCCACGCGATCGAAAGCTTACGGATCATCTCTATGGTGGCGATACGGATTACCGGCTGCGCCAGGAAGCCGTTTTGGGAATCGGTGGGGTGCGCATTCTCGAAGCCCTGAATTACGACGTGAATGTGTACCACATGAATGAAGGTCATGCGGCGCTGCTGACGGTCGGCTTGATGGAACTGCAGTTGGGCGGCGACATGAGCCGGGTCATTGAGGAGCGAGATACGCAAGCAGTGCGCAGGCGTTGTGTGTTTACCACCCACACCCCGGTACCGGCCGGACACGACCGCTTTACCATGGACCAGACCTACAGGATTCTTGGTCCGGAAGTCGCAAACCTGCTCGAGCGTATGGGCGGCTGCCACGATGGCATGCTCAACATGACGTATGTGGCGCTGGCTTCATCGCGCTTTGTGAACGGCGTCGCCATGCAGCACGGCAAGATTTCCCGCGAGATGTTCCCCGACTATTCCATCGATGCCATCACCAACGGGGTGCACGCGGCCACCTGGACCGCTGCCCCGATTCAGGCAGTCTTCGATCGCAATGTTCCCCGCTGGCGCAAAGACAATTTCCAGTTTCGCTACGTGATCGACATTCCACTGCGTGAGATCGAGAAGGCGCACGCACAGTCCAAGCGCAACCTCATCGACGCGGTCGCGGAGAGGACCGGCATTACGCTGCGCAGCAATATTTTCACCATCGGCTTCGCCCGCCGCGTGGCCACCTACAAACGAGCCGACCTGCTCTTGTCGGACCCCGAGCGCCTGGTGCGCTGTGCGGAGAAGTTCCGCGGCATGCAGATTCTTTTCAGCGGCAAGGCTCATCCCCATGACGAACCAGGCCAGAAGCTCATCCGGCAGATTTTTGAGGTTGCTGCCAAGCTGAAATCAGACGCGCTCAAAATCGTGTATCTGGAAAACTATGAATGGAAGCTTGCGTCGATGCTCACCGCAGGGGTCGATCTGTGGCTGAATACGCCGCGCCGCCCATTCGAGGCATCGGGCACCAGCGGAATGAAGGCGGCGCTCAATGGCGTCCCCAGCCTCAGTGTTCTTGATGGTTGGTGGGTCGAGGGCTGGATTGAAGGGGTTACCGGCTGGGCGATTCCCGACAGCGACACCCAGGAACATGAAGTCGCGAGCCTTTACGACCGGCTGGAGTCGACCATTCTTCCCCTCTACTATGGCGATCCGGAGCAGTGGCGCACCGTCATGCGTTCCACCATCGCGCTCAACGGCTCCTTCTTCAACACTCATCGAATGCTCCAGGAGTACATCTCGAACGCCTACTACCCGGACAATCATGCCGTCGTCTCCAACGTCACGCTGGAGCCCGCGCTAGCCAAATAAAGGTTTCGTCATGACGTTGTGACGAGCTCAAAAGACTCATCCGAGCCGGACAGGCCTTGCTTGTCCGGCTCTTCCTTTGCTGCCGCGCGCGCTGCCAGCTTTCTGAATCAAATTGACTGCGTTTAACATCCGTTTCTTTAGTGCCCAGACAGTTCATCGAGGAAGCGGCCGGACTCAGCCGCTCGACTTGGCCAAAAGCGGCGCAACATTGCCTCTGGAGCACTTTCGCATCTTCACTGCACAGTGCAGCGCGGCTAGGTGCGTTTTTTCTTCCACCCCAGCAAGCAAGCTTGCTGGGGACCCCGGTCTTGAGGGAGTGCGGTGGCTTGTGGTTGCTTTGCTTACGCAGAGTGAAATGCTATGGCTGCCAGTTCGATCGCGCAAAACGTATAATTTGATTGTGGCTGTAAATTTGCCTTAAACCCCATTCCCTGCAGAGGGTACAGCAAAAGCCTCGGTCTTTGGGACGCTCGCCAACTATTCGCCGATTCTTCCGCTCGAGCCTGGCCGGCTCGTCTATGCCGGATATTCACCCCTCTCCCCGAGTCATCATGACTCCTGGAGAGACGTCCTTAGGAGTAGAGCTAGCAAATGTGGATTGTTCGTCTTGCATTACGGCGCCCTTACACTTTCGCCGTCTTTGCGCTTTTACTGTTGATCATCGGTCCGCTCTCCATTCTCAACACGCCTACCGACATCTTTCCGAATATTGATATTCCTGTCGTCAGCATCGTTTGGCAGTATCAAGGCCTCTCCGCAGTGGATATGGCGAGCCGCATCGTCACTCTGACGGAACGCACGCTAACCACTACGGTTGACAATATCGACCATGTCGAGTCGCAATCGCTGGTGGGCGTTGCCGTGGTGAAAGTCTATTTCCAGCCCAAGGTGACGATTGCCACCGCCATTGCGCAGATCACGGCCGTGTCGCAAACCCAGTTGCGCCAGCTGCCGGCAGGTACGACCCCTCCCTTGATCATCACTTACACCGCATCGAGTGTGCCGATTCTGCAGCTCGGTCTCTCTGGTCAGGGCCTTTCCGAACAGCAGCTCAACGACTACGGCCTGAATTTCATCCGCACCCAGTTCGCCACCATCGAGGGTGCTGAAAGCCCCTATCCCTACGGCGGCAAGCAGCGGCAGGTACAGGTAGATCTCAACCTTAAAGCGCTACAGGCACGCGGACTTTCCCCCAGTGACGTAGTCAATGCCATCAGCGTGCAAAATCTGATTTTGCCTTCCGGAACCGTAAAGGTAGGCGGCTTCGAGTACCAGCTGGCCACCAACAGCGCCCCGACCACGATTCAGGGCCTGAACGATTTGCCCATCAAGAGCGTTAATGGAGCCATCGTCTATATACACGACGTGGCTCATGTGCGCGACGGGTTCCCGCCCCAAACCAACATTGTGCGTGTCGATGGCCAGCGCGCCAGCCTGATGAGCGTGCTCAAGAACGGAAATGTCTCTACCCTCGACGTCATCTCGAGGATCAGGCAGATGTTGCCGACCATCGCGCAGTCACTGCCGCCGCAATTGCGCATAACGCCGTTAGCGGATCAATCGATCTTTGTGCGCGGCGCCATTAGCGGCGTGGTGCGCGAGGGCATCCTCGCAGGCTGTCTCACCGGTCTCATGATCCTGGTCTTTTTAGGCAGCTGGCGCAGTACCGTCATCATCGCTGTATCCATTCCTCTTTCGATCCTGGTCTCCCTGATCGTGCTGGGGGCGTTAGGCGAGACCATCAACATCATGACCCTCGGTGGCCTGGCGCTGGCCGTCGGCATCCTGGTCGATGACGCCACCGTAGAAATTGAGAACATCAATCGCAATCTCGAAGAAGGGAAAGAGGTGGAGCAGGCGATCCTTGATGGCGCCGCGCAGATTGCCATTCCGGCCTTTGTCTCCACCCTATCCATCTGCATCGTCTTCGTGCCCATGTTCTTCATGGGAGGCGTAGCCAAGTACCTCTTTGTGCCTTTGGCTGAAGCTGTCATCTTTGCCATGCTGGCTTCATATTTTCTTTCCCGCACCGTGGTCCCAACCATGGCCAAGTACCTTCTTCAGGAGCATGATCCGGCGGGCGAAAAGCAAAAGCACCAGAGCCGCAATCCGCTGGTTCGGGCCCAACTGGCCTTCGAGCAAAGATTTGAGCAGCTGCGTGTTTTCTATTTTCGCGTATTGCAGCTCGCCATCGCCCACAGCACGGTTTTTCTTATCCTCTTTTTCGTTTTTTCCATCGGCTCGTTTGCGCTGCTGTATCCGTGGTTGGGCCAGGATTTCTTTCCTTCGGTAGACGCAGGCCAGTTCAAGCTCCACATACGCGCCCAGACCGGCACGCGCATAGAAGACACGGCGCTGTTGTGCGATCGAATTGACAAGGCCATTCGGAGGGAGATTCCCAAGAGTGAACTCGTTAGTATCATCGACAATATCGGGATCCCCTATTCCGGGTTAAATCTCTCCTACACCAGCACGGGTGTGGTGAGCGCTGCGGATGCGGACATCACCGTGGCGTTGGCCGAAAAGCACCATCCTACCGACCACTATGTGCAAGAACTGCGCGCCAAGCTTGGAGTAGAGTTCCCAGGCGTTGTCTTTTACACCCTGCCGGTCGATATGGTGACGCAGATTCTTAATTTTGGATTGCCGGCTCCCATCGATATCCAGGTCATCGGGCAAAATCTGCAGGGCAATCGCGTCTTTATCGACAACCTGCTCAGGGATATCATCTACGTACCCGGCACGGCGGACTTGCACATCCAGCAGCCTTTCAACGAACCGCACTTTTTTGTCGATGTAAACCGTTCCAAGGCGCAGGACATCGGTTTGACGCAACGGGATGTAACCGGCAGCCTACTGGCTTCCACCAGCGGCAGCTATCAGACCAGCCCTACCTTCTGGCTTGATCCAAGGAACGGTGTCAGTTACAACATCAACGCGCAATCTCCCCAATATGATTTGCAGTCGATGATCGATCTGGAAAATATCCCGCTGACCACCAGCACCGCGAGTGCCTCCGTCATCCCCAGTCCTAATCTTTCGGTGGGCTCATCGAGCCTTACCCCGATCGGGACGGGTGCCGCGCCCTCCACCGCGGATGGAGTGCAGCCCATCCAGATTTTAGGGAATGTGGCCACGCTCGTGCGCGGACAGGAGCCGGCCACCATCAGCCACTACAATATTGCTCCGGTTCTCGATATTTACGGCAACGTGGTCAATAGCGACCTGCGCAGCGTGTCTGACAAAATCTCTGCCATCATTGAACAGCATCGCAAAGAACTGCCCCGCGGTTCGCAGATCGTGCTGCGCGGCCAGGTGCAGACGATGAACTCCTCATTCATTGGGCTGACGAGCGGTCTGGCCTTTTCTATCCTGCTGGTTTACCTGCTCATCGTAGTGAATTTCCAGTCGTGGCTCGATCCTTTTATGATCATCGCCGCGCTGCCGGCCGCCTTGAGCGGCATCGTGTGGATGTTGTTTATCACCGGCACCCATATCAGCGTCCCGGCGCTCACCGGTTCCATCATGACCATGGGGGTAGCCACCGCCAATTCCATTCTGGTCATCAGCTTTGCCCGCGAGCAGATGGAAGAAAACGCTGGGGACGCCCACGCCGCCGCGCTCAATGCCGGATACACCCGCTTCCGTCCGGTGCTGATGACCGCGCTGGCCATGATCATCGGCATGGTGCCAATGGCGCTGGGTCTGGGTGACGGTGGCGAACAAAATGCGCCGCTGGGCCGTTCGGTCATTGGCGGGCTGTTGTTCGCTACCTTGGCCACGCTATTCTTTGTCCCGACATTTTTTAGCGTGATCCATGGCTGGCTTGGGAAGCGCGGCAAGAGCGCCGCAGAGGGCGCGAACGCGACTGAGCTCGAAGATTAGTAAACCAACACCAGAGAGAGAGCGTAGAGATGAATCAGGAAAATAGAGACGAGCGGCCGAAACAGGCAAGTGAGGGGCACCCCGGCCCCCCCGACGCCCCGCCACTATCGGGTCGTGTTGCCGCGATCATGATCGTGGTTCTCCTGGTGCTGGCCATCCTGGTGGCGGTGGGCGGCATCGTGCCCAGGGTGCGCGCTCGCACCGAGCTGAGGGACCAGACCAATGCCCTCGCTGCTCCCACGGTGACCACGAACCCACCGCAGGAGGGCCAGGTCGGGCAAGAGGTGATTCTGCCCGGCAACGTCTATGCCTATAGCGATGCCTCGCTCTATGCCCGCACCGACGGTTATCTCGACAAGTGGTATTTCGACATCGGCGCCCACGTGCGCAAGGGGCAGTTGCTGGCGGTCATCGCCACCCCGGAAGTGGACAAACAACTGCTTCAGGCACGCGCAGACTTGGCCACTGCGAAAGCCACTGCAGGCCTGGCAAAGATCAACTCTACCCGCTATCAGGGATTGCTGACGCAAAACGCCGTCTCGAAACAAGACACCGATACCTTCGTCACCCAGGAAGCATCCACCAACTCGACCGTTGACTCGGCCCAGGCGAATGTTCAGCGCCTGGAGCAGCTGCAATCCTTCGAAAAGATTTATGCTCCCTTCAGCGGTGTGGTGACTGCTCGTAACGTTGATGTGGGACAGCTGATCAATGCCGGGGCCGGCACGCTGATGTTCCGCCTCTCTGCCATCGACGTTTTGCGCGTATACGTCAATGTTCCGCAGATTTATTCTCAGTCGGCGGTCCCCGGCTCCACTGCCAAGCTGACCCTCTCCGAATTTCCCGGACAGTCGTTTACCGGCAAGCTGGTGCGCACCGCGCGGGCCATCGATCCTGCTTCCCGCACGCTGCTGGTCGAATTTGATGTCGACAATCGGGATGGCAAGCTTCTGCCCGGGGCTTACACCGAGGTGCATGTGAACGTGCATCAGGGTGTTGCCCCGCTGATTATCCCCGTCTCCGCGCTTATCTTTCGCAACCAGGGATTGCAGGTGGGCACGGTGGTGAAGGGACCCAATGGCGACCAGGCAAAGCTGCTGCAGGTGACCCTAGGCCAGGATGATGGATCCACCGTGCAGGTGATTCACGGGCTCAGCGCTGATTCGCAGGTGATCCAGAATCCACCGGATTCTTTGATCGATGGGGAACCAGTGCACGTGGTCCGCCCGGGCAAAGACGGGGGCGCGCAGGAATGAAGCCCGTTCCGACCCATTTGAGCCGGAGCCTGTACAAGGGATGGCTGCTTCTTTCTGGGGCTGCGTTGCTGCTCTCCGGTTGCACGGTAGGGCCCAACTACCATCGACCCACTGCGCCTACGGCGCCGGCCTTCAAAGAAACCCAGCCTGCGCCACCTCCTAACCTACCCGGCGGAGGATGGAAGCTGGTGAGCCCGAACGATAGTGCGCTCCGGCCCAACTGGTGGGAGATTTATCAAGACCCACAACTGGATAAGCTCGAGCAGCAGGTTGCGGTTTCGAATCAGACGCTCAAAGCCTCGTACGAGCGGTACATGCAAGCCCGGGCGGCCGTCCAGTTCTATCGTTCGCAGTACTTTCCCACGATACAGGCCGGACCATCGGCCACACGTGAGCGCCAGTCGACTAACCGGCCGTTGTATGTTCCCGGAAGCAAGACCACCTACAACGATATATTTCTTACGGGCGGGGTCAGCTGGGAACCGGACTTGTGGGGCAGCGTCCGCAGAGCGGTGGAATCACAGAAGGCTACCGTTCAGGCCACTGCGGCAGACTTGGCAAACGCCGACTTGAGCCTCCGTTCAGAGCTCGCGACGGATTATTTTGAAATGCGGGGCCTGGACACCCAGCAGCGTTTGCTCGACAACACCGTGGTGCAATACGAGCAGTACCTGGAGCTGACCCAGGCGCGGTTCAAGGGCGGCGTGGCCACGGAGGAGGACGTTGCCCTGGCGCAAACGCAGCTGGACCAGACCAAGGCCCAGGCCATCGATGTAGGCGTCGCGCGAGCCCAGTATGAACATGCCATCGCCACGCTAACCGGGGTTTCCGCTTCGAGTTTTGGTCTTCCCTTTGCGCCGCTCGATCTGCAATTGCCACAAGTGCCGGTAGGCGTCCCTTCGCAATTGCTGGAGCGTCGCCCGGATGTTGCCGGAGCGGAAAGACGTGCTGATGCGGCGAATGCACAGATAGGGATTGCGATCGCGGCGTACTACCCCACTGTTAACCTGACCGCAACGGGTGGATTTGAGAGCAAGTCGGGCAGTACATTGATCCAGGGGCCAAGCTCACTCTGGTCGCTGGGGGGGTCGGCGGTTGAGTTGCTATTCGATGCCGGGCGCCGTCATTCCCTCACCGAACAGGCGCGCGATGTTTATGAGCAGAACGTCGCCAACTACCGGCAGACGGTGCTGCAGGCCTTCCAGGAGGTAGAGGATAATCTTTCCGGCCTGCGGATCCTGAATAGCGAATCGGCGGCGCAGCAACGTGCGGTTGACTCTGCGACCCGCTCTCTGCTCATTTCGACCAACCGCTACAGAGGCGGGGTCACCACTTATCTTGAAGTAATCACGGCACAGACCACGCAGCTATCCAACGAGCGCACGGCTGCGGATATCATCACCCGCGAGTTTGTCGCAAGTGTGCAACTCGTCGAAGCTTTGGGCGGCGGTTGGGATACCACCAAGTTGCCCACACCCTAGGCAGGCTGGCGAAAAGACCGCCGCTTCATGCCCCTGGTTCCCTCACCAAGGAGGGGTGCCCCATATCTCGCTCGTTTTTCGCGAGATGTGGGATACCACTGCTCTTTCCCTCTGACTCTCGATTCAACCGATGCACTTAGCGGTCAACATGAGTGGAATCCCACATCTCGCGAAAAACGAGCGAGATATGGGGCACCCGACCTTTGTTAGGGGACTGAGTTCACGACTGTTAGGGGACTGAGTTCATGACTGGGAATTGGAATTTGGCAGCGAACCGGTGGTGAAAACCTGCTGTGCCTGTCCGCCGGATACACGGTAGATCACAAATTCACGATCGCGGCTGCTGCGTAGTTCGAAAACCAGGTCTCCCCGGTTGTCAGCCCTCGCATCCACTGCATCGACCAGCCGCATTTTCGGTGTCTGGTCCAGGTGATCGTCGTCGGTCACGGACTTGAACAGCACCTTGGGCACCCCGTTGAAATCCGGCTGAGCGATCAGGGTGACGTATTTGACCTTGCCGGCGTGATCCAGGGTTTCTCCGGTGAAGACCAACGTCGCCCCTCCGCTATAAGTCAGCTCATAGGCCTTGAAGCGCTCGTTGGTAAAAACCAGCTTCGGAGGGGGCGGCGGGGCTGCGGCTGCCTTACGGTGCTGCGCAGGCGTCGTTGCAGTTGCAGTGTGCGTTTTCGGCGTCAGCTTTACCGGTGGCGCACTGGCCGCGACGGCGCTGCTGGCCGCGATCTCCATTTGCGTCTGCATGTTCGTGGCATCCGCCGGGTCAGACCACAGATACACGAAGGGATGCGCTTCGCGATCGCTGGCATCGGAAACCGCAATCATTTGCTCCAGCCCGGATGGAACTCCGGTGAGCTGGGTGGCTTGATAGTCGTCGGTCATGCTTTGTTGGCCATGAGCCATGCGCGGCCGGTCCGGGTCAGCTCCTCCGATTGCAGTCTCCGGAGCCGGGGTGTTCCCACTGCTGGCACTGGGGGCGCTGGGTGTCGAATCGGAAGAGTCCGACCGTTTCCGCAGCGTGGGGCGGTCGGGGTCACCAGCAGGTGGATTGCTGGAAGTCTGGGTACTCGGGGAAGATGAGGTTGAGCCAGCGGAGGTGGAACTGTCCTGGCTTCCGCTGCCATCCTTCCTGTTCAAATGGGGGTGGCCGTCCCCGGCCTCACCCACCACCTGGGGTATGTTCCTGCCCTGCTTTGGTTTGGCTTTCTTGGGCGGGGCCGCCATGGGCCTCCACGCACCATAGCCAAACCAATAGCCGTCCACATCCTGCGCGGTGTTGATATCAAAAAGTCCCCGCCCAATGCCCGCCTCCTGCAGCACGTACTCCGTTCCCGGCTGGAGCGCGAGCGGCTCCGGCTTGGCCAGGTAGAGACCCCCGGGCTGATACTGTTCGCCATCGAAGACAGAGATCGGGATGATGCGGCTGGCCTTCGGCTTCCCCATCTCGCCTGTCCATTCCAAAACAGCTATTGCTCGCACCGTCGGCGCAGCTTTTTTCGTGGTTTCCATGTGCCCGGGGTACTGCGCCCAGGTCGGCATGGCCAGCGCAAGCCACAGGGCAAGGGAGCGACGCTGGAAACTCCTCATCGTGGAATAATCTCGTTGAGGGTGCTCACGCTTTTCTGCGTTGCGGCATTGCATCCCGTTTTTTGGAAGGATCTTTCTCATGGAAGTGAACGACAAAGTTGCTGACTTTACATTGCAAACCGAAGAAGACAAAACCGTACATCTTAAAGATTTCGCCGGCAAACCGGTGGTGCTTTTCTTTTACCCCAAGGCCGACACCCCCGGCTGCACTATCGAAGCCTGTGGCTTTCGTGACGTCTTCAAGAAGATACAGCAGGCCGGAGCTGTTGTTCTGGGTATCTCGCGCGACACGCCTAAAGCGCAGAAGAAATTCAAAGAGAAGTACGACTTGCCCTATACCCTCCTTGCAGATGTAGACGAAGTAGTTTGCAAACAGTTTGACGTTCTCAAGGAAAAGAATATGTACGGCAAGAAAGTGATTGGGATTGAGCGGACTACCTTCCTCATCGGTCCGGATCGGAAGCTGTTGAAGATCTTCCCCAAAGTAAAGCCGGAGGGGCATGCTGAAGAGGTGCTTGCCGCCGTCAAAGCCGCAAATGGCTGATGCTTTGGCCTGCGCCCAGGCGACTCTCGTCCCCGGAGCGTGCCGCCAGCTTCCTGCTCGCCAGCAACCCCTTTGTTTCCGGACGCAGACGCTAACCGTGAAGTGGAACTGCAGGTCCCTCGGCTACGCTTCGGGATGACAAATTTGAGGGTTGCGGTCCACCTTGGCAGTGGTGGAGGTGGATGGACAGATCCTCCATCAGACTCTCCCCATCCATCTCCCAGACAGTTAAGGTGAGCAACTAACCTTGACCCTGCAGTTCTGCAGGGGCCCAAGTCAAACGAGGAGGTTGTCGATGAGCCTGGTGGCGCCCAGGTATGCGGCCACGGCCACCAGCGCGCCGTGGCCTACGTCGGCCACGTCCTCCAATGTGTCAGGGTTGACGATGCGGCAATAATCCACCTCCACCGCCGGTTCCTCCTTGAGGATACGCATCGCCGTGGCAAGCAGCGTACCGGAGCCCTCCTCGCCGCCCTGAACCTGCTGCTGGACGGCCAACAGTGCCCGGGAAAGAACCAGCGCCTGGCGCCGTTGTTCGTTGCTCAGGTTGCGATTGCGTGAGCTCAGCGCCAGTCCGTCCGGCTCTCGCACCGTTGGGCAGACATCCAGCTCGACGGGAAAATGCAGATCGCGCACCATCTTGCGCAGGATGGCTACTTGGGCGGCATCTTTCTGTCCGAAAAACGCACGCTCGGGAGAGAAGATGTGGAACAGCTTCGCCACCACTGTGGCCACGCCGCGAAAGTGACCTGGGCGCGATGCTCCGTCGAGCCGCTCACTCAGGCCCGCGACTTCGACGAAGGTGCTGGCGCCCTCGGGATACATCTCCTCGGAAGAGGGCGCAAAGACCAGGTCAACACCCGCTGCGTTGAGTATCCGGCAATCCTCCTCCAGGCCTCGCGGATAGGCGGCAAAGTCTTCTTGGGGTCCGAACTGGGTTGGGTTTACAAAGATGGAAACCGCAACCGCATCGCAACTAGCCTGCGCCGCGCGGACCAGGGAGAGATGGCCCTGGTGTAGGGATCCCATGGTTGGCACCAGCCCCAGTGTCTTACCAGCAGTGCGGATGCGGGCGCACGTGCTCCTGGTTTCAGCGATGGTCTTCAGCACCAGCATTGCGCTAAGCCTTGAGCCTGGCCGCGCCTTCTTCCCGGAGCAGGGCAGCCAGCGCGTCTTTGCCCAGATGATAGCTTTCCTCTTCGCCAGGGAATTGACGCCCTTCTACATCGGTGCGGTAGCGATTGACCGCATCCGTGATCAAGGCTGCCGCATCACCGTAACGGCGTACGAATTTCGCGGGGGCGGAGAAGGAAAGATTGATGAGATCGTGCAGCACAAGTATCTGCCCATCGCAGTGCGACCCGGCGCCGATGCCGACGGCGGGGATGTGCAAAGCAGCAGTGATGCGCTGGGCCACTTCTGTGGGAATGCCTTCCAGGACCACCGCGAAGGCGCCGGCCGCTTCCAAGGCGAGCGCATCTTTCACCAGGTGATGGATGGCGATGACTGACTTGCCCTGGACCCGGTAGCCGCTCATGCGGTGGACGGATTGTGGCGTAAGGCCGAGGTGTGCCATCACCGGAATCTCAGCATCGGTGAGCCGTTTGACCAGCTCAAGGCGATTTGCTCCGCCTTCGATCTTTACTGCCTCTGCGCCGGCTTCCTTCAAGAACCGCGCGGCGTTAGCTACCCCTTCCGCAGTGCTTACCTGGTAGGAGCCGAAGGGCATGTCGGCGACCACCATCGCTTGCTTGACCGCCCGGCGTACGGCGCGGGTGTGCAGCAGCATCTCGTCCATGGTGACGGGGAGGGTGTTGTCATAACCCATGACCACCATGGCCAGAGAATCTCCAACCAGGATGAAGTCGACGCCCGCCTCGTCCACCAGCCGTGCGGTGGCGTAGTCGTACGCGGTGAGGGCGACGATGGGTCTCCCTTGAGTTTTCTTATCTTGAAGTGATTGGATGGTCGAACGCGCGGTCAGGGTAGCGCGCGCGGACTGATCCGCGCTGCGGAAATGCGTGAGGCTCATGGTCAACTCCAGTGCAACTCCCGTTCAGGGATGCTGCCCGATTGGTATCCCTTCTCCCGAAGGGATTACCGCATTCGAGTATACGCCCCCCGCATGAACCCCCTTCAAAGTCATCCCTGGTTACCCGGGGGGAGGAAGTACTGCTTGCCCTTGATCGGTTCGGAGAGGCGCTTGAGCAGCAACGCCAGATCCGGGGGGCGGTTTACGAAGTCGATCTCCGAGGTATCGACCACCAGCAGATCACTGGCCGTGTAGTGGAAGAAAAAGTGCTCATAGGCTTTCGCCACCTGCTCGATATAGGCGTCACTGATGGCTTGTTCCTGGCTGATGCCCTTGCGCCTGAGGCGCTGCTTCAGCACCTCGGGCGAAGCGTGCAAATAGATCACCAGGTCCGGGGTGGGCACCTCGCTGCGAAAGATCTGGTAGAAGCGGTTATAGAGCGCCAGTTCCGCATCCGTTAAGTTGATGTAAGCGAAGAGCTTGTCCTTCTCGAAGAGGTAGTCAGCCACCATGGGCGGTGGTTCGCTGCCGGCCAGGTCTTTAGCCGCCTGGCGCATCTGGTCGTATCGCTCCACCAGGAACCACATCTGGGTGGCGAGCGCCATGCCGCTCAGTTCCTGATAGAAGCGGTCTAGAAAGGGATTGTTCTCGGGCTCCACGATGCGGAGCGCGTGCAGGTTTTCGGCCAGAATCCGGGCCAACGTCGACTTGCCGACGCGAATCGGCCCCTCGATAGCGATGAATCTGGGCGCCTCAAACAGCTCTGCCATGGCGAAGCCCTTTTTTGCGAAGTATTCTTAGCGAAGAAAAGCCGAAGATACCATGAGCCGATACGTGCCGCCAGCATACATTTACACTCTGGAAGCATGCTTACCAAGCTGGTCTCCGCGGGTCTGCTAACCGGGCTTACGGCTGGGGGGTATGCATATGCCGCGAAATGGCCTACCTCGCAGCTCTTCGGCCGCACCCTTGTCGCCGGCTCCGATATTCAGGAAGTCGCGCTGACCTTCGATGATGGCCCGAATGATCCCTACACCCAGCAATTGCTTGATCTGTTGGATCGCCGCCAGGTACGTGCGACCTTCTTCCTGATGGGCAGCTATGTACGCCGGCATCCTGAGATTGCCCGGGCTATACACAAAGGCGGCCATCTGCTGGGGAACCATACCATGACCCATCCCTCACTGCTCTGGGAGACGCCCACGCGGGTCCGGGAAGAGCTCGTGAGTTGCAGTACCGCCATCGAGGATGCGACCGGCGAAGCAGTGAAATGGTTTCGACCGCCTTTCGGTGCCCGCCGCCCCGATGTGCTGCGCACCGCGGTAGAACTCGGTCTCACTCCAGTCATGTGGAACGTCACCGCGCACGACTGGGATGCGACGGATTTTGAGGCCCTGGCGGCACGAATACAACGTGGCATTTACCGCAACCAGCGCCTGAATAGGAGCAGCAACATCCTGCTGCACGACGGCGGCCACAGACGGCTGGGAACCGACCGCTCTATCACGCTCACGGCGACTTGGCTTTTGCTCGAAGCATGGGCTGGTAGCGGCTTGCGCACGGTCACCGTGGACGCGTGGGCACGCGAAAGTGGACCGGAGGCGGGGCTTAGGCGTGTGCGGGAGAACCCCGGTTCAAGATTGATTCTCGGCGGAGTCAGTCCCCTGTCAGAACTCCGATAGGACCAGGACGGGTGCCCCACGTTCGCCTCAGCGTACGTGGGCCGAAAACGATATGTTTCGAATGCTTTTGCTGTTCGATGTCATTTCGCAAAAGCTATGGTGGGCTTCGCCCGTCTTATTCGGCCCACGTACGCTGAGGCGAAGTGGGGCACCCGTCCTGGTCCTAAGGGTTCTGTTAGGAGACTGACTCCTGCCGGCTTGAGTCCTCGCGCAGACTAGGCCCGCGCCACGCTCTGTGGCAGGTCAAACGCGGATAGCAAGCATCGCCGCGAATGCCTTGCGAGCGGCCTCAACCGTGAAATCGATGTCGGCGTCGGTGTGAGCAGTACTGAGGAATGCCGCTTCAAATTGCGAGGGAGGAAGCCATACGCCCTGATCCAACATCGCCCGATGAAAGCGCCCAAAAGCTTCCGTGTCCGATGCTGCCGCACTAGCAAAGTCGTGGACCCCCGCAGCGGTGAAGAACCACGTGACCATGGAACCTGCCCGGTTGGTTTCCACTGCGATCCCCGCGTCCCGGGCTGCTTCGGCGATGCCCTTAGCGACTGCCGCCGTGTGTTTCTCCAGCCCGGCATAGACTTCCACCGGATGGCCTGCCAGATAACGCAGGGTAGCAATGCCGGCGGCCATCGCCAGCGGGTTGCCGCTCAGCGTACCAGCTTGGTAGACAGGGCCGAGCGGCGCCAACAAGTCCATCATCCTGGCTTTGCCGCCAAAGGCGGCGCAGGGTAGGCCTCCGCCGATAATCTTTCCCAGACAGGTGAGGTCAGGGTCGATGCCAAAGACCTGCTGGGCTCCGCCCAGTGCCAGGCGGAAGCCGGTCATGACCTCGTCGAAGATCAGCAGGCTTCCCGTCTCCCGGGTAATTCGCCGCAAACCCTCCAGATATCCCGGAGCGGGAGGCACGCAGCCCATATTGCCCACTACCGGTTCCACGATCACACAGGCGATCTCATCCCGATGTTTGGCGAAAGCATCCTCGACCGCCGCCAAATCGTTGAATGGCAGGGCAAGAGTCCAGTGGGCAATCTCCTGCGGCACACCGGCCGAACCGGGCAGCCCGAAGGTGGCCAGGCCCGATCCGGCCTTGACCAGCAGTCCGTCCGAGTGCCCGTGATAACAGCCCTCAAACTTGATCACGTATTTTCGAGCGGTAAACGCCCGCGCCACGCGGATGGCGGACATGGTTGCTTCAGTGCCCGAACTGACGAAGCGCAATTTCTCGATGGAGGGCATGGCGGTGATCACCAGCTCCGCCAGGTCGGCTTCCGCAGCGGTCGAGGCCCCGAAGCTTGCGCTCCGCTCCGCTGCCCGTTGGATCGCCTCCACCACCAGCGGGTGGGCGTGGCCCAGGATCATGGGCCCCCAGGAGCCGAAGTAGTCCAGGTAGCGATTGCCATCGGCATCCCACAGGTAAGCTCCCTCGGCTCGCACCAGAAACGGCGGATCTCCCCCTACAGCGCGGAAGGCGCGCACGGGCGAATTTACGCCTCCGGGCAAGTAGCGCTCTGCGCGCCGCTGCAACTCTCTGGATCGACTCAGTTCTCGGTGCAAAAGCAGTCCCCTTCCGCTCCAGTATAGGGGAATGAGTAGATCTGCCTGCGCTCCACGGGCGATGTTAAACTGGCAGTTCCCGGGGATACATTTTCATCCAATCCAAACGCGCCTGCTCTTGGCCGGTATCCCACGCGAAATTGGAAGAGCCTTGCCAGATGCGACACGCAAATCGGCCCAGCCCCCTGCCACGTATGCCTCGGCGGGAGTGGATCTTTCCCAAGGGGACCGTACCAAACAGCGCATCAAGTATCTTGCGCAAAAGACCTTCAACAAGCAGGTGCTGGGCGATATTGGCGGATTCGGCGGCCTCTTCCGGCTGGATATCGCGAAGTACGCTGACCCGATACTGGTTTCAAGCGCCGATGGCGTCGGCACCAAGCTGAAAGTTGCGTTTGCCCTGGGCATGCATCACACCGTCGGCGCCGACCTGGTCAACCACTGTGTCAATGACATCGCTGTGCAGGGCGCGACGCCGCTTTTCTTTCTCGACTACCTGGCGATCGGTCAGCTCGACGGCGAGGTGGCCCAAACGGTGGTGAGCGGTGTAGCTGAAGCCTGCCATGCCAACGGCTGCGCCTTGATCGGAGGCGAGACAGCACAGATGCCCGGCTTCTATTCCAACGGGGAGTACGATCTGGCCGGCTTTATCGTCGGGGCGGTGGACAAGGAAAAACTGATCACCGGCAGTCAGATCCAGGTGGGCGATGTGCTGATCGGCTTCCCTTCCACCGGCTTGCACACCAATGGCTATTCCCTCGCCCGCAAGCTCTTTTTTGAGGTTGCCGGCTACGCACCCAACCAGTACGTCAACGACTTGAAGGACAAAGCCGGGGCCGCCCTGATGAAGGTGCATCGCAGTTACCTGGCGGTGATTAAAAAGCTTACCGCCGCCGACCTGGTGGTGGGTATGGCCCACATTACCGGTGGCGGCATTACGGAAAACCTGCCCCGCATATTGCCCAAAACGATCTCCGCGGTAGTTGAAACCACCGCATGGACGCCACCTCCCATCTTCGCCCACTTGCAACAACTAGGCAGCGTCGAGCAGGAAGAGATGCTGCGCACCTTCAACATGGGTATCGGACTGATCGCCGCGGTGCCGGCGGACAAGTTCAGGCGGGCCAAATCGATGCTTGACCGGGCCGGAGAGAAGTTCTGCGTCATCGGCCGTACAGTCAAGGGAGACCGCAAGGTAATTTACACATGACCCGGGAGAGCGAGGGGTCATCCCGGACCCACCGCTTGGGGATCCTGCTTTCTGGACGGGGATCGAACTTTCTCGCTATTGCTGAGGGCATCGCTCAAGGCCGCGTGGAGCATGCTGAGATCGCGGTGGTGATCTCCAACCGGAGCGATGCGCCGGGAATCGCGGCCGCCCGGAGCGCAGGATTCACAACCCAGGTGATCGAGGCGCGGGGACGCCAACGCGCCGAACATGATGCCGAGATCATCGCCAGCCTGCAGGCGCATCACGTCGATCTGGTCTGTCTCGCCGGCTATATGCGATTGCTATCAGCGCAGTTTGTGCGCGCCTTCCCGCAGCGCATTCTCAACATCCATCCTTCGCTGCTGCCGGCCTTTCCCGGCCTCGACGCGCAACGCCAGGCCCTCGCCTATGGGGTTACGGTCTCCGGGTGCACCGTGCACTTCGTTGACGAAGAGTTGGATCACGGCGTCATCGTGCTGCAGAAGATAGTTCCAGTCCTGCCGGAAGATGACGAGCAGACTCTTGCCGCACGGATTCTTGCCCAGGAGCATGTGGCCTACACCGAGGCGATTGCCCGCGTGCTTTCCGGCAAGTACTCGATCGCCGGGCGGCGCTATATTCCGTTGTAAGGATCAGACTGCTACCGAGTGCGCTTCACCCAGCGTGAGTTTGACCGTCATCTTTCGCGGTCCGCGGTAGAAGGTCACGGTAACTGTATCGCCCGCCTGGTGGTGGTCCATAATCTCGGAAATATCCTGCGGACTGGTCACCCGGTCCTCGTCAATAGCGACGATCAGATCGCCTCCGAGATATATCGGCGTATTGCCCAGGTAGGCTTGCTGATTGCCACCGCGCAATCCAGCGTGCTCGGCTGCTCCTCCGGGAATGACCTTCTGTACCAGCACGCCGTAATCTGCCGGCAATCCAATCTGCTCCGCGAGATCAGGCCCGATAGCCAGCGACGCGATGCCCAGCGAAGGCCGGCGGACGCGGCCAAACTTGGTGAAATCCGATAGCACTGCCTTGATGGTGTCCACCGGGATGGCGAAACCAATGCCCGAGCTCTGTTCCGCGCCGCCAGTGGCGATCAAGGTATTCATGCCGATCACCTCGCCGCGCGAGTTCAGCAGCGGGCCACCGGAGTTGCCGGGATTGATAGCCGCATCGGTCTGCAGTGCGTTCTCGATAGTCGCGCCCTGCGGCTCGCGCACCGAGCGGATGGAGCTGATGATCCCCGTCGTCATGGTGCCGTTCAAGCCAAAGGGATTGCCGATGGCGTAGACATTTTGACCTACCTGCAGGTCACGTGATTCGGAAAGCACAGCCGGGGTAAGGTTGGGGGCTTTGATCTGCAGCAAGGCAAGATCATGTGCCTTGTCCTGGAGCACGATCTGCGCCGAGTACTTATGCTTGTCGCTGAGCGTTACCTCGACCTTCTGCGCATTTTCGATCACGTGGTAGTTGGTGAGGATGCGGCCGTCTTTGCTGAGGATAAAGCCCGAGCCCTGCCCCGACTGAGGCACGACTCCATAAAAAAAGTCGAATGCCAGTGCGGAGGAAGTGACGTTCACTACTGAAGGGAGGGTCCGCTTATAAACGGCAATGCGATTGGTTTCCTCTGCGGTATAGGCCGGCTGCGCATCGGCGACGGTAAGCTGCAGCGGAGACTGGCGCCAGATTTTTGGCAGCGGGAGATTGCCGGTCCCCCTGAAGTTGCTGTACGAGGTGAGATAGACGAATGCGCCTACCAACAAGACAATCCAAATCACCGAGCGGGTCTTCATAGCTAACTAGCTTCTATTAGATCATTTCCGTGGTGATTCAAAGGTGAAACCGCTTCATTGCGCAGCCTGCACCAGCTCGCGGTAGATCTCTTCCACCACTGTACGCGTCTCCAGGAGTGAACCCGAATTGTCGATGACATACTCGCAACGTCCAGCTTTTTCCTGGTCGGGAATTTGCACCGCCATCCGCGCGCGGGCGTCCTGTGTAAGCGCCTCTCGCCGGCTCTCAGGCCCATCGTTGGCCATCATGCGCGAGACAAAACGAGCAATCTTCACTTCATCGGGCACGGTGACCAGAATGAGTTTGTCGAATCTCTGCACCCAGCCAGGCGCGGTGCCCCACTTTTCCACTTCGAAGATGAGTGCGGATTCCACGATAGCGACGCGCTTTCGATCGACGGCGAAAACACCTCGCATCCACTCCTCCTCCGCCGCTATCACAGCCGGATGGACGATGTGGTTGAGCGTGTCGGCCTGATTATGTTGAAAGGCCAACTCGGCCAATGCCTTGCGATCGAGCGAGCCATCGACGCGGACCACGGCCTGGCCGAATGTCTCGACGATGGCTGCGTAGACCGGCTCCCCCGGCTGCATAAGCTGGCGCCCAAGCTGATCCGCGGAGATCACCGCTGCGCCCAGCTCCTGGAAGATGGCGGCAACGGTGCTCTTACCGCTGCCCAGACCGCCTGTTAATCCAACCCGCAGCATCCACCCGTCCTAAACTGGCAGCCCGCGCCGCAGCTTGGCCGCACGCACGGTGTTGGCCATCAGCATGGCGATGGTGAGTGGTCCGATGCCGCCGGGCACCGGCGTGTAGGCCCCCGCCAATGCGAATGCGTGGGGATCCACATCGCCCACAATCGTGGAACCCTTCTGCAGGAACGATGCTTCGCGGCGGGCATCCCCGGCGAAATATCGCTCAAACTCCGCCCGATCTATAACCCGATTAATGCCCGCGTCCAGAATCGTCGAGCCCGGCTTCACCATGGATGCCGTCACCAGTCCCGGCTTGCCGATGGCGACCACCAGTATGTCTGCCCGCTGGGTGAACGAGGCCAGGTCGCGCGTCCTGGAATGGCACACGGTAACCGTCGCATTCTCCGCCAGCAGCAGGATTGCGGTCGGTTTTCCCACGATGTCGCTGCGGCCAACCACCACCGCATTCTGGCCCGCAATCTGTAGATGGCTGCGCTTCAGAATCTCGATGATCCCCGCTGCCGTGCAGGGAGGCAGCGCCGGTTGGCCGGTCTGCAAGCGGCCGACATTGACCGGATGAAAGCCATCCACGTCTTTGTCTGGGCTCACTGCTTCAAGCAGCGTCTTGGCCTGAACATGGGACGGCAAGGGCAGTTGAACCAGGATGCCGTCGATATCCTCTCGAGCATTCAAATGCCCGATCAATGCCAGCATCTCGTCGGTAGTAACTGTCTCCGGCGGAGTAATCAGCTCGCTGAAAAGCCCCAGCGCCTCGCAGGTCTTGACCTTGCTGCGCACATAAATCTCCGAGGCAGGAACATGCCCTACCAGCACTGCCGCCAGCCCGGGCCGTATACCCTCCAGCGCCAGCCGCTCTACTTCCGCCCTGACCTCCGCCTTGATTTCAGCGGCGATCGCGGTTCCATCCAGAACTTTAGTCATGCACCATCCTTGCTGCTGCGCTCATGGTAAATGGCCCGGCTTGCTGGTGAGCGCGAGGCCGCAGGGACTGGTCTAAACTCTTGGGAGGTCGCACCCAATGCTTTCCCAGGCTCTGCTCGAAATCCTCGTTTGCCCGGTATGCCATCACTCGCTCACCGCGGGTCCCGACAGCGCCTTGCATGCATGGCTGCATTGCACCGGTTGTGGCCGCTACTATCCGGTTGAGGATGGCATTCCGGTAATGCTCGAAGATCGCGCAACGCCCCAACCGCCGCCGGCATAAGGGTCCCGCAGTAGGACATCCACTTTCTTTGCTTACCACTGGTTAGAAAGCCCGTCTATTTATTCATAGAGCCTGATGAGGGGAGTGCGGACAGGAAAGCAAGTCGACCATGTTCCTGGCATCCGGGAAAAGTCGGCGGGCAGGCCAATCCAATTACCGTTGGACCTGCCAGTTTTGGAACAGCTTTCCCAGAAACGATGCGTTGCATGGAAATGTGCTATAGCGTCCATGGCCGTCCTCGTCGAAATGATTCCAGCGTCCGATACATCCAGCAGAGCCGTCCAGCATCAAATGGGCAGGGTGAGTTGTAGTTTGCACCGCTCAAGCAACGAAACGTTGGGCTCTCGCAACCAAATCGTGCCGTTGCGGGTTCATATATAAGCAGGAAGACACGAAACTGGTTCGTTTCTGCCTCGGATTTGTTGCACACGCCATAGGTTTCCTGGGTTTTTGCGCAGCAGTCGATGGCAAATTCTGTAAATCGTGCCTGGGTCTCTAAAGTACCAAAAAGCGAGAGAGGACAATACAATGCCGGCAAATACCAAGATCGAAAAATTTTCCGCACGCGAGCTGTTGAACCTGCGCAACGAGCTCCTGCAATCGGGGATCGATTCCTGGCAGGCGGCTGAAGTCCTCAGCGGCTTTCTCACTGGCCGCGGATATGGCGTCAGCGCTCCTGCCGCCCGTAACGCCATCACACGCCTGGAAGAGATGGGCTGCAATCTCGATTGCATGCAGGCAGAGCTGGAAAATCTGGCGTTCGTCATGTAGCTGCTGCGGCGCCGCTGTTAGCTTGGCGCCGCTCTGTTCGTAAAAGTTTGCCTGCTGCAGGTCAATCCCTCCGCCCGTGCACCTCTCTGATTCATGCAATCCCTCCATTTAGAACAGACGGGTGCCCCTCGTTCGAAAACCCGTACCCTTCATTCAGGAACCCTATAGGCTGTATCGTTACAGACGGGGTAACTTCCAGAGGTGAGGACTACTGTGCACGAGTTGAACCGTAGAAGCTTTCTTAAAGTGGCAGGGGTGGCGGCGACGGCGGAGACGTTGCTCGGATCGAGAACGCATTTATTGGGCGAAATTCAATCCGAACCGGCCCCGCCGGTCGCGGCCAACGATCATATTCAGATCGCGCTGATCGGCGCCGGCGGTCAGGGCCAGAGTGATACAAGGTTTGCCTTGCAGGTTCCCGGGGTGAAGCTCGTTGCCGTCGCGGATTGCTACGATGGCCGGCTTGAGCATAGCAAGGAACTCTGGGGCAACGACCTCTTTACCACTCGCGACTACAGCGAGGTTCTGGAGCGCAAAGACATCGATGCCGTCATCATCGGCACGCCCGACCATTGGCATAAGCAGGTCGCCGTGGATGCAATGAAAGCGGGCAAGGATGTTTATTGCGAGAAGCCGATGATCCATCTGTATGCCGACGGGCCGCAGATGATCGAGACCGCGCACGCAACCAACCGGATCATCCAGGTCGGAAGTCAGCGCGTGAGTTCGGTGATTTATGCCAAGGCCAAAGAGCTGCTCGCCGCCGGCGCCATCGGAAAACTAAATATGGTAACCGCGCGTTGGGATCGCAACTCGTCCATCGGGGCCTGGAATTACACAGTGCCTCTGGATGCCTCGACCGAAACCTGTGACTGGCCACGCTTTCTCGGCACCGCGCCCAAGATTCCCTATAACGCCGAACAATTTTTTCAGTGGCGCAAGTGGAAGGCATACGGAAGCGGTGTGGCGGGCGATCTTTTCGTCCACCTCTTTAGCGGAACTCACTTCATCACCGGCTCGCTTGGGCCCACGCGCGCCATGGCAACCGGAGGAATACGTTTCTGGAACGACGGCCGCAACGTGCCCGACGTCATGCTTGGTCTCTTCGACTACCCGGAGGGCTTCAATCTGAGTCTGCGGGTGAACTTCGTGGATGGAGGCCAGGAAAACGAAGGCCTGATCTTTACCGGCTCGGAGGGAACGATGGAGATAGCCGGCAACAGCGTCATCGTCAGCCGTGTGCCGCTGGAGAAGGAGCCAGGCCTCATGATTGGAACCTTCACCCAGGCGATGCAAGCGCGCATTCTTGAGGAGTACCACCAAAAATATCCGCGCACCCATCCCATGGGAGCGCCGCAGCTGGGATACGAGAAATATGTAGCGGCGGCCGGCTATAGCGACAGCTATGACCACTTCAGGAATTTCTTTTCGGCGGTGCGAACCCGCCAACCCGTCGTAGAAGATGCTGTGTTTGGCTACCGTGCCGCGGGAGCGGCCCTGCTTAGCAACCTGAGCTACGAGCAGGGCAAGGTTGTCCATTGGGATCCCGAAGCGATGAAGCTGGTGTAGACTTCGCGCATGCATTTCCGCCTTCTTCTTGCCCTGTTCATGGTTTGCATGACAGGCTTCGCCCAATCAGGGCCGCGTGCCCGCGCGCTCGGGGTGCCCTTCGACGGCAACCCTGGTCCTCTGGATGCAATCACCGACGTCAAAGGCGTGGAAGTAGGCGACACAACTCTCATCCGCGGCGACGGCAAGTTGGTCGTTGGGCAGGGTCCGGTACGCACCGGGGTGACCGTGATCTTCCCCCGGGGGCGAGCCGATGCCGAGCCGGTTTACGCCGGATGGTTCTCGCAAAACGGAAATGGTGAAATGACGGGCACCACCTGGGTGGAAGAATCCGGCTTTCTCGAAGGTCCCGTCGCCATTACCAATACGCACTCGGTTGGCCTGGTGCGCGATTCCGTCATCGCCTGGTCGGTGCAGAGCGGCCGGCTCGCGCAACAGCCCTGGTCGCTTCCGGTGGTCGCCGAAACGTGGGATGGCTACTTGAACGACATCAACGGGTTCCATGTGCAGCAATCGGACGTGTTCTCGGCGCTCAACTCCGCACAGGGCGGCTCCGTTCCTGAGGGCAACGTAGGCGGAGGTACCGGCATGGTCTGCTACGGGTTCAAAGGCGGAGACGGAACCGCTTCCCGTGTGCTTTCCGCCGAGGCTGGTGGCTATACGGTTGGCGTGCTGGTGCAATGCAATTGTGGAAGGCGCCCCCAGCTCACCATTGCCGGCGTGCCCATCGGTAAGCTCATTCCCGCAGCTCCGAGCAAAGCGATGCTGGAACCCGAAGTGAGGGGCGATGTCGGCTCCATCATCATAGTTGTGGCCACCGACGCCCCGCTCCTGCCCACGCAATTGAAGAGGCTCGCCCGCCGCGCAACCATGGGCCTGGCCCGGACCGGTTCCAGCTCCGGCAATTCCTCAGGCGATATTTTCATTGCCTTCTCCACTGCCAATCGCGGCGCAGGCAAGGAACCTGGTCCGAACTCTGTGCTCACGGTTTCAAATGAGCGCATCAGTCCCTTGTTTCAAGCCACGGTCGAAGCGACTGAGGAGGCGATTGTAAACGCCATGGTTGCTGCCCAAACCATGACCGGTGTGGATGGCCATACCATCGAAGCCCTGCCGCATGACAAATTGACCGAATTCATGCAGCGTTCACCCCAAGCCGCCGCCAAGTAGCCAGAGTAACCATGAAGCGCGCAGCCTTCGGCGTTCAAATGCATTCCGGCTGGGGAGTGCTGGTGGCTGTTTCGGGGGCTCCCCAGGCAATCGAAATACTAGCGCGGCGGCGCATTGTTACCGCGGATCCCGAGATACCCGGGGCCATCCAGCCCTATCACTATGCGATGAATCTCAAACTCCCTGAGTCGGAGAAGCACGTCGCAAATTGCGCAGCGGCCTCGACTCGTCTGGCTGTAGCGGCTATCGCTGATTTGGTCAAGGAATTGAACGCGCGCCAATTCCATATCGTAGGCTCAGCGGTCTTGCAGGCCTCAGGCCGTTCCCTACCGCCGCTCGAAAAAATTCTCGCTTCACACCCGCTCATTCACACGGCAGAAGGCGAATTCTTCCGCCACACTGTTAGCCAAGCTTGTGAGGATTTGCAGATTTCCGTCACCGCGATCAGGCAGCGAGAGCTCGACGAGCGAGCGAAGGCGGCATTCGGGAATGCAGCCAGCCGGGTCCAGGGCAGTATCGCAAGCTTTGGAAAAACGATCGGCCCACCCTGGACGAGGGATCATAAAACGGCGGCGTTGGCCGCGGCATTGATCCTGGCATCTGTGTGACACGCTTGGTTGGACAATGCCGCCGAGAGTCCGTAAAGTCTGCATGTGACCAGAAGCATTGCTAACGCTCAAAGCTTTGGGCCACGCACGGCTGTCGTCGATGCGCAGGGGGTCTTTACTTACGACGATCTGCTGGGCACGTCCAGGCGGGTGGCAACGGCGCTGCTTGCCGGTCGCGAGGACCTCCAGGAAGAGCGGGTGGGGTTTCTGGTGACGCCGGGCTTTCCGTGGGTGGCCGCGCAATGGGGCATCTGGCGCGCGGGTGGTGTTGCCGTCCCACTACCGCTTAATTCAACGCGTCCTGAGCTGGAATTCCCGATCGACGATACCGGGGCATCGGCACTGGTGTTCGATACTCCAGCAGCTCCGCTTCTGGAGCCGATTGCCGCAGCACGTGGCCTGCGCGAGCTTCCGTATGACCGGCTTCCCATTTGCCCAACAGCTTCATTGCCGGAGATCTCGAGCGAGCGGCGCGCCATGATTCTCTACACCAGCGGCACGACCAGCAGGCCGAAGGGCGTGGTCACGACGCACGCCAACGTTGCCGCGCAAATCAAGAGCCTGGTGGAGGCCTGGGAATGGTCAGCGAACGATCGCATCTTGCTTTGTTTGCCGCTGCACCACGTGCACGGAATCATCAACGTGGTTGGTTGTGCGCTGTGGTCGGGCGCCACCTGCGATATGCTGCCGCGCTTCGACGCCAATGCCGTGTGGGACCGCATCGCGGGCGGCCAGCTGACCCTGTTCATGGCGGTGCCCACTGTTTACACCAAGCTCATCGCCGCCCGGGATGCGGCTTCGCCCGAGCGCCGGGCGGAGCTAAGCCAGGCGTGTCGCAGGCTTCGCTTGATGGTGTCTGGCTCAGCCGCGCTGCCCGTGAGCACGCTCGCGCGATGGCAGGAAATCAGCGGTCACACGCTGCTGGAGCGCTACGGCATGACCGAGATTGGCATGGCGCTGTCGAATCCGCTGCGCGGGGAGCGTGTGCCGGGAAGTGTAGGAACGCCGCTACCTGACGTCGAGGTGCGGCTTACCGGAGAGGATGGCAATCCCGTTGGCCCGGGAATACCGGGCGGGATCGAAGTCCGCGGTTCAACCGTCTTCGCAGAATATTGGGCCAGACCAGACGCCACACGCGATGCCTTTCGCGATGGCTGGTTTATCACCGGCGATACCGCGGTCATCGAGAACGGCATCTACCGCATTCTTGGTCGAACAAACATCGACATACTCAAGACTGGCGGCCACAAAGTATCCGCTTTGGAGATCGAAGAGGCGCTGCGCCGGCATCCTGCAGTTGCCGAGTGTGGAGTGGTCGGAATACCCGATGCAGAGTGGGGAGAGCGTGTCGCCGCGGCGGTGGTGCTGAAAGATGGCGATGTTCTCGATCTGCAATCCCTACGCACCTGGGCCAGAGAATTGTTGGCGGCACACAAACTGCCTTCGCGGCTGCTGGTGGTCGATGCGCTTCCGCGCAATGCGATGGGAAAAGTAATGAAGCCCGCCCTGGCGGCGCTGTTTCAAACCAAAGGCGCCGATCCTGTCGCTTAGGCTGCGGGAAAATTTTTCTGAAGGGTACGGTCTTCAGAGTCTGCGTGAGAACTACCCTCTCCAAATTGGCGAGCTAATCGGGCTTGGGGTGCAGGTAATCCGTTGATTATGTGGAGGCGGGTGAGTCTCAAAGAGAATCGGGTTGGGTTGTGGATCGCCTGTTGGTATTTGCGTGCGGTCCGAGTGAAACTGCAGGTCCCTCCCCTACGCTACCCCGGATTTCCTGTCCAGCTTAGTGGCGTTGGCGAACTTCGTGCGGCTTTCCTTATGGAAAGCCGCATACGTGACCACGTGCGTTACTGCGATGTAGGAAATCCAGGTCCTCTCCGGTCGGGATGACAAAGTTGAGGGCGGCGGCCCACCTTGGCATAAGTGCAGGTGGATGGACAGAGTCAAACAACAGATCCCCACACCTACCAAAAAGCTAATTTGCACAAGTATGACTCTCAGCCGTCCCCGTTCGACAAGCTCAGGGCAGGCTCTGCGGGACTGGGTTCGTGAGTGGGGTTCTCATGCAGACTCTTCAGGCCGTACGTAAATGCTCTGAATTGAATTCGGCTTCAACCGCGGGGGGGCACAGCCTCTTCCGACTTTTCCGCAGCCTGTTGAGACCTATACGACGGCCCGTTCGTCTTGATGTAGCTTTGGTTGGTAGCACCGAGGTGATAGCATCCATGAGCGATCTTTCCCGTCGCGATTTCATTCTCACAGGGAGCGCCGCACTGTCCTCCTACCTGGCAAAGACGCAAGCAGCAATGACGCCATTGACTGCTGGCGAAGTAGTGGACCGTATCCGCAAGCAAGTGGGGATTCCCTGGCGGGCACAAACGGTCGATCAAATCGTTGCCGGGAGTGAGAACACCCCTGTGCACGGAATCGCCACGACCATGATGGCGACTCTGGACGTTGTAGAACGGGCTGCAGCCGCGGGTAAGAACATGATTGTTACCCATGAAACGCCCTTTTACCTCCACCAGGATCACACCGAAGACATCAAAGACGACCCAACGTTGAAGTACAAGTTGGACTTCATCCGCAAAAACGATATGGCTATTTTTCATTTCCACGACCACTGGCATGCCCGCAAACCCGACGGGATTGCCACGGGAATGATGATGCAGCTAGGTTGGGAGAAAAATGTTGATCCAGATAATGTGAAGCAATTCACTTTCCCTGGAGTGCCTCTGGCGCACTTCTGCCGGGAGATGCAGTCAAAGCTAAAAGATCGCACAATAAGGGTTGTTGGCGATCCACGCATGCCGGTCAAGCGAGTTCTTGTGAGCTGGGGGTTCGTGAGCAGAATGCCAGGCATCTCCCTTTTTGCCCGTCCGGATGTCGACGTATTCATCGCCGGGGAGACACGTGAGTGGGAACTCGTAGAGTACGTGCGTGACAGCATAACGGCAGGCAATAAGAAGGCGCTCATCCTGCTTGGCCACGTGGTCTCGGAGCAAGGCGGCATGATCTATTGCGCTGACTGGTTGCGATCCTTCATTTCTGAAATTCCGATCGAGTTTGTTCCCACCAAGGAACCCTTTTGGACCCCCGATTATCCGGTTGAGATCTGAGCGAAATTTGCCCTGGCTGCGCTAAGCAAGAAATTTCTTTAACGGTTCCCAATAGTGCGCGTGCCATCCCCACTCCAAGTGGTCGAAATCGCCTTCGGGAAAGCCTTTGTGGTCCAGAGCTACGAGGGTTCCGGAGCTTTGGGGTTTGAGTTGAAACTCAACTATCGAATAGATGCCCGGATCCCAGTGGGTGGGGCGCCATGCCTGCACGATGCGCTGGTTTGGAACCAACTCGATCGTTCTTCCGACGATTTGTCCGTCGAACATAGAAAAGGCTCCGCCTGCTTGGGGGTCGATCGTGGCCGGCATGCCGCTGAATGTCGCGAACTGCTTGGCATCCAGAAGCGCCTCATAGATGCGTTGTGGAGTGGACTTCAGCTCGATATCTTCATGCAGGGATGTGCGCGTCTTATTGGCGGGGTTTGCCGGTACCTCCTGCATGGTTTGCGGAGGATTTTCCGCCAGGGACCGGTAGCCCACGGCTAGACCGCAAGAAACCATAGCAATCGCCTGCCGTCGCGTCGGCGCATTCACTCCCTTTTTCATGGCGTCCTCCTGAGACTCGTAGCTTTCTGCATGGTCGTATGAGCGACCGTCAATGCATAGGACCATGCGGCTAAATTATGTTCAAGATCATATTTTGCTGGACGAGAGCAGATTGCTCGCGCAATACTTCGGGTCACCGAAACCAGGAGGGGCTCATGCCTTATCCCAGAGGGCACCGCGCCGAGGTAAAGCAGAAGATTATCCAGAGCGCACGCAGGCTGTTCAACCGGCACGGCTTTGACAGTGTCTCGCTTGATCAGATCATGTCCGGCGCAGGCCTCACGCGCGGTGGGTTCTATAGCTATTTTGATAGCAAAAGCGATCTGTATGCCGAGGTATTGGGGTGCTTCTTCACCGACCCCGAATGGAAGAGCTGTTGGGAAGGGGTTGAGGTAGATCTGACTTCGACGGACGTAGGGCCTCAGGTGATCCGCGCCTACCTATCTCGCCAGCATTTTGAGGATGTAGAGAATTCATGCCCTATGGTGGCTTTACCAAGTGACGTGACACGCAGCGGTAAAAGTGCAAAGCTTGCCTTCGAAACTGTGTTTGGCGCTATGGTCAGCGTATTAGAGCGCAGCTTGATGCAGAGCCGAACCCGCAACACCAGGGCACAAGCGTTAGCAGCTTTGTGCATAGGCGGGATGGTTGTGGCTAGGGCCATGCACGATCGCGCTCATGCTGATCAATTGCGGGACGCGTGCATGTCTGTTGCGCTAGAACTCGGGGGCTGGAAGAAGCTTGGCGATAAACTGAACGGAAAACCGGCTCTGTCAGCCGCGCGATTGAAATAGCCAGCCCGTTGCGGCTAGGCCAACTTTGGCATCCTAGCTATTACTTCTGAAATGAGTCTGGAACATATCGGGCATGATCAACGATCTTTGGTACAAGAACGCCATTATTTATTGCCTATCGATTGCTACCTACCTGGATTCCGATGGCGATGGTATTGGCGATTTTCACGGACTCATGAGCCGGCTCGATTACCTGCAGGGCCTTGGTGTTACGGCCATTTGGCTGATGCCCTTCCAGCCGTCCCCCGGCAAGGACGACGGTTACGATGTTGCCGATTACTACGGGGTGAATCCCCGCTTCGGTACGTTGGGAGACTTCGTGGAGTTTACCAAGGGCTGCAGTCAACGTGGACTGCGCGTCATGATCGACCTGGTGGTCAACCACACGTCGGACCAGCATCCCTGGTTTCAGGAAGCGCGCCGCGACCCCAAGTCCAAGTATCGCGATTGGTACGTGTGGTCCAAGAAGAAACCGAAGAACGCTGCATCAGGGATGGTATTTCCGGGTGTCCAGAAGAGCACCTGGAGCTATGACGAGGTAGCAAAGGCGTACTATTTTCATCGCTTTTATGATTTTCAACCGGATCTCAACACATCGAACCCCGAGGTCCAGGCAGAGATTCTCAAGATCATGGGCTTTTGGTTACAGCTTGGTGTTTCAGGCTTTCGTATGGACGCTGTTCCCTTTGTGATTTCCGAAAAGGGAGCCAAAATCACCAAACCGCAGGAAGATTACGAAATGCTGCGCACCTTCAGCCAGTTTTTAAGCTGGCGAGAGGGAGACGCAATCATTCTTGGCGAAGCCAATGTATTGCCGGACACCGATATGCGCTATTTCGGTACAGCCGGCGAGCGAATGCAGATGATGTTCAACTTCGATGTCAATCAACATCTATTTCTGGCCATGGCCACCGCAGATAGCCGGCCTTTGAAGAAAGCTATGCAGTCTACGAAGCAGCGGCCCGCGACCGCACAGTGGGGCCAGTTTCTTCGTAATCATGACGAGCTCGATCTCGGCCGCCTTGAGGTCCAGGAGCGAAACGCCGTCTTTGCTGCGTTTGGACCAGACCCCGAAATGCAGTTATACAACCGTGGCATTCGCCGTCGCCTGGCGCCGATGTTAGAAGGAGATCGCAGGCGGTTGGAACTTGCCTATAGCCTGATGATGACGCTACCCGGCACTCCAGTTATTCGCTACGGAGACGAAATCGGGATGGGCGACGACCTCAAACTACCGGAGCGTAACTGCGCCCGTACGCCGATGCAGTGGTCCACGGAACCGAATGCAGGCTTCACCAAAAGCGACAAGCCGGTCATGCCGGTAATCAGCTCCGGCCCTTACGGTTTCGCGCACGTCAATGTGGCGGCGCAGCGTCGCGATCCTGACTCGTTGCTGGATTGGATGGAGCGCATCATTCGCATGCGTAAGGAAGTCCCCGAGATAGGCTGGGGCGACTTTTCCTTCATCTCTGCGCGAGCCACGGACGTGCTCATCATGCGCTACGATTGGCGCAACAATTCGGTGCTTTGCGTTCATAACCTTAGTCCTGTGCCTCGAGAGGTGAGTTTTTCTGTCGATAACGGCCAACAGGAAGCCTGTACGCTCATTAATCTTCTTTCGGAAAACCACAGTCAGCCAGTGGACGGCGACAAACACCGCATTCTGCTCGAACCTTATGGTTACCGGTGGTACCGCGTTTGCGGTCTAGATTACCTGCTCAATCGCAGCCCGATGTGACCCTGGTCATGGCATGGCCTGGGACTGTTCTAAATTGCTACAAAGAAATCTAACCTTCGACCAACGTTCTGGAAGAAATCGCATCACAGTAACTAGCAGAGGCTCAAGAACCGTCAAGAGCCTCTACCGGAAAGTTGAGATCTTATGAAAAATATTTTGGCTGCTTCGTTGGTTGGTATCACTCTTGCTTGCGTCACCCCGGCAAAGGGGGCAGATGTTTCCAAGCTGGACGCCCGAATCGACGCTGCGCATGATGTTCTGCACGAACTAATGAACACACCCGACAAAGGCATTCCCTTTGACATTGCAGCTAAGGCTCATTGCATCGCGGTTATCCCTGGATACAAGAAAGGCGCTTTCGTGGTGGGCGCGCAGTACGGTCAAGGTGTGGCTACATGCCGGACCGCCACCGGTTGGAGCGCACCGGTTTTTATCCAGTTAACGGGAGCCAGTTTCGGCTTGCAGGCGGGTGGTCAATCCACTGACCTCGTTCTGGTTGGTGTCAACCGTCGAAGTCTGGATGATCTGCTGAAGGATAAAGTGAAACTCGGTGGCGATATTGCTGCGGCAGCCGGCCCCGTAGGCCGTGACTCGCAAGCTTCAACCACAGAGCTCGCGAATGCTGAATTTCTCACGTATTCTCGCAGTAAGGGACTGTTCGCTGGGGTCGACTTGACTGGCGACGAGGTTCACCAGAACACAGCGGATACAGAAGCCTATTATGGCAAAGACCTTCCCTACAAGACCATCTTGAGTGGCGCGATTCCCACGCCTCCGTCGGCACACCATTTCGTAGCCACGGTCAACGAAATGTTCCGCAGAGGCAGGGCTGACAGGGCGTCGAAGTAAAGTAACAGAAACTGTGTTATAAATAGGCCTTTGAACAGGTTAGCTTTGACAAGGGGGAGCGGATGACGCTCTCCCTTTTTTTTGTTCGCTACTTAGAACCGCTACTGCCCGTGTGAGCTTGCCTACAGTGACAAATCGCACTAACCGCAGGTCCCTCCCCCTAGGCTACGCTGTCGAAAAACACTTCCAGGAGGGTCGTGGGGGGAAAAGAACTGCAGATCCCTCGGCTTCGCTCGGGATGACAAAGGGAAGGGCAGCGCTTTACCTCAGCAGCCGTTACCTAGGGATGGACAGAGCCGTCGCTTCCGCGAAGCGTAGTGGAGGGACCTGCGGTTAACGCGATTTGTCAGGGGAATAACAGCTTGAGTAATTCGGATCTAAGGCAGGAGATTAGTTCTCTCACACTGCCTGGCCGGCATTTTCTAGAGGCTGCCTTACTTCGGGCATCGAAGGAGTACCCGATGCCAAGCTGGCCTGCAGAATTGTTTGAGCCAGTGTAGTGCACACCAATTTCTGCTCGCCTCCGCTGATCTCCGTCGCAGCTTTGACCGGGTCTTCGGAGTAGTTCCATAACCCAATAATGATGTTGAGCTTGGGCTGCTGCATGCGCAGTCTTCTGTAGATACCGCGGGCATGCGAGATGGCGTACGGCGGCAAAGCAGACAGGCAGACGATTTCCGGTTCGGCGTTGGCAGCTTCTGCCAGCATTCCATTCACACTTCCAATCGGGATCGCTATCGCCGAGTAACCCGCTCGATCCAGCAATTGGGCCAACATCACGCCGACGATCTCATCCGCGTCGTCGCGGACGGGAATGCAGGCGATTTTCTTAGGAACTACCTCCCCGATCCCGAGGGTCCCGGGGTCCGGTTCCCTAAGGCTAAACTCTTCTACCAGGTCTTTCGTGGTTTGCGTGATAAAGTCAACCGTCGAATCGTCGAGTGCATTGCGATGACGATCTTGTTCAGCCAGGTTGAGCGCGGGAATTAACACCGTGTCATAAAGGTCTTCAAGCGAGGTGTCCTTCAGGTGGCTCTCAAGCACCTGGCTGGCTTCGCGCTGGTCGTTAGCCAACAGGCGCTGATAATAGTGCGCTCCTGGTTGCATGACCGGCTGGTCTCCGAGAAGAACGGTTAAAAATTGGAGACTGGGCACATGCGCGCCTAGGACCACCAGGCAGACTGTTAGGGGTACGGATAGGACCAGGCCGATCGGCCCCCATATAAGAGCCCAGAAAATCGCGGCGACCAGAATGGCCAATGAGGACAACCCGGTATGCTTGCCGTAAACATGCGGTTCAAGGAAATTCGCGGTGGCTAACTCCAAACAAAAGAAGATAGCCATAATGAGCAGGGTATTCGTCCAGCCGTTAAAGACGGCCAAGGACAACGCTGTGGGAAGCAGAGCGCCGATGGGCGCACCAATATAAGGAATAAACCGTAGCAGCCCGGCCAGCGTTCCCCACAACAGTGCGTGTGGCAACCCAATGAAGTGCAGAGCAACAAAGACGATCAGACCATAGCCTGTATTTACCAGCGACTGCAACGATAGATATCGGCTGATGCGACGGCTGGTGTCATCCATTGCCTGGGTCATGAGCTGCAGATGTCCGTGTCCGCTCAGGCGAATGAGGCGATTGCGTAAATCCTCCCTCTTCAGCAGCATAAAAAACGTGAAGACTCCGATCAAAATGACAGAAACCATGACGCCCAGCACACCGCTGAGTGCGTCTAGCCGGCCTTGACTGCCTCCAACCTCCCGCACAGAGACAGGTTTATTGGGTGACCCTAGTTTTTCCGCAGCTCCATGCCCTTGATCGCTGGTAAAGCCCAAGCTCAAATCGCTTATCTGTTGGCTTAGATTGTCCAGCTCCTTCTGCGCCCGGGTGAAACCTCCCGTCTTCGATTGTTGGAGCGATTGGATCTTGTCCTGGATATTTGTCGTATACGCCGGTAGGGCGTTGGTCACTTCAACCAACTGCATGAAAACGGTCCAGCCGATGGAACCCAAAATCACCCCCGCCGCAAGCAGGACTACGGGAATGGCCACTCCCCTGGGGAGCCGGATTCTTTCCAGACAGGTGACCACCGGAGCAAGCACGAAAGTCAGAAGCATCGCGAGGGCCAGCGGCAAGATCACCGTTTTCGCAAGGTAGAGCACGGTGATCAGGACCACCGTAACAATGACAGCCAACAGCTGCGAGAGTGCGCGAGACGAGTTCGAGCGGATCATGAACGTCCTGACAAGGCAAGCATGCTAATCGGAGAACCGGTTCAAGAGATGCAATTCCCAGGGCCGGTGTTGCCAATCGAGCAAAGTACTTTGCCCGTTCGGCCAAGGAACAAAAGTGTGTGGCCAGTTTGTGCTCGGGCGCGGCTTCTCGCATCTATGAACCGGAAGGCAGAATGTATCGCCTGGCGGCAACAAGTTCACGCAGATTACGAAAGAGCTAAACGCCGCTGCATTGAATGGTTCTACAGAGGAAGACAACTAGATCTCGCTCTTTTGAAGACGCTAACCAGATAAGGCAAGGAGACATTATGACAGGGGAAAATGCTGCGGTCTTTGGCACCTTCACGGACGGAGCGAGCATGGAGGTTGCCGTCGATCGGCTGACCGCAGTAGGCTTTTCGAGCGGGAATGTCTCGATCCTGATGTCCGACAAGGAAGGGTTGAAAGTTGGAGTGGGCGGGGTCGTCGGAGGAACCCTGGGCCTTCTGGCAGGGATTGGCGCCTTGGCCATACCCGGCGTTGGGACGCTCATTGCTGCCGGCCCGATCGTCGCAAGTCTCGCCGGCTTGGGTGTAGGTGGTGCTGTAGTTGGCTTAGTCGGAGCCCTCGTAGGCTTGGGCATCCCGGAATACGAGGCGAAGCTCTACGATGAGCGGGTTAGGGACGGGGGAGTGCTCTTGTCAGTCCACTGCGTTCACTGCGATGAGGTATCAAGAGCAAGAGATGTCCTCATGGCGGCTGGAGCGGAAGATATAGCTTCTTCTGGAGAAGAATCAATCGAAATCGAGGATAAACCGGGTCAAGTGCTTGAACTGCCTTCGGACATCTACGCTTAATTCAGGTTCTCCTGGTCCAGCAGGTGTTGAAACTCCGGCGTGGTCCGCAGGGTAGCGAAATCCTTATCTTCATCGAGACGTTTACGGTCCTTGAAGCCCTCATCCATTGCCTTACGAAGATAGACGAGGGCCTGTTCCTGCTTGCCTACCCTGGCGAAAGTCGCTGCGACGAAGTAGTTCATGGCAATCCTTTGTTCACGGGAACTGCCGGCTTCGATCATTGCCGCCTGATCGGGAGCAAACACCTTCTCATCAATTTCGAAGGCCTTGCGATAGGCCTTCATGCCTTGCTTGTATTTCGCCTCGGCAAAATAGTCGGTACCAAGATTGCAAAAAATGACAGCACTTTCCGAGGTATGTTTCAGTGCTTTTTTATAGTAGTGCTCGGCATCACGAAAATCGTGTTGGCCGTAATACACGGCGGCAAGGTTGTTGGAAGCAGGAGCGAAGCGAGGATTGATAGAGAGCGCCGTCTGGTATGCCTTGCGTGCTTCCTCCAATGCGAACATATGGTGGTAGGCCATGCCTATGCTGTTCCAGACAGTAGCCGATTTCAGATTGCCTTGCTGATAGGCGGCGATAGCTGCAGCGTACTCACCGCGGGCCATCAAAATGTCCGCCTTCGCCTCAGCGGGGAGCGGATTGAGAGACAGAACCTTGCGCGGTGCATCAGAAGCAGACACTTGCTGGGGAGGGCTAGCCGGGGTTTGGGCTGAAGGTGTTTGCGACACTTCTGCGAACAGGTGAATACTGGCTGACGTAAGAATGGCAACTGCACACCAGAGTTTCACGCGGAAGAGCGGTAGACTGGGAATCTCACCCATAGCTCGCCTCCTGGAAGCACACTTCTCTGATTGCGGCGATGCAATCAGGAACTTGCGTGTTTTATTCTCCTCCCAATCACAGCACAGGGCAATATCCACTCTTGAAGAAATGCCAATAGCCAGTCGGCTGGAAGGTGGACACCCCGGGCAGGCCGATCCAGAAGGGGGTTAATTCATGAAAAACATAGGCTTATCTCAATGCCGACTGCGATCCTCCTCTTTCCACCTCAGAGATCTCTTCCCCCCGAAAGAATCTATGAAGGAGTTCGTGGAGAATCGCAGGCCGGCAGGGATGGAACTGGACCACCAGACAAGAATTGCGGGCACTTCCTGACCATCGGGACCCAGCCCCACCTATCAAACATCGACATAGTGGTGGCGATACCCCGAACGTTACAACCTTTCGCTGGAAATCGTTAATGGTGGGAGCCCCCCGCAATTATGCGGCGTAGGAGTTTGGTAACAGGGGAGTGCCTTACTTGCTAAGGGCTGGGAGCCCGTAATGTTCGAACCGTTATATGGCTGTAACAAGATTGCTATATTTCCTTCTTCATGGCCATCTGGCAACGGCAAACCTGGGAAGGAAACAGCATGCAAGGTTTTCTCGAAGCTCTGCGAATCCAGCGGTGGGACGACCACCGCTACTATCATCACAGCCGCATTAATCAGTCGCTCCACCTGCTCAGCGCGCTCAGCTTTCTGACCGCATACGGCCTGATCTTCAAGAATCCGGCGGCCTCGGCGCTGATTGGCTGGTTGGTGGCCATGGTCAGCCGGCAAGCCGGACACTTCTTCTTCGAGCCCAGGGGTTACGACGAGGTCAACCACGCGACCCATGAGCACAAGGAGGACATTAAGGTCGGCTACAATCTCCGCCGGAAGATCGTCCTGCTGGCCATCTGGGCGCTCTCACCAGCGCTGCTGTGGCTAAGTCCGACGCTGTTTGGGATTTTTCCGGCCTACGCCGAGCGCGCCATCTTCGTCCAGCACGTTGGCCAAATCTGGCTGGTTGTCGGCTTTGGCGCTCTATTGTTCCGCACCGTGCAACTCTTCTTCATCAGGGACGTCCAGACCGGCCTGGTCTGGTTGACGAAAATCCTGACCGATCCGTTTCACGACTTCATGCTCTACTATCGAGCGCCGTTTCACCTGCTCGCGGGCCAGCTGATTGATCCGATGGACGACGTAGACGAGCCCGAAACATTTCTAGCAGTACGCGACGCCTAATGGCTTTGTTGGTGAGCGCTTGGTTCGCCCACCACCAGCCATCCTGCTGCATTTGCCGCGCCGCCGCTAGGAAGCGATCGGCCACCGCGGCGAAGTCTTCGTCCGTGTAATCCAGGCTGAAGATCAGCCGGCCCGTTCCCACCCAGCTCAGTGCCAGGTCTTCGGCGCGCAGATAGTATTGAAACATCCAGTTGTAACGCGACGGCTGCAGATAGCAGACCGTCCATACCGAGGAGAGATTTGCGACCCGGACCTGGACCGCGGCTTCGCGCAGACGTTCATTGAGCCGGGCCGCCCGGCCATCCCACACCGCATCGAGCTCGCGATAGCAGGCCAGGATCTCCGGCGTGTCCAGCCGCTCGAGAAACTCGGACATCGCCCCCATGACATAGGGGTGGGAATTGAAGGTACCGCGCGCGAAGCAGATATCCGCGGGCCTGTCCTCGCGAAACCGCTTCATCAGGTCGGCGCGCCCGCACACCACGCCGATCGGCAGGCCGCCGGCTACGGTTTTGCCGTAGGTCACCATGTCGGCGCGGATGCCAAAATACTCCTGGGCGCCGCCGCGGGCTAGCCGAAAGCCAAGAAACACCTCATCGAAAATCAGCACGATGCCGCGGTCTGAGCACACCTGGCCTAGGCGCTGCAGCCATTTCGTGTAGGCTCCGCGGTCATAACTGGGGCGGGGGCCACTGTTCGCCAGCGTCGAATCTGCCGGCGCACCAGCGTTCGGGTGCAGCGCCTGCACCGGGTTGACGAGCACGCATGCGATGTCACGCCGGCTGCGCAGCACGCGCAGGCTCCGCTCATCCATATCCTTGAGCGTCAGCGTGTCGCGCTCGCTCACCGGATTGCCGACTCCCGGTTGCACCTCGCCCCACCAACCGTGATAGGCGCCGCAGAAGCGGACAAGGTACCGGCGCCTGGTGTGGTAGCGGGCCAGGCGCACCGCCTGCATCACGGCTTCGGTACCGGACATGTGGAAGGAGATTTCATCCAGCCCGGAGATCGCGCGCAGGCGGTGAACGTTGTTCGCGGTCACCGGGTGGTACGCCCCGAGCACCGGCCCTAGGTCGCGGACCCGCGCGCCGCCGCGTTCGATGCACTCTTTGTAGAAGTCGTAGCCAAATACATTTACGCCGTATGAGCCGGTCAGGTCGTAGCGCCGGTTGCCGTCCAGATCGGTCGTCGTCGGGCCGCTGGAGGAAAGGACGAAGGATCCGGTGTTGAGGTGCTGGCGGACCAGGCGGCTGAACTGGAAGGGTACGCGGTAGCGCGCCGTGAATTGCAGATCGGAGATCTCGCCCTGGACCTCATTTGTCTGCCGCACAGTGTTGGCGAAGCGTTGCGCATACAGTGCGGCCAGGCGCCTGAAGGCTGCCCGGCGCTGCTCGCCGACGTGCTCCGGGGCGTCGTCGGCCCGGAAGAACTGCGCTTCGTCATATTCGTAGTAGGGTACGAAACGGGCCAGCAGGCGCCCGAGCCGCGCGTGGCCGGCCAGCGAGCGGTGCTTCGCGCGAGAGAGCTGCAGGCGCAGCAGCAACCGGCGGCCGATGAATAGCAATACGCTGAGCCCCAGGAGCCACTCGCAGATGGCTATCGTCACGCAAACCCCCCGTGGCAACCCTAGCGCAGGCGAATGAAAGGAAGATGACGTGGGGACCAGGATCGACAAGGGTGCCAAAGATCGCCGGTTAGCTCCATGCAGACTGTAGGGACGACAGGCCCGCTATTGGCATTCAACTGGTGGGCGAGGCGGGGCTTGAGTGACTGCGTGAGAGCCTCCCATTCAAAATTGATTCTCGGCGGAGTCTGTGTCTAACAGAACCCACTAGGAACTGGACGGGTGCCCCAGGTTTCGCCTCAGCGTACTCCGAATTTCCTGTCGACCTTGTTGGCGTTGGCGCACTTCATGCGGCTTTCCTTAATGAAAGCCGCACACGCGGGTGTTGGTGGCGCCCCGTGCAGGAAATCCGGATACGTGGGCCGAAAATAATATGTCTCGAATGCTTTGCTGCTCAATTCGCAAAAGCTATGGTGGGGCTTCGCCGTCTTATTCGGCCCACGTACGCTGAGGCGAACGTGGGGCACCCGTCCAGTTCCTATTGGGTGGTCGGTCGCCGGGTGGATGTCAAAGAAAATGATGGAGCGTTACAGCCACAGCAGCAACGATGCGAAGCGAAGGGAATTGCAGTTTTGGATGTTAAGCGGAAGAAGCCGGTGTTGCCCAGGAAACCCCTCTGCGCCCAAAATCACCCACAAAAAATCCGTGGGTGTCTTGACGATGGCGGTAAGTTGCCCATTTCAAATGGTGGGCGAGGCGTCTACCGAATAGTATGCATAACTCATTGAAAATAGAAGAGGATTGCTAAGATGTTGGTTGCAGTTGCCCCCAGACCTGCCCCCACGTCCGGAATGTGTATCGCGGTAGAGTTGTTCCCATCGATTTCAGAAAGAAACAGTTGCTGAGATTGATCTGCCGATAACAACAGCGCGCCCCGCAGGTGTCAGAGCACCACGGAGCGCTAACCGAAGTCGCTTGAAGAGGAGGCAACGTGGTTACCACCAACAGTAGCAGTCCGTCCCATTCCACTCAATTCTTTACCAAGCCTCTGCCAGCACCTGCGCAGACCACCAGCCTCGTCGAGCAGCAGCTCCGCTTGTCAGTGGAGTCTCCCCAGCTTCTCGCCGCGATCGAAATTCTTCTTCCCCTAGCCAAGGCGGAGTACAGGGTACTAAGCGGTCCGAGGTCCAACAGCTGCGATCCACGAACAGCCGAGCTGATCAAGAACGAGGCAGAGGTCTGGGCGATCAGCATTGCTCTAGCCGAAGACGCGCTGGCAAGGATCAAGCCGTGCCCTCACCTGTTCGCGCGCTATTTTCACCAGCTCGAGAGGGCGATAGCGAAAGCGGTGCAGCCATGAGCCAGCGAATCGCAATTTACGCTCGCGTCTCCACCCTCCACAGCCAGAACCCCGAAATGCAGCTTACCGAGCTGCGCGAATATGCGTCCCGCCGCGGCTGGGAAATCACTGCCGAGTACGTCGACCTGGGCGTAAGCGGTCAAGGGAGTCTCGCCCAGAACTAAACCGGATGCTGGCCGCTGCACACTCTCGGGCCTTCGATGCCGTCGTCTGCTGGAAGCTCGACCGGCTCGGCCGCAGCCTGAAGCACCTGGTCACGACGATCGAGGACCTGAGCGCCTACGGCGTAGCTTTCATCTCCCTGCGCGACAACCTTGACCTCAGCACGCCCTCCGGTCGGCTCATGATGCACATCATTGGCGCCATGGCTCAATTTGAGCGGGAGCTGATCAAGGAGCGAGTCTCTGCCGGCATGCATGCTGCGCGAAAACGCGGAAGCAGAATCGGGCGACCGCGGACCTACGCCAACGTCGATCAAATTCGCGCGCTGCGGGCACAGGATGTTCCTCTGGCGGGTTATCTCGGCGCGGTTGGGCATCGGCACCGGTACTGCGATACGAGCGCTTCAAAATGGCGATGTCCGCATGACGGAATAGCCTACACGCGCTCCGTCTCGATCCATCTTTCAACGATTTCCAACAGGATCAGGACCAGAAGTTTGCCCTTCGAGTTCAGAAAAGCCAGATGTTCGCCGTGGATTTCAGCGCTCTCGGCAGTCACCCAGTAGATATCTCATTGAGGCGGTTTTAGCCGGACAAGGTATGTCTTGTCTGCCATCTTGCTTGCAATCCCATTCCGCGCGTATCGGCATGTGCAAGTGGGATTGCTCGTTACCTGATGACCACAGTCACTGTGCCAGCCAGGCCGGTTTGCCCGGCAACCGACGGTCCCTCAATACATCCGTTATCAAAAGAAATCGCTTGCCCGGTCGTAGAGCCTGGTGATAAACCCGAAGGCCCCCCACAAAGCTGCCCAGGAGGCAGCGTCGAATGAACCATCTCTCCAAGCTAACGCTTGCCTTTGCTTCTTTCTGCCTTCTTCTCAACCACAGCAGCTGGCGCACCAGCCCCCAAGGTAGTATTCGTCGGCGACTGGCTAACTACCGAATGGAGCACCTCGTTTCCAGCCAACTGGATCGGTGTCGCAACCTCAGGCCCACCGGCCTCCGCTCTCCGCAGATACCAGCAGCGTTAGCCCTCTAACGATTGTCGTTGTCGTCACGACATGTCGCGCAGAATCCCCTGTGCGGAATGCACCTCACTTGAAAAAAAATTTCTTGGTCTGAAACTATGTCGGGCACCCTTGGCGCAAGTGCATCCAACGTCAGTAGTGCGCTTCCCGTTTCCGCCCGCAGGGGAATTTTAGAATGCACACCCGAAAGAGGTTTCCATGTCCCCGTACGTGCGTCCCTTCATTCTTCTGGCCGCTTTCCTTCCAAATGTACTCTCGGCGTTGGCTCAACAAGGCGCTGCGGTTGCACACGAGTATCCGCAAATCATCCGCTTGAACGTGCATGTGGCACCCAAAAAGGCCCAGGAGATGGCCGAGCTTCAAAGCAAAGACTTTCCTGTCCTCGATAATCATGAGGCCCAGCCAATCCAGTCTTTTAAGGCCGTCACCTCAAGTCAAGACCCTGTTAAGGTGATTCTGCTAATAGATGCCGTCAATACGGATTTCTCGCGAGTGGCGTACGCGCGTGAACAGGCGCAGAAGTTTCTGAAAGCAAACAATGGCCAGCTGGAGAATCCTACGACCATTGCTGTCTTGACAGATAGCGGCACGCAGATCCAAAAAGATTTTACAGAGATGGAAATGCGCTGAGTTCCTCACTCGATCAATACACGATCAGCCTGCGCGAGATCACTCGATCTTCCGGCATCTGGGGTGCCGACGAACGCGTGGACACTTCGTTGCGTGCAGTTCGGGAACTTATGGCATACGCGTCCAGCCTTCCTGGCCGCAAGATTCTGTTATAGGATCTCGCCAGGCGGGCCTGCTCCTCGGGTGTGCGGATCCAGCTTAGCTCACAGCAACAGAACCAGATCTTCGCCAACGTTGTTGCTTTCTCCAATGAACTTCAGCAATCCAATGTGACCTTGTACAGCATCAATCCTCTGGGCGTTGACGAAAGTATATACCGTGGAAACTACTATCAGAGCTTTGTGAAAGGCGTCAGTACTTCTAGCCAGACCGACCTGGCAGACCTCAGCCTCCAGGTTCTCGCAGTGCAGAGCGGAGGCCTGGCGCTAAATGGCAGCAATGATGTTGTTGGCGCTCTGAAGACTTGTGTTTAGGACTTGCATTCCTGGTATGAGATTACGATTCCGGCTGCTAGAGCTGACCGGCCCAATGAGTATCACCAAATTGACGTTAAAACGGATAATCCTGGTCTTGTTACCCGAACGCGCGACGGGTATTACGCGCAACCGTGATTCACCTACTCGTGTTAGGATTCCACGCCGCGACCCTAAGTGCCGCAGCAGTTCAAGTCGAGCGAGCCGACCAATAGCGCACTTACAGAGCTCGCGGTCGATTTGCATTAGCACAAGAGCTCTGTAAGACAAGTCGGCGACGAATACGAGAAAAACGTCCACAAGGTCGCCCAAGCGGTCGCCTGCCTCAGGAGTTTCCGCCTGCTTTCATCAGGTAATGGGTCGACCAAGACGTTCAAAAGGGGATAGACCCCGTTTCTCCTACCCATGCTAGTTGCAAAATTAAGGCCCTACTATGTCGGCGAGCCGTCACAGAGCAGGAGGCCGGATGCATCAAAGCTCACATTGGCGTTAATCGACGCCCGAAATGGAGGATCTTCGCCATGGGGCTACGCGAGGTCGTGCTCGACGGACTTAGAGACCCTTACAGTGCTGAGAATCAGCTGGTAAAGGCTCTCCCTATACTTGCCAAGGCCGCAGAAGACGACGAACTTCAGCAGGCTTTCTCCGAACATTTGCAAGAGACAAAAGGGCAGGTTGAACGCCTGCGGCAGGTCTTCTCATTTCTCCGGGAGAAACCAACTGGCAAGCATTGCAACGGCATGGAAGGCCTGATTGAAGAAGGCAAAGAAGCGATCGATGAAAAGGAAGAGAGCGAGGCATACGATATCGGACTGATCGGGGCGGCGACGCGGGTTGAACACTACGAAATTGCCGCCTACACAGCAGTGATCGCGATGTTGAAGGGTCTGGGTCTCGAGGGAGCCGCGGAACACCTGGTGGAAACCTTGAACGAGGAAAATGCGGCCCTGGAGAAACTCGAAGGCAAGATCCAGGAGCTGATCGTAGCCGCCGCCCAATCCGAGACCTCAATAGATGATGAAGAGGAAGAGGATGACGAGAGCGAGACAGCCAAACCCCATCTTGTAAAAGCCTCTCGCTCGCGGAAGTAAAACGAAGCACCATGATTTGAAAGGAGCAGCTTATGTACCATCACGTAAAGAAACTTATGTATACGGTCGAAATCGACGAACCCGATCCAAGGTTCGGCAAAATGCTATTGGAGCAGTTTGGGGGCGCTAACGGAGAGCTCGCTGCGGCTATGCAGTACTCCATTCAGGGGCTCAACTGCGAAGATGCGGCGCGGAAGGACCTTCTCATGGATATCGGAACAGAAGAATTGAGTCACTTAGAAGTGGTAGGAGCGTTGATTCGGATGCATTTGAAGTCCATGAAGAGCAGTCGCGAAGCGGCTGAGGCGGACCCGTTGGTAGCAATCGCGGGTGGTGGTGGAGTTTCCCTTTTCGATTCCATGGGGAATGCCTGGACTGCAAATTACTTGAAGATAACCGGAGATGTGGCCGTAGGGTCTGCGCAGTAACATCGCCGCCGAGGCGCGGGCGAAGATCGTCTACGAGCGGCTTATTAGCTTCACACAGGACCCGGGCTCGAAGCAAGCACTGCAATTCCTGATGACGCGAGAAATCACACACATGCGCGCGTTCACCGCAGCACTCGAAAGTATGGAAAAGCCGCAGTTTGCTATTGGGATCATCGAACCAACGCCTCAACTTGTGGATCAGTTTTTTAACGCGTCTACCGGGGAGAGCCAATAAGTAAAGCGATTTTGGGGGTCCCTGGAATCATGGCAATGGGTTAGTAATGGTGGAATCGGAGATAAAGGGTGGGGCAGGCCTGAGCGTTCACGCCTTATGACCCGAAACCAGGCACAGAACAAACCTCGCCTATCGACTCCACGCCTGTCGGGGAGTTTACAAACGGGTTGGGTGCGAAACAGGCCGCGCTGCACGAGAAAGCGAATGCTAAAGCGGCAAAAGCCGCCAAGGTAGAAGTGTAGGTGGTCTATAGCGAAGCGATGCCGGTCGCCTTTCCCGGCACCGCTTGTAGGGGCAGGAGATGACAGTCGAACGAGACAATTACGGCGAGTTCCACGTGCGAGGTGCATACGATGACGGTGAGCCAGGTTGGGGTATAAAGGTCTGGCTCAAGGGGTCGAACCAGGATGGCCCCGCGGACCACGTGTACGGGTTGTCAATGGACGGTTTGACGGAAATGTGGATCAACCGGAGAAAGAGGCCGGTTTGGCGCTTATTGAACAGTGGGAAGAAAAACTGCCCTTGATGATGGCATCGCCCATCAACGCGTAAGTCCAGGTTTGTTGACATACTTATCTATTACGCTGCCATTTGCTCCATGTACGGACGGCTAGGTACTAAGCATGCTTAGGTTAGAAAGACGCGTTGCGTCGCATCTGACCATCTGGCATCCGCTTCTCATCAGGATCAACTAGTATGGTGCCTGCTCTATTTCTCGGGGAGGCCACTTGAGCACAATTGTTTTCGTACGTGGCAACTCCATAGCTCGAGGCTTGTCCTGTTTCAGCGGGATCTCTTTCGTCGGCAATTCGATTAACGGCACGGTCTCAAACGGTCTTCGTCCCTTTCAAGTGTTTCACCTGTGTTGAGTCTAGCCTGAACGAGTGGTAAGAAGTTTTTTCGTTAGCGTGACGTTTACCGGAATACCATCTGCTTACGATAGTGGTTTAACCAGTGCGCGCAGGAGCCCCCTCTTCGTAGGGCCGGTCAACTTTCTTAAGGGTCACAGCATCTCTCTGCGTAGACAGACAGATCCTTTCTCTTTCGGGACGAGGCTGCCATGACACGAAAATCAAAAGAGAAGCCTAGCGGGACTTACCCGCGAAGAGGCCAAGCTCATCCTAGACGACGTTCTGAAGCGCCATCGTATTCATCCGCCCGGCCACGCGGAGGGGGCACAAAGAATAATGCTGCCGCTGGCCGCGCCGAAGGTGAAAGCGGAAGAGCTACTTTTAGAGCCCGTCACATCTAGACCTACTGCGGCCAAAAGGCCGTCTGCCACGGGCATGCAGTCGGAATTTGGTCCACCCTTGGACTTTGAGTGGCGGCAGTACTTATTAGATACGCCTGCAAGTGCAAATGCTCCCATCGCGAACGAATACGCGAGTGGGCCGGTTGGAGATGGAGTTTTTACGGATAGAC